>NZ_JBIVIO010000004.1:0-556290 GCF_044749745.1 Streptomyces sp. NPDC088923 | reverse complement strand
GGGGGGGGGGGGGGGGGGGGGGGGGGGGGGGGGGTTGGGGGGCCTTGGGCCCCCCCCTTTTATTACAACCGGGGGGGGGGGGGGTTTGGGGGGGGGGGGGGGGGGGGGGGGGGGGGGCCGGGCGCCCCCCCCCCACCGCCGTCTGGGGGCGGGCGGGACGCCGTGCCCGGGGGCCCGGCGTCCCGCCCGTGCTCAGGGAAGTTCCTTGATCTGGATGTCGCGGAAGGACACGTGGTCGGCGTCGCTGTGGTTCTGGATGCCGATGTAGCCGTCCGCGAGGGAGCGCTCGGGGTCCTTGTTGGTGAAGTCGTTGATCTTCGTACCGTTCAGGTACACCTGGACGCGCTCGCCCTGGACCTTGATCTCGTAGGAGTTCCACTGGCCCGGCGGGCGCAGTGCCTGGTCGCGGAGCTTGAGGTTGGCGGATTTGAAGGTGTAGATCGAGCCGGTGGTGCGGTCGTCCGCGTCGGTGGCGTCGATCTGGACCTCGTAGCCCTTGTTCACGGCCGACCAGGGGTCGTCCGAGGCGGGGAAGCCGATGAATACACCGGAGTTGTCGTCACCCCGCATCCGCCAGTCGAGCTTGAGGGAGTAGTTCTTGAACTCCTTGGCCTGGTACCAGAGCAGGCCCATGCCGCCCTCGGAGTGCAGGGCGCCGTCGGAGATCGAGAACTTCCCCGGACCGGCCTGCTTCCAGCCGTCCAGGGACTGGCCGTTGAAGAGCGGGCGGTAGTCCTTGTCCGGCTTGCAGTCCGCCTTGACCTGTCCGGTGGCGTACTTCATGCCGCCGAGCAGGTGGGCGCGGAAGTCGGCTTCGGCGTAGGACTCCTTGGTGTGGCCGAGACCGGTGTAGAAGGCACGACCGCCCTCGTACGGCTGGCACCAGGCGATCGGGTGGTCGCCCTTCATGGTGCCGCCGCTGTAGCTGGTCTCGTCCACGGTGGCGAGGACCTTGGCCTGGGAGCGGGGGTTGGTGCGGTAGTTGTACCACTCGTCCGTGTGCTGCCAGGCGTCCTTGAGGCTCTCGGTCGCGGGGTGGTCGTGGCCCTCCGCGCGGACGGTCGCCTCCTGGATCTGCGGGTGCGAGTCGAACCAGGCGCCGACGAGGCCGCCGTAGAACTTCCAGTCGTACTCGGTGTCGGCCGCGGCGTGGACGCCCATGTAGCCGCCCCCGCCCTTGACGTAGGCCTCGAAGGCGGACTGCTGGTCCGCGTTCAGGACGTCACCGGTCGTCGAGAGGAAGGCGACCGCGTCGTACTTGGCGAGGTTGTTCTTGGTGAACTGCCCCGCCTCCTCGGTCGCGTCGACGGTGATCCCGGACTCGGCGCCGAGTTCCTTCAGCGCCTTGATGCCCTCGGGGATGGAGTCGTGACGGAAGCCGGCGGTCTTGGAGAAGACCAGGAGCCGCTTGCTGCCCTTGACGACCGCGTCCGAGGTGATCTCGAAGTCGTCGACGTCGAAGAGCGCGCCCTGTCCGGTGGCTCCCTTGAAGACGAGGTAGAGCGAGGTGGTCTTCCTGGGCACCTGGGCGAGCTTGACGTCCACGTTCTGGAAGGTCTCCCAGCCGCCCGTCTTCGGCACCGCGGTGGAGCCGAGGAGAGCGCCCGTGGGCGAGCCCGTGCGGACTTCGAGGGAGCCGCCGGCCCCGCCCGAGGCGACGCGGGCGGTGAGCTTCTTGGCGCCGGTCAGGTTGTACGGGGTGAAGGCGATCCAGTCGCCGTCGTCGATGTCCCCGACCGTCCTGCCGCCGTTGGCCTCCGCCTTGTCGTACGTCTTGATGCCGGAGGAGGTGTTGAAGTGCTCGGCCTGGCGGTGCCGCGGCTGGAGCTTGACCTGCGCGTGGCCGGTCAGCGCGGCCTGGCCGCCGCCCCCGCCATCGGTGTACTCCGCGTCGATGACCCCGAAGATGTTCGCGTTGGGGTCGTGCTCGGCGTCGGCCGGCGCGGTGATGGTGCCTTCGCAGCCGGTCGTGGAGGTGATCGGGTGGCCGTGGCTGTCGTGGCCGAGGATGTAGCGGACGGTGACCTTGGAGCAGTCGATCTGGCCGTCCTCGGGGTCGGTGACGGTCACCTTGAACGGGATCGTGTCGCCGAACTTGAAGAGCGCGCCGTCCGCCGGGGCCTCCAGCTTGACGGTGGGCGCGGTGTTGCCGACGACGACCTCGACGCTCGCGGTCGCGGTGAGCCCGGTGGCGTCGGTCGCGGTCACGGTCGCGGTGTAGGTGCCGTCCGTACGGTAGGTGTGGGCGGCGTCGGCGCCCGCGACCTTCTTGGAGCCGTCGCCGAAGTCCCAGCTGTAGCTGATCGCGTCGCCGTCCCCGTCGCTGCCCTTCGCCGAGAAGGCGACGCGCAGCGGGGACTGACCGGAGGTCTTGTTGGCGCTCGCGTCGACCACCGGGGCGCGTCCGTCGGTGACGTTCTCGATGCGGTAGAGCGCCGAGTTCTCGTCGCCGCCGAACCAGGAGAGGCCGTAGTCGAGGACGTAGAGGGCGCCGTCGGGGCCGAAGGCCATGTCCATGACCTGCGTGCCCGACCACGGGAAGTCGTTGATCGACTGGACGGTGCCGTCCGCGTCCTGCTCGATGCGCTTGATCCACTGGCGGCCGAACTCACCCGCGAAGAAGTCCCCGTCGTACTCCTTCGGGAACTTCACCGGCGAGTCGAGGTTCTCGTCGTAGTGGTAGACCGGGCCGCCCATCGGGGACTCGGAGCCGGAGCCGAACTCGGGTACGGAGCCGCCGTCGTAGGGAATCCACGCCTCCTGCGCGGGCGGCAGGTCGGTGAGCCCGGTGTTGTTCGGCGAGTCGTTCTTCGGCGCGGCGCAGTCGAAGGTGGCGCCGGACTGCCCGGTGGCGAAGTCGTAGTCCTTGTACGCGTCGTTCTTGCCCGTGCAGTACGGCCAGCCGAAGTTGCCCGCCTTCGTCACGCGGGCGAACTCGACCTGTCCGGCGGGGCCCCGGCTCGGCGATGCGGCGCCCGCGTCGGGGCCGTAGTCGCCGACGTAGACGATGCCGGTCTCCTTGTCGACGTTGAGCCGGAAGGGGTTGCGGAAGCCCATCGCGTAGATCTCGGGGCGGGCCTTGTCGGTGCCGGGGGCGAAGAGGTTGCCCTCGGGGATGTCGTAGCTGCCGTCCTCGTGGACCTTGATGCGGAGGATCTTGCCGCGCAGGTCGTTGGTGTTGCCCGCCGAACGCTGGGCGTCGAAGGCCGGGTTGCGGCTCGCGCGCTCGTCGATCGGGGTGTAGCCGTCGGAGGCGAAGGGGTTGCTGTCGTCGCCGGTCGACAGGTAGAGGTTGCCGTCGGCGTCGAAGTCGATGTCGCCGCCGACGTGGCAGCAGGTGCCGCGCGAGGTCTTGACGTCGAGGATCTTCTTCTCGCTCGCCTGGTCGAGGGTGCCGTCCTGGGCGAGGGTGAAGCGCGAGAGCTGGTTGATGCCGTCGAAGGGCTTGAAGTCGGCGGCGGTGCCGTTCTCGGGGGCGTCCCCCTCCGGGGTGTCGAGCGGCGGCGCGTAGTAGAGGTAGATCGCGCGGTTCTCGGCGAAGTCCGGGTCGACGCCGACGCCCTGGAGACCTTCCTCGTCGTGCGAGTACACGTCGAGCTTGCCGGCCACCTTGGTGGTGCCGTTCTTGTCGGTCAGGCGCAGCGTGCCGTCGCGCGAGGTGTGCAGGACACTGCGGTCGGGGAGGACCGCGAGGGACATCGGCTCCCCGGTCTCCGCGGCGCCCTTGGCGAGGGTCACCTGCTGGAACTCGGGGGTCTCGGGCTCGTCGGCGCCCGCGGGCTGCGCGACGAGCGTGAGGGATGCGGCGGTGAGCAGGGTTCCAGTGAAGAGCGCGAGACCTCTTCGGAACCCCTGACGTTTCCTGTGCACGAGAGTGCCTCCACAGGGGGCCGGTCGTACGGGCGGGTGACCCCGGGCGCGCCGTCGTCCGGGGCGTGCTACGTCGTGCGTGGCACGTACTGCCGTGGTGCGGTGTGCGGTGGTGCGGTGTGCGGTGGTGCGGTGTGCGGTGGTGCGGTGTGCGGTGGTGCGGTGTGCGGTGGCGCCGAGTGCGGTGGTGCTGTGTGTACCGCGAGGTCCTGTACACGCTCAGGGACGGTAGTGGAGCTTTGTCCGTGCGGCATAGCCCTTGGACGCAGGCTAGTTCGTCTTTTTCCCGCCACAGGACAAAGACACGTGCGGGCAGTCCTGACCGGCCCGTGGCGGCTGGTGCCACGGGCCGGGCGGAACCGGGCGTACCGCCCCGGGACGCGGTGGCCGGAAGGCCGGGGTCCGGGGAAAGCGGTTGCGCCGGGGTCAGTCCTTCGTGCTGAAGGCCGCGTCGAAGGAGGCGGTGGGCCGCTCGTAGTCGTACGCGCGCATGCGGGCCAGCGCCTCGGGGGCGCCCTGGAGCCGGTCCATCCCGGCGTCCTCCCACTCGACGGAAATGGGTCCCTCGTAGCCGATGGAGCCGAGCATCCGGAAGACGTCCTCCCAGGGCACGTCGCCGCGTCCGGCGGAGACGAAGTCCCAGCCCCTGCGCGGGTCGCCCCAGGGCAGGTGCGAGCCGAGCCGGCCGTTGCGCCCGTCGAGGCGCTTGCGGGCCTCCTTGCAGTCCACGTGGTAGATCCGGTCGCGGAAGTCGTAGAGGAAACCGACCGGGTCGAGGTCCTGCCACACGAAGTGGCTCGGGTCGAAGTTGAGGCCGAAGGCCGGGCGGTGGTCGACGGCCTCCAGGGCGCGCACCGTCGTCCAGTAGTCGTAGGCGATCTCGCTCGGGTGCACCTCGTGGGCGAAGCGCACGCCCTCTTGGTCGAAGACGTCCAGGATGGGGTTCCAGCGCGCGGCGAAGTCCTCGTAGCCGCGGTCGATCATGCCGTCAGGGACGGGCGGGAACATCGCGACGAGGTGCCAGATCGAGGAGCCGGTGAAGCCGATGACGGTGTCCACGCCGAGCGCGGCGGCGGCCCGCGCGGTGTTCTTCATCTCCTCGGCCGCGCGCTGCCGCACCCCCTCGGGCTCGCCGTCCCCCCACACGCGGGCGGGCAGGATGTTCTGGTGCCGCTCGTCGATGGGGTGATCGCACACGCCCTGTCCGGCCATGTGGTTCGAGACGGCGAAGACCTTCAGGCCGTACTTGTCGAGCAGCGCTTTGCGCGAGGGGATGTAGCCGGGGTCGCTGAGGGCCTTGTCGACCTCGAAGTGGTCACCCCAGCAGGCGAGTTCGAGACCGTCGTAGCCGAAGTCCCTGGCCAGCTCGCAGACCTTCTCCAACGGCAGGTCGGCCCACTGGCCGGTGAAGAGGGTGTAGTCACGTGACATGCGGGGGCCCTTTCTCAGGAGGTCTGCTGGGGGACGGGGGTGTAGACGGAGTTCTTCGCGGCGCTCTCCTCCACCGCGGCGAGCACCCGCTGCACCTGGAGCCCGTCCTCGAAGGTCGGTACCGGCTGCTCGCCCGTCGCGAGGGCGTGCACGAGGTCGTGCGCCTGGTGGACGAAGGTGTGCTCGTAGCCGAGGCCGTGGCCCGGCGGCCACCAGGCGTGCAGGTAGGGGTGTTCCGGCTCGGTGACGAGGATGCGGCGGAAGCCGCTCGTCGGGGCGGGCTCGGTGTGGTCGTGGAAGGACAGCTCGTTGAGCCGCTCCAGGTTGAAGGAGAGCGAGCCCTTGGAGCCGTTGAGTTCGAGCGTCAGCGCGTTCTTGCGCCCGGCGGCGACGCGCGTCGCCTCGAAGGAGGCGAGGGCGCCCGAGGCGGTGCGGCCGATGAAGAGGGCCGCGTCGTCCACGGTGACCGGGCCGAGGCGCTCGCCCGAGCCCGTGCCGCCGAGCCAGGCTCCGGACCCCTCGGGGACGGGGCGCTCGGTCGTGAAGGTCTCGGTGAGCGCGGAGACGCCGACGAGCGGTTCGCCCGTGAGGTACTGCGCGAGGTCCACGATGTGCGCGCCGAGGTCGCCGAGTGCGCCGGAGCCGGCCTTGTTCTTGTCCAGGCGCCAGGTGAGCGGGGACGTGGGATCGGTCAGCCAGTCCTGGAGGTAGGTGACGCGGACGTGCCGCAAGGTGCCCAGGCGGCCTTCGGCGACGAGCTGCCGGGCGAAGGCCGCGGCGGGCACGCGGCGGTAGTTGAAGCCGACCATGGCGAGCTGTCCGCGCGCGCGGGCCGCCCGGGCCGCCTCGACCATGGCCTCGGCCTCCGTGACCGTGTTGGCGAGCGGCTTCTCGCACAGCACGTGCTTGCCGGCCTCCAGGGCCGCGATGGCGATCTCGGCGTGGCTGTCGCCCGGAGTGCAGATGTCGACCAGGTCGACGTCCTCGCGGGCGATCAGTGCCCGCCAGTCCGTCTCGGCCGCGGCCCAGCCCAGTTGCCGGGCCGCTTTCGTCACGGCCGCCTCGTCACGCCCGCACAAGGCGGCCAGTTCGGGCCTGAGGGGGAGCGCGAAGACCCGCCCCGCGGTGCGCCAGCCCTGGGAGTGGGCGGCGCCCATGAAGGCGTAGCCGACCATTCCCACGCCGAGGCGCGGCGGGCTCGTGGCCGACTCGTCCTCGTGCTCCGTAGTGCTCATGCGGTCATTCCTCCTTGGCGAGATACGGGTGGGGGGCCGGCCCCCGCCGGGGTCAACCCCCCTTGCTGCCGCGCGGCCTACTTGAAGCCGGTCGACAGGTACTGGTCGATGTTGTCCTTGTCGACCACGGCCGAGTACAGCGTGAGCTGGGTGGGGATCTCGGCCTCGGAGAGCCCGGAGATCCCCTTGCCCTGACCGAGGGCGCGGGCGAGGTCGATCGCGGAGGCGGCCATCGTCGGCGGGTAGAGGACGGTGGCCTTGAGCACGCCGTCGCCCGCCTTGATGTGGTCCATCGCGGAACGGGCGCCGGCGCCACCGATCATGATGAAGTCGTCGCGGCCCGCCTGCTCGATGGCCTGGAGGGCGCCGACGCCCTGGTCGTCGTCGTGGTTCCAGCAGGCGTCGAAGGACTTCTGCGCCTGGAGGAGCTGGGCCATCTTGGCCTGGCCCGACTCGACGGTGAACTCGGCGGCCTGGCGGGCGACCTTCTTGATGTTCGGGTAGTTCTTCAGGGCGTCGTCGAAGCCCTTGGTGCGCTGCCGGGTCAGCTCCAGGCTGTCGGTGCCCGCGAGTTCGATGACCTTGGCGTTCTTCTTGTCCTTGAGCTGCTCGCCGATCCAGTGCCCGGCGTTGAGGCCCATGCCGTAGTTGTCGCCGCCGACCCAGCAGCGGTACGCCTGCGGGGTGTCGAAGATGCGGTCGAGGTTGACGACGGGGATACCGGCGCGCATCGCCTTGAGGCCGGCCTGCGTGAGGGCCTTGCCGTCCGCGGGGAGGATGACGAGGACGTCGACCTTCTTGTTGATGAGGGTGTCGATCTGGCCCGCCTGAGTGGCCGTGTCGTTGGAGCCCTCGGTCCTCTCGAAGGTGATGTCGGAGTACTTCTTCGCCCGCTCACCGGCCTGGACGTTGATGGCGTTGAGCCAGCCGTGGTCGGCCTGCGGACCGGCGAAGCCGATCGTGACGTGCTTGCCGGTCTCCTCGGCAGCCGGGGCCGCGTCGCTCTTCTCCTCCTTGGCCTCGGCCGGCTCGTTGCTGGTGCAGGCGGCGAGCAGCGCGGTCGCGCCGACCGCGGCACCGCCGAAGAGGAGTCCTCTGCGGCTCGTGGCGTGTGACATGGCGGTGACCCTTCCCGTAGGGCGTGTACTGCGAGGGTGGTGGGGTGGTGCGGGACGGTGCGGGGAGTGCGAGGTGGGGGTGGTGCGGGAGGCACCAGGGGGTGCGGGGAGTGCGTGGTGGGGGTGGTGCCGCGGCCCGGGGCCTCGGGATCAGGTGTCGCGTGCGTCGCGGCGCTGGACGAGGACGGCGATGACGATGATGGCGCCCTTGGCGATCTGCTGGACGTCCGTCTGGAGGTTGTTGAGCGCGAAGATGTTGTTGATCGTGGTGAAGATCAGCACACCGAGCACGGAGCCGACGATCGTGCCGCGCCCGCCGCTGAGCAGGGTGCCGCCGATGATCGCCGCGGCGATGGCGTCGAGTTCGTACAGGTTCCCGTTGGTGCTCTGGCCCGAGCCCACCAGGACGACGAGCAGGAAGGCGGCGATGCCGCAGCACAGTCCGGAGAGCAGGTAGAGGTAGAGGCGCTGGCGGCGGACGTCGATCCCGGCGAGGCGGGCCGCCTCGGGGTTGGAGCCGACCGCGACGCTGCGCCGCCCGAAGGTGGTGCGGTTCAGCAGGAGCCAGCCGAGGACGACGACGACGAGGAAGACGAGGACCAGGGGCGGGATGCCGAGGACGTAGTTCTCGCGGCGGCCGAGGTCGAGCACGGACTTCACGGAGACGATCTGCGTCTGGCCATCGGTGATCTGGAGGGCGAGCCCGCGCGCCGAGGCGAGCATCGCGAGCGTCGCGATGAACGGCACCAGCCGCCCGTACGCGACGAGGACCCCGTTGATGAGCCCGCAGGCGAGCCCGACGACGAGCGCGGTGAACGCGATGCCCCAGAAGCCGTACTCCTGCGTCGCGACGGTCGTCGCCCACACCGAGGCGAGGGCGACGATCGCGCCGACCGAGAGGTCGATGCCGCCGGAGATGATGACGAAGGTGACACCGACCACGACGACGCCAATGACCGAGGACTGGGTCAGGATCAGCTGGAGGTTCGAGGTCGCGATGAACTGGTCCGGCTTGGTGATCGCACCCACCAGGGCGAGCGCCACCAGGACGCCGACGAGTGTGAGCGTGCGTCCGTCCCAGCGGACCAGTCGCTTGGCGGGGACGGACTTCGGGGGCGTCCCCGGGGACTTCTCGGACGGTGCGGCGGCGGTTCCCGCACCGTCTTCGCGCGCGGGTGAGGCGGGCTGCGTCATGACGCCGGGCTCCCTTCCATGACGAGGTCGAGTACGCGGGATTCGTCGAGCTCCTGGGCGGGCGCCGTGTGCACCACGGTGCCTTCGCGCAGGACGAGGACACGGTCGGCGAGCCCCAGGACCTCGGGGACCTCGCTGGAGACGAGCAGGACGGCGAGACCGTCGTCGGCGAGCCTGCGGATGACGGCGTAGAGCTCGGCGCGCGCCCCGACGTCGACGCCGCGCGTCGGCTCGTCGAGCAGCAACACCTTGCAGCCGCGCAGCAACCACCGTGCCAGGACGGCCTTTTGCTGGTTTCCGCCGGAGAGCGTACGCACCTGCGCGTCGGGGTTGTCGGGGCGCAGCGACAGTTCACGGGTCGCCGCGCGCGCCGCCGCGCGCTCCTTGCCGCGCTCGATCCAGCCGCCCTTGGAGAAGCGTGAGAGCGTGGAGATCGAGACGTTGCGCGTGACGGATTCGAGGCCGAGGAGTGCCTGTGCCTTGCGCTCCTCGGGGGCGAGCCCGATCCCGGCGCGGACGGCGGAGCGCACGCTGCCCGGGCGCAGGGCCTGCCCGTCGACGGTGACGGTCCCGCTCGTGGGTTTGCGCGCCCCGTACACCGTCTCCAGGATCTCCGAGCGTCCCGAGCCGACGAGGCCCGCGAGCCCGACGATCTCACCGGCCCGCACTTCGAAGTCGACGGGCGCGAACTCCCCTTCCCTGCCGAGGCTTTCGACCTTGAGCACGGTGACGCCCGACTGCTCGGCCGGGCGCTCGGGGAAGACGTACTCGACCTTGCGGCCCGTCATGAGCGTGACGACCTGGCTCGTCGGCGTGGACTCGGCGGGCAGTCCGCCCGCCACGGAGCGGCCGTCCTTGAGGACGGTGACCCGGTCCCCGATGCGGCGGATCTCCTCCAGGCGGTGCGAGATGTAGACGACCGCGACGCCGTCGGAGGTGAGGTCGGCGACGATGCGGAAGAGGTTCTCGACCTCGTCCGGGTCGAGCGCCGCCGAGGGCTCGTCCATCACGATGAGCCGTACGTCGTGGGAGAGCGCGCGAGCCATCGAGACGATCTGCTGGTGCGCGGCGGAGAGCTTGCCGACGAGGACACCCGGGTCGATCTCGGGGTGGCCGAGGCGGGCGAGGAGGGCGCTCGCCTCGGCGCGGGCGGAGCCCGGACGCACCACGAAACCAGCGGTGGTGCGCTCGTGGCCGAGGAAGACGTTCTCCGCGACGGAGAGATGTTCGACGAGGTCGAGTTCCTGATAGATCGTGGCAATTCCCAAGGCCATGGCGGCACTTGGGGATCTGAGGGTGACTTCCTCGCCGCGCCAGACGATCTTCCCCTCGTCGGGCTGGTGGGCGCCCGCGAGCACCTTGATGAGGGTGGACTTCCCGGCGCCGTTCTGGCCGAGCAGGCAGTGCACCTCCCCCGGGCGCACGTCGAGGTCGACACCGTCGAGTGCGCGGACGCCGGGAAAGGCTTTGGTGATGCCGGTCATGGTGAGAAGCGCCGGCGGCGGGCTCTCGGGTGGGTGGTGCGCTGGTGCCATGGCGGTCCCCTTGGGTGACGTGCCGCTGCGGGGTGGCCCCCGGGCCCCGAAGTCGCGGGGCTCCGCCCCACACCCCGCTCCTCAAACGCCTGAGGGGCTTGATTCGTCCGGTGCGGGCGGGTTTTCGGGCGCGGCAGGTTTGGGCGTGGCGGGTTGAGGGCGTGGCTTACCGCGGTGCGGCTCGTGCTGCGGTGCGGCTCGGGTGGTCGTGCTGGCGGCGCTGTACGTGAGGTGGTGGGTCAGGCCGGGGAGAAGAGGTGGTCGCTGATGAGGCGGGCGCCGCCGATGACTCCGGAGGCCGGACCCAACTCGCCCAGGACGATGGGCAGATTGCCCGTGGCGAGCGGAAGGGACTGGCGGTAGACCTGGGTCCTGATGGCGGCGAGCAGGGTGTGGCCGAGGCCCGTGACCCCGCCGCCGACCACCACGAGTCCAGGGTTGAAGAAGCTGACGAGCGAGGCGATCACCTGTCCGGTGCGGTTGCCCCCGGAGCGGATGAGGTCGAGGGCCGCCGTGTCACCGGCCGCCGCTGCCGCCGCCACGTCGGCCGCGCTGAGCGCGCCCTGCGTGGCGAGGCGTTCGGCGAGCACGGGCGAGCGGCCCTCGCGGGCCGCGTCCTCCGCGTCACGGGCGAGCGCCGCACCGCTGAAGTGGGCTTCCAGGCAGCCCTTGTTGCCGCAGGCGCAGGACCTGCCCTCGGGCTCGACCTGGATATGCCCTATGTCCCCGGCGCTGCCGGTGGTGCCCCGGTAGACCTCGCCGCCGACGACGATTCCGCACCCGATGCCGGTGCCGATCTTGACGCACAGGAAGTCTCCGGCCGAGCGGGCCACTCCGGCGTGCTGCTCGCCGAGCGCCATGAGGTTCACGTCGTTGTCGACCATGACGGGGCAGCCGAGTTCCTGGCTCAGGACCTCGCGGACGGGGTAGCCGTCCCAGCCGGGCATGATCGGCGGCGCCACGGGCACGCCCTCGGGAAAGCGGACCGGTCCCGGAACGCCGATGCCGGCGCCGTCGTAGCCGTCGGCGAAGCCCGATGCCCGCAACTTCGCGGCCATGGCGAGGACTTGCTCGAAGACCGCGACGGGTCCCTCGCGGACATCCATGGGGTGGGTGATGTGCCCCAGGATCTCCAGCTCGGCGTTGGTCACGGCGACGTCTATCGAGGTGGCCCCGATGTCGACGCCGAGGAAGCGGAGTCCGGGCGCGAGCCGGATGTTGTGCGAGCGCCGGCCGCCCCGGGACGCGGCGAGCCCGTCGGCCACCACGAGCCCGGTCTCCAGGAGCCGGTCCACCTCGACGGCCAGCTTGGACCGTGAGAGATCGACCTGATCACCGAGCTGGGCGCGGGAGTTGGGGCCCCCGTCGCGCAGCAGTCGCAGCAATCGGGCCTGATGCGTGTTGGCGGGTCGTGCCGTCATGCGTCTCACGCGCCCCTCCCCGCCTCACCGGCCGTCCGATTCCCTCGCCCCCGCCCCCGCCCGCCGCCGCGGCCCGCTTGCGGCGGGTCGCGGCGTTCTCGCGCTCACGGGCGTTCGCGCTTTCGACGTGGAACGTAGCAGCGGGGTACGGGAAGGGGAAGGACTTGCGCGGGAATTGGCCCCTACTTTCTCCCGGCGCAGGACAAAGAGGCGAGTGGCACAGGCCAACGACCGCGCGGTACGGGGGGTTTACTCCGATAGGAGCGGATTTCAGGGGCAGCGGACGACCTGGCCCCCGTACGAGAGGTTTCCGCCGAAGCCGAAGAGGAGGACGGGGTCGCCGCTGCTCAGCTCGCCGCGCTCGACGAGCTTGGAGAAGGCGAGCGGGATACTGGCGGCCGAGGTGTTGCCGGAGTCCACGACGTCCTTGGCGATCACGGCGTTGACGGCGCCGAGGCGGCGTACGACCGGTTCCACGATGCGCAGGTTGGCCTGGTGGAGCACGACGCCCGCGAGGTCCTCGGGGGTGAGTCCGGCGCGCTCGCAGACCTGCCGGGCGATGGCGGGCAGTTGGGTGGTGGCCCAGCGGTAGACGGTCTGCCCCTCCTGCGCGAAGCGCGCCGGGGTGCCCTCGATGCGCACCGCGTTGCCCATCGCCGGGTTCGAGCCCCACAGCACCGGGCCGATCCCCGGCTCCTCGCCCGCCCCGGTCGCCTCGACGACGGCGGCGCCCGCTCCGTCACCAACGAGGACGCACGAGCTGCGGTCGGTCCAGTCGACGACGGCGGACATCTTGTCGGCGCCGATGACGAGGGCCTGCCGGGCACTGCCCGCGCGGACCGTGGCGTCGGCGAGGGCGAGGGCGTGCGTGAAGCCCGCGCAGACGACGTTGACGTCGAGCACGGCGGGCGAGGGCATCCCGAGCCGCGCGGCGACGCGGGCGGCGGTGTTGGGCGAGCGGTCGACGGCCGTGGAGGTCGCGACGATCACCATGTCGACGGTGCCGGGCGTGAGCCCGGCGGCGGCGAGCGCCTTCGCGCCCGCGTAGGCGGCCAGCTCGTCCACCGGTTCGTCGTCACCCGCGATGTGCCTGGTCCTGATGCCGACGCGGGACGTGATCCACGCGTCGTTGGTGTCGACCATGCCGGCGAGGTCCTCGTTGGTGAGCACCCGGCCGGGCTGGTAGTGACCGAGCGCGACGATCCGTGAACCGTTCATGGGGGTCTTGCCCTCCGTAGCCGTGTTCCGTAGCCGTGAGACGGATTGTTCCAGCGTGATCACTTACCGACGGGTACGGAGGTGGGTAAAGCGACAGGATTCGGGCGACGCGCTTGGAGAGTTCACCCAGAACCAGGGGGCGCCAGGGGCGTGCGGGGTGAACGGGGGGCGCCAAGGAGTGCGGGACGCCCCCGGCGGGGTCGGCCAAAGCCCCATTGGAAACGTTTGCGTTTTTCCCGGCGGCCGCGCTACGGTGAGGCCTGTAAAAACGTGAGCGTTTCTTTTGTGGGAGCCGTTGATGAGCGAGAAAGCCGGGGATCGGGCGCACGGGGCGCGTCCTCCCGTGCGGCGCCCCCGGCTCACCCCCGAGCGGGAGGACGAATTCCTCTCGGCGGCGCTCGCCGTCGTACGGGAGACGGGGTACGAGGCGCTGACGATGGAAGGCGTCGCGGCCCGCGCCCAGTGCAGCAAGGCCACGCTGTACCGGCTCTACGGAAGCAAGCAGCACCTCGTGGCCACGGCCGTCTCACGCACCCGTCCCGTGCCGCGGGCGGGGCTCGACACGGGCTCGCTCCGCGGCGACCTGCTCGCCGCCGCCCGGCGGGTGGCGGCCGGGTTCAAGGAATCGACCGCGCTCGTCTGGGGGGTGGCGCACGCCTCCCTCGCGGACCGGGCGCTGCACGAGGCCCTGCTGCGCGCCTTCATCGAACCGGAGTCGGCCGAGCTGGACGCCGCCGTGGGGCGCGCCGTCGCGCGCGGCGAGCTGCCGCACCGTCCGGCCGCCGCTCGGCACCTGGACGGGCTCCTCTTCGGCGCCGCGCTCGTGCGCGGTCTCCACGGCGAGACCGAGCCCTCGGGGCTCGAAGCCCTCGTGGAGGACGTGCTCCTCCCGGCCCTGCTGCACAGCTGACCGTTCCGGGCGGCCGGGGAAGCCCGCCCCGACGCCCTGCGCCGTGCCCCCGTGTCCCCTGCCCCCGTGTCCCCTGCCCCCGTGTCCCCTGAGCTTCCCCCCAGAGCCTCCCTCACCGTCCAACCATCCAAGGAAGTACCGCATGTCCTCGCCCGCTACCGACGCCCCGGCACGTTCCGGAGCCGCCGGAACCGCCCCCGGGCCCGTGCCCCACCGCTGGCTGATCATGGTCTTCATCGCCGTGGCCCAGCTCATGGTGGTCCTCGACGCGACGATCGTGAACATCGCGCTGCCCACCGCGCAGATCGACCTCGGCTTCTCCGACGCGGACCGGCAGTGGGTCGTCACGGCCTACTCGCTCGCGTTCGGCTCACTGCTGCTCCTCGGAGGCCGTGTCGCCGACCTCTTCGGCCGCAAGAACGCCTTCCTCATAGGTCTCGTCGGCTTCGCGCTCGCCTCCGTGCTCGGCGGAGCCGCGGGAAGCTTCGAGGTCCTGATCATCGCGCGCGCCGTCCAGGGCCTGTTCGGCGCGCTGCTCGCACCCGCCGCGCTCTCGCTGCTCACGACGACCTTCACCGACCCGGCCGAGCGCGGCCGCGCCTTCGGCATCTTCGGCGCGGTCGCCGGCTCGGGCGCGGCACTCGGGCTGCTGCTCGGCGGCATCCTGACCGAGCACCTCAACTGGCGCTGGACCCTGTACGTCAACATCGCCTTCGCGGCCATCGCCTTCGTCGGCGGCCTGCTCCTGCTGCGCCGTACCGCCCGCGACCGTACGAAGAAGCTCGACGTGCCGGGGACGCTGCTCGCGAGCGCGGGGCTCTTCTGTCTCGTCTACGGCTTCTCGAACGCCGAATCCCACTCGTGGTCGTCCGTCAGCACGTGGGGCTTCCTCGTCGCGAGCGCCCTGCTGCTCGCCGCGTTCTGCTTCTGGCAGACGCGCACCGCCCACCCGCTCCTGCCGCTGCGCATCCTCCTGCACCGCGACCGGGGCGCCGCCTACCTCGCGATGCTCGTCGCGGGCGCGTCGATCTTCGGCATCAGCCTCTTCCTGACGTACTACCTCCAGCAGGTCCTGGAGCTGTCCCCGGTGCAAACGGGACTCGCGTTCCTGCCGATGAGCCTCGCCATCATGTCCACGGCGACGACCGGGGCGAGCGTCCTGGTCCCCCGCTTCGGGCCGAAGCTCGTGGTGAGCGCCGGGATGCTGCTCGGCGGGATCGGCGCGCTGTGGCTCTCGCGGCTGGACGTGGACAGCTCGTACGCGGGCCACGTGCTGCCGCCGCTCGTCCTCGCGGGTTTCGGGCTGGGTGCCGTGATGGCGACCGCGATGAGCCAGGCCACGGTGGGTGTCGCGCACAGCGAGGCGGGCGCGGCGAGCGCGCTCGTGAACACCATGCAGCAGGTCGGCGGTTCGCTCAGCACGGCACTGCTCAACACGATCGTCGCGAGCGGCGCGTCCGACTACCTCGCCACCCACGACGCGCGTGACCCGAAGGCACGGCTCGCCGCCGGGGTGCACGGCTACTCCGACGCGTACGTCTGGACGTCGGTCTTCTTCGCCGTGGGCCTCGTCGCCGCCGGTCTCCTCTTCCGCCGCCGTCGCGCGCGCCGCGCGGAGGAGCAGGCGGTCCCGGTGGCCCACGTGTGAGCCGTACGGAACGGGAGCGCGCCTCCCGATCAGGGAGCGGACGCCGCTGACCGGCCCCCTCCCCGTACCGTCGCCGCGAGGGCCGTGGCACGCTCGTACCGGCGTGCCGCGGCCCTCGCCGGGCAGGCGGACGCCATGGCTCATCGGTACGGACGGAAAAGGGCGGGCCGCTCATGGGACGCGTGACGGAACGGCGGCGGGTCACCCGCGTACGGGCGGGCGCGGTCTCGGCGCGCCCTGACACGCTCGTCGCCGAGGAGCCCCTCGAAATCCGCCTCGCCGGCAAGCCGCTCGCCATCACGATGCGCACCCCAGGCGACGACTTCGCGCTCGCCGCCGGTTTCCTCGTGAGCGAGGGCGTCCTCGCCTCCGCCGACGACGTGCGGTCGATCGTGTACTGCGCCGGGGCGACCGACGACGGCTCGAACACGTACAACGTCGTGGACGTGCAACTTACCGAGGGCGTGGCCCTCCCCGATTTCACCCTGGAACGGAACGTCTACACGTCCTCGTCCTGCGGTCTGTGCGGAAAGGCGAGCCTGGACGCGGTCCGCACGCAGACCCACTTCCCCCTCGCCGAGGAGACCCCGCCCCTGCGGCTCTCTCCCGCCCTCCTCTCCGCCCTCCCCGACCGCCTCCGCGCCGCCCAGCGCGTCTTCGACCGCACAGGCGGCCTCCACGCGGCGGCCCTCTTCTCGGAATCGGGAGAACTGGTGGACATCCGCGAGGACGTCGGCCGCCACAACGCGGTCGACAAACTCGTCGGCCGCGCCCTCACCGACGCCCGCCTCCCCCTGAGCCGCACGATCCTCCTGGTCTCCGGCCGCGCCTCCTTCGAACTCGCCCAGAAAGCGGTGATGGCCGGCATCCCGGTCCTGGCAGCGGTCTCGGCCCCGTCCTCCCTGGCGGTGGACCTGGCGGCGGAGACGGGAATGACGCTGGTGGGGTTCCTGCGGGGCGAGTCGATGAACGTGTACGCGGGGGAGGAACGGATCGTGCTGGAGGGGGCGGGTGTGAGGGGCGCCAGCCCCGAGAGGCTGGGATAGGCTGCCATCGGCCACGCGGACCCGGACTGGATGCCGGTTCCGACAGCCACCCGCCGTTGGCCATGCGGACGAGTAGGGAACTCGGACGACACGTCGACTCACGGGATTCCTCTTCACTTTTGGCGGCGCCGCCATGTGTTCATGGCGGTGCCGCCTACGAGACGTGATGTGAGACGGAAATGATCCATTCGTTCATTGCGCACACGAGTCCGGGCCGGAGCAGAATCTTCGCGCTGGTCAAAGGGCCCCGCGACGAGCTGGAGGCCGTCACCACGCTGGGGGCGGACGATCTGCCTCTGACCGGAGAGTTGGTCGACACGCTCAACTCCTTTCTGGCCGAACGGGACGAGACCTCTCTCGGAGCGGTGCTCGACGGCGTCCCGCAGCCCGTGCGCCTGGCCGTGCGGCGGTATCTCGCGGAGAATTGCACGCCAATTCCCGGCATGTTCACCGGCTACGGGCCGGTCGAGGTGGTGCGCCCTGCTGTTTATTTCAGCGAAGTCGACGACGAGCTGGAGGAGTACCTGGAGAGCGCGTACATGATCGGGCTCGGCATCCGCATGTCCAACGAGCGCCGCAGCGAGGGAGGTACCGGCTGGATCGTCCAGCTGCTCAGCGACGAGATCTCCGTACCGCCCGGCGCCGAGCTTCGCACCTGGCCGCTTCCCGTCGATGCGAAGCTCATGGAAACCTGGTCCAGCAATCGGCCCACCGGCGGTATCGGTCCCGTTCGCAGTGCGCTTGATGTCGCGGAAGAGGCGAGTGACAAGGCGCGTTGGGTGAGGATTCACACCTTGCTTCGCCGGGAGCGCGACAGCGAGTTCGAGGGCAGCGCCACCTCGGAATTCGTCGTCGACATCTTCGACGCACCTATTCCTCCGGAGGCCCGGGAGGAATAGACCAGCCATCTCTTGCCGCAGTTCACCAGACGGGCCGGGATGAATCCTTCAGCCACGTGCCCCGGCCCGTTCACGGCCTCGGCCCTACCACTGCGCGCACGAAGGCACAGGCGTTCGCCTGTTCGGAACCCGGGGTGATGACCGTACCGGCGATGGCCCGCGACCTGGACGGGATCACGAGCGTGCCCCTGACCTGCCCAGCGTGAGACGCGGCGCCGAACGTAGGTAGCCGGGTGCAGGTGGGCTGTCGGCGGAGGCTGTGCCTCTCCGCCACCACCGTGTGGTTGTTGGCGGGACCGTCAGGGAGCCGATGCTTCATCGAGACCCACGCGGGGATCGGGCGCCTTCCGAGCGGCTGAGAAAGTGTCACCGTCAGCGCCTCGTTCGGCTGGTTTCCGTCCGTCGGGTGCGGTGCGGGCCGGGCCGACTGCCCCTCAGCCCTGTCCCTCGCCTGACACCGCCGTGTCGGCGCGCGGGGCCGGTGCCGCCGGGTCCGGGATCGTGGTCTCGGCCACCCCCGCCGCCGAGCGCGGGGCCGTTGCCGGGGAGACGGCCGCTGCCAGGAGCATCAGGGCCAGGACCGGGAGCATGGCGGTGCGGAGGCCGTTGTGGTCGCCCAGGAAGCCGAGGTACGGGGGGCCCGCGAGGAGGGCTACGTAGCCGATGCGGGAGGTCAGGGCGACGCGGGCGGCTGTGTCGGGGCCCGATTCGCCTGCTGCCGAGAGGGCCAGGGGGAAGCCCAGGGAGGTGCCCAGACCCCAGAGGAGGACGGCGCAGCCCGCTGTCGCCGGGTTGTCCACGAAGGAGACCAGGGCGATGCCCGCGGCCGTGAGGAGCGCTCCGGCGCCCAGGACCTTCGCGCGGCCGAAGCGCGCCACCACCGGGCCCCCGGCGAAGCGGCCCGCCGCCATCGTCGCGGCGAAACCCGTGTACACGAGCGAGCCGAGGCCCGCGGGCATGTCGTGACCGTCGACCATCAGGAGCGGGAGCCAGTCCGTCGCGGCGCCCTCCGCGAGGGTCACGCCGAAGACGACGCCGCCGATGAGGAGGAGACGCGGGTTCAGGTAGAGGCGGCGTTCCCGTACCGGCCCGGCCTCGTCCGTGCCCGTACCGCCGACGCCGGGGCGCAGGCCCGGGATCGCGTACGCGAAGACCGCGACCAGCAGGGCCAGGACGATCACCAGGTGCCACGGGACCGGGAATTCCACCGCCGCCCCGGCCACGCCGAGTCCCGCGCCCACCACCGTGCCGAGGCTGTAGCAACCGTGCATCATGGGCAGGACCGGGCGCCCCATCTGCCGCTCGACGTGGACGCCCGCGACATTGCTCGCCACCTCCGAGAGCCCGATGCCCGCGCCGACGAACATGAGGCCGCAGGCCACGAGGAGCGCCGCCGACGCCCCCGTACCGAGTGCGACCACGCCGACGCCCGCCAGCACGAGCGTCATGCCCGCGATGATGACCGGGCGGGTCGCGTGGCGGGCCACCAGACCGCCCGCCGCCAGGATGCCGAGCATCGAGCCGATCGACATGCCGAAGAGCACGAGGCCCATCTCGGCGGTCGAGGCGCCGAGGCCGTCGCGCACGTCGGGGGTGCGGGTGACCCACGTGGCGAGCGAGACGCCGGGTATCGCGAAGCACAGGTTGAGGGCGACGCGGTGGCGGCGGACGCGGGGGTCCACAGGCACGGAAGGCATGAAGTGCGGGTCTCCGGAGAAGTGGTGCGACGCGGGGTGTGCCCCAACCCTATTCAGCCCCGGCCACTCCCTGTCAGGGCGGCCACCTCGCCGATCGCCCCGCGCTCACCCTCCGCCGCCCGCCTGCGCGCGATCACCGCGCACACCATCAGCTGCATCTGGTGGAACACCATCAACGGCAGCACCGCGAGCGAGGCGTGGGCGCCGAACAGGACGCTCGCCATGGGCAGCCCCGAGGCGAGGGACTTCTTCGAGCCCGCGAACTGGATCGCGACGCGGTCGGCGCGGGGGAAGCCGAGGCGCCCCGCGCCCCACCACGTGAGGCCGAGCATCGCGGCGAGGAGGACCGCCTCGGCGACGAGCAGGGCGAGGAGGCGCGGGACGGTGACCTGGTGCCAGATGCCCCGCACCATGCCCTCGCTGAACGCCGTGTAGACGACGAGGAGGATCGAGCCCCGGTCCACGTACCCGAGCACCTTCCTGTGCCGGGTCAGGAAGCCGCCGACCCAGCGGCGCAGGAACTGCCCGGCCAGGAACGGCAGGAGGAGCTGTACGGCGATCCTGCCGAGCGCGCCCGCCGAGAATCCGCCGCTGTCGCCGAGGAGCGCGGCGGCGAGCAGCGGCGTGAGGACGATGCCGAAGAGCGAGGAGAAGGAGCCCGCGCAGATCGCGGCGGGCACGTTGCCGCGCGCGAGCGAGGTGAAGGCGATCGAGGACTGGATCGTCGAGGGCACGAGGGTGAGGAAGAGGAAGCCCGTGAAGAGGTCGGGGCTCAGGAGCCAGGGGCGCAGGGCGTAGGCGGCGAGGCCGAGCAGCGGGAAGACGAGGAACGTCGCGGCCAGGACGGTGACGTGCAGCCGCCAGTGCCGCAGTCCGTCGAGCGCCTCGGCGGTGGACAGGCGCGCCCCGTACAGGAAGAAGAGCAGCGCCACGGCGGCCGTCGACGCCCCCGACACGCCGTCGGCGACGCCGCCGCGCGCGGGGAGCAGCGCGGCGAGCAGGACGGTGCCGAGGAGCGACAGGACGTACGGGTCCAGCGGGAGCCGGAGGCGTTTCATGGGCGGGGCCGTCCTCGGGGCGTACGGAGATGGGTGGGGGCACCATCGATCGTGCCGCACCCGGCCGCTGATCGGGAAGCCCGTACACCGCTCTGACTGTTATCGCGCACCGCGATGGCCGGGGCTACACTCCCCCACCGTGTACCAGCCCTCCCACCTGCGCACCTTCCTCACCGTGGCGCAGACACTGAGCTTCACGCGGGCCGCGCAGCGGCTCGGGGTGCGGCAGTCGACGGTGAGCCAGCACGTACGGCGCCTGGAGGAGCAGACCGGCAGGCCGCTCTTCGGCCGGGACACGCACGCGGTCGCGCTCACCGAGGACGGCGAGGCGATGCTCGGCTTCGCGCGGCGCCTGCTCGCGGTGCAGGAGCAGGCGGCGGCGCACTTCGCGGGGACGCGGCTGCGGGGGCGGCTGCGCTTCGGGGCCTCCGAGGACTTCGTCCTGACCCGGCTCCCGGAGATCCTGGAGTCCTTCCGGCGGGCGCACCCGGAAGTGGACCTGGAGCTGACCGTGGGGCTGTCGGGGACGCTCCACGAGCGGCTCGCCGAAGGGCGTCTCGATCTCGTGCTGGCCAAACGGCGGGCCGAGGAGTCGCACGGGGTACTGGTGTGGCGCGACACGCTCGTGTGGATCGGTGGTGAGCGGCCGCGGCTCGACCCGGGGCTGCCGCTCCCGCTCATCGTGTACCCGCCGCCCGCCCTTACGCGCGACCGGGCGCTGCGCGCCTTGGAGCGCGAGGGGCGCGCGTACCGCGTCGCGTGCACGAGCGGCAGCCTCAACGGTCTCGTCGCGGCGGCCCGGGCGGGCCTCGGGGTCCTCCCCCACGCGCGTGGCCTGATCCCGCCGGGCCTGGTGCGGGTGCCCGAGCGGGCGGGTCTTCCCGCGCTGGGGGACGTCGATTTCGTACTGGTCCACGACGACCGGCGCGCGGAGGCGCGGGAGCCGGGGCGGGCGCTCGCGGAGGCGATCCTGGCGAGCGGGGACCGGCTGCACGGGGGGTGAGGACGAAACCCCTTACCGCCCGCCCGACCGCCCATGACATATTCCCGCCATGCACACAGAGGCGGCGGGGAACAGTACGAGGACGAGCGGCGGGGCCGAGGTCGTGGCGTGGGCGCTGCGCGCCGCCACCGCGGCGGATCTCGACGCGCTCGTGGAGATACGGGCCGAGGTCATGCGCCCGGATCTGGAGCGCCTCGGGCGCTACGACGCGCGCCGGGTGCGGCAGCGGTTGCGGGACTCCTTCTCGCCGGTCCACACCTCGGCGATCGTGTACGCGGGGGCGCTCGCGGGCTGCGTCACGCTCCGGCCCGCCGAGGCCGGCGGCTACTGGCTCGAACACTTCTACCTCGCCCCGCGCCACCAGGGGCGGGGCCTCGGCGGCGCCGTCCTGCGGTCGCTCCTGGGGCGCGCGGACGGGCAGCCCGTGCGTCTGCACGTGCTGCGCGGGAGCGCCGCCCAGCGGTTCTACGCCCGCCATGGCTTCCTCGTCGAGGACGAGGGCCCGGTCGACGTGCTGATGGTGCGACCGGCGGGCGGCGCGCCATCGGGGGCGGCCCGGGCGAGGGCTCAGGGGTGAACGAGGCGGACCCGGTCCACGCCCATCAGTCCGGTGAGCGGCACCCGTGCGCTGCGTTGCCGCGGGTCGACGACCAGGCCACTGGACCGGATCATGTCCAGCAGCGTTTCGGCGAGCGGCATGACCATGTGCCGTCCCCAGCAGCGTTCGGACGCATGCCCGAAAGGCAGATATCCGGGGGTGTTGTCGGGGTCGAGTTCCTCCCAGCGCTCCGGCCGGAATTCCTCCGGGTTCTTCCACAGCGCGGGATCGCGATGGCTGAGGAAAGGGAGCACGAGAACGTCGTCGGCGGGTGTGATGCGGGCGTCGATCGCGGGATATTCGGGCGAGGAATTGCGCAGGACATTCCAGGAGGGGGGCAGCAGGCGCAGGGACTCGTGGACGAGGTGACGGCTCGGCACGTCGGCGGCGAAGGGGGCCCCGAGCCAGAGGGCGTTGGCGACGAGCGTGGAGATCGTGAAGCACACGGGGGCGGCCGTGCGCCGGTAGAGCCCCATCGCGTACCTGCGCTCCTGGTACGTGGCGGCCTCGGCGCTCAGCGCGCCGAGCCGGGTCGTCCCGGTGCGGCGGCGCGGGGCGGGGAGGGCGGCTCCGGCCGCGATGACGGTCCAGGTCAGTTTCGGTGTCAGTTCCAGGGCGCGGTTCATCAGGACGCGCAGCCGGCGCGGGTCCCCGCCGAGGATCAGGTCCCGCAGGTAGACGTGGCCGACGTGGGGCCAGAGACCCGAGAGGTCCGGGTCGCGCGGCGCCTCCCGCTTCAGGGCCGCCCGCACGTCGTGGCCGATGGCCTGCATCTGGGTCGCCGCCCGCTGGTGCGGGATCGCCCGGCCGAGGAGCGGTTTGAAGGTCGGCCGTTCGGTCTTGCCGGCCGGGCGCGCGGCCAGTATCCGGTCGACGAGCGCGGGCCCCGCGACGCCGACCGTGTCGGGCTCGGGACGGAAGAGGTCCGCGCCGAGGTGGTCGCGGAGCAGGGCTTCGAGGGGCGGCGCGAAGCGGGTCTCCCGCTCGTGGGGGCGCGTCGGGGTGTGTGACGTCATCCGTGCAGCTCCAGAAAGCCGGGAGAAGGGCAGCGAGCCGGCAGGGCGGCGGAAGGCCGGAACGGCGGCGCCCGGCGAACCTGTCGCCGGGCGCCGTTCCGGCTCGAAGTTGCGCTCCCGGGAAGAGAACGCGGCCGAGGGGATCAGTACCAGATGTACCAGGCGTGAGCCTTCAGGCTCTTCTGCTGGGACATCTTGTTCTTGAGCGAGAAAAGCAGCCGCATATTCTTTCCTTCTTTCCGGGTGGGCGGTCGAGGAAAACAGCGTGCCTTCCGGTCGATCGATCGGATTTCCCTTCGGCGCGCTGATGATCAGTGAAGACCAGCAATTGATGGCCTGTCAACGCTCATGGGAAGAACTTGACACCACAGGGGCTCTCCGGCCTTTTTCCGGGCCCGGTTGTCCGAAAGACAGCGGCCTGGGTTTATCCGGTCGACGCGGCGGGGAGTTCGTACGGAATCAGCGCTCGGCGCGCCCGGCCCGCCTCGCGCGCCCCCTCTCCTCACCCCCCTCCGCGCGCCCCGGCTCCTCGGCCGGCCGCCACCCACTCCCCCACCTGACACCGCCTCACCTGCGGAAACCCGTGCGGCTTCGGTACAGATTCCGTGGAGGAGGGCCGCGCGGTACTTACTCCTCAGTCAGTAATCCCCCGCGATTCTCCTCACCACCTGTCCCGCTGCGTCCGGGTTGGGGTGGGTTCGCAGGCGGGATTCGGGGCATATGCGGGCGGGACAGGCGTCGTGCGAGGGCTCCCCCGGTCGCCCTTACCTGCGGTAGCGTCTCGGCGCCGCACCCCCGCACCAGCCCGGCGCTGGGGTCCGCGGCGCCACGAGGAGCAGCTTTGCGCGAGTTCAGTCAGCCCCCGCTGACCCGGGCGCGGCCGGTGGGCGGCCTCGCCGACTGTGTCTTCGACCATGCGATCGAGGACCCGGCCCGTGTCGTGCTCGCGCGCAAGAGCGGCGGGCGGTGGCACGACGTGACGGCGGCCGGTTTCCGCGATCAGGTGCTCGCGGTCGCGAAGGGGCTGCTCGCCGAGGGCATCCGCTTCGGGGACCGGGTCGCGCTCATGGCGCCGACGCGGTACGAGTGGACGCTGCTCGACTTCGCGCTGTGGACCGTGGGCGCGCAGGTGGTGCCCGTGTACCCGACGTCGTCGGCGGAGCAGGTGTACTGGATGCTCCACGACGCGCAGGTCTCGGCCGCGTTCGTGGAGCACGAGGACCACGCGATGACGGTCGGCTCGGTCGTCGACCGGCTCCCGCACCTGCGCCGCCTGTGGCAGTTCGACGCGGGCGCGGAGCAGGAGCTGATGGCGGCGGGCGCGGACATCGCGGACGAGGTGGTGCACCGGCACCGCAGAGCGGTCACGCCCGACTCGGTGGCCTCGGTCATCTACACCTCGGGCACGACGGGCCGCCCCAAGGGGTGCGTCCTGACCCACGGCAACTTCATGTTCGAGGCGGACACGCTGCTCGGCGCGTGGGAGCCGGTCTTCACCCCGCACCGCGGCGAGGAGGCGTCGACGCTGCTGTTCCTGCCGCTCGCGCACGTCTTCGGGCGCGTCGTGGAGGTCGCGGCGGTGCGGGGCCGGGTCCGCTTCGGGCACCAGCCCCGGCTCAGCGCCGAGGCGCTCCTGCCCGAACTGGCGGCGTTCCGGCCGACCTTCGTCCTCGCCGTCCCGTACATCTTCGAGAAGATCCACCGTTCGGCGGCGCGCAAGGCGGAGGCGGAGGGGCGGGGCGCGGTCTTCGCGAAGGCGGTCGAGGTCGCGGTGCGGTACGCGGAGGCGCGCGAGCAGCGGGCACTGGGGCTGGGCGGGGGGCCGGGGCCGCAGCTGCGGATGCAGCACCAGCTCTACGACAAGCTCGTGTACGCCCGGCTGCGCGCGGTGCTCGGCGGCCGGCTGCGGTACGCGATGTCGGGCGGCTCGGCGATGGACCGCAAGCTCGGGCTGTTCTTCTCGGGCGCGGGTCTGACGGTGTACGAGGGGTACGGGCTCACCGAGTCGTGCGCGGCGGCGACCGCGAACCCGCCCGGCCGGGCCCGCTTCGGCACGGTGGGACGGCCGTTGCCGGGGACGGCGGTGCGGATCGCGGAGGACGGCGAGGTGTGGCTGCGCGGGGAGCACGTCTTCCAGGGCTACCTCAACACGCCGCGCAGCGGGCACACGGCGCTGCGCGAGGGCTGGCTCGCGACGGGCGACCTCGGGCGGCTCGACGAGGACGGCTATCTCACCATCACGGGCCGCAAGAAGGAGATCCTGGTGACCTCGGGCGGCAAGAGCGTCTCCCCCGGGCCGCTGGAGGACCGGGTGCGCGAACACCCGCTCGTGGCGCAGTGCGTGGTGCTCGGCAACGACCGCCCGTACGTCTCCGCGCTCGTGACGCTCGACGAGGACGCGGTGACGCACTGGCTGGAGATGCGCGGGCAGCCGGTCAGGGAGCCGGCGGCCGTGGTGCGCGACCCGGAGCTGGAGCGGGAGGTGCGGCGCGCGGTCGTCGCGGCGAACACACAGGTCTCGCAGGCCGAGTCGATCCGCACCTTCCGCATCCTGTCCCGCCCCTTCACCGAGGAACAGGGGCTGCTCACGCCCTCGCTCAAGCTCAAGCGCAAGGCGATCGAGGAGACGTACGCGCACGAGATCACGGCGCTGTACCGGGGCTGAGCCCGGACGGCGCCCCGCCGCCCGGCGAGCGCCGTGCCCCCCGCCCCGGGAACACGTGCCCGAGCGCGCGTCGTTAAGGTCGGTGAGTACGTCCGGTACGGTCCGGGCGGGGCGGACGGCGCGGAGGCCGGCCCGTCCCCGTGCCGGCCTATGAGCGCTTAAGGATCAACAGACGCAGTGAGTGCGCACAAGGTGGTTCCCCCGATCGTCCTGAACAACGGCGTCGAGATGCCGCAGCTCGGTTTCGGTGTGTGGCAGGTGCCCGACGACGAGGCGACGACCGCCGTCGGGCTCGCGCTCGACGCCGGCTACCGCTCGATCGACACGGCCGCGATCTACGGCAACGAGCGCGGTACGGGCAAGGCCCTCGCGGCCTCGGGGCTCGCCCGCGAAGAGCTGTTCGTGACGACGAAGCTGTGGAACGAGGAGCAGGGGTACGACGCGACGCTGCGGGCCTTCGACGCCTCCCTCGACAAGCTCGGCCTCGACTACGTGGACCTGTACCTGATCCACTGGCCGTGCCCGTCGAAGGACCTGTACGTCGACACGTGGCGGGCCTTCGAGAAGCTTCTCGCCGACGGGCGCACCCGTGCGATAGGCGTCTCCAACTTCACGCCCGCTCACCTCGCGCGGCTGATCGAGGAGACCTCGGTGATCCCCGCGGTCAACCAGATCGAGCTGCACCCGCACCTCCAGCAGGGCGAGTCGCGCGCCTACCACGGCGAGCAGGGCATCGCGACCGAGGCGTGGTCGCCGCTGGGCCAGGGCAAGGGCCTCCTGGAGGTGCCCGCGCTCGTGGCGATCGCCCAGAAGCACGGCCGCACCCCGGCGCAGGTCGTGCTGCGCTGGCACGTCCAGCTCGGTAACGTGGTCATTCCGAAGTCGGTGACCCCGTCCCGGATCAAGGAGAACATCGACGTGTTCTCCTTCGAGCTGGACGAGGAGGACATGGCCGCGATCCGCGCCCTCAACGAGGAGCACCGGCTCGGCGGCCACCCGGACGAGGTCAACTGACCGAGGCCCGGGGAACGCGGGACAAAGGGGACGCGCGGCCCACGCCGCGCGTCCCCTTCCTCGCTCCGGGACTCAGCCCCGGTTGCGCTTGCGCAGGGCGAGCAGCGTGTACGTCGGGTCCGGGCGGGGCTCGTCCGGGCGGGGCAGCGCTTCGAGGCGGCGGGCCAGGTCCTCGCCGCCCGCCGCGTACTGGCTGCCCTCGCGCACGCGGGCGGCGACCTCGCGGGGGCTGCGGCCCTGGCCGTGCCCGGTGAAGCGGGCCGATCCGTGCGGGCGCAGGTCGTGCGCGGCGGCGAGGGCGGTCACGCGGCCCGCGCCGTCCGGGAGCTCGACGGGGCGGTACGGGGCGAGCAGCGCGTCCATGTCGCTGCCGCGCGCGTGCGCGGCCGACTTGTCGACGGTCGTCACGAACAGGCCGCCGGGGCGCAGGACGCGGGCGACCTCGGCGATGAAGGGCGCGGCGTCGTCGACGAGGTTGAGCAGCCACACGGCGGTGACCGCTTCGGCGCTGCCCGAGGCGAGCGGCAGGGCGCGCGCGTCGGCGCGTACGGCCGCGTCCAGGCGTCCCGCCGCCCGGTGGAGCATCCCCGCGGAGAGGTCCACGCCGAGCACGGTGTACCCGGCCTCGCGCAGGCAGCCGCCGACGATCCCGGTGCCGCAGGCGAGGTCGACGAGGGTGCGGGTGCGGCGCGGCAGGAGTCCCGTGACGGCCTCGGCGGCGGCGCGGGCGCGCGGGAGGCCGCCCCTGCTCTCGTCGTAGCGGGCGGCCTCGTCGTCGTAGTCGAGCATCCTCAGCCCCGCACCCCATGGGCGGCGGAGAGGCCCTCGATACGGCGCGCGAGCGTGACGTCGAGCGCGGTGATCCGCCCGCCCGCGCTGTGCGTGTGGGTGGCCACCTCGACGGTGTTGTAGCCGAGGGTGAGGTCGCCGTGGTGGTCCATCTCCTCCTGGACGGAGGCGATGTGCAGCACGAAGGCGGCCGCGGCGAGGTGGCTGGGGAGGCGGTAGAGGCGGGTGAGGCGGTCGTCCTCGGCGCTCCAGCCGGGCAGGCCGGCGAGGGCGGTGCCGATCTCGGCGGCGGGCAGCGGGCTGGCGGCGGGCATGGCTGCTCCTCGGGGGGTACGACCGGCCGGGGGACGGGCCGGTTGATGCCGGGTCAGGTTACCGGCCGGTCCGTGCGAGTGGCCGGGCGGGCACGCGGGGCCGCCGGGTGACGCCTCCTCGGGCCCCCGGGACCGGGACTTCCTTCGCCCCCGGGTCAAGACTTTCCCTTGGTCTAGTCCAATCCATTGACGTGTTCGCTACAACGGCGGGAAAGTGAGGCGCCTCTTCACCCCCTGGGAGATCCCCGTGAGACGTCTTCGTGCCCTGTTGTGCGGCGCCGCCGCCTCCGCGCTCGCCGCCGCCGGGCTCACCGCGCTGCTGCCGGCTTCGGCCTCCGGCGCCGAGAGCGCCACCCTGGACAAGCGCTGGTACGCCGCCGCGCCCTACCTCATGCCCCTCGACAACGACCCGCCCAGCGCCACCGCGATCATGGACGCCTCCGGGCTCAAGGCGTTCCAGCTCGCGTTCATCCTCGCTCCGAACGGCGGCGGGTGCAGCCCGACCTGGGACGGCACCGCGCCCGTCTCCTCGGACACCGCCGTCGGCTCCGTCATCAGCGCGATCCGCGCCAAGGGCGGTGACGTCTCCGTCTCGATCGGCGGCTACGGCGGCACCAAGCTCGGCCAGGCCTGTACCGACGCCGCGTCGACCGCGGCGGCGTACCAGCAGGTCATCACGAAGTACCAGCTCAAGGCGATCGACTTCGACCTGGAGGAGCCCGAGTACGAGAACACGGCGGCCATCGCGCGGGAGATCGGCGCGGCGAAGATCCTCCAGAAGAACAACCCGGGGCTGTACGTCTCGGTGACGACGGCCGGGACGGCCGACGGCACGGGCTGGTTCGGCAAGCAGATGCTGAACGAGGCGAAGGCGCAGGGCTTCACGCCGGACAACTTCTCGATCATGCCGTTCGACGGCGGCTTCAACGGCGCGGCCTCGCAGACCGCCGCGCTCACGGCCTTCAACGGCGTGCTGCGCTCGACCTTCGGGTGGAGCGAGGCGACCGCGTACGCGCACGAGGGCTTCTCGGGCATGAACGGCCGCAGCGACACGGGCGAGTACTTCACCCAGGCCGACTTCCAGACGGTCCTGGACTACGCGAACGCGCACGGCATGGCCCGCTTCACCTTCTGGTCCCTCAACCGCGACCGGCAGTGCAGCCCCGCCGACAACGGCGGCAGGACCAGCGGCACGTGCAGCAGCGTGCCGCAGTCCGCGTGGGACTTCGCCAAGTTCTCCGTGAAGTTCGCGGGCGCGACCCCGCCCACGAACCCGCCGACCGACCCGACCGACCCGCCCACCGACCCCGGCACGGGCCAGTGCGTGGCGGGTGCCTGGAGCGCGAGCGCGGTGTACGTCAAGGGCGACAAGGTCACCCAGGACGGGCACACGTGGGAGGCGAAGTGGTGGACGACGAACGAGAAGCCCGGCACGACGGGCGAGTGGGGCGCGTGGCAGGACGACGGGCCGTGCTGAACGAGGCCTGAGCGGGACCGGGGCACACCCGGGTACGGGGGCGGGGGCGACCACACGGCATGTGGTCGCCCCCGCCCCCGTACGACACTCCTTCAGTGCTGGTGGTGCGCGTGGACCACCGCGTGACCCTTGCCGCGTCCGATCATCCAGCGGTTGACCGGTGTCGTGACGAGGAAGGCGAGGGCGAGGGAGCCCGCGAGCGAGAGCCAGAACAGGACATCGGCGAGGCCCGCGTCCATCGCGCCGGGGACCGCGACCATCGCCGTGTTGTCGATCAGTTCCATGACCGCGATCGAGACCGTGTCGGCGGCGAGCGCGACCTTGAGGGCGGCGCGCGGGCTCAGCCCGGCGCGCAGGACGCCGCGCATCGTGAGCGCGTAGCCGAAGACGAAGGCGAGGACGATCGAGAGGGCGACGGTCGCGCCGTTGTGGAGTCCGGCCGCCGTCCCGATCACCATGCCGAGGATCTCGCCGATCGCACAGCCGGTGAGGCAGTGCAGAGTGGCCTGCGCGGCCAGGGACCAGGGCGTGCCGGACCAGCCGGCGGGGCCTTCGGGCGTGGCGTGGTGGCCTTCGTGGTCCATCGCGCTCCCCCTTCTCGTGCGTCGTACGGGTGGCTTCCGCGAGGGAGAACACCATACCCCCCTGGGGTATTCCCGAGGGGGGTATGGACGCGGTGCGCGGGTCAGCGCCGTACGGTCACCCGCGCCTCGGCGCGTACCCCCGAGACGGTCACCGCCAGCGTGACCGTCCCCGGGCGCAGGGCCGTGAGCCGTCCCGTCGCCGGGTCGTACGCGGCCGTGTCACGCGGTCCCGCCGTGCGCGCCGGGCCCAGGTGCAGGCCGCGCGAGGCGGACCAGTCGGCGCTGACGGGCCAGCCGAGCGGGACCGTGCGCGTGCCCTGGGTGAGGCTCGCGGTGACGGTCGCGCCCGTGCCGGGCGTGAGGCGCGCGGGCGCTTCGAGCCGCAGGGCGTCGGTGTGCGGGCGGGTCTGGACGCCGAGCCAGCCCTCCGGGAGCGCGTCACCCGGACGCGCCGCTCGGTCGACGCCGAGAAGGCTCCAGCCGGTGAAGCCGCCCTCGTCGGCGGGCGTCGCTGGATTCTTTCCCGAGTTGCCGTTGACCAGGTAGGGGACCCCTTCGGCGTGCGAGGCGTCGAAGGTGCCGACGTGCCCGGCGACGTACGCGACGCCCTTGCCGCTCGTGCGCCGGAAGTCCGCGAGCCACGACTCGACGAGCGCGGCCTCCTTGCGGTCGCCGAGCTGACTGCCCTTCTGCGGGGTCGGGTCGCGCGGCGGTACGTGGGCGACGACGACGACCGAGTCGACCGCGCGGTCCTTCGCGGCCGCGTCCAGGGCGGCGCGCAGGCGGCCGAGTTGCGCGAAGTCGGAGACGCGCAGCCCGAGCCCGGAGGTGTCGAGGGTCAGGAAGCGGGTGCCCTTGTGGTCGAAGGTCTGCTCGGCGGCGCCGAACTCCTTCGTGAAGTTGGCGATCGAGCCGCCCATGACCTCGTGGTTGCCGGGGACGTAGTGCCACGGCACGGCGTCGCCCAGTTCCTCGTCGAGCATCCGGTGCGCGAAGGCCAGGTCCTCGGGAGAGCCCTCGTCGACGAGGTCCCCGTCGATGATCAGGAAGTCGGGCTTCGCCGCCTTGATCTCGCGCAGCGTGCGCCGTGCCTGGACGGCGTTCTCGCCGTCGGGGTCCCTCGCGACGAACTGCGCGTCGGACATGACGGCGAACCGCCAGTCCTTGCCCTGGACGTCGCGCGCGGTCGTGATCAGCCCGTCGTGCGGGCGGGTGCTCGCGGGCAGGTCCACGGCGGGCGGGACCTGCGCGGTGAGGCCGTCGAGTTCGACCTCGCCCGTGTACTGCTTCGTCGCGTCGGTCTCGGCGAGGTAGAAGCGGAAGACGGAGACGGGGTACGCGACAGACTGCGGCACCGGGAAGGTCACCTTCTTCCACCCGGTCCAGTCGACGTACGGGCCGCGCAGCAACTGGTCCGTCCCGGTCGCGTCCTTGAGGTGGAGGGTCGCCCAGGCGCCGTGTCCGTCGCCCTTGAGCCACAGCGTGAACGCCTGCGGCTGTCCGGGCACCGCCAGCGAGGCGGGCGGGCTCGCGTAGGCGGCGCGGGTCGCCGTCGACTGCGTGAAGTCGTACGTCATGCGCAGCCCGGTGCCGTCGTGGCTGTCCGCGACGGCGGCGAGCGAACCCGCGGCGCGGGCCTGGCTGAACGCCCAGTCGGCCGCGTCGTCGAAGCCGGTGAGGGCCTGGTCCGTGAGCCCGGCGGAGACCGCGAGGGCCGTGGAGTGCCCGGCGACCGTCGCGGTGACCGTGCCCGCCGCGCCCTCCGTGCGCGCCTTGACGGTGAAGCCGTCGGCGTCGGCGGTGATCGTGAACAGGTCGTGGTCGTAGGCGAGCCGGACGTCGGAGGGCTCGACGGGGGCGCTGTTCCCCTCGACGTCGAGCCCGGTGACGCCGAAGCGGGCGCTCGCCGTGGCGTCGGGGAGCGAGAGGCGGCGGGTGCCGGTGTCGACGCGGTCGAGGGGGCCGAGGACGGTGAGCTTCGTGGCGCCCTTGGCGCCGCCCCTGCGGGCGGTGATCTCGGCGGTGCCCGGCGTGCGGGGCGCGGTGTAGCGCCCGTCGCGGTCGACGGAGCCCGCGCCGCGCACCGTCCACACCGGGGCCCCCTTCGCGGGCCCGTACGTCTCGTCGTACCCCTCGGCGGTCAGTTCGCGGTGCAGCCCGGGGAAGACGCGGTCGGGGTGGCCGCCGGCGACGGGGTCGGCGGTCGGGGCGCCGAGCGGGTCCATCGCGGTGCTCACCCAGTAGCCCGCGAGGCGGCCCGAGCCGTCGGGCGCGGTGAGCACGAGGCCGTTGGGGACGGGGCGTTCGGTGCCGTCCGAGGGCTGGTTGCCGACCTGGAGCGAGTCGGTGCCGGGGGCGCGCGCGAGAAGCGTGGAGGAGCCGCCGCCGTCGAGGTTGACGGCGTTGTAGGCACCGGCCTTCTTCAGCATCAGGCCGAGTTCGGTGAGCGTGACGCCGCCGCTGTCGGCCTGGCGGCCGTCCACGGAGACGACGTGCAGCGTGCGGCCGTCGCGGCTGAAGCCCACGGCGGTGCGGGGCGCCGCCGTGTCGTTGCCCTCTCCCGTGTGGTCGACGGGCTCGCCGTCCGTCACGAGGTACTCGTTGGCGCCGATCGCCTCGCGCGGCGGCGCGGAGCCGTCGCCCGTGCGCGGGTGGTAGCTCCAGCTCACGGGCGCTCCCTCGGGCAGCGCGCGCAGCGCCTCGGCGCCCTTGCCCGCGCCGACGAGCGCGGTCGCCCCGGCGGGCAGGCGGCCACTGCCGGGCTGGTGCGCGGTGTCCGTCGTACGGCCCTTGACGACCGTCACCTCGGCGCTGTCGGAGGCGCTGTTGACGGTCAGGGCGCGGTCGGCCTCGCCCCACCCGGCCGTGTAGGCGCCGATGCCGTCGGCGGGGACGTCGGCCGCGTTGAGCGCGGCGAGCGGGCGGTCGCCCGAGGGGAGCGTCAGGGTGCCGTCGAAGTAGAGGTCGAGGACGCGGCCCGCCTGCGCGGCGTCGAAGCCGATCGCGCGGGTGTGGGACGGCTGCGGCGAGTTGAGGAGCGCGCCCGCGTGCAGCCCGGAGCCCTCGGGGGCGCCCGTCTCGTTGATGTCGAAGAAGTCGCCGTTGAGCGCGGCGACCGTGCGCCGCCCCTTGCCCGGGTCGTGTCCCGCGGCGAGCGCGGAGACGGGCTCACGCGTGGAGACGCCCTTCGCCGAGCTGAGGTACTGGGCGCGGACGGCGGTGCCGAGGTCGGCGGAGAGCTCGTGGACGCGCAGCCACTTGTCGCTCTCCAGGCGGTCGTAGGAGGTGAGGGAGGTCCCCGGCGCGAGCGGGCGGCTCGTGCGGGCGGTCTCCAGGCCGTCGCTCTCGGGGTACGTGCGCGGAGCGGGCGTGTCCGTGGCGGCGAGGGCGCTCGCGGGGGGCGGGGCGGCGGGGCCCGCGGTGGGGGGCGGGGCCTCGGCGGGTGCGGGCTGTGCCGCGTAGGCGCTCTGGAGACCGGCGCCGGTGCCGAAGAGGGCGAGCGTCAGGGCGAGGGCGCTGAAGGTCCTGGAGCGGGGGATCGCGGAGCGGGGGGTTCTGGAGCGGGTGGGGCGTGGGGGCACGTAACTCCTCCTCGGGAGGGCCCCGGAGGTGGGGCCGCACCTCACCTTGGCGCGTCCGGCTCCTCCGCACCAGGGATGCCAGAGGACGCACCATTGAACAGTGCGTGACGCGCCCGGTCCCGGCTGCCCCGTGCGAGGAGGGGCGGCCGGGACCGGGCGCGGCGGGCGGGTGAGGCCCGTTCAGCAGAGCTTCGCCGAGAGGGTGATGGTGGTGCCGGCCAGGGCCTGGCTCACCGGGCAGTTCGCCTTGGCGTCGTTGGCGGCGGCGGTGAAGGCGGCCTCGTCGATGCCGGGCACGGTGCCCTCGACGGAGAGGTGGATGCCGGTGATGCCCGTGCCGGGCTGGAAGGTGACGTCCGCCGACGTGATGAGGCGGGTCGGCGCGTGACCGGCCTGGGTGAGGCCGTTGGAGAGCGCCATCGAGAAGCACGAGGAGTGCGCGGCGGCGATGAGCTCCTCCGGGCTGGTCTTCCCGTTCGGCTCCTCGGCGCGCGAGGGCCAGGAGACGGGGGTCGAGCCGACGCCGGAGGAGTCGAGCGTGACGGTGCCGCTGCCCTTGAGCAGGTCGCCTTCCCAGACAGTGTGCGCGGAACGAGTGGTGGCCACGGTGCGGTCCTTTCGCGAGCGGGGGCCCCGGGGCTCGCGCGAACGAGGCCCGGGGCGGGGCCGGTCCGCCCCGGCGGGGGGCGGGCCGTGGCCTATACGATCACATTCCGCCCGCGCGAGGCGGAGTTGGCGGCACCGGTACGGGCGCGGCAGCGGCCTCGGCGGGGCGGCTGGGCAGCGGGATCTGCGGGCCGTGGCTCTCGCGCAGCCAGCCTCGCAGGACCTCGTGCACCCGCTCGGCGCCGACGAGTTCCGCGCCCTCGGCGACCGGGGGGCTCAGCGCGAGCGGCGAGAGCAGGAACGGCCGGGACTGGTCGCCGCCGAGCCCGCCGTGCGAGCCGATCTGTTCCTCGAAGGCGAGGACTTCACCGGTCTCCGGGTCGTACCAGGAGTTGACCATGATGTCCGCGCAGTGCGGGAAGGAGTCGGTGCGCCGCACGGCCTCCGCCGCGCCGGGCCCGAAGACGGCGAGCGGGCCCAGCTCCTCGGCCGTCGGATGCGCGCCGAGGTCCCGCAGGCGCACCTCGGCCCCGTACGCGCCGAGCACGACGCCGCCGTGCTCCTCGTCCCGTACGAGCAGGAAACCGACCCCCGGGTGGTGCGCGAGCGTCGAGAGGAGCGCGGGGTGGCGGCGCTCGATCTCCTGGCGGGTCATGCGGTGCGGGACGTCGGGGAAGGAGACGAGACCGAGGTTGCCCGAGGCGAGGACGACCGGCTCGGAGCGGCGCGGTGAGGCGTGGTGCTCCTCGGCGCGCTCCTCGACGGGGCGGTGCAGCGCCGCCCGGACCGCGGCGCGCGCCTCGTTGCCCGAGTGCGTACGGCGCACCTTGCGCGGCACGGGCAGTCCGCAGCCCGCGCGGACCAGTTCGCCGAGGCTGAGCCCGTACCGCATCCGGAAGGTCTCGCCGGGGCTCTGGCCGTGGTCGGACAGGAGGACGATCCGGTAGGGGCGCGGGGCGAGTTCGGCGACCTTGAGGACGAGCGCGAGGGAGCGGTCGAGGCGGCGCAGGATCTGCTCGGCGTCGCGGCTGCTCGGGCCCGAGTGGTGGGCGACCTCGTCGTAGGCGACGAGGTCGGCGTAGATCGCGGTGCGGCCCGCGAGCAGGTCGCCCATGACGGCCGCGACGACGACGTCCCGTTCGACGACGGTCGCGAAGGCGCGGACGAAGGGGTAGAGGCCGCCGCGTCCCATGCGGGGGCGTTCGCGGCGCAGTCTCGCGCGCGTGGACTGGCACATCTCGCGGCCGACCTCGGCGACGAAGGACAGGGCGGTGCGCACCGCGTTCGCGGGGTCGCTGAAGTACGCGAAGTACCCGGCGCGCGAGCGGGTCTCCTTACCGCGGCGCACCGCGACGGACAGGACGAGCGCGAGCTGGTCGGCGCCGCCGCCGAAGAGGTTGCCGCGGCTCGCGCCGTCCAGGCTCAGCAGGCCCGAGTCGCCGGTGCGCTCGACGGCCCGGCGTTGCAGCTCGGCCGCGCTCGCCGGGCGGTTCGACACGACGACCTCGCGGGTCTCCTTCTCGTACCAGCGGAAGGCGGGGACGTCGAAGTTGCTGCCGTGCAGGATGCCGAGCTGGCTCGCGCCCGTCTGGCTCGACCAGTCGGTGCGCCACGGCGTGACGCGGTGGCTCGGGAAGCCGCCGAGGAGTCCGGCGACGGTCGGCATGACGCCCTTGCCGACCGCGTCCATGAGGACGTCGTGGCCGAGGCCGTCGAGCTGGAGGAAGACCGTGCCCGGCGGGGCCGGGGTGCCGCTGGGGCGGCCGTAGCGGCGGTAGGCGAGGCGGTGGAGGCGGCGGCGGTAGGCGTTGTCGTCCCGTACCGCGAGCGCGCCCCCGGTCGCCGAGGCGACGGCCGACATGACGGCGGCGACCACGACGGCGGTCTCCGGGTTGACCTCGCCCCTGTTGACCGGGACGAGCCGCAGCGCGAGGAGCAGCAGCGAGCCGTTGAGGAAGAAGACGAGCACCGCGAGGACGAAGGCGGGCACGAGCAGCAGCGTGCGCACGAGCAGCGGCCACACGAGGGCGCCGAGCAGCCCGAAGACCCCGGCGCCGAGCGCGGCCGTCATGGCGATGCGCGTCGCGCTGTCCCCGTCGGGCGACTGGAGCTTGAAGTCCGGCAGCAGTCCGGCGAGCACCAGCATCGTCAGGGTGCTCACCCCCCAGACCGCGAACATCCGCAACACGGCGCTCCCGGCCCCGCGCCACCTCTCCTCTTTCACCGCTCACCTTTTCCTCACGCGGTCCGCGCGGAATGCCCTCGGACCGTCCCCCCACCTTCGCACACCCCGTTCGGCCGGCTTCCCGCCCGTCGCGGGGTCGTGGCCGGGGAGTTCAGCGGCCGTCGTAGCCGGCGGTCGGCATGGAGAGCCTGCGGTGGATACGGGCCTTGTGGGCGGCGTCGTAGCGGGGCTCGGGGAGCGCGGCGAGCGCGAGCGGGATGCCCCGCAGCTCGCACAGGGCGCGGAACTCGTCCGCCGGGCGCACCGCCTCGGCGAGCGCCGCCGCCTCCGCGACGACGAAGAGATCGGCCTCGCCGCTGTCGACCGGGTCCCACAAGGCCTCGTGCGCGGGGGCGAGGCCGTGCGCGAGCACTTCCCGCACGAGGGTGTGCCCGCGCTCGGCCGCCCACTGCGCGCAGTGCGCGAACTGACTGCGGATGTCGACGAGGTACGGCTGCGTGTCGAGCCGTTCCAGGGGTACGAGGGCGGCGATCGCCACCGCGCGGTGCCCGTTCACAGCACTCCCCCGTTCCGCTCCGGGGCCGGTGTTCGCCACCCCGTGTGGGACGGCGCCCGCGGGGCACTCGTCCGGATGAGTGCCGACTCTACTGGAGCCCTTAGGCTCGACGGGAGCCCGCGGACGGCGAAGCGGCCCCGCGGCGGTGGCGAGGAGGAGCGGCGACGGTGGAGATCACCTGGTGGGGACATGCGACCTGCACCGTGGAGGACGCGGGGACACGGCTCCTCACCGACCCGGTGCTCGTGCGGCGGCTCGCCCACCTGCGGCGCCGTCAGGGCGCGCTGCCCCCGCCCGTCGTGCTGCGCGCGGACGGGGTGCTCGTCTCGCACCTGCACAGCGATCACCTGCACGTGCCCTCGCTCGCGCGCCTCGCGCCCGGGACGGTGGTGCTGCTGCCGCGCGGCGCGCTGCGGGCGGTGCCGGGGCTCGGGCGGCGGCTCGCGCGCCTCGAACTCGTCGAGGTCGCCCCGGGTGACAAGCAGCGGATCGGCGGGCTCGACATCCGCGCGGTCCACGCCCGGCACGACGGGCGGCGCTTTCCCGTGGGCCGGCGCCAGGCGCCCGCGCTCGGCTACGTCATCAGTGGCACGGCGCGTACCTACTTCGCCGGGGACACCGGGCTCTTCTCCGGGATGGCGCGCGAGACGGGCCCCGTCGACGTCGCGCTGCTGCCGGTGGGCGGCTGGGGGCCGGGGCTCGGGCACGACCACCTCAATCCGGAGCGCGCCGCGCTGGCGCTGAGCGATCTGCGGCCCCGCGCCGCCGTGCCCGTGCACTTCGGCACGTACTGGCCGATCGGCCTCGACGCGGTGCGCCCGCACGAGTTCCACTCGCCCGGCGTCGACTTCGTACGACAGGCGGCGCAGCTCGCGCCGGACGTCGCGGTGCACCTGCTCGGGCACGGCGAGAGCGTGCGCCCCCAGGTGGCGCGGTGACCGGGCGCGGGGCGGCCTGGGACCTGGCCGTGGACAACGCGCGGGGCGCGGCGTGGGACGGGGCGCGGGCGCTCTCGCAGGCGGCGGACCGCGTCGCGGACAAGGTGCCGGGGGTGACGCAGCAGGCGGTGGGCTATCCCTCGCTCTTCCTGCTCGTCCTGCTCGGCGCGCTCGTCCCCGTGATACCCACCGGTGTGCTCGTCAGCTCGACCTCGGTGGTCGCCCTCCACCACAACCCCTTCAACCTCCTCCTCGTCTTCGGGACCGCCGCGCTCGCCGCGTTCCTCGGGGACGTGGCGCTCTACTGGCTCGGGCAGCGCGGGATGCGCTCGAAGAACGGCTCGCGCTGGCTCGACGCCCTGCGCGACCGGGCCCCCGCCGACCGCCTGGCACAGGCCCGGCGCGGCCTGGAGAACCGCCGCATCCCGCTCCTCGTCCTGTCGCGCCTCGTCCCCGGCGGCCGTATCCCGGTCATGCTCGCGTGCCTCATGGCGAAGATGCCGCTGCGGATCTTCGTACGCGGCAACGCTCCGGCGTGCCTCGCCTGGGCGCTCACCTACCAGCTCGTCGGCATCCTCGGCGGCTCGCTCTTCCCCGAGCCGTGGCAGGGCGTCGTCGCGGCGGTCGCGCTGACGCTGCTGATCAGCGGGGGACCGCCGGTGTGGCGGCGGCTGCGCGGGGAGCGGGGCGCGGACGAGGGCGACGCGCCCCCGGCGGGCACGGAGGACACGGAGGAGGGGCGGGCACGGGCCTGAGCGCGTACGGAGGCGGGGCGGGGAGCCCGCGGGGCGTGTCGCCCGTCCTCGTAGCGGCCGCGGCCCCTGCCGCCCCCGTCCCCGTTCCCCTCAGCTCTTGGCGGCCGAGTCGCCGAACTGGAGCTTGAGCTGCGCCTGGATCTGCTTCTCGATCTCGTCGCCCATCGGGCCGTTCTCCCAGTCGGCGCCGAACTGCTTGTCCATCTCCTTGCGGAGCTGCTTCTCGAACTCCTGGCGGAAGGCGGGGTCGTTCTTGAAGGAGTCCTCGTCGAAGGCTTCGCCCATGTCCGAACCGTTGAGGAGCGCCTCGGGGTCCAGGCCGAAGGGGGCGCCGTTCTTGCCCTTCGGCATCTCGGTGGCGTGCGAGGGAGCCACGACCTTGCCGGGGTCCGTGAAGCGCAGGACGACGTCCAGCTTGTCGGTCTTCTTGATGCCGTCGCCCGGCTCGGCGAGCTGGGTCGTGTCGAAGGTGAGACCGGAGAGGCGGCCGTCCTCGATCCCGAAGTCGACGCCGATCTTCTTGTTCGGGACGTCCTTGAGGTCCTTGTCGCTCGGCATGCCCCGCAGCGTCCCGGCCGGGAGCTTGTCGGAGACGTCCTGGACGGCGCCGAGGAGGTCGCTCAGCAGGGCGCGGGCGGGGGCCTTGGCGAGGATGTGCCGGGTCCCGTCCTTCTCACCCTTGTCGGTGAAGGTGACCCGGCGGGTGACGATCGAGGAGAGGTCGGTCTTGAGCTTGTCGACGGTCTTGGGGTCCAGCTCCTCGTCGCTCTTGTCCTTCTCGCCGGCCGCTCCCTTGAGCGCCTCGGTGCCGGTCTTCACCCACTTCCCCTCGAACAGGTCGCTGATGGCGCCCATCCCGGCCGGGGGCTTCGAGTCGGCGGGGAGGGGGCTGTCGAAGGTCTTGCCGAGCTGGTCGAGGTCGGCGCGCAGGTAGAGGGTCTTGTCGATCATCCGCAGATCGAGCAGCTCGGCGCCCTTGCCGGAGCCGAGCGTGACGGCGACGGACTTCATGTCGTCCTGCTCCGCCTCGGCGAGCGGCTTCGTGGCCTGGACGGTGACCGCGACGCGCAGCTTGGAGACGTTCTTCGCCGCGGTCGCCGACATCTTGTCGGCGGGGTCGTCCTCCGCGGTCAGGCGCTGGAGCACCCGCGGATCGGCGTCGAGCCCGAACTCGACCTTCAGCGCGTTCTGCTCACCGAGCTTGTCGGCGGCCTTCTGGATCTTCTGCGCTGCGCTCAGGTCCTCGACGGTGCCGCAGGCGGCGATGCCGGTTAGGGCGAGCGCGGCGGAGGTGGCGACGACGAGCGTGGTACGGCGTGCGGCGTTAATGGTCTTCCCCTGTCTTCGTGGTACACACAGAAGACTCACCACAGCTTCACACGGTTGTGCGAATACGAGACTACGAACGCGTAACGACCCGCGCGCGAGGGTTCACCGCGTCCCCGTCCCGCTCTCCGGCAGCCGTTCCAGGACGCGCGAGGCCCCCACCGGCAGGTCCCACAGATCCGCGCGAGGGCGCCCCGCCGCGAGCCAGGCGGCGCGCGTGCGCAGGAGCGGTTCGAGCACGGGCTCGGCGGAGAGCAGGAAGGTGCCCCAGTGCATGGGGGCCATCCGGGCCGCGCCGAGGTCGCCCGCGGCACGTACCGCCTCCTCGGGGTCGCAGTGCACGTCCCCCAGGCACCAGCGCGGGTCGTAGGCGCCGACCGGGAGGAGCGCGAGGTCGATGCCGGGCAGGCGGCGGCCGATCTCGGTGAAGGCGGGGCCGTAGCCCGTGTCGCCCGCGAAGTAGAGGCGCGGGCCGTCGGGAGCGGTGAGGACCCAGCCGCACCACAGGCTGCGGCACGTGTCGCCCAGGCCGCGTTTGGACCAGTGGTGCGCCGGTACGCAGTCGAAGCGGACGCCGTCCAGGACGGCGGCCTCCCACCAGTCCAGTTCGGTGACCCGCGTGAAGCGGCGCCGCCTGAACCATGGGGCGAGCCCGGCGGGGCAGAAGACGGGCGTCGTCCGGGGCAGGCGGCGCATCGTGGGGGCGTCGAGATGGTCGTAGTGGTTGTGGCTCAGGACGACAGCGTCGACGCGGCCGAGCGAGTCCCACGGCACGCCGACGGGAGTGACGCGGGCGGGGGTGCCGAGGATGCGGCGCGACCACACGGGGTCGGTGAGCACGGTGAGCCCGCCGATCCGTACGACGAAACTCGCGTGCCCGGCCCACGTGACGGCCAGCTCACCGGGGCGGGGCACCGGCGGCGGCGCGGGCGCGCACGGGATGCGCGGCACGTCCACGAGCCCTGCGGGCGCCGGTCGTACGGCGCCCTCGCGCACCAGCCGCGCGTACTCCCGCAGCCCGGGCAGCGGCGCGCTGAGCCGGTCGCGGAAGTCCCGTGGCCACACGCGGCGTTCGCCGAGCGGGCGGGGCTCGGCCGGCGGGGGAGCCGCCGGGCGTGCGGGGGGTCGCGGGGGATTCGGCGGCGCGGGGGTCATCCGAGGCCCTCGCTCTCACCGGCCGCGGCCTCGGTCGCTCTCACCGGAGCGCCCGCCCCCGGCCGCCTTCCGGCCCCCGGCGCAGCCCCCGGGCCCTGGCACCGGACGGCCGGCATCGCGCGGGGGCCCACGTTCATTCCACTCCCTTCCCGGTGCGGGCGTCGCTGCCACCACCGGCGTCCGAGTCCGTGCCCGCGCCTGGGCCCGAATCCGTGCCCGAGTCCGTGCCCGTGCCGCCGCGCCGGCGCCTCGTTGTCGGGGCGTGCGGCGGCTCGGCGGCGGCGAGGTCGCGCAGGACGGCTTCGAACATGCTCAGGGCCCGGCGCGGGTCCGGCAAGGCGAGCGGGTCCGGGGCGGTGAGCGCGGGCTCGCGCGCGGTGGGTGAGGCGCCGAGCAGCCCCGCGGTCGGCACGCGCAGGCGGAGCGCGGTGAGCGGATCGCCGAAGCGGTGGCCGCCGTGCACGGGGAAGGGGAGCCGCGCGCCGAGGTCGGCTTCGAGGTCGAGGGCGTCGAGTACGCCGCGCGCGGCGAGGGCCTCACGGAAGGGGCCGAGGTCGACGAGGAGGGAGTGCCCGGCGCGCGGCGACAGCGCGAACGCCCCCGCCGCCGTGGCGCGCGCGTGGGCCGCACGGGCGATCAGGCCGTGCGCGTGGGCGATCGCGCGGGTCCGCTCGCGTGGCGCCGCCGGTTCGGTGAGGGCGTGCGCGGCGGGGGCGAGGAGCGGTGCGGCCGGGTGGGCGCCCGTCACGGTGAGCGCGTCGGCGGTACGGGCGCGCAGCGCGAGGCCCGCGGGGGTGGCCGGGAAACGGGCCAGGGCGAGGGGCCAGTCGGCGGGCAGCAGCGCCCCGGAGAGGTCGGTCAGGACGACGACGTCGTCCGGATGGGCGCGCGCGGGGCCCGGGACAAGGTGGTGCGGGGAGTGCCGGGTGTCGCGCAGCGTCTCGTCGACGACGACGGTGAGCCCGCCCCCGGCCGCCGCTTCGAGGGCCGCGTCGACCGCCTCGGGCTCGGGCACGGTCCCGGTCGGGTCGTCGACGAGGCCGAGGACGAGCACGCGCGGATCGCCGCCCTCGCGCCGCACCCGCCGCACGGTCTCCAGGAGCGCGTACGGGTCGGGGACGCCCCCGTACTCCGCCGGCGTGGGCACGGGGTGGGCGGTGCGCCCGAGCAGAGGGGCCTGCGGCAGCCACCAGGCGGCGCAGGGGCGCGGTACGAGGACATCGCCGCCCCGGGCGGCGAGCAGCGCGAGGAGCAGGGCGGCCCCGCCCGGCGCGAGCAGCACCCGGCCCGGCTCCGTACCGAGCCCGCGCCGCTCCCAGTATCCGCACGCGGCGGCCACGACGTCCGCGCGAGCGGCCGGCGCCGCGAGCCGCTCACGCAGCCCGGGAGCGGGCGCGAAACCGGAACCCGCCGGGAAGGACGCGAGGAAGCCCGCCCCGTCGCCGCTCCCGCCCGCGTCCCGCCGCTCGCCACCGCCCACTCCCCCACTGTGCCGTGCCCGCGCGCGGCCCGCACCGGGAGTGCGCCCGGGGCGGGGAACAGCGGGGGCAGGAGCGGCAGGGGCACGAGGCGGGCCCCCGCGCCGCGCCGGTACGCCCGCCACCACCCCCGTACCGCCGCGGCCCGCCTCCTCCTACCGCGCCCGCGCGACCCGCCGTTCGTCCCACACCGGCTCGGGCGTCTCGCGGACGCGGCCGTCCTCGCCGAAGACGAGGTAGCGGTCGAAGGAGCGGGCGAACCAGCGGTCGTGCGTGACGGCGAGGACCGTGCCCTCGAAGGCTTCCAGTCCCTCCTGGAGGGCTTCGGCGCTCTCCAGGTCCAGGTTGTCCGTCGGCTCGTCGAGGAGGAGCGCGGTCACGCCCTCCAGTTCGAGCAGGAGGATCTGGAAGCGGGCCTGCTGGCCGCCGGAGAGGCGTTCGTAGCGCTGCTCGGCCTGTCCCGTCAGCTCGTAGCGGCGCAGCCGTGACATCGCGGCGCCCCGGTCCTTCGCGTGCTCGTTCCACAGGATGTCGAGGAGTGTGCGTCCCTCCAGTTCGGGGTGCGCGTGGGTCTGCGCGAAGTGCCCGGGGACGACGCGGGCGCCGAGCTTCCACGTCCCCGTGTGCGCGACGTCCTCGCCCGCGAGGAGGCGCAGGAAGTGCGATTTGCCCGAGCCGTTGGAGCCGAGGACCGCGACGCGCTCGCCGTAGAAGACTTCCAGGTCGAAGGGCTTCATGAGCCCCGTCAGTTCGAGCTTCTCGCACGTCACGGAGCGCACCCCGGTGCGCCCGCCGTGCAGCCGCATCGTGATCTCCTGCTTGCGCGGCGGCTCGGGCGGCGGGCCGGCCTCCTCGAACCTCCGCAGCCGCGTCTGCGCCGCGTGGTAGCGCGAGGCCATCGCGTCGCTGTTCTTCGCGTACTGGCGCATGTCCAGGACGAGCTTCTTGAGCTGCGCGTGCTTCTCGTCCCAGCGGCGCCGCAGTTCCTCGTACCGCTCGAAGCGCTCCTTGCGCGCCTCGTGGTACGTGGCGAAACCGGCGCCGTGCGTCCACACCTCGGCGCCGTCCGCGCCGGGCTCGACGCTGATGATGCGGCGCGCGGAGCGGTTGAGGAGTTCGCGGTCGTGGCTCACGAAGAGGACGGTCTTGCGGGTCTGTTCGAGCTGTTCCTCCAGCCAGCGCTTGCCGGGCACGTCGAGGTAGTTGTCCGGCTCGTCGAGGAGGAGGACGGCGTCGGGGCCGCGCAGCAGCGCTTCGAGCACGAGCCGTTTCTGCTCGCCGCCGGAGAGCGTGCGCACCTGGCGCCACTGCGCCCGCTCGTAGGGGATGTCGAGCGCGGCGACCGTGCACACGTCCCACAGCGTCTCGGCCTCGTAGCCCCGCGCCTCCGCCCAGTCGGAGAGGGCCTGCGCGTACGCGAGCTGCGCGGCCTCGTCGTCGACGGTCATGAGCGCGAGCTCGGCCTCGTCCACGGCGCGCGCGGCCTCGCGGATACGCGGCTGGGCGACGGAGACGAGCAGGTCGCGCACGGTGGACTCGTCGCGTACGGAGCCGACGAACTGCGGCATGACGCCGAGCCCGCCACTGGAGGTGACCGCGCCGCCGTGCGGCTGGAGTTCACCGGAGAGCAGGCGCAGGAGCGTCGTCTTGCCCGCCCCGTTGGGACCCACGAGGGCTGCGACGACGCCCTCGCCGATGCGGAACGACACGTCCCCGAGCAGCGGCCTCCCGTCGGGAAGGAAGTACTCCACGTGACCGGCTTCGAGATGTCCCATGCCGGGCATTGTCCGCGTCCGTCCGGGTGCCGGGCAAACTCATTTCGGGTCGCCCCGCGCAGGTCGCCAGGGGTGAGGCGGGGCGGTCGGGGTACGTGTGCGCCATGACCGCAGACGTCACACCCTCGCCCTGGCGGGACCGGCTCACCTCGCTCGACTCCACCGTCTTCCGGGTCGCAGCGACCCACCGCTGGCCGGGCGCCGAGCAGGTGCTGCCCCGGCTGAGCCGGTCCGCGAACCACGGCGTGCTGTGGTTCGCCGCGGGGGCCGGGCTCTACGCGACGCGCTCCCCGCGCGCCCGCCGCGCCGCCGTGCGCGGCCTCGTCTCGCTCGGGCTCGCCTCGGCGACCGTCAACACGATCGGCAAGCGCGCGGTGCGCCGCGCCCGGCCGCTGCGCGACGCGGTGCCGCTCGTACGGCAGCTCAAGCGCCAGCCGCTGACGACCTCGTTCCCCTCGGGGCACGCCGCCTCCGCCGCCGCCTTCGCGGCCGGGGTCGCCCTGGAGTCCCGCGCGCTCGGCGCCCTCGTCGCCCCCGTCGCCTTCTCGGTCGCCGCCTCGCGCGTCTACACGGGGGTCCACTACCCGAGCGACGTCCTCGCGGGCGCCGCGCTCGGCGTCGGCGCGGCACTCGCCGTACGGGGTCTCGTGCCCACGCGCGCCCAGATGCCGGTGCCCGCGCGCCTCACCGTGGGCGCGCCCCGGCTGCCGCGCGGGGCCGGGCTCGTCGTCGTGGTGAACACGCGCGCCGGCTCGCCCGACCGGGTACGGAGCCTGCGCGACGCGCTGCCCGAGGCGGAGGTCGTCGAGTGCGAGGGCCCGGCGCTCGCGGACGAGCTGGAGAAGGCGGCGCGGCGGGCGACGGCGCTCGGCATCAGCGGCGGTGACGGCTCGATCAACACGGCGGCGGCCGTCGCGCTGCGGCACGGGCTGCCGCTCGTCGTGCTGCCCGGCGGAACGCTCAACCACTTCGCGTACGACCTCGGGATAGAGGATGTACGGGACGCCTACCGGGCCGTCGAGCTGGGCGAGGCGGTGCTCGTGGACGTGGGGCGCTGGCGCACCGAGTGCCGCGACGCCGAGGACGGCTGGGCCTCGGGGCTCTTCCTCAACACGTTCAGCCTCGGCGTGTACCCGGAGCTGGTGCGGGAGCGCGAGAAGTGGTCGGGCAAGCTCGGCGGCCGGCTCGCCGACGTGGTGGCGGCCGTGCACGTGCTGCGCCGCGACCGCCCGCTCCTCGCGGACATCGGCGGCCACCGCGAACCGCTGTGGCTCCTCTTCGCGGGCAACGGCCTCTACGGCCGCCCGGGGCTCACCGCGGGCCGCCGCACCGACCTGGCCGACGGCCTGCTGGACGTCCGCACGGTACGGGGCGGAGGCCGCCCCTCGGCCCGCCTCCTCGGCGCGGCCCTGGCCGGCCCCCTCACCCGCTCCCCCTTCCACGCCGCCCGCCGCCTCCACCGCCTGCGCGTCACGGGCATCGAGCCGGGGACGCCGCTGGCGCACGACGGCGAGGTGGCGGAAGCGGGCAGCGTGGTCGAACTGGACAAGATGCACGAGGCGTTGACGGTGTACCGGCCGATAGACGTGTGAGGGCGGCTCCCTCGGTCCCGGAAGGCGCTCGTCTCGTATCGCAAGACGCCCGTCTCACCAAGCGACATGCGGCGTAGCGTGAACGCACCGAATCCTCCGGGACCGAAGGAGTTCCGTCATGCGAGAAACCGCTGAGACCCCCGCCGAGACCGCCGTCTACACACACGGCCACCACGAGTCCGTGCTCCGCTCGCACAGTTGGCGCACCGCCGGGAACTCGGCGGCCTACCTGCTGCCGCACCTCAAGCCGCACATGCGGGTGCTCGACCTGGGCTGCGGCCCGGGCACGATCACCGCGGACCTCGCCGCGCTCGTGCCGCGGGGGCACGTCACCGGGATCGACGCCTCCCGAGAGGTGCTCGCGAAGGCGGCCGCGGAGGCGGAGCGGCTCGGGCTCGGCAACGTGGACTTCGCGACCGGGGACGGGCACGCGCTCGCGTATCCCGACGACACCTTCTGCGTCGCCCACGCGCACCAGGTGCTCCAACACGTGGGCGATCCAGTGGGCGTGCTGCGGGAGCTGCGGCGGGTCGTGAAGCCGGGCGGCATCGTGGCGGTACGGGACGCGGACTACGCGGCGATGACGTGGTACCCCGAGGTGCCGGGGCTCGACGACTGGCTCGGCCTGTACGAGCGGGTGGCGCGCGGCAACGGCGGGGAGCCGGACGCGGGGCGGCGGCTGCGCGCCTGGGCCCGTGAGGCGGGCTTCACCGAGGTCACGTCGTCGGCGAGCACGTGGTGCTACGCGGAGCCGGACGAGGTGGCGTGGTGGAGCGGCCTGTGGGCGGACCGCACCCTCGCCTCGGCGTACGCGGAGCGCGCGACGAGCGGCGGGCACACCGACGCCGCCGGGCTCGACGCGATCTCGGCGGCGTGGCGGGAGTGGGGGCAAAGCCCGGACGCGTGGTTCGGGGTGCTCCACGGGGAGATCCTCTGCCGGGTGTGAGGCAGCGGCGGCCCGGCCGGCCGAGTCAGGGGCCGGGCACGGGGCGTCCGGGGCGGGGCACGGGGCGTCCGGGGCGGGGCGGGGGGCGCGTCGGCGTCGTCCCCGTACCCGTACCGCCGGCGCGCCCCGCGCGCGACGCCCTCAGTTCACCAGCATCCGGACCGAGGCCGTGATGGCGTCCGCGTCGATGCCCGCCGCCGCCAGGCACTGCTCGGGCGTGGCCGAGCCGGGCATGTTGCGTACGGCGAGGCGGACCAGGCGCGGGGCGGGGCGGCCGTCGTCGAAGGCGGACGCGACGGCGTCGCCGATGCCGCCCTCGGGGTGGTGGTCCTCGACGGTGACCAGGCAGCCGGTCTCCTCGGCGGCCTTCCACAGCGTCTCGCGGTCCACGGGCTTGACCGAGTACAGGTCCACGACCCGTACCGCGATGCCCTCGGCGGCGAGCCGGTCGGCGGCGGCCAGGGCCTCGTGGAGGGTCTGGCCCGCGGCGACGAGGGTGAGCTTGTCCGTGCTGCCGGAGCGGAGCGTCTTGGAGCCGCCGACCGGGAACGTCTCGTCGGGCCCGTAGAGGACGGGGCTCGCGCCGCGCGAGGTGCGCAGGTAGGAGATGCCCTCGGTGTCGGCCATCGCGGCGGTCAGGTGCGCGGCGGCGTTGGCGTCGGCCGGGTAGAGGACCGTCGAGCCGTGCACGGAGCGCATCATCGCGAGGTCTTCGAGGCCCATCTGCGAGGGGCCGTCCTCGCCGATCGCGACGCCCGAGTGCGAGCCGCACAGCGCGAGGCTGACCTGGCTGACCGCCGCCATGCGGATGAAGTCGTGGGCGCGGGTGAGGAAGGCGGCGAAGCTCGCGGCGTAGGGCCGCCAGCCGCGCGCCGCCATGCCGACGGCCGCGCCGACCATCTGCTGCTCGGCGATGTACATCTCGAAGTACCGCTCGGGGTGTTCCTTCGCGAAGAACTCGGCGCGGGTCGAGTCGCCGACCTCGCCGTCGAGCACGACGACGTCGCGCCGGGAGGTGCCGAGCGCGGTGAGGGCCTCGCCGAAGGCGTCGCGTGTGGGGACCTCGTCGCCACCCTTGTCCCAGCGGGGCAGGGCGAGGGGGGCGGTGGCGGGGTTGCGCTGGCCCGGGGAGTCCTTCGGCTTCTGGACAAAGACGCGGATGTCGCGGACGCCGCCGAGTTCGGCGATGGCGCCCTCGGGGTCCTTCAGCGGCTTGCCGTGCAGGCCCTCGTGGTCGGCGGCGGCGCGCACGCCCTGGCCCTTGATGGTGCGGGCGAGGATCACGGTGGGTTCGCCGCGCGTGGACTCGGCCTCTTGGTAGGCGGCGTCGATCTCGTGGACGTCGTGGCCGTCGATCTCGATGGTGTGCCAGCCGAAGGCCCGGAAGCGGCGGGCGTACGCGTCGAGGTCGTGGCCGTGGCGCGTGGGGCCGCGCTGGCCGAGGCGGTTGACGTCGATGATCGCGGTGAGGCCGTCGAGGTGGAGGGCGCCCGCGGCCTCCGCCGCCTCCCACACGGAGCCCTCGGCGATCTCGCTGTCCCCGCACAGGACCCACACCCGGCTGTCGGTACGGTCCAGGTCACGCGCGGTGAGCGCGAGGCCCACGCCGACCGGGAGGCCCTGGCCGAGCGAGCCCGTCGCGACATCGACCCAGGGGATGCGCGGCGTGGGGTGCCCGTCGAGGCGGCTGCTCTCCTTGCGGAAGGTGAGCAGTTCCTCGTCGCTGACGGCCCCGGCGGCCTTGAAGGCGGCGTAGAGGACCGGTGAGGCGTGGCCCTTGGAGAGCACGAAGCGGTCGTTCGTCGCCAGGTCGGGGGCGTCGAAGTCGTAGCGCAGGTGCCGGGCGAAGAGCACGGCGACGAGATCCGCCGCGGACATCGACGAGGTCGCGTGCCCGGAGCCGGCGGCGTCGGTCGCACGCACCGAGTCCACCCGCAACTGCTGGCCGAGTTCCGCGAGTGCGTCGAGGTTCTCCGGGTCGAGCGGCGTGGCGGTGCCGGTTTCACTCGGCATGGTGGCTCCTTTCGTACGCTTTCGTACGCGGGGTGCACGGGTCGTGCACAGGCGCGGCTCTTCGGGTCCCCTGGGGTACGACGGGCAAACGTGCACCCGGGGCGTTTCTCCCAATTCTCCCAGTATGGAAAGGGACGCGGCATCGCGCGCGGCGAGCGGGGCGGGGCCCGGTCGCGGTGCCGTGCGCGGTAGCGGGGAGGCGGGCGGGGCATCGCGGGCGACGGGGCGGGCCCGGGCCGGGAAAGCGGTCGGCGGCCGGAAACGATCACCTCGCGCGGTCGCGCCAACTAGGCTCGGACCCATGGAGATTCTGGGTACCACGCTCCGCGTCTGCGTCGATGACCTGGACCGCACGGTCCCGTTCTACGAACGGCTCGTCGGCCGGCCCGCCGAGCGTTTCGATCGCGGGAACGTCTCGGTCGCCGCCGTGGGCTGCTTCCTGCTGATGAGCGGCCCGGCGGCCGAGATCGAGGTGCTGCGCCAGGTACGGGCGACGCTCGCGGTCCCCGACGTGGAGGAGGCCGCGGTCGCGCTCCTGGCCTCGGGTGGACGCGTGCTGGCGGGGCCCATCGGCTCCCCGGCGGGGCGCACGCTGGTGGCACTGCACCAGGACGGGAGCGTTTTCGAGTACGCCGACCGGGGTGGGGCGGGACGGGGATGAGAGGGGCGGAGGAGGACGGCTGCCGAGGGCGGCGGCGGCCCTCTCGGGCAGGTGAGTGAGCGCTCACCCACCTCGCGCCTGTGGACAACTTCGGCGAACCCGCGCAACGTCTCACTCTTTCCGGTGAGGCGGTGTACGAGTTCGCCGAAGTTGTCCACAGATGTGGCGGGAGGGCGGGGGTGGGGGGTGCGGGTTTGGGAGACTGGTATAGGGGTCGCCCCCCGGGCGGGAGGGGGCTGTTCACCGCCCCGTACGAAGGCACGCGCGCACGCCCCACCCCTCTTCACCCCGCCCCACCACTCCCCCGCCGCCCCAGCCCGTACGCCGCCGTGACCGCGACCCCCCGGTCGTCGTCCCGCGTGAGCGCGGTGAGAGTCCGCCTCGCGGACTCGCCCGGGATGTCCGCGAGGGCCTGCGCGATCCGCCGCCTCACCGGAGCCTCCGCATCCCCCGGCACGACGCACCCGGCAAGCAGCCCCGCGACGCGCTCGCGCACGGCGGCGTCACCGCCGGCCCCCGCGCCGCCACCCACCGCACCACTCTCACCACCCACCCCACCCTCACTACCCGTCCCCGTTCCTCCTCCCCCACCCGCCAAGCGGCTCAACGCCTCCCCCGCATCCACATCCCGCCGCCCCGCCGCGACCATCGCCACGAGCGCGGGCACCGCCTCCGCGTGTCCCCGCGCTCCCAGCGCCAACGCCGCGTGGTCGCGCACGTCGGCGTCGGGGTGGTCGAGAACCTCCCGCAGCAGCGCCGTCGTCCCGTGGTCGGCCGGGAGCGCCGCGAGGGAGCGCGCCGCTCGTTCCCGTACCTCCGCCTCCGGTGCGTCCAGGCCCCGGGCCAGCGGCGCGAGCGCGTTCTCGCCCGCCCGCGCGAGCGCCCAGCGCAGCGCCCCCGCCACGTACGGGTCCGGCTCGCGCAGCACCGCGTCGGCGAGCACCTCCGCCGGTACGGGGCCGCCCTGCGCCGACGCGAGCGCCGCCCGCTGCCTGGCGTCCGCGCTCCACGCGCCCAGCGCCCGCAGCAGCGCGGCGCCGCGCAGGACGTCGTCCCAGTCGGCCGGTCCGGCGGCCCTGATGCGGTCGAGCCTGGTGAGCAGTTCGGTCTCCGCCGCGATGCGCTCCCGCGCCCGCCGCGCGAGTTCCTCGACGAGGCGCGCGGGAGCGAAGTCCGGGTCGTCGAGCGCACGGCCCACCTCGCGCAGCGACAGGCCGAGCGAGCGCAGGCTCTCGATGTGGAAGACGCGCCGCACGTCGTCGGCCACGTACTCGCGGTAGCCGGAGCCGGTACGGCCCCGCGGGCGGAGGAGGCCGAGCGCTTCGTAGTGCCGGAGCATGCGGGCGCTGACGCCCGAGCGCCGCGCCAGCTCACCGATCAGCACCGTGCCCCGCTCCTCCGGGCCGTCGCGGCCGTCGTCGTGCCCCGCTTCCGAGCCCCCGGCGCCCGGGGGCCCTCACCGCTCGTCCCGGCCCGCCGGGCCGTCCGGTCCCAGCGCGACGACGCGCTTCACCGCCTCGATCGCGGGGGCGAAGCCGAGCGAGGGGTCCTGGCGCAGCCGTTCCGTGGCCAGGGCGTGCGCGCGCACCTCCGGGTCCGCGGCCCTCTCCCGCTGCGCGAGGACCGGCAGCGCCGCCTCGCCGAGCGCGATCAGTGCCCGGCTCAGGCTGAGCCGCACGTCGGGGTCGCCCCGTCCGAGCTGTGCCGACAACGCTACGGCCAGCGCGGCCTCCTCGCCCTCGGGGACGAGGCCGACCGCCGCGCGCCACGCGGTGCGGGCCACCTCGTCGTCCGGGTCGTCCAGCAGGGCGGGCGTGATCGCCTCCCACGTGCCCCGCGCGGCGATCTTCGAGAGCGTGTGCAGGGCCTGGGCGCGCGCCTGCGCGGGCTCCGCGCGCAAGGCGGCGACGAGCGGTGGCACGGTCGCCGTGTCCGGGTGCCGGATCAGCGCCCACGTCAGCATCTCCCGCACGCCGAACTCGGGCTCGACCGCGCACCGCGCCACGAGGGTGCCGACGTACGCCGGGTCGGGGTGCGTACCCGCCGCGAGCGCCGCCCGCAGCCGTACGGACCCGTCGTCGCTCGCCAGCGCCCGCACGATCCGTGTCGTGCGGGGAACCGCTCCGGGCATGGTCATGGCACTCCGCCTCCCCGCCCCTGAAGGGCTTGTCGTCGAGTCCCCCAGTGAAGGGCTTGCCACGGTGTCAAGGTCAAGTGCCCGGAGCAGGGGCGCGGGGACGCCCTCGATTCAGCGGGGAGCCGGGGCGGTACGGGCAGCGGAAGGAGTCGCTTCAGCCCCGCGGGAACGCCGCCACCAGCAGGTCGGCCAGCGTGTCCCCCGCCGTCCCCTCCGGGTCCTTGTCCGGGTCGTAGATCGTCACGTTCAGGCCGACGCAGCCGGGGTGCGCGAGCAAGGGCCGCAGCAGGTCGGCGAGTTCGCCCGGTTCCAGTCCGCCCGGGTCGGGGCTGTCCACGGCCGGCATGACGGCCGGGTCGAGTACGTCCGCGTCGCAGTGCACCCAGTACCCGGCCCGTCCCCCGCCGCCCAGTTCCTCCGCGAGCGCCGCGCCGACCGCCCCGGGGCCCCGCTCGCGCAGCGCGGCCACCGTGACGACGCCCATCCCGAGCGAGGTCAGTTCGGGGATGTCCACGTCGCCGTCCCTGATGCCCGCGTAGCGGATGTCCTCCTCGCGCAGGTAGGGCCGCAGGCCGTCGATGTCCGCGAGGTCCGCCTGCCCGCGCCCGGTGGCGATCGCGACCTCCTCGCCCGCCGCGGCGCCGACGGCGGGCGCGTTGCCGAGGTGACGGAAGTCGGCCGAGGCGTCGGCGGCGAGGAGCCCGTAGCGACCCCTGCGGCGCAGCGCGAGCGAGGCCCCGAGCTGGATGGCGCAGTCGCCGCCGAGCACCACGGGGAAGTCGCCCGCGTCGAGAAGCGCGCCGATCCGGTCCGCCAACCGCCGGGTGTACGTGGCGAGTTGCGGCGCGTGGAAGACGCCGTCGCCCGGGCGCCAGTCGCCTCTGCCGTACGCGGGGGCGGGGACGACGCCCCCGTCGTGGGCGCCGATCCGCCGGGGCAGGTCCCGCGCGCGCAGCGCCGCCGCGAGGCCGTGGCAGCCGGGCACCTCCCCGGGCGCCGGGGGCCGGAGGCCGAGGTTGGAGGGCGCGTCGATTATCACCGTGCGTCGCATGGGGCCCATCCTCTACGGTGGCGCGGCACGCTTCACCCCGATTTCCGAGAAGGCACCATGAGCAGCCCCGCCCTCCCCACCGGCTCGCAGAACGAGCGGCACACCTACCGCGTGACCCTGCGAGGAGTGTGGGCGCCGCGCGACGAGGCCGAGCGGGAGACGCTGCGGGCCGGGCTCGCGGAGGCGGACGGTCTCGGTGCGATGCGGTTCACGCCGGACGGCTCGCTCTCCTACGACCGCACGCTGAAGGCGTTCTCCTTCCGTGTCGAACTGCGCTCGGACGCGGAGGACGGCGAGGAGATGGCCGCCGCGCTCGCCGAGGAGCGCCTGGAGCACGTTCTGCGGGAACGCGGCTTGCACTGCGGCGAGTTGCGAGCGGCGGTGACCGACCTGGACACGATGAAGGTCAACCGGAAGCGGCGCGGCTGACGTCACACGCCCAAAAGCGCCATCTCGCTGGTGAGCGCGAAGCGTTCGTGCCCGCGCCAGGCTCCGTCGACGTACAGGAAGTCGGGCGAGTGGCCCTCGTGGCGGAAGCCGAGCCGACGGGCCAGCGCGCACGAAGCGGCGTTCTCCGGCTGGACGTTGATCTCCAGGCGGTGGAGGCCGAGCGCGGTGAAGGCGTAGCGGACGACGAGACCGAGCCCCTCGGTCATGAGGCCGCGCCCCTCGGCGCCCGCGAAGGCCCCGTAGCCGAGCGCGCCGCAACGGAAGGCGCCGTGCACGATGTTGTTGATGTTGACGAAACCGGCGAGGGCGCCGTCCGCGCGGGTACGGAGCAGGAATCCGGCCCGCGCGGGCTCGCTGAGACGGTCCGCGTAGGCGGCGAAGGCGTTCGCGTCGTCGGGCATCGACAGCCAGGGGTGGTGCAGGGCGCGGCTCTCGCGCACGCGGGAGACGAACGCGGGCCCGTCCGCGTGCCGCAGCGCGTGCAGGGTCGTGCGGGGCCCCTCGGCGAGGACGGGGGCAGGGGCCGGGGCGGGAGCGAGCGGGAATTCGGGAAAGGCGGCGGTGTCGGGCGCGGGGTGTACGAGTCCTTCGGTCACCGGCGCACGCTAGCAAAGCCCGCGCGGTCCATGGCAGGCTCACGCACATGCGCGACACTCCCCCGGCCCGAGCCGTACTCCTCGATGTGGACGGAGTTCTCCTCGATTCGGCGGCCCTGCACCGCCGCGTGTGGGACACGTGGGCGGTACGGAACGGGCTCGACCCGGAGGCGGTGTGGCCGCTGACCTTCGGCAGGCGCCCCGAGGACACGGTCCGCGCGGCGGCGCCCTCGCTCGACCCGACGGCCGAACGACGCCTGCTCGACGCACTGTTGGCGGCGGAGGGGGACGCCGTACCGCCCGTGCCCGGGGCGGGCGGGCTGCTCGCCGCGCTGGAGGCCGCGCGGGTGTCGTGGGCGCTCGTCACCTCGGGCGGCCGCGCCACCGTCCCCGCCCGCTTCGCGGCCGCCGGTCTGCCGCTGCCGCGCGTGCGCGTGTACGGCGAGGACGTCGTACGGGGAAAGCCCGCGCCCGACTGCTACGCGCTCGCCGCCGCCCGGCTCGGCGTGCCACCGCGGGCGTGCGTGGCCGTCGAGGACGCCCCGGCGGGCGCCGAGGCGGCGCGCGCGGCCGGGTGCCGCGTCATCGGGCTCACCGCCGCGTACGGCGCCGACGCGCTCCCGGCCGCGCACACGCACGCCGCGAGCCACACGGAGGTCCGCGCCGCGCTCTTTGCCCTCGGCGTACTCCCCGCCCCGGGCCCACGCCGGGGCTTGGAATCCGGGGAGCGCCCGGCGAGCATGAGGTGATGACCCCACACTCCGTCGCCGTCCTCTCCGATGTCCACGGCGTCCTGCCCGTCCTGGAGGCGGTCCTCGCCGAGCCGGAGGTCCGCGAGGCCGACCTCCTGGTCTTCACGGGCGACTTGGCGGCTGGTCCGCAGCCCGTCGCGGTCCTGGACCGTCTTGCGGCCCTCGGGGAGCGCGCCCTGCTCGTACGGGGCAACGCGGACCGTGAACTCGTCGGCCTCGCGCGCGGCACCCTCACCGCCGACACCGCCTGGCCCGTCGACCTGTGGGCCGCCCGGCAACTCGCCCCCGCCCACCTCGCCCTGCTCGACGGCCTGCCGCACCCGGTGGTGCGCGAGGTCGCGGGCTTCGGTCCCGTCGTGTTCTGCCACGGCACCCCCCGCGACGACGAGGAAGTGGTGCTCGTGGACACGCGGCCCACGAAGTGGGCGGAGGTCTTCGCCGGGCTGCCCGCGGAGGTGCGGACGGTGGTGTGCGGGCACACCCACATGCCCTTCGCGCGGCTCGTCGGCGGGCGCCTCGTCGTCAACCCGGGCAGCATCGGAATGCCGTACGGCCGCCCCGGAGGCTCCTGGGTGCTCCTGCGCGACGGGCAGGTCTCGCTGCGGCACACCCCCGTGGACGTACCGGCGGCGATCGAGGCGGTGGTCGCGGGCTCGGCGTACCCGGACGCGCGGGCCTGGGCGGAGGGGTATCTGCGTGCCGAGGTGGGCGACCTGGAGGCACTCTCGGCGTTCGGTCCGCGCGACGGGCGGGGCTGACGGTGCTACCGGCGCCGGCGTCACGAGGGTGCGGACGCACAAGAATCTTGACAAGTTTCTTGCGCATTTTTAGCCTGCCCGCATGTCCCGCCCGCCCCGGCCCTCCGCCCCGCAGTCCGCCTCGGCCCCACCGCCTGCCGCCGCGCGCGCCACCGGCACCACCGCCGACACCGCCCAGCGCCTCAACGACGCGATCCGGCGGCTCCGCGCCCGGCTGCGCACCGAGTCGGGTCAGCACGCGACGGGCCTCACCCCCACCCAGCTCACCGTCCTCGCGAGCGTCGTGCGCGAGGGGCCGGTGACCGCCGCGCGGCTCGCCGCGCTCGACCACGTCAGCGCGCAGTCCATCGCGCAGAGCCTCACCGCGCTCAAGGCCGCCGGGCTGGTCCGTACCGAGCCCGACCCCTCGGACGGCCGCAAGAAGCTCACCAGCGCGGCCCCCTCGGCCGCCGAGCTGATCGAGCGGCTGCTCGCGGGCCGTGCCGCCTTCCTCGCGCGTGCCATCGACGAGGTCGTCCGCCCCGAGGAGCGCCCGGACGTTCACAAGGCCATCGCGCTCCTCGAACGCCTCGCCCGCGCCGGGCTCGACGACGAGGCGCGCGGCTGAGCCTCAGGCCAGCGCGGGCTCCGCGAGCGTCAGCGTCCCCGCGTCCGCGTCCAGCACGGCCCGGACCCCGAGCGGCATCGTGAGCGCGCCGCTCCCGTGGCCGAAGCCGAAGTTCTCGATCACGGGCACGCCGAGACCGCCGAGCCGGTCGGCGAGCAGCGGCCGGATCTCGCTCTCGTACGGGCCGCACCCCTCCCAGGAGCCGAGGAGGATGCCACGCAACCCGTCGAGCAGTCCGGTGCGCAGGAGTTGCGTGAGGATGCGGTCGAGGCGGTACGCCTCCTCGCCGACGTCCTCCAGGAGCAGCAGGCCGCCCGCGCCGCTCGGCCGCGCGTGCGGGGTGCCGCGTTCGGCGGCGAGCAGCGAGGCGCAGCCGCCGAAGGTGACGCCTTCCGCCCGCCCGGGCACAAGGGCGCGGGCGCCTTCGGCGGCGTGCAGGACCTGGACGGCCTCGGGCGCGAAGAGGCTCGCGCGCAAGTGGGCGCGGGCGGCTTCGTGGTGGAGGAAGTCGATCCCCGCGGCCATCGGGCCGTGCAGCGTGGCGAGGTGGAGGCGGGTCGCGAAGTCCTCGTGGAGCGCGGTGATGTCGCTGAAGCCGAGAAGGGGCTTGGGCCCCGCGGCGCGCAGCGCGTCCCAGTCGAGCAGGTCGCTCATGCGCTGCGCCCCGTACCCCCCGCGCGCGCACAGCACGGCGGCCACGGACGGGTCGCACCAGGCCGCCTGAAGGTCCGCCGCGCGGTCGGCGTCCGTGCCCGCGAGGTACCCGAACTCCGGGTGCCTGTCCAGGACATGCGGGCCGACGACGGGGTCGAGGCCCCACTCGCGCAGGAGGTCGAGCCCCTGCTTGAGCCGGTCCTCGGGTACGGGGCCGCTCGGGGCGACGACCGCGACGCGCGCGCCGGGTACGAGCCGGGCGGGGCGGGTGAGCGGGACGAGGCTCACCGCTGCTCCGCCGTGCGCAGCTCCAGCTGCGGCACGCCCGTCGCCTCGAAGCCGAACGTCTGCGCGTACAGCGAGAGTTCGGCCTCCAGGGCGCGGACGAGGGTGTCGAGCCTGCGGAATCCGTGGCCCTCGCCCTCGAAGGTGAGGTAGGCGTGCGGGACGCCGCCGCCCGGGGCGCTCGCGAGCGCGGCGAGGAAGCGTTCGCACTGCACGGGCGGGCAGATGGGGTCGTCCAGGCCCTGGAGGAGGACGAAGGGCGCGCCGACCCGCTCGGGGTGGTTCGCGGGCGAGCGTTCCTCGTACCGCTCGGGGACCTCGGCGAGCGGGCCGATGAGTCCTTCCAGGTACTGCGACTCGAAGTCGTGCGTGCCGCTCGTGGCCCAGCCCGTGAGGTCGAGGATCGGGTAGAGGATCGTGCCGCAGGCGTAGACGTCGGTGGAGACGAGCGAGGCGCCCGTGGTCCAGCCGCCCGCGCTGCCGCCGCGCACCGCGAGGCGCTCGGGGTCGGCGAGCCCTTCGTCGGCGAGGGCCTGGGCGACGGCGGCGCAGTCCTCGACGTCCACGATCCCCCACTGCTCGCGCAGCCGCTCGCGGTACTCCTTGCCGTAGTGCGCGGAGCCGCCGTAGTTGACCTCCGCGACGCCGATGCCGCGCGAGGTGAAGTAGGCGATCTCCAGGTCCAGAACGCACGGCGCGTAGCCGGTGGGCCCTCCGTGCGCCCACATCACGTACGGCGCGGGTGTCCCGGCGGGCCCGGTGGCCTCGGGGTGGTGCGGCGGGTACAGGTGGACGTGGATGTCGCGGCCCCCTGGGCCGGTGAAGACGCGCTCCTCCGCGACCGGGTAGTAGGCCGGGTCCACGGCGTCGTGGTGCGGCGCGGCGACGACGCGGGCGCGTCCGGTGCCGGTGTCGAGTTCGACGATCTCGGCACCCGAGACCGGCCCGGCGGCGATCCCGGCGACGCGGCTGCCGTGCACGGCGAGCGTCGGGGACCACTCGGTCCAGGGCCCGACGGCGTCCACGAGGGTTCCCGCGGCGGGGTCGAGGATGCCGAGCGCGTTGCCGCCGCGCCCGTGGAGCATCGCGACGAGCCCGCCTTCGAGGGGGGCGAACCAGCGCATCCCCGCCTTCCACAGCGGGCCGCCGGTCTCCTCCTCGCGCGGGCACAGGTTGATCGCCTCGCCGCTCGCGGGGTCGACGCGGTGCAGGTTCCACCAGTTGCCGCGCTCGGTCGCCGCGAGGAGTGCCCCCTCTGGCGTGAACTCGGCCTGCGCGACGGCCTCCCCGGGCCCGCCGATGAGCGTGCGGGCGTCGGTGAGGGTGCCTTCGGGGGTGATGCTCGCGTGCCGCAGTTCGGTACCGTCCCACGGCATGCGCGGGTGGTCCCAGGCGAGCCACACGGCCTGCGTGCCGTCCGGGGAGAGCTTGGGCCCGGTGACGAACCGGTGTGCCTCGTCGGTCAGTTCGCGCACCGCCGTGCGGTCCTCGGCCGCCGAGCCGTCGAGCGGCACGGCCGCGAGCACGCGCCGCAGGTCGGTCGGCTCCTCACCCGTGAACTCCTCCAGTACGCACCACACTTCGTCACCCGAGGGGGCGAACACCGGCTCGCACCAGCGCAGTCCACCACCGAGGGGCGAGAGCGGGGTGAGCGGGCGCGGCTCGCTGTCGGGGGCGTCCGGCTCGACCGCGTACAGGCGCTGATCGCCGAAGTGCGTGAAGACGACGAGCGGCCCGTGCGCGCCCGTGCGGCCCGTCCACGGGAAACCCCCGTACCCCATCACGCTGTTGCGCACGTTCCACGGCGTGGGCAGCGCGCTCTCCTCGGTGCCGTCCGCGCGTCGCCGCACGAGCGTCCTGCGACCGCCCTCGGCGGGGCGGGGCGCGGTCCACCACAACTCCTCACCGATGTGGCCGAGGTGGTCGGGCGAGCCGTCGTGGCTCGCGGCGGTCGCCGCGTCGATCGGTGACGGCCAGGTGCCGTAGGGGAGTTCGGCGGGGGTGCTGCCCATGGGTGCCTCTCTCGGAAGGTGCGTGCGTGCGGCGGGTGCGGTGCCTCGCGGCTCAGGCGGTGCGCAGGAAGCGGTCCAGGACGCGGACGCCGAAGTGGAGGGCGTCCACGGGGACGCGCTCGTCGACGCCGTGGAAGAGCGCGTTGTAGTCGAGTCCGGGCGGCATCCGCAGCGGCGAGAAGCCGTAGCCGGTGATGCCGAGGCGCGAGAACTGCTTCGCGTCGGTACCGCCCGACATGCAGTACGGGACCGGGATGCCCTCGGGCGCGAACTCCCGTACCGCTGCCCGCATCCGCGCGTAGGTGGGCGAGTCGAGCGGGGCGGTCAGAGCGGTCTCGCGGTGGTGGAACTCCCACGCGACGTCGGGCCCGGTGAGTTCGTCCATCGTGGCGCGGAACTCGTCCTCGTGGCCGGGCAGGAAGCGGCCGTCGATCATCGCCGTGGCGCTGCCGGGGATCACGTTGACCTTGTAACCGGCGTTCAGCATCGTGGGGTTGGAGCTGTTGCGGACGGTGGAGGCGACGAGCGAGGCGGCCGGGCCGAGCTTGGCGAGGTAGGCGTCGACGTCGAAGTCCGGTGCGTCCAGGTCGGCTTCGAGTCCGTAGACCGCGCCGATGTCCTTGAGTGCGGCGCTCACGACGGGGGTGAGGCGGACGGGCCACTTGTGGGCGCCGATGCGGGTGACGGCGGCGGCGAGGCGGCTCACGGCGTTCTCCGCGTTCGCCTTGGAGCCGTGCCCCGCGCGTCCCCGCGCGGTCAGCTCCAGCCAGGCGGTGCCGCGCTCCCCCGCGGCGATGGGATACAGCTCGTTGCCCGAGCCGTCGTGGAAGGTGAAGGCCCCGGACTCGCTGACGCCCTCGGTGACGCCCTCGAAGAGGTGGCCGTGCTCCTCGGCGAGGAACCCGGAGCCGTCCTCGGCGCTCGCCTCCTCGTCGGCGGTGAAGGCGACGACGACGTCCCGCCGGGGCCGTACCCCCGTGCGGTGCCAGGAGTTGAGGACGGCGAGGATCATCGCGTCCATGTTCTTCATGTCGACGGCGCCCCGCCCCCACACGAGTCCGTCGCGCACCTCGCCCGAGAAGGGGTCGACGCTCCAGTCCGCCGCCTGCGCGGGCACGACGTCGAGGTGGCCGTGGACGAGGAGCCCCGGCGCGGTGGGATCGGTGCCGGGGACGCGTACGACGACGTTGGCGCGGCCCTTGGTGCGCTCCAGGAGCACGGGCTCGTGCCCGGCCCCGGCGAGGCGGGCCGCGCAGTACTCGGCGGCGGGGCGTTCCTGGCAGTCGCCGCCGCCCCTGTTCGTGGTGTCGATGCGGATGAGGTCGGACGTGTAGGTGACGACCTCGTCGAGGGAGAGGGCGTCCGGGCCCTCGGCGGCGGGGGTCTGCTGCTCAGCCATACTGCTCCTCCACTGCTCCCGAGGCGATCGAGCACACCGACTTGAAGGTGCGGTACGCCTCGTACATGGTCGGGCTCTCGAAGGAGACCTTGCGTTCGCCCGCGCGGGTGACGCCGGGGACCGAGGTGACGATCTGCGAGAGGTGCGCGGCGTCGAACTCGACGTCGATCGTGTGCGGCGCGGCGGGGACGGGCTCGCGGCGGCCCGCGAGCGCGACGGCCTCCTTCGCCGCCGCGCGGATGTCCTTCGCGGTACGGGTGGGGGTGCGGCAGATCGCCGCGTACCGGGAGACGTGGTCCTTGACGGCGACCTTGCGGGCCTCGGGCGCGTATCCCTCGGCGTCCTCGCACGCGAGGTCGTCGCCCGTGACGAGGATGACGGGGACGCCGTACTCGGCGACGAGCGCGGCGTTCAGCAGGCCCTCGCTCGCGCGCCGCCCGTCGAGCCACACGCCGGTGATCTGATTGGCGAGGAAGGTGTGCGCGAGGACGCCCTCCATTCCGGCCCCGGCGTGGTAGCCGACGAAGGCGATCGCGTCGGCGGCGCGGGCGCCCTCGTACTGCGCGCCCTCGACCATGCTGAGGTCCTTGTGCTTGCCGGTGAGCATCTCGACGCGCTCGTCCATCCGCTCGATGAGCAGGTTCCGCATCGACCAGTGCGCCTCGTTGACGAGCACGGAGTCCGCGCCGCCGTCGTAGAAGCCGCGCACGGCGGCGTCGACGTCGGAGGTGAACATCGGCCGGCACCGCTCCCAGAGCGGGGTCCCCGGCAGGACGTCCCCGGGCCACGTGACCCCCGTGGCGCCCTCCATGTCGGCGCTGATCAGAATCCGCACGCGTCCTCCTCCTCTCGTCGGGGGCGGGCCCTTGGCGGGCGGCCCCGTCAGAGTAGATCTTGCGGCAGGTGCGCAGGTCAATGCCCTTCCCGTCGGGGTGGCGGCACCGCCAATGGGCGTACCGGTGGAGGGAGGCCCGGGGCTGCGCCCCGGGCCCCTTGCGGGGGCTTCGCCCCCGCATCCCCTGTTCGGGGCTCCGCCCCGGGCCCCGCTCCTCAAGCTCCCCCAGCCTTCGGCCGGGAGGTACCCCCAGAGGGGCTGGTTTTTGGTGCGGGTCGCATTTTGCGCGCGGGTCGGATTGTGGTGCGGGTCAGTGCTGGGCCGCCTCCCGCAGCGCCGCGTTCAGCTCCAGGACGTTCACCCTCGGCTCCCCCGCGAAGCCCAGCGTCCGCCCGGTCGTGTGGGCCTCGACCAGTGCCCGGACCCTGCTCAGCGGCAGGTCGTTGCGCTCGGCGACGCGGCGAGTCTGGAGGGCGGCGTACTCCGGGGAGATGTCGGGGTCCAGGCCCGAGCCCGAGGAGGTGACGGCGTCGGCGGGGACGTCGGCGGGGTCCACCGGGTGGCCGGGGACCGAGTTGTCCCGTACGACGGCCGACTTGGCGTCCCGGACCCAGCTGATCAGCTCCTTGTTGTCACCCGAGCGGTTCGTCGCACCCGAGAGGGTGAGCTTGTACCGCGTGTTGACGCTGTTCGTGCCGAGGCCGTTGGACGGGCGCGGCTGGAAGAAGCGCGGGTCGGGGCGGGGGGTGTCCTCGCCCTTCTTCGCGGGGAGGTCGTAGCGCTGGCCGATGAGCGCGGAGCCGACGACCTTGCCGTTCTCCTCGATCTCGGAGCCGTTGGCCTTGTCGTGGAAGAGGCCCTGGGCAACGCCGGTGATCGCGAGGGGGTAGAGCACCCCGGTGACGACGGTCAGGACGAGCAGGGCGCGCAGCCCGGCCCACAGGAGTCGTCCCGTGGTGCCTGCGGTGGAGTTCATGGCGGGTCACCCGATTCCGGGAATGAGCGAGACGAGGAGGTCGACGAGCTTGATGCCGAGGAAGGGGGCGATCAGGCCGCCGAGGCCGTAGAGGCCCAGGTTGCGGCGGAGCAACTGGTCCGCTCCGGCCGCGCGGTAGCGCACGCCCTTGAGGGCGAGCGGGACGAGCGCCACGATGATCAGCGCGTTGAAGATCACGGCGGAGAGGATCGCCGACTCGGGCGAGTCGAGGCGCATGAGGTTGAGCTTGTCGAGCCCGGGATACGTCGCCGCGAACATCGCCGGGATGATCGCGAAGTACTTCGCGACGTCGTTGGCGATCGAGAACGTCGTCAGCGCGCCCCGGGTCATGAGCAGTTGCTTGCCGATCGAGACGATCTCGATGAGCTTGGTGGGGTCGGAGTCGAGGTCCACCATGTTCCCGGCCTCCTTGGCGGCCGAGGTCCCGGTGTTCATCGCGACGCCGACGTCCGCCTGGGCGAGCGCGGGCGCGTCGTTCGTGCCGTCGCCCGTCATCGCGACGAGCCGCCCGCCCGCCTGCTCGCGCCGGATGAGCGCGAGCTTGTCCTCGGGGGTCGCCTCGGCGAGGAAGTCGTCGACGCCCGCCTCCTTCGCGACGGCGGCGGCGGTCAGCGGGTTGTCGCCCGTGATCATGACGGTGCGGATGCCCATGCGGCGCAGTTCCGCGAACCGCTCCCGCATCCCCGCCTTCACGACGTCCTTGAGGTGGACGACGCCGAGGACACGAGCCCCGTGCGCGTCCTCGACCGCGACGAGCAGCGGGGTACCGCCGCTCCCGCCGATCTCGTCCGCGATCCGGGCCGCCTCGTCGCCGGGCTCGCCGCCGCACGCGCGGACCCAGTCGCGTACGGAACCCGCGGCGCCCTTGCGGACGCGGGTCCCCGCGGCCGGCAGGTCCACACCGGACATGCGGGTCTGCGCGGTGAACGGCACAGTCACCGTCCCGGCGGGGCTCTGCTCGTACGGGCCCGGCTCCCGCTCCTGTGCCAGCGCGACGATGGAGCGGCCCTCCGGCGTCTCGTCGGCGAGCGAGGACAGGCGTGCCGCGCGGGCGAGTTCGGCCTCGGTGACGCCGGTGACGGGACGGAAGGCGCTCGCGCGGCGGTTCCCGTGCGTGATCGTGCCCGTCTTGTCCAGGAGCAGTGTCGATATGTCGCCCGCGGCCTCGACGGCGCGGCCCGAGGTGGCGAGGACGTTGCGCTGCACGAGACGGTCCATGCCCGCGATGCCGATCGCGGAGAGCAGCGCGCCGATCGTCGTCGGGATGAGGCAGACCAGGAGCGCGACGAGGACCGTGACGGACTGTTCGGCGCCCGCGTAACGCGCGAAGGGCTGGAGGGTGACGACGGCGAGGAGGAAGACGATCGTGAGCGAGGCGAGCAGGATCGTCAGCGCGATCTCGTTCGGGGTCTTCTGACGCGCGGCGCCCTCGACGAGGCCGATCATGCGGTCGATGAAGGTCTCGCCGGGCTTCGCGGTGATCCGGACGACGACGCGGTCCGAGAGGACGCGGGTCCCGCCGGTCACGGCGCAGCGGTCGCCGCCCGATTCCCGGATGACGGGCGCGGACTCGCCCGTGATGGCCGATTCGTCGACCGAGGCGACGCCCTCGACGACGTCCCCGTCGCCCGGGATGACGTCCCCGGCCTCGCACACCACGAGGTCACCGACGCGCAGCGCGCCGCCGGAGACCTGTTCCTCGGCCGTCCCGTTCAGGCGGCGCGCGACGGTCTCGCCGCGGGTACGGCGCAGGGCCGCGGCCTGGGCCTTGCCGCGGCCCTCGGCGACCGCCTCGGCGAGGTTCGCGAAGAGCGTCGTGAGCCACAGCCACGCGGCGATCGTCCACCCGAACCAGTCCCCGGGGTGGAGGCAGGCGAAGACCGTCGTGAGGACGGAGCCGATCTCGACCACGAACATGACCGGGGACTTGACCATGACGCGCGGGTCGAGCTTGCGCAGCGCCTCGGGGAGGGACCGCAGGAGCTGAGCGGGGTCGAAGAGGCCGCCGGCGACGCGTTCCGTGGTGTCCGGGGGCTCCGGCTGGTCCGGCGCCGGTTGCCGGACGGGGGTGATGGTGCTCATGAGGCGAGCCCTTCGGCGAGCGGTCCCAGCGCGAGCGCGGGGAAGTAGGTGAGTCCGGTGACGATGAGGAGGGTGCCGGTGAGCACCCCGGTGAAGAGGGGCTTCGCGGTACGGAGCGTGCCGGCCGTCTCGGGGACGGGGCGCCGGGTGGCGAAGGAGCCCGCGAGGGCGAGGACGAAGACCATCGGCAGGAAGCGGCCGAGGAGCATCGCCAGACCGATCGTGGTGTTGAACCACTGCGTGTCGGCGTTGAGCCCGGCGAACGCGGAGCCGTTGTTGTTGGCGCCCGAGGTGTACGCGTACAGGATCTCGGAGAAGCCGTGCGGGCCCGAGTTCGTCATCGAGTTCCCCGGCGTGGGCAGCGCCAGCGCGGCGGCCGTGAAGCACAGGACGAGCGCCGGGGTGACGAGGATGTAGAGCGCGGCGAGTTTGATCTCGCGCGGCCCGATCTTCTTGCCGAGGTATTCGGGGGTGCGGCCGACCATGAGCCCGGCGAGGAATACCGCGATGACGGCGATGATGAGCATTCCGTAGAGCCCGGAGCCGACACCACCGGGTGCGATCTCCCCCAATTGCATGCCCAGCATGGTGATTCCGCCGCCGAGTCCCGTGAAGGACGAGTGGAAGGAATTGACCGCGCCGGTCGAGGTGAGGGTCGTGGCGACGGAGAAGAGCGAGGAACCGCCGATCCCGAACCGCGTCTCCTTTCCTTCCATGGCGCCGCCCGCGAGGTCGAAGGCGGGGCCGTGGTGGGCGAATTCGGTCCACATCATGAGCGCGGTGAAACCGAGCCAGATGAGGCCCATCGTGGCGAGGATCGCGTATCCCTGCCGTACCGAGCCGACCATGCGGCCGAAGGTGCGGGTGAGGGAGAACGGAATCACCAGGATGAGGAAGATCTCCAGGAGATTGGAGAGCGGATTCGGGTTCTCGTACGGATGCGCGGAGTTGGCGTTGAAATAGCCGCCGCCGTTCGTGCCGAGTTCCTTGATCGCCTCCTGCGAGGCGACCGCTCCCCCGTTGAACTGCTGCGTCCCGCCCGAGAACTGGCCGACCTCGTGGATGCCGGAGAAGTTCTGGATCGCGCCGCACGCGACGAGCAGCACGGCGGCGACGGCGGCGATCGGCAGCAGGACGCGGACCGTGCCGCGCACGAGATCGGACCAGAAATTGCCCAGCTCACCGTTGCCCGCGCCGAGCTTGCGGCCCAGAAGACGCGGGTGGGCGAAACCCCGGACGAGGGCGATCGCGACGGCCATGCCGACGGCGGCCGAGACGAAGTTCTGCACCGCGAGGCCGCCGGTCTGCACGACGTGGCCCATCGCCTGCTCACCGTAATAGGACTGCCAGTTGGTATTGGCGACGAAGGAGGCGGCGGTGTTGAACGCCTGGTCCGGGTCGATCGAGGAGAAACCGAGCGAGCCGGGCAGGATTCCCTGGAGACGCTGGAGCGCGTACAGGAAGAGGAGGGACACGAGGGAAAAGGCGAGCACACCGCGCAGATAGGCGGGCCACCGCATCGCGGTGTCCGGATTCGCGCCGATGACCCGGTAGATCCACTTCTCCACCCGGAGGTGGCGGGGCGAGGAATACACCCGCGCCATGTAGTCGCCGAGCGGCCGGTACGAGAGGCCGAGAGCGACGACGAGCGCGAGCAACTGGAGTATTCCTGCCAGAACAGGACTCATGTCGCCGCTCAGAACCTCTCCGGACGGACCAGCGCGAGGACGAGGTACACGAGGAGGGCGAGGGCGACGAGAAGCCCGGTGATGTTTTCGGCGGTCACAGCTTCGTCACCCCTTTCGCGACGAGGGCCACGAGCGCGAACACCGCGAGCATGGTGGCCACGAAGGCCAGATCGGCCATCGTTGACTCCTGAGAGCTAAGCCGTGCGTTTCCACGGATCTGAACGGTTGGATACGTTCCGATCGAAACGCGGATTCCGGCGCTCGGGAGCGCTGTTGACGCCGTCCATATGGCGCGCGGGGCGCTCTTGACGGATTCCGTACGCGGGCGGCGTGCGCGGGGAGTGCGGGGGGGTGCGCCGGGTGGGTGCGGCCGGCCGAAAAGCGCCCGTCCTCCTCCCGGACGACACCGCGGGAGGAGGACGGGCGCCGGGACGGCCCGGCAGGGGAGGCGGCCGGGACCGCCGGTCGCGGGGGAGGCGGTCAGTCCTCGTGCCCCAGGAGCAGGTCGCGTTCCGTGCGGCCACCGCCCGCCACCTGGAGGACCGTGGCGACCGGCGGGTAGCCCGCCGCGATGACCGTGTACTCGCCGGAGGACAGGTCCACGAAGCGGAAGCTGCCGTCGGCCTCGGTCGTGAGCGAGTCCACGACGTTGCCCGCCGCGTCGAGCAGCGTCACGCGCGCGTCCTCGACGGGGCGCCCGCCCCTGGCCCGTACCGTGCCGCGCAGCACCGCTCCCCCGGCCAGTTCGACGTCCTGCCGGGTCTCGCGCGCCGCCTGCACGGTGAGCGGCAGCGCGGCGGGGCGGAAGGCGGTCGCGCTCGCGGCGAGCGTGTACTCGCCCGCGACGAGGTCGTCGAGCACGTACGCCCCGTCGTGCTCCGAGCGCGCGTGCGCGACGACCTCGCCGCGTACGTCCGTGAGCGTCACCGAGGCGCCCGCCACCGGTGTGCCGTCCGCCGTCCTGACCCGCCCCGCGAGCCGCCCCGCCCCGCCGAGCACGACGTCCAGTTCCACCGGCCGCTCCGCGACCGTCACCGTGACCGCCTGCGGCTGGTGGCCCCCGGCGGCGGCGATGAGCACGTACGAGCCGATGCCGGGCGTCGCGAGCGCGTACCTGCCGTCCTCGCCGCTCGCGCCGCGCCCGACCTGCTGGCCCCCGATGTCGATGAGCGTGAGCGCGGCGCGCGGGACGGGGCTGCCGTCCGGGTGCTGGACGCTGCCGCACACCGGGACCCCGGGGCCCGCGTGCGGGGCGCGGCTCGCGGGGAGGCGCACTTCGGTGGTGTCGGCGAGCGCCTCGGGCCCCGGCCCGGCGGGCTCGGCGGGGGTGTGGGCTGCGGCGGTGGACACGAGGGGGGTCTCCTTCAGGAAGCAGGCGATCAGCAGGCCGAGGGCGAGCACCGGCACGAGGTAGAGGAAGATCCTCGGCATCGCGTCGGCGTACGCCTGGATGAATCCGTCCCGCAGCGGCGCCGAGAGGTGGTGCACGAGCTGCGGGGTGACGGACTCGGGGTCGGGCAGGGTGTCACCGGCGCCCGCGGGCAGCCGGTCGGCGAGCGCGTCGGCGAGGCGGCTCGCGAAGAGGGTGCCGAAGATCGCGGCCCCCACGCTGCCGCCGATCTGCCGGAAGTAGTTGTTCGCGCTCGTCGCCGTGCCGAGGTCGCCGGGGCGTACGGCGTTCTGTACGGCGAGGACGAGGACCGGCATGATGAGCCCGATCCCGGCGCCGAGCACGGCCATCCACACGCTGTACGCGAACCGCGAGGTGCCGATCTCCAGGCGGGACAGGAGCCACATGCCGAGCGTCGAGAGGACGCCGCCGAGGATCGGGTAGATCCGGTAGTGCCCGGTGTGTGTGATGAGCTGTCCGGCGACGATCGAGGCGATCACGACGCCGCCCATCATCGGCAGCATGAGCAGCCCGGACTCGGTGGCGCTCGCCCCGTCGACCATCTGGAGGTAGGTCGGCAGGTAGCTCGCCGCGCCGAAGAGCGCGACGCCCACGACGGCGCCGACGAGTCCCGTGACGTTGAAGGCGCGCTCGCGGAACAGGCGCAGCGGGATGAGCGGTTCGGTGGCGTAGTGCTCGGCGAGCAGGAAGAGCGCGGAGCTCACGACGGCGCCCGCGCCGAGCCCGATGATCATGCGCGAGCCCCACGCGTACTCGGTGCCGCCCCAGCTCGTGAGCAGCACGAGGCACGCCGAGGCGATGGCGAGCAGGGTCGCGCCGAGCACGTCGAGCTTCGCCTTGCGGCGCGGCCGCGGCAGTTTCAGGACGAGGGTGACGACGACGAGCGTCAGCAGACCGAAGGGGACGTTGAAGTAGAAGCACCAGCGCCAGGAGACGTGGTCGGTGAAGAAGCCGCCGAGGAGCGGTCCCGCGACGGAGGCGAGACCGAAGGAGGCGCCGATGAGGCCCATGTACTTGCCGCGTTCGCGCGGCGGCACGATGTCCCCGATGATCGCCTGCACCCCGATCATCAGCCCGCCCGCGCCGATGCCCTGGATGGCGCGGAAGGCGATGAGCTGGTCCATCGAGCGGGACCAGCCCGCGAGCGCGGAGCCGACGACGAAGACGAGGATCGCGAACTGGAAGACGCCCTTGCGCCCGAAGAGGTCGCCGAGCTTTCCGTAGATCGGCAGCCCGACCGTCGAGGTGAGCAGGTACGCGGTGATCGCCCACGACATGCGGTCGAGGCCGTGCAACTCGCCGACGATCTTCGGGAGCGCCGTCGCGACGATCATCTGTTCGAGGGCCGCGAGGAGCAGCGCGAGCATGAGCCCGAGGAAGACGGTGCGCAGCTGCGCGCGGGTCAGCTCCGGCGGCGCCTGCGGTGGCGGCGGTTCGTCCGCCCGCGAGGGTACGGGGAGAGGGGGCGCCGGCTTGGCGAGGGGCGCACCACCCCGCTCGTCGAGCCCCGGCCAGTTCTCCGCCAGCGTCGTACCGCTCACCCTTGTCCCCTTCGTCCGCCCGTGCGGGGACAGTTCTCGCATCGCGTTCCGTGGCGACGCAAGTACGAAGAGTGGGGAGGAAGGGGTGGTTGTGCGCGGGCGCGCGGACATCTGCGCCGGTGAGGGCCTTACGGCGTATGGCAGAGGGGACACGGAGATCCACTCATCTCAGTGACACCGGAACGGCGGGAGGCGCAGCAGCGTGTTGACGCCGGAGGGGCGGCGCATCGCCGGAGGGGCGACAGGATCAGCCCCTCCGGCGATTGAGGAGCGGGGTCCGGGGCAGAGCCCGCGAGGACGCACCGCGCGGAGTCAGCCCCCGAAGTGCGCGGCGAGCTTCGCGAGTTCGGCGTCGTAGATCCGCGCCAGTCCCTTCGGGGCGAACGTCTTCTCGAAGAACCCGCCGATGCCCCCGGCCCCGTCCCACGTCGTCGTGACGACGACGCGCGAGGCGCCCTCACCGCTCGGGGTCACGGTCCACGTCGTCACCATCGAGGAGTTGCGGTCCTTCTCGACGAGTTCGCCGTCCTGCGGCTCGCTGACCTCCAGGAGGCAGTCCCTGATCCGCTTGCTCGTCGCCTGGAGCTTCCAGTGCACGAGGGTGCCCTCGCCGTCGCCGCCCTCGCGCACCTCGTACTCGCTGAACTGCTCGGGCAGGAGCTTCTCGCGCGTGCCGCTGTAGTCGGCGAGCGCGTCGAAGACGTCCTCGGGGCCGGCCGCGATGATCCGCTCCGTCGTCGCCTCGACCTGCGCCATTGCACTACCTCCAGGGACTTCACCGGGTGTTCTCACACGCCCGCCGATGCGGCGGTGGGGCCCACCCAACCACCGCGGGGCCACGCCGCCAAATCCAGCCTCCCAGCGATCAAGGGAACAAGTGTTCTATTGTTCGAAAGCGAGCGACTCGCTCGCACACGCAGCCGGTCCGCTACCCCGAGGAGGCCGCCATGCGCTGGGACAACCTGACCGACACCGCCACCGACACCACGACCGCGAGGAACGCGCTGTTCTCCGCCGAGTCCGTCACGACCCGTACCTTCGACACCCCCGAGTTCGCGGGCATCACCTTCCACGAGATACGCGCCCGCTCGATCGTCAACCGCGTCCCCGGCGCCTCGCGGATGCCCTTCGAATGGACCGTGAACCCCTACCGGGGCTGCTCGCACGCCTGCGTCTACTGCTTCGCGCGCAAGACGCACAGCTACCTCGACCTCGACACGGGCCTCGGCTTCGACAGCCAGATCGTCGTCAAGGTCAACGCCCCCGAACTGCTCCGCAAGCGCCTCGCCTCCCCGCGCTGGCACGGCGAGCACGTCGCGATGGGCACCAACGTGGACTGCTACCAGCGGGCCGAGGGCCGGTACGCGCTCATGCCGGGCATCATCACGGCGCTCACCGACTACGCCAACCCCTTCAGCATCCTCACCAAGGGCACCCTGATCCTCCGCGACCTGCCGCTGCTCGCCGAGGCGGCGCGCGTGACGCAGGTCGGCGTCTCCGTCTCCGTCGGATTCACGGACGAGACGCTGTGGCGCACGGTCGAGCCCGGCACCCCGGCTCCCGCGCGGCGGCTCGACGTCGTACGGCGCCTCGGCGAGCGCGGCCTGGACTGCGGCGTCCTCATGGCCCCCGTCATCCCGTACCTGGGCGACAGCCCCGAGCAGTTGGACGCGACGGTGCGGGCCATCGCCGAAGCGGGCGCCACCTCGGTCACACCGCTCGTCCTGCACCTGCGGCCCGGCGCGCGCGAGTGGTTCATGTCCTGGCTCGCCCGCGAGCACCCGCGCCTCGTCGGGCCCTACCGGCGCCTGTACGGGGACGGCGCCTACGCGCCGACGTGGTACCAGCGCCGCATCACGCGCCAGGTCCACGAACTCGCCCGCGCCTACGGCATGGGCGAACGCCGCGCCGCCACGTGGCGCGCCGAGCGGAGCGGGGGCGGCGGACGGCACGGCGATACGGGGGACGGCGCACCGCCCACCCCCCAGGCGCACGTACCGCCTTCGCACGCCCCGGAGCACGCGCGGGGGTCCGAGCCGGCGGGCCCGACCCAGCTCAGCCTTCTGTGAGCCGGTGGCGCACGGCCCGTACGCCCCCGGGACCGGCCGTCGGCGCGGGGCCGGTCTCAGCCCCCGGCCCCCGCCTCCTTCTTGCGCAGTTCCGCGGGGCGCCGGTTGCGCGGGGCCGGGATGCGGGCGAGCGCGGCGGAGGCGGCGGCGCCGAGTCCCGGGTGTTGTTCGGCGGCCTGGAGGACGCGGCGCGCCCGCCGGTCGCCGAGCACGCCGAGCCCGGCGACGCACGCGAGCGCCACGTTGCGGTAGGGGTCGTTGCGCACGAGCCGCCGCTCCAGCGTCGCGATGAGCGCGGGCACGGACTCCGGCGCGCGGAGCGTGGTGAGGAGCCGAACGGCCTGCCCCGCGTAGGCGACGCGCAGTTCGTTGGTGGCGAGCGCGGCGGCGGCCCGCGCGGTCCTGGGATCGCCGAGCGCGGCGAGGGCCTGGGCAGCGGTGGCGCAGCGCTGCGGGTCCCGGTGGTTGAGGAAGAGGACGAGGGTCTCGAAGGCGCGCGGGTCCTTGGCGGTGCCGAGGCGGTAGGCCGCGAGCTCCCTGGCCCACAGCGGGCGGCCCGGGTCGCTGAGCACCCCGGCCAGTTCCTCGGGCCCGGCCGCGCGTGCCAGTCGTTCGCACTCCTCGACCGCCCGCTCCCCCTCCACCACCGCCTCGCACCGTAAGCGGTCCGTGAGCGCACGCAACTCTTTGTTCATGGCAGCCGAGCGTAGCGGCTGAAGCGGTGCCGGGTCAGGGGGCCAGGGAGAAGGAAACCCCCTTCCTCGTTGACCAGTTCACCCGTCCGGGGACAGCGGACACACCCGCCCGCTCATCACGCGCGAACGCCGCTCATCGGAGCGGGGAGCGGGGGTGCGGGCGCGGCCGGCGCGGGGGGCGGGCGAGGGGCGCGCGGGAGGGGCCGCGAGCGGCGGCCAGCGCACACGCGCGCGGCGCGATGCAGTACGTTCGGGTGCATGTCCCAGTCGGCCACGCCTCCGTCGCCCCCCTCCGCGTCCCGTACCGCCCCGCCACCGGCCCCGGCGGGTACCGAGAACGGCTCCGGCGGCCGGGCCGCGGCCCAACGCCTCAAGATGCGCCGCGAGCTGGCGTCCGCCGCGATGGAGCTCTTCGCGACGAAGGGGTACGAGGCGACGACCGTCGACGAGATCGCCGCCGCCGCCGGGGTCGCCCGCCGGACCTTCTTCCGCCACTTCCGCTCCAAGGAGGAGGCGATCTTCCCCGACCACGACGACACCCTCGTGCGCGTGGAGGACGTACTGAAGGCGGCGCCCGCGCACGAGCATCCGCTCGACACGGTCTGCCGGGGCATCAAAGAGGTCATGAAGATGTACGCGGCGGCGCCTCAGGTCTCCGTCGAGCGCTACAAGCTGACGCGCGAGGTGCCGACGCTGCGCGAGCGCGAGATCGCCTCCGTCTCGCGCTACGAGCGCCTCTTCACGCGCTATCTCCTCGGCCACTTCGACGAGCACGAGCAGAACGGCAACGACGAGCCGCTGCTCGCCGAGGTCGCGGCCTCGGCCGTCGTGACCGCGCACAACCACGTCCTGCGGCGCTGGCTGCGGGTCGGCGGCGAGGGCGATGTCATGTCCCAGCTCGACCGCGCCTTCGCGATCGTACGGGCCACGGTCGGCGCCAACTTCGCGGTCGGCGGGCTCACGCCGGGCAGGCCCGGGCCCGCCGCGACGGCGAGCGCGCGCGGCGAGGTGCTCGTGACGGTGGCGCGCACGGACGCGCCGCTCGACGAGGTGATGCGCACGATCAAGGAGGCGCTGCGCCCGCAGGGCGACTGAGCGTCGGAGAACTTCCACCGCGAGGGGTGGCGGGCCGTACGGTCCCGCCGCCCCTTTCCCGCATCCCGCACCACCCCCGCAGGTGCGGCACGCAGTGCCAAGATCACCTCTACCCGCCCATCGTGCCACGACCGCACCCGGGCGGGAAAGCCCTCACCCCGCGCCAGCGCGATCGATCATTTCCGCCCATCAGCCGGACATAACCCTTGCCCCACTTGGGATGATCGATCATCGCTCATCCGAGCGCCACCTTTGCCATATCGATACTCGCGAGTAGCAAAAGCTCCTTGCTGGCTGACACCGCGTGCCATACGTTGAGGAAGTCCGGGCGGTCCTTCCACGGGCCGCCACGCCACAGCCCCCCGCCGGAGGCACCCGTGAAGGACACCCTCGACCTCTCCAGGACCACTGGTACGGCCACCCTCGCCCTCGTGTGCGACGCGCCGACGCGCGCGGGCTTCGACCCGGGCGACCCGGCAGCGGCCGGCGCCTTCGGGCGCGAGGGTGTGGCGCTCGCTCACCTCGGCGACGTACGGCGGCTGTTCGACGGCGTCCCGCTCGGCCGCGTGCGGCTCGCGCTCCCCGGCGGCCCCACCGGGATGTGGCTGCTCGCCCTGTGCCTGGTCGCCGCCGAGGAACACGGCCTCGGGGCCGACGAACTGAGCGGCACGACGTACGAGGACCGGCCCGCGGCGACCGCGCTCGCACTGCGGCTGCGGGGCGACCTGGCCGCGTACACCTCCGCCTCCCTGCCCCGCTGGGCCTTCCGCCCCGGCGCCCTGCCCTCGCGCCGCGCCTCGGACACCTGGCCGGGCGAGGAGGCGGCCGCCGTCGCCGCGCTCGCGCGCTGGCGCGAGACCCGCGAGGAGTCCACCGACAGGCAGGGCCTCGCCGACCCCTACCTGTGGCCGAGCGTGGGCCAGAGCCTCGACGGGCTCGCCGACGCGGCCCTCGACGGGGACTGCCTCATGGACGCGACACTGGACTGCGTGCGCGCCGGCGTCACGACGGGCGAGTGGGCGGGCACGCTGCGGGCGGCGCTCGGCACGTACGAGTCCCCGGCGGCGCCCCCAGCCCCCGCGGCGCGCGAGCACGGGGCGCACAAGGCCCCCGCCGCCTCCCGCGCCGGGCGTCACCGTGCCCCCGCCGGAGTGCGGTGATCACCCCCCGTAGGGTCGGGAGGAGCACGTACCAGCCGTTCCTCCCGGAGGTCCCGCATGACCGGCACGCCAGGCACGCGTCCCGTCCGCCCGCGCCGCTCCGTCCTCGCCGTGCCCGGCAGCAACCCGCGCTTCCTCCACAAGGCGCGGTCGCTGCCCGCCGACGAGGTCTTCCTCGACCTGGAGGACGCCGTGGCGCCGCTCGCGAAGGCGGAGGCGCGCGAGAACGTCGTGCGCTCCCTCAACGAGGGCGGCTGGGGCGGCAGGACGCGGGTCGTGCGGGTCAACGACTGGACGACGCAGTGGACCTACCGCGACGTCGTGACGGTCGTCGAGGGCGCCGGGCAGCACGTGGACTGCCTCCTGCTGCCGAAGGTCCGCGACGCGGGGCAGGTCGTCGCCCTCGACCTGCTGCTGTCGCAGATCGAGCGGGCCATGGGCTTCGAGGTGGGGCGTATCGGCATCGAGGCGCAGATCGAGGACGCGCGGGGGCTCGTCGACGTCGACGCGATCGCCGCGGCCTCCCCGCGCCTGGAGACCCTCGTGTTCGGCCCGGCCGACTTCATGGCCTCGATCGCCATGAAGACGCTCGTCGTCGGCGAGCAGCCGCCCGGGTACGGCGCCGACGCCTATCACTACATCCTCATGAAGATCCTCATGGCCGCGCGCGCCCACGGGCTCCAGGCGATCGACGGCCCCTACCTCCAGATCCACGACGAGGACGGCTTCCGCGCCGTCGCGGGGCGCTCCGCCGCGCTCGGCTTCGACGGGAAGTGGGTCCTGCACCCGGCGCAGATCGCGGCGGCGAACGAGGTCTACGCGCCCGCGCAGGCGGACTACGACCACGCCGAGCTGATCCTCGACGCGTACGCCCACCACACCTCGGCCGCGGGCGGGGCACGGGGTGCGGCGATGCTCGGCACGGAGATGATCGACGAGGCCAGCCGCAAGATGGCGCTCGTCGTCGCGGGCAAGGGCCGCGCGGCGGGCCTGAGCCGTACGACCTCGTTCGTGGCGCCGGAGTGAGGGGCGCGTGCGCGGGGCCGCGCGGCGCGGCACCCCGCCCGCGCTCCGTCCGGCCGTGCTCCGTACCGCCCGTGCCCCGTACCGCCCGGCGAGATCCCTGTCACACAGGAAGTTGGCGTGGGATGATGAGAAGACCGACGGAAGGACCGACGGGTCTGCCTCGCCTGCGCGGAGGTGCCCCTGATCACATCCGGTGAGGGCTGTTCGCCCGTCGACTCGCTTCCTGGCTTGCCCAGTTGCGGGCCGCAACCGATACCATCCCCGGAAAGCCGCCGTCCCCCGTCTCGTCCGCGCGGCATTCATCCGCTACGAAGGTCATCCATGCCCGACAGCCACACCCCTGTAACTCGCGGCCGGGTCCGCCTGGCCCGCGGCGCCTCTCCCTGGCTGCTGCCCACCGTCGCCACGGCGGCCCTCTCCCTCGGCCGCGCCCGCCGCTCCGGGCGCGCGGCGGCGCTCGCGGTACCGGCCACGGCCCTCGCCGCGGGCATGCTGTGGTTCTTCCGCGACCCCGAGCGCGAGATCTCCGAGGGCAGGGTCATCTCGCCCGCCGACGGAGTGGTGCAGAGCGTCATGCCGTGGAAGGACGGCCGCACGCGCGTGGCGATCTTCATGAGCCCGCTCAACGTGCACGTCAACCGCGCTCCGCTGGCCGGCACCATCACCTCCGTGGAACACCTCCCCGGTGGTTTCGTGCCCGCCTTCAACAAGGAGAGCGAGAACAACGAGCGCGTCGTGTGGCACTTCGACACGGAGCTCGGCGACATCGAGATGATCCAGATCGCCGGGGCCGTGGCGCGCCGCATCGTCCCGTACGTGCCCAGCGGCACGAAGGTCGAGCAGGGCGAGCGGATCGGGCTGATCCGTTTCGGCTCCCGCGTGGACCTCTATCTGCCGGAGGGGGTCGAGGTCGCCGTGGAGGTCGGGCAGCCGACGCTCGCGGGGGTGACTCGCATTGACCGTGACTGACCGCGGTACCCACGACCGCGAGACACACGACCCGGAGACCGGGAACCCGTGGGGGCTCGACGCCGACGAGGCGGGCGAGCCCGAGATGCCCCTCTCCCTGCGCCTCTCGATCGCGGACGCCCTCACGCTCGGCAACGCGACGTGCGGGTTCATGGCGGTGTACTTCACCACCACGGGCATCCTCATCCCGCACCTCACCGGCAGTGACGAGTTCGGCATGGCGCGTCACTCGGCGGCGACCGCGGTGATCCTCATGCTGTGCGCGGCGGTCTTCGACCTCTTCGACGGCCTCGTGGCCCGCAAGCTGCGCAGCTCGCCGATGGGCGCCGAGCTGGACAACCTGTCGGACCTGATCAGCTTCGGTCTGGCGCCGGCCTACTTCGTGCTCGTGTACGGGCTCGTCGCGGACGACGCGCATCAGAGAGTCGCCGCGCTCGGGGCGATCGTGGTGCTCCTCGCGGTGGTGCTGCGGCTCGCCCGCTTCTCCTGCGTGACGCTGCGTGACGGCGTCTTCCAGGGGATGCCGAGCCCGTTCGGGGCGCTCACGGTCGTGTCCGTCGTACTCCTGGAACTGCCGTTCGTGGCGACGCTGCTCGCGATCATCGGGACGGCGTGGCTCATGGTGAGCCGCGTCGAGTACCCGAAGCCGCGCGGGCCGCTCGCCGTGGCGATGCTCAGCTGGATCGTCGCGGCGATGGGGCTCCTCGCCGCCTGGGCCTTCGACGCCCCGGGCGGACAGCTGCTGCTCCAGACGGGCTGCGCGCTCCAGCTCGTGCTCGCCGCCGTCATCCCGCTCTTCGCGACCGCGCGCCGGGTCAACAACTTCCGGGGCAACCGTCGCGAGGCACGGGCGGTACGGCTGCCGTAACGGCATTCACGTCGTGCGAAGGGCCCCGCACCTCCTGCCCGGAGGTGCGGGGCCCTTCGCGTCGGCCCGGGGGATCGGCCCTGGGGGTCAGCCCCGTGCCCGCTACAGATGCTCGTGCGCGATGCGGGCCGCGAGTCGCTCCAGGAGCGGGCCCGCCTCGCGGACGCACGTGTCCACGTCGGGTTCGAGCGAGGTGAGCGGGTACGCGGCCGCGATGCCCGCCGCGCGCAGTTCCTCCGCTGCCAGCGCGAGCCTGCCGCACACGGCGACGACCTCGACGCCGCGCGCGCGGGCCGCCGCGGCCACCCCGGCGGGCGCCTTGCCGCGCAGCGTCTGCGCGTCGAGCGAGCCCTCTCCGGTGATGACGAGGTCCGCGCGCTCCAGCGCGGGCGCGAAGCCGAGGACGTCGAGCAGTACCTCGATGCCGGGCCGGAAGCGCGCGCCGAGCCCCACGAGCGCGCCGTAGCCGAGGCCGCCCGCCGCGCCCGCGCCCGGCGCCGCGGCGTGCTCGGCCGCCTCCAGGACCCGGGCGTAGTGCGCGAGCGCCGCGTCGAGCGCCGCGACGTCCTCGGGGTCCGCGCCCTTCTGCGGGCCGTAGACGGCGGCGGCGCCGTGTTCGCCCGTCAGCGGGTTGTCGACGTCTGAGGCGAGGACGAGGTCCACGGCGGCCAGGCGCGGGTCGAGGCCGCTCAGGTCCGCGCGCGCGAGCGCGGCGAGCCCGCCGCCGCCCGGGCCGACCTGGGCGCCCGTGTCGTCGAGGAACCGGGCGCCGAGCGCCGTGAGCATCCCCGCCCCGCCGTCCGTCGTCGCGCTGCCCCCGACGCCGAGCACGATGCTCCGCGCGCCCGCGTCGAGCGCGGCGCGCAGCAACTCACCGGTCCCGTACGTCGTCGCGGTGCGCGGCGCGAAGCGCCCCGGGGGCAGGTGCTGGAGGCCACTCGCCTCGGCCATCTCGACGACGGCGGTGTCCGCGCGCAGGGCGAAGGCGGCGGTACGGGGCTCGCCGAGCGGACCGGTCACGGCCGCCTCGTGCCGCGTGAACCCCGCGGCGACGGCGGCGGCGACGGTACCGTCGCCCCCGTCCGCGACCGGCAGCGCCTCGACGGCGAGCCCCGGCCGCACGGACCGCAGCCCGGCGCCCACCCGCTCCGCCACCTCGACGGCGGTGAGCGAGCCCTTGAACTTGTCGGCGGCGATCAGCACCCTCGTCGGGCGCCCCTGCTCCTCGGTCACAACACTCCTTCACGCGGCTTCGTCGCGTACGCGCCGCCGTACCTCCCCGGTCGCGCACACCGCAGCGACCCTAACCGGCGGGGCGCGCGGCGGCCCGGGCGCGTCCGGGGAGTGGGCGGAAGTCGAGGCGGGCCCGCGCGGTGGAGGTTAGGTTGGTGACCGTGAGTCAGGACGAAGTGGACAGCGAGTACGCCGACTACATCGCGGGCCTGCCCCGCGTACTCGCGGCGGCGGCGACGCTCTTCCGGGACACGGAGGGGCGGGTGCTGCTCGTCGAGCCCGACTACCGGCCCGGCTGGGGCGTCCCCGGCGGGACCGTGGAGTCGGACACGGGCGAGTCGCCGCGTGAGGGGGCACGGCGCGAGACGCTGGAGGAGATCGGCCTCGACCTGCCGCTCGGGCGGCTCCTCGCGGTCGACTGGGCGCGCGGTCCGGGGCGCCCGCCGATCGTCATGCACCTGTACGACGGCGGGGTGCTGACCGAGCGGCAGCTCGGCGCGATCCGGCTCCAGGAGTCCGAGCTGCTCTCGTGGCGCATGGTGCCGAGGACGCGCCTCGCCGAGTTCCTTCCCCCGCCACTGGCGGCACGCGTGACGGCGGCGCTCGACGTGCTCGACCGCGGCGAGGGGACGGTGGAGCTGGTGGACGGGGTGCTGCCGGGCGAGACGGAGGGCTGAGCGAGCGGCCGGACGGCGAAGCGTCCGCGGGGAGCACGCCTCGAGTCCCCCGCCGGGAGCTCGTCGGCACGCGCCTCCTGCCCCGTCTCGTCGCGGCCGGCATCGACGTCCGCGCGCTCGTCCGGGCGGACAAGACCCTCCCCGAGGGCGTCGCACCCGTCCACGGCGACATCCTCGAACCGGACTCGCTCGCAGGCGCGCTGGAGGGCGTGACCGACGTCCTGCACCTGGCCGCGGTCCTGCGCACGCCCGACGCCGAGACCATCCGCCGCGTCAACGTCGAGGGCACCCGCACGCTCCTCGACGCGGTGCGCGCGCAGGCGCCCGAGGCACGCTTCCTGCTCGCGAGCACCAGTCTCGTCTACGGGGCGGGCCGCACGCGCCCCGCGGGCGAGGACGACCCCACGACCGCCGAGGCCCCCTACCCCGCGACGAAGCTGCTCGCCGAGGCGCTGGTCAGGGAGAGCGGCCTGAACTGGTCCGTCCTGCGCTTCGGCTTCGTGTACGGCGAGGGGGACGGCCACCTCGAAAGCCTGCCGGGACTCGCCGCCTCCTGGAAGACGCACCCCGCACAGGCGCACTCCCTCGTGCACCACCGCGACGTCGCGGGCGCCGTCCGGCTGGCGCTCACCGGGGCCATGGACGGCCGGACGGTCAACCTCGTGGACGAGGCCCCCGTCACGACCTACGAGGCCGCCGCTCTCGTGGGCGCCGAGTACCCTCCGTCCGCCGAGCCCCTGGAGGACCCGTGGAACGGCCGTACGGACGGCGGCCTGCTGCGCTCACTCGGCTACGTGGCGAGCGTGCCGACCGTGCGCGGGGCGGTGCGCGAGGGGCTGCTCTGAGCCGCAGGACCCACTCCGGAACCGGATCGGGCGGACGCGGCCTCAGGGCCCGCGGGGCTCGGGGCGACGAATGCCCGCGGGGCTCGGGGGCAGACGAACGCCCGCAGGGCTCAGGGGCAGACGATCGCCCGCAGTTCCTTCTCCGCGTCGTGCAGGAGCGTCCCGTAGTCCGCCGACTCGTCGGCCGCCCACCGCTCCCCCGCGACCCGCACGATCGCCATGGCCGCGTCGGTCGCGAGGCGGGCGGACACCGGGGGGTGCCCCCGGTTCTCCAGTGCCTTCTTGAGCGCCGCCGACATGGAGGCCGTCTTGATCAGTTCGCGTTCGCGCAGGGGCGGGCTGGCCGCGATGACGGCGGCGCGGGCGCGCAGGAACTCGCGGGGCCGGAAGACCTCGGGGGCCTTGGCGAAGGCGCGCAGGAGGGTGTCGAGCGGGGCCGTGCCCTCGGGGACCTCGGCGACCGCGGCGACGAGCAGTTCCTCCAGTTCTTGGCCGCCGCCGAAGAGCGCCTCCCGCTTGTCCGTGTACCAGCGGTAGAAGGACCGTTCCGTCAGCCCCGCGCGGCGGGCGATCTCCGCGACCGTCGTGCGGTCGTAGCCCTGCTCCGTGAAGAGGTCGAGCGCCGCTCGTTCGAGCCGCCCGCGCGTATTGCCTTCCCAGCGTGCCATGGGGCCAGTGTAGGGAGAATCCCGAGTGACAGCAGGTGCTGTCGTCACTTTGCTACGGTGGAGTGACGACAGCACCTGCTGTCACTTCGGCGCACCCACCGGGAGACCCTCATGCGTACTCTGCGCTTCCACACGCACGGACCCGCGCTCGACGTGATCCGGCTCGAAGAGGCCCCCGCGCCCGAGCCGGGGCCCGCGCAGATCCGCGTGGCCGTGACGATGTGCGGCCTGACACCGGCCGACTGGGCGCTCGCGGGCGGCCTCTTCGCCGGGGAACTGCCACGCGGGATCGGCCTGGAGGTCGCGGGCACGGTCGACGCGCTCGGCGCGGACGTGAGCGGCGTCGCGGTCGGCGACGAGGTCTTCGGGCCCGTGCCCTTCACCGGGCCGAGCGCGGGAGCGGCTGACCACGCCCTCCTGGACGTGTGGTTCCCGCGCCCGGAGAAGCTCGACCCGGCCGAGGCCGCCGCGCTCCCGATGGCCGTCGAGACGGCGCACCGGGGCCTCGCCGGGCTCGGCGTCACCGCGGACACCGCGCCGGGGCTGACCGTCCTGGTGCACGGCGCCGGTTCGACCGTGGGCCACGCCGCCGTGCAGATCGCGCTCCACCAGGGCGCGCGGGTCCTCGCGACCTCCGGGGAGAGGCGGGCGGAGGAGCTGCGCGGGCTCGGCGCGGAGGTCACCCCGTACGGCGAGGGCATGGCGGCCCGGGTACGGGAACTGGCCGGCGGCGACGTGGACCTGGCCCTCGACGCGGCGCCGCCCAGCGGCGGGCTGCCGGAGCTGATCCGTACCGTCGCGGCGCCGCGCGACATCATGACGATGAGCGACTTCGCGGCGGCGGAGGAGCTGGGCGTGCGCTACCAGTTCGGCGAGGAGGGCAACGCGTACCACCACCACGCCCTGCCGGTGTACGCGCGGCGGGCGACCGAGGGACGCTTCGCGGTCCCGCTCGCGGGCGTCCACCCGCTGGAGGACTGGCGTACGGCGGCCGGGCGGAGCCTGTCGGGGAGGGCGGGCGGCAAGCTCGTGCTGCGGGTGCGGTGAGTCGGGGCGGCCCCGCCTCCGCCTCCGTCTCCGCCGACGAGGCGCGCCCGGACAAGGTCTCCCGCATCCTCGCAGGAACCCGGCGTCCGGGCTCCGTCCGGGCCGGACCCGCCGGTCAGGAGTGTGGAACCCGCCGGTCAGGACAGCGCGAACAGCGTCTCCTCGCCGAGCGACCCGCTCTCCGTCGCCCCCGTCCGCCCCCGCTCGAAGGCGAGCAGCGACTTCTTCGTCTCGACGCCGCCCGCGTACCCCGTCAGGCTGCCGTTCGCACCGACGACGCGGTGGCAGGGGACGACGATGCTGATCGGGTTGCGGCCGTTGGCGAGGCCCACGGCGCGGGAGGCGCCGGGTTTGCCGAGGGCGGCGGCGAGCTGTCCGTAGCTCCGGGTCTCGCCGTACGGGATGCGGACGAGCGCGTCCCAGACGGTGCGCTGGAAGGGCGTGCCCTCCTGGTGCAGCGGCAGGTCGAAGGTCGTGACCTCGCCCGCGAAGTAGGCGCCGAGCTGGTCGAGCGCCGGCCCGAAGGGGCGTTCGTCGCGCTCGCCGAAGGTCTCCTCGGCGGGGCGGTGGCGGTGCCGCGGCAGGTAGAGGCCGCTGAGCAGGCCGTCCGTCGCGACGAGGGTGAGGGTGCCGTGGGGGCTGTCGGTCAGGGTGTGTACGCGGTGCACGGAGAACACGTCCTCGGGGTCAGGCGGTGGGCATGAGGTTGATGGGGTGCGTGGACGTCGCCCACAGGTACTGCGTCGCGTAGGCGCGCCAGGGGCGCCAGGCGGCGGCGCGGCGGGTGAGGGCCGCCGGGGTCGCGGGCAGGCCGAGGGCTTCGGCGGCCTGGCGGACGCCGAGATCGGTGACGGGGAAGGCGTCGGGGTCGCCGAGCGCCCGCATGGCGATGATCTCGACGGTCCAGGGCCCGATGCCGGGCAGCTCGGCGAGCCGCGCGCGGGCGAGGTCCCAGTCGCTGTCCGCGCCGAGCGCGAGCGTGCCCGAGGCGAGGGCTCCGACGAGGCCGAGGAGGGTGCGGCGACGGCTGCGCGGCATCGCGAGCTGTTCGGGGTCGAGCGCGGCCAGCGCGGCCGGGTTGGGGAAGAGGTGTGTGAGGCCGCCGTCGGGGTCCTCGACCGGGGTGCCGTACGCCTCGGCCAGGCGTCCCGCGTGGGTGCGGGCCGCGGCGGTGGAGACCTGCTGCCCGAGCACGGCGCGTACCGCGAACTCGGCCTCGTCCGTCGTCCTCGGTAGGCGGCGGCCCGGTGCCTTGCGCACGAGCGGCGCGAGGTCGGGGTCGGCCGCGAGGGCCGTGTCCACGGCCTCCGGGTCGGCGTCGAGGTCGAGGAGGCGGCGGCAGCGGCTGATCGCGGCGGGCAGGTCGCGCAGCTCCCGCAGCCGCAGGCGGCAGTCCACGTACTCGGGGGTGGGGCTCAGCGCGACGATGCCGGGTCCGTGCGGGAGGTCGAGGGTGCGGCGGTAGGCGCCGTCGCGCCACTCCTCGACGCCGGGCACCGCGGTCGCGACGAGGTGGCCGAAGAGGTTGTCGGGGGTGAAGGGGCCGCGCAGCGGGAGGCGGAGCCGTACCGTACCGGCGCCGGGCGCGGCGGTGCCCCCGGCGCGGGCACGCAGCGCCGAGGGGGCGAGGGCGTAGACCTCCTGGACGGTCTCGTTGAAGGTGCGGATCGAGGAGAACCCCGAGGCGAAGGCGATGTCCGCCATCGGCAGCGCGGTCGTCTCGATGAGCAGGCGCGCGGTCTGCGCGCGCTGGGCGCGGGCGAGGGCGAGCGGTCCGGCGCCGAGTTCGGCGCCCAGCTGGCGCTCGATCTGGCGGGCGCTGTAGCCGAGGCGTGCGGCGAGTCCGGGCACGCCCTCGCGGTCCACGACGCCGTCCGCGACGAGCCGCATGGCGCGGGCCACGAGGTCGGCGCGGTGGTTCCACTCGGGCGAGCCGGGGCTCGCGTCGGGGCGGCACCGCTTGCAGGCGCGGAAACCGGCCTGCTGGCACGCGGCGGCGCTCGGCAGGAAGACCATGTTCTCGGGCCGGGGGGTGAGGGCCGGACAGCTGGGGCGGCAGTAGATGCCGGTCGACGTGACGGCGGTGAAGAACCACCCGTCGAACCGCGCGTCGCGCGAGCGGACGGCGCGCACGCACCGGTCCCGGTCGGCGTGCAGAGCGCCTTGCGGGCCGCTGACGAGGGCGCTGGTCGCGGCGGTTTCCGGGGCCGCCCCTGGAGTGACTGACATGCCTCAAGCATGCGACATTCCGGGGGGCGGGGCTGGCGGAAATCCGACATGGCGATGCGCGGACCCCGGGCGGACGCGTGTGCGGCGGCGGGCACGTCTCGCCCCGCCTCGCCCCGAGCACCTCACCCCGACCACCTCCCCGATTCGTCCCTTTCGCCCCCACCCCCGGAACGGGGCGTTCCGTGCTCCTTCCGTCACACGCAGGAAACCCCGCCACCACCTCTTTACAACGATGTAATCCGAGTGCTGACATGTGATCCCACCAAGTTGTCTTCCCAAGTGGTGTCCCCGCGAGGAGAGTTCATGCCCGAGTACGACGGCATCTGTCCGCATCCGCTCGATGCCGGCCCCGAGGTGCCCCGGCCCGAGTACCCGCGTCCCTCTTTCGCGCGTGCGGAGTGGCTGAATCTCAACGGCACGTGGGAGTTCGCGCGCGACCCCGGTGACAGCGGTCTCGAACGCGGCCTCGCAGGGCGGCAGTTGCCCGAGCGGATCACCGTGCCGTTCTGTCCCGAGTCCGAGTTGTCGGGAATCGGGGACACCGATTTCCTGCACGCCGTGTGGTACCGCCGTACCGTGACGATCCCCGCCGAGTGGGCCGGGCGACGCCCGGTGCTCCACTTCGGCGCCGTCGACCACGACGCGACGGTGTGGGTCAACGGCACCGAGGTGGCGCGGCACAGCGGCGGGTTCACCCCGTTCAGCGCGGATCTGGGCGGGGTCGCGGCGCCGGGCGAGGAGGCCGTGATCGTCGTGCGCGCCCGGGACGCCGCGCACGGCCCGCAGGCGCGCGGCAAGCAGTCCACCGAGTACGCGAACCACGCGTGCAACTACACGCGGGTGACGGGCATCTGGCAGACGGTGTGGCTGGAACCGGTCGCCGAGGTGCACCTGCGCCGCCCGCGCGTCACGCCGGACCTCGCGGGCGGCTGCTTCCACCTGGAACTCCCGCTCTCCGCCAACCGCCCGGGACACCGTGTGCGGGCGCGGCTGCTCGACGCGGAGGGGACGGTCGCGCAGGCGGCGGTACGGGCCGATCTCGACCTCGCGCCCCGCCTCGTCCTCGCCGTACCGCCCGCGCGGCAGCGGACGTGGTCGCCCGAGGACCCGCACCTGTACCAGGTGCTGCTCGAAGTGACCGACGCGGACGGAGAGGTCGTCGACCGGGCCGTGAGCACGGCGGGACTGCGCGCGGTCTCGCTCGACGGGAAGCGGTTCCTGCTCAACGGGAAGCCGGTCTTCCAGCGCCTCGTGCTCGACCAGGGCTGGTACCCGGACGGCCTTATGACGGCTCCGGACGACGCGGCGCTCGTACGCGACATCGAGCTCTCCCTCGCGGCGGGCTTCAACGGGGCGCGGCTGCACCAGAAGGTCTTCGAGGAGCGCTTCCTGTGGCACGCCGACCGGCTCGGCTACCTCGTGTGGGGCGAGTTCGGCGACTGGGGCGCGCACACGGGCGGCGGCACCGCCTGGGACAACCAGCAGCCGACCGCCGGTTTCGTGCACCAGTGGCTGGAGGCCGTCGAGCGCGACCAGGCGCACCCCTCGATCGTCGGCTGGTGCCCGCTCAACGAGACGCACCAGCGGCTGCACGACCGCCGCACGCAGCTCGACGACGTGACGCGCGCGATGTTCCTCGCGACGAAGGCCGCCGACTCCTCGCGCCCGGTCATCGACGCCTCCGGCTACGCGCACCGCGTCGCCGAGACGGACGTGTACGACTCGCACAGCTACGAGCAGGACCCGGCCGCCTTCGCGAAGCAGATGGAAGGTCTCGCCGAGGGCACCCCGTTCATGAACCCGCAGGACCAGAACCCCGACGAGGTGTGGTCGCTCCCGTACCGCGGACAGCCCTACTTCGTCAGCGAGTTCGGCGGCATCTGGTGGCACCCGGAGGAGGCCGCGGCGGCGGGCGAGGACCGCGATGTCTCGTGGGGGTACGGGCAACGGCCGCGTGACGAGGAGGAGTTCCACACGCGCTTCGAGGGCCTGACGGGCGTCCTGCTCGACGACCCGCTCATGTTCGGCTACTGCTACACGCAGCTCACCGACGTCTTCCAGGAGCAGAACGGCGTCTACCGCTTCGACCGCTCGGAGAAGCTCGACGTCAGCCGGGTGCGCGAGGCCCAACTGCGGCCCGCCGCCTACGAGCGGGGCACGGAGGGGGACGCGCGGTGACCGTCACGACGACGAGACGCGGTCTGCTGCGCGGCACCCTCGCCGGGCTCTCGGCCGCCGCGCTCGCACCGGCCCTGTCCGCCTGCGGCTCGGTGGCGGGCTCGGTGTCCTCCTCGGCGGGCAAGGTGCGCTTCTGGCACCTCTTCCAGGGTGGCGACGGGGCGCTCATGCGCCAGATGCTCGCGAAGGTGCGCGAGGACGTCCCCGGGCTCGACCCCGAGGACACCGTCCTGGACTGGGGCGCCGCGTACTACACGAAGCTCGCGATGGCCTCGGCGGGCGGCCGTGCCCCCGACCTCGCGATCATGCACCTCTCGCGGCTCGCCGGGTACGCGCCGGGCGGGCTGCTCGACCCCTGGGACACCGCGCTCCTGGAGGAGTTCGGCGTCCCGCAGGAGCGGATCAACCCGCGCGTGCGGGCGCTCGGTAGGTACGAGAAAGAGCCGTACGCGATCCCCCTCGACACGCACCCCTTCGTCGTCTTCTACGACCGCGCCGTCATGGACAAGGCCGGGCTGCTCGACAGCGACGGGCGGCTGCTGCCGCCCGAGTCGCCCGCGCACTTCCTGGAGATGGCGGAGCAGTTGCGCAAGCGGAAGGGGAAACTCGGCCCGATCATGGGCCTGTTCAACGACACCGCGCAGGCATGGCGCATGTTCTGGGGGCTGTACAGCCAGACCGGTGGCGCGTTCGACCTCTCGGGCGGGAAGCCGGGGGTCGACCGGGACAAGATGGTCGAGGTGGTGGAGTTCTTCAAGAAGGCCGTCGTCGACTCGCGGACGATGGACTACCCCGCCGGGGTCGCCGCCTTCACCACCGGGCAGTCCCCGTTCATCTTCTCCGGGGAGTGGGAACTGCCCACCTTCCAGGGCGCGAAGTTCGACCTCGGGGCCTCGCCGATGCCGACGCTGTTCGGCTCCCCGGCCTCGTACGCCGACAGCCACTCCTTCGTGCTGCCGCACCAGGACCACGCCGACGAGGGGCGGCGGCGCGCGGCGCACCAGCTCGTCGCCGAACTCCTCAAGGGCAGCATGACGTGGGCGCAGGCGGGCCACATCCCCGCCTACCTGCCGGTCGTCGGGTCGAAGGCGTACGCGAAGCTCGACCCGCAATCCTCGTACGCCCCGGCGGCGGAGCACCCCGCGATCGACCCGCCCGCCTGGTTCACGGGCGCGGGCTCCGACTTCCAGGCCCGGATGTGCAGCGCCCTCCAGCAGGGGGTGCGCGGGGCCGACTCCGCGAAGGGGACGGTGGCCGAGATGCTCTCCGGCCTCGACTTCTTCCTCTCCAAGCCCAATCCGGCCTGACCGGGACAGAAAGGCACTCAACGATGAGTACGGTCCCCACCACGGGCCCGGCGACCCCCGCCCCCGGAGCCTCCGCGCCCCCGCGCACTCTCAAGAACCGCTTCCGCAAGGGCGGTTCGGGCGGCCTCTTCGTCGCCCCGTTCATGATCTTCTTCGGGCTCTTCCTGCTCGTCCCGCTCGTCTACGGGCTCTGGATGAGCTTCACGGACGCGAGCCTGACCGGGCACGGCGACAGCTCCTTCGCCGGGCTCGGCAACTACACCGAGGCGCTCACCGACTCCGAGGTGTGGAAGAGCCTCGGCAACACCGCCCTCTTCACGGTGCTCTCCTCCGTGCCGCTGGTCGTGATCGCGCTCGCGATGGCGCTGCTCGTGCACGCGAATCTGCCGGGGCAGTGGCTGTGGCGGTTCGCGTTCTTCGCGCCGTACGTGCTGCCCGTCGCCGTCGTGTGGCAGGTGTGGTCGATGATGTTCCAGCCCGATCTGGGGCTGGTCAACAACTTCCTGGGCGCGATCGGTCTGGACAGCGTCGGCTGGCTCGTGGACGAGAAGTGGGCGATGTACGCGGTCGTCCTCGTGACGGTGTGGTGGACGGCCGGCTTCAACTTCCTGCTCTACCTCTCCGCGCTCCAGGCCGTGCCCGACCACCTCTACGAGGCCGCCGCGCTCGACGGCGCGGGTGCCTGGCGGCGCCTGTGGTCCATCACGCTGCCCCAGCTCAAGCGCACGACGGGACTCATCGCCGTGCTCCAGGTCCTCGCCTCGCTCAAGGTCTTCGACCAGATCTACCTGCTGACGCGCGGCGGCCCGAACGGCTCGACGCGGCCGATCCTGGAGTACATCTACGACACCGGTTTCACCGGTTACCGGCTCGGCTACGCCTCGGCCATCAGTTACGTCTTCTTCGCGATCCTCGTCATCCTGTCGCTCGCGCAGTTCAAGCTCTTCTCGCGCAAGGAGGCGTGACACATGAGCACCCAGACTGTTCCGTCCGCCGGACGGCCGCCCGTGTCCGCGCCCCGCCGCTCGACCTCGCCGGTCCCGCGCGGGCAGCGCTTCTCCGTCCGCCCCGGGCCCGTACTCGGCACCGGGCCGCTGCCGAAGATCGTCGCGCTGCTCGTCCTGCTCGCGGCGACCGTGCTGTGGCTGCTGCCGCTCGCGTGGGGACTCGTGACGTCCTTCAAGAGCGAGACGGACGCGGCGACCCCGGACGACGGCTGGATACCCGCGCACGGCTTCACGCTCGGCGCCTACCGCAAGATCCTCGACCAGGGGAACCTGCCCCTGTGGGCGCTCAACAGCCTGCTCATCACGCTCGTCGTGACGGCGCTGACCGTCGCCGTCTCCGCGCTCGCCGCGTACGGTTTCTCGCGCACCCTCTTCCGGGGCCGCAAGGCGCTCCTCGCGCTGACCCTCGCGTCGATCATGGTGCCGCCGCAGATCCTCATCGTGCCGCTGTTCCGCGAGATGATCACGGCGCACCTCGCGGACACGTACTGGGCGGTGATCCTGCCGCAGGTCGTGGCGCCCGCGATGGTGTTCATCCTGAAGCGCTTCTTCGACGGGGTGCCGCGCGAGCTGGAGGAGGCCGCGCGCATCGACGGGGCCGGGAGCCTGCGCGTCTTCTGGAGCATCATCCTGCCGCTGTCGCGGCCGATCCTCGCCGCCGTCGCGATCTTCGTGTTCATCACGACGTGGAACAACTTCCTGTGGCCCTTCATCAGCACGAGCGACCCGAACCTCATGACGCTCCCGGTCGGTCTCTCGACGGTGAAGGACTCCTACGGCCTCCAGTACGCGCAGTCCGCGGCGGCGGCGATGCTCGCCTCGCTGCCGCTCGTGATCGTCTTCATGATCTTCCAGCGCCAGATCGTGAAGTCCGTGGCGACGACGGGGCTCGGAGGGCAGTGAGGGCATGTCGTACGGGGCCGGGGCGCGCCGCGCGGGGCGGGCCGCGGCCCCGTACGGCGTTCTCGCCGGTCGGATAGCCTCCCGGCATGTCGAACGATGATCACACCATCCTTTCCGAGGGCATCCTGCTCCGCCCGCTCGCCGGGGGCGACGCCCCCGCGCTGCTCGACGCCTACGTGCGCAACCGCTCCTACCTCCAGCCGTTCGAGCCGGTGCGGACCGAGGAGTTCTACACGCTCGCCGGTCAGCGCGAGCGGCTGGCGAACCAGCTCGCGGCGCAGGAGGCCGGGGCACTCTTCGGCTGGGTGTTCGTGGACGGCGAGCGGATCATCGGCACGATCACGCTCTCGCAGCTCGTGCGCGGCCCGCTCAACAGCGCGAACCTGGGTTACTGGGTCGACAAGGAGTACGCGGGCCGCGGCCTGACCGGCGCCGCCGCCGCCTTCGTCGTCCGGTACGCGAACGAGGTGCTCGGCCTGCACCGCCTGGAGGCCGGCACCCTGCTCGACAACCACGCCTCGCAGCGCGTCCTCGCCAAGGCCGGGTTCACCGAGTTCGGCGTGGCCCCGCTCATGCTCCACATCGACGGCGCCTGGCGCGACCACAAGCTCTTCCAGATCCTCCTGAACGACCTGCCGCCGCGCTGAGCGCCCGGCGGGGACGGCGTGCCGCACACGTCACCGGGCGCCCGCGGCATGTAGGAAAGCCGCAGGCGCGGTTAAGAAAACCTCGATGGACCTGGTGGCGTGCCGGGCGGCAGGATCTTGATGCCGGTCGTGCGCGCGCTCTCGGGCCGCGGCCGTCCCCCACCCCTCCGTACCCGCCGGTCCGCCCGGTCGCGCGGTGCGGGGCGCACAGAAGAGGAGCCACGGAGTGAAGGCACTGGTCAAGGAGAAGGCGGCGCCGGGACTGAGCCTCGTGGAGGTCCCGGAGCCCGAGGCCGGTCCCGGGGACGTGCTCATCAAGGTGCTGCGCACCGGGATCTGCGGCACGGACCTGCACATCCGCGCCTGGGACGGCTGGGCGCAGCAGGCCGTCAGCGCGCCGCTGGTCGTCGGTCACGAGTTCTCCGGCGAGGTCGTCTCGGTCGGCCGCGACGTGGCCGGCATCGAGGCGGGGGACCTCGTCAGCGGTGAGGGCCACCTCGTGTGCGGCACGTGCCGCAACTGCCTCGCGGGCCGCCGCCACCTGTGCCGCGCGACGGTCGGGCTCGGCGTCGGGCGGGACGGCTGCTTCGCCGAGTACGTGGTGCTGCCCGCCGCCAACGTGTGGGTGCACCGCAACCCGGTGGATCTCGACATCGCCGCGATCTTCGACCCCTTCGGCAACGCCGTGCACACCGCGCTCTCCTTCCCGCTCGTCGGCGAGGACGTGCTCATCACGGGCGCGGGCCCCATCGGTCTCATGGCGGCGGCCGTCGCCAAGCACGCGGGGGCGCGCAACGTCGCGATCACGGATGTGAGCGAGGCGCGGCTCGACCTGGCCCGCAAGGTCGGCGCCGATCTCGCGCTCGACGTCTCCTCGGCGTCCATCGCGGACGGCCAGCGACTCCTCGGCCTGCGCGAGGGCTTCGACGTGGGCCTGGAGATGTCCGGGAACCCGGCCGCGATGCGCGACATGCTCGCCAACATGACGCACGGCGGCAAGATCGCGATGCTCGGCCTGCCCGCGCAGGAGTTCGCCGTCGACTGGGCCCGCGTCGTCACCTCGATGATCACGATCAAGGGCATCTACGGCCGTGAGATGTTCGAGACGTGGTACGCGATGTCCGTCCTCCTCGAAGGCGGCCTCGACCTCGCCCCCGTCATCACGGGCCGCTACCCGGCCGCCGAGTTCGAGGCCGCGTTCGCGGACGCGGCGAGCGGGCACGGCGGCAAGGTCGTCATGGACTGGACCGCGTGAGCCTCTCCCCCGCGGCCTGAACCGCTCCGTACCGCCCCGCATCCATCCCTCCGGAGGAATCCCCCATGTTCGGCTCCGTGCGCGACCAGCTGCGTACCACCCTCGACGAGATCACCGCCGAGGGCCTGTACAAGCCCGAGCGCGTCATCGGCACCCCCCAGTCCGCGACCGTGGACGTCACCGCCGGGGGCCTGCCCGGCGAGGTGCTCAACTTCTGCGCCAACAACTACCTCGGCCTCGCCGACGACCCCGAGGTCATCGCCGCCGGGCACGCGGCGCTCGACCGCTGGGGCTACGGCATGGCCTCGGTCCGCTTCATCTGCGGCACGCAGGAGGTGCACAAGGAGCTGGAGGGGCGGCTGTCCGCGTTCCTCGGGCAGGAGGACACGATCCTCTACTCCTCGTGCTTCGACGCCAACGGCGGTGTCTTCGAGACGCTGCTCGGCCCCGAGGACGCCGTCATCTCGGACGCCCTCAACCACGCCTCGATCATCGACGGCATCCGCCTGTCGAAGGCGCGCCGCCTGCGGTACGCGAACCGGGACATGGCCGAGCTGGAGCAGCGCCTGAAGGAGGCGGGCGACGCGCGCCGCCGCCTCGTCGTCACCGACGGCGTCTTCTCGATGGACGGCTACCTCGCCCCGCTGCGGGAGATCTGCGAGCTCGCCGAGCGCTACGACGCCATGGTCATGGTCGACGACTCGCACGCGGTCGGCTTCGTCGGCGAGAACGGGCGCGGCACCCCGGAGCTGGCGGGCGTGAGCGACCGCGTCGACATCATCACGGGCACGCTCGGCAAGGCGCTCGGCGGGGCCTCGGGCGGCTATGTGGCCGCGCGGGCCGAGATCGTCGCGCTGCTGCGCCAACGCTCGCGCCCGTACCTCTTCTCGAACAGCCTCGCGCCGGTCATCGCGGGCGCCTCGCTCAAGGTCCTCGACCTCCTCGAAAGCGCCTCCGACCAGCGCGTACGGCTGCGCGAGAACACCGCGCGCTTCCGTACGGCGATGAGCGAGGCAGGGTTCGAGCTGCTTCCGGGCGAGCACCCGATCGTCCCCGTCATGTTCCACGACGCGGCCCTCGCGGGGCGCATGGCGGAGCTGCTGCTGGAGCGCGGCGTGTACGTGACGGCGTTCTCGTACCCCGTCGTGCCGCAGGGGCAGGCGCGCATCCGCGTGCAGCTCTCGGCGGCGCACTCGGCGCAGGACGTGGACCGCGCCGTCGCCGCGTTCGTCTCGGCGCGCGACGCCTCGAAGACGGACAAGCCGGCGATCTGAGCCGAGGGCGACCGGGCGGGCGGCTCCGGGGCGGTGGATCGCCCCGGGACCGTCCGCTCCGCCGATTTGCGACAATCGTTCCCATGATCGAGGCACGGCGGCTGCACATCCTGCGCGCGGTGGCGGACCACGGCACGGTGACCGCGGCCGCCGCCGCGCTCTACCTGACCCCCTCGGCGGTCTCGCAGCAGCTGAGCGCCCTGGAACAGGAGACCGGGCACCGGCTCGTCGAGCGCGGCGCCCGGGGCGTACGGCTCACGCCGCCGGGCGAGATCCTGCTCGCGCACACGCACGCGGTGCTCGCCCAGCTGGAGCGCGCGGAGGCCGAGCTGGCCGCCTACCGCACGGGCGCCTCGGGCACGGTCACGGTGACGTCCTTCGCGACCGGCATCAACCTGGTCGTCGCCCCGGCGCTCGCGGTGCTCGCCGGCACGGCGCCGGGGATACGGGTACGAGTGCGGGACGCCGAAGGCGACGCGAGCCTGCGGATGGTCCTGGACCGCCGTACGGACGTCGCGGTGGCCGTCGAGTACCGGGGCGCCCCGGGCGCCGACGATCCGCGCCTGACCCGCGTCCCGCTCTACGCGGAGCCCTTCGACGCGGTCCTCCCGCCGGGCCACGCCCTCGCCGGCGCCACACACATCCGGCTCGCGGACCTCGCCGCCGACCCGTGGATCGGCCCGTTCCCGGGGAACCCCTGCCACGACGTCGTCGTCCTCGCCTGCGAGCACGCGGGCTTCCAGCCGCCCATCGAACACCTCTCCGACGACTTCCGCGCGGTGGTCGCGCTCGCGGCGGCGGGCGCGGGCGTCGCGCTCGTCCCGCGTTCGGCGCTGCGGGGCATGGACCTCGACGGCGCGGTGGTCCGCCCCGTCGACGGCGTGGCCCCGACCCGCAGGGTGTTCGCGGCGGTGCGGTGCGGGGCGGAGGAGCACCCGCTGATCCGGCCGGTCCTTGAGGCGCTGGGGAAAGCGGCGGGGTGAGGGGCGGGCCCGGTGCCGTCGGAAAACCCTTCGCGGGCGCCGCGGGCCGGTGGTAGATCTCTGGCGTGCGAGTTCTGAACCCTCCCGAGTTGTCGCCGCTGATCGCCGGTCCCCGGCCCGGGGACGGGCGATGACCGCCCTGTTCCTGCTGGTCGGCCTGCCGGGGGCCGGAAAGACGACCCTCGCCCGGCGACTCGCCGTCGAGCGCCGCGCGCTGCGCCTGACGCCCGATGAGTGGATGCTCCCGCTCTTCGGCGCCTCCGACCCGGACGGGAGACGGGACGTGCTGGAGGGCCGGCTGCTGTGGCTGGCGCTGGAGGCGGTCCGGCTCGGCACGAACGTCGTCCTGGACTACGGCTGCTGGTCCCGTGCCGAGCGGTCCGCGATCCGCTGCCTGACGGAGGCCGAGGGGGCGCGCTTCCACCTGGTCCACCTCCCGGTCACCGAGGAGACCCGGCGCGTCCGCATCGCGCACCGCTGGGCGACCACGCCCTCGGAGACGTTCCCGATGACGGAGGCGGACATCGCCTTCGGCCGCGCCCACTTCGAGGAGCCGGACGCGACGGAACTCGGCGGTTCCGCGGCGGACGCTCCTCCTCCCGGGTGGCCGACGTGGCGGGAGTGGGCGGCATGGCGGTGGCCGTCTTCGGGGTGAGGGCGGTCCGGACCGCGGTGTCCGTGCGCGCGGCGCGGCGGGGCGGGGCGGGAGGCGCCGGGCGCGTACGAGGAGGTGGCCCTCACGCCGCGTCCCGCGCTCTCAGCGCGCGCCACACCGCCCGCGCCGCGTTGTGCCCGCTCATGCCGTGGACTCCGGGGCCCGGTGGGGTCGCCGAGGAGCAGAGGAAGACGGCGGGGTGGCGGGTGGCGTAGGGGCGCAGGGTGGGGCGGGGGCGGAAGAGGAGCTGGAGGCCGCTCGCGGCGCCGCAGGCGATGTCGCCGCCGACGTAGTTGGCGTTGCGCGCGGCGAGTTGGGGCGGTCCCGCCGTGGCGCGGGCGAGGATCAGGTCGCGGAAGCCGGGGGCGAAGCGTTCGATCTTGCGCTCGATGACGTCGGTGAGGTCGCCCTCCCAGCCGTGCGGCACGTGCCCGTACGCCCAGAAGACGTGTTTGCCCTGGGGGGCGCGGCCGGGGTCGGCGAGGCTCGGCTGGACGGTGATGAGGAAGGGGTCGGCGGGCGGCACGCCGCGCCGTGAGACGTCGACGAGGGCGCGGGAGATGTCGCGGCTGCCGGGGCCGAGTTGCACCGTACCGGCGCGGCGGGCGGCCTCGGAGGTCCAGGGGACCGGCCCGTCGAGTGCGTAGTCGAGCTTGAAGACGGCGGCGCCGTAGCGGTAGTTCGGGTAGGCGCGGGCGCCGAGTCCGGCGATGCGGGCGAGGGCGTGCGGCGAGGTGTCGAAGAGGTAGGCGCGCGCGGGCGGGAGGTCGTCGAGGCGGCGGACCTCGAAGCCGGTCTCGACGGTGCCGCCGAGGTCGGCCAGGTACGCGGCGAGGGCGCCGGTGATCGCGCCGGAGCCGCCTTCCGCGACGGGCCAGCCGCGCGTGTGCGCGGCGAGGGCGAAGAGGAGCCCCACGGCGGAGGTGGCGGGGCCGCTCAGGGGAGCGATGACGTGGCCGACGAGCCCGGCGAGCATCGCTTTGGCGCGGTCCTCGCGGAAGCGGGCGAGGAGGACGCGGGCGGGGGGCAGCCCGGCGAGGCCGAAGCGGGCGAGGGAGAGCGGGTCGCGGGGCAGCGCCGTGGACGGGAGCGCCATGAAGTCGCGCAGCACGGCGTCCCAGTGCGGCAGGAGCGGGGAGACGAGTCGCCGGTACGTCCCCGCGTCGCGGGCGCCGAGCGAGGCCGCGGTCTCGCCGACGGAGCGGGCGAGCACGGCGGCGTCACCGCCCGGCAGCGGGTGCGCCATCGGCAGGCCCGCGTGGAGCCAGCGCAGCCCGTACCGCGCGAGGGGCAGGGCCCGGAAGGCGGGCGAGGCGATGCCGAGGGGGTGCGCCGCCGAGCAGGGGTCGTGGTGGAAGCCGGGGAGGGTCAGTTCCTCGGTGCGGGCGCCGCCGCCGATCTCGCAAGCGGCCTCGAAGACGGCGACGGAGAGGCCTCGGCGGGCCAGTTCGACGGCGGCGGTGAGCCCGTTGGGTCCCGCTCCCACGACGACCGCGTCCAGCAAAGTCGACACCTCCGGACTCCTCACGTCAGCCGATGGCCCGGCGGTCAGGATATGCCGCCCGGCCTCGCCCGAAGCCACGTTTTCCCGTGCCTTGACGCTCCCTCACGCCGGGCTGTCCCCCGATTCCCCGGCGAGCAGCGCGCGGACCCGTTCGGCCGTCGCCGCGTCGCGCGCGGTGGTGAAGGGCAGCGCGTTGCCCCCGGTGACGCGGAAGGGGACACCGTCGGTCGTCACGTGTGCGCCGCCGGTCTCCTCGACGAGAAGGAGCCCGGCCGCGTGGTCCCAGGCCAGCTCCCAGCTGAAGGCGGTGGCGTCCAGCTCGCCGCGCGCTATCGCGAGGTATTCGAGCCCTGCGGAGCCGCAGTGGCGTGGGGCGAGGCCGGGGACGGCGAGGCGGCGGAGCTGGGCCTGCTGGGGACCGGTCGTGTAGTCGGGGTGCGAGCAGGCGACGCTGAGCGGCTCGCCCGGCACGGGGGCGGTACGGGTCAGGGGCTCCCCGTTGAGCAGGGCACCCCTGCCGCGTACCGCGACGGCCATGAGGCCGAGGACGGGCGCGTACGTCCAGGAGGCGACGACCTCGCCGTCGACCGCGAGCGCGACGAGGGTGCAGAAGCCCGGCTCGCCGCGTACGAACTGGCGGGTGCCGTCGACCGGGTCGACGATCCACACGGGCGCGGCGCCGCGCAGCGCCTCGTACCGTGCGGGGTCCCCGGCGACGGCCTCCTCACCGACGACGACGGAGCCGGGGAGGAGGGCGGGCAGGCTCTCGGTGAGGAGTTCCTCGGCCTCGCGGTCGGCGACGGTGACGAGGTCGTGGGGCCCGGACTTCGTGCTGACCTCGCCGTCCGCGAGGTGGCGGAAGCGGGGCAGCACGGCGCGGTCGACGGCGGCGCGCACGGCGGTCTCGACGGCGGAGAGGCCGTCGGCGTCGAGCGCGGTGGCGAGCGCCGCCGCGGAGGCGGGAGAGGCGAAGGCGCTGGTGGCGGGGTGGGCCGGGGCGGAATCGCGCAGGTCTTCGAGCATGGGTTCATGAGAGCACGTGGCACTGACATCGGGGAGAGGGAGGGGAGACGGGGGCTTGCGGGGAGGGGAACGGACGGCGCGGGAGGGGGGCGCCGCGTACCACCGCGACCCGCTCCCGACCCGCGTCCGCCTCGGTCCGCCTCCGCCTTGCCCCCTCCGCCCCGACCCCCCTCCACTCCGACCCGCCTCCGCCCCGGCCGCGGGAATCGGGTACTCCCCGCTAACGTTGCCCTGACCGCAGGGAAATGACCGAAGTGCCCGTCCCGGGCCCGAAGAGTTGGAGGCGGCGGCCGTGCACGGTGAGTACAAGATCCCGGGCGGAAAGCTCGTGGTGGTGGACCTCGAGGAGGAGGGCGGGGTGCTGCGCGACGTGCGCGTGGCCGGCGACTTCTTCCTCGAACCCGACGAGGCGATCGACTCGATCAACGCCGCGCTCGAAGGCGCCCCCTCCGGTACGGACGGTGCCGGTCTCGCCGCGCGCGTGCAGGCCGCGCTGCCGCCCGGCACGGTGATGTACGGACTGACCGCCGAGGGCATCGGCGTCGCGGTGCGCCGGGCGCTCGCGCGGGCCACCGACTGGACGGACTACGACTGGCAGCTCATCCACGACGGTCCGCTGCCCGTGGGCCTGCACCTCGCGCTCGACGAGATCCTCACGCAGGAGGTCGCCGCCGGGCACCGCCCGCCGACGCTGCGGGTGTGGGAGTGGCAGGACCCGGCCGTCGTGATCGGCAGCTTCCAGTCCCTGCGCAACGAGGTGGACCCGGACGGGGCGGCGAAGCACGGCGTGACCGTGGTGCGGCGCGTGACGGGTGGCGGGGCGATGTTCATGGAGGCGGGCAACAGCATCACGTACTCGCTCTCCGTGCCGAGCGCGCTCGTCGAGGGCCTCTCCTTCGCCGACAGCTACGCCTACCTCGACGACTGGGTGCTCTCGGCGCTCGGCGACATGGGCATCAAGGCGTGGTACCAGCCGCTCAACGACATCGCGACCGAGGCGGGGAAGATCGCCGGGGCGGCGCAGCGCCGCGTCGCCGCGCCGCAGAGCGGGGTGCCCGCCGTGCTGCACCACGTCACGATGGCGTACGACATGGACGCCGACAAGATGACCGAGGTGCTCCGGATCGGCAAGGAGAAGCTCTCCGACAAGGGGACGACGAGCGCCAAGAAGCGCGTCGACCCGCTGCGTCGGCAGACGGGGCTGCCGCGCGAGCAGGTCATCGCGAACATGGTCGCCTCCTTCCGTAGCCGGTACGGGCTCGCGGAGGGGTCCGTGACGGAGGAGGAGATGGCGCGGGCGCGGGAACTGGCGCGGACGAAGTTCGACTCCGAGGAGTGGACGGCGCGGGTTCCCTGAGCTTCCGAGCGGCGGGCGGCTCGGCTTCCGGGGGTTCCGCGCGCGGGCGGCCTGGTTCCCTGGGGTCGCGGAAGGGCCGGTGACGCCGTACGGCGAGGGGTCAAGTACGCGAAGGCGAAGCGTACTTGACCCCTGGCTCGCGCCACCCGGTCCCTCAGTCCCCCTCCGGCAGGGTCAGGTGGAAGGAGTCGCCTGGCCGCAGTGTCACCGTGCGGTCCACGAGCCGGATGTCGAGCGAAGGCCGGTTGGTCCCCGGAAGACTGATGTCGAGGCCGCCCGAGCGCATACGGAAGCGCACGCCCCACAGATGACGGTAGTGAATGGCGAAGTCGTAGCCGGACAGCTCCGGTTGGGGCACGGGGTCGAGGCTGAGGGCCCCGTCGGAGCGGATGCGCAGCCCGGTGAGGCAGCGCTGCACGAGGTCGAGCGTCCCGGCCATCGCACCGAGGTGGATGCCCTCGCCCGTCGTGCCGCCCTGGAGATCGGCGACGTCGCCGCGCAGCGCCTCCTGGAAGAAGCCCCACGCCTGCGTGGGCCGCACCCGGGCCAGCACCCAGGCGTGCACGAGGCCGCTGAGCGTGGACCCGTGGCTCGTACGGGCCACGTAGTACTCGACGGTCCTGCGCCAGGTCTCGTCGTCGAGCCGGTGCCCCAAACGGGTGAAGAGGGCGCGGAGTTCGCGGGGCGGGAAGAGGTAGCCGAGCATCAGTGTGTCGGCCTGCTTGGACGCCTGGTAGCGGTTGACGCTGTCTCCCTCGGCCTCCAGGACGCGGTCGAGGCGGCGGATGTCACCGTACTTGGTGGACATGCCGACCCAGTCGAGTTCGCGCAGTTCCCCGTAGCCGTCGAACTGGCTGATGACGCCTTGGTGGAAGGGGACGTGGAGGCGGCGCGAGATGTCGTCCCAGTGGGCGAGTTCGGTGTCGTCGAGCCCGGTGTGCTCGGCGAGTTCGGCGCGGCGCTCCTCCGGGAGCGCGGCGAGGGATTCGAGGGTGCGCTGAAGGACCCAGGCGGCGGTCACGTTGGTGTACGCGTTGTCGTCGAGCCCGGGTTCGGTCGCGTCGGGGTAGGCGTCGTGGTACTCGTCGGGGCCGACGACGCGGCGGATGCGGTAGCGGCCGAGGCCGCTGTCCCACTCGGACTTCGAGGCCCAGAAGCGGGAGATCTGGAGGAGCATCTCGGCGCCCTCGTGCTCCATGAAGCGCGTGTCGCCGGTGGCGCGCGCGTAGCTCCACACGTTGTACGCGACGGCCGAGCCGATGTGGTGCTGGAGACGCGAGTTGTCGGGGAGCCAGCGTCCCGAGCTGGGGTTGAGGTGCAGTTCCTGGGTCTCCTCGCGGCCGTCGCTGCCGGACTGCCAGGGGTACATCGCGCCGTCGAACCCGGCCTCGCGGGCGAGGCGGCGAGCACGGTCCAGGCGGCGGTGCCGGTAGCGGAGCAGGCCCTTGGAGACCTCGGGGAAGTGCAGGTTGAGGTAGGGCAGGACGAAGAGTTCGTCCCAGAAGACGTGCCCCCGGTACGCCTCCCCGTTGAGGCCGCGCGCGGGCACGCCCGCGTCCAGGTCGGCGGTGTGCGGGGAGACGGTCTGGAGCAGATGGAAGAGGTGGAAGCGCAGGATGTGGCCTGCCTCGTCGGGGACTTCGAGAAGCGCGCGGTGCCACAGGCGCTGCCAGGCGAGACGGTGGTCACGGAGGAACTCGTCCCAGCCGGGAACGTTGCGCACGCCGTCGAGCGCCGCGTCGAGCGGGTCGCTGATCGCCGAGTCGCGCGAGGTGTGCAGGGCGACGATCTTGTCGACCGTCGCCGTCTCACCCTGTTTCAGCGCGATGTTGATGCGCGTCGCGGGCCGGTTCGGGGTGCCCGTGGAGGGGCGCGGCTCGCACGAGGGGCCGTCGCTGCTGTACGTACGGGCGGCGACGGCCACCGTGATGCCCGAGTTGGCCGTGCGCGCGCGGACCCACACGGTGCAGTCCTCGGGGTAGCCGCTCGTGATCTCGGCGAGGTGGTGGCCGTTGAGCTCGCGGTAACGCGCCACGCCGTCGTTCGTGACGCCGGCGTCGATCGCTGACTCGACTTCGAGGGTGCCGTCGAAGTTCTCGGCGGTGAACTCGGTGCGCAGCGCGGCGAGATGGGGATCATCCATGTGGACCACGCGGAACTGGCGCAGCCGCAGCCTGCGCCCCGAGGCGTCCTCGTACACGAGGTGGCGCTCGTAGATCCCCGCGCGCAGATCGAGCAGTTGGCGGTACGAGCGCAACGCGGCGTCGTCGGGCGTGTACCAGTCGACGCCGCTCCCGCCCTCGGGCGGGGCGAGGCGGTAGCGCAGGGGCAGCCAGTTGGGGAGGTTGACCATGTCCTCGTTGGACACCGTCTGCCCGGCGACCTCCGAGGTGAGCCGGTTGTAGACGCCGGCGGCATAGGTGCCCGGGTAGTGCGGGCCGCCCGCGGCGCATTCGGGGGCCGCGCCCCGCGTCGCGAAGTAACCGTTGCCGAGACTGCACAGGGACTCGCGCAGCGTCTCCTCGGCGGGATCGTAACCCTCGTACTCCCACGTCCATTCGGACATGCGGTCACTCCTTGCCGTCGGTGCCGGGTGCGGGGCCTTGGGTGTCGGGTGCGCCGTCTTCGGTGCCGGGTGCGCGCAGGAGGTCGGCGAGGTCGTCGACGACGAGGTCGGCGCCGTGTTCCCGCAGGTCCCTCGCGGTGTCGGTGGTGTGGGCGCGATCGACGCCGACGACGAGGCCGAAGCCGCCGCGCCGGCCGGCCTCGACGCCCGCGAGGGCGTCCTCGGCGACGGCGGCGTGCGCGGCCTCGACTCCGAGGCGGTCGGCCGCCTCCAGGAAGAGCGCGGGATCGGGTTTGCCGGGCAGGCCGAGGCGGTGGGACTCGTCGCCGTCGACAAGGGTCACGAAGTAGTCGAGGAGCCCGGCCCCTTCAAGGACGTCGCGGGCGTGGTGGGAGGACGAGGCGGCGGCCATGGGGATGCCCGCGGCGCGCAGGGCCTTCAGGAGACGTACGGAGCCGGGGAAGGGCTCGATGCCGTTCCTGCGGATGCGGCGCGTGAACATGCCGTCCTTGAGCGCGGCGACGGCGGCGACCGAGTCCGTGCCGGGGGCGTCCGACGGGTTGCCGTCCGGGATCGGCACCCGGCGCGAGCGCAGGAAGGCGGCGGCACCGTCGACCCGGGGCTTGCCGTCGACGTAGCGGAGGTAGTCGTCGGCGGCGTCGAAGGGCCGGTCGAGCGCCTTGTCGGCGGGCGGATGCTCGCGGAGGCAGGCGTCGAACGCCTCCTTCCACGCCTCGGCATGGACGCGCGCGGAATCGGTGAGAACCCCGTCGACGTCGAAGACCATCGCCGCGATGCCGGTCATGACGGGAGCGAGCCCGTGCTCGGCGGCGGTCACCGGAGGGCTCCGGGGGCGGTACGGCGGCCGGTACGGATCGCGGCGCGGCATCTGGTTTCAGGGGGCGTGGTGGGGGGTGCGGTGCGGGTGTCGGTAGCAGGGGGCGCGGTAGGGATTCCAGTACGGATCGCGGTACTGGTTCCGGTGACAGGGGGCGCGGTGGGGGTTCCGGTACGCGGCGTTCGCATGGCACACGTCCTTCCGGCTCGGGACCGACCGGCCGGGAGGGCCCAGCCCTCCGCCCACGCTAACCGCAGGGGCGGGGCGCCGCAGCCGGGGAGCGGTGAGGGGGGCGATGGGGGTGGGGGCTTGGCGTGCGGGGCGGTGGGGGCGGGTGGTGAGGGGTGTGAGGCGTGGGGGGAAGGACTCTGCGCGTTCGGCGTCGTCGTTACGTCTCAGGGTTGAGCGTGCGGACGGTTCCAGCGTCTGCCATGCGTCACGGGCGAACTTGCGGGCGGCCGCCAGTCAGCCGACGCGTCCCGGCCGAGCCTGCGGGCAGCCCCCACACCAGCCCACACGTCACGGCCGAGCCTGCGAACAGCCCCCACCCGCCCTGGGGGGCTCCCCTTTTAACAGTCTTCCGCAAGTCGGCCGGCCCCCATGACCATCCCGCCCCATCTGTGGACAACTCAGCGAAACCCGCCACGCCGCCCACCCGAAGGAGTGAGAGCTTTGCGCGCTCCCTCTCAGAAGAATCGTTCACGCGACCACTGGTCCACAGCCATTCGGGTGACCTGGCCAGAGGTGAGTGAGCACTCACTCACGCGGAACGACTCCGCACCCCCGGCTCGCACGTGTCCGGGGCGCGCCAGCATCGGCGAACCGGCCACCACCACGGGACCTCATCAGGGGCCGCGGCAGCGGCAGGGGCACGACATCCCCGCGCGAAGCGACGACTCATCCCCGCACCACCGCCCCCTCGTACGGGAGAGCGGCCACCGTCCCGGCGGAGTGGCGGCCTCGTCGGTCATGGCTCGATCTTCGGAGAAAACGGCGCGGGAGGTATCGCTGCCGCGATCGGGCGCCTTGCGAGGGGGCTCGTACGAAGTACGGATGCGGGAGCCGTACCGACGCGGCGGCGGGAGCCGTGCGAACACGGGTACGCGCGCGGCGTCGCGCAATCGGGGGAAAAGCTCCCGCGGCATCAAGAGTTGAGGACCGGGATGACTTCCTCGCCGTACACGTCGATGAGTTGTTCGCGCGCGTCGTGCATCGCGTAGACGGCGAACTGGTCGACACCGATGGCCCGCAGTTCGCGCAGCTTCTCGATGTGCGCCTCGACGGGGCCGAGGACGCAGAAGCGGTCCACGATCTCGTCGGGCACGAAGTCCGTCGAACTGTTCCCGACGCGGCCGTGGTGGCTGTAGTCGTAGCCCTGACGGCCCGCGATGTAGGCGGTCAACTCGGCTGGCACGGAGGAGGATTCGCTGCCGTAGCGGGTGACGAGATCCGCGACGTGGTTGCCGACCATGCCGCCGAACCAGCGGCACTGCTCCCGGGCGCGGGGCAGGTCCTCGCTCACATAGGCGGGAGCCGCCACGCAGATCGCGACGGAGGCCGGGTCGCGGCCCGCGTCGGAGGCGGCCGTACGGACCTGCTCGACCATCGCCGCCGCGAGGTAGGGGTCGGCGAGTTGGAGGATGAAGCCGTCCGCGCGGGCCCCGGTGAGGGCGAGCGCCTTCGGCCCGTACGCGGCGGCCCACACCGGCAGCCGCCCCTCCCGTACCCACGGCAGCCGTACCTCGGTGTCGCCGAGGCGTGCGGTGCGGCCCTCGGCGAGGTCGCGGATCGTGTCGATGGCCTCGCCGAGGCGCCCGAGGGTGTTCGGCGGTCGGCCCGCGACGCGCATCGCGGAGTCGCCGCGCCCGATACCGCACACGGTGCGGTTGCCGAACATGTCGTTGAGCGTCGCGAAGGTCGACGCGGTGACCTCCCACGTACGGGTGCCCGGGTTGGTCACCATCGGGCCGACGACGAGCCGTTCGGTGTGTTCCAGGATCTGGCTGTGGATGACGAAGGGCTCCTGCCACAGGACGGCGGAGTCGAAGGTCCAGCCGTGGGTGAAGCCTTGCCGTTCGGCGCGGCGCATGAGGTCGACGACGGTGGAGGCCGGCGGGTCGGTCTGGAGAACGAGTCCGAAGTCCATGACACTGCTCCCGGGGTCAGCGGCTCCTGGGTTGGAGGCCGTCGTGCGGGGTTCCGTCCGAAACGTGGCGGGTTCCGGCGATTGTGCCACGGACGGGGACACCGGAACGGGGCGCGCACGCCTTTCACGGAGTCGAGTCCCGGTGGAGTCGGCATCCAGAGGTCCAGCACCGACCAGTTCGACAAGCTGTCCATCACCCCGGTACGTACACGCGGGCACCGAGCGGCCCCGCAGGGAAGGTCTCCCGTACGGGGCCGCTCGCACATGCTCTCAAGCAGTGACCGGAAGCGCGGTCCATCGCTGGTTCGGGCCGCCGTGGCAGTCCCACAGCACGACTTGGGTACCGTCCGTGGTGGAGGAGCCGGGGTCGTCGAGGCAGCGCCCGGAGACCGGGTTGCGGTAGCCGCCCTGGTATGCCTGCCAGACCTGGTTGGCGCCACCGTCGCAGTCCCAGATCACGGCCTTGGTGCCGTTGGCCGTACCGCCGCCCTGGGCGTCCAGGCACTTGCCCAGCGCCCGCAGGGAGCCGTCGGCGCGCGCGGTCCACACCTGTGCGCCGGTGCCGTTGCACGACCAGATCTGCGCGGCCGTCCCGTTCGCGGAGCTGCCCGCGTTGACGTCGAGGCACTTGCCGTTGATCCCGGAGCGCACCGCGCCGCCGACCGCGACGGGCGCGGAGATCCAGCCGGCCTCGTCGGCGGCCCGTATCCCGGCGTGGAAGGCGTCGGCCATCTTGCTGAACCCGTTGTCGTTGGGGTGCAGCGCGTCGGAGAGGTCGGCCGGCGTCACCGCGCTCATGTCCACGAGCCGCACGTGCGCGCCCGCCTCCGCCTTGGCCCGTACGAGCTGCGCGAGCTTCTCGTTGAACGCGGGACGCGTGGCCTCCTCCGTGGCACTCGTGGAGACGATCACGGTGCCGACGAGCACCGTGGCGTCGGGCGCGTCGCGCAGGATCTGGTCGATCAGGGCGCTCATCCGGTCCGGGGCGGTCGGGACCTCGTAGTTGCCGTTGAGGTCGTTGGTCCCTATCTCCAGTGTGATCACATTGGGTCGGTACTGGGCGAGGACGGAATCGGCGATCGAGGCGATCTGGTCGATGCGCCAGCCGGAGTGGCCCTCGTTGTCGGGGTCTGGCACGGGTCCGTTGCGGACCGAGCCGACGAAGTCCAACGGGTAGCCGTCCGCCGTCAGTTGATTCCAGAGGAAGCCTCGATAACTGTTGCCGGACGGGCTCCCGACCCCCCACGTGATCGAGTTGCCGAGGGGCATCACGCGCAGGGGGGCCGGCGCGGCGGAGGAGCCGGGGGCGGAGGCGTCGCGGGCGGACGAGGTGGCGGCGGCCGGGGCGGTGGCGGAGGAGGTGGCTTCGGCTGGGGCGGTGGCGGAGGAGGTGGACGGCAGGGCGGTGCCCATGCCGAGGGCGGCGGCCGTCAGCAGGGTGAGCAGAGCGGCTCTCGGTCTCATCATGGGGGGTCCTCACTGCTGGGGGGACAGTGGTGCGGGTGAGCAGGCCGCCGTACGGGCCGTGACATCGTTGTCCCACGGCCCGTACGAGATCCTGCGGAGAGCGCTCTCAGCGGAAGCTATCCAGCGCGCGACGCGCCGTCAACGCTCCGCACACGGGCCTCGGAACTCGGCCTGAAATACCGACAACTCCCGCCTATCGCAGCGCACTTGACCGCCTCATCGATAGCCGGGGGAGGCATTCCCACAGGCTGGTTCCCGACTGCGCCGTCCGCCCCCTGTCCCCGCCCCCGTCCCCGTCCCCGGAAACGCCCAGTCTCGGCCCCACCCCTCAGCGCACGAACTCCCCCAGCCCCCTCGGCACGTACACTCCGTGCCCCGGCCGTCCCACGTACTCCCTGTCCTCCAGGACCGGGACGCCGCGCGAGAGGACCGTGCGGACGCGGCCCGTGACGTGCTTGCCCTCGTAGGCCGAGTAGTCGACGTTCATGTGGTGCGTATCGGCCGAGAGGACCTGTTCCGCGTGCGGGTCGTAGATCACGATGTCCGCGTCCGCGCCCGGGGCGATCGTGCCCTTCCTCGGGTAGAGGCCGAACATGCGGGCGGGCGTCGCGCAGGCGAGGTCGATCCAGCGGCGGCGGGTGATGTGGCCGTCCACGACGGCCTGGTGGAGGAGGTCCATGCGGTGTTCGACGCCGGGCATGCCGTTGGGGATCTTCGAGAAGTCGCCCCTGCCCAGCTCCTTCTGGCCGCTGAAGCAGAAGGGGCAGTGGTCGGTCGAGACGACCTGGAGGTCGTCGGTGCGCAGCCCGCGCCACAGCGCCGCCTGGTGCTCCCGGGGGCGCAGTGGCGTCGAGCACACGTACTTGGCGCCCTCGAAGTCCGGTTCGGCGAGGTTGTCGGTGGACAGGAAGAGGTACTGCGGGCACGTCTCGCCGTAGACGGGCAGGCCCGTGTCGCGGGCGGCGGCGATCTCGGCGAGGGCCTCCCGCGCGCTCACGTGCACGATGTAGAGCGGTACGTCGCCCGCGACGCGCGCGAGCTGGATCGCCCGGTGCGTGGCCTCGGCCTCCAGGAGCGCCTTGCGGACCTCGCCGTGGTGGCGCGGGTCGGTACGGCCCGCCGCGAGGGCCTGTTCGACGAGGACGTCGATCGCGATGCCGTTCTCGGCGTGCACCATCGTGAGGCCGCCGTTCTCGCCCGCTCGCTGCATCGCGCGCAGGATGCGGCCGTCGTCGGAGTAGAAGACCCCGGGGTAGGCCATGAAGAGCTTGAAGCTCGTGACGCCCTCGCCGACGAGGAGGTCCATCTCCGCGAGGGTGTCCTCGTTGACGTCGGCGAGGATCATGTGGAAGCCGTAGTCGATCGCGCAGTTGCCCTCGGCCTTCGCGTGCCAGGCATCGAGGCCCTCGCGCAGGCCGTGGCCGACGCTCTGCACGACGAAGTCCACGATGGTCGTGGTGCCGCCCCAGGCGGCGGCCCGGGTGCCGGTCTCGAAGGTGTCGGACGCGTAGGTGCCGCCGAAGGGCATCTCCATGTGCGTGTGCCCGTCGACGCCGCCGGGGATCACGTACATGCCGCTCGCGTCGACGACCCGCTCCGCCGTCCACGCCCCGGCGGCCGCCGAACCGCTCGCTGCGAGCGCGGCGACCCGCCCGTCCTCGACGAGCACGTCGGCGTGGGTCTCCTCGGCGGCGGTGACGACGAGTCCGCCGCGGATCAGGGTGCGGTTGCTCATGGGGGCTCCTTCTCCATGGGGTCGGTCTCAGGCCGTCGCGCGCAGTGCCGACAGGAGGAGGTCGCCGCCCTCCTCCGCCTCCGCGATGGTCAGGCTCAGCGGCGGTGCGACGCGCAGCACGCTCGTGTCGTGGCCGCCGCCCTTGCCGAGGAGGAGGCCCGCCGAGCGGGCGGCCTCCAGGACGGCGCTCGCGCGCGCCGGGTCGGCGCGGTCCGTGCCGGGCTCGACGAGTTCGACGCCGAGCATGAGCCCGCGTCCGCGCACCTCCCGTACGTGCGCCATGCCGGCCGTCCCCGCCCGCAGCCGCTCGCGCAGCAGGCCGCCGACACGGCGCGCGTTGCCCTGGAGGTCGTGTTGCAGGAGGTACGTGAGGTTGGCGAGCCCGGCGGCCATGGTGACGGGTGAACCGCCGAAGGTGGAGAGCGAGTTGGTGTCGATGACGTTCATGATCTCGGCGCGGGCGACGACGCCGCCGATGGACATGCCGTTGCCGATGCCCTTGGCGAAGGTGAGCAAGTCCGGTGGTCCCGCCCGGTCGTGGGCCTGCCAGCCCCAGAAGTGGTCCCCGGTGCGCCCCCATCCGGTCTGCACCTCGTCGGTGATCCACAGGATGCCGCGCTCGGCGAGGACTTCGCGGAAGGCGGCGTAGAGCCCGTCCGGCGGTGAGGTGAACCCGCCGACGCCCTGGACGGGTTCGGCGATGAGCGCGGCGACCTGGCCGCGTGCCTGGCCGAGCAGGTCGCGCAGGTCGGCGACGCCGCCCTCGATGAACTCGCTGTCGTCCAAGTGCGCGTAGGGACCGCGGTGGCGAACGGCGCCGTGGGCCCAGAGTGTTTGGAGAGGTGAGTAACTCGTCGGGGACCAGCCGCTGTTGCCGGTGATGCCGACCGCGGAGAACGAGCGGCCGTGGTAGCTGTTGCGCATCGCGATGATCTGGTTGGAGCGGCGGTACGCGGTCGCGAGGAGCAGCGCGGTGTCATTGGCCTCGGTGCCGGACGTGGTGAAGAAGACGCGCGCGTCGGGGATGCCGGAGAGGCGCGCGATCCGCTCGGCGAGGTCGATCATCGGGCGGTTGAGGTAGAGGGTCGAGGAGTGGACGAGCCGGGCGGCCTGCTCGCTGACCGCCTCGGTGACCTCGGGGAGTGCGTGCGCGGTCATCGTGGTGAGGATGCCGCCGAAGAAGTCCAGGTAGCGGCGGCCCTCGGCGTCCCACACGTGGCGGCCCTCGCCGTGCGTGAGTTCGATGGGCTCGTCGTAGTAGAGGGCGAGCCAGTCGGGGAGTACGGCGCGGTGCCGGGCGAGGAGTTCGCTCACGGGCGGGTCAGTCCCTCGTAGGCGTCGGGGCGGCGGTCGCGGTAGAAGGCCCATTGCTTGCGGACCTCGTCGATGAGGCCGAGGTCGAGGTCGCGTACGACGAGTTCCTCCGCCTTGTCGCTCGCGGGTTGGCCGACGAACTGCCCGCGCGGGTCGACGAAGTAGCTCGTGCCGTAGAAGTCGTTGTCGCCGTACTCCTCCTGTCCGACGCGGTTGATCGCGGCGACGAAGTACTCGTTGGCGACGGCCGCCGCGGGCTGTTCGAGCTGCCACAGGTAGGCGGAGAGGCCACGCGAGGTCGCGGAGGGGTTGTAGACGATCTGCGCGCCGTTGAGGCCGAGTTGGCGCCAGCCCTCGGGGAAGTGCCGGTCGTAGCAAATGTACACGCCGACGCGGCCCACCGCCGTGTCGAAGACCGGCCAGCCCGCGTTGCCGGGACGGAAGTAGAACTTCTCCCAGAAGCCCCTGAGCTGCGGGATGTGGTGCTTGCGGTACTTGCCGAGGTAGCTGCCGTCGGCGTCGATGACGGCGGCGGTGTTGTAGTAGAAGCCCTCCGCCTCGCGCTCGAAGACCGGCACCACGATCACCATGCCGGTCTCGCGGGCGAGGTCCCGCATCCGGCTCACGGTCGGCCCGTCGGGCACGGGCTCGGCCCAGCGGTAGTGCTCCTCCTCCTGCACCTGGCAGAAGTACGGGGCGTTGAAGACTTCCTGGAAGCCGATGATCCCGGCGCCCTGCCGGGCGGCCTCGCGGGCGTGTTCCTCGTGCTTGGCGATCATGGATTCGGTGTCGCCGGTCCAGGTGGCCTGGACGAGTGCGGCGCGGACGACGGAGGCAGCCATGAGCAGTGCTCCTTCGACAAGACGTCAGAGAGCCGCTACCGCCCGGAGCCCCGGGCCGTAGAGGCACGAACGTAAGCCCCGCGCGGTGAGGGGACAAGACCGCCGGGTCGGCGGACACGGGGGATGCCACCCAGGCGGGTGAGCGGGACCGGGCGGGTGGGGGTGAGGAGCCTTCCCGCGGGCCCGTACCCGCCGTCCCTTCCCCCTGGCCCCCGGTCAGCCTCCGGTCACGCCCGCCACTCGCAGCGCGTGCGTCAGGGCGTCGTGGCGGAGGCCCGAGGCGCGGGCCGCCGCGGCGAGGAGCGGGGCGGTGAGGGTGCCGGGCGCGGAGGCGGCGATACGGGCCAGGTCCTCGGCGCTGCGGGCGCTCACGCAGGAAGCGGCGAGGCGGTCGAGCGCGCCCGGGACACCGGTGACGGCGGGGTCGGCGAGGGCCTCGGCGACCTCCCCCAGCGGCCGTACGACACCCTGCCGCAGGATGCGCGCGGCATCGGCGTGCTGCCCGGCGGCGTCCAGCGCGGTCGCGAGGGCGGTCAGCGGCGGCAGCGGGAGCGCGGCGGCCTCCCACAGCACGGTGCTCCAGTCGGCGGCGAGCCCGTCGGCGGCGAGGCGGGAGCCGAGCGCGCAGACGTGGGCGGGCGGCCAGTGCGCGGCGTCCACGAGGAGCAGGTGCGCCTCGCCCTCACGGCCCTCGGCGCGCGAGCGGTCCAGGAGGCGGAGGAGTTCCCCGGCCCGCCGCGCCCCCTCGGCATCCGGTGCGATCGCCTCACCGCCCTCGCGCACCGTGCTCCCCGCGAATCGGGCCCCGGTAAGCGACTCCCGCGCTCCGGCGGCCCCCGTCGCGAGCGGCGCGCCGCTGGGCGGCAGCACACTGCCCGGCTCCACGAGCGCGTCGTCCACCCCGGCGAACCGGGCCGAACGCCTGCGCTTCCCACGGGGCTTGACCGGTTCCACCGAGCCGCCTGCGGCGGGCTCGCGCCCGGGAGCGGGGGCGGGCGGCGAGGAGGTCGGAGCGGGGTCCCGTACGGGCTCGGCGGCGCGCCCGTTCGAGACGGCTCCGCCTCGCGGCGCGCGCGCCCCCGCGGAACGCCGACCGCTCCCCGACGACACGGGCACGCCGTCACCGGCCCCGTCCGGAACCAGCGCGCCGCCACCGGCCCCACCCGGTACGAACGCCCCGTCGCCGGCCCAGCCCCGTACTGGCGTGCCGGCCCGCCCCCGTACGGGCGCTCCCCCGCCGCCCCGCTCCGCCGCGGTCCCCGGACCGCCCGCCGCCCCGTACTCGTCCGTCGGCTCCCCGTACCCGTCCGTCGGCTCCAAGCGCGCAAGCCGGTAGGCGAGTTCGGCGCTGCGGGCCTCCGCGCGCCGCAGGTCGTCGCGGGCCCAGGCGAGGTGCCCGTGCAGGTGGGCCGCGGCGGAGCCGTCCGCTCCCGCGAGTCCGCGTTCGAGGTCCGCGACACGTGCGGCGGCACGCTCGCGTTCGCGCACCATGCCGGGGAGGCGGCGGGCGAGTTCCCCGGCCGCGCCGGGGCGGGCGTCGCGCGCGCAGAGGGCGGCCAGGTACGCCGTGCGCAGCCCGGCGGCTGCCTGCCGCGGCGCCGTCCCGGGCGCCGCGCGCGCCACGTGGTCCTCGACGAGGGCTTCGACGACGTCCCACGGAGGCGTCTCCGTACCGTCGACGCAGGCCCGCATTCCCCGGGGGTCACGGGCCCAGAAGACCTGGCACCAGCCACCGCCCGGGTCCAGTCCCGCGAGCAGCTCACCGAAGGCGCGCGCGAAGTCCGCGACCGGGTCACGTGCCTCGGAATTCTCGAACTGGTCGATACGGAAGGGAAGTTGTCCCACCACGCGTGCCCCGCTCCCACTGCGGCGTCCTTTGCTGCGGAAGGAAACACCCGCCGTGTTACGCGGCGGCTACACGGGCTTTTCGGGGAGGGACGGAGTCACGGGCGACAAGCGCGCCGCGCGCGAAGGGCGCCCGGCCGCAGGCCCCCTCACGACGACCTCCCTCCTTCGCGCTCCTCCCGCCTGCCCGGCCCCGACCCCCGGCCCGAAGTGATCTTCGTGGCGTACCGGGGCGAGTCCCCCTTCCCGGTTTCCCGTTACCGGGCGTTCCGGAGCATGGTGGACCCTGCCGGCGATGAGGCATGGCGCCGCCGGGGCGGGGCAGGAGAGCCCGGACGGGCACGACGGAGGAGTCGCACAGGATGACACAGCAGGACGGGACGGCCTGGGTCGGCCTCTCGCTACCCGGTCTCGACTGGCTCCTCGCGCTCGGCCTGCTCCTGACCGCGGCGGTCGTCTGCGTCGCCGTCCCGCTGCGCATCGAGATGAGCCGCTCGCACGGCGGCGCTGCCGCCGAGGACGCACCGGCCCGCTCCCGGTACGAGGACTGACACCCCGGATGACCCGGCACAGCCCGCGCCTGCTGTACGTCACCGACCTCGCCTACCGGGCGGCGGGCCGCCGCTACGCGGACGAGGACCTGGAGCTCTCGGCCCGCCTGCGCGCCGACTTCCCGCTCGCCCTGTGCGACCCGCGCGACGCCGCCCGCCTCCTGGACGGCTTCGACGTCGTCCTCGTCCGCAACAGCGGCCCCGTCCTGCACTACCGCGCCGCATACGCGAAGTTCCGCGCCGAGGCGCTGCGTCGCGGCACCCCCGTCCACAATCCGCTCACGGGCCGCGCCGACATGGCGGGCAAGGGCTATCTCGTCGAACTGACGCGCGCGGGCCTGCCCGTCATCCCGACGTACGCGGGCGACACGGCGCCCGGCGACCTGCCCGCCTCCGGCTCCTACATCGTCAAGCCGGTCGACGGCGCGGACTCGGTGGGCCTCGCGCACCTCGACCCGGCCGCGCTCGCCGCCCGTACCCCCGACGCGCGGACGCTCGTCCAGCCGTACATCCCGTTCCGGTACGAGGTCTCCTTCACCTTCGTGGACGACGCCTTCCAGTACGCGCTGTACGCACCGGACCCCGCGTGCCGCTGGGAGCTGGTCCCGTACCGTCCGAGTGCGGCGGATCTCGCCTTCGCGCGCCGTTTCATCGAGTGGAACGCCCTGCCCTACGGCGTCCAGCGCGTGGACGCGTGCCGCACACCGGAGGGGGACCTGCTGCTCGTGGAACTGGAGGACCACAACCCGTACCTGTCGCTCGGGCTGCTCGACGAGGAGACGCGCACGGCCTTCGAGCGGGCGCTGGTGGCCTCCCTGAGGCGAGCGGCGGGGGGCTGAGGAGTTCGCCGGAGCGGGGCGTGGGGCGGAGCCCCGCGAAGGCCCGCCGGGAAGGTCAGCTCGCCGCGCTGAGGGGAGCCGCCCCGCACGCCTCTTCGATGTCGTCGAGCGACAGCTCCAGCGCGCGGGCGAGCGCGGCCACCGTGAAGAAAGCGGGCGTGGGAGCCCGCCCCGTCTCGATCTTGCGCAGGGTCTCGGCGGAGATCCCCGCCTCGATGGCGACCTCGGCCATGCTGCGCCCGCCGCGCGCGTCCCGGAGGAGCACCCCGAGCCGTTCGCCGCGGGCGCGTTCCTCGGGGGTGAGCGGAGTACGGACCATACGACGATTCTACGGGGCAGCGCGGCGTGCGGAGGGGCGCGATCAGGACGGGCACTTGACGCGCGCGGTGGCCGATCCGGCGACCGCAGGCGGTGGTCGGTCCGGCGGGTCCGGCACAGCGGCCGCCCGGGCCCGGAAGAGCGGCCGCCCAGGGTCGGCGGGGTGACCGGCCCGCGCGGTGACCGGCCCGGCGCGACCGGTATAAGAATTGCGGTATAGTAATTGGCATGGTGCGAAGGAAGACAGCAGCCGAGATCCTTGAGATGCGCGAAGCCGGGCGGGTCGTGGCCCGTGGCCTGCACGCCGTGCGGGAGGCCGCCGCGCCCGGGGTGCGGCCACGCGAGCTGGACGAGGTGGCACGCGAGGTGCTGCGGGAGGCGGGGGCGGACTCGCCGTTCCTGAACTACCACCCGCACTTCGCCCCGGTGCCGTTCCCCGCGACTCTCATCATCTCGGTCAACGACGCGATCGTGCACGGCATCCCGGGCGACGAGCCGCTGCGCGACGGCGACCTCGTGAGCGCGGACTTCGGGGCGCTCCTCGGCGGCTGGGCCGGGGACTCGGCGATCAGCTTCACGGTGGGGACACCGCGCCCCGAGGACGTCAAGCTCATCGCGACGGCGGAGCGCGCGCTCGCGGCCGGGATCGAGGCGGCGAAGGCGGGCGCGCGGATCGGCGACATCGGGTACGCGGTGAGCACGGTGTGCCGGGCGGAGGGGTACGGCATCCCGGAGGACTTCGGCGGACACGGCGTGGGTCGCGCGATGCACGAGGACCCGGGCGTGCCCAACGAGGGGCGACCAGGGCGCGGCATGGTGCTCCGCCCCGGGCTCGTCATCGCCATCGAGCCCATGGTCATCGCGGGCGGCACCGACGGGTACCACCCGGACCCCGACGGCTGGACCCTGCGCACGAACGACGGCTCCCGCGCCGCCCACGTGGAACACACGGTGGCGGTGACGGAGGAGGGGCCACAGATCCTGACGGCGCTGTGAGCGCTCGCGGGCGGCCGTGACCCGTGCATACGGGGTGGGCCGCCCGCGAGCATCGTCACGGGGCGGGCCGCACGACCATCGCGCTGCCGCCGCCGCGCCGTACGGGCTCGGCGGCGGCCCGCCAGCGGCCGTCCTTCAACCGCTCGATGCCGGTCGCCGCGCCGATCTCGGGCACCCGCGTGAAGGCGTGCCCGATCGCCTCCAGCTTGCCGCGCACCGCGCTGTCGTACAGCGCGGGTTCGAGCTCGGTCGCCGCGGCGTTGCGCTGGCTGGCGCGCGGCGCCGCGATCGCGTCGACAAGCGGGAGGCCTCGGTCGACGTAGCCGGTGAGGGTCTGGAGCACGGTCGTGATGATCGTCGCGCCGCCCGGCGAGCCGAGCGCGACGACGGGCTCGCCGTGCCGGTCGAGGACGATCGTCGGGGAGATGGACGAGCGCGGACGCTTGCCCGGGCCCGGCAGGTTCGGGTCGGGCACGGCCGGGTTCGCCTGGGTGAAGGAGAAGTCGGTCAGCTCGTTGTTGAGCAGGAAGCCACGGCCCGGCACGGTGATCGCGCTGCCGCCGGTCTGCTCGATCGTCAGGGTGTACGAGACGACGTTGCCCCAGCGGTCCGCGGTCGTCAGGTGCGTCGTGTTCTCGCCCTCGTACGTCGTGTCGACGCCCTTGCCCGCGGGCGCGCAGCCCTTGCCGGGGTGGCGCGGGTCGGCGGGGGCGAGCGGGCTCTTCAGGACCGCGTCGTCCTGGAGCAGGCAGGAGCGCGAGTCGGCGAAGCGCTGCGAGAGGAGTTCCTTCGTCGGCACGTTCTCGCGGCTCGGGTCGCCGACCCAGCGGCCCCGGTCGGCGAAGGCGATACGGCTCGCCTCGATGAAGTGGTGCAGGTACTGCTCCCGCGAGAGCTTTCCGAGTTCGTCGTTCTCCAGGATGTTCAGGGCCTCGCCGACGGTCGTGCCGCCGGACGAGGAGGGCGCGATCGAGTAGACGTCGAGGCCTCGGTAGCCGGTTCGGGTCGGGGCCTGGTGCTTGACGTCGTAGGCGCGCAGGTCGGCGAGCGCGAGCTTGCCCGGGCGCGCGTCGCGGGTCGAGCCCGGGGCGAGCGGCGGGTGGGTCGCGGTGCGCACGATGTCCTGGGCGAGGGCGCCGCCGTACAGCGAGCGCAGCCCCTTGCGGGAGAGCGTGTCGTAGGTACGGGCCAGGTCGGGGTTCTTGAGGGTGGTGCCGACGGCCGGGGGCTCGCCGCCGGGCAGGAAGAGCTTCGCGGTCGCGGGGAAGTCACGGAAGCGGGCCGCGTTGTCGGCGGTCTGCTGGCGGAAGGTGGCGTCGACGGTGAAGCCCTGGCGGGCGAGGCGGGTCGCGGGTGCGAGGACGTCACGGGTGGACTTCCGGCCCCAGGAGCGCAGGGCCTCGTCCCACGTGGCGGGCGTGCCGGGGGTGCCGATGCTCAGGCCGCTCGTGACGGCGTCGGCGAAGGGGAGCGGCGCGCCGTCCTCGACGAAGAGGTCCTTGTCGGCGGCGCGGGGCGCGGTCTCGCGGCCGTCGAGGGTGTGGACGCGGTGGCTGCGGGCGTCGTAGTAGACGAAGTAGCCGCCCCCGCCGAGCCCCGAGGAGTAGGGCTCGGTGACGCCGAGTGCGGCGGCGGTCGCGACGGCGGCGTCCACGGCGTTGCCGCCCTTGCGCAGCACCTCGATCCCGGCGGCGCTCGCGTCCGCGTCGACACTCGCGACGGCCCCGCCCCAGCCGGTGGCGACGGGGGTCTTGGCGGGAGGTCCGGGGGTGTGCGGGGGTGGTGCCGCGCCGAGGCTGAGCGCCCCGGCGACGACGGCGGTCAGGGACAGGTACGAGAGGGTGCGGCGGCGCCCGGCGCGCCGCGCCGCGGAATGTGACATCCGGTCTTCCTCCAGTCAACAGCCGTCCGCGCAGCGTAACTTGGCACCCACCACACCACCAGAACGCCACGCGGGCACCGCACCGCCCGCCCCCTCCACGACACGGACGCGGACGCGGACGCGCGGATCGAGCCCCAACCCGTCTCGCTCGCGGGCGGGTTGGACTTGCGAGCCGGTACGATCGCGCGCCATGACGGACGACGTACGCGACATCCTGCTCGGCCTCCTCGCCTCGGCCATCAGCGCCGCACTCGCCTGGTCGGCGCGCGCCTTCGTCGGGCGCCGCCGCCTCGGCCGTACGAGGGAGTTCTTCGGGCTGCCCGCGCACAGCGAGGCGCTGCTCGTGGTGAACAAGGACTCGGGCGGCGCGGACTTCGCCGTCGCCCGCTTCGACGCGTACGCGCTGCTCGAACTCGCCGCGCTGATCAGGGAGTGCGGGGCGCGGGCCCAGGTCCTCGCCCACGACGAGGCCCGGCGCGGCTTCGGCGAGCTGGCGGAGTTCTGCGTGGGCGGACCGTACTCGAACCGCCGGACGGCCGCGCACCTGGCCGCGCTGCTGCCCGGGATACGGGTGGAGACGGACCCGAGCCCCGAGCGAAACGCCTTTGTCATCGGCGGCGAGCGGTACGCGCTCGACCACGGCCAGTCGGAGTACGTACTGCTCGCGCGGCTCACGACGGGGCGCGAGGAGCTGACGCGCCCGGTGTTCCTGCTGTGCGGGCAGCGCTCGGTGAACAACCAGGCAGCCGCGCGCTATCTCGTGACCCACCAGGAACGCCTGCGCCGTCGCTACCACCGCGATTCCTTCGTCCTGCTGCTGCGGGTCGTGAACTCGGCGGCGTACGGCCCGGACGTCGTCGAACTGGTCGGCGACGTCACACGGTTGGCGATGACCCGCGCCGAGACCGCGCCGGAGACGGGCCGGGAGAACACGACGGAAGCGTGACACCCGCCCTCGGCTTGAGGGAGCGCGGTGCGGGCGAGTCGCCACACCGCCGGGGCACGGCGGACCGGCCGGGGGCCGGGTGAGGTCCCGCCGGGTGGCGCCTCGTGGCGGCGAGCGCCGGACAGCGCCGGACAGCGCCGGGCACGACAGGCGCGCGCCCGCCGCGCCGAGGCTACCGTGGGGCCGTGGCACGCCTGGTCCGGGGGCTCTCCCGCTCATCTGATCCGGCGCCGTGCCGGCCCCGCTCGCTCCACACGCCCGCCCCGCTTGCAGCCCTCATACGTCGGTGTTTGGGTGGTGGGGGCGAATACGCCCGTAGCCGGACACGTGCGGTGGTGACGAGTACGCCCGTCGCCGGGCTCGTCCCCGCTCGGCACGTGGGCCGGTATCCGTGCGTGCCGTTCACAGGGAGCGCCCATGTCACTGTCGTCCTTCGGGTCACTCGGCGGCCAGGACCCCTTCTCCGACCTGCTCAATCGTTTCTTCGGGATGTCCCCCGGTTCCTCGCCGCCCGCCGTGCAGCGGGTGCCGATCGGGCGGCTGCTGAGCGACTCGGCGCGCGAGCTGCTCGCGCGGGCGTCGCGGCGGGCGGAGGAGGACGGCAGCGCGGACCTGGACACCGAGCACCTGCTGTGGGCGGCGACCCAGGTCGAGCCGACCCGTTCGCTGCTCTCCCGCGCGGGGGCCGACCCGGACGCGCTCGCCGAACGGCTCGCTGACGTCCTGCCCGGCGAGAGCGCGGTTCCCTCCGCCGAGCCGGGACTGACCCCCGCGGCGAAGCGCGTCCTGATCGGCGCGCACGCCCGCTCGCAGGCGGCGGGGGTCTCGTACATCGGCCCCGAGCACGTCCTCGCGAGCCTGGTCGACGGCTCGTCCCCGGCCGTCGAACGGCTGCTCGGCGACAGCGGCGCCGACGCGGAGCGGATGCGCGCGGAGACCGGGCGCGGCGGCGGCGAGCAGGGCTCGGGGGCGGGGCGGGCGGGCGGTGCGGGGCGTGAGGACAGCGCCACGCCGACGCTCGACGAGTACGGCCGGGACCTCACGGAGGAAGCGAGGGCGGGCCGCCTCGATCCCGTGGTGGGGCGCGCGGAGGAGGTCGAGCAGACTGTCGAGGTCCTCTCGCGGCGCTCGAAGAACAACCCCGTGCTCATCGGGGAGCCGGGCGTGGGCAAGACCGCGATCGTGGAGGGCATCGCGCAGCGCGTCGTGAGCGGAGACGTGCCGAAGACGCTCAAGGACCGGCGCGTCGTCGCGCTCGACCTGCCGGGGCTCGTCGCGGGCTCCAAGTACCGGGGCGAGTTCGAGGAGCGCCTGAAGAAGGTCATCGACGAGGTCCGCGCGGCCCAGGACTCGACGATCCTCTTCATCGACGAGTTGCACACCGTCGTCGGCGCGGGCTCGGGCGGCGAGGGCTCGATGGACGCGGGCAACATCCTCAAGCCGGCGCTCGCGCGCGGCGAGCTGCACGTGGTCGGCGCGACGACGATCGACGAGTACCGCAAGAACATCGAGAAGGACGCGGCGCTCGAACGCCGCTTCCAGCCCGTCATGGTCTCCGAGCCGAGCGTCGAGGAGACGGTGCAGATCCTTCAGGGGCTGCGCGACACGTACGAGGCGCACCACCAGGTGCGGTTCAGCGACGAGGCGCTCGCCGGGGCCGCCGAGTTGTCGGACCGGTATGTCACGGACCGCTTCCTGCCGGACAAGGCGATCGACCTCATCGACACGGCGGGGGCGCGGGTACGGCTGCGCTCGCTCGGCGGCTCGGCGGAGGCGACGGAGCTGGAGGACCGGCTCGCGAAGCTGAACCGCGAGAAGGACCAGGCGGTCGCGGCCGAGGACTTCGAGCGGGCGGACGGGCTCAAGCGCGAGATCGGGTCCGCGCGCGCGGAGCTGGACGGAATCGCCGAGCGGCGCGAGGGCGTGCGTGAGGTGACGGTCGACGACATCGCGGAGGTCCTCTCGCGCCGTACCGGCATCCCGGTGGCGCGGCTCACCGAGGACGAGAAGCAGAAGCTCATGAAGCTGGAGGAGGCGCTGCACTCGCGTGTCGTCGGCCAGGAGGCGGCGGTGACCGCCGTCGCGCGGGCGGTGCGCCGCAACCGGGCCGGGATGGGCGACCCGGACCGGCCCGTCGGCTCCTTCCTCTTCCTCGGCCCGACCGGGGTCGGCAAGACGGAGCTGGCGAAGGCGCTCGCGGAGCTGCTCTTCGGCGACGAGAACCGCATGGTGCGCTTCGACATGAGCGAGTTCCAGGAGAAGCACACCGTCTCGCGGCTCGTCGGCGCCCCGCCCGGCTACGTCGGGCACGAGGAGGCGGGGCAGCTCACCGAGAAGGTGCGTCGCAGCCCGTACAGCGTGCTGCTGTTCGACGAGGTCGAGAAGGCGCACCCGGACGTCTTCAACACACTGCTCCAGGTACTCGACGACGGACGGCTCACCGACGCGCAGGGCCGGACGGTCGACTTCCGGCACACGGTCGTCATCATGACGTCCAACATCGGGGCGCAGCGCATCCTCGATCACCACGGCGACGTCAGCGGCATCAGGGACGAGCTGATGGAGGACCTGCGGGGGCGCTTCCTGCCGGAGTTCCTCAACCGCGTGGACGAGGTCATCATCTTCCACGGCCTCGGCGACACCGAGCTGACCTCGATCCTCGACCTGCTTCTGGAGCGCAGCGAGCGGCGGGCCCGCGCCCAGGGCCTCGGCCTGGAGATCACCCCGGCGGCGAAGAAGCTGCTCGTCGCGCACGGCACGCGGCCGGAGTTCGGAGCGCGGCCACTGCGCCGCACGATCCAGGCCGAACTGGACAACCGCATCGCCGACCTGCTCCTCGGCGGCGAGGCGGACCCGGGGGACACGGTGGTCGTGGACGTGGGGGACGAGTCGCTCCAGACCTCGGTGCGCAAGGGGGAAGCGGGGGCGGCTCCGGGGGAGCCTCCGGGGAAGGCGGAGGCCGCGGCCTGAGCGGTACGCGGCGCGAGCCGCCCTCGGTCTCTACGGGCCGGGGGCGGCTTTCGCGCGGGGCGGCTTTCGCGCGGGGGCGGCTTTCGCGCGGGGGCGGCTTTCGCGCGGGGGCCGCGTGCGCGTACGGGCGGCCTTTCGCGTGCGGATCGGCCCTTCGCGCCCAGCGGCCGGGCACGCAATCGTTACTCGCGCGTAACCTACCGACCAGTTACCTCCAGTAAGCCCCTGCGGTTACCGTCGGGTCACTTAGCGGTCCTCACCGCGTCGCTCACCCTTCCCGAGAGGTGACCCATGCGCGCTCCCCGCTCCTCCCCCACGCTCGCCGTCCTCGCGGCGGCACTCCTGCTCACCGGACCGGCCGCCGCCGGAGCCGTCGCGGCCCCCGCCGCCGCGAGCGCGGCGCCGACCGTCCGCTTCGCCGACATCCCGGGCGACGGCGGCACCGTCCTCAAGGGCAACGTCGTCGCCCCGGCCGACACGAGCCGCACGTATCCTCTCGTCGTCCTGCCCACGAGCTGGTCGACGCCGCAGATCGAATACCTGGCGCAGGCGCAGAAGCTTGCCGAGACGGGGTACGTCGTCGTCACGTACAACTCGCGCGGCTTCCTCCAGTCCGGCGGCGAGATCGAGGTCGGCGGTCCGAAGGACGTGGCCGACGCCTCGGCGGTCATCGACTGGGCCCTCGCCAACACCCCCGCGGACGCGGGGCACGTCGGCATGGCCGGGGTCTCCTACGGGGCGGGGATCAGCCTGCTCGCGGCGGGCCACGATCCCCGCATCAAGGCGGTCGCGGCGCTGAGCGGCTGGGGGGACCTGATCGACTCGATCTACAGCGGTCGCACCCAGCACGCGATGGCGGGCGCGCTCCTCGGTGGCCTCGGCTTCCTCACGGGGCGGCCGAGTGCCGAGTTCCAGCAGATCCTGAAGGACTTCCTCGGCTCGAACCTGGCCAAGGAGGACGAGATGATCGCGTGGGGCAAGGTCCGCTCCCCCGCGACGTACCTCGATGGCATCAACCGCAACAAGCCCGCGGTGTTCCTCGGCAACGCGTGGGGCGACTCCTTCTTCCCGCCGAACCAGTACGCCGACTTCTTCTCGAAGCTCACGGGCCCCAAGCGCCTGGAGTTCCGCCCCGGCGACCACGCGACGTCCGAGGCGACGGGCCTGCTCGGGCTGCCCAACGACACCTGGACCGACACGCGCCGCTGGCTCGACCACTACCTCAAGGGCGACGACAACGGTGTGCAGAACGAGGCGCCGGTGCACATCTCCTCGCGCTCGGGCGGCGGTTACGAGGACTACGCGAGCTGGCAGGACGTCGGCAAGGCCACCGCGAAACTCGACCTCGGCGGCAGCCAGCGCATCGCCACGAACCTCGACTCGGGCGCCGACGGCGGCGTCACCCTCCTCTCCAACGCGCTCGACCAGCTCGTCAAGCTGCCCCCCACCGTCTCGGTGCCGCTCCTTCCCCGCGCCTGGACAGGGGTGTGGCAGTCATCGGCGTACACGACCGAGCGCCACGTACGCGGCACGGCACGGCTGCACACGACGGTGACCCCGACCAAGGCGGACGGCACGTTCGTCGCGTACCTCTACGACGTGGGCCCGCTCGGCGTCGGCAAACTCGTCACCCACGCCCCGTACACCTTCCACGACCGCACCCCCGGGCAGCCCTTCGCCGTCGACCTGGACCTCTTCGCGACGGGGTACGACGTACCGGCGGGCCACAGACTCGCCCTCGTCGTGGACACGGTCGACCCGCTCTACATCGAGCACAACCCGGCCGGCGCGCAGCTGACCTTCTCCTCGCCGGCGGCCGACCCCTCGTATCTGTCGGTACCGCTGCGCGAGCAGTGATCCCCGGCTGCCGCCGGACGGGTCACACCACCTCCGCGTCCTCCGTCCTCAGCGGGCGGGGGACGCGGTGTTCTGGAGCGGGGCACCGGGGCCCGGCTCCGGTGTCGCGGCCGCCTTGGCCTTGGGATCGCGGCGCTCGCGCCGCGCGAGCCAGTGCGCCAGCCAGGACAGGAGCATGCACATCCCGATGTAGACGGGCGAGATGACCATCACCACGGGGATGAAGGGCAGGTCGTAGTCGAGGTTGGACGCGATCAGTTTCCCGGCATGGAGGAACTCCTCATAGGTGATCAGGTATCCGAGGGAGGTGTCCTTGAGCGCCACGACCAGCTGGCTGATGATCGACGGCAGCATGGCACGGACCGCCTGCGGGATCAGGATGTACGCCATGACCTGCGTCTTGCGCATGCCGAGCGCGTACGCCGCCTCCCGCTGACCGCGGTCGACGGACGCGATGCCCGAGCGGAACACCTCGGCGAGCACCGAGCCGTTGTAGAGCGTGAGCCCCGTGACGAGGGCGGGCAGGGGCTGCACCTTCAGCGCGATGAAGACGAAGAAGATCATCACGAGGACCGGCATCGCCCGGAAGAACTCCACGAGCGCGGTCGCGGGCCAGCGGACGAGGCGGTGCTCGGACAGGCGCCCCACCGCGAGCAGGGTGCCGAGGGCAAGGGCGAGCACCGCCGAGATCGCGAAGGCCTTCAGCGTGTTGCCGAGCCCGCGCAGCAGTAGCTCCTGGATGCCGACGTACTCGAAGGGAGTCCATTTGACCGCCGTGAACTGGTCGGTGTCGAAGAGCAGGTAGAGGAGCCAGCCGAGGAGAGCGAGGAGCACCGCGGTCGCGGCCACGCCGTAGAGCGCGTGCCTGCGACGGGTGCGTGGCCCGGGAACGTCGTAGAGGGCACTGGCCCCGCGCTCGCGGTGGCGTGGGAAGACGGACTTCACCGTGGCACCCCCCAACGGTGTTCGAGGTAGTTGAACAGGGCGCTGATGGCGAGGGTCAGGATGAGGTAGCCGACGGCGATCCAGACGAAGACCCACACGATGTTGAAGCCGAGTTCGTTGAGCGTCTTGTACGTGCCGAGGAGTTCGGTGACGCTGAAGGCGCCCGCGATGGCCGAGTTCTTCGCGAGGGCGATCAACTGCGAGCCCACGGGCGGGATCACGGAGCGGAACGCCTGCGGGAGGATCACCGTCGTGAGGGTCTGGCCGAAGCTCATGCCGAGTGAACGCGCCGCCTCGCCCTGCCCCTTGGGCACGGTGTTGATGCCCGAGCGGAGCGCCTCGCAGATGAACGCCGAGGTGTAGCAGCCGAGCGCGAGCACGGCGAAGAGCTGGAAGGGCAGGACGAGCCCGAAGCGTGGCAGGCCCAGCAGCACGGCGAAGAAGAGCAGGGTGAGCGGCGTGTTGCGCAGCACCGTGACCCACGCGGTACCGAAGGCCCGCAGGCTGCCGATCGGGGCGACCCGGAAGGAGGCCATGACGAAGCCGAGCGCGAGGGCGAGCAGCGAGGCGTAGACGGTGAGTTCGAGCGTGCCGAGGAAACCCTTTCCGTATTCCGAGAAGTTCTGGGTCAGTACGTCCATGGGCGGTCCGGGGGTGCTTTCTGCGCGGTGCCTTGGCTTGCGTGGTGTCTTGCTTCGCGGGGTGCCTTGCTTTGCGGGGCGCCTTGGCTTGCGGGTGGCTTGGCTTGCGGTGGCTCGGCCTTGGGTGGTGCCTCGCCTTGCGGGTCGTGCGGCGTGCGGGGGCCTGGTCCGGGCGTGGTGCTTTCCGCGCGCTGAGTGGCGTGCTGCGCGGTGCCGCTTTCCGCGTGCGGGAGGGGGCCGGGGGTCAGGAGGCCGGGTAGCGGTCGATCGGTGGTGGCTTCGGGGCCGGGACACCGGAGAGGCCGAGGGTCGCTTCGTACGCCTTCTTCCAGGTGCCGTCCCGCTCGCGTGCGGCGAGGATGCCGTCGATCGCGAGGCGCAAGGCGTTGTCCTTGCGGGGCACGCCGATCCCGTATGGCTCCTTCGAGAACGGCTCGCCGACCACTTTCAGCTCCTCGGGCACCTTGGCCGCGTAGCCGAGCAGGATCGAGTCGTCGGTCGTGACGGCGTCGACCTGGTAGGTGAGCAGGTTGTCGACGCAGATCGAGTACGTGTCGTACGAGACGAGGTCGGCCTTCGGGTAGTCGTGCTGGATGCGCTGGTACGGCGTCGATCCGGCCGCGGAGCAGACGCGTTTGCCGTCGAGGTCGGCCGGCCCCTTGATGCTGTCCTCGTCCTTGCGCACGAGCAGGCCCTGCCCGGCCATGTAGTACGGCCCGGCGAAGCCGACGAGTTTCTTCCGGTTGTCGTTGATCGTGTACGTACCGACGTAGTAGTCGATCTGGCCGTTCTGGAGCGAGGTCTCGCGGTTCGCGGAGGCGATAGTGCGGAAACTGATCCGGTTCGAGGGGAAGCCGAGCCCTGCCGCGACCATCTTCGCGATCTCGATGTCGAAGCCGGTGTACCTGCCGCTCGCCGGGTCCTTCTCGCCCAGGTACGGCTGGTCCTCCTTGGCGCCGACGACGAGCCGGCCGCGGGCCTTGGCCTTGCGCCACGTAGCCGAACCGGGCAGCCGGAATCCGGAGTCCACGCGGTAGCGCGGCAGTTCGGCGGCGCTGGGCCCCTTCGCGGGCGGACTGCCTTCCTTGCCGCAGGCGGCGGCGAGGAGGCAGAGGAGGGTGAGGAGGACGACGACGGGACGGGAGTGGCGGCGGGGATCGCGGGAGTGCCTGGCCTCGCGGAAGTCCGGGCGCTTGCGGGACTGGTGGTGCGGGGGGTTGCGGGAGTTGCGGCCGGGGTTCGGGGTGTGGGTGCTCGTCACGGCGGGGCTCCTCCCTCAGTGCTTGAGGATCTTGGAGAGGAAGTCCTTGGCGCGCTCGCTCTCCGGGGCGGTGAAGAACTCCTCGGGTGTGCGGTCCTCGACGATGCGTCCGCCGTCCATGAAGACGACGCGGTCCGCCGCGGACCGGGCGAATCCCATCTCGTGCGTGACGACGACCATCGTCATGCCGGAGTCGGCGAGTTGTTTCATGACGTCGAGGACCTCGTTGATCATCTCGGGGTCGAGCGCGGAGGTCGGCTCGTCGAAGAGCAGCGCCTTCGGGTCCATGGCGAGGGCCCGCGCGATCGCGACGCGCTGCTGCTGGCCCCCGGAGAGCTGGGCCGGGTACTTGTCGGCTTGTGGCGCGAGCCCGACGCGGTCGAGGAGTTCGCGCGAACGCCTGTCGGCGTCCTCGCGCTTGCGGTGGCGGACCTTGATCTGCGCGAGCGAGACGTTCTCCAGCACGGTCTTGTGCGCGAAGAGGTTGAAGGACTGGAAGACCATGCCGACCTCGGTCCGCAGCCGGGCGAGGCCGCGCCCCTCGTCCGGCAGTGGCTCTCCGTCGAGCAGGATGGAACCGGACTGGACGGTCTCCAGCCTGTTGACCGTGCGGCAGAGCGTGGACTTGCCGGACCCCGAGGGCCCGATCACGACCACCACCTCCCCGCGGTGCACGGTGAGCGAGACGTCCTGAAGTACGTGCAACTGCCCGTAGTACTTGTTGACGTCACGCAGTTCGATCAGTGGCTCGACGGCCATCGGCAAGAGACCAGCCCATCCGTAGCGGTATCGGTCCGCGCAAACTACCCACCTGGATACGGGGCTTGGAGGGCGACACGCACATCCGGGCATTAACCGTATTTGCGGCCGGGCATGTGGATATCCCCTCTCGATCGGGGCGCCAGAAGGGCTCCAGGCGCCCTGAGACGCCGAGGACTTCATCCCTTCGAGGGCGGGTCGGGAAGGAGACCCGAAAAGCGACTCACCTCAACGAGTGAGCTGCTGAAGAATTTTGCGAAGTTATCCACAGATGTGGCGGGATGGGGAGCGGGGCGGCGGGAGGTGCGAAAGACTGGTGTTGGGGCCGCCCCCAGGGAGGGTGGGGGCTGCCCTGGCGCCCCTCTTGGCGGGGAGGACGGGGGCTGCCCTGACGCCCCTTGGCGGGGAGGACGGGGGCTCGCTGACGCCCCTTGGCGGGGAGGACAGGGGCTGCCCCGACGCCCCTTGGCGGGGAGGACGGGCGCTGCCCCCCGGCGAATAGGACAGGGCTGCCCCGACGCCCCCTCAGCGAGGAGGACAAGGGCCACCCCGGCGCCCCCTCGGCAAGGAGTGAACCCCCACGGAGCTGAAGCTCCCTAGAGAGGAAGCTCCAGCCGTCCAGGCGTCACCCGCTCCAGTTGAGCCGCTCACGAGCCCATCCCCGCGGCATCGCGCAAGGCAGTACGTCCTCGCGGGAGGCGTCCAAGGGCATCGATCCACCGCGTAGCCCCTGCCACCAGCTCTTCGCTGCCCGTGCGGCGTGGGCCGAGGGCGGCCAGGACGGCAACCGCCGCCTGCCACCCTCCGAGAGACCTCACGCCCAGCAACCGCCGCCTGCCATCCTCCGACAGGCCTCACGCACAGGCCGGCGACCCCGCCCCGGCCGTAGTAGGTGACCGAGCCGTCCCCCACGCACCTTCGGCGGCACAGCGGACCGCGCCTCCGCCCGGTCCGGTCGGGGCGGAGGCGCGGTTGCCGTCACCAGCTGGCGTTGTCGTCCGCGAGGTGCCAGAGGCGGTCGGCGCTCGGGTAAGAGGTGTCGAGGTGGAGGGTGTTCCAGCTGCCGTCGTTGTAGCGGTTGAGGGTCATGGCGAGGTCGGTGTCGACCTTGGGCTGCCAGAGCCACCAGCGGGAGGTGTTGTCGCCCTCGGGACGCAGGACCCAGCGCTGGAGATCGGAGCCGTCACAGGTCCGTACGACGATCGTGGTGCCGCGGGTGGGCTTCGCGTCGGACGGCTGGAGGCACTTGTCGGCGGCCTTGTTCTTCAAGGTCAGCGTGAAGCGGCCGCCCTCCCACCGGCCGTCGGCCTCGTCCCATTCCTCGGTCTTGTGCTTCCACGCCGGGTCGCGGAGGGAGACCGCGGTGGCCCCCTCCGCCGTGGAGTCGCCGTACAGCGCGAGGCGGCTCCCGTCGGTCCGGTTGATCAGGTCCTGGCCGGTGCGGTCGGCAGCGGAGGCGGTTCCCGCGCCGAAGGTGGCGAGGAGGGTGGCCGCGGCTGCGGCCGCGGTGAGGGCACGGTGGGGGCGGAACGTGGGCATCGTTCTCCTTCGATGGCGGTTCTTCGGCAATGACGTCTCACGGCGCCGGCCGGCGACGGCCGGGAGCGAACCGTGGCCGTACCGGCCGGCACCACGCACTCAGCCTGAAGGCCGCAACCGGCCACCGTGCGCGGCCGAAAAGCGGCGGACCAGCCGCTCAGTCGCCCTTCCCCCCGCCCCGCAACGCAAGCCGGCACGGAGAGGAATCGTTTCTGCGAGCGGAGTCCGCTCACCCGCACCGGAAGAAGGAGAAGTACGGCCGGTTTCGCACGGGCGGGTGACCCACCCGGCAGCCCAGGTCCCCCCTCAGGGCGAAAGGCGACGGAGCCCACGCGCCGGCGGTCGCCGGCTCGTGCCGTGACCACTTCGCAGGTCCGGCCGCCGAACAGAACGGGCCGGTCCTGCCGCCGTGTGCCCTGGCGAGTCGTACGGCCCGCAGGGCCGAGGGGAGTTCGCCCTCCCGCAGGAGCACCGTCGACGCGGTCACAAGTACGCGCACCCACCACCTCCGGGGGGTCCGGCGGTGCGGACCCTGCCGTAGCGAGAGGGGCCAAGCGGCGTGAGGCCGGGACCGGCGCTATGAGATCTCGCGAAAGATGAGAGGGTCGGACAGGTGAGCGAGATATCACCGAACCCCCTCCAGTACCGCCTCGACGGCCCGGAGCACGCTCCGGTCCTCGTCCTCGGCCCCGCCCTCGGCACCACGTGGCACATGTGGGACCGGCAGGTCCCGGAGCTGAGCAGACAGTGGCGCGTGCTGCGGTTCGACCTGCCCGGGCACGGCGGCGCCGCGGCCTATCCGGCGGACTCGGTGGGGGCGCTCACGGACCGGCTCGTGCACACGCTGGAGAGCGCCGGGATACGGCACTTCGGGTACGTGGGCTGCGCCTTCGGCGGGGCCATCGGCATCGATCTCGCGCTGCGCCACCCGCAGCGCCTCGCCTCGCTCGCGCTCGTCGCGACCGCGCCCCGCTTCGGCACGGCCGACGAGCACCGCCAGCGCGGCGTCGTCGTCCGTACGAACGGGCTCGACCCCGTCGCCCGTACCTCTCCCGAGCGCTGGTTCACGCCCGGGTTCGCCGGCGCGCAGCCCGCCATCACGGACTGGGCGGTGCAGATGGTGCGTACCACGGACCCCGGCTGCTACATCGCCGCCTGCGAGGCGCTCGCGACCTTCGACGCGAGCGCCGTGCTCGACCGCGTCACCACGCCCACGCTCGTCGTGGTCGGCGCCGAGGACACCCTCACGGGGCCCGCCCAGGCCCGTACCCTCGTCGCCGGGATCAGCGACGCGCGTCTCGCGCTCGTCCCCGGCGCCGCCCACCTCGCACCGGTCGAACAGCCCGCCGCCGTGACGGAGTTGCTCGTACGGCACTTCTCGACCAGCTGGTCGCCCCAGGCCGCGCTGCCCGTCGCCGCCGCGCCCACCGCGGCGCCGCCGCTCGCCGCCCCGCGCCCCGAGATCGCCCCCTACCGCGGGACGCCGGGCGCCGACGGCGGCGCGGACACCCGCACGGCCGGGCTGCGGCTGCGGCGCGAGGTGCTCGGCGACGCGCACGTGGACGCGGCCCTCGCCGCGACCGACGAGTTCACCGAGGACTTCGAGGACCTCCTCACCCGCTACGCCTGGGGCGAGGTGTGGCAGCGTCCCGGACTCGACCGCCGCCACCGCGCCTGCGTCGCCCTCGGCGCCCTCGCGGCGGCCGGGCACTTCGAGCAGTTCGCCGTGCACGTGCGCGGCGCGCTGCGCAGCGGCCTCACGCCCGCCGAGATCAAGGAGGCGCTGCTCCAGATCGGTGTGCACTGCGGACTCGCCACCGCGGAACGCGCCTTCCAGGTCGCGCGCGCGGTCGTACGGGAGGAGACGAGCCCGCGCGAGTAGGTCGCGCTCGTGCGCGGACACGGCCGCGCGGGGGCGGACCCCTGAACCGCCGCCCCCGCGCGCGGTGCGCGAGGATGGAACGCATGGAGCTGATCAAGAAGACCCACGCCTGCGTCCGTCTGGAGCACGAGGGCCGCACTCTCGTCATCGACCCGGGCGCCTTCAGCGAACAGGACGCCGCCGCGGGTGCCGACGCCCTCCTCGTCACCCACGAGCACCCCGACCACTTCGACGCGGCCAAGCTGAGTGCCGCCCTCGAGGCCAACCCCGCCACCGAGCTGTGGACGCTGCGGTCCGTCGCCGAGCAACTCTCCGCCGCCTTCCCCGGGCGCGTCCACACGGTCGGGCACGGCGACGCCTTCGAGGCCGCAGGGTTCGACATCGAGGTGCACGGCGAACTCCACGCCGTCATCCACCCCGACATCCCCCGCATCACCAACATCGGCTTCTTCGTGGACGGCACCGTCTTCCACCCCGGCGACGCCCTCACCGTCCCCGAGCGCCCCGTGGAGACGCTGCTCCTGCCGGTCATGGCCCCGTGGAGCAAGCTCTCCGAGGTCATCGACTACGTGCGCGAGGTCGCCCCGCGGCGCGCATACGACGTCCACGACGCCCTCCTCACCGACCTCGCGACCCCCGTCTACGAGGGCCAGATCGGCGCGCTCGGCGGCGCGGAGCACCACCGCGTCAAGCCGGGGACGCGGCTGACGGTCTGAGGAGCCGCGGGGCGCGCCGGGCGCGTTCCTACGGGGCCGGGGCGGGCGCGTACGGGACGGCCGCCGTGTCCGTGCCCGGTGCGCCCCGGCACGGACACGGCGGCCCGTGCCCCCGCGCCGGGCGGCGTTGTCGGAGGTGGCCGGTAGGTTGGTCGGCATGCGTATCGCGACGTGGAACGTGAACTCGATCACCGCCCGGCTGCCGAGGCTGCTCGCCTGGCTGGAGTCGAGCGGCACCGACGTGCTGTGCGTCCAGGAGACCAAGACGACCGCGGAGAACTTCCCCACGGAGGCACTGCGCGAGGCGGGCTACGAGTCCGCCGTGAACGCCACGGGCCGGTGGAACGGCGTCGCGGTGATCTCCCGTGCGGGACTCGACGACGTGGTGAGCGGACTGCCCGACCAGCCCGCCTACGACGGCGTCATGGAGCCCCGCGCGCTCGGCGCCACCTGCGGGCCCGTCCGCGTCTGGTCGGTGTACGTGCCCAACGGACGCGAGGTCGGCCACCCGCACTACGCGTACAAGCTGGAGTGGCTGGAGGCCCTGCGCACGGCCGTCGCGGGCGACGCGGCGGGCTCGCGGCCCTTCGCCGTCATGGGCGACTACAACGTGGCCCCGAGCGACGAGGACGTCTACGACCCGGCCGTCTTCGAGGGCCTCACCCACGTCACCCCGCCCGAGCGCGCGGCACTCGCGGGACTGCGCGCGACGGGCCTCGACGACCTCGTCCCACGCCCCCTCAAGTACGACCGCCCCTACACGTACTGGGACTACCGCCAGCTCGCCTTCCCCAAGAACCGGGGCATGCGCATCGACCTCGTCTACGCCAACGCGGCCCTGCGCGCCGCCGCGAAGGACGCCTACGTGGACCGCGAGGAGCGCAAGGGCAAGGGGGCCTCCGACCACGCGCCCGTGGTGGTGGACCTGGACGTGTGAGTCCTCCCGGGGTTTCGCGGCTGCCTCAGCGCGGGCGCAGCGCGTCGAGGTCCACCGCGTCCGCCATGCGCGCGAGCGCCTCGGCGGACGGGTGCAGGTGGTCCCCGCTGTCGTACGCGGGCAGCAGCCGCCCGGGCCGTTCGGGGTCCCGTACGACGCGGTCGAAGTCGACGACGGCGTCGAAGCCGCCACCTCCCTCGCGCAGCCACGCGTTGACGGCCCGCCGGCGCGCGTCCACCTCGGGCGCGCACCGGCTGCCGCCCCCGCACGGCGTGAGCGTCGCGGCGAGTACCCGTACGCCCCGTGCCCGCGCCTGCCGCGCGACCTCGCCGAGAGCGGTCCGCACCTCGGCGGCCGACGAGCCCCAGCGCAGGTCGTTGAGGCCGAGGTAGACGAGCGCGGTGTGCGCGGAGGTCTGCGCGAAGAGGTCGCGGTCGAGGCGGTGGGCGAGCCGTACGCCGCTCGTGTCCTCGTCCACGCCCGCGCCGGGGTAGCGGTCCTTCAGGAGGCGGTTCGCCGTGAGGGCCTGGTTGAGCACGCCGTAGCGCGGGACCGTGTCCTGGGCGCGCAGCCGCGCGGCGAGCGCGTCGGTCCAGCGCTCGTCGGCCCCCGTGCGCGTCTTCGCGCCGGTCGTCGTGGAGTCACCGAGCGCCACGACGCTGCCGGGCCCGCCCGCCACGTCGAGTCCGGTCAGCAGCGGCCAGTAGTCCAGTTCCTCGGCGAAGCCCGTGCCCTCGCGGCTCCCGGTCCGGTCACCGGCGGCGTCGGCGACGTACCCCGGCTGCTTCGCCGCCGTCCGCACGGGCAACGAGGTGACGCGTCCCGGCAGCGAGACACTCACCAGCAGATCGGTTCCGGCCTCGACGGGGAAGGGCAGCGGGTCGCTGCGCACTTGTGCCCCGGCCGCGATCCGCACGCCCTCGTGGCCGCCGAAGCGCAGCGGCACGGGCTTCCCTCGCGCGCTCGCCCCCTTCTCGCGTACCGCGACGGAGACCCGCCCGAGCCGGACCGGGGCCGCGGCGAAGGTGTTGTCGAACCGCAGCCGCACCCGTTCCCCGCCCACCGAGGGGTGTACGACGAGGCGCAGGGTGGGGTCCTGCCAGGGCCCGACCGGCGTCCGCGCCGCCGTGGCCGCCGACCAGGAGCCGGTCCAGCCGCTCGCCCGCGGACGCACCCCGAGCGCGAAGACGTGCAGGCTCGCGGGCCCGAGCGGATCGCGTGGCAGCGTCACGGCGCGTACCGCCGCGTCGTGCCGCAGCGGCACGGTCACGACGTACAGCGCGGCGCGTGCCTTCCGGGGGCCTTCGGTGGTGCTGATGCGGGGCAGGGCGAGGGCGCTCGTGGCGAGGGTGCCGGTGCGCCAGTCGGGCGCTTCGACGTGGTACGAGGAGCGGCGGCCGTCCGCGTACTCGACCGTTCCGCGCCCGGGTGCCCGGCCGCCGGTCGCCGTGACGAGGAGGGCGAGGGCGTCGCCGCGTCCCGTCACGCTCACCCGCTGCCCGTCCGCGCGCACGTTGTCGGGGGCGCCGGGCGCGGGGGCGGGCAGCCGCAGGGGCGCGCCGGCCACGGTCAGCTCGGCGCCGGGTGACCAGCCCGCGTCGCGCAGGGCCTCGGCGGACAGGGCGCGGCCGTGCCCGTCGAGATCGGCCCCGCCGCCTCGTGCGCCGGCCCCGATCCCGTGGTTGTCGTAGAGGTGCGTCAGGGGGCGTGGCGGGAGTTCGGGCGGGGTGGCGGTGGTGGGGGAGCCGAGGAGGGCGGCGGAGGCGAGGACGACGAGCAGGGACACGGCGCTGCGGAAGGGGCCGCGGGCGCGGGCTTCTTTCACGGGCTCCTCGTTGGGGTGGCGGGCGCGGACGGAGGGGCGGTGGTGAGGGTGGGGGGCGGTGGGCGCGGTGGTGGTGTGGTTCGGTGATCGTTGTGGCCCACTCCTGCCGGGAGTTGTCGTCTTCGGGCGGACTCCTGCCCAGAAAATGGCCGGTACGCATCATGGCGGCGGGATATTGGCGGGGAGAGGCGCGGGGGGTGGGCGGGCAGGCGTGGAGGGGAACGCGGAGGCGGCGCGGCAGAGCGGCGGAGAGGCCGGGGGGTGAACAGACTGATCGGGTCTGTGTTTTGCCGATCGCTTGTGAACGCTTGGGAGAGCCCGTCTGCGTGCCCTGTGGTGTGAGGAGGTGGCCCGGTGTCAGGCTGGGCGGTATGAGGATTCCCTTCTTCGGTGGACGCCCGGAGCAGCGCGGTGCGGCGGATGAGGCCGGTCGTGGTGCGGATGACGCGGTGGATGGCGGTGCGGGTGACGTGGCGCGTGGGGGAGGTGAGAAGGAGGAGGCGTCCGTGGGCGGTTCGGGTCGTGTGCCGGGGGCCGGTGGGGAGGCCGCGGGGGCGTCGCGTGCGACCGCGACGGTGCCCCGGGAGGGCGTCGGCGGGGGTGCGACGGTGATGGCGGGAGGCGAGGGCGCGGCGGTGCCGGCCGGGGTGGGTGGGCCGCCGCGCCCGGTCGGCGAACTCCTGGAGCAGGACCCGCGCGCGGCCGTGGAACTCTTCGCCGAGTGCGAGTTGCTGCGGGCGGAGGCCGCTGAGGCGGGGGTCGTGCTCGACGACTCCCCCGAGTCCCTGGAAGCGCTCGACCAGCTGCTGCCCCGCTGGCGCTCCGATCCCGAGCTCCTCGACCACCTCGGCAACGACGCCGGTTTCTACCTCGGCACCGTCGTCGCGCGCACCGTGCCGGGAGCGGTGTGGCGGCTCGACGGGGACGGAACCCCGGTCGTCCTGCTGCCCTCGGGCCGCGAACTCGCGGTGGTGGAGGACGGACTGGCGTGGGCGGAGTCGGGGGCACCGGAACTGTCGCAGGTGTACGGGGAGGTCTCGGAGGGCTGAAGAGGGGCGAGGGGGCGACGGGGAAGGGGCGGGGCAGGCCTGGTCTTCTTGGAAGGGACGAAGGCACGCCTGGTCGTGGGCCGGTTCGAGCAGGCCCAGGTGGGGACTGGCGCGTCGCTCGCAGCGCGTACGGAGCTGTTCGCCCGGGTTCGGCCGGGCGACGGTGCGCCCGGCCGCTTGCGGCTCGGCGGATATCGCCGCCTGCCGCGGAAGCGCGGCATCGGTCGATGACCACACGACTGCCACCGGCGCTCCCCCGCCGGGGTCAGGGTCCCGTGCCTCTGCTCGCGCGCGGGCAGGACAGGACGACGAGGAGCGGCCACAGGGCCTGAGCGAAGGTCAGGGCGCGTTCGACGATGCCGGGGGCCCAGCCCCGCAGGAGGGTGAGCAGGAGCAGGAGTGCCCCGGCGGTCATGGCCGCGGTGGCCGCCGCGGTGACGGGCGGGCGCAGGCCCCAGGGGGCGTGCGGGTGGTGGCGGTCCGCGGCGAGGACCGGCCAGACGGCGAGGAGGACGAAGCCGGTGGTGGCGACGGTGCCGTGGCCGAGGTCGCCGCCCCGGAGCGGTGCGGGGACGAGGGTCAGGCCCATCGCGGCCAGTCCGCCGCCGGCGAGGGCGGCGCGGCCCGGGAGCGCGGCCGGGCGCAGGCCGCAGGCGGTCGCGACGTAGCAACCGCCCAGGGCGAGGAGGGCGGCGGTCATCGGCCAGTAGCCGGGGGCGCCGTGGGACGCGAGGACGCTGATGGTCTTGTCGGCGGGATCGTATCCGGGACCCTGGAGGACCTGCGCGATCGCCCACGCGCTGACGAGCACGACCGGGGCGCAGCAGGCGGAGAGCAGGGCCCACCAGGGAATGAGGCGCATCAAAGCACCATAAAGGAGACTTTTCACGACAGTGGCCGGCCACGACGGGCGGTGATACCTGTCGTGGCCGGCCGTGCGCGCGGGCGCGGTCAGGTGTCGCAGCGCAGGGTGGCCTCCGCCCAGTCCGCGTGGTCGAGCGCGTTTCCGTCGCCGGCGTCGCTGACGTGCAGGGTGAGCCGGTCCGCGCCGCTCACGTCCGCCTCGACGGGGACGGGCGCGTCCGCGCCGGTGAGCTTGCGGCCTTCGTAGACCTTCTTGCCGTCCGCCAGTACTTCGAAGACGACGCTGCCGTTGTTCCCTGTCTCCTCGTCGATGCCGGTGTCGGCCGTGAAGGTGGTGCACGCCTTGCCGAGGTACACCTCGACGGTCGATGCGGCGTGCACGCCGAGGCCCTTGGCGTAGGTGGTGTCGCCGAGGGTGAGGGGGCCGCCGTCTCCCGCGCGGTCCTCGCCGTTGCTCGCGTCCTTCTCCACGGGGCCCCAGGCGTTGTCGGTCGTGAGGAGGTCGAGGTCGGAGACGGCCGTGGTGCCGGTGGGCGCGGGAGGTGTGGCGAACACCTCGGCCGAGGCGCGGGTGCTGACGCGGGCGCCGCCCGTGGAACCGGCGGTCACGGTCGCGACGACGAGTCGGCTCCCGTTCTCCTCGTCCTCGCCGCGTACGAGCCGGACCTCGGTGCTCGCGTCCCCGCCCGCCGGTACGTCGCCGAGTCGCGGCACGGCGGGTTCGGCGCTCCACCCGGCGGGCAGGCCGAGTGAGGCGGTGGCGTCCTTCAGGGGCCGGTCGCAGGGGTTGTGGACGGTGAGCTTCGCCGTCGTGGACTCACCGGGCGGCACCGAGGTGCCGGCCGGTTCGAGGCTCGCCTCGGGTGCGCACACCACGGGGCCTTCGGGCGCCCCGCCGCGTGCCTCGGCGGTGGTGAGGGGCCGCAGCCGCAGGCTGTACGCGTACTCCTTGGAGGCGCTGACCTGATACTTCGGCATCACGGTGTGGAAGGTCTCGCTGACGCCGCTCACCGCGTGGTCCAGGTGCAGTGTGTTGCCCCGGGAGCTGCGCTGGAGGGCGAAGGGGTAGGCGGCGCGGTCGATGTCCTCGTACGGGGTGACTCCGGCGGAGAAGTTCTCGCCGTCGCCCGAGACGAGGACGCCGTTCCTGCCGTCCGAGAGCGCGGCCCAGCGCACCTCCTCGTGGTTGCCGTAGTCCTGGGGCCGCAGGTAGCCGGAGAACTGCTCGTCCACGCCGGTGTGGTAGACGCCGGTGGGCGAACCGTCCTCACGGTCGTTGTAGTTCTCCTCGGGGCCATGCCCGTACCAGCTGAACTCGTCGTACTTCTCCGGTAGTTGCAGGGTGAGGCCGATGCGGGGCAGGTACGGGACGGAGCGGGCGGCCCCTTCGGCCCTGGCGCGGTGGTCGATGCGCAGTTCCCCGTTGCCCGTGACGGTGTAGCGCAGGGTCTGGGCGAAGGAGGAGTCCTCGACGCCGGGGGCCGCCACGGTGCTGCGGACGGTGACGACGACCGCTCCGTCCTCCTCGCCCACGTCGACGGCCTGGGGCTTGGTGCGCAGCCGGTCGAGCCCGGCGTCGCGCCAGGCGCCGTCCTCGGAGTTGGTCTCGTTGCTGAGCGGCGCGCGCCAGGCGTCGAGTTCCGGTCCGCGGCTGAGGAGTTCCTTGCCCGCGGCCTTCATCGAGGTGAGGTCGCCGCTCTCGCGGTCGAAGGTGTACGAGAAGCCGTCGCCGGTCGCGGTGACGCGGTCGCCCGTCGTCACGGCGCGGACCGCGCCCGGGGCCTGTGCCCGTACGACTCCCGCCAGTTGGTGGCCGCCGACATCGAACTGCTCGACTGCGACGGTGTGCCCGGCGGGCGCCCAGTCGGTCTTCGCCTTCCGCACGGCTCGAACGGTCAGCTGGCGGTCGGCGTCCTTCGGGTTGGCCGGGGGTGCGGGGAGCTGGAGGCGGGCCTCGGCGCCCGGGGCGACGGAGAGGGGCCGGGTGCCCTTCGCGAGGGTGCGGGCGCCCTCGGTCAGGGACCACTGGAGGGCGAGGTCGTCGGTGCCGGTGAAGGCGCGCTCGCTGCGTACGGTGATGCCGCCGGGGACGGCCCTGCCCCGCGCGTCCTCGGTCTGCGACAGGCGCAGCGGGGCCTGCACGGCGGCGAGCGCGCGGGTCTCGGGCTGGAGGGTGCGGTCGGTGCCGACGAGTCCGTCGACGCCGCCGATCCCGGACCCGTACGTCTCGTAGGTGCCCTTCGTGGTGAACTTGTCGAAGTCCAGGGCGAGTACGGCCTCGCGCGCGGGATCGGCGGCCAACTGGGCCGGGCTGAGGGCCTTGTGGTAGACGCGGACCTGGTCGATCGTGCCGTGGGCCATGCGCGTGTTGGTGTTCTCCTGGCCCGTCTCGGGGTTGCGGCCGACGTTGACGGGCTGCGCGGAGTACGCGACGGTGCCCGCGAAGTCCTCGGTGGCGACCGGCTTGCCGTCGATCAGCAGGGTGACGGTCTTGCCGTCGAAGGTACCCGAGGCGCGGTGCCAGTTCCCGTACCAGTCGCCGGGCACGGGGGCCGTGGCGCTGTGCCGCTCGCCGTCCGAGCCCTGGACGGCGAACTCCAGGGTGTCCTTGTCCCTCATGCGCAGGGCGTAGGAGTGGTCGCCCTTCGCCATGATGGTGAAGTCCCCTGTCCAGTCGTCCGGCCGGACCCAGGAATCGGCGGTGAGGGCGTCGGAGACCGCGTCGAGCTTCGCGTCGCGGTAGACCTCGACGAAGTCGTCGAGGCCGGAGAGCTTGAGGGCCTTCCCCTTGTGCCCGGTGACCTGTTCCGGCTTTCCGGTCAGGTAGGTGAGGATGTCGTTCCCGGAGGAGTCGGGGGTGGTGACGAGGGCTTGCCTGAGGTTCTGTTCGGCCCAGTCCCAGATGAACCCGCCCTGTACCTCGGGATACTTGCGGACGACGTCCCAGAACTCGCGGAAGTTGCCGAGGGAGTTGCCCTGCGCGTGGGCGTACTCGCCCATCACGATCGGCTTCTCCGTGGTCTTCGCCTTGTCCTCCAGGCTGTCGGGCGAGGGGTAGCGCGGGCCCCAGATATCGGCGTAAGGCGCGTCGCCGTCAGGGGTGTTGGACTGGTGGTAGAGCGGCCGTGCGGGGTCGTTCTTCTTGAGGTAGTCGGCCATCGTGTAGTGCGCCTTGCCGAGGCCCGCCTCGTTGCCGGTGTCCCACATCAGCACGCTGGGGTGGTTCTTGTCGCGTTCATACAGGCCGGTGGCGCGGTCCTGGAACGCCTTCTGCCACTCGGGCTTGTCGGCCAGGCAGTTGTCGGGGCAGTTGTCGTGGTGGTGGGTCTCGATGTCGACCTCGTCCGCGATCCACAGGCCCTCGGTGTCGGCGCGGTCGTAGAAATACGGGTCGGAGGGGTAGTGCGAGGTGCGCACGGCGTTCAGGTTGAGGCGCTTCATCAACGCGACGTCGGACGCGGTGCGTTCGTGGGTGGCGTGTCTGCCGGTGTCGGGGTCGGTCTCCGCCCGGTTGACGCCGCGCACGAGGACGCGTTCACCGTTGACGAGGAGCTTCTTGTCCTTGACCTCGATCTTCCGGAAGCCGACGGGCTGGCTCGTGGTGTGGGTGACACGGCCCTTGGCGTCGGTGAGCGACACGACGAGGGTGTAGAGGTTCGGTGTCTCGTCGGTCCACTTGGCCGGGTCGTATACCCGCGCCGTGAGCGTGGCCTTCCCCGCGCCGTCCGCCGGTGCGACGGGCGCGGACACGGCGGTCACCTCGCGACCGCGCGGGTCGTAGAGGGTGCCGGTGACCTTGCCGGGCGCCGTACCGGCCGCTGGAGCGGTGACATCGATGTCAGCGCTGAGCGTGGCATCGCGGTACGCCGCGTCGAGGCCGGTGCGGATCGTGACGTCCTGGACGTGCGTGGCCGGGGTCGAGTAAAGGTGCACCGAGCGGAAGATGCCGGCGAACCGCCACTGGTCGTAGTCCTCCAGGTGGGAGCCGGAACCCCAGCGGTGGACCTGGACGGCGAGGGTGTTGCGGCCGGGGTGCAGGTAGCGCGAGATGTCGTACTCGGCGGGTGTGTAGCCGCCCTGGTCGTAGCCGACGTAACGGCCGTTGACCCAGGTCAGGTTACCGCTGGTGACGCCTTCGAAGCGGAGGAGGGTCTCGCGGTCCTTCCAGTTCTCCGGCAGGTCGAAGGTACGGACGTACGCGCCGGTCGGGTTGACGTCGTGCGGGACCTTCGGCGGGTCGTCGGGGTACATCTCGGTGGGGATGTTGCGGAAGACCGGGTGGTCGAGGCCGTCCGTCTGCCAGGTGTGCGGGACGCTGACCCGGCGCCAGCCGGACCCGCTCGTGTCGTAGCCCTCCGTGTAGAAGTTCTTCGGCACGTCCTCGGGACGGTCCGACATGTGGATCTTCCAGTCGCCGTCGAGCGACTTGGTCCAGGGGCTCTTGCCGCTCCCCTTGCGGGCGGCCGCCGCGTCGGCGTACGGCGTGAGGTCGGCGTGCGGTGCCTCTTGGCCCACCTCGGTGATCTCCGGGTTCTCCAGGAGCTGGTACACATCGGCCGGCGGTGGTGCGGGCGGTGCGGGATCGGCCGCCGTCGCGGGCAGCGACGCGGCGCCCAACGCCGCGGTCACCGCCAGCACGGCGAGTCCTCGGAACATGCGACGGTGCGGCATGACGGGCTCACCTCTCGCGTGGCTGCGGCTCCACTCACAGAACCGCACAGGAAACGCTCAGGAAAGAACTTTCTCGAACGTAATCCACCAGCCCCCGCGTCGCCTAGCGTCAGGACGGCATTGGATTCTCCGCTCGGCGCTTCTTGGCCACGGCACAACAGGCGTGCGGATGCGGAGAGTTGGATCTCCCGACCCGCCCGCCCCTCGGCTCCGGGAGCCCGCGCACTCGGAGAGTCCCCCGCGCTCAGTCGTCCCGCGAGATCACCGTTTCCTCGTCCGGCGCGGCCGAGGCTCGGGGCGCGGGGGGACCACCCCGATCCTGCCGCCGGGAGCGCGGTGGGGCGCGCGGACGGGGGGTGGCGGGGGCGGGGGCTCGTGCCGGGGGCGCGCCCCCGCCCACACGCGGGCGACTCCGCTCAGGGCCTTCATGGTGCGTACTCCTTCCGGTCGGTGCTCACGTCCCTCAGAGCGGGCGTCAGGACGTAAGGGGTCAAGCCGTCAAGGCGCCAGGACGTCAGTCCGTGAGGTCGAGGGCCGCTGCGACGATGCTGTCCGTGTCGATGCCGTGGTGGCGGTAGACCTCGTCCAGGGCGCCGGACTGGCCGAAACGGGTCACGCCGAGCGTGCTGAGCGGCACGCGGTGGACGTTCCCGAGGAAGGCGAGCGTGTGCGGGTGCCCGTCGAGCACCGTGACGAGCGGGGTCGCGCGGGAGGCGGGGAAGACCTGGTCGAGCACCCAGCTCTCGGCCTGCCCGTGCCCCGAGCGCGCGTCGAGCGCGCGGAAGAGCAGGCCCGGGCTCGTGACGCACACGACGTCCGCGGCGACGCCCTGCGCGGCGAGCCGGTCGGCGGCCTGGAGCGCCTCGGGGACCATGGCGCCCATCGCGGCGAGCGTCACGCGCGGGCGCTCGGCGCGCCGCAGCGCGTACGCGCCGGCGACGGCCTGGCGGCGACGGCGCTCGCGGGCCGCTGGATCGGCGGGCACGCCCGCGAGCGACTGGTCGACGGGCCGGGTCGACAGACGCAGGTACGCCGAACCGCCGTCCGGCGCCGTGAGCCGCGCGAGCGCGGCGAGCAGCACCCACTCCGTGTCGAGCGCGAAGGCCGGCTCCCAGGTCGTGCAGCCCGGCTGCTCGATGCCGAGCGAGGGCGTCGTGATCGACTGGTGCGCCCCGCCCTCCGGGGCGAGGGTGACCCCCGAGGGCGTACCGACGAGGACGGAGCGCCCTCCCGCGTACATGCCGAACGACCAGGGTTCCAGAGCGCGTTGCACGAAGGGGTCGTAGAGGACGCCGATGGGGAGCAGGGGCTCGCCCCAGCGGCTCCAGGTCGCGCCCAGCTCACCGAGCAGGCCGACGAGGTTCGTCTCGGCGATGCCGAGTTCGATGTGCTGCCCGGTGGGCTTCTCGCGCCAGTGCAGCAGCGTCTCGGCATCGTCACCGAACCAGTCGACGCGTTCCCGCGGCGCCCACACCCCCACCTTGTTGACCCAGCCGCCCAGGTTGGTGCTGGAGCTGACGTCGGGGCTGACGGTGACGACGCGGCGGGCCGTCTCGGGAGCGGCGCGCGTGAGGTCGAGGAGTACGCGGCCGAGCGCGGCCTGCGTCGTCGCCGTCCCGCTCGGCGTCCGGCCGATGTCGGCGGGGACGGGGACGGGGGGCGGTACCGGCACGGGCTCCCTGCGCAGCCGCTCCCCCGCCGCGGCGCACAGCCGCGCCGCGGGCGAACCGGCCGGCAGCGGCTCCCAGGGACGCTCCGGGTGCGCGCCCACGCGGGCGGCCAGTGCGGCGAGTTGGGTGTCGGTGAGGAGCGAGGAGTGGTTCTGGGGATGGCCCTGGCTGGAGAGGCCGTAGCCCTTGATCGTGTACGCGAGGATCACGGTGGGCCGCTCGTCGTCGACCGCGCCGAGCGTCGCGTCGAGCGCGGGGAGGTCGTGGCCACCCAGGTTGCGCAGCGCCCGGCCCACGCCCGCGTCGTCGAGTCCGCCGAGGAGCGCGGCGATCGCGGGAGCGTCCGGGCCTTCTCCGGGCAGCAGTCCACGCACCTCGGCATCGGTGCGGCGCAGCAGTCGCTGATACTCGGCATTGGGCATCGCGTCGAGCCGGCGGCGCAGCGCGGAACCGCCCGGCCTCGCGAACAACTCCTCCAGTTCCGCACCGTACTTGAGAGTGAGCACCTGCCAGCCCGCCGAGGCGAACATCCCCTGGAGCCGGTCGGCGGCGATGCCGGGCACGACGCGGTCGAGGGACTGGCGGTTGAGGTCCACGATCCACACGAGTTCGCCGAGGCCCGCGGTCTGCGGGTCGAGGACGGCCTCCCACACGGCGCCCTCGTCGAGTTCGGCGTCGCCGAGCAGCGCGTACTGCCTGCCGCGGGGAGTGCCGGGCTCGCCGGACGCGTAACGGCGGGCGAGCGCGCCCCAGATGGTCGCCGTCGCACCGATCCCGACGGACCCCGTCGAGTAGTCCACGGGGTCGGGGTCCTTGGAGCGGCTGGGGTAGCTCTGGAGGCCGCCGAAGGCGCGCAGGGTCGGCAGGTACGCGGCGTCGAGGCGGCCGAGGAGGTGGTTGACCGCGTGCAGGGCCGGCGAGGCGTGCGGCTTGACCGAGACGCGGTCCTCGGGGCGCAGGTGGCGGAACCACAGCGCCGTCATGATCGAGGCGAGCGAGGCGCAGGACGCCTGGTGCCCGCCGACCTTGAGGCCGCTCGGGTTGGGCCGTACCCGGTTGGCGTGGTGCACGATCGCACTCGACAGCCACAACACGCGGTCCTCGATGGCGCGCAGGGCCTCGTATTCCCCGTCCGGGACGAGGTTCCCGTGCGCGCGGGCGGGCACGGGCGGGTGGACCGGGGCCTGGGGCGTGGTGGCCCCGAGCTGGGCGGTGGTCATGGAACAGACCTCCTCGCGACCGCCGCGCGGGCGGCGGGCCGGGGTTGTCGGGTGGGAAGGGAAGGGAGTGATGCGGCGCGGGAAGGGGGCGACGGGTGAGCCGCGGGCGCCTGAAGACGGGAGGCGGGTGCCTGAAGGGGTGCGGCTCCACGACCGGTGTGACCGGGGACGGGCCTGTCGCGTGGTGGTCGCCGGTCCGTCGCTCACGAGCACACCACCCGTTCGGAATGTGCGCAAGAACCTGCGTGATAACAGTGCGGTCTGCTCAGGATTCCCTGGTCCGCGCGCGGGAAGATGCGCATCATGCTCAATGACTCACCGTTCGCCCGCACCGGGGCCCGCGGGACGCCGAGGACGGGCAGGGCGGGCACCGCCTCGCCGGGGGGAGCCAAGAGGCACGGCGGGGCAGTGGCGTTTCGTGGTGCGGGGCCGTCGCGTGGGGCGGGGCCGTCGTGTGGGCTCGCCGGGGGCGCCGGTGGAACGGCGCCGACCGGCGACAACGCGCCAAGTGGCGGGAAATGAGAGGGGACAGGGCATCGATATGCCTGATAACATCAATGCGCCGCATGAGCCAGGTGTCGCGCGAAACAGGTGAAGAGCTGTCCCGAGGGGAGGGCCGTCGTGACGGGTGTCAGTACGTCCGGCGTGCGCCGTGTGGCGGCAGTGTCGATCGTCGAGCAGGTGACGAAGGAGATCCGGCGCTCCATCCTCGCCGGCGACCTGCGCCCTGGCCAGGAGTTCTCGCTGCGCGAGATCGCCGGCCGGCTCGGCGTCAGCATCATTCCCGTCCGCGAGGCGCTGCGCCAGCTGGAGGGGCAGGGGCTCGTCATCACGGCGCGCGGCAAGAGCGCCGTCGTCGCGCCGCTCAGTCACGAGGACCTCGCCGCCATCTACCGCCTGCGCCGCCGCATCGAGCCCGAACTCGTGGGCAGGGCCTGCGTTCTGCTCACGCGCCACGACCACGCCCGGCTCACGGGCCACCTCGCCCTCTTCGGCGAGCAGTCGCTCGGGCTCGACGAGATCTACGCGGCGCACCACGAGTTCCACCTCGATCTCCTGCGGCCCGCCGCGACCCACTGGGACCTGCGCATCCTCGGCATGCTGTGGCACGCGGCCGAGCGGTACATCCGCCTCGCCTTCGGGGGCCGCGACGACAACCCGGACGAGCCGCGCCGCCGCGAACTCGCCCACGCGGACCTCCTCGAGGCCGTCATGACACGCGATCCGGTCCGCGCGGCCCAGGCCGTCATGCACCACCTCGACGTCAACGAGGAGATCGCCCAGCAGGGCATCGCCCCCATCGCGGACTGACCTCCCCGCGCGGACGAAACCCCAGCTCAAGGCAGGCACGGCGGCGGCAGCCGAGGGTGTCGGCGGCCGTACGGCCCGTCAGTTCCCGGCCTGCGCGGGCCCTTCCGGCAGCACCCGGAGATTGCGACGACGTAAAAGAAGTCACTCCGGAGGGTTTCTGTTATCACATATCACCGCTACGGTGTTCCGCATCGCAGGCGCCTGCCGCGGCAGTGGCCCTTGCCGCGGTCCAGCGCATGTCAGCGCACGATTCCAGGGAGATCCCGCCATGGCAGCGAGCCCCAAATTCGCCCACGTCGTCTTCCAGACGTCCCAGCCGCAGGAGATGCGGGACTGGTACTGCACCGTTCTGGACGGCCACGTCGTCTACTCGGACGAGGCGCTGTCCTTCATCACCTTCGACGAGGAGCACCACCGGGTCGCCCTCCTCCACCCCCCGACGCCCGAGCCCTTCCGGCGCAAGACCCCCGACACGGCCGCGATGCACCACGTCGCGTACACCTTCGACGACCTGGACGACCTCCTCGACCGGTACGTCAAGCTCCGCGACGACGGCGTACTGCCCGCCGTGTGCATCGCGCACGGGGTGACGACGTCCCTGTACTACCGCGACCCCGACGGCAACCTCGTCGAGATGCAGATCGACCGCTTCGCCGAGCCCGACGACGCCACCGCCTACATGCGCGGCCCCGAGTACGCGGGCGACTCCGTCGGCCCCTCCTTCGACCCGGAGAAGCTGCTCGCCGACCGCCGGGCCGGCGCGTCCGCCGAGGAACTCTCCGACCGCTCCTGGGCCTTGGCGCAGGAACTGCCGGACCCCATGGGCCAGCTCATGCACGGCGGCCACTGAGCGGCGGGCGGACGATGCCCACCCGCAGCGAAGCGGCGCGCGAGCGGCTGCCGGCCGGCTCCCACGCCATGGGGCTGACGCCTTCCACCGTGCCGGAGCGCTCGACGAGGGCGCCCCGCGCGACCACGTCGCGTGGCCGGCCCGCGAGGGGGCCGGCTTCCGGCCCGCCAGTCCCGCGACGGGGGAAGGCGTGCAGATGAGCGACGCCGAGATCCCCGGCGGTCGTCACGCTGTGGCCGGGCGACGTGAATCTTCACCGGCACCCCCGCCGGCATCGGCTTCGCCCGCGAGCCGCGCGTGCTCCTCCGCCCGGCGACACCCTCGTCACGAGCATCGAGGGCATCGGCGCGCTCACCACCCGCATTCCCCACCGGAAGGAACACCCCGTGCACGACGACTGCCTCATCTGCGGCCTGGACGACGCCGAGGAGACCGACGTGGTCTTCCGCGACGAGCTGTGGGCCGCCGAGGTCGTCCCCGGCTACGACGTCCCCGGCTGGTACTTCCTGCGGGCCCGCCGTCACACCGAGCGCCTCACCGGCCTCGACGACGAGGAGGCGGACACCTTCGGGCGCAGGGCCAGGGACCTCGTCAAGGCGGTCACCCGCGCCACCGGCGCGGAAACCACGTACATGCTCATGTTCGGCGAGAACTACCCGCACTTCCACGCGCTCGTCATCGCCCGCACACCCCAGGTGCCGGCCGACCGGCGGGCCGGGGAAATCCTCAGGCTGCGCACCGAAAGGGCGGATCTCGCCGCGTCCCGGGCGCTCGTCCCGGCGGTGAGGGAAGCGTACGTGCGGGTAAGTGGAGGCCCGCTCGTAACCTCGACCGAGAGCCCTCGATGACGCACGACGTCGCCGCGGGTCGCCTCGCGCCGGGGCACCGCGTCCGGCGCCCGTCGAAGGAGCGCGCATGACCCGTATCGCCGTACTGGGAGGCACCGGCTACGCCGGTGGCCACATCGTCCGCGAGGCCGCCTCGCGCGGTCACGACGTCGTCTCGTTCAGCCGCACCGCGCCGGCCGCGGAGCAGGCGAACGTCACCGTCGTCACCGGCTCGGCACTCGACGACGCGGCGCTCGCCAAAGCCGTCGCGGGAGCGGAGGTGCTCGTGGTGGCGCTCGCCCCCAGCGGCGACCTCGCCGGGTCCTTCGTGGAGGTCAACGCCAAGATCGCCGGGCTGGCACGGCAGAGCGGCGCACGGCTCGGTGTGATCGGCGGGGCCGGGACCCTGCGGGTCGCCGAGGACGGCCCGAGGATCTTCGAGCTGCCCGAGTACCCGGCGCGGTACCGGCCCTACTCGGAGGTCGCCGAAGCGGTGCTCCAGGGGCTCCTTTCGAGCGCGGCGGACCTCGACTGGTTCGTACTGACCCCGCCGATGGGCTTCGGCTCCTTCGCGCCGGGCGAGACGACCGGCACCTACCGGCTCGGCGGTGAACTGCCGCTGAGCGACGCCGAGGGCAGGTCGGCGATCTCGGGGGCCGACTACGCCCTCGCCTTCGTGGACGAGATCGAGCGCCCGGCGCACCGCAGGTCCCGCTTCGCCGTCGCGCACTGAGCGGTCACCGCCGCCGGACGCACCGGGTGCGGCCTCGTGCGGGCACTCGTCCGTGAGGGCAAACCCGTCCGGGCCCTGGGCATCGCCCCCTCGGTCACCGCACTGCGCGCGCTCGGGGCGAGGGAAACCCTCGTCGCCGACCTCCTCGGACCAGCCCGGCGGCGCGAGGCGATGGCGCCCCTCGACGCGGTGTACGAGGACACCACGCTCCGCCCGGCGCGCGACGGCCCCCGGACGCGTACGTTCAGGACACCGGCACCCGTGGGACGTGTCCGCCGAGGACGCGCAGGAGGTGCTCCGCGTCGTCCGGCGCCTCGTCCCCGTACCAGGCCACCATCTGATCGGGTCGTACGAGCACGAGCCGAGCGCCCAGCGCGTCCCTGTACGCGGCGCCCAGCAGCCGTCCGGGTTCCGCGACCGTGAGCGGGAGACCGCAGGCCTCGGCGGCGGCCACGAGACGCTCGTCGGCGGGGTGCTCCCCGAGGCGCAGGAGGGTGTGGCCGGGGCCGAGGAGGTCGAAGAGGGAGCGGCCGTCGGAGAGGCGGGTGTGGGGCAGGCGGACGCCGGTGCGCGGGCTTCCGGTGGCGGTGCCGGTGGCGGGCGTTTCGGGGGGCAGGACGGACGAGTCCTCACCGACGCGGAGGTCCAGGACGAGGCCGAGGGCGTGGAACTCGGCGCGCTTGGTCTCCTGGATACGGGCACCCGTCGCCTGGCGGGCGCGGGTGCCTTCGGGGTTCTCGGCGTCGAGGTCGCCGGCGACGAGGTCGGTGGACAGCACCCGCATGTTCGCGGTCGCCTCCCGGACCACCGCCTCCTGCACGGGCCGGCGCTCCTCCTCGTAGCTGTCGAGCAGGGCCGTACCGCCCCACCCTTCGAGAACGGCGGCGAGTTTCCAGCCGAGGTCGACGGCGTCACCGATCCCGGTGTTGAGCCCGTGCCCGCCGAAGGGCGGGTTCAGGTGCGCCGCGTCCCCGGCCAGGAAGACGCGGCCCGCGCGCATACGGTCCACGACCTGCATCCGGGCGGTCCACGGATCGGTCGACAACACCTCCGCGTCCAGGGCCCTGCCCGCCATCGCGTCGATGAGCTGCCGGGCCTGCCGCGCGCCGGTCTCCTTGTCGACGCCGAACGCGATGCCCCACCACGTGCCCTCCCGGTCGATCGGCCCGACCAGGGCGGGGGCGACGGAGTTGACGACCCAGTACTGGACCGCGGGCCCGTGCCGCACGTGCTGCCACAACTCCCGGCTGCGGAACACCATCCCGAAGTTCGGGCTCAGCGCCTTCCCGCCGACGTACCGGGCACCGATGCTCTCGCGCACGACACTGCGCGGACCGTCACAGCCGAGGACGTAATCGGCGACGACGCGGTGCGCGGTGCCGTCCTCGTCCTCGACGGTGACGGTGACGGTGACCCCGTCGGTGTCCTGCTCCAGGGCCACCACTCGTGTGCCGAGGGCGAGGTGGCAGCCGTCGAGTTCGTCGACCGCTTCGCGCAGGAGGTCCTCCAGGACGTACTGCGGGGCCTGCTGACCCGTCTCGGCGAAACGGTCACCGTCCTCGGCCAGACCGAGCACCCCCGTGAAGCGGGAGAGTTCCCAACCGCTCAGCGAGGTGCAGAAGACGACATCGCGCGACCAGTCGACAGGCAGCGGCGCCCGCTCGCGCAGACGCCCGGCCAGCCCCCAGCGGCGCAGGTGCTCCATCGTGCGGACGTTGATCGTCTTGCAACGGGGACGGGCACGCGAGACCGTACGCCGCGGCTCCACCACCAGGCAGTCGACGCCGCGCCTGCCCAGTTCCACGGCGGCGGCGAGACCGACCGGGCCGCCGCCCGCGACGAGGACGGGGACGCGCGCGGGAAGTGCCCGGCTCACCGCACACCGTCCAGGGCCGCGCACTCCTCGGCGAAGGCCAGCTGACGCAGGTGCAGGGCGTGGCCGAGGAGGTGGTGGTCGAGGCAGTGGCCGGTGGCGCGCGCGACGCTCGCGTCGACGAACGGCGCGGCGGTGAAGAGCGAGGCGAAACGCGCCACGTTCTCCGGGGCGCTGTCCCACAACGCGTCGTGCTCGGCCAGCACGTTGTGCACCGGGACACGAACCTCCGGCGCGACCGCCGCCAGATGCTCACGCGGCCACGCGGGCGCCTGGATCAGCTCCATGACCGGCGTGGGCGCGTAACTCCCGTGCGCCTGACGCACCGCCTCCTCGCGGTAGGTGCCCGCCGGACCGAACATCACCTGGTCACGCTGGTCGTACGGAAGATCGACGGTCGCGTCGGCGGGCAGTTCGGCCAGCGCCTCGGCCGCCCCTCCCGGAGGTATCGCGGCCCCCATACCGGTCGCCGAGACACCCACGAGGGGAAGCCGCGGGGCACGCGCGGCGATCATCAACGCGATCATCCCGCCGATCGAATGCCCGACGAGAAGCACCTGTTCCGCGCCCTCCTGCTTCGCGACCGCCTCCACCGCGCGGGCCAGGACCTCGGTGTGACGCGTGAAGGTGTTCTCAGCCGGTGGGAAGACCGTGCTGCCGCCGTAGCCGGGGCGGTCGAAGGCGAAGACCACGTGCCCGTGCGCGGCGGCCACGTCGAGGAAGGACCCGGCGGGACTGCCCGCGACGGCGAAGTAGTCGGCGGTGTACGTCCCCCCGTGCAGCGCCACGATCAGCGGCTTCGGGCCGCCCTCGGGGGCCCCTTCGGGACGGGCGACGAGCGCGGTGAGCGTCGCCCCCTCGACATCCAGGGTCGATCGCTCGCGGGGTGTGGCCATCAGAGGGCTCCTGTGTGCTTGTTCCGGACGGCCGCGCGCGCCGGCGACCGGTTGCCGGGAGACTAGGGCTGTATATGTGATAACAGCAAGACGTCTGCACAGGTTTTTCGTGCCGGAGCGGTGCAAGCGGCGGCTTCTTGGTCGGGGGTAAGCGGCCTGACACGAAGACACCTCCGCGCGGAGCCCGGTCACCGGCGTGCGACCGGCGGCCGGGCTCCTTCCGTACGGGACGGGCACCGTACGCGTACGGAGTCGCCCCCCGTACCCGCGCCGCCTCAGCGGACCCGTGCCGGTCCGGGCAGCCCGCCGCGGGGTGGGCCGAGGGGGGTGTCGGCGGGCAGCCCGTCGGCGTTCTCGGCGAGGAAGCCGCCGGACTGGTGGCGCCAGAGCCTCGCGTAGGCGCCGCCCGTGGCGAGCAGTTCCTCGTGGCTCCCCCGTTCGACGACCCTGCCCTTGTCGAGGACGACCAGGCTGTCCATATCGGCCACGGTGCTCAGGCGGTGGGCGACGACGAGCGCCGTCCGGCCCTCCATGAGCCGCCACAGGGCGTCCTGCACGAGGATCTCGCTCTCCGAGTCCAGGGCACTGGTCGCCTCGTCGAGCAGCAGGACGGGGGCGTCGCGCAGGATGGCCCGTGCGAGCGCCACGCGCTGGCGCTGGCCGCCCGAGAGCTTGACCCCCCGCTCCCCCACCAGCGTCTCGAAGCCTTCGGGGAGCTGGTCGGCGAACTCGGTGACGTGCGCGGCCTCCGCCGCCGCGCGGATCTCCGCGTCGGTGGCTCCCGGCCGGGCGAAGGCGAGGTTGTCGCGCAGGCTGCGGTGGAACATGGCGGGTTCCTGCGGCACGTACGCGAGGAGCGCGCGCAGGTCGCGCTGGCGCAGCCGGCTGATGTCCTGACCGCCGATCAGGATGCGGCCGCCGTCGATGTCGTTCATCCGCAGCAGGAGCCGGGTCAGCGTCGTCTTGCCGCCCCCGGACCTGCCGACGAGCCCGATCCGCGCGCCCGCGGGCACGTCCAGGTCGAGGCCCTGGAAGAGCGGCCGTGTACCGGAGTGGGCGAAGTTCACGGCCTCGAAGCGGACGGAGGAGTCCTTCGGGGCGAGCGGTTCGGGGTCCGGCGGGTCGAGGACCGTGGCCGGTTCCAGAAGCAGCTCGGTGAACTGGGCGGCCTCGGTCACCGAGCTTTCGAGACGCCGGTAGATCTGGTTGAAGTCGAACATGATCGCGCTGGCGTTGGCGAAGTACGTGAAGGCCACGAAGATCTCCTCGACGCCCGCGTCCCCGCCGGCGAAGGCGATGGCCACCACCAGGCCGAGGACATTGGTCAGCACGGACATGGGCGCGATGAGCGTGTCGACGCGCAGGTTGCCGTAGTCCCACGAACGGAGGGTCAGGCGACGGGACTCGGCGACGCGCTTCCGGTGTTCCCCCGCCTCCCTGTCCTCGGCCGCGAAGGCGCGGATGGTCTCCATGTTGGTGAGGCTGTCGGCGACGTGCCCGGAGACGCGGGCGATGGCCGCTTCGCGCTCGTTGACGATGCGTTGCCTGCGCCGGATCAACGGGGTCGCCGCCGCGGCCGTGAGCGTGATCATCAGCACGAGGCCGACGACGAGGAGCGGCTCGTAGAGCCACAGCACCACTGCGCCGAAGAGCAGCGGCACAAGGTTGCCGAGGACGTTCCACATCATCGTGTCGACGACGTCCTCGAAGCGTTTGCCGTAGCTGAGGACGCGCTTGGTCAACGAGCCCGCGAAGTTGTCGTGGAAGAACGCCGGGTCCTTGGCGAGGAGTTCGTCCATGCCCCGTACGTAGAGGTGCTCCATGCCGCGCGCCTCGACGCGGTTGAGGCAGTGCAGCCCGACGCGCCACAGCACCTCGGCGAGCAGCAGCGTCAGGCCGAAGGCGATGATGTAGGGCGCCGCCCGGCCGAGAGAGAGCCCGCGCTCGCCGACGGCCTGCCCGGCGAGCTTGGCGATCAGCAGCGGGCCGACGTAGCGGATGCCGATGTTGCCGAGAGCCGGCAGCAGGAGCGCGGGCAGCGCCAGGGCGCGCTGCCGTCGCAGTTCCAGGCCGTAGTGGCGCAGCGCCAGCATGACGGCGCTCCTGCCCGGCGGCTTCGACTCCTGTGTGTCCGTTGTTCCCATCTCACTCCCCGTCGTTCGGAAAGCGGAAGTCTCGCGTCGCGCAAGGCGCGCAGTCCAGGCATTTAACGCGGACCGGCGAGAATCAGACACCGAAGCGGGGGGCGGTTCGCGGCGGGTGGGGGCGGGTGGGGGCCACCGGCGCGGCGGCCCCCACCCTTTCGGCCCGTCAGAGGATCTCGATGTACGAGACCTTCGGGGGCCGGTTCGGGTAAGTGATGTCGGTCCAGCGGTTCACCCGTACGGAGTCGCCGTTGGCGTCGCTGTAGATGAGGTCGTTGTTGCCGGTGGAGATGCGGTCGACCCACCAGTTGCCGAAGGAGATCTTCCCCTTGTTGGCGTAGCAGTCGACGCTGTCCTTGCCGTTGAGGTGCGACCAGATCTTGAGGTAGTTCTCGCCCGCACGGCAGGGGATGTGGTCGATGGCGTAGGCGTTGCCCGTGGGCAGCGTCGTCGCGAGCGCGGTCGCGGCCGCGAAGGCCACGACCGCGGAACGCACGGTCTTCTTCGTCTTCTGGTTCACGTGTTCACCCGACTTCGGAAAGTAGCTGGATACAGCACACGGGGAACGAACCGCGCCTGACGCGGACACGGAGAGACAGGGGTTCGGGGAGTCCCCCACAAGATCATCAACCCTGTCCCCGCACCACGCGAAACGATCGGGCGACCCGCACGGAAGGGGCGTGCTACCTTTTCAATACACAGTGACTCGTATATGCGGGCGAGACCGCCCGCGCTCCGCCCGGCAGGGCGGACCATCGCCCGGGAGGGCGGAAGGAGGAAGCGCGTGATGCGCGTTTTCGTGACTGGTGCGACCGGCTGGATCGGTTCGGCGACCGTGGACGAACTGCTGCGGCACGACTACGAGGTCGTCGGCCTCGCCCGCTCGGACACGTCGGCGGACTCGCTCGCCGCGAAGGGGGCCGAGGCCTTGCGCGGCGACCTCGACGACCTCGGCTCGCTGCGGCGCGGCGCCGCCGGGGCGGACGCCGTCGTCCACCTGGCCAACAAGCACGACTGGGCGGACCCGGAGGGCACCGACCGTGCCGAGCGGCTCGCGGTCGAGGCGATGCTCGACGCCCTCGCGGGCTCGACCAAGCCCTTCGTGATCGCGAACGGTCTCTCGGACATCGTCGAGGGCCGCCCGGTGCTCGAATCCGACGCCTCGCCCGCCGTGGGCCCCGGCTCGGACCGGGGCGGCTCCGAGAACCTCGCCCTGGACGCGGTCTCGCGCGGCATCCGTTCCCTCGCGGTGCGCTTCGCGCCGAGTGTGCACGGGCGCGGGGACTGGGGCTTCGTCAACTTCCTGACCGCGGCGGCGCGCGAGAACGGCGTCTCGGGCTACATCGGGGACGGTACGCGGGCGTGGTCGGCGGTGCACGTGGGCGACGCGGCCCGCCTCATCCGGCTCGGCCTGGAGTCCGCCCCCGCGGGCACCCGGCTGCACGCGGTCGGCGAACAGGCCGTTCCCACCAAGGCGATCGCCGAGGCCATCGGCGCCGCGCTCGGCCTGCCGGTCGTCTCGGTCGACCCCGAAGACGCGGAGAAGCACTTCGGCTTCGTCGGCCACTTCTTCGGACAGACCCTGACAGGAGACAGCACCGCCACGCGCGACCTGCTGACCTGGACCCCGAGCGGGCCGACGCTGCTGGAGGACATCGCGACGGGGGCGTATACGGAGGTCTGAGGCGCGGCCGGGGGTGAGGCTGACGCGGGGGTGTGAGGCGCGGCCCGCGGGTAAGGCCGGCGAGGAGTGCGGGGGGCGCAGCGAGGGGTCCGATGCGTCGCGCGAAGACACCGCCGCGCCGGGTCAGCAGACCGGCAGCGCGCCCTCTCGCCAGGAGTCCGGGCCGAGCAAGGCCCGCGCGACCTCTTCCAGGGAGCCGAGCAGCGGGTTCGGGTCGTCGGCGCGCGTGGCGAGGACGACCTCGCAGGGGTCGGCGTCGATGACGGGTACGAGCGCGATGCCCTCGCGCACGGCGGCGCGTCGGTCGCCGGCGGGAAAGAGCGCCACGCAGTGGCCGGTGGCGACGAGCTCCAGCTTGTCCTCGTAGCTGTCGTCGGCGGAGGGCGGAGGGGGCGCCGGGCGGTCGCCGACCGGTCTGGGCGTGCTCCAGACCACCGGAGTGCTGACGCAGGACACCAGTTCCTCGTCCGACAGAGCCCGCAGGCCGACCGCTTCCTCGTGCGCCAGAGGATGACTCGACGAGGTGACGAGCACCCTCGGTTCCTCGTGGAGCGTGGTCACCCTGAAGTCGCCCGCGGGGAACGGCAGGGGCCGGTACGCGACGAGCGCGTCGACCCGCCCCTCGGCGAGAGCGCGCGTGTCCCGCCAGTCGAGGTGGCGGGCACGGACCCGGACCTCGGGGTGCCGGCGGCGCAGTTCCTGCGTACAGGCTGTGATGACCAGGCCCTCGCCGCAGCCGACGGTGACCGTACGGGGCCGCACAGCGGCTCTGGCCGCGCGAGCGGCCTCCTCGGCCTCCCGCAGCAGGACCCGGGCCCGGGGAAGGAAGGCCCGCCCCGCCTCGGTGAGGCTGCTGCCCTGCGGCGAACGGTCGAACAGCCGGACCCCGACCTGAGCCTCCAGCCGCTGGATCTGGCGGCTCAGCGACGGCTGCGCCAGGTGCAGCGCGGTGGCGGCCCTGCCGAAATTGCCGTACTCCGCCACCACCATGAAATAACGCACGAGCCGCAGATCGACGTCCATCCGGCAAGCGTACGTGGCACGCCGTCATGCCTTCGGCGCATGACGGCATACGGAACAGGTCTTGGACACGGTCTGCTGGTGGCCGTTTGGCTGGGGGCATGAGCACTTACGAAGGCAAGAAGATCGTGGTCACGGGCGGAAGCAGCGGGATCGGCCTGGCCACCGCCCGGTTGTTCGCGGCGGGCGGGGCGCACGTAATGATCACCGGCCGCACCCGGTCCACCCTGGACACCGCGCTGGAGCAGTTGGGGGACCGAGCGGCCGGCGTCCGCAGCGACGCCGCGTCCCTGGCGGACATCGAGGCTCTGGCCGACACGGTGCGGGAGCGATTCGGCGTGGTGGACGCGCTGTTCGTCAACGCCGGCGTCACCGCGTCCGCGCCGTTCGGCTCGACGACGGAGGAGATGTACGACGCGCTGTTCGGCATCAACGCCAAGGGTCCGTACTTCACGGTGCAGGCGCTGGCACCGCTGTTGCGCCAGGGAGGCGGCGTGGTCCTCACGACGTCGGTGGTGAACGTCCTGGGCCTGGACGGGCTCAGCGTCTACTCGGCGAGCAAGGCGGCCCTGCGGTCGATGACACGCACCCTGGCCCGCGAGTTGCTGCCCCGCAAGGTGCGCGTCAATGCCGTGAGCCCCGGCCCGACCGACACGGGCGTCCTGGACCGCTCCGTTTCCGCCGACGTCGCCGAGGCGATGAAGGACGACTACCGGAGCACCATCCCGATGCGGCGGCTGGGGACGTGCGAGGAAGTGGCCTCCGCGGCGGCGTACTTGGCGTTCGGCGCGACCTTCTCGACGGGAGCGGAGTTCCCTGTCGACGGAGGCGCGTCGCAACTCTAGGGCGCCCCCGGAGGGAGAGGCGGGTCCGTGGGCCGGGGCCCGGGAGGAAGAGGCGGGTCCGTCGTGCACGGCGTCGTCAGGCGTACGGGTCCGCCCAGCCGTCCTCCTCCTCGTCCCGCTCGGGCTCCGCGCTCTCCAGGGCCCCCGCCGGGTCCTTCGACGCCGTGCCGCGCGGCCACCAGTCCTGCGCGCCCGGTTCGGACTCGTACGCGTACCACGTGCCCTCGCGGTCCATGCGGAGCTGGCGGGTGCCGTCCGGGCTCGTGAGCCTGTTGTCGTGCGGGCGGTACGGGGGGTGCCCCGCCGCGAGGAGGAGGGAGCGGGCGCGGTCGAAGGGGCCCGCCGGGGGGTTCCACGGCGGGTCCTCCAGGGCGCGCAGCCCCGCCGCGCCCGCGCCGCGCCAGGCCGCGACAGCCCGGTGCAGCGCGCCCGGCTCGGCCCCGACGGCGCGCGCGAGCCGCGTGTACAGGGCGCGGCCGCTCCCGGTCAGGCCCGTGCCCGGGTGGTCGGCGGCGAGCCGTACCGCGTCCTCCCACACGCCGTGGCCCGCGAGCGGGTCCGTGCCGGTGCGCAGGAGCGCGAGGGCGCGCGTGCCCGCGTCGCTCGCGAGGCGGTCCAGGGTGAGGGGGTCGGGCACCGCGGTCCCCGCCGGGTACGCCGGGGGCGGCTCCGTCGCCTCCGGGACGGGCAGGGCCGGTGGCAGCGGTCCGGGATCGCGCCCGTACAACTCCGCCGCCTTCACGCCGGGAAGCGCGGTCGCGCCCGCGTCACCCCGGGCCGCGAGGCGCGCGTGACGACGGCTCAGCTCGGCGGTGAAGCTCCCCGAATCGCGGCCGCGCAAGAGGAACAGCGCCTGCGGATCGTCGGCGAGCAGCCCGGCGAGGCGCAGCGCGAGCGCGAGTCCGTGCTTGCACGGCCGTACGGGATCGGGGCAGGCGCAGTCGAGCACGGGCTCGCCAGGGGCGGGGAGCAGCGCCGCGCCCTCGGCTTCGGCGAGCGCGCCCGGCAGCCCGCCGTCGAGGAGTACCGCGAGGCGGTCGGCGCGCGCGGCGCAGGCTTCGGTGAGGCGTTCCCAGGCGGGCTCGGGCAGCTGGCGCGTGCGCAGGCTCACGCGGTACGGGCGGGCCCTGCCGCCCTGGACGTAGGCGAGGGCCGTACCGGAGGTGAGCGTGACGGTGCCGACCCTGCCCTCGCGCACGTACTCCTGCGCCCGCCCGAGCCGTCCCGGCTCGGCGCCGAGCGCGGCCACGGCCCGCTCCCAGCCCTCGGACCAGGGCGTCGCGGGCGCACCGGCACCGGTCGCGGTGCCGGGACGGTACGTGCGGCGGGCCCCGGTGGGGGCGACGGTCGACGCGGCGGGGCGCGGCGGCCGGGCCTCCACCGCCTCCGCCGGGGCCGGTACCGAGGTGGCCGGGACGTGCGGGGTACGGGGTTCGGGCGCGGTCTCCGGGGTGCGCGGTGCGGGCCGCGGGGAGCGGGCGCGGGCCGAGCGGAGAGCGGCGCGGGCGAGGTCGGCGGGGCGGGCGGGCTGGGCGGGCTCGGGTCGGGGACGCGGAGGTTCCGGCGTGGCGGGCGCGGGGTCATCGCCGGCGGTCCGAGCGGCGGAAGCCGTGTCCTCGGGTGCGGGCGCCGTGTCCTCGGGTTCGGGCGCCCCACCTTCGGGGGCGGGTGCTTCGGCGTCGGGTGCCCCGTTCCCGCGTACGGGCGCCCCCTCCTCGGGTGCGGCCGCCCCGTCCCGCGGTGCGGGTGCTTCGGCGCCGGGTGTGGGTGTCCGGCCGTCCGGTGCGGTGGCGCGCCTGCTGTCGCGCAGGGCCGCGCGGGCGGCGTCGGCGGGGCGGGGGCTGTCGGCGTGCGCCGTCAGGGCGCCCGGGGCCGTCCCGTCCCCGTACCCGCTCGGCTCCCCCGCCCGCCGCAGCTCCGCGCGCACGCGGTCGGCCGGGCTGTCGCCCGCTGCCGCCTCGTCCCTGCGCCGCGCCGCCGCCGCGCTCGCCGCACGCCGGGCGCGGGCCCGGGCCGCCGGTCCCAGCGGGGCGGGCCGGGGCGCCTGCCGGATGGCGGCGCGGACGAGCGCGGCGTCGGCGGAATCGGCGGGGGTCGCGGCGTCGTCCCGCTCCTCCCCCGTCCCGGCGGCGGAGATACCGGCGCCCTCGCCCGCCGCCTCGGCGGGAATGCCGGTGCTCTCGTCCTCCGCCCCGACGGCGGAGGTCCCGGCCTCCTCCCGCTCCGCCTCGTACGCTCCGCGCTCCCGTGCCTCGTTCACGCCTCCCTCCGCAGGGAGACGAGCGAGGCGAGGTCGCGGTCGGTGAGTTCGGTGAAGGCGGGTTCGCCGCCGGTGCCGAGGACGGCGTCGGCGAGGGCCTGTTTGCCGGCGACGAGGTCGGCGATGCGGTCCTCGACGGTCCCCTCGGCGAGGAGCCGGTGGACCTGGACGTGCCGGGTCTGGCCGATGCGGTGGGCGCGGTCCGTGGCCTGGTCCTCGACGGCCGGGTTCCACCAGCGGTCGTAGTGCACGACGTGCCCGGCGCGGGTGAGGTTGAGGCCCGTCCCCGCGGCCTTGAGGGAGAGGACGAGGACGGGCAGGGCGCCGCTCTGGAAGCGGTCCACGAGGTGGTCGCGCGCGTCGACGGGCGTGCCGCCGTGGAGGAGCCCGGCGGGGACCGCCTGGGCGGCGAGGTGCGCGGTCAGGAGCCGCGCCATCCGCACGTACTGCGTGAAGACGAGGACGGAGCCGTCCTCGGCGAGGATCGTGCCGAGGAGTTCGTCGAGCGCGTCGAGTTTGCCCGAACGGCCGGGCAGGCGTGCGCTGTCGGGGTGTTCCTTGAGGTACTGCGCCGGATGGTTGCAGATCTGCTTGAGCGAGGTGATGAGGCGCAGGACGAGGCCGCGCCTGCTCATGCCCTCGGCGGACTCGATCGCGGCGAGGGACTCGCGGACGACGGCCTCGTAGAGCCCGGCCTGCTCGGCGCCGAGCGCGACGGGGTGGTCCGTGACGGTCTTCGGGGGCAGCTCGGGGAGGATGCCCGGGTCCGTCTTGCGGCGGCGCAGGAGGAAGGGCTTGAGGAGGCGGGCGAGGCGCTCGGCGGCCTCCGGGTTCTCCAGGTGCTCGCCGTTCTCGACGGCGCGGGCGTGGCGGGCGCGGAAGGCGGTGAGCGGGCCGAGGAGCCCGGGCGTGGTCCAGTCGAGGAGGGCCCACAGCTCGGAGAGGTTGTTCTCGACGGGGGTCCCCGTGACGGCGACGCGGGCGCGGGCGGGGACGGTGCGCAGGGCGCGCGCGGTCGCCGAGTGCGGGTTCTTGACCTGCTGGGCCTCGTCGGCGATGACGAGGCCGAAGTCCTGCGCGGCGAGCCGGGGCGCGGAGGAGCGGAGCGTGCCGTACGTCGTGAGGAGGAAGCCGCCGGGCGGGGGGACGGGGTCGCGGCCCGCGCCGTGGAAGCGGCGCACGGGGGTGCCCGGGGCGAAGCGGTTGATCTCGCGTTCCCAGTTGCCGAGGAGGGACGCGGGGCATACGACGAGCGTCGCCGCCTTGGGGGTCTCCCGGGCGCGGGTGAGGTGGAGGGCGATGACGGTGACGGTCTTGCCGAGGCCCATGTCGTCGGCGAGGACGCCGCCGAGGCCGAGCGAGGTCATGAGGTCGAGCCAGCCGAGGCCCTGTCTCTGGTAGTCGCGGAGGGTGGCGTGGAGTCCGGGCGGTTCGGGGGCGGCCTTGACGCCTTCGAGGAGCCGGTCGCGGAGGGCCGCGAGAGCGCCGGTGGGGACGGCTTCGACGCTCTCGCCGTCGATCTCGGTGCTCCCGGTGAGCGCGAGGGAGAGCGCGTCGAGCGGGTCGAGGAGCCCGAGCTGGCGTCTGCGGGCGCGGCGGGCCAGCTCGGGGTCGATGCGGACCCACTGGTCGCGCAGGCGTACGACGGCGCGGTGCGACTCCGCGACGCGGTCCATCTCCTCGTCGGTCAGCTCTTCGTCGCCGAGCGCGAGCCGCCACTCGAAGCGGAGCAGCCCCTCGCCGTCGAGCAGTCCCGTGCCGTTGGCGGCCGAGCCCGGCGCGGAGTGCACGACGGCCTGTGCGGTGAGGTCGCGAGTCAGCTCGCGCGGCCAGTGCACGGCGATGCCCGCCGCGTCGAGCCGGGTCGCGGCGCGGCCGAGGAGGTCCTCCGTCTCGCTCTCGTCGAGGGCCAGGACGCCGGGTACGTCGAGCTCGGCGAGGCGAGCGAGGGGGGCCCATACGTGGGCGGCGCGGCGCAGCGCGAGGGCGGCCTCGACCTGCGCGGCGGGCCCGAAGGCGGGGTCCGCCTCGCCGCGCCACAGCGTGCTCGCGTCGGTCACGAGAGTCGGGTCGGCGAGGCTGTGCACCTGGACGAGGACCGTCGAGCCGAGGCTGTGCGCCGTGCCCGGGCCCGCGTCGAAGACAGTGCGCGCGGAGAGGTCCAGGCGCAGCGAGACCCGCACGCCCGCGCCGGGTGTCGCCGCCGCCTCGGCGGCCCAGTCCCTGGCCCCGGGGAGGGCTGTCGCCTTCGTCGCGGCGAACGGGATGCCGTGCGCGTACGGGGCCGCGGGCGTGCGGGGCAGGGTGTCGGCGACCGCGTCGAGCAGCGCCCGCACCAGGGCCGCCGGTTCGGGCAGCCGCAGCGGCCCGGCTCCCGGCAGCGGCACCGCGCAGCCCTCGGCGGGGAGGGCCGCGGCGAGGGCGCGGGCCTGCGCCGTCTCGGCGGCGTCGAGCGGCCCCGCGCGCCACGTGTCGAGGTCGCCCGGTGCGAGCGCGGGCCGCAGTCGGCCGCGTGCCACGAGCCGCAGCGCGAGCCGCGCCGCGCCCGCCCAGCACGCGGCGGCCGGGTGGGCGCCCGCCTCGGGTGCCGCGAGGAGCACGGGGAGCGCTTCGGCGAGCGGGAGCCGCAGGGCGGGGACCTCGGCGCGGCGCGGGCGTCCGTCGGCGCGGAGGCGGACGACGGTGAGGGTGTCCCGCGCGTCGGGGACCGGCCCCCCGGCCGGGTCCCACCAGGCGAAGGCGCCCGCGCGGGGCAGCTCGGCGGGCAGGAAGACCGGGGCGAGGTGGTGGAGGCGGGGCGGGGTGTGCGTCGTCATCGCGGGGGCCTCGCGACGACCGTAGGTAGTCCCTCGGGCCTGGCCGCTCGGAGGGCGGCGTCGCGCGGGGCGTGGCTGCGGTGCGTACCACTGCCGGGCATGTCGGCCACTCCTTCCCGCGCTTCTCCCGCGGCCCTCGCTCCTTCGGCGGGTCCGGGTCCGGCCCCGTCGGCGAGGCCGTGTCCGACTCTACGGGGCGGGACTGACAATCCGGGCCGTGCGGCGGATCGGCGCTGGTCAGGGCGTTGTCGCGGAGACGACGTAGACGATCGGGTGGTCCGGGTCGGTGCGGTCGACCGTGATGTCCTGGCTCGGGCGCGGGTCGTCCTGCTGGTGGCGCAGGCCCGTCCAGTGCACCGCGGGGTCGAAGCTCCAGCGGGTGATGTCGTGGTCGCGCTTCTTGATCGTGACGCCGTCGTTGAGATCGGCGCGGGTCTTGCCGAGGGAGTGGAGGAACTTCGTCAGTCCCTTGTGGGTCGTGCGGAACTGGGTGTACAGGCGGCTGGCCTTCCAGTTGTTCGTCTCGTAGTACGCGACGAACGACGACTTCGGCGGGATGTCCACCTCGTAGATGCGCCGCTGCACCTTCGAGGGCCAGCCCGCGCTCAGGCCCGTCGCCGAGTACTTGTTCTCCTTGTCGCGCCCGGAGTCGCGGCTCTGCGAGGCCGAGACGAGGAGGTATCCGGCGGGCACGCCGATGAGCAGCACGATGATCAGGAGCGTCAGCGAGCGGCGGCGGATCATGTGGCCGCGGGGCTCCGCACGCGTGGCTCGCGGCGGCCCCGGCCGCTGGGGAAGGCTCTGCCGGCCGAGGCTCACGCGCGGTCCTCTCCCCCGGAAACGCCCGGTGCCTGCGCGTACCGCTCGTACCGCTCGACGCGGCGGCGGTTGGCGCGGCGGAAGCGGCGGGCGACGAGCCTGGCGAGGTCGGCGGCCCCGACCATGCCCGCCTCGGGACCGAGCTGTGCCTTGGCGATCCGGGCCTGGGGGCGGTAGCCGCGCCCGGTGAGGTGGCGGCGGAAGGCGTCCGTGGCCGGGTCGATGAGGAGGTCGTCCGCGGCGCTGACGCCGCCGCCGATGACGAAGCAGGAGGGGTCGAGCGCGGCGGCGAGGTTCGCGATGCCGACGCCGAGCCACTGCCCGATGTCCTGGAGCAGTTCGACGCACATCGCGTCGCCCGAGCGGGCCAGCTCGGTGATGAGCGGCCCGGTGATGTCGTTGACGTTGCCGCCGACGCGGTCGATGATGCCGTGCGCGACCGGCGAGTCGGCGGCGGCCAGCTCGCGGGCCTCGCGCACCAGCGCGTTGCCCGAGCTGTACTGCTCCCAGCAGCCCCTGTTCCCGCAGGGGCAGCGGTGACCGCCGGGCACGACCTGCATGTGCCCGAACTCGCCCGCGACGCCGAACTGGCCGCGCTTGACCCTGCCGTCCTCCAGGATCGCGCCGCCGATGCCGGTGCCGAGCGTGATCATCACGAGGTGGTCCTCGCCGCGCCCCGCGCCGAAGCGCCACTCCGCCCACGCGGCGGCGTTCGCGTCGTTGTCGACCATGACGGGCACCGCGAGACGGCCCGAGAGGCGGTCGCGCAGCGGCTCGTCGCGCCAGGCGAGGTGCGGGGCGAACAGGACCCGGTTGCGCTCCGCGTCGACCCAGCCCGCCGCGCCGATGCCGACCGCGTGCACGTCGTGCCGGTCGGAGAGGTCGAGGACCAGCTCGACGATCGTGTCCTCGACGACCTTCGGGCTCTTGGACTTGTCGGGCGTCTCGGCGCGGAGCGTCTCCAGGATGTGGCCGTCCGCGTCCACGACCCCGGCCATGACCTTGGTGCCGCCGATGTCGATGCCGACCGTGGGGACCCGCGGGGCGCTGAGGTGGGAGCGCCGTTCCCGGGTGCCCACGGTGCGCGTACGCAGGACGGTGGCGCGGGCGGCGCCGCGGTACGTGCTCATCGGGTCCCTGCTCGGTCGGGGGCGCGGCACTCGGCCGGGGCGGGCGGGTGCCCACCGGGGCCGATTGTGCCATTGCCGGGGGTCGGGGTGGCGTCCCGGCGTGGGGAGAGCGGGTGCCGGGCCTCCGCTGTGCCCGCTCGCGGAATCGGTGGGCACGGCGGAGGGGGAGGGACGCTCAGTCCGCGTCCTTGACCGGGTGCCCGCCCAGGTGGTCCGGAACCGGGGCGCGCCGGAGTTCGTGGCTCAGCTCCTCCAGCTCCGAGCCGCCCGCCATCTGCCGGGTCAGTTCGTCGAGGCTGATGCCGGTCTTGGGGTGGCTGCCGGCCATCGTGCCGCGCTTGAGGAGCACGAAGTGGTCGCCGACGAGGTAGGCGTGGTGCGGGTTGTGCGTGATGAGGACCACGCCGAGCCCGGCGTCGCGCGCGGCGGCCACGTACTTGAGGACGACGCCGGACTGCTTGACGCCGAGCGCGGCCGTCGGCTCGTCGAGGACGAGGACCTTCGCGCCGAGGTAGACGGCGCGCGCGATCGCGACGCACTGCCGCTCGCCGCCGGAGAGCGTGCCGATGGGCTGGTCGACGTCGCGCAGGTCGATGCCCATGCGGGCCAGTTCGGAGCGGGTCGTCTCGCGCATGAAGTTCACGTCCATGCGCTTGAGGGGCCATGTGCCCTTGACGGGCTCGGAGCCGAGGAAGAAGTTCCGCCACACGGGCATGAGCGGGACGACGGAGAGGTCCTGGTAGACGGTCGCGATCCCGCGGTCGAGCGCCTCGCGGGGCGAGGACAGCCTCGTGTCCTCGCCGGCGAGGCGGAAGGCGCCGGAGTCGTGCTGGTGGAGCCCCGCGATGATCTTGATGAGGGTGGACTTGCCCGCTCCGTTGTCGCCGAGCACGCAGGTGATCTCGCCGGGGTGGACGCTGAGCGAGACGCCTTCGAGGGCGCGGACGTTCCCGTAGTACTTGCTGACGTCGTCGAGCTCGACGAGCGGGACGCGCTCGTCGCCGGGCCCGGCCGCGGTGGGGGTGGTCATGAGGTGGCCTCCGCACGCTTGCGCACCCACGCGTTGAGGAGCGTGGCGAGGAGGAGCATCGCTCCGAGGAAGAACTTGAACCAGTCCGCGTTCCACTCGGCGTAGACGATGCCCTTGCTCGTCATGCCGAAGATGAGCGCGCCGACGGCGGAGCCGATCGCCGATCCGTAGCCGCCGGTGATGAGGCAGCCGCCGATGACGGCCGCGACGATGTAGATGAACTCGTTCCCGACGCCTTCGCCGGACTGCACCTGGTCGAAGGAGAAGAGCAGGTGCTGGCCGGAGATCCAGGCGCCGAGGGCGACGCCGAGGTAGAGCCCGATCCGGGTCCTGGTGACGGGCACGCCGACCGCGCGGGCGGCGGCGTCGTCACCGCCGACGGCGAAGATCCAGTTGCCCGCGCGGGTGCGCAGCAGAATCCAGGTACCGAGGGCGACGAGGGCGAACCACCACAGGATCGTGACCTTGAAGTCGACGCCGCCGATCGTGAGCGTCGAGGCGAAGAGGGCGTGCGCGGAGTCGAAGCCCTCCATGTCGGAGATGCTCTTGGTGGAGACGCCGCCGCTGATGGCCTTCGTGAGGCCCAGGTTGAGGCCCGTGAGCATGAGGAAGGTGCCGAGCGTGATGATGAAGCTCGGCAATTTCGTGCGCTGGCGCAGGTAGCCGTTGAAGAAGCCGATCGCGAGGGTGACGACGAGCGAGACGCCGACGCCGACCCACGTGTTCGCGGTCAGCTGGAAGCTGAACATCGTGGAGACGAGCGCGGAGGTCGTCACCATGACGCCTGCGGAGAGGTCGAAGTCGCCGCCGATCATCAGGAGCGCGACGGGGACCGCCATGATGCCGATCGTGGAGGCCGCGTAGAGCATCGTGGCGAGGCTCGCGGGCTTCAGGAAGCTGTCGGCGACGAGGGCGAAGAAGACGAAGACGGCGATCGCGCCGACGATCGAGCCGAGTTCCGGGCGGCGCAGGAGCTTGCGCCAGCCCGGGGTGCGCAGGAGCCGTTCGTCACCGCCCGCCAGGGCGCTCATCGGGTCTCCCGCTTCGTGTACTCGGCGAGGGCGTCGGCGTCGTCGCGCGTGACGATCTGCGGGCCCGTGAGGACGGGCTGTCCGCCGCCGAGCATGTCGGCGTTGTAGCGGTAGAGCCACAGCAGGTCGACGGCCTCGTAGCCCTGGAGGTAGGGCTGCTGGTCGACGGCGAAGCCGAGGGTCTTGTCCTTGAGCCCGTCGACGACCTCGGAGTTGAGGTCAAAGGTGTCGACCTCGGCCTTGCTGCCCGCCTCGTCCTTCGCCTTGACGGCGGCGTCGGCGAAGGGCGCGCCGAGGGTGACGACGGTGTCGATCTTCTTGTCCGTCTGGAGCTTGGCCTGGAGGGCGGACTGCACGTCGGGCATGTTGGTGCCGGTGACGTAGATGTTCTCCATCTTCCCGTCGAAGGTCTTCTTCGCCCCGGCGCAGCGGTCCTCGTGGCCGACGTTGCCCTGCTCGTGCAGGACGCACAGCGCCTTCTTCTTGCCGCGCTTGTTGAGTTCCTCGCCGACGGCCTCGCCCGCGACGCTCTCGTCCTGCCCGATGTGGGCGAGCGCGCCGAACCGCTTGGAGTCGGCGGCGCCCGAGTTCACGGTGACGACGGGGATGCCGGCCTTCTTGGCGCGGGCGAGGGCGGACTTCATCGCGCCGGGCTTGGCGAGCGTGACGATGATGCCGTCGACCTTCTTGTCGATCGCGGCGTCGACGTACTGCGCCTGGGTCTGTCCCTGGTCGCTGTGCGAGTAGAGGAACTTGATGTTGTCCTTGACAGCGGCCTGCTTGGCGCCGTTCTGCACGATGTCCCAGAAGGAGTCGCCGTCGCCGGAGTGGGTGATCATGGCGACCGTCCAGCGCGGGGTGTTCACGGCGGCCTTGCCACCGGCCGCGGCGGCCTTGCGGGCGTCCTCGGCGCGCTTGCCGCCGGTGCTGCTGCACCCCGCGAGGGAGAGGCCGAGCGCCGCGGCCACCGCGACACTCACCCAGGTACGAAAGCGTGCCACCAGGACCAGCCCTTCTCGTCTTGCCGTACGTGCGTCGAATCCGCCGCGCCCGGTGGGCGCACGGTCCACGGGGACCTGGGGTCCCCGGCCGGAGGCTGGGGGGTGGTCGCCCGTGGCGGGCGCTGTCAGCCGCCCCGACCGACCAAGTATCGTGCACCGGCTTCGCGCCGCGCGGCGGCGGGTGGTGAGGGCTGACGGCTCGCAGAGTTGTAACGGAGAGTGGCGGCCCGCGTCAATGGCCCGGACCGGCTTCGCGGCGGGTGGAGCGGGCGCGGAGCGACAACTCCGGTATGGATCAAGGGGGTACGGGGCCGGAGCCTCGTGGGGCGCGGCTGTGGCCCGCGACTTCGCCTGGGCACGGTGCGGGGTCGGTTGGTGACGGCGGGGGACCTCGTGGGGCGGGTGGCGGGTGGGCGTCCGTGACCAACGCCGCACGCGGCGGGGCAGGCCCGGTCCCGCGCGGCGGGCTTCAGGCCGGGTCGTCCCACGTGGTCGCGGCCGGGTCCGCGTCGTAGGTCAGGAGGGCGATCTGGACGCGATTGTTGAGGTGGAGCTTCGCGAGGACCCGCGAGACGTGGGCCTTGACCGTGGGGACGCTCAAGTACAGCTCGGCGGCGATCTCCGCGTTGGAGGCGCCCCTGCCGACCGCGAGGGCGACCTCGCGTTCGCGCTCCGCGAGGTCCGCGAGGCGGGCGCGGGCCCGGTCGCGGCGCGCGTAGGGGGATTCGCCGCCCGCGACCTGGGCGATGAGGCGGCGCGTGACGAGCGGCGAGAGCACGGGGCGGCCCTGGGCGACCTCCCGCACGGCGGCGGCGATCTCGGCGGGCGGGGTGTCCTTGAGCAGGAAGCCCGCCGCGCCCGCGCGCAGCGCCCGCAGCACCTGCTCGTCGGCGTGGAAGGTCGTGAGGACGAGGACCTCGGGAGCCCCTGGCCGCTCCCTGATCCGCGCGGTGGCCGCGAGCCCGTCCGTCCCGGGCATCCGGAGGTCCATGAGGACGACGGCGGGGCCCAGCTCGTCGGCGAGCCGTACGGCCTCCTCGCCGTCGGCGGCCTCGCCGACGATCTCCAGGCCGGCGGCGCCCCCGAGCATGAGGCGGAGTCCGGCACGTACGAGGGCGTCGTCGTCGGCGAGGAGCACGGTCACGGTCATGCGGGCCACGGTAGCCAGGCGGTGGGGAACACGGCCACGGTCACGCGGGCCACGGTAGCCAGGCGGTGAGACGGAAGCCGCCGTTGCCCGCCGGTCCGTGTTCCAGGCGGCCGCCGGCGAGCACCGCGCGCTCGCGCAGGCCGATGAGCCCCTGCCCCGAGCCGGGTACGGGCGCGGGGGCGCCGGGCGGCGCGGTGTTGGCGATCTCGACGGTGAGCCCTTCGCCGGGGCGGCCGTGGACGCGGCAGGTGACGGGGGCGCCCGGGGCGTGCTTGCGCGCGTTGGTCAGGGCCTCCTGGACGATGCGGTAGGCGGTGCGTCCGGTCGCGGCGGGCACGGTGTCGGGCGGCCGCCCCGCGAGGTCCACAGCGAGGTCCACGTCGGCGCCGGCCGCCCGGCTCTCCTCGGTGAGGCGGGCGAGCGCGGCGAGCGTGGGCTGCGGGCGTTCGGGGTCGCCGCCCTCCTCGCCCGCGCGCAGCACGCCGATGATCTGCCGCAGGTCCTGGAGCGCCTCGTGGGCGCTGTCGCGGATGACGCCCGCCGCGCGCCTGACCTCGGCGCGCGGGGCGTCGGGCCGGAATTCGAGGGCCCCCGCGTGGACGCTGAGCAGGGAGAGGCGGTGGGCGAGCACGTCGTGCATCTCGCGGGCGATCTCCTCGCGGGCGAGCCGCTGGGCGTGCTCGGCGCGCAGCGCCGCCTCGGCCTCGGCGCGCGCGGCGCGGTCGCGCAGCGAGAGCACGAGCTGACGGCGGGCGCGGACGAACATGCCCCAGCCGATCACGGTGCCGACCATGACGCAGACGAAGGCGGTGGCCCCGGTGACGGACAGGTCGGGGTCGGGGCGCAGGAGGTAGTACGGCGGGACGAGCAGCAGGGTGAGGGAGCCGACCCAGGCGACGTACCGGAAGGGGCGGTGCACGGTGAGGGTGAAGAGGCTCACGAGGATCGCGCCGCCCGACGTCTCTGAGAAGAGCCCCACGACCATGAGGACGAGCGCGAGCCCCAGCGGCGCGCGGCGGCGCGCCCACAGGGCGCAGCAGGCGAGGAAGCCGAGCACGACGTCGACGAGGACCTCGGCGTGGGAGGCGTTGCGGCTGAGGGTGTCGAGACCGATGACGCCGACGAGGAGCGCCGAGAGGAAGCAGAGGCCGTCGACGAGCCAGTCCCGCACGGTGCGCCGCGCCCGGCGCGCCGGCGTGAGGCCGGCGACGGCGGAGGGGAGCAGCCACGGGTACTCGGGCCGCACGGGGCCGCGGGGCTCGCGGCGCGCGGCACCCCTCGGCGGTACGGCGCGCAGGCGGGCGACGACGGCCCCGGCCCGCGTCCGTCCACGGGCACCGGGGGCCGTCCCGTCCTCCTGCCCGGTCCGCGGTCCGGGTGCCGCCTCTGTCGTCATCATCGACAAATCTACGGGTCTGGGACCGCCGGGCGGGCGGCCCGGACGAAGGATCATCCGAAAGTCCACGGGGCGGTACGAAAGTCGCGGTGGCCCGCTCGCCGCCGCAGGCCGCCCCGGGTGCGGGACCGGGGCGGGACGTGCGCGGCGCGGAAGAGGGCGTCGGCCCGGGCGGCGGCGTCGGGGCCGTGGGCGCGGATGTGCCCGGCCCGTACGAGGATGCTCGGCGCGGTGCCGCCGAGGTGGACGGTGCCAGGTGGCGGTCGACGTCGAGGACGAGTTCGCCGTCCGCGCCCCCGGCGCGCGCGGTCAGCGCGCCGGTATTGTCGAGGAGCCGTACCCAGAGCCAGTCGGTGTCCTCGGTCGCCTCGCCCGCGCGCGGGTCCGCGAACCTCCAGCGCAGCGGGTGCCCGGGCGGGACGTGTTTGATGACGGTCCTGGTGGCCAGGTCGTGGCCGAGGAGGAAGCCGGCCAGGGCGGTGAACAGGCGTCGTCGGTGGTGACGAGCTCGTCGGCGGTGAGGGTCTCGGACGCGAGGGAGTGGCTCGCGTACCCGTCGGGGAGGCCGTGTGCGTCCCGGTGGACGGCGGTGAGGCGCGGCGCGGCGGAGACCAGCGGCTGGCCCGCGCGCAGGGACCACCGGCGGTGCGGCCGGGAGAGGGCGCCCGGCTGGGCGCGGCGGTACGTGTCGTAGACCCGCTCCAGGATCTCCCCGCACTCGGCGCGCCGCAGCACCTCGATCGAACCGGTCCCGGGCGCCGCGCCCGCGCGCGGTGGCTCGAAGGCGGCCTTGTCGCGCGGCACGGCCAGCCGGGTCGTGCGGGTCGCCGGACCATAGCCGTACCCGCCGTGGATCGGGGCCTCGGAGGCGAGCAGCAGGGCGAGGGGTTCGCCGCGTTCGCGCGGGTCCGTGGGCGTCGGCGCGTCATCGCGGTGAGGACGTCCTGGCACCGGCACGCCGCCCCACCGTGCGCCGTCGAGCCGTGGGGGGACGCGCGGTGGGGCGGGAGGCGCCTGCGCCGGTGGGTGCCGGCTACCGGCGGGGCGCCGGGGGAAATGGTCGGTGCGCGGGCTCCGCCGGTTCAGCAGGTGAAGTCGATCAGGTCGAAGCTCGCGTAGTGGTCGGAGGTGTAGTAGTCCTCGTCGGTCTTCTCGCCGGTCACGACGCGGCGCGCGCCGCGGTCCGAGGAGCCGGGTGTCTTCACGGTGTACTCGTGGTAGTAGCCGGTGGACTGGTCGGGGAGGACTCCCTCGCGGTTCTGGAAGACGATGCCGTCCTGCGGGTACGGGAACGGGCCGCCCTCGTCGATGAGTTCGAGCGTGTCGTGGGCCTGGCTCGGCAGGGCCGAGGAACAGATGTCGCCGACCGCGGCCGCGTCGGCCCGGGTGAGGACGGTGGCGGAGACGGGGGACGGGTCCTGCGCCTGCGCCTGCGCGGTGGCCGCCGGGCCGCCGATCAGGAGGGCGGCACCGAGCGCGGTGAGGGCGGCGAGTCGGGGGGTGCGGGACAAGGTGTGGGGGTGTCGTCGCATGGCATCCACGATGACGCGCGTAGATGCCGGTGTCCATGTCAACCCGGGTGAAAGTTACGTGTGTTGGTGAACGGCTGGTGCACGCGGCGTGTGCCGGCGCGGACCACGCGCCCCCGGGCGTACGCGACCCAAGGGCCACGCGCCCCCGGCACGCCCCCGCACCGCAGGCGCCTCAGCCACCCAATTCCCCTACTTTCCGAGCCAGTTCACTCATGCCTCGCTCGCTCAGACTCCCGTGCAGCCGCAGTCGCGAGACGCCGCCGTCGGGGTGGATGTCGAGGCGCGCGTGGGTCGCGTGGACGGGGTGGTCGAGGAGGAAGCGGTGCGGGGTGTCGGGCTGGAGGCGGGTGGGCGGGAGGAGTTCGGCCCACGGCCCCTCGTCCTCGCGCACCGAGAGCGCCGCCCAGCCCGCGGCGTTGCCGAGGTAGCAGGCGGTGTCGATCTCGACGGCACGGATCTCGCCGTGCCCGGCGAGCGCGTACCGCACCCAGTCGTGCCCGTCGTCGCGCCGCCGCCGCGTCTCCCAGCCTTCGTGCATGGATCGCGAACGCCCCGGGCGCAGTGTGTTGGCGGGCGGCGAGTAGAAGCGGTCGGAGGCGTCCTCGGCGCGGCCGCCGTGCTCCTGCGCGGCGAGGTCGAAGGTGCCGAGCGCGGCGAGCCAGCGCGGATCGGGCACGACGTCCCCGTACACGCGCAGCCGGGCGATCCCCCCGTCCGGGTACTGCCGCAGCCGTACGTGCGTGAACCGGCGTGCGACCGCGACGGGGAAACCGTTCGCCGCGTGCCCGCCGACTTCCGTACGCGGTATCAGAGTTGTCCACCGCACGCCGGGGGCGAGCAGGTCCTCGGGGCTCGGGTGGCCCGGCAGCGCGGCGGCCTCGACGCTCACCGCGCGCGGGTGGTTGCCGCGGAAGTGGGCGGTGTCGACGAGGAGTCCGCGCACGACGCCGGGGGTCGCGAGGCGGATGAGCGCCCAGTCGTGGTCCTCGGCGTCCGGCCAGGGGTGCGCGGGGCCCGTGCCGCGACGGCGGCGGGTCTCCCAGCCGTCCATGATCTTGCCCTTGTGGCCGTACGCGTCCGGTTCGAAGCGGGGGCGGTCGGGGGCGAGCAGGTTCTCGCGCTCGGCGAAGAACTCGTCGTTGGCGGCGACGACGCAGCCGCCGAGCCCGCGGTCCGCGAGGTCGGGGAGGTGCGTGAAGGGGTGTGCGGTGGCGCGGTAGTCGGCGTAGGGGTCGCCGCCGGTGTAGGGCTGGGCGGGGCCGGTGAAGGCAGGGGGCGTCGCGGTCACGGCGGGCGTGGTTCCTTTCGTCGCTTCGGAGGTGCGCGCGGTCACGGCTCCCGGCGCAGCAGTTTCCCCTGGGGTGCGGTGAACTCGCCTTCTGTGTACGCACGTCGGCCCCGCACCCAGGTGGAGCGGACGACGCCGCGCAGGGTGCGGCCGGCGTAGGCGGTGACGGCGTTGCGGTGGTGGAGGCGAGTGGGCTCGACGGTGAATTCGGCCTCGGGGGCGAAGACCGTGAAGTCGGCGTCCCTGCCCGGCGCGAGAGCGCCTTTCGTGGTGAGCCCCGCGAGGGCCGCGGGTGCGGTGGACATACGGCGCACGACGTCGGCGAGCCCCGTCCCGCGCGCCCGCGCCGCCGTCCAGACGGCGGGCAGGCCGAGCTGGAGCGAGGAGATCCCGCCCCAAGCGCTGGCGAAGTCAGGCGACTTGAGGTCGGCGGTCGACGGGGAGTGGTCGGAGACGACGCAGTCGAGCGTGCCGTCCGCGAGCGCCTGCCACAGGGCCTCCTGGTTGGCGGCCTCCCTGATGGGCGGACAGCACTTGAACTCCGTCGCGCCGTCCGGGACTTCCTCGGCGGTGAGGGTGAGGAAGTGCGGGCAGGTCTCGGCGGTGACGCGCGCTCCGGCCGCTTTCGCCTCGGCGATGAGCGGCAGCACGTCGGCGCTGGAGACGTGCAGGACGTGGACGCGGGCGCCGGGATGGCGGGCCGCGGCCTCCAACAGGAGGCGGACGGCCTCGCGTTCGGCGGCGTGGGGACGCGAGGCGAGGAAGTCGCGGTAGTGGGGGCCGGGGCGCTGGGGTGCGGTGGCGAGGTGGTGGGGGTCCTCGGCGTGCACGAGGAGGAGGCCGTCGAACGCGGCGAGGGCGGCGAGGGCCGTGTCGAGGCCCGCCGCGTCCAGCGGGGGGAACTCCTCGACGCCGGACGGGGAGAGGAAGCACTTGAAGCCGAGGACCCCGGCGTCGTGGAGTGGCCGCAGGTGGGCCGCGTTGCCGGGGATCGCGCCGCCCCAGAAACCGACGTCGATGTGCGCGCGCGGGGCCGCGACCTCCCGCTTGCGGCGCAGGTGGTCGACGGTGGTGGTGGGCGGGAGGGAGTTGAGCGGCATGTCGACGAGTGTCGTGACGCCCCCGGCGGCGGCCGCGCGGGTCGCGGTCGTGAAGCCCTCCCAGTGGGCGCGCCCGGGGTCGTTGACGTGGACGTGCGTGTCGACGAGGCCGGGCAGCAGGGCGTCGTCGCCGAGGTCGCGCACGCGACAGCCCTCGGGCGCCGCGCTCTCGTACGGAAGGACCGCGCTGATCACGGGGCCCGTGACCGCGACGGCGGCGGGGCGCGGCGGGCCCTCCGGGAGCACGGTGCGGGTGGAGCGGAGGAGGAGGTCGGGCGGTGCGGCGGCGGTCATGGCGGGCCCCCTGGTCGACGCCTGCGAAAGCGTTCAACGTTCTGTTGAATCCCTGCCGTGAGTCTCTGCCGCCCCAAGCACCCCGTCAAGAGCGCCGCACAAGGCGACCCACCCTGCTCCTTTTCGGTAACCGGAAATAAACTTTCACGTAACAAGGTCCTCGGTGCGGCCCGAAACGTCCCGCCCGGTAGGCTGCTGCTTCGCCCGTCCGTCCCCTGAAAGGACCGCGCCGTGCCGACGCCGAGCACCAGCGACACCGCCGCTCCCCCGAAGTCCGCGGTCGCCGGGGGCGTGCAGTCCCTGGAGCGCGCCTTCGACCTCCTTGAGCGCATGGCGGACGCGGGCGGCGAGGTCGGCCTGAGCGAACTCGCCACGAGCAGCGGCCTCCCGCTCCCCACGATCCACCGCCTCATGCGCACGCTCGTCGCGACCGGTTACGTACGCCAGCAGGAGAACCGGAGATACGCGCTGGGCCCGCGCCTGATCCGGCTCGGCGAGTCCGCCTCGCGGCTGCTCGGCACGTGGGCGCGCCCCTATCTCGCACGGCTCGTCGAGGAGACGGGCGAGACGGCGAACATGGCACTGCTCGACGGCGACGAGGTCGTGTACGTGGCACAGGCGCCCTCGAAGCACTCGATGCGCATGTTCACCGAGGTCGGCCGCCGGGTCCTGCCGCACTCGACGGGGGTGGGCAAGGCCCTCCTCGCCGACAGCGCCCCTGGCGAGGTGCGCGCGCTGCTCGCCCGTACGGGCATGCCCGCGGCGACCGACCGCACCCTGACGACCCCCGAGTCCTTCCTCGCGGCGCTCGACGACGTGCGGGCGCGCGGCTTCGCGGTCGACGACAACGAGCAGGAGATCGGGGTGCGCTGCCTCGCGGTGTCCGTCCCGCACTCCCCCACGACGGCGGCGCTCTCGGTCTCGGGCCCGGCGGGCCGCCTCACCGACGAGGCGATGGCGCGTCACGTACCGGTACTGCGGCAGGTCGCGGCCGAGTTGTCCGAGGCACTCGCGCGCCGCGCGGAGCAGGCGTAGCGAAGCCCCTTGGGGCGGCGTCCCGCGCGGGCGGACGGGGTGGCGCCGCGGGCACGCCCTACGCGCCGGAGCCGCCACCGCGCCCCGCACGCCCACGCCGCGCCCCGCACGCCCACGCCGCGCCCCGTCCGCCCGCACCCCGTCCGCCCGCACCCGTACGTCCGAGCCCCCGCTCAGCGCCCGCCCGCACCCCCGAACAGCTCGACCGCCGCGCGCAGTCGGGCGAGGGCGGGGGCGAGGGCGCTCACCGAGCCCGTGGTCGCCGCGAGGCGCAGGAGGGGACCGCTGAGGGCGGCCGGGCTGGGAGCCGGGCCGGACAGGAGGCCGGTCAGCGCGGCGAGTTCCTCCTCGGCGAGGTCCCTGTCGGGGAGATGGGCGGGCAGCGCGGCAAGAGCGCGGCGCAGGACCGTCACGGCCTCGCGCAACTCCGCGATGCGCGGGTCCTCCTGCTCCTCGACGGGCCGCCGTCCGCCCGCCGTTCCTCCCGCGCCGACGACGGGCACACCCGTCCGGTCCGTACCGGTCACAAGCGGCACTCCTCCCCCTCCGCACGTCCTCGTGCGTCTACCCGAATTCGTTCGCCGGCCGCGGCTGGTCAGGCGCACGGCAGCGCGAACGGTGCCCAGTATTCGCCACCGCGCGCCGACACGCCAGCCGGTACACGCCCCACCCGCGCCGTACGCGCCCCGCCCGTAGGGTCGCCGCACACGCGCGCCGGTACGGACCGGCCGGAGGGAGGCAGCGGTGACGACGGGAGCGGAGGGCGGGACGGCCGGGATCGTGCTCGCGGCCGGGGGCGGGCGGCGACTCGGGGGAAGACCCAAGGCGCTTCTGGAGTACGGGGGTTCACCGCTCGTCGCGCGTGCCGTCGCCCTCGCGCGGGCGGGTGGCTGCGGGCGCGTGCACGTCGTGACGGGGGCCGGGGCACAGGGGGCGCGCGCGGCCGGGGAGCGCGCCGGGGCGGCGCCGGAGGCGTGGGTGCGCAACCCGGCGTGGGAGACGGGCATGGGGTCCTCGCTGCGGGCCGGTCTCGCCTCGCTCGCCGGGACGGGGGCACGCGCGGCGCTCGTACTGCTCGTGGACCAGCCGGGGATCACGCCGGAGGCGGTGGCGCGCGTCCTCGCCGCGCACGAGGGTCCCGCGACGCTCGCCGCGGCGGCCTACGGCGGCGAGCGCGGACACCCGGTACTGCTCGGTGCCGCGCACTGGGCGGGGGTCGCGGCGGGGGCCGCGGGCGACCAGGGGGCGCGGGCCTACCTGCGGGAGCACGCGAGGGAGATCCGGCTCGTGGAGTGCGGGGACCTCTGCGAGCCGTACGACATCGACACACCCGAGGACCTGCGGCGGCTGCGCGGGACGCCCTGAGCCACGCGGCCGACCGGGATGGCACCGAGGGACATCGACCCGAAGGACCCCAGCCATTGACTTCCGCCATAAGAAAACTAGTATCCACTAGCAAGCGGAAAACGTGGGTCTTTCCGTTCACACACCCCACATCCCTCACCACCCGCCCCCGAACCCGCATGGCACGCAGTGCCATGCACGACGTGCCGCCCCCGCCGAAGCCGAAGGAGTGCCCCTCATGTCCGCACCCGCTCCCGCCGTCGTCGTCGCCGACGCCCCGCACGCGAGCCGGCAGGAGGAGATCCTCACCCCGGCCGCCCTCGCCTTCCTCGCCGAGCTGCACCGCGCCTTCGCGCCGCGCCGCGCCGAGCTCCTCGCGCACCGCGCCGAGCGCCGCGCGGAGATCGCCCGTACCGCCTCGCTCGACTTCCTGCCCGGGACGCGCGCGATCCGCGAGGACGACTCCTGGCGCGTCGCGCCCGCCCCCGAGGCGCTCCAGGACCGCCGCGTCGAGATCACGGGCCCGACCGACCGCAAGATGACGATCAACGCGCTCAACTCGGGCGCCAAGGTGTGGCTCGCCGACTTCGAGGACGCCTCCGCGCCCACCTGGGAGAACGTCATCGGCGGCCAGGCCAACCTGATCGACGCCTTCGAGCGGAAGATCGACTTCACCGACGCACGCACCGGCAAGAGCTACGCACTGCGCCCCGAAGGGGAGTTGGCCACCGTCGTGGTCCGCCCGCGCGGCTGGCACCTGGACGAACGCCACCTGGAGGTCGACGGCGAGGCCGTCCCCGGCGGGCTCGTCGACTTCGGGCTCTACTTCTTCCACAACGCCGAGCGGCTCGCCGCGCGCGGCCTCGGCCCGTTCTTCTACCTGCCGAAGACGGAGTCGCACCTCGAAGCGCGGCTGTGGAACGACGTGTTCACGCTCGCCCAGGAGAAGCTGGGCATCCCGCACGGCACCGTCCGCGCGACCGTCCTCATCGAGACGATCACCGCCGCCTACGAAATGGAGGAGATCCTCTACGAGTTGCGCGAGCACGCCGCCGGGCTCAACGCGGGCCGCTGGGACTACCTCTTCTCCATCGTGAAGAACTTCCGTGACGGCGGTGCCAAGTTCGTCCTCCCGGACCGCAACGCCGTGACGATGACGGCCCCGTTCATGCGCGCGTACACCGAACTCCTCGTGCGCACCTGCCACAAGCGCGGCGCGCACGCGATCGGCGGTATGGCCGCGTTCATCCCCTCGCGCAAGGACCCGGAGGTCAACAAGACCGCCTTCGCGAAGGTCCGTGCCGACAAGGACCGCGAGGCGGCGGACGGTTTCGACGGCTCCTGGGTCGCGCACCCCGACCTCGTCCCCGTCGCCCTGGAGTCCTTCGACGCGGTGCTCGGCGAGCGCCCGAACCAGAAGGAGCGGCTGCGCGAGGACGTCGACGTGGCCGCGAGCGACCTCATCGCGATCGACTCGCTGGAGGCGCGGCCGACCTACGACGGTGTCGTCAACGCGGTGCGGGTCGGCATCCGCTACATCGAGGCGTGGCTGCGCGGCTCGGGTGCGGTCGCGATCTTCAACCTGATGGAGGACGCGGCGACGGCCGAGATCTCCCGCTCGCAGCTGTGGCAGTGGATCAACGCGGGCGTCGAGGTCGAGCACGAGGGCGCGCCCGTCCTCGTCACGCGCGAGCTGGTGCGCCGGGTCGCCGACGAGGACCTGGCCGCGCTCCGCGCCGAGCTGGGCGAGGAGGCGTATGCGGCGGGCCGCTGGGACGAGGCGTACGCGCTGCTCCTGGAGGTCGCGCTCGCCGATACGTATGCGGACTTCCTCACGGTTCCGGCGTATGCGCGGCTGAGGGGCTGAAGGGGCCGGGGCTTCGCCCCGAAGCCCCCTGTGGCGGAGCCCCAGGCCCCATTTTTTGGGGCTCCGCCCCAAACCCCGCTCCTCAAACGCCGGAGGGGCTGAATACTCAGCGTCCGTGCAGGTCCGGGACGTGCTGGAGCCAGGCCGGGCGGCCCGCAAGGGTGCGGTTCCTGCGGCGCTGCTCGGCCTCGGAGAGTTCGGTCGCGGTCGGGAAGTCCGTGGGGAGCCAGCGGGGGGAGAGTGCGGCGCGCTCGGCGAGTTGGCGTACGTACGCGTCCCTGACCTCGCCCGGCGTGGCGAAGCCCTCCTCCTCGGCGAGCCACGCGTCCGGTACGAGGGCGACGACCTCGCGCAGCAGCTCCTCGCCGACCCGCGGGGCCAGCTCGGCGTCGGCGGCGCGCGTGTCGGGCGCGTAGCCGCCGAGGGCGTGCGCCCGGAAGTCGTACGCCTTGCCCCGGGCGTCCTCGGCCCCCGCCCAGCGGTGGTGGAAGACGAGCGCGGCGCCGTGGTCGATGAGCCACAGGCGCGGCGGCGCGACGCCGCGCGTGGGCCACACGAGCAGGTTGGTGCTGTGCACGGTGCGGTCGACGTTCGCGGTGAGTCCGTCGAGCCACACGATCCGCCCCGCCTCGACCGGATCGACGGCGAACTCCCCCGCGACGAAGTCCTCCGCCCCCGACAGGTAGTCCATCCCGAGGTTGACCCCGCCGCTCGCGTCGAGCAGCTCCCGCACCTCCTGATGCGGCTCCCCCGCGCCCAGCGCCGGATCGAAGTCCACGAGCACCAGCTCGGGCACGCGGAGTCCGAGCCGCCGCCCCAGCTCCCCCACGATCACCTCCGCGACGAGCGCCTTGCGCCCCTGCGCGGCCCCGGTGAACTTGACGACATACGTGCCCAGGTCGTCGGCCTCGACGACGCCGGGCACGGAGCCACCCCCGTGCAAGGGCTCGACGTACCGGGTGGCGGTGACTTCCCTCAGCACGACCCCTGCCACCTCGCCTTTCCGAGCCCCGCCACGCCTGCCCGCGCGGCGTGAGCATCGTAACCGAGGGTGACATTCCCGGCGTGCGCACGCCCCGCCCGAACGCCCCGCCGGCCCATCACGTCCCCGGGTGGATTTCGCGCGACTCCCCCGCCCTCCCGCCTCTGCGCCGCTATCGTCTTTCCGCGGACCATCGACCGACGGGGGCCGGTATGCGTTTTCTGTTCGTCCACGGCACGGGGGTACGGCACGAGCGCCACGAGGTGCTCACCGGGCGGATACGGGAGGGCCTCGGCAAGGTGCTGCCCGGGGCCGTGGTCGACTCCCCTTACTGGGGGGACCGCTTCGGGGCGCTCGCGCTCCCGGACGGGCGGGCCCGTTCGGTGCCCGCGCGGCGCCGCCCCCGTACCCCGGCGGAGGACCCGCGTACCCCCGCGGCCGCCCCGGGCGACGACGCGCCCGGCGACCCGGTCGCCGACGAGTGGGGGCTGCTCCTCGTCGACCCGCTGTGCGCGCTGCGGCTCGCCGCCGAGACAGGCTGGGAGGACACCGGCTACGGGCCGCCGGGGGTACGGGCCGCGGGGCTCGGCGTGCTCGAACTGCTGCGTGAACTGCCGCCCCCAGGCGACGACTTGGCGGCTCTGCTGGACGATACGGGGCTGTCCGTCGCGTACCCTCTCGCGCTCGCCTGGATCGGCGAGGCCCCGGAGACGGCGCGCGCCGCACGACGGGCCGAAGGGAGCGGCGCGGCGCGCGAGTTCGCCGGGGCCCTCGCCCGGGCCCTCGTCGCCGCGACGCTCGCGGAGGCCGGCGAGGAGGCGGAGTGCTCGGGCGCGGAACGGGACCAACTCCTGCTGCTCCTGACCGCGTTGCTCGGCGGGGAAGCGCGCGCGGGCGCGGGCCGCAAGGTCGCCGGGGTCTTCGGGGGGCTCGCGATGCGGCTGGGCGGTCAGCGCGCGCTCGGCATGAGCCGGGGCCGGCTCACCGGGTCCAGCTCCCCCTTCCTCGGCGACATCCTGCGCTACCAGGCGCGCGGCCACGAACTCCGCGCCCACCTGCGCGAGGAGATCGCCGCGCACCCCGGCCCGACCGTCCTCATCGGGCACAGCCTCGGCGGGATCGCGCTCTTCGACCTGCTCGCGGAGGCGGCGGCCGAGGGCGCGCCGCTGCCCGGCGTCCGCCTCCTCGTCACGGTCGGCTCGCAGGCCCCGTACCTCCACGAGATCGGCGCGCTCGCCTCGCTCGCACCCGGGCAACCGCTCCCGGCCGGCTTCCCGGAGTGGCTCAACTTCTTCGACCGGCAGGACCTCCTCGCGTACCTCGCCGAGCCGGTCTTCCCCGGCGACGCGCGCGTGCGGGACCACGAGCTGAGCAGCGGGCAGCCCTTCCTGCCCTGCCACAGCGCGTACTGGAAACTGCCCGCGCTCTACGAGCGACTCGCCGCCGCTGTCACGGACGGCGAGTGAGCCCGCACCTCCCCGGTCGTGAGCGCGTGAGGTTTCCGCACCAGCCCGTGCACAGCCACGTCGCCTCACCCAAGAGGACGTTCGCGCTCGTCGTCGGCGTCGAGCGCTACGAGGGCATGGGTGCGGACTGGGACCTGAGCGGCCCCGCGCGCGACGCGCTGCGCTTCGCGCGCTGGCTCACCGGGACCGCCGGGGTGCCGCAGGCCAACGTACGGCTGCTGCTCTCGCCGCTCGACGACCCGGCGGCGCTCGACTGGCGCGGCCTGGAGGAACTGCGCGAGCGGTACACCGAGGCGACCGGGGCGCATGTCGAGCACGCGCTCTTCGACGACCTCGCGGCATGCGACGGCGAATTCCTGTGGATCTACTGGGCAGGGCACGGCTTCCAGTCCCGCGGCCGCGCCGAGATGCTGCTGCTGTACCAGGACGCGACGCCCCACCTCCTGCGCCACCTCAACCTCGACGCGGCCCTCCACTGGTGGCACAGCGACTCCGTCGCGGCGCGCGGCTACACCCGGCAGGCGACCCTCGTCGACGCGTGCCGCCTGCCGACCCCCCTGGACGAGCGCGTGAACGTCCCCACGCACGACTACGGCGGCGGCACCCCGCTGCCCTGGCGCAAGCAGTTCCGGGTGTACGCGAGCGCGCCGGGCGAGGCCGCGGGGAACAACGGGGCCCACGCGGCCGGGGCGTTCACCGAGGAACTGCTCGCCGCGCTCGGGACCCGCACCCTCGACGCGGCGGCGCGCGAACTCACCGCCGTGTGCCGGGAGATCAACGCGCGCTTCGCCGAGCTGCGCGCCAAGGGCAGGGCGTGGCAGACCCCGCAGTTCCTCAAGGACCAGGACTGGGACGGCTGTTCGTTCCTCGACCTCGTCCCGGGCTCCGCCGAGGCGCTTCCCGCGCCCGCGCCCCGGCTCGACCAGCGGGCCTGGGACGAACTCGGCCATGCCTTCGCCGCCCACCCGCTGCCCCCGTACACGTACGACGCCTACGCCTGGGCCTTCGCGCAAGCGGGGTGCGCGCCCCCGCCGACCCCGGGGCTCCCCGCCTCCTCGCTCATCGAGATCGCACACGACCTCGACGCGCGGCACGGCGAGCGCGCGGGGCTCCCGCTCGTCCTGCCCTTCGTCCGCTTCCTGCGCCACCGCGCCACGGAGACCGGAGACGCGGGGAACGACGCGGGAGTTGACGCGGCCGCCCCCAGTGGGCGCGCGGCAGGCGGCGGCGAGCGGGCGTGGGCGCGGCGGCTTGAGAAGTGGGAGAAGACGACAGGCAAGCGGCTCGGCGCCCCCGCTCTCCCGCCGCCGCACCCTGCCGGGCACACCGCGACGCTCGTCGTCCGGCTCGAACCCGCCGCGCGGCCCGAGCGCTACCTCGTACGGGTGTGGCTGCGCCGCGAGCGCTCACGGCTCGTGTGGGAGTCCGCGGGCGCGCTCTCGCTCGCCGAGGTCCGTACGGCGCTGCTCGACCAGCTCGCCGAGGCGCGCGCGGACGGCGGGCCCGCGCCCGCGCGCGTCGTCGTCGACGTGCCCTTCGGGCTGCTCGCCGAGCCCTTCGACGAGTGGCCCGTGCCGCACCCGCGCCGCGGGCCGCGCGCGCTCGGGACGCTGTACGAGGTCGTCGTGTCATGCCCGGAGGACCGGCCCGCGCACGGCTCGGCGTGGGACCGTACGTGGGCGTGGCTGTGCGCGCACGGCGGCCGGCACCCGGACGCGGTACGGGTCCTGACGGCCGCCGAGGTCACGGACGCGCTCGCGGCCGAGCTGGAGGCGGGCGAGGGGCCCGCGTGTGTGGTGACGCACACCGAGCACGCGACGACGGCGCTCGTGCTCGACGCGGTACTCGAATCGGGGGTGCCGGTCGCCGTGTGGCGGCGCGACGGGCAGCCCGCGGCGCCGCTCCTCGCGCGCGTCGCCGAGCGGCCCGCCGATATCGACGTCCTCGCGCTGCCCGGCGCGGTGCGCACCCTGCGGCACACGACGGGGGCGCCCTTCGGGGTGCTGTGGGACGACCCCTCGTGCGTGACGGACAACCGGTCCCTGGCCTGACGAGAAAAAGCCCGGTGAATCAAGCCCGGTGAGACAGCGACGGAGGATGCGGACAGTGAAGGACTGGTGGCTCTACCAGGGGTCGGGGACGAGCGCGGAGCGGCGGGCCAGGCTCCTCTCCACCCCGGCGCCGCCCTGGCGCGCGTTCAACGGCGAGGGCGCGCACCCGCCGGCCGGGGCCGAGGGGCCCGCGTGGGAGCGGACCCGGGCGCGCGGCGCCGACTACGTGCCCGACGACGCGGAGACGGACGCCGTCAACACGGCGCTCTACCTGCGCCGCCCCCTCCTCGTCACGGGCAAGCCGGGGACCGGCAAATCCAGCCTCGCGCACAGCATCGCGACGGACCTCGGCCTCGGCCCGGTCCTGCATTGGCCGATCACCAGCCGCAGCGTGCTGCGCGAGGGCCTGTACCAGTACGACGCGATCGGGCGGCTCCAGGAGGCGAGCCTCGAACAGCTGCGGGTCACGACGGGGGCGGCCGGCCGGCGGGGCGGCGCGGGCAGGCGCGGCGGGGCGGCGGGCCGGGCGAGGCCGCGCGGCGGTGCGGCCCCGGCCGCCGCGCGGACGTCCCTCTCGCGCTTCCTGCGGCTCGGCGCGCTCGGCACCGCGCTGCTGCCCGCCGAGCAGCCGCGGGTGCTGCTCATCGACGAGATCGACAAGAGCGACATCGACCTGCCCGGCGACCTCCTGACGGTCTTCGAGGACGGCGGCTTCGCGATTCCCGAGCTGTCCCGTACGGCGCTCGACGAGCCCACCGTGGCCGTCGCGACCGCGGATCACGAGGCGGGACCGGCGACGATCACGGGCGGTCAGGTGCAGTGCCGGTACTTCCCCGTGGTGGTCATGACGAGCAACGGAGAGCGCGATTTCCCGCCCGCGTTCCTGCGCCGCTGCGTGCGCCTGCGCATGGAGCCGCCCAACGAGGAGAAGCTCGCCCGGATCGTCCGCAAGCGGCTCGCCGTCGATGTCACCGAGCACCCCGAGTACGCGCGGTTCGTCAAGGACTTCGTCGAGCGCCGGGCCGAGGGCGACCTCGCGACCGATCAGCTCCTCAACGCGATCCAGCTGCGGCTCAGCGAGGCGTGGCCGGACGAGGCCGACCGCGAGAAGTTCCTCGACACGGTCATGCGGAGACTCACGGGGCCGACGGCGTGAACGGCGCGGGGGGAGCGGGCGGCGAGGACCGTACCGCCGGGGCGGCGGGGGCCGGTGGCGAGGAGGCCCGCACGGCCGGAGAGGCCCGCACGGCCGGAGAGGCCCGCACGGCCGGAGAGGCCCGTACCGCCGCCCGTACCGCCACGGAGACGGAAGCCGGTGGCGGAGGCCCCCGTACCGGTGACGGCTTCGCGGCTCTCCTCGGCGCCTTCGCCGCGCACGGGATCGACGCGGGCCCCGAAGAGCTCGCCGATGTCCTGTGGATCGCCGCGCGCATTGACGCGGCGGTACGGCGCCCCCCGCCCGCGCCCCCGGGTCCGGTGCCCGCCTCGCCACCGGCCGCCACGGGACCCGCGCCCACCCGCCCGGAGCCCGTGGGTCCCGAACCCGTTCCGCCCGTGACCCGTGCCCCCACGCGATTGTTCCCGCGCCTCGGCGGCGGCGCGCGCGAGGCGCCCGCCGGGCCGCGCGGAGTGCCGCTGCGCGTGCCGCGCGCGCCCGCGCTCGACGACCCACTCGCCGTGATGCGCGCGCTGCGGCCGGTGGGGCGGCGGGCCGTGCGCGGCGCGGGTGAGGAGATCGACGAGGAGGCGACCGTCGAACACAGCGTGCGGCAGCGGGTGTTGACGCCGGTGCTGCGCCCCGCGGCCTCGCGCTGGCTCGATCTCGCGCTCGTCGTGGACACGCACCACTCGATGCTGTTGTGGACGGATCTCGTCGCCGAGCTGCGCCGGGCCCTCACGCGCAGCGGCGTCTTCCGCGACGTCCGCACATGGCATCTGAGCGGCACCGCGGCGGGCGGCACCCCGATGGTCGCGCACGCGCCGGGCGCCGCACCCCGGCACCCGAGGGAACTCGCCCAGCCCTCCGGGCACCGGCTCGTGCTGGTGTGCACGGATCTCGTCGCGGACGGCTGGCGCGGGCGGCCGCTGCTCGACGTCCTCGCCCAGTGGCGGCGCCACCACGCGGTCGCTGTGCTCGACGTGCTCCCCGAACGCCTGTGGGCGCGCGGCGCGGTCCGGCCGGCGCAAGGGGTGGTGCGCGCGGACCGGCCCGGTACGGCGGTACGGGCCTGGAGCGCGGCGCCCGCGGGCCGGCGGACGCGGCGCGCGGCGGGCGCCCCGGGCCCGGTCGTGCCGGTCGTCTCGGCGGCCCCCGACCGCCTCGCGGTCCTGGCCCGCCTCCTCGCGGGGGACGGCCGCTGGCACACGACGGCATGCCTGCCGCTGGCCCCGGAGCCCGGCCCGGCGGCGCCCGGCCCGCGGCGGCAGGGGCTCGACGCGGTGCTCCGCTTCCAGGAGACGGCCTCGCCCCTCGCGCAGCGCCTGGCCGCCCACCTCTCCGCGGTCCCGCTGACACTTCCCGTCATGACGCTCGTGCGCCATGCCCTCCTCCAGGGCTCCGACCAGGGGCACTTGGCCGAGGTCGCCCTCGGCGGCCTCCTCGACCCGTGGACCGCGCCGCCCCCCGGCACCAGCCCCGACGACCTCCTCCTCGACTTCCGCCCCGGCGTGCGCGAAGCGCTACTCGGCTCGCAGCTGCGGGGCGATGTCACGCGCGTACGGACCCTGGTGCGGCGGGAGTTGTGGGATCACCTGGCCCATATCCGCCCGCAGACCGGGGAGTTCGGGGCGGTACGGGTGCGGGGCGGCGAGCCGGGGCGGACCGTCCCGGCGGAAGGCGAAGCCTTCGCGCAGGGGCCGTTCGAAGGCGGGCCGGGGAACGGTCCCGCGGTGCGGGTCGTGCCGCTCCTGGACGAGCGCGGGCACACGGTGGGGCTCGGGACGCTCCTGTCGCAGCGCGTCGTACTGACGTGCCGGGAGGTGGTGCGCGAGACGACGGGGCCGTTGTGGGTGCGGGTCGAGGGGCGAAGGCTGTCGTGCCGGGTGCTGTGGCTCGGGCGCGACGAGGTGGACGCGGCCCTCCTGACGGCGGAGGAACCGGGCCGGCACCCCGCGTCCACGCCGTACGGGGGTCACCGGCCGCCACGGTGGGGGCGGCTGCCCAGCGGGGGGAACGAGGCGCTGGTGAGCGTGCGGGGGCGGCACCCGCGCGGGCGCGAACTCGTGCTGCGGGGGGTTACGAGACGGCTGCGCTCGGGGCTGGTCGTGGACCTCCTGGAGCCGGACAGCCGGATCGGCCCGGCGAGCCTCGCGGGCGCGCCCGTGCTCCAGGGCGACGCGGTCGTCGGGATGATCGCGACGCCGCGGCGTCCGGGCACGCTGCTCGCGGCGGTTCCGATGGCGCGACTGCTCGGGGACAAGGACGTGCGGGATCTGTTTCTGGCGGCGGGGGTGCCGGGTCCGGGTGCCGCCGAAGAGGCCGCCGCCGAGCCGGAGACAGCGATGTACCTGGCCGTGCGCCTGCTGTCCGCAAGCGATTCCGTGGACCTCGGGCAATGGCTGTCCCTGCCCGGGAGCCCGGAGCAGTGGGCGCGGTTCGAGTATCCGACGGCCTCGCCCGGCCCGGGTGAGCGCGGGACCTCGCGCGGCGTGCTGCTGGTGCTGCGCAACGGACTGCCCGAACTCAGGTACGTACTAGGGAGGTTGGCGAAAGCCGCCGAGTCGGACCGGGCGAGGCTCCTGTGCGCGGGCGCGTACGGTGTGGCCGGCCGCGCGATCGGGATCGGCGACTCGGCGGCGTCGCGGGAGGCGCGGGAGCTCCTTCTGGACCCGGCGACCGAGGAGTTCACGCGGTCCGAGCCGTCCCGGGCCAGTACGCGAACCCCGCTCGTGCTGAGCGGTTCGCTGCGCGAGTACCTGTTTCCCGCGCTCGGGCGGTGGGCGGACATGCCCTCGTTCACTCGCGGGGACCACCGCCACGGCTGGTTCTACCCGGGAGGCTTCGGCCTCCTGGCCAGGCGGCTGGAGGCCAGTGCGGCGTCCGGCCTGCCGTTGCGCCCGCGCTGTGCCGGCGGGCTCTCCCGCACCTGCCGGGCGCGCCCGCTGCCCGGTCACGCGCAATGCCTCGTCCACGTGAGCCACCGGGAGCGACGCGCGTACCTCGCGGCGCTGGAGCCGGGAGCGGATGTCGATTTCTCGGGGACCACCTTCAGCCGCTCCGTGGACTACGACAACGCTCCCCCCGCGGGCCTCGGCACAAACCCGGGGCTGCTGGGAGAGGTCCTGGCCGCCGTCCGCGATCCCGTCAGCGGGCGTCCGCGCTTCGGCACGGCCGTGTTCGACGGGTGCGTGTTCGCGGGTGGGGGCCAGACGGAATGGGTCGACGTCAGCTTCGAAGAAGCGTCCTTCGAGGGGGCTCTGTTCTCCCACGCCACAATTTTCAGCAATGCGAACTTCTACGGCGATACCTCATTCAAGGAGACAGGATTCCGCCAGGGCGTGACCTTTTCAAACGTCACCTTCGATGCCGCCGCCTCCTTCGAATCGGCGCATTTCCAGGGCGCCGTCACCTTTACCAACGTGCAGGTGAGAGGAGAGTTCGGGATGCCGAACTCGGCATCGGAGGGTTCGCTGACACTCCGCAAGCTCTTCTGCTACGGAATCGCAACGTTCCACGGCCTCGCCGTGGGGGGAGCCCTCCGCTGCGAGTCCGCACAATTCCGCAACGGCGCGGATTTCGGGTCGGCACAGCTACAGAACGACACCGTATTCAGGGACATCGAGTTCTGGAAGCGGTGCGATTTCACGCAAACGGAATTCTTGGAGCCCGCCCTTTTCGAGCGCACGGCCTTCCGCCTCTCCGCAGTTTTCGCCGGCACCGTTTTCCACCGCGCCGCACACTTCCGCTCCGTCGAGTTCCGCGACCTGACGGACTTCCGCCACTGCGCCTTCCTCGACGGCGGTGAACTCGACAGGGTCTTGTTCATGCGGCCCTACGCCGTGGGCGCCCTCATCGGCCCCGCCGACCCGTGGGTCACCCGCCACCTGCCGCCCAGCGCCCCCGCCCCGCCCCGCTGACCCACCCTCCATGTGCCCCGCCCACACCCCGCCCCCCGCGAGTACGGCGCGCGCCACCATGTCCGGCGCCGCCGTGCGGCCCCTACGGTCTGGCCGACAGTTCACCCGCGCCGCCACCGTCGTCCGTCGCAGGTCCGTCCCCCGTGGGGACGTGGTGGCCCCAGCGAAAGCCGGTCCGCCATGTCCCTCGCTCCTGCCCGCTCCGGAAGACTCGCCGCCCTCGCGGCCCTCTCGCTCGGCACACTGCTCCTCTCCGCCTGCGCCTCGCCCGGGACGGGCGGCTCCGAGGGGGCGAAGAGCGAGTCCGCGCCCGTGAAGGTCGGGCTCGTCTACTCCAGGACGGGGCCGCTCGCCGACTACGGCAAGCAGTACCTCCAGGGCTTCAAGGCGGGTCTCGACTACGCCACCAAGGGCACGAACAAGGTGGGCGGCCACAAGATCGTGGTGACCGAGCGGGACGACGCGGGGGACGCGGCGAAGGCGACGGCGGCGGGCAAGGACCTCATCGGCAAGGGCTACAAGATCCTCGCCGGGACGACGGACTCGGGCATCGCGCTCCAGATGGCGCCGCTCGCGGCGCAGAACAAGGTGCTCTTCCTCGACGGGCCCGCCGCGACCGACGCCGTCACCGGCATCAACAAGTACACCTTCCGCTCGGGCCGCCAGTCCTACCAGGACACCCTCACCGCCGCCGCGATGCTCGGCGACGCGAAGGGCAAGAAGGTCACGGTGCTCGCACAGGACTCGACCTTCGGGCAGGCGAACGTGGCCGCCGTGCGGGCCGTGCTCGGCAAGGAGGGCGCGAAGGTCTCGAAGGTGCTCGCGCCGCCGTCGGCGACCGACCTCACGCCGTTCGCGCGACAGGTGAAGTCGGCGAAGCCGGACCTCGTCTTCGTGGCCTGGGCCGGGGCGACCGCGCCCGCGCTGTGGACGGCGCTCGACCAGCAGGGCGTGCTCGGCTCGTCGAAGGTGACGACGGGACTCGCGGGCACCGCCTCGTACCCGGTCTTCGGCAAGGGCGGCGACAAGATCACCTTCCTCGCGCACTACTTCGGCGGCGCGGCGGGCACCGCGGCCGAGAAGGCGATGACCACGTCGGTGAAGGAACAGGGCGGCGTGCCGGACCTGTTCACGCCCGACGGCTTCACCGCCGCGCAGATGGTGGTGCGGGCCGCTGAGGAGAGCCCCGAGGACGCGGAGGGGATGATCAAGGCCCTGGAGGGCTGGTCGTTCGAGGGCGTCAAGGGCGCCACCGAGGTGCGCGCCGAGGACCACGCGCTGCTCCAGCCCATGTTCCAGGCCACCTTGGAGGGTACGGGCGCGAGCGCGCGACCGAAGCTCGTCAAGAAGCTCGACAAGGGCGAGGTCACCCCGCCGGTCCAGCCGATGAAGGGCTGACCCCGGTGAGCACGACACAAGCGGTGCGCGAGGCGCGCCCGTTGGCCCCGCCCGTCCTCTCGCTCGAAGACGTGGGCTGGACGGTCGGCGGGGCCCGGATACTCGAAGACGTCTCCCTGGAGGTCCGCGAGGGCGAGTTCCTCGCCTTCATCGGGCCCAACGGAGCCGGGAAGACGTCCCTGTTCAACCTCGTGAGCGGGCTCGTGCCCGCCACCTGCGGGCGGGTCCTGCTCGACGGCGAGGACCTCACACGCGCGGCCCCGCACGCACGGGCGCGGCGCGGCCTCGGGCGGACCTTCCAAACGTCGAGCCTGTGGCCGGCGATGACGGTCGCCGAGCACGTGCGGCTGGCGGCGCAGGCCGCCGCGGGCGGCTCGTACCGCGTGTGGCGCAGGGCGGCCGCGTACCGCGAGAAGGTCGCCGACGTGCTGGGGCGCACGGGCCTCGCGCACCGCGCCGACGCGCTCGCCTCGGCGCTCTCGCACGGCGAGAAGCGGAAGCTCGAACTCGCGGTGCTGCTCGTCGCCGAGCCCCGGCTCATGCTGCTCGACGAGCCGATGGCGGGGGTGAGCGCCGAGGAGGTGCCCGCGCTCACCGAGCTGATCCGCTCGCTCCATCGCGACGAGGGCCGCACGGTCCTCATGGTCGAGCACCACATGGACGTCCTGCTCGGCCTCGCGGACCGGCTCGCCGTCATGCACCACGGCCGGCTCCTCGCACTCGACGCGCCGGACGCGGTGATCGCCGACGAGACCGTGCAACAGGCCTATCTCGGGGAGGCGTTGTGAACACCACGACACCCCTGCTCGCCGTGCGGGGGCTGCGGGTCCTCATCGGCGGGCGGCACATCCTGCACGGCGTCGACCTCGACGTGGCCGCCTCGGGCGTGACCGCGCTGCTCGGGCGCAACGGGGCGGGCAAGACGACGACGGTACGGGGCGTGCTCGGCCTCGTACCGCGCACGGGAAGCGTCGTGTTCGACGGCGCGGAGACGGTGGGGCTCGCGACGCACGCGCTCGTGCGGCGCGGGATCGGCTACGCGCCGGAGGACCGGGGCGTGTTCGCCTCGCTCACGGTCGCCGAGAACCTACGGCTCGCCGAACGCGCGGGCGGCACACCGGACTACACGCGGGTGCACGAGCTGTTCCCCGAACTCAAGAACAGGGAGAAGCAGTTGGCGGGCACGCTCTCGGGAGGTCAGCAGCAGATGCTCGCGATCGGGCGGACGCTGCTCAACGGGAACAGGCTCGTCATCGCCGACGAGCCGACGAAGGGGCTCGCCCCGAAGGTCGTCACCGAGGTGACGCGTGTCCTGGAGCGGGCGGCCGAGACGGTGCCTGTGCTGCTCGTGGAGCAGAACCTCGCGATGGTACGCAGGCTCGCAACGCGCTGCACGGTCCTGGCGGACGGCCGCACCGTCCGCCAGGGCCCGGCGGATGAGTTGTTGAGCGACCCGGAGGCGACCAGACGACTGCTCGGGGTGGGACGGGCCCGCACCCCCGCCGGGTCCACCTCCGCCACCGCCGAAGCCCCGGCCGCGCAGAAGGAAGCGGGTGCCTGATGTCCACCGTCGTCCTGCTCGTCCTGACCGGACTCGGTCTCGGCGCGCTCTACTTCCTCGTCGCGTCCGGGCTCTCGCTCATCTTCGGGCTCATGGACGTGCTCAACTTCGCGCACGGGGCGCTGCTCTCGATCGGCGCGTACAGCACGTGGTGGGCCGCGTCCGGGCACCTGCCGGGGGCCGGTCCGGGCGGTCTCGGCTTCGTGCTCGCGGTCGTCTTCGGCGTCTGTGTGGGCACGTTGGCGGCGGTGCTCGTCGAACTCCTCGTCGTACGGCCCCTGTACACGCGTCCTCGTGAGCAAGTCCTCGCCACCGTGGGGATCTCGCTCGCCGTGCCCGCGCTGCTCGCGGGCATCTGGGGCTCGGACGCGCACAAGTTCCCCGGGCCCGAGGCGCTCGGCGACACCTTCGGACTGCTCGGCGCGCGCGTGCCGGTGAACCGGCTCGTGCTCATCGCCGCGGCCGTCGTGGTGTGGGCCGCGCTGAAGCTCTTCCTGGACCGCACCCGGCACGGGCTCGTCGTACGCGCCGGGGTCGAGGACCGCGCGATGGTCACCGCGCTCGGCATCGACGTGCGCAAGGCGTTCACGCTGGTCTTCGCGATCGGCGGCGCCGCCGCCGCGCTCGGTGGGGCGCTCGGCGGCCTCTACTTCGGCTCCGTCGACCCGCGCCAGGGCACCTCGCTGCTCATCTTCGCGTTCGTCGTTGTCGTGACGGGCGGCATGGGCTCCGTGAGCGGCGCCGCCGTCGCCTCGGTCGTCATCGGCCTCGTCCAGCAGTTCGCCAACTACTACACCACCGCGGGACTCGGCGACCTCGCCGTCGTCGTCCTGCTCGCCGCGCTCCTGCTGCTGCGCCCGCGCGGACTGACGGGGAGGCTCGCGTGAGCACCATCACAGGGACACGGACCGAACTCGCCGGGCAGGCGGGCGCACCGGACCCGCGGCGGCGGCTCCTGCGCTGGTGGCCGGCCGTCGTACTCGTCGTCCTCTTCGCGCTGCCCTACGGCACTGTGGAGATCCCGGGTCTGCTCGACGGGCCGGTGGGCAGTGCGGGGAGCCTTCAACTCCTGGCGCTGTGCCTCCTGTTCGGCGGTCTCGCGACGGGTTACGACCTGCTGCTCGGGCGTACGGGGCTGCTCTCCTTCGGGCACGCGCTGTACTTCGCGGCGGGCAGCTACGCGACCAACACCTTCCTGCGCGAGGCGGGCCTGCCGTTCTGGCTCGCCGCGGTCCTCGGCCTGGTCTTCGGGATCGCCGCCGCGCTGCTCTTCGGCGCGGTGAGCCTGCGCGTGACGGGCATCGGCTTCTCGATGGTGACGCTCGCGTTCGCGCAGGCGGCCTCGCTGCTCGTCGCGCGCGACCCGGGCGGCTTCGCAGGCGGCGAGGAGGGCATCTCGGCGCCCGGGGACGCGCTGCCCGCCTCGCTCGTGGGGATCGGCAACACCGCGAACCTGTACTGGATCGCGCTCGCCTTCCTCGTGCTGTGCCTCGCGGTCGTGCACTGGACGACCCACTCCCCCACGGGCCGCGTGTGGGAGGGCATCAAGGAGAACGAGCGGCGGGTGGAGGTGCTCGGCCTGCGCCCGTACGGGTTCAAGCTCGTCGCCTTCGTCGTCGCGGGCACGCTCGCCGCGCTCGGCGGCATCGTGCACCTCCTGCTCACGGGCGGTTCGACCCCGGCCACGACCACGTCGGAGTTCACCCTCTCGCTCCTCGTGATGGTCGTGCTCGGCGGCTCGGGCACGCGGTGGGGGCCGATGCTCGGCGGCATCCTCTACACGTGGGCGGACCACCGGCTCGGCGACCTCGCGAACTCGGCGGCCGTCGCGGACCTCCCCTCGGTGCTGCGGGTCCCGCTGAGCCAGCCGCTCTTCCTTCTCGGCGTACTCTTCGTGATCGTCGTCAACGTGCTGCCCGGCGGGCTCGCGGCGCTCCCGGGACGCGTCCGCGCGGCGCGGTCCCGTTCCCGTACCCCCGGCGGCGACAGCCCGGCCGCTGCCGCGGCCCCCACCGAAAGGCAAGACGCGTGAGCACGACGGACCTCGGCACTTCCCCGCTGCCCTTCGAGGAGGTGCGGGTGCCGGTCAGCGGTGGCGAACTGGCGGTCCTGCACTGGCCCGCGCGCGAGCCGGACGCGCCGACCGTCCTCGCCCTGCACGGCATCACGGCGAACGGCCTCTCATGGGGCACGGTCGCGCGGCACCTCGCGGGGCGCGCCGCGCTCCTCGCGCCCGATCTGCGCGGGCGCGCGGGCAGCGCGGACCTGCCGGGACCGTGGGGCATCGCGGCGCACGCGGACGACGCCGCCGCGCTCGTGGCGGCGCTCGGCCTCGAACGGCCGGTGCTCGCCGGGCACTCGATGGGCGCGTTCGTCGCCGCGCTCGCCGCCGTGCGGCACCCGGAGTCCTTCGGGGAACTGCTGCTCGTGGACGGCGGCGTGGGCTTCCCCGCGCCCACGCACCTCTCGCCCGACGAGCTGATGACAGCCGTCATCGGCCCGGCGATGGACCGGCTCTCGATGACCTTCCCCGACCGGGCGGCCTACCGCGAGTTCTGGCAGGTCCACCCGGCGTTCGCGGAGCAGTGGTCGGCGGAGGTCGACGCGTACATCCAGCGTGATCTCACGGGCCGGGAACCGGAGTTGCGGTCCTCGTGCCGCCTGGAGGCGGTCCGCGCCGACGGCGTGGGGCTCTTCGATCCGGAGGTGCTCGCCGCCGTGCGGCGCCTGCCGTCACCCGCGACGTTGTTGTGGGCCGAGCGCGGACTCATGGACGAGCCGCAGGGTCTGTACGACGAGCGGCGTCTCGCCGAGGCCGCGCTCGCCGCCACGTGCGTCACCGCGGAACCGGCCCCCGGCACGAACCACTACACGCTGCTGACGGGCGAGGTGGGGGCGGCGAGGATCGCGGGACTGCTGCTCGACGCGGCGGGGAGGGGCTGAGCCGGGGGCGGCACGGCGGGTACGGGGACGGGGCGGCGCTTCCGCGTGGGGGCGCCGCCCCGCCCCGTGGCGCCGCCCCGCCCCCCGTAGCGCCGCCCCGTCCCCGCCGCGTCGCCCCTCCCTCTTCGCCGCAGTCACCCCTCCCGCAACTGCACGAGAGTCAGCGCGAGTTGCAGCTCCAGCGCGTGTTCCGGGGTGTTCCAGTCGGGGCCGAGGAGCGCTTCCACCCGTTCGAGGCGCTGGACGACCGTGTTGACGTGGACGTGCAGGGTCTCCTTGGCGCGGACCAGGCTGCCGCCCGCGCCGAAGTAGGCGCGCAGGGTGCGGACGAGTTCGGTGGCGCGCTGGGCGTCGTAGGCGAGGAGGGGGCCGAGGGTCTTCTCGACGAAGCCGTCGAGGTCCTTGTCGTCACCCAGCAGCACGCCGAGGAAGCCGAGTTCGGCGGCCGAGGCGCCACCGCCCGCGCGGCCGAGCACGTGCAGGGCGCGCAGGCAGCGGACGGCCTCGGCGTGCGCGGTGGCGAGTCGCGCGGGGCCCGCGACGGGGCCGGCCGCGGCGACGGTGACGGGAGCGCCGGTGAGGTGCCCCAACTGGATCGCGGCGGCGCGCGCCGCCTCGCCGGGCGGCCGGTCCCCGGCCGCGGGCCGGCCCTCGGTGCCCGCGGGGACGAGGAGGACGACGGCGCCCGCGTGCTCGGCGCTGGCGCTGCCGGGAGGGGAGCCGAAGAGGTGGCGCACGGCGGCGGAGCCGAGCCGGTCGCGCGCCTCGGGGACGGTGTCGGCGACGAGGACGAGGTGCGGGCGATCGAGGTCGATGCCGAGGCGGTGCCCGCGCTCGGTGAGCAGCCCGGGGTTGCGGCCCGCGTCGGTGAGGAGGTCGTTGACCAGCTCGCCGCGCACCCGGTTCTCGGTCTCGGCGACCGTGCGGCGCAGCAGCATGAGCAGCCCGGTGACGACGCCCGCGCGCTCGAAGAGGCGGCGGTCGGCGTCCTCCAGGGGCGCGCCGCGGTGCAGGACCATGATGGCGAGGAGTTCCTGCCCGGCGAGCACCGCGCAGATCCAGCGCCCGCCGCGCGGCACCGCGCGCTTCGCGGTACGGGACTCGTCGGCGGCGGCGACGAGCCAGCGCGCGTCCATCGAGTCGGCCGCGACGGGCCCGCCGTCGTGGCGCACGGCCGCGAGCGGCCGGCCGCCGGGGTCGTGGACGCTCAGAGTGCCCGCGAGGAGCCCGGCCACCGCGGCCGCTACCTCGCGGACGTTACCGCCGCGCAGCACGAGGTCGGTGAGCCGGTCGTGCGCCTCCTCGGCGCGCTGCACGGCGGCGGCGTGGGCTCGTACGACCTCGTTGGCGCGGCCGAGTTCGGCGAGGGCCGCGCGGGTGTCGTCGAGGGCGCGCGCCGTGTCGATGGCGATGGCGGCGTGTGCGGCGAGCGAGGAGAGGAGCGCGACCTCCTCGGGGGCGAAGGCGCGCGGGGTGCGGTCGGCGGCGAAGAGCACGCCGATGACCTTGCGGTCGCCGCCGTGGACGGAGCCGAGCAGGAGCGGGACACCGAGGATCGCGACGAGGCCCTCGTCGAAGACACCGGCGTTGATGTTGTGCGTGTGCCGGAAGCGCTCGTCGGTGCGGTAGTCGGGCGAGGCGTAGGGACGGGCGGTCTGGGCGACGAGCCCGCCGAGCCCTTCACCGAGGTCGAGCCGGAGGTGCTGGAAGACCTCCGAGACGGAGCCGTCCGTGACCCGCATGTACGTGTCGCCGGCCTCCTCGTCGGGGAGCGTGAGGTAGGCGGTGTCGGTGCCGAGGAGGCGGCGGGCGCGGCGCACGATCGCCTGGAGCACCGCGTCGAGGTCGCGGGTCGCGGCGAGGTCGGTCGCGGTGTCGAAGAGCGCGGTCAGCTCGCGTTCGCGGCGGCGGTGGGTACGGAGCAGGGCGCGGACACGGAGCGCGGAGGCGACGGCCCGGCCGGTCTCCGCGAGGTCGGCCGGGGGGACCCCGGCAATCCGCGCCCGCTCCTCGACGGCCTTGAAATCGTCCTCGGTGGCGTCCGTGGCGAGGAGTTCGAGGAGGTGACGCAGGTGGGGGGCGGCGGATGCGGGTGCGGGTGATGGTGGCGTGGTCATGTCAGTGTTTCGCGTCCGTTCTCCCTGCGCCCCGGGCGCCTCGCCGGGGGCTCACCCTGCCAGCGCCGGGGGCGGCGGTCACCCCGCTGGACACCACCGACCAGGGATCTTTACGCTTCCGTTACCGCCGGGGCCGGCTCACGTCGCGGTCCAGCCCCCGTCCATCGGCAGTGAGGTGCCCGTGAGGGAGCCCGCGTGCGGGCCGCACAGCCACAGGACCGCCGCCGCGACCTCCTCGGGCTCGACGAGCCGCTTGATGGCGCTGTGTTCGAGGAGGACCTTGTCGAGGACCTCGTCCTCGGGAACGCCGTGCCGCCGCGCCTGCTCGGCGAGTTGGCCTTCGACGAGGGGAGTGCGGACGTAGCCGGGGCAGACGCAGTTGCTCGTCACCCCGTGCGGGGCGCCCTCCAGGGCGACGACCTTGCTCAGCCCCTCCAGGCCGTGCTTCGCGGCGACGTACGCGGACTTGTAGAGGCTCGCGCGCAATCCGTGCACGGAGGAGATGTTGACGACCCGGCCCCAGCCGCGCTCGTACATCCCCGGCAGCGTGCGGCGCAGGATGCGGAAGGGGGCCTCCAGCATGACGCGCTGGAGCAGGGCGAAGCGCTCGGCGGGGAACTCGTGGACGGGGGCGACGTGTTGGAGTCCGGCATTGTTGACGACGATGTCGGCGTGGTCGGGGAGCGCGTCGACCTGGGCGGGGTCCGAGAGGTCGGCGACGATCGCGGTGCCCCCGGTCTCGGCCGCGACCTTCTCGGCCCCCGCCGCCTCGACGTCCACCACGAGGACACCCGCCCCGGCCCGTGCGAGGGCCAGCGCGCAGGCTCGCCCGATCCCGCTCGCCGCGCCCGTGACGAGCGCGGTCCTGCCATCGAGGCGGGCGGTCCGCGGCTGCGGGGCCGCATCCGTACGGGGGCCCGCGGCGGGGCGCGAAGTGGTCTCCATGGGCGTCACCGTAGGAATCGCGCGCGGGGGGCGGACATGTGGCCGCTCCACACAATCCCCCGGGACGGGGTGGTGGGGTGGGCCATGCGGGTCCAGGGGCGGGACGGGGGCCGTACGGGATCGGGGCGGGCCCGTACGAGATCGCGGCGGCTCCGCATGGGATCGCGGGCCAGTACGGGATCGCGGGGCCCGTACCGGCGGTGCCCGTACCGGCCGGGGACCGGTTCCCCCGGCGGAGCCCGGTTCCCGGCCGGCCGGGCGGCGGGCGCGCGGCGGACGGGCAAGGGGGCGGGACCACATCTTCGGGCGCCCGGTGTGGCCCGGCTCGCCATAGGGCGGGCTCGGTGCGCGGTCCTAGCCTCGCGCAGCGAAGGCCGGGCCCACCGGCCGGCACCCGCACCCGCACGTCCCGGAGGTATCCCCCGTGCGCCCACCCCTGCTCCGACGGCTCGGCCGTCTCCTCGTCTCCGCGCTGCTCGCGGCGACCGCCGGCACCTTCGTGCTCTCGCCCCCGGCCTCGGCCGCGAGCGGGCTGACGCAGGTCACCGGTTTCGGTTCCAACCCCGGCAATCTCGCGATGTACACGTACGTACCCGACGGCCTGCCCCAGGACGCCCCGGTCGTCGTCGCGATGCACGGCTGCGCCCAGTCGGCGAACGACTACTACGCCAACTCCGGCTGGACGACGATGGCCGACCGCTACAAGTTCGCGGTCGTCTTCCCGCAGACGAGTGCGGCGAACAACTCGCTCTCCTGCTTCACCTGGTTCGACCCGGCCGACACCGGACGCGGCAAGGGCGAGGTGGCGTCGGTCGTGAGCATGGTGGACAAGGCCGCGCAGCTCTACGGCTCCGACCGCTCGCGTGTGTACGTGACGGGTCTGTCGGCGGGCGGCGGCATGACCGCGAACCTGCTCGCCGCCTACCCGGACGTGTTCGCGGGCGGAGCGATCGACTCGGGACTGCCCGCGCAGTGCGCCACGAGCCAGGTGGGCGCGTCGAGTTGTCAGTACGGGAGCCTGAACCTGACGCCCGCGCAGTGGGGCGACAAGGTGCGCGCGCAGAACCCGGGGTACGCGGGTCCGTGGCCGCGCGTCGCGATCTGGCAGGGCACGTCGGACTACACGGTCTACCCGGTCAACGCCACCGAGCTGCGGGACCAGTGGACGAACGTCTGGGGCCTCTCGCAGACCCCCTCGTCGACCAGCACCCTTCCCGGCAGCACCACGCTGACCAGCTACAACGACGCGAGCGGCGAGCCGGCCGTGCAGCTGTACCAGATCTCGGGCATGGGCCACGGACTCGCGGTCGACCCGGGCACGGGCGAGGAGCAGTGCGGCAAGAGCGCCGCGTACTTCCTCGACACGATCTGCTCCAGTTACTACACGGCCCACTTCTGGGGCCTCGACGGGGCGGGCACGGGACCGGAAGAGCCGGGCGAGGGGGACGGACTGCCCGCCCCGGTCAACCTCAAGGCCGGTACGGCGACGGCGACTTCGGTGCCGCTGAGCTGGTCCGCGGTCGCGGGAGCGACCTCGTACCTCGTCTACCGGGGCGGCAGCCGGGTGGGCACGCCGAGCGGGACGAGCTTCACCGACTCGGCCCTGACGGCGGGGACTTCGTACACCTGGACGGTCGCGGCGGTCGACAACACCGGTAAGGAGGGCGCGCGTTCGGCGCCCGTGACCGCGAGCACGACGGGTGGCGGCACCCCCGCCACGTGCGTCACGGCGAGCAACTACGCCCACGTGGCGGCGGGCCGCGCCCACGTGAGCGGCGGCTACGCCTACACGAACGGCGGCAACCAGAACATGGGCCTGTACAACGTCTTCGTCACCCACACGCTGCGGCAGACGGGCACGGGCTCCTGGGAGCTGGCGGACGGGGCCTGTTGACGCGGCACGGTCGCGGCACGATCCGCGTCACCGCCCTCCGCGCGCGAAACGGACGCGGAGGGCGGTGACGCGTCTCCCGGTAGCGGCCGGTCCCGGCCGACCGGCCTGGCCCGCCGCGAGGCGCCGGTGGACGGCGACACACGCGTACGCCGGCCCGGCCGCCGGACGTGTCCGGGGCACCCGGCGGGTATGTCCTCCGTATGAGCGAGAGCCAAGGTGACGGGCGGCCGCTGCTGCTGATCGACGTGGACGGGCCGCTGAACCCGTACCGGGCCCGGTGGGCACGGCGGTACGGGTACGCGAGCCACCGGATGTGGCCCTCGGTGTGGTCGGCACGGTACGCGGAGGGCTCACGAGCCCTGCGGCGCGGCCTGCGGGTGCGGTTGCGGGCGGCGGACGGACCGCGGCTGCTCGCGCTCCCGTACACCCCCGTGTGGGCGACGACGTGGGCGCACGAAGCGAACGAGATGATCGCCCCGGCCATCGGAATCGACGAACCGCTTCCCGTCATCGACTGGCCGCGGCTCTTCGAGACCGACCCCGAGGGGCTGTACTGGAAGACGCGGTACGTCGTCGCCTGGGCGGCCGGACGGCCCTTCGCGTGGATCGACGACATGGTCACCGATCTCGACGCGCGGTACGTCGCCGAGGCGCACGGACCGCACGCGCTGCTGCTGCGTGTCGACCCGCGCACCGGGCTCCGCGAGCCGCACTGGGAGCGGCTGCGGGAGTGGGCGGGGACGGTGGCCTGACGCGGCGGCCCGGACGCGGACCGCGCCGCGCGCGGGCGCGGGTCACCACTCGGCCGGTCCCGCCGCGTGCGGTCGCGTACGTGGTCGCGAGCCCGGGGGCGAGGAAGGCCCGCCGATTCCGTCGCCCCGGGGTGGGGTGCCGGGTATCGAGGCCGGCGAAGTCGATCGTGTACCGGGGCACGAAGGGCCGGAGGGCGGTCGGGCGAGAGTTGCCGCGTACGGGTCGGGGTCCTTCCGTACGGCCGTGCGCGGCCGGTGTCGGTGGGGTGCGGCACTATCGACGGCGGGGACCGGTGACGGCGTACGGGAGAAGGGGCGGCGCGATGGCGCGGGAGCTGACGGCGGCACAGCGGCGGGTGATCGGGGCGGCGGAACCGGTGACGGGGCGGTTGCGCGGGTCCGCGGCAGTGCTCGACCGCCTCGTGAAGCTGGGGTTCGCCTTCCGCCATCCGCGCCCGCCACACGATTGCTTCCTGACCCCGGCCGGCCAACGCGCCCGTACAGCGCCCCCCGAACCGCCCGCGTCCGAGGAGACCGGACTCGCGCCCCGCCCGGCGGCGGACGGCGTCTTCGCGGCACGTACCGGGGAGGAGAGCGAGCCGCCCGCCGACCCCGCCGCGCGCGCCCGCGAAGTGCGCGCGGCGTGGCAGGGGCTGCTGGAACTGCGCCGGATGACGAGGGCGGACGGCGACACGGCCCGCCCCTGCGCCTGGGAACGCGCGCACCTCGTCCGGGCGGCGGCGCTCGCCCTGGAGGCGGCGGGTCACGTGCCGGGCCTCGCCGGGCGGGGCGGATACGTGGTCCGCGAGTCCCCGCAGCCGGAGGCGGTGGAGGTGCGGGTGGCCGAGCCCGCCGGGACGGAGGCCGGGGCCGACCGGGAGCTGGCGCTTTGCGCGGGGGCGCTGGAGGCGGCGGGGTGGCAGGTGAGTGAGCACGGGGACCGGCGCGGGCGGCGGGTGGTGATCGCCTCGCCGCCACGGCGATAGGCGGGTCGTGCGCGTGGGGGCAGCTCTCTCCGCACGGGGGCGGGCGCGGCAGCTGGGCAACCGGGCTGGTGAAAAGGTCCTGCCGTTGAGCAGCGTCGCCCGGGGTAAGGGCGAGAGGGCCGAGCCGCCGAGAAGCACCGCCCGGTGGGAGGCGCCGCCCGACCAGCGACCCGCGCCGCCCCGCCGCGCCCCGCCCCGCCGCAAGGGCTGCGCCGACCGAGGCGAGAAGCACTGCCCGGTGGGAAACCCGCCCCCTCACCGAGCCACAGCGCCTGCCGGGCTGAGCAGCACCGCCCGCAGAGCGACTCCGCCCGCAGGGAGCCCACGCCCGCAGGGAGCCCTCGCCTGGCCCTGCCGGGGCCGCCCTCCCCAACCGGCGGGACACCCCCTCGCGGGCCCTGGGCGCCCCGGCCCCGACCTGGCAAGACACCCCCCTTGCGGGTCTGGCTGCCCCGGCCCCGCCCCGGGAGGACACCCCCTTGCCACCCCTTGCCACCCCTGGCTGCCCCGACTCCCACCCCGGCAGGACACCCTTCTTGCGGCCCCTGGCTGCCCCGCTGCCGCTTCCGCTTCCGCCCCTGCTCCCGCCCCCGTAGCAGCTTCCGACCGGTGAACAGCCCCCTCCCGCCCGGGGGGCGACCCCAATACAAGTCTCCCGCACTTCGCAAGCCCCCGCCGCCCTCCACCGGCATCTGTGGATAACTTCGCCGAACTCGTAAAAGCCGCCACTCCAAAGAGTGGTGACGATGCGTGAAAGTCCTGCGGGTGAGTGTGTGCTCACTCACCTCCGTGATCCCCTCGTCCGGCGCTCGCGGCGCGTTCGGTGGCACAGCCTGGTGCGGGGTGCGGTCATCCCGTACCAGAATGAGCGGCGGCCAAACCGAGGACCCGAGGTCGGGAGTGCGCGATGTCCGAGCAGCAGTTCAGTGTCTCCGTGCGGGTACGGGGCTATGAGACCGATGTGCAGGGGCACCTCAATCAGAGCGTGTACCTCCAGTACGCGGAGCACGCGCGGTGGGAGTTGTTCCTCGCGGCGGGGATCACGCAGGGGGACCTCGCGGAGGCGGGGATCGGCCCCGTCGTGCTGGAGACGACGATCCGGTACCTGCGGGAGCTGCGGGCCGGGGACGAGGTGACGGTCGGGTGCGCGTTCCTGTGGAGCGGCGGGAAGACGTTCCGCGTCGAGCAGACGATCACACGAATCGACGGGGTCGTCGCCGCCGAGGTCACGGGAGTGGCCGGCATCCTCGATCTGCGGGAGCGGCGGCTCGTCCCCGATGCCCGCGAGCGGGTGCGCGTGCTTTCCACCCACCCTGCCGCGCTCGGATTCTGACACTCCCTCGGACGGACGGTGATTCCGGGCCGTTCGTGTGTCCCATCCGGCCGACACGGCGGGTACGGGTGGGCGACGGGCATGCGGACGGGTACTCCTCGCGGGGGACAACGCCGTCGAGCCGAGGAGTCGCCGTATGCCGTGGGACCGCCGCACCTTCCTGGGACTGCTCGCGAGCGCGCCCGGAATCGCCGCCGTCGCCGGGAGCGGCTCGGCGAGCGCCCAAGCGCCCCTCTCCGCACCCGTCCCCCTCGCCCCACCCGCCCCCTCCGATCCCGCCGCGGCGGCGGCGCGTCGCCTCCTCGGCGCCCACGCGGACCAGTTCCTCTTCACTTCCCTCGCCAAGGACGCCGCGGGCCGGGACCGCTTCGTCGTCAGCGGCCGGGCGGGGCAGATCACGATCGCGGGAACGAACCCGGCGACCCAGCTCGCGGGACTGCGGCGGTACCTCAAGCAGGCGGGTCTCGCGCAGTTCACCTGGGCGGGCAGCCGCGCCGGGCTGCCCGAGCGGGCGCCCGCGCCGGTGGGCGGCCGGCTCGAGGGGCGCGCCGACACGCCGCATCGCTTCGTGCTCAACGACACGAACGACGGCTACACGGGCCCGTACCACGACTGGGCCTACTGGGAACGCGAGATCGACCTCCTCGCCCTGCACGGCTTCAACGAGGTGCTCGTGTACGCGGGCGCCGACGCCGTCTACCAGCGGCTCTTCCGGCGGTACGGATACAGCGACGCCGAGGTGCGCGCGTGGATTCCCGGGCCCGCCCACCAGCCGTGGTGGCTGCTCCAGAACCTCTCCTCGTTCCCCGAGCCCGTCACGGCGCGGCTGATCGAGCAGCGCGCGGCGCTCGGCGCCCGGATCGTGGGGCGGCTGCGCGAACTCGGCATGTCCCCCGTGCTTCCCGGCTACTTCGGCACCGTCCCGGCCGGTTTCGCCGACCGCAATCCGGGGGCGGAAACCGTTCCGCAGGGCAAGTGGATGGGCTTCGCACGTCCCGACTGGCTCGACCCGCGTACCGACCTCTTCGCCGAGGTCGCGGCAGCGTTCTACGAGATCCAGGAGGAGCTGTACGGGCGCGCCACGCTCTACAAGATGGATCTCCTGCACGAGGGCGGCAGCGCCGGGGGCGTACCGGTGGGGGACGCGACGCGCGGGGTGCAGCGGGCGCTGCGCGCGGCGCGGCCCGACGCGCTGTGGGTCATCCTCGGCTGGCAGAAGAACCCGCCGAAGGAGGTCGTCGCCGCCGCGGACCGTGAGGCGATGCTCGTCGTGGACGGACTCAGCGACCGCTTCCCCGAGGTGAACGACCGCGAGAGCGACTGGCAGGGCACGCCGTACGCCTTCGGCTCGATCTGGAACTTCGGCGGCCACACCGCGCTCGGCGCCAACACGCGCGACTGGGTGGACCTCTACCCCCGCTGGCGGGACCGCTCGGGCAGCCGGCTCTCCGGCATCGCGCTCATGCCGGAGGCCGCCGACAACAACCCGGCCGCCTTCGAGCTGTTCGCCGAACTCCCGTGGACTGAAGAGCCTGTTGACCTGACCGATTGGTTCCGTGAGTACGCGCGGGTGCGGTACGGGGGCAGCGACACGCACGCGGAGGCCGCGTGGGACATCCTGCGGACGACGGTGTACGGGACGCGCCGCGACGACCGCTGGTCGGAGCCCGCCGACGGGCTCTTCGAGGCGCGGCCCGCGGTCGACGCGGTCTCGGCGGGCAAATGGTCGCCCAAGGCGCTGCGCTACCCGGCCGCGTCCTTCGAGCCCGCGCTCGATGAACTTCTGGCGGTACGCGTCGAGTTGCGCGATTCCGCGACGTACCGCCGAGACCTGCTCGACGTGGCGCGGCAGGCGCTCGCCAATCGGAGCCGGACACTGCTGCCACGCCTGGCCGCCGCCTACAAGGCGGGGAACCGGGACGAGTTCGCGCGGCTCGGGCGACGCTGGATCGCGCTGATCGACCTCCTCGAACAGCTCGTCGCGACGGACGAGAACCACCTGCTCGGGCGGTGGGTCGAAGCGGCGCGGGCCTGGGGCGGAAGCGCCCGGGAGAAGAACCAACTCCAGTACGACGCGCTGTCGTTGCTGACGACGTGGGGGACGCGACAGGGGGCCGACGCGGGGCTGCGCGACTACGCGAACCGGGAGTGGTCGGGTCTGGTGGGCGGGCTGTACCGGCTGCGCTGGAGCACGTACATCGACGAACTGTCGGCGGCGCTCAAGGAGGGGCGGAAGCCGGTGGCGGTGGACTGGTTCGCGCTGGAGGACCGGTGGACGCGGAACCCGGGCACCCTCGCGACGCAGCCTCGCGGGCAGGTGCACGAGGTGGCGGAGGAGGTGGCGCGGGCGCTCGCGCGTGCGGACTGACTCGGGGCGAGGGCGCGGCGGCGCGGAGCGCGAGGGGCCGGGTGCGTCAAGCCCCCTCCACCGCTCGCCCTCGCCTCCCGCCGCCACCGCTCGCCTCGCCTCGCCTCGCCACAGCCTGGCCGCCACCGCTCGCCCTCGCCATCGCCTGGCCGCCACCGCTCGCCCTCGCCACCGCCTGGCCGCCACCGCTCCCCCGCCCCGCTCCCACCCCGCATCACCCCCTCCCCCGGGAGTTCACCCCATCAACGCCGCCAGCCGCTCCGCCTCCTCGCGCGCCTCCCGTGCCACGAGCTCCTCGTCGGCGTGGACGAGACGGCCGTGCTCGACGACGGGGCGGCCGCCGACGAGCGAGAGCGTCACGGGAGCGGGGGCGCCGAGGACGAGGGCGGCGACGGGGTCGGCGATCGTGGAGTGGGCGAGGGTGTCCAGGCGCCACAGCACGAGGTCGGCGAGCTTGCCGGGCTCCAGGGAGCCGATCTCGTCCTGACGGCCGAGGACGCGGGCGCCCCCGGCCGTCGCGAGGCGCAGCGACTGCCGTGCGGTGAGGGCGGATTCGCGGTGCGGGCCGAGGCGGGCGACGAGGACGGCGTTACGCAGTTCGGTGTGGAGTTCGCCGGACTCGTTCGACGCCGTGCCGTCCACGCCGAGGCCGACGGGCACTCCGGCGGCGAGCAGGTCGGGGACGCGGGCGATCCCGGCGGCGAGGCGGGCGTTGGAGGAGGGGCAGTGCGCGACCGCGGTGCCGGAGCGGGCGAAGGCGGCGATGTCCGCGTCCTCCATGTGGACGCAGTGCGCCATCCACACGTCGTCGCCGAGCCAGCCGGTGGAGGCGAAGTAGTCGGTGGGGCCCATTCCGAACAACTCGCGGCAGAAGTCGGCCTCTTCACGGGTCTCCGAGCCGTGCGTGTGCAGCCGCACCCCCTTGCGGCGCGCCAACTCCGCTCCCTGCCGCATGAGTTCCGTGGAGACGGAGAACGGGGAGCAGGGGGCGACAGCGACGTGGGTCATCGCGCCGAACGCGGTGTCGTGGAAGCGGTCGACGGTCTCCTCGGTCGCGGCGAGGGCTTCGTCCAGGGCCTCGACGGCGAAGTCGGGCGGGAGTCCGCCGTCCGAGGTGCCCCGGTCCATCGAGCCGCGCGCGAGGGTGAAGCGCACGCCGAGGTCGAGGGCCGCTCCGACGAGGGCCCCGGAGAGGTCGCCCGCGCCGCGCGGGTAGATGTAGTGGTGGTCCATCGCACAGGTCACGCCGCCGCGCGCCATCATCGCGAGCGAGGCGCGCGCGGCGGCGCGGACCATGGGCTCGTCGATGCGCGCCCACGTCGGGTAGAGGGCGACGAGCCAGTCGAAGAGCTTGTGGTCCGTGGCGAGGCCACGGGTGAGCCACTGGTAGAAGTGGTGGTGGGTGTTGACGAGTCCGGGGGTGAGGAGGTGCCCCGTGCCGTCGACGCGGCGGCGGACGTCGGCGAGGTCGTCGGGGGCGGGTCCCGGGCCGAGGGACTCGATGCGGTCGCCGTGCACGACGAGGTGGCCCGAGCTGTACTCGGTGCCCTCGGCGTCGACGGTGGCGAGGGCGGCGTTCTCGATGACGACGCGCCCCTGCGGGACGGGTGGTGGGGTCACGGTGCGCTTCCTTGGCGAGCGGGCGGTACGGCTCAGAGGTTGCTGTGGTCGAGGGGTATGCGGGCCTCGTGGCCGGCGCGCAGGATCGTCGCCTCGATGAGGCCGTAGGGGCGGTCGGCCGCGTAGTAGACCTCGTCGTCGTTGCCGAGGCCGAAAGGGGTGAGGTCGACGAGGAAGTGGTGTTTGTTGGGCAGCGAGAAGCGCACCTCGGCGATCTCGGGGCGGTGCTCGATGATCCGGCTGCCCATGCGGTGCATCGTCTGCTGGAGGGAGAGCGAGTACGTGCCGGCGAAGGCGGCGAGGAGGTGGGCGCGGATCTCGCGGTAGGAGGTGTCCCAGTCGGGCGCCGTCCCGGTGTCCTCGGTCCAGGTGTGGCGCCAGCGGCCGGAGACCTCGGTGGCGAGGATGCGGTCGCGGGTCTCCGGGAGGGTCGTGTACGGGTCCCTGGCGAAACCGTGGAACTCGGAGTCCGTCGTGTTGAGGACGGTGAGGCCCTTGAGCCCGGATATGACCTGCCAGCGCCCGTCCTCGTACGCGACCTCGGCGAGGCGGATCTCGCCGCCGCGCCGGGCGAAGGAGTGCGCGGGGCCCTCGGCGGGGTCCGTGAGGCGGTCCCAGGCGTACTCCTCGGCGCGGACCCGGGCCCGGTGGATGCTCGGCTGCGTCGTGACGAAGTGGCGTGCGAGGCGGGTGGCGAAGTCTTCGGGCGAGGCGATCCCGTGTTCCTTCGCGAAGACGTAGACGGTGTTCTTCATCGTGTCGGTGGGCAGGCAGTTGGCGTTCGAGCCGGTCAGGTGCACGTCGTCCAGGGCGCCGGAGAGGGCGATCGAGACGTTGAGGTCCCGCAAGTGGTGGACCTCGCCCTCGCGCACGACCCGCACGACGCGGACCTCGGCCTTGCCGTACTGGTTCTGCCCGAGCACGGAGACGGCGGGGGCGGGGGCTTCGGGGACGGGCGCGGAGGAGGACGCCTCGGGGACGGTGGCGGCGGCTTCGTTACCGGTCTTCGGCATGGCACCTAGCTCCCTCGGTATGCGGAGTATCCGTACGGGCTGAGCAGCAGGGGCACGTGGTGGTGCTCGCCGGGGGTCACGCGGAACACGAGGCCGACCTCGGGGAAGAAGGAGGCGGCCGGGACGTGACCCGCCGTGGTGAACTCCAGACGGACCTCCGTGGTGCCGGGCGGAGGTGCCGGCAGGTCGCGGCAGCGCCCGTCCGCATCGGTCTGTGAGGAGCCGACGACGGTCCACGGGGCCTTCTCGCCGGAGCGGGCCGCGAGGGTGACGGGCACGGCGGCCGCGGGGCGGCCCGCGCTCGTGTCGAGGACGTGCGTGGAGACGGTGGTGGGTGCGGCGGGCCAAGGGGGGGCGGGGAAGAGGCGGTCGAGGCGGATGCGGTGGATGGCGGCGAGTTCGGTACGGGCCCGGGCGCGCTCGGTGGCGGGCGTGTTGCCGAGCCGTTCCTCCAGGGCCGCGAGGATGTCGCCCGCGGTGCGGCCGGTGGCGCGGATGAGGAAGACGTGCCCGAACTTCTCCTGGTACGCGAGCGTGAGCGCCCGTACCCGGGCGCGCAGTTCCTCGGGGGCCTCGGCCACCGCGCTCTGCTCGCGCGCCGAGGTGGCGTCGCCCGGGCGGCCGATGGGCGGGTGCCCGGCGAGGGCCTCGTCGAGGTCGGGGCCCTCCAGGGCGGCCGTCGCCGCGTCGCTCGCCGCGTGGAGCGCGGCGGCGTTCTCGTACGGCCGTCCGGCGAGCACCGCGGTCGCCCAGGCCTCGCCGGAGCAGACCTCGCGCAGAGCGGCGCGGGCCTCGGGTGCGGGGAGTGCGTTGAACCGGCTGAGCGTCACGGGGACCTCCCGGGTCCTGGTGCGGTCGTGCTGCGGTACGGCTGCGGACAGCTAAGACCTTCCCCACGAGCGCGTCAACACTTTGTTGAAATCAGGTGGTGAGTGGATACACCGAAGTAACACGGGCGTGAGGAGAGGCGCTTGGGAAGGGCCTGCCCGCCCGTGGCAGGGGGCTGAACGGGGGGCGCGGGGTGGCCGAGGTGTTCACATCGGCGTAGCGCCGTTGTCAGTGGCGCCGCCTACGGTGGGGACCATGGCTCAGACGTCCCGTCCTGTCACTCCGCCCCGCCCCGCCGCCGTACTCGACACGGTCTCCCCCGCCGTGCTGCCACCCCGTCCCGCCGCCGTGGTCAACGCGGAGATCCGTGCCCTGTGGTGCGCGGGCGGGCGGCTCGCCGAGGAGCGGCGCGGGGTGTACGAGGCGCTGCTCGCCGAGTGGTCGGCGGCCCTGCGCGCGGAGGTCGTGACGGCCGCCTGAGCCGCGGAGGTCCGCGGGCGGCGGTCAGCGGACGGTTCCCGTCCCGAGTTCCGCCGCGACGGCGGCATCGTCGCGGCCCCTGGTCTCGGGCAGCCGGTGCCACACGAAGCCGAGGCCGAGGAGGCAGACCCCGGCGAAGAGCCAGAAGGTCTCGCCCTGGCCGAGCGCGCCGACGAGGGTCAGGAAGAACTGGTTGACGACGAAGTTGGCGAGCCAGTTGACCGTCGTGCACACGGCGGTCCCGAGCGCCCGCTGCTCCGGCGGGAAGATCTCGGCGAGCAGGAGCCACACGACCGGGCCGAGGCCGATCGCGAAGGCGGCCACGTATCCGAGCAGGCACAGGAGCGCGACGAGACTGTGCGCGGGTACGTCCCACATGAAGCTCACGCCGAGCGGTACGAGCGCGACGAACATGAGCCCGACGGAGAGCAGCATGAGCGGGCGGCGGCCCCAGCGGTCGACGAGTTCGACGGCGAGGATCGTCATGACGACGTTGAGGGCGCCGATGTACACCGAGTAGAGGATCGCGTTCGAGGCGCCGAGCCCGGTGGAGCGGATGATCGTGGGCGCGAAGTAGAGGACCGCGTTGATCCCGCAGAACTGCTGGAGCAGGCAGAGTCCCAGACCGACGAGGAGCGCGGGCCGTACGCCGCGTGAGGTGAGGACGCGCAGCGCGGCGCGCGGCCCGGGGAGCTTCCGCGCCGCCTCCTCGCCCCGCTGTCGCCAGACGGGGGATTCGGGCAGGAGCGGCAGGGCGAGCAGGAACACCGCCACGCCGGCGAGCCCGGCGCCGAACATCCAGCGCCACTCGCCGCCGGAGGAGTAGGCGAGCGCGACGAGGTACGAGACGAGCAGGCCGACGGTGACCATGAACTGGTTGAGCGTGCCCATGCGGCCTCGGGCGCGGTCGGTGGAGATCTCGGAGAGGTAGACGGGGACGACGGCGGAGGCGAGCCCCGCGGCGAGGCCCTGCACGACGCGGCCGACGAGCAGGAGCGGCAGTCCGGGCGCGAAGGCGGCGAGGGCCAGGCCGGCGCCGAAGAGGAGGGCGCTCAGGAGGAGGGCGGGCCGGCGGCCGTAGCGGTCGCTGACGCGGCCCGCGCCGAGGGCGCCCGCGGCGGCGCCGAGGAGGAAGACGGAGACGACGGCGCCCTGTGCGGTGGTGCCGAGGGAGAAATCGCGGCTGACGTAGAGCTGGGCGCCCGCGACGACGCCGCTGCAATAGCCGTAGAGGAGGCAGGCGAGCGCGGCGATGGTGCCGGAGAGGAGGCGACGGGAGGCGCTGGGGTCGGCCCGGGGGACGGAGGCGGGCGAGAGCGGGCGGGCCATGACGTTCCCTTGCTTCCGGGGAGGCGGGAGGGCGGCTCAGGGTCTCGCGGGGGTGTGACGGGCGCGAACGTGGAGGGCCGGACGGAGCAACAGACCGGCACGGCGGGACGGCGGGACACCCGGCGAAGGGGGGCACGCGCGGCGACTGGGTGGGGCACGCGGCGAAGCGGCGGGAGATGTCGGGCCGCGTGAGCCGGAGGCGGCCCGACGAGGCGGCACCCCCGAGTAATCCAACAGATTCAGACAAGAACACCAAGCTTGAATCAAAGAAAGCAACAAATATTGACGGAACCACTCAGCGGTCCTACGTTCCCGGTCAGCCAGACGGCTCAGCGAACTCGCCGCCCCCATCGGCGTGTTCGTCCTTCTTCCTCTCCGGGAGCGCCCATGCGCGCCAGACCCCGTACTTCTCCGTCCCGTCCCTCCTCACCCGAGGCCGTCCCGCGGCGCGCGCGTCGCGCGGTGGCCTCGGTCCTCGGCGCCCTCGGGCTCCTGCTCGGGGCGCTGCTCGCCCTCCCGGCGCCCGCGCAGGCCGCCGGTTCCCTGCCCTGCGACCTGTACGCGGCGGGCGGCACCCCGTGCGTCGCCGCGCACAGCACGACCCGTGCGCTCTTCTCCTCGTACAACGGGCCGCTCTACCAGCTCACCCGGGCCTCGGACCGTGCCACGAGCGACGTAGGGACGCTCGCGGCGGGCGGGTACGCGGACGCGGCCCACCACGACGCCTTCTGCGCGAACACCTCCTGCTCGATCACGAGGATCTACGACCAGACCACACGCCACAACGACCTCTTCGTGGGCCCCGCGGGGACCGCGGGCGGCGCCGACCGGGGCGCGGACGCGAGCGAGATCGCGGTGACGGCGGGCGGCCACAAGGTGTACGGGATCTGGGGCACGCCCGGTGTGGGCTACCGCTCGCACGGCGCGGCCTCGGGGACGGCGGTGAACGGGCAGCCCGAAGGCGTGTACATGGTCGCGAGCGGCACGCACGTCGGCTCGGACTGCTGCTTCGACTACGGGAACGCGGAGTCCACCCCCGCCGATACGGGCAACGGGCACATGGACGCCGTGTCCATCGCCACGACGTGCTATTTCGCGCCGTGCTCGGGCAGCGGCCCCTGGGTCGAGGCCGACCTGGAGAACGGCATGTTCCAGGGCGACAACGGCTCGAACACCGCCAACAAGGGGAACCCGACCCCGTACGTCACCGCGGTCCTGAAGAACGACGGGCGGACCAAGTACGCGCTCAAGGGCGGTGATTCCACCGCGGGCGGCCTCACCACGTGGTGGGACGGGCCGCTGCCGACACGCGAGGGGTACCGGCCCATGAAGCAGGAGGGCGGCATCATCCTCGCGACCGGGGGCGACAACAGCAACCGGAACATGGGCACGTGGTTCGAGGGCGCGATGGTCGCCGGCTACCCCGGCGACGCGACCGAGAACGCCGTGCAGGCGAACATCGTCTCGGTCGGCTACCGCGGCCAGACGAACGTCCCGAACGGCCCGCAGGGCACGATCACGGGTCCCGGCGGGCAGTGCGTGGACGTCGCGGCGAACGACACCGGCACGAACGGCACCGCCGTACAGCTGTGGAACTGCCAGTCCTACGCGGAGGACCAGCACTGGGAGCACCGCGCGGACGGCTCGCTCGCGACGCTCGGCCGCTGCCTCGACATCAATGGCAACGGGACGGCGAACGGCACCGAGGTCGAGCTGTGGGACTGCAATGGCGCCGGCGGGCAGAAATGGGTCCAGCAGGCGGACGGCTCGCTGCGCAACCCGCGGTCCGGGCGCTGCCTCGACTCGCCCAACGGGTCCACGGCCAACGGCACGCGGCTGCGGATCTGGGACTGCAACGGCGCGGCGGCGCAGAAGTTCGCCGTCAACGGCGGCGCCCCCGTCAAGGGACCCGGCGGCAAGTGCGCCGACGTGGCCGCCGACGACAGCGGGGCGAACGGCAGCGCCGTACAGCTGTGGGACTGCCAGTCGTACGCGGCCGACCAGCACTGGGCGCTGAGCACGGACGGACGGCTGCACACGCTCGGCCGCTGCCTCGACATCACGGGCAACGGCACGGCGAACGGCACGCAGGTCCAGCTGTGGGACTGCGGCGGCGCGGGCGGCCAGGTCTGGCAGCAGCAGGCCGACGGCTCGCTGCGCAACCCGCAGTCCGGGCGCTGCCTCGACTCTCCCAACGGGGCGACCGCGAACGGCACGCGTCTTCAGATCTGGGACTGCAACGGCAGCGCGGCGCAGAAGTTCGCACTCGGCTGAGTCCGGGCGCGCCCCGCGCGAGCGGGGGGACCCTGCGCGCCGCCGCCCCGGGTCCCCGCGTGAGCCCCTGAACAGCAGGCCCCGGACGGCCCCCGTCCGGGGCCTCAGTGCATCTCGTGCTCGGGGTCCGAGCTGGTGTTGTGGGCGTGGACGAGACGCAGGGCCTCCTCGCGGTCGCGGCGTGCCAGCGCGTCCACGAGCGCGGCGTGCAGCTCGTAGCGGTCGTGGACGAACTCGCGGAGCGGCTGCCCGGAGCCGCCGGGCTGGACCGAGAGGGTGTGCGACTCGATGAGGTCGAGCAGGTGCGTGTAGAGCGAGCTGAGCAGGGCGTTCGGGCTGATCGCGGCGATGGCGGCGTGCAGGCGCCAGTTGGCGTGCACGAAGGCGACGGCGTCCTCGGCGGTGACGGCGTGCTCCATCGCCTCCAGGTGGCGGTGCAGTGCCGCGAGGTCGGCGGGTGAGGCGTGCCAGAGCGCGTCCTCGATGAGCAGGGGTTCGAGCGCGTCGCGGATGCGGACCGCGGTGGCGACGTCGTTCTCCTGCGCGTCGAGCGCGAGCACGGAGTTGCCGAGCCGCACCATCGGGGACTGCCGCGCGCCGAAGAGCCCGCCGCCCGGACCGGGCCGCACCGTGACCTGGCCGCGGGCCTGGAGCAGCCGCAGGGCCTCGTTGAACGTGCCGACGGAGACCTCGCACAGAGTGCGCAGCTCTTCCTTGGTGCCCAGGCGCGCGCCCGGCTCCGCCTCGGCGGCCATGCGCGCGATCCGGGCCGCCGCCTCCTCGGCCCGGCCCGCCGCCGTGCGCCGGGTCCCGCCGCGGCGCTCAGGGGTGACGGTCACTACCAGCTCCTCACTCATCCATATTCATCATATTCATTTTTTCAGGAACCTATTGACTCGTAGGCCATGCCCACGCAACATCAAGGTAATCATCATGCTCAATTACTTTCCCCTCCTCTAAGGAGAGCTCGTGCGCATCGCCAACCTCTCGGGCCGGCTGAGCCTCATTGTCGACGGAACCGCTGTGGACGTCGAACAGGCCAGTGCCGGTCTCTTCCCAGCCGACCCGCAGGCGGTCTACGCGCGCTGGGCCGAGTTCCGCGCCTGGGCGGCCGGTGCCGAGTTGCCCGCCGGGACGGCGTTCAAGGACACCGACCTCGGCGCCCCCGCCCCCGCGCCCCGGCAGGTCCTCGCGATCGGCCTCAACTACCGCGATCACGCCGCCGAGTCCGGCTTCGACGCGCCCGAGGGCCTGCCGCCGGTCTTCACCAAGTTCGTGACGAGCCTGAGCGGTCCGGTCACCGAGGTGAAGCTGCCCGAGAACGGCAAGACGGACTGGGAGGTCGAGCTGGTCGCGGTCATCGGCGAGCGCGCCGAGAACGTCTCCGAGGCCGACGCCTGGAAGCACGTCGCCGGACTCGCCGCGGGCCAGGACATCTCCGAGCGCGTCGTACAGCTCGCGGGCCCCGCCCCGCAGTTCAGCCTCGGCAAGTCCTACCCCGGCTTCGCCCCCGTCGGCCCCTGGCTCGTCACGCCCGACGAGTTCGAGAACCCCGACGACCTCGCGCTCGGCTGCTCCGTCAACGGCGAAGAGGTCCAGAACGGCCGCACCCGCGACCTCATCTTCTCCGTGCCCACCCTGATCGCCCGCCTCTCCGCCGTCCTGCCCCTGCTGCCCGGCGACGTCATCTTCACGGGCACCCCGGCCGGTGTCGGCCTCGGCCGCGACCCGCAGCGCTGGCTCAGCGCGGGCGACGAGCTCGTCAGCACCATCGAGGGCATCGGCGAACTGCGCCAGACCTTCACGGGCTGAGCGACGCGGCGGCCCGCACCGCCCCCTCGCCCGGGACGCGGTCCGCTCCGACCCAGGACAGAGCCCGTAAGGACAAAGGAGTCTCATGGCACTGCACCGGCTGATCTCCATCACCATGGGGGTCCCGAACGTCAGCGAAACCGCCGCCTACTACACCGACTTCGGCCTGACGCCGGACGGGGACGGCTGGTTCACCACGCAGGACGCGGGCCGCCAGCTCCGTATCGTCCACGCGCCCACGAGGCGCCTGGTCGAGATACGGATCGGCGCCGACAGCCCCGACGACCTCGCGGCCGCCGCCTCCCGCCTGGACCGCCTCGGCGTCCCCGGCACGGGCCCCGCGGGCGGCGCGTACGAGGAGGGCGGCACGAGCCTCGTCGCGTACGACCGCGCCACCGGCGTGCGCGCCGTCGTGGACGTCGCCCCGCGCTTCGTCCAGGAGGCGCGGCCCGCCACCGCCTACAACGGCCCGGGCCGCCACGAGCGCACCGGCTCGCGCGCCCCCGGAGTGCTGCGCACCTCGCGCGTGCTGCCCCGCAAGCTGGGACACGCCGTCGTCGGCACCACCGACTTCGACGGCACGGTGGCCTTCTTCCTCGAAGGGCTCGGCTTCCGTGCCTCGGACTACGTGGCCGATCACGGCGCCTTCCTGCGCTGCTCGACCGACCACCACAACGTCCTGGTGATGAAGGCGCCCGTCACCTTCCTGCACCACACCTCCTGGCAGGTCGACGACGTCGACGAGGTCGGGCGCGGCGCGAGCGCGATGCTCCAGGAGCACCCCGAGCGGCACGTGTGGGGGCTCGGCCGGCACCACGCGGGCTCCAACTTCTTCTGGTACCTGAAGGACCCGGCGGGCAACTTCAGCGAGTACTACTCCGACATGGACTGCGTCGTCGACGAGCAGCTGTGGTCCCCGGAGGTGCTCGAAGGCGCGAAGGGCCTCTTCAACTGGGGCCCGCCGCCCCCGCCGTCGTTCCTCGCCCCCGAGGACCTCGCGGAGATCATGACCGGCAACCACAGCGCGGCGAGGTAGAGCGGTGACCGAACGGCACACCACCCCGCGCCACGACGTGGCGATCGTCGGCTTCGGTCCCGTGGGGCAGGTTCTCTCGTTGCTGCTGGGCCGCGCCGGGTACGACGTCGTCGTCCTGGAGCGCTGGCCGGCCCCGTACGACCTGCCGCGCGCCGTCCACTTCGATCACGAGATCGGCCGGATCTTCCAGGCCGCGGGGGTCGGCGAGCAGGTGCGGGCCGTGACCGACCCGGTGCCCGACTTCTACGAGTGGCAGAACGCGGACCGCGAGCCGCTCGTGAAGATCGACTGGTCCGGTACCGGCCCCTCGGGCTGGCCGACCGCGAACTTCTTCTCGCAGCCCCAGCTCGAAGCCGTCCTCTCGGGCGCCGCCGAGCAGACCCCCACCGTCACCGTGCACCGGGGCTGCGAGGTCACCGGCGTCGAGCAGGGCCCGGACGAGGTACTGCTCCGTACCTCCGGCCCGGGGCCCGAGGAGGTCCGCGCGCGGTACGTCATCGGCGCGGACGGCGCGAACAGCTTCGTGCGCTCGCGGATGGCGACCTCCGTGACCGACCTCGGGTTCTTCTACGACTGGCTGATCGTGGACTGCCTCCCCCACGAGGAGGAGGAGTGGTCCCCGATGAACTGGCAGCTGTGCGACCCCGAGCGGCCCACCACGATCGTCTCGGGCGGTCCCGGGCGGCGCCGCTGGGAGTTCCTGCGGCTCGCGCACGAGAGCATCGAGGAGCTGAACACCGAGGAGACCGCCTGGCGCCTCCTCGCCCCGTGGGGCCGCACCCCGGAGAACACCACGATCGAGCGGCACACCGTCTACACCTTCCAGGCCCGCTGGGTGGACCGCTGGCGCGAGGGCAGGCTCCTCCTCGCCGGGGACGCCGCGCACCAGATGCCGCCCTTCGCGGGGCAGGGCATGTGCTCGGGGCTGCGCGACGCCGTCAACCTGGCGTGGAAGCTGCGGCTCGTCCTGGACGGGCGCGCGGACGCCGACCTGCTCGACACGTACACCTCCGAGCGCAGCGCGCACGTCCAGCACGCCATCGCGATGTCGATGGAGCTGGGCAGGGTCATCTGCGTCCTCGACCCCGAGGAGGCCAAGGTCCGCGACACCCGCATGATCGCCACCGGCGCCGACCCGGCGCGCGCCCTGCCCGAGGCGCCGCCGCCCGTGCTCGGCGACGGGGTGCTCCAGCGTGCCGCAGACGGCGGCCGCGCGGCGGGCGTCGGGCACCTGACGCCGCAGTTCCCCGTCACGCGCGAAGGGCGTACGGCGCTGCTCGACGAGCTGACCGGCGGCGGCTTCGTCCTCCTCACGGACGGCGAGGCGCCGCTCGCGGACCTCGACGCGGCCGACCGCGACTTCCTGCGCGGGATCGGCGCGTGCCTCGTACCGCTCACCGAGAGCGGTGGCGAGTGGACCGACTCACCCGGCGGCTACCTGCCGCACCTGCGCGCAGCACGGACACGCCGGCGCGCTCGTCCGGCCCGACTTCTACCTCTTCGGCACGGCGGCCGGCACCGCCGGGGTGCGCGAACTGGTGGGCCAGCTGCGCTCGCAGTTGCGCTCCCCCGCGCACGGCACGGACCACGCCCCCGCACCGGCACCGCACACCGGCGCGACGGCACCGGACGGCAGCCCCCTGACGGCGGCTTCCTGACGGTGCCGGGGCCTCCCCCGCTCCGGGGCGCGCCGGCCGCACACCGCGCGCCCCGGAGCCTTCCCGTACCGGCCCCGCGTCACCGGCCCCTTCTCGCACCACCTTCCGAAGCACCTCAAGGAACCCCATGGACAAGACAGTCGGCTCGGCCGCCGAGGCCGTGGCCGCGATCCCCGACGGCGCCTCGCTCGCCGTCGGCGGTTTCGGCCTCTGCGGCATCCCGAGCACGCTCATCGAGGCCCTGCACGCGCAGGGTGCCTCCGGGCTGCGCGTCGTCTCGAACAATTGCGGCACCGACGACCACGGCCTCGGCGTCCTCCTCGGCGCCGGACGCATCGCGCGCGTGACCGGCAGCTACGTCGGCGAGAACAAGGAGTTCGCGCGCCAGTACCTCACCGGCGAACTGGAGGTCGAGCTGGTGCCGCAGGGCACGCTCGCCGAGCGGCTGCGCGCGGGCGGCTGCGGCATTCCCGCCTTCTACACCCCTGCCGGGGTCGGCACGCCGCTCGCCGAGGGCGGCATCCCCTGGCGCCACGACAGCGAGGGCGGCGTCCTCGTCGCCTCGCCGGTCAAGGAGACGCGGGACTTCGACAGCACGACGTACGTCCTGGAGCACGCCATCACCTGCGACTTCGCGCTCGTACGGGCCGCGAAGGGCGACCTGCACGGCAACCTCGTCTTCGAGAAGTCCGCGCGCAACTTCAACCCGCTCGCCGCGATGGCGGGGCGCGTCACGCTCGCCGAGGTCGAGGAACTCGTCGCACCGGGCCAGCTGGACCCCGACGAGATCCACCTGCCGGGCGTCTTCGTGCGGCACGTGCTGCCGCTGACGCCCGAGCAGGCGGCCGAGAAGCACATCGAGCGGCGCACGGTCGTGGCCGCGCGCGAGAAGGCGGGTGCCTGATGTCCTGGACCAGGAACGAGATGGCCGCGCGGGCGGCGGCCGAACTGCGCGACGGCGACTACGTCAACCTCGGCATCGGCCTCCCCACGCTCGTGCCCGGCTGCATCCCGGCGGGCACGCACGTCGTGCTCCAGTCCGAGAACGGCATCCTCGGCACGGGCCCCTACCCGGCCGACGAGGACGTGGACCCGGACCTGATCAACGCGGGCAAGGAGACGGTGACCGTCCTGCCCGGGGCCGCGTTCTTCGACTCGGCGCTCTCCTTCGGGATGATCCGCGGCGGGCACATCGACACCGCGATCCTCGGCGCGATGCAGGTCTCGCGGACCGGCGACCTCGCGAACTGGATGATCCCGGGCGCGATGGTCAAGGGCATGGGCGGCGCGATGGACCTCGTGCACGGCGCCCGCCGCGTCATCGTCCTCACCGACCACACCGCGAAGGACGGCACCCCGAAGCTCGTCGAGGAGTGCACGCTGCCGCTCACGGGACGGGGCTGCGTGCACCGGATCATCACCGATCTCGGGGTCCTGGACGTGACCGCGGACGGGTTCGTGCTCGTCGAGACGGCTCCCGGGGTGACGGTCGCGGAACTGGTCGCCGCGACGGGCGCGGCCGTGCGCGTACCGGAGCACGTGTCGTCCTGAACTCGCTCGCGGGGCCGGCGTCCAGGACAGCCACCGGCCCCGCGAGCGCTCAACGCTCTTTGGCGCGCCGCTCGTTGACGTGCCGGAGATAGTTGTAGACGGTGAAGCGCGAGACGCCGAGCGCCGTGGCGACGGTCTCGACGCCGTGCCGCACCGTGAACGCGCCGCGCGCCTCCAGCCGTCGGACGAGGTCCTGCTTGGTACGGCGGTCGAGCGCGGCGAGGGGGCCGTGGACCCGTTCGAGCCCCTCGACGATCCGGTCCAGACTGTCGTCCCCGAGCCCGGGCAGCCGCACCGCGGCGACCTCCTCGCCCTCCCAGCGCAGCACGACGTCCTCGGGCGCGGCGGCGGCCGGTTCGAGCAGCTCACCGCCCATCGCGTCGACGAGGGGGCGGACGGCTTCGAGGAGCGGGTGCGGTACGGGCCCTTGCCGGTACGGGCGCGCCGCCGAGCGGGACTCGCTCACCGCTCGCCCTCCGCGAGCACGCTGACCTGGAGCGAGACGCGGTCGGCGCCCGCGCGGATGGTCGTACGGAGCAGTTCGGCGACGGTCGCGACGACGTCCTCCGCGCTGCCCTCGGCCGTGTTGCCGAAGGGCCCCACGTCGACTCCTTCGAGCGGCGCGGTGCGCAGCACCTCACGGGCGACGAGCGCGTGCCGCGGCGCCTCCTCGAGGTCGAAGGGCTCGGTGGTGAACTCGACCCGCAGCCGCATGAGACGCCTCCCGCCATGACCGCGCGCCCCCGCTCGGGGCCGCCGGAGCGACCCTAACCGACGGACCGCGGGCCGAACGCGGCACGGAGCGGGAAGCGGCGTCCCGGGCGGGAACGCCGGGCGCGGACCCGGGCGCGGCCTCGCCCTCTCGCCCCAACTCCCGGCGGGGCGGCGGCGAACGGGAGGATGATGGGGCACGCCCCCGTCCGCAGCGGGGCGTCCCCCGTATGCTCGCGCGTTCCCGTGCGCGCGGCCCGTCCGTCAAGGTCCTGGAGCACGTCATGGCCTCCGTCGCCGTCACCTGCCCGGTCTGCCGCCGCGTCGGCAGCCACCTCCCGCCCGAGCTGCCCTGCGCCTGCGGGGTGCCGGTAATCCTGCCGCTCGTGGACGGCGGCGTGGGCGAGCCGGTGGAGCGGCGCGACTGGGGCGAGGAGTGGCTCGCGGTGCGGTGCGTGGCGTGTGCGCGGACGACGCGCTGGCCCCGCCCCGAGTACGGCTGCCCGTGCGGGGCGTTGCTCCGGCTCGCGGTCGACGAGGGCGAGGCGCCCGGCGCCGTACCGCTCGCGCGGCGGCCCGACACGCTCGCGCCGATCCGTTCGACGCGGGACGCCGTGACGGCGGCGGCACTGCACCTCGGGCGGCTCGGCCACGGTGAGATACACCGTGCCGCGCAGCCCGCCCCGGCCGGCGTCGCGCTCGCCGCGCGCGGGCTGCTCGCGCACGTCGAGCCGAGCCGGCGGCGCCTGACGGTGCGGGACGTGGAGTGCCTGTGGCTCGCGGCGCTCGCCGCCGGTGCCGATCCGGTGGGCTTCACGCGGGGCGGCCCCGAGCCCGAGGCGGCCGAGAGCGCGGCACGGCTCGGGGTACCGCTCTTCGCGCTGGAGGCGACGGGCCTGGTACGGCCGTTGAACGAGGCGGCGGAGCGGCTGGGGCACCAGTAGGCGGCACGGGGGGCGCGGTGCCCTGTGCGGCGGACGGCGCCCCCGTGCCCGGCGCCCCCGTGCCCGGCGTCCTCGCGCGGGCGGGGGCGCCGTACCGCGTGCTCAGGCGTCCCCGCCCCCGTACGTCTCGCGCAGTTCGATCTTGCGTACTTTCCCCGAGACCGTCATCGGGAAGGTGTCGAGGAGTTCGAGGCGGCTGGGGATCTTGTAGGGGGCGAGGCGGTCGCGGCAGAAGGCGCGGAGCTCGTCGAGCGTGGGCGCCTTGGCGGGGTCGCGCGGGATGACGCAGGCGAGGACGGATTCGCCGTAGCGCGCGTCGGGGACGCCGACGACCTGCACGTCGGAGATCTTCGGGTGGGTGTGGAGGAACTCCTCGATCTCGCGCGGGTAGATGTTCTCGCCGCCACGGATGATCATGTCCTTGATGCGGCCCGCGATCTCGACGTAACCGTCCTCGCGCATGAGGGCGAGGTCCCCCGTGTGCATCCAGCGCCCGGGGTCGACGACCTCGGCGGTGCGCTCGGGGTCCTCCCAGTAGCCGAGCATGACGGAGTAGCCGCGCGTGCACAGTTCGCCCTGCGTGCCGCGCGGCACCGTGACACCGCTGACGGGGTCGACGATCTTGACCTCCAGGTGCGGCAGGACGCGGCCCACGGTGCCCGTACGGTGTTCGAGGTCGTCGTCGGCGCGGGTCTGGCAGGAGACGGGCGAGGTCTCGGTCATGCCGTAGCAGATGGACACCCCGGCCATGTGCATCTCGGCGACGACGCGCTTCATGACCTCGACGGGGCACGGCGAACCCGCCATGATCCCGGTGCGCAGCGAGGTGAGGTCGAAGGAGTCGAAGTCGGGGAGGTTCAGCTCCGCGATGAACATCGTCGGGACCCCGTACAGCGACGTGCAACGCTCCCTCTCGACGGCCTCCAGCGTCGCGCGGGCGTCGAAGGAGGGTGCGGGGACGACGACGCAGGCGCCGTGGGACGTGGCCCCGAGGTTGCCCATGACCATGCCGAAGCAGTGGAAGAAGGGAACGGGCAGGCACACGCGGTCCCGCTCCGTGTAGCCGACGGTCTCGCCCACCCAGTACCCGTTGTTGAGGAGGTTGTGGTGGGAGAGGGTCGCGCCCTTGGGGAAGCCGGTGGTGCCGGAGGTGTACTGGAGGTTGACGGGGTCGTCGCAGGACAGTTCGGCCTCGCGGGCACGGAGTCGTGCGAGGGGGACGTCCGCGCCCGCCGCGACGAGGGCGTCCCAGCTCGGGTCGCCGATGTAGACGGCCTCACGCAGTTCGGGGCACTCGGGGCGCACCTCGTCGACGAAGGCGCGGTAGTCGGTGTCGCGGTGGCGCAGCGAGGCGACGAGGAGCTGGGTGCCGGACTGCCGCAGCACGTAGCCGAGTTCGTGGGCGCGGTAGGCGGGGTTGATGTTGACGAGGACGGCGCCGACGCGGGCGGTCGCGTACTGGAGCATGACCCACTCGGCGCTGTTGACGGCCCAGATGCCGACCCGGTCGCCCTTGAGGACCCCGCGCGCGAGGAGCCCGCGCGCGAGGTGTTCGACGGCCTCGCCGAAGGCGGAGTAGGTCCAGCGGCGGCCGCTCGCGACGTCCACGAGGGCTTCGCGGCCCGGGTACGTGGCGATGATCCGCGCGAGGTTCTCGCCGATGGTCTCGCCGAGGAGGGGCGTGGTGGAGGTGCCGTGGGCGTAGGAGAGGGGGGCCACGGGGGGCGCGGTGCTCATCGGTGGTCCTCCTCGCGGTACTCGGCCTCGGAGCCGTTCGCGGTCGCCTCACGGAGTTCGACGCGGCGGATCTTTCCGGAGATGGTCTTGGGCAGTGGGCCGAACTCGATGCGGCGCAGGCGCTTGTACGGGGCGAGGACGCTGCGCGAGTGCGCGAAGAGGAGCTTCGCGGTCGCGGCGTCCGGCGCGTACCCCTCGGCGAGGACGATGTACGCCTTGGGGACGTTGAGCCGTACGGGATCGGGCGCGGGCACGACGGCCGCCTCGGCGACGGCGGGGTGTTCGAGCAGCGCGCTCTCCAGCTCGAAGGGGCTGATCTTGTAGTCGCTCGCCTTGAAGACGTCGTCGCTGCGCCCGACATACGTCAGGTACCCGTCCTCGTCCCTGGCTCCGATGTCCCCCGTGCGGTAGTAGCCTCCGGCCGTCGCCGCGGACGTGCGTTCCTGGTCGCCGTGGTAGCCGCGCATGAGGCCGACGGGGCGGGCGGAGAGGTCCAGGCTGATCTCGCCCTCGGTGGCGCCGGGTTCGCCGGTCACGGGGTCGAGGAGTTCGATGGTGAAGCCGGGGCTGGGGCGGCCCATGGAGCCGGGCTTGAGGGGCTGGCCGGGGGAGTTGGCGACGGCGACGGAGGTCTCGGTCTGGCCGAAGCCGTCGCGGATCGTGGCGCCCCAGGAGCGGCGCACGTGCTCGATGACCTCGGGGTTGAGGGGTTCGCCGGCCGCGACGACGGCGCGCGGCGGGGTCTTCAGGCCGCTCAGGTCGGCCTGGATGAGCATGCGCCACACGGTGGGCGGCGCGCAGAAGCTCGTGACGCCCGCGCGGTCCATCTCGGCCATGAGGCGGCCCGCGTCGAAGCGCGTGTAGTTGAAGACGAACACGGTCGCCTCGGCGTTCCACGGCGCGAAGAAGTTCGACCAGGCGTGCTTCGCCCAGCCGGGCGAGGAGATGTTGAGGTGCACGTCCCCGGGGCGCAGCCCGATCCAGTACATCGTCGAGAGGTGGCCCACGGGGTAGGAGAGGTGGGTGTGCTCGACGAGTTTGGGGCGCGCGGTGGTGCCGGAGGTGAAGTAGAGCATGAGGGTCTCGTCGGAGCGGGTGGGGCCCTCGGGGACGAACTCCGCGTCGGCGGTGGCGGCTTCGGCGTAGTCGTGCCAGCCGGGGACGGGTGCGCCGACGGCGACGCGGGTCCAGTCGCCGGGGACGCGCGCGAACTTCTCCAGGTCGGCGGAGCGGGCGACGACGTGACTCACCTCGCCGCGCTCGACGCGGTCGCGCAGGTCGAGGGGGCCGAGGAGGGTGGTCGCGGGGATGACGACGGCGCGCAGCTTCATCGCGGCGAGCATGAGTTCCCACAGTTCGGCCTGGTTGCCGAGCATGAGGAGGAGGCGGTCGCCCGGGGCGACGCCGAGGCCGCGCAGCCAGTTCGCGGCGCGCGCGGAGCGGCGGGACAGCTCGGCGAAGGACAGTTCCAGGCGTGAGCCGTCCTCCTCGACGATGTGCAGCGCGGTGCGCTCGTTGCCCTCGGCGATCCGGTCGAACCAGTCGAGCGCCCAGTTGAACAGTTCGGGGCGGGGCCACTCGAAGCCGTCGCGGGCGGCCGCGTAGTCCTCGCCGTGGCGCAGGAGGAAGTCGCGGGCGGCGCGGAAGGCGGCGGTGGGGGCCGGTTCGCCGTCGCTGGCGGCCGGTTCGCCGGGCGGGGCGGCGGGGGGCGTTGCCGACATGTGTCCTCCAGGTTGCGAAACCACTCGTACTCATCGTGAGATGCGTGACACAGGTCTCACTACCCCCGTTCGGGGGTGGAGGGCGCGGAGGGCACGCTGAGCGGCACTCGTGGGACGGAGGACGGTCATGGCGACGCAGCCAGGAGTACGCGGCGCGGCGCGGAACGCGGGGCGGGGCGCGGAGTGGGCGGCGGACGCGGCGGAGATCCGGGCCGCGCTGCTTCGCCTGCGGCGCGCCACCGGGCTGCCGGTCGCCTTCGGCGGGCCGCTCGTCGGCGCGGGGGCCTCGCGGGTGCGGATCGGCGAGCTGAGCGGGACGGCGACGGCGGCGCTCGACGGGCTCGCCGTCTCGGCGGGCAACGGCCTGGGCGGCAAGGCGATCACGCTGACCCGCCCGTGCACGGTCACCGACTACCGCGCGGCCCGCTCCATCAGCCACGAGTACGACACGCCGGTGGCGGCGGAGGGCCTGCGCTCGGTCCTCGCGGTGCCCGTCGTGGTGCGGCGGCGGGTACGGGCCGTGCTGTACGGGGCCCTGCGCGCTCCGCAGCCGCTCGGGGACCGCACGCTGCGCGCGGCGGTCGAGGCGGCGCGGGACGTGGAACAGACGCTGGTGGTGCGGGACGAGGCGCGGGCGCTGGCGGCGGCGGGCGGCGAGGCGGCGCGCGCGGGGGCCTGGCAGGAGGTACGGGAGACGGGCGCCCACCTGCGCGGCCTCGCGGAGCGCCTCGACGACCCGGCGCTGCGGGCCGAACTCCTCGGCGTGTGCGCGCGCCTCGCGGCGGCCGGCGCCGGGCCGCCCCGCGACGCGCAGGCGCCGCTGCTGACCCCGCGCGAGGTGGAGGTCCTGGCGATCGTCGCCGAGGGGGCGACCAACGCGGCGGTCGCGAGCAGGCTCGGGCTGCGCCCGGAGACGGTGAAGGCGTACCTGCGCGCGGCGATGCGGAAGCTGGGCGCGCGCACGCGCGGGGAGGCGGTGGCGGTGGCGCGGCGGGCGGGGGTCGTGGGCTGAGGAGGCGGGCCGGGGTCGTGGGCCGAGGAGGCGATCGGCTGGGACAGCGGTCGTTGTCACACCCCTGCCCTACGGTGGTCCGCACCTGAACGGAAGGAGGCTGTCATGGACGGCGGGACGGTGGCGGCGGGCGGTACGGACGCGGGGGGTACGACCGGCGCGGAGGGGGTGGACCCGGAGGTCTCCGTGCTGCGCGGGGCGCTGCGCGCGCAGCGGGCGCACGTGCTCGGGGCGCTGGAGGGGCTGGACGAGGAGGCTTTGCGGCGGGGGGTGCTGCCCTCGGGGTGGTCGTGTCTCGGGCTGCTGCGGCATCTCGCGCTCGACGTGGAGCGGTTCTGGTTCCGGGGCGTGCTCGCCGCGGAAGGCGAGGTCGTGGCCTCGGTGACGGGCACGAAGGCCGGGGACGACGCGTGGCGGCCCGCGCCCGGGGACACCGGGGAGAGCTTGCGGGCGCTGTACCGGGCCGAGGCGGAGCGCGCGGACGCGGTGCTCGACGGGCTCACGGCCGCGGAGCCGCCCGCGTGGTGGCCGGGCGAGCTGTTCGGCTCGTACCGGCTGCACACGGTCCGCGAGGTCCTCGTGCACGTCCTGACCGAGACCGCCTGCCACGCGGGGCACGCCGACGCCGTACGGGAGTTGCTCGACGGCAGGCAGTGGCTCGTCCTGGACGGCTGAGTCCCGCTACTGTCGTCACCCGGACCGCGCGAGCAGGAGAGACCATGGCCGAGATCCACCGCACGACGCTGAGCCCCACCAAACTCGAACTGCTCGCGACGTGGCTGCCGAAGCAGCCGTGGTACCAGGGCGGGAGCGGTCCCGCCGTGCTGGAGAAGGCCGGCGGTTTCCGGCTCGACGACCCGGCGGGCGAGGTCGGGATCGAGTTCATGGCGGTCACCGAGTCCGTGGAGGGCGATTCCGTCACGTACCACGTGCCGCTCACCTACCGGGGCGCGCCCGCCGAGGGGCTCGAAGCGGCGCTCGTCGGGACGAGCGAGCACGGTGTGCTCGGCAAGCGCTGGGTGTACGACGGGCCGCACGACCCGGTGCTGTGCGCCCAGTTGCTCGCTCTGGCGCGCGGTGCGGCGGAGGCGCAGGCGCAGAGTCTCAGCGATACGCCCGACCCGAGCGTGCACGGCCGCTGGGACGGTCCGCTCCCCGAGGGCGAGGCGACGCCGAGCGGGGTCGTGTCGGGGCCGGAGGGCACGTCGACGGTGCTGTGCGGTGGGCGGCTGCTGCTCCGTACGCACCGGGTGCTGCGGGCGGCGGACGCCGAGTTCCCGCCGGGGATCGTCGGGTACGTGAGCGGTCTCGCGCCCGCCGATCTCTCGGCGCGGTCCCTGTACGCCTCCTTCCACCTGCCGACGCCCTGAGCCGGGGGAAGATCAACTCGGCCGTGGTCCTGGCACCTTGACTGTGCGAAGCTCTGGCCATGAGTGACGATCACGAGGAGCGGCGACGTACGCTCGCCGAGCGCATCCGCACCGACCAGCCGCAGTCGGCGCGCGTGTGGAACTACCTGCTGCAAGGCAAGGACAACTACCCGGTGGACGCGGCCGTCGGCGACATGATCCGGCAGAGCTTCCCCGACATCGCGGGCATCGCGCGCGGCCAGCGGTACTTCCTGGCCCGCGCGGTGCGCTACCTCGCGCGCGAGGGCGGGGTGCGGCAGTTCCTGGACCTGGGGACGGGGCTGCCGACCGCCGACAACACGCACGAGGTCGCGCAGCGCGAGGCCCCGGACGCGCGCGTCGTCTACGTCGACAACGACCCGCTCGTCCTCGCGCACGCGCGGGCGCTCCTGACGAGCACGCCCGAGGGCGCCTGCGCGTACATCGACGCGGATGTGCGCAAGCCCGCGGCGATCCTCGAAGAGGCCGCGCGGACGCTGGACTTCTCCAAGCCCGTGGGGCTGACCATGCTCGGCATCATGGGGCAGCTCCCGGACGAGGACGAGCCCGGGGCGCTCGTGCGCGAACTTCTCGCGGCGCTGCCCTCGGGAAGCTGGCTCGCGCTCGCGGACGGTGTGGACACGAACGAGACGCTGAACGCGGCGATCGCCACGTACAACGCGAACTCGGCGAGCGAGTACCACCTGCGCTCCCCCGAGCAAATCGCCGCGTACTTCGAGGGCCTCGAACTCGTCGCGCCGGGCGTGGTCCTGACCTCCGAGTGGCGCCCGGACCCCGGCCAGGGCGACGTGCCCCCGGGGGAGGGCAACGCGATGTGCGGCGTCGCGCGCAAGCCCTGAGGCGTACGGGCCGGGGGCCGGAGCGTCCCGCCGTCACGGACGCTTCGGCCCTCGCCGAAACGACGCCGCCCTAGGCTCCGGGCATGATCCCCGCCCCGCTCCCCCACGTCCCCATCGAGCCCGCCGTCCTCTACTTCGGCACGCCCGTCGTCCTCCTGACGACGGAGAACGAGGACGGCGGCTTCAACCTCGCGCCGATGTCCTCCGCTTGGGCCCTCGGGCAGAGCGTGGTGCTCGGCCTCGGCGCGCGGGGGCAGACGGCGCGGAACCTCGCGCGGCGGCCCGAGTTGGTCATCAGCCTGCCGGGGCCCGCGCTGTGGCCCGCCGTGGAGCGGCTCGCACCGCTGACGGGGCGGTTCCCCGTGCCCGCGGGCAAGCACCCGGGTTGCCGATTCGAGCCGGACAAGTTCACCGCCGCCGGGCTCACGCCCGAGCCCTCGGAGCGGGTGCGCCCGCCGCGCGTCGCCGAGTGCCCCCTCCAGCTGGAGGCGCGGGTGGCGCGGGTGAGCCCGGCCGCCGTGGGGACCTTCGTCGTCGTCGAGACGGAGGTCCTGCGCGTCCACGCGGACCCCGTCCTCGTCGTCCCCGGTACGGACCACATCGACCCGGCCGCCTGGAGCCCGCTGGTCTACAACTTCCGCCACTACTTCGGCCTCGGCCCCGAGCTGGGCCACTCGTACCGGACCGGGACGCCGCGCGGGTGAGGGCCGGGCGGGCGCGTGCCGCTCACACCCCCGAGCCCGCCCGGTCCGCGCGGTCCGCGTGTTCCGCCCGGTCCGCCTGTTCCGCGCGGTGGATCGGTGCCGGGGAGCCGGTGAGCGGGGCGCCCGTGCCGCCGTGACGGTGGGCGATGATCTCGGCGGCGATGGACAGGGCCGTCTCCTCCGGGGTGCGGGCGCCGAGGTCGAGGCCGATCGGGGAGCGCAGGCGGGCGAGTTCGGGCTCCGTGAGCCCTTCGGCGCGCAGTCGGCGCAGGCGGTCCTCGTGGGTGCGGCGCGAGCCCATCGCGCCGACGTAGGCGACGGGCAGGCGCAGGGCGCGGGCGAGGAGGGGTACGTCGAACCTGGCGTCGTGCGTGAGGACGCACAGGACGGTGCGCGCGTCGGTGGGGGTCCGGTCCAGGTACGTGTGGGGCCAGGCGACGACGAGTTCGTCGGCGTCGGGGAAGCGGGCCCGGGTGGCGAAGACGGGGCGCGCGTCGCACACGGTGACGTGGTAGCCGAGGAAGGACCCGGCGCGGGCGAGCGCCGCCGCGTAGTCGATGGCGCCGAAGACGATCATGCGGGGCGGCGGGACGCTCGATTCGACCAGGAGCGTGACGGGCTGCCCGCAGCGCGAGCCGTCCGCTCCGATGGTCGCGGTGCCGGTGCGGCCGAGGCCGAGCAGCGCGGCGGCCTCCGCGGCGGCGGAGCGGTCGAGTTCCGGTGGGCCGCCGCAGCCGCCCCGTACCGTACCGGAGCCGTCCACGACGAGCGGGCGGCCGAGGAGCGCGGGCGGTCCGGCGACGACGCGGGCGAGGGCGCGCGGGGCGCCGTCCGCGACGGCGGCGAGGACGTCGCCGTACAGCCGCGCGGCCGGGGTGCCGGGCCGGACCGGCACGACGAGCACCTCGATGACGCCGCCGCAGGTCAGGCCGACGGCGAAGGCGTCCTCGTCGCTGTAGCCGAAGCGCTCGGCGAGCGGGCGGTCCTCGGCGAGCGCCTCACGGCACAGCTCGTACACCGCGCCTTCGACGCACCCGCCGGAGACCGAGCCGACCGCCTCCCCCGCCGCGTCGACGGCGAGCGCCGCGCCGGGCGCGCGGGGGGCGCTGCCGGTGACGGAGACGACGGTGGCGACGGCGAAGGCGCGGCCGTCGGCGGCCCACCGGCGCAGGGTGGGGGCGAGGTCGAGCATGGCGGTCTCCGAAAGGGGTCAGTCCACGAGGTGTTCGGGTCGTACGGGGGTCCGGTCGAGCGCGCGGCCCGTCGCGGCGCGGATCGCCGCGAGGATGGCGGGCGTCGAGGAGAGCGTGGGCGCTTCACCGATACCGCGCAGGCCGTAGGGGGCGTGGTCGTCGGCGAGTTCGAGGATGTCGAGGGGGATCGTGGGCGTGTCGAGGATGGTGGGGATGAGGTAGTCGGTGAAGGAGGGGTTGCGGACCTTCGCGGTGACGGGGTCGACGAGGACCTCCTCCATGACGGCGATGCCGAGCCCTTGCGTGCTGCCGCCCTGGATCTGGCCCTGGACGGAGAGCGGGTTGAGCGCTTTGCCGACGTCCTGGGCGCAGGCGAGTTCGACGACTTTGACGAGGCCGAGTTCGGTGTCGACCTCGACGACGGCGCGGTGCGCGGCGAAGGAGTACTGCACGTGCCCCTTGCCCTGCCCGGTGTGCCGGTGGAAGGGCTCGGTGGGGCGGTGGCGCCACTCGTCCTCGATCTCGACGGTCTCGTCCCCGAGCACGTCCGCGAGGCTCGCGAGGACCTCGCCGCTCTCGGTGACGACCTTGCCGTCCTCCAGGAGGAGTTCGGCGTGCGCCCAGGCCGGGTGGTACGTGCCGAACTTGACGCGTCCGAGGTCGAGCACCCGCTCGCGGACGCGTCCGCACACGTGCTTGACGGCGCCGCCCGTCATGTACGTCTGACGGGACGCGGAGGTCGATCCGGCCGAACCGACGCGTGTGTCGGCCGGGTTGATGGTGACCTGGGTGACGCCGAGTTCGGTGCGGGCGATCTGGGCGTGGACGGTGACGCCGCCCTGGCCGACCTCGGCCATCGCGGTGTGGACGGTCGCGACGGCCTCGCCCGCGATGCTCTCCAGGCGCACGCGGGCGGTCGAGTAGTCGTCGAAGCCCTCGGAGAAGCCGACGTTCTTGATGCCGACCGCGTAGCCGATGCCCCGGACGACGCCTTCGCCGTGGCTGGTGTTCGACAGGCCGCCGGGCAGGTGGCGCACGTCGGCGCCCTCGCTGGACTCCCACTGCCGTTCGGGCGGCAGGGGGCGGGCCTTGACGCGGCGCAGGAGTTCGGCGACGGGCGCGGGCGAGTCCACGACCTGCCCGGTCGGCATGACGGAGCCCTGCTCCATCGCGTTGAGGCGCCGGAACTCGACGGGGTCCATGCCGAGCGCGGCGGCGAGCTTGTCCATCTGCGCCTCGTACGCGAAGCACGCCTGCACGGCGCCGAAGCCGCGCATCGCGCCGCACGGCGGGTTGTTGGTGTAGAGGGCGAGCGTCTCGATCTCGACGTGGTCCACGACGTAGGGGCCCGCGCCGAGCGAGGCGGCGTTGCCGACGACGGCGGGAGAGGAGGAGGCGTAGGCGCCGCCGTCGAGGACGATGCGCGCCTTGAGGTGGGTGAGCTTGCCGTCGCGGGTGGCTCCGTGCTCGTACCAGAGCCTGGCGGGGTGGCGGTGGACGTGGCCGAAGAAGGACTCGAAGCGGTTGTAGACGATCTTGACGGGCTTGCCGGTGCGGAGCGCGAGGAGGCAGCCGTGGATCTGCATGGAGAGGTCCTCGCGGCCGCCGAAGGCGCCGCCGACGCCGGAGAGCGTCATGCGGATCTTCTCCTCGGGCAGGCCGAGGACGGGGGCGATCTGGCGGAGGTCGGAGTGGAGCCACTGGGTCGCGATGTAGAGGTCGACGCCGCCGTCCTCTGCGGGCACCGCGAGTCCGGACTCGGGGCCGAGGAACGCCTGGTCCTGCATGCCGAAGAAGTACTCGCCGCTCACGACGACGTCCGCGCGCCGGGCCGCCCCGGCGACGTCGCCGCGCAGGATGGGCTGGCGGTGGACGATGTTGGGGTGCGGGACGTGCCCGGCGTGGTGGTCGGCGCGGCCCTCGTGGAGGAGCGGCGCACCGGGCGCGGTGGCGGACGCCTCGTCGGTGACGACGGGCAGTTCGCGGTAGTCGACGCGGATCTTCGCGGCGGCGCGGCGCGCGGTCTCCGGGTGGTCGGCCGCCACGAGCGCGACGGGCTCGCCGTGGTGGCGGACGCGGCCGTGGGCGAGGACGGGCGTGTCCTGGATCTCCAGTCCGTAGTGGCGCACGGCGGTGGGCAGGTCGTCGTAGGTGAGGACGGCGTGCACGCCGGGGGTGGCGAGGGCCTCGGCGGTGTCGATGGAGCGGATCTCGGCGTGGGCGTGCGGGGAGCGCAGGGTGTGGCCCCACAGCATGTCCTCGTGCCACATGTCCGAGGCGTAGGCGAACTCGCCGGTGACCTTGAGGATGCCGTCGGGGCGCGGGGTCGACTCGCCGATCCCGCCGGGGGTCGTGGTGCCGGGGCGGCCCTGGGTGAGGTGGGTGGGGACGCCGGTGGGGGTACGCGGGGTGGTCACCGGGCCTCCTCGGTACGGGCCGTGTCCTGGCGGGCGGCGGCGAGGCGGACGGCGTCGAGGATCTTCTCGTAGCCCGTGCAGCGGCACAGGTTCCCCGACAGGGCCTCGCGGATGTCGGCGTCACTGGGCGAGGGGACGCGTTCGAGGAGGTCGTCGGCGGCGACGAGGAGCCCCGGGGTGCAGAAGCCGCACTGGACGGCGCCCGCGTCGACGAACGCCCGCTGGACCGGCGAGAGCGCGGGGCCGCCCGGCTCGCGGGGGCTCGCCTCCCAGCGGCGCGGGTCGTCGGGAGCGGCGGTCCCCGGCTCCGCGCCGGCGCGCCCGGCCGCGTACTGCGCGAGTCCTTCGACCGTGTCGACACGCCGTCCCTCCGCCTGTCCGGCGGCGACGAGGCAGGCGCAGACCAGGACGCCGTCGAGTCGGACCGTGCAGGAGCCGCACTCGCCCTGCTCGCAGGCGTTCTTGGAGCCGGGCAGGCCGAGGCGTTCGCGCAGCACGTACAGGAGCGACTCGCCCTCCCACACGTCGTCGGCCTCGTGGCGCCGTCCGTTGACGACGAGGTTCACGCGCATGATGCTCCGTTCCGGCGCTGCTCGGTGCCGAGGGCCTGCCAGGCCCAGGTGAAGGTGCGGCGGGCCATGACGCCGACCGCGTGCCTGCGGTAGGCGGCCGAGCCGCGCACGTCGTCGATGGGGTCGCAGGCGCCCGAGGCGAGCTGCCCGAACTGCCGCAGCGCCGCCTCGCCGGGCGGTCTGCCGGTCTCCCAGCAGCGCTCCTCGTCGAGTACGGAGGTGAGGAACTCCTCGGCCGCCTGCGCGCGCACGGGCGTGGGCGCGGCCGAGCCGATCCCGGTGCGCAGCGTGTGGCGGTCGGGGTGGAGCGCGAGACCGAAGGCGCACACGGCGATGACCATGGCGTTGCGCGTGCCGACCTTGGAGAACTGCTGCGGTCCGCGCGCGGCGGGCAGGTGGACGGCGCGGATCAGCTCGTCGGGCGCGAGGGCGTTGCGCTTGACGCCGGTGTAGAACTCGTCGACGGGGACGCGGCGCGTGCCCCGTACCGAGGCCACCTCGATGTCGGCACCCGAGGCGAGGAGCGCGGGGTGCGCGTCCCCGGCGGGCGAGGCGGTGCCGAGGTTGCCGCCGACGCCGCCGCGGTTGCGGATCTGCGGGGAGGCGACGGTGTGCGCGGCGCGCGCGAGACCGGGCAGTTCGGTGGCCAGCTCGGTCATGATCCGCGTGTACGGGACCGAGGCGCCCAGGCGTACCGTGTCCCCGTCGCGTTCCCAGGCGCTCAGCGCCGCGACGCGTCCGAGGTCGATGAGGTGCGCGGGCCTGCGGTGGTCGAAGTTCAGCTCGACCATGACGTCGGTGCCGCCCGCGAGCGGGACGGCGGCGGGATGCGCCGCCTTCGCGGCGAGCGCCTCCTCCCAGCTGGCTGGTCTCAGGAACTCCATGCGGACTCCATGCGGGTCTCTCCCGGTCGGTGGTGCGGTCGGAAGGAGGGGCGGGCGAGGGGCGGGCGGGGCGGACTCCCGTAGGCCGTACCACGGGTGCGCCCAGTGAAGCGGTGACAGGGCCGTTCCGCACAGTCACCGAACCCATGAACGAATTGGCTGTCCAGGGGGCGCGTCTTGTAGATTCGTATGAAGAATGCGGGCGTTTCACTTCGCTGTTTCGCCCAGGAAACCCTTAGGGAACGGCGGCGAGGACATGCGGCTGCGCGCACTGCTGGAGAGCGGCACGCTGGGGCTCCGGCTGCTCGGGGGCGCCGAGGAGCTGGACCGTACGGTGCGCGGGGTCATGACGACCGACCTGCGCGACCCGAGCCGCTACCTCTCGGGCGGTGAGCTGGTCCTCACCGGGCTCGCCTGGCGGCACGCGCCGGAGGACTCCGAGTCCTTCGTGCGGATCGTCGCGGAGGCGGGCGTCGCGGCGCTCGCGGCCGGCGAGGCCGAGCTGGGGCCGGTCCCGGAGGACCTTGTCGCGGCGTGCGCCCGGCACCGGCTCCCGCTCTTCTCGGTGAGCGAGTCCGTCGCCTTCGCGACGATCACCGAGCACATCGTGCGGCAGGTCTCGGGCGAGCGCGCCGGGGACCTCGCCGCGGTCGTGGACCGGCACCGCAAGCTCATGACGGGCGGACCCGCGGGCGGTCCCGGCGCGGTGCTCGACCTGCTGGGCAACGACCTCGACCTGCACGCGTGGGTGCTCTCGGCGACGGGCCGCGAGATCGCCGGCTCGGCACGTACCCGCGCGCCCGCGCTCGCCCCCGAGGTGCGCGAGACCCTCGCCTCGGCCCGCCTGGACGCGGTGCGGACCGGACGGCTCGGCGCGCAGCGCGTCACCGTCGGCGACACCGTCTACTCGCTCTTCCCCGTGCACTCCGCGACACCGGCCCCCCTGGACGCGCGCCGCGCCGGGCTCGGGCAGTGGGTGCTCGCCGTCGCGGCGGACGCCTCCGACTGGCCCGCCGAGCGGCGCGAACTGCTCGAGGGGGTCACTCAGCTCATCGCCGTCGAGCGCGACCGCAGGGACGCGGGCCGCTCGGTGCGGCGGCGCCTGGCGGGCGAGATCCTCGACCTCGTGCGCAGCGGCGCCCCCGCCGCCGAGACGGCCGCCCGCCTGCGCGCCGCCGGGCCGCTCCTGCTGCCGGGCACGAGCACCGCCCCGTACTGGCAGATCGTCGTCGCCTCCGTCGAGTGGGAGGGCGAGACGCCCGGCGAGGCGACGGGGCGCCTCGCGCGCGGCCTCCTGGAGGAGGTGCTCGCGAGGAAGACGGGCGCGCGGGAGGGCGCGGACGGGCTCCCCGAGTCCGCCGGTACGGACCTGACGGGCCCCGGGGACGAGGACGACGCCGCGGACCGCGCCGCCGTCACGCAGGTCGGCGCCGAGGCCCTCGCCCTCGTACCGCTGCCCGTGCGCGCGGGCGACGAGGAGCACGCGAGCGCCGAACTGGACGCGGCGGACCTCGTGGGCCCCGCCGGCGCGCCGCTCGCGGCGGGACTGGGCGCGGAGGGGAGGCTCACGCTCGGCGTGAGCGCGGCGGTGCACTCGGCCGAGGGCCTGCGCGGCGCCCTGGAGGAGGCCCGCCACGCCCGCCGGGTCGCCGCGGCCCGCCCGGGACCCGTCAACGCGGCAGGACACCAGGAACTCGCCTCGCACGTGCTGCTCCTGCCCTTCGTCCCCGACGACGTGCGGCGCGCCTTCACCGCCCGCCTCCTCGACCCGCTGCGCGTCTACGACCGCCGCCACCGCGCCGAGCTGATCCCCACCCTGGAGGCGTTCCTCGACAGCGACGGCTCCTGGACGCGGTGCGCGGCCCGGCTCCATCTGCATGTGAACACCCTGCGCTACCGGGTGGGCAGGATCGAGCAACTGACGGGGCGTGACCTGTCGCGCCTGGAGGACAAGCTGGACTTCTTCCTGGCGCTGCGGATGAGTTGAGGGCCGCTCGCCCGACGCGCCCCGTGCCGCGCGCGGGGCCGTCGCGCCGCGACTCATCCGGGACCGTCGCGCCACCCGCCGCGAATCATCCGGGACCGTCGCGTACCGGCGGAGTCCCCGGCTCCGCCCTTCCCCCGCAGGTCGGGCGGTACGGGGGCGCGCGGGGCTCGCGGCGGGGGCCCGGCACACGCCCGGCGCGTTTGTGAAAACTTTCACCCACCCCCTTGGCGGCCCGCCGCCCGCCGTGCTGAGATGCACGTCACAGCTCACCGGCGCGCGTGATGTGAGGAGGGGACTGTGGCGGACACCGCCATGCCTTGGTCCGTATCGACGTCGAAGCCGGGACCTGCGGGGGAGACGGAAGTGTTCGACCGGTCGGTGTGGCGGCTGCGCTCCCGCGGCTGCTGGACCGAGGCGGCCTCTCTGCTCGCCCCGCTCCCCGGAGCGGAAGCCGCACTGCGGCGCTGCGAACTCTTCGCGGAGCGCTGCCTGTACACGGGCGAGGGCTGGGCGGAGGCGGAGGACGCGCTGCGGGCGGCCGAGGCGCTCGCGCACAGTGACGACGAGCGCGGTACGGCCGCCTGCGAACGCGGCCACCTCGCCTACCTCGCCACCTCGCTCGGGATCAGGGACCGCGCCGACGAGGCGAGTTCGGCGCTCGGCCGGGCGGCGGCGCTGCTCGCGCCCGGCTCCCCCCACCGCCCGCTCCTCGACTACCGGCGCGGTCTCATCGCCGAACACCTCGCCCACGCGTCCCAGCCCGCCCGCGCGGCCTACCGCCGCGCCCACGCGGGCGCCACGGCCCACGGTGACCGCTTCCTCCTCGCCCGCACCTGGTACCGCCTGGCCGAACTCGCCCTGCGCGACGGCGAGGTGGCCGAGGCCCGGCACGGCTTCACCCAGTCCCTGGCGCTGCGCGAGACCCTGGGCGACCTCGTCGGCACACCCCCGACCCTCGTGGCCCTCGCGGAGACCGCCCCGGAACCGGAGGCGGAACGGCTCCGCGCGGAGGCGCGCCGACTGTGGCGGCTGCTCGGCGGGGTGCCGAGGCTGCTGGAGGGACGGCTGGGGGTGGAGTGAGGGCCGGGAGTGGGGGGACAGCTGAGGGCGAGTGACGGCTGGGAGGTGGAAGGACGGCGTCCGCCGGGTCCGTGGCCGGCCGCTCCTCAGCCCTGGACGCCCAGGTGTGCGCGCAGCACCGCCGCCAGCGTCGCCGTATCGGCCCGTTCGATGGCGTCGAGGAGCGCCGCGTGCTGCGCGGCTTCCTCGGCCCAGGCCCGCGGCGTGCGGGCGCGAGGGCTCCCCGCCCGGAGATGAAGGGCCTCGGCGACCCGCGTCAGCTGGGAATTCCCGTGCAGGCCGAGCAGCGCGCCGTGAAAGGCGCGGTCGGCCTCGCCGTAGCCGGTGCGGTCGCCCGTACGAGCCAGCTCCTCGGTCCGGCGGGCGAGCGGGCGCAGCTCCGGGGGCAGCGCGGGGAGTGTGGCGGCGAGCCGGGTGAGGACGGGCAGCTCCATCAGGAGCAGCACCTCGGCGAGCGCCGCCGTGTCGGCCGCGGTACGGGCCAGCACGCGGAAGCCGCGATTGGGCACCGTCTCGACGGCCCCCTCGGCGGCGAGCCGCTGCATCGCCTCGCGCACCGGCGTCGCCGAGACCCCGTACCGCTCCCCCAGCGCGGGCGCCGAGTAGACCCGCCCCGGTTCCAGCTCGCCCGAGTCGAGCGCGGCCCGCAGCGCTTCGAGTACCTGACCGCGCACCGAGGCGCGGCGCAGCGGGGTACGGGCGTGGCCCGGGTGGTCCTGCCCCCGCGCGGACCCGTGCGCGAGGTCGGCGGGGTGCGGGAGCGGGCCCGGAGGTCCCGCCGGGCCGCCCGGGCCCGCTCCCGCACCGCTCCCCCACCCCGCGCCACGCCGACGCGCGTCGCCGGTCCCGTCTTCACCCGGACGGCGGGGGGCGGGTACGCGGTCCTCGGCCCGGTCCGCCGGGTGCGGGCCTCGGGGGGCCGGTTCGCGTGCCACTTCGCCTTCCTCCGTACCACTGGGGTGTGCGTGCTCGGGGGCGTGCGGGCTTCGCACGCCACGAGCACGATAGAGGGAGCGGCCCCCGGTTCCCATCCCGATCACTTCCGGTAAGGTAAGGCTTACCTGTAAATCCTGCTGTTTCGACGTGCGATTCGGTGGTCCGCGCATGCTGCACTCCCCCCAGCTCTCCGCCCTCCCGGTACCGGCCCCGGTCGCGTCGCCGGTCGGCACCGCGTGGGAGCGCCTGGCCCAGGTCTTCCCCGAGCTGCGGGTGACCGAGCTGGCGGCGGACGAACCGGCGCCCACGGGGGGCGACTGGGTGAGCGCGGCGGGACTCGCGCGCGCGGGCGCCGAGCTCGACGGGTACCTGCGCTGGGACCACGAGCAGATCGAGCGCGACTACGGGCGCACCCCGCGCCCCGACGTCGTCGCGAGCTTCGGCTTCCACCGGTACGCGTGGCCCGCCTGCCTGCTCATCACGCTGCCGTGGCTCCTGGTGCGCCGCGTGCCGCGGTACGGCGCGGGCGACGTGTACTTCGACCGCCCCCGCTACCGCATGACGGTCCGCTCCGTCCCCTTCGCCTGCCTGCCCGACGACCCCGAGGCCGGGCACCAGCTCGCGGTCGTCGTGCCGGACGAGGACGCGCTGCGCGCCGAGGTACGGGACGCGGTGGCCACCCACCTGGGGCCGCTGCTCGAAGGGATCGGCCCGCGCATGCGCCGCCGGGGCCGGGCGCTGTGGGGCATGGTCACGGACGAGATCGTCGAGGGCCTCGCGTACATGGGAGAGCTCCTCGGCGAGGAGGCGCGCACGACCGCCGAGCTGGAGGCGCTGCTGCCCGGCACGACGAAGCCGTACGTCGGCACGCCGGGCTTCCGCGAGCTGACCGGCCCCGACGGCGAGGCGCTGCCCACCAGGGACCGGGTGAGCTGCTGCCTGTCGTACACCCTGGGGGCCGAGGAGATCTGCGGCACCTGCCCCCGCCTGTGCGACGCCGAGCGCGTCACCCGCCTCGGCGCCGAACGCCTCGCGGCGCGGGGGGCCGGGGACGTGCGGGCGGAGGAGTCGGCCGCCGCCTGAGTACGGGTCGGCACCCGCCTGTTCGCGCGCGTCGCGTTCGCATCGGCGCGGCCTGCCCCGTACCGCCCCGCTTCACCCAGGAACCCCGGCGGCGTACCCACGCGATGCCCGCTTCACACCGGTGATTTCCGGCCTCGCTTCATCCCCACCGCGACTTCCGGCACCCGGCAATCAGGTTTCGCACCGGAACCCCGCGTCCCCCCGTGCAACCGTTTCACGCCCACTCACCCTTGCGAGTATTCTGTCTCGCACGGAACTCCCTGTCTTCGCGCGAGAGTTCGAGCAGGTCGACGCTATCCGGTGCCCGGTACCCCCCATTGGCGTCCAGTTGCCCGGAAACCACCTGACGGCCCTTCGGCATGCGCCACGATGGCGCCCGAAAGGCCCTACCGACGCAAGGGACCCCCCTGATGAGAATGACCGACATATCGCTGGACTGGCTCGTACCCGGCGCCGTACTGCTCCTGGGCATGCTGGCGGCGATTGCGGTGCTCACCCGTGGCAGGCGGGCCGGGGCGAAGGCGGCGGCGGCCGAGGACTCCTGGGAACGGAGCGAGGAGCGCCGGCGCCGCAAGGAAGCGGTCTACGGCAGCGCCTCGTACGTCCTCCTCTTCTGCTGCGCGGCCGTCGCGGCCGCGCTCTCCTTCCACGGCCTGGTCGGCTTCGGCCGCCAGAACCTCAACCTCTCCGGGGGCTGGGAGTACCTGGTGCCCTTCGGCCTGGACGGGGCGGCGATGTTCTGCTCGGTCCTCGCCGTGCGCGAGGCGAGCCACGGGGACGCGGCACTCGGTTCGCGGCTGCTCGTGTGGACCTTCGCGGGCGCGGCGGCCTGGTTCAACTGGGTGCACGCCCCGCGCGGCACGGGCCACGCGGGCGCCCCGCAGTTCTTCTCCGGGATGTCGCTCTCGGCCGCCGTGCTCTTCGACCGCGCCCTCAAGCAGACCCGTCGCGCCGCGCTGCGCGAGCAGGGCCTGGTGCCGAGGCCGCTGCCGCAGATCCGCATCGTGCGCTGGCTGCGCGCCCCGCGCGAGACCTTCGGCGCCTGGTCGCTCATGCTCCTGGAGAACGTGCGCAGCCTGGACGAGGCCGTCGAGGAGGTACGGGACGACAAGCGCCAGAAGCAGGTCGGCCGTCAGCGCGACCGCGAGCAGGCTCGCCTGAAGAAGGCTCAGCTCAAGGCGATCAGCCGCAGCACCCGCGGCTGGGGCGGGCGCGGGGGCGGCCGGCAGGTCGACGTGCAGCAGGCCATGGCCGGGATGGGACAGATCGACGCGGACCCCGCCATACCGGAAAGCGAGCAACTGCCTTCCGGGCGGCCCTCCTTGCAGGCGCTCACCACGAAGACTGACGCGGCGTCCTCCCCGGAGGAGCCTGCCAAAGGAGGCGTTGTCGACCTGACGGCCGAGGACGATACCCAGGCGCTGCGCCGGCTCGACAACCTGGACCGCAAACTGAAGGAGATGGAGCGGCAGTTCGGCTGAGCCGTACCCGCCCCGACCGCGCACAGGGCGGTCCGCACCCCTCGCGGGTACGGACCGCCCTGTGCCGTGTCCGGCCCGTACCGGGGCTGCGACCGCCGGGGTCCGTACGGGGCTGCCGTACCCTAGGCCCGTACCTCGCCTCAGGCCCCCGTCTCCAGCTCGAACCACACCGCCTTCCCGGCGCCCACCGCCCGCACCCCCCACGCGTCCGCGAGGCTCTGGACGAGGCCGAGCCCGCGTCCGCCCGTGTGCTCCTCGGGGACGGCGGTACGGGCCCGGGGCACCCCCTTGGCCTGATCGCGCACCTCGACGCGGAGCCGGCCGCGCCGGACGACGGCGGTGAGGACGGCGTCGTCGGCGGTGTGCACGAGGGCGTTGGTGACGAGTTCGCTCGTGAGCAGTTCCGCGGTGTCGGCGCAGGAAGCTTCCTGACCGTGCCGGTCGAGGAGTTCGCGCAGCGCGTGCCGCGCCTCGCCGACCGCGCGCAGATCGGCGCGGGCGAGCTTCCTGGTGAGCCGGTGCCCGCGCGGTGGGCGGCGCGGGAGCACCCGCCGGGCGCTCGCCCCTCTTCCCAGCGGGCCGCGCCGTTCGGTCCTGTGCCCGTCCATGTACGGCTCCACCCCCGTGACGGACCACTCCGCCGGTCGGCCCCGCCCGGCACGCTTCCGGGCCCGGGGTCTGCGAACACCACCTCGACCACGCTGTCGACTCTCGCCACACGCCTTCGTGTCACGAACGTGTATACGAGGACCATGCCCGCTTAGTCCGTACCTGACGCCTCTTCGGCGCGCCCACGACGAAACCCTGACGCACCCGGCCGGAACCACGCGCCGGGCTGACGCGCCGGGGGCGCGCAGGGGTCAAGGGCGCGGCACGTTACGGAGGTTGGAGCGGGCCATCTGGAGCATGCGGCCCACGCCGCCGTCGAGGACGACCTTGCTCGCCGAGAGCGCGAAGCCCGTGACCATGTCGGCGCTGATCTTCGGCGGGATGGAGAGGGCGTTGGGGTCGGTGACGACATCGACGAGGGCGGGGCCCTTGTGGGCGAAGGCGTCGCGCAGGGCGCTCTCCAACTGCTTGGGCTTCTCGACCCGTACCCCGTAGGCACCGGCCGCGCGGGCGACGGCGGCGAAGTCCGGGTTCTTGTTGGTCGTCCCGAAGGACGGCAGCCCGCCCACCATCATCTCCAGCTCGACCATCCCGAGCGAGGAGTTGTTGAAGAGGACGACCTTCACCGGGAGGTCGTACTGCACCAGGGTGAGGAAGTCGCCCATGAGCATCGAGAAGCCGCCGTCCCCCGACATCGAGACGACCTGCCGGTTCCGGTCGGTGAACTGCGCGCCGATCGCCTGCGGCAGCGCGTTGGCCATCGAGCCGTGCCGGAAGGAGCCGATGATGCGGCGATGGCCGTTGGGGGTGATGTACCGCGCCGCCCACACATTGCACATGCCGGTGTCGACGGTGAAGACAGCGTCCTCGGCGGCGATCTCGTCGAGCACGGACGCGACGTACTCGGGGTGGATCGGGGTGTGCTTCTCGACCTTGCGCGTGTACGCCTTGACGACGCCTTCGAGCGCGTCGGCGTGCTTCTTCAGCATCTTGTCGAGGAAGCGGCGGTTCTCCTTCGGCTTGACGCGCGGCAGCAGGCAGCGCAGCGTCTCGCGCACGTCGCCCCACACCGCGAGGTCGAGCTTGCAGCGGCGGCCGAGGTGCTCGGGGCGGATGTCGACCTGGACGATCTTGACGTCCTTCTCGGGCAGGAAGGGGGTGTACGGGAAGTCCGTGCCGAGCAGGATCAGCAGATCGCACTCGTTGGTGGCCTCGTAGCAGGCCCCGTAGCCGAGCAGCCCGCTCATGCCGACGTCGTACGGGTTGTCGTACTGGATGTACTCCTTGCCGCGCAGCGCGTGCCCGACGGGGGCCTTGATCTTCCCCGCGAGTTCCATGACCTCGGCGTGCGCGCCCGCCGCGCCCGCGCCGCAGAAGAGCGTGACCCGGTTCGCCCCGTCGATGAGCCGGGCGAGCTTCTCGATCTCGTCGTCACCGGGGCGCACCGTGGGCTGCTCGGTGATCATCGCCTGCTCGGTGACCTGCTCGGGCGCGTCGTGCGAGGCCACATCGCCCGGAAGGGTGACGACGCCGACGCCGCCCTGGCCCAGGGCGTGCTGGATCGCGCTCTGGAGGACGCGGGGCATCTGCGCCGCGTTGGAGATCATCTCGCTGTAGTGGCTGCACTCGGTGAACAGCCGCTCCGGGTGCGTCTCCTGGAAGTAGCCGAGGCCGATCTCGCTGGAGGGGATGTGCGAGGCGAGCGCGAGGACGGGCGCCATGGAGCGGTGGGCGTCGTACAGGCCGTTGATGAGGTGCAGGTTGCCCGGGCCGCAGGAGCCCGCGCAGGCGGCGAGCTTGCCGGTGATCTGCGCCTCGGCGCCGGCGGCGAAGGCGGCGGTCTCCTCGTGGCGGACGTGAATCCAGTCGATCGCCGAGTTCCGGCGGATGGCGTCGACCACGGGGTTGAGGCTGTCCCCGACCACGCCGTACAGCCGCTGCACGCCCGCACGGACGAGGACGTCGACGAACTGCTCGGCTACGTTCTGCTTGGCCATGGCACTCGCACCCCTTCTGCGCTTCACGGGTCCATGAAGTCACGCACCCATGAAGTCACAGTGACCGCGATCGTGCCTCCCAAACTCAGGGGTGTCGGGGCTCACCCCTCCCAGACGGCGGCGAGGGTGCGGTCGTCCGCGTAACCCTTGACGCGGGTCTGGCTCGTGGCCAGGAAGGCGGCCAGTCCGGGGGGTTCGGGCGCGGACCACTCCTCGGCGAGGCGGCTCGCGAGCGGCGGGCTGCCGCGCAGCGGCTCGGCGAGCCCGGTGCCGCACAACAGCAGCACATCGCCCGATCGGGCGATGGAGGCGTGGAACCGGAAGGGTTCGCGGCGGGGTTCCTCGGCGGGGGCGTACGGGCTCGGGGGCCGCCCGATGCCGGGATCGAGGGGCAGCGCCCCGGCCTCGGGCCCGGAGCGGGGCGGCCCGTCGGCCTGGGCCTCGGGCTCGATGTCGCGCAGTTCCCCGCCACGCAGCCGGAAGAGCCCGCCCTCGCCCGCGCCGAAGAAGACACGGGTACGGCTCTGGTTGTCGGTGGGGAGGAGGAGGCAGCGCAGGCTCGCGGTGTACTCCTCGGGCGCGAGCCCGCGTTCGGCCGCGGCGGCGCGCAGGCGGCCGAGAGTGCGGTCGGTGAGGCGGTGCAGGCCGGATTTCAGGTCGCCGCGGCGGGCCGCGCGGATGTCGTCCGCGAGGCGGCGGTGGCTGCGGCCCACGGCGGCGCCGATCGACCGCACGGCCTCGGTCGCCGCCCGGTACGCCTCGGGGCAGGCCCGCGCGCCGGTCGCCGTCGCGACGAGCACGATCCCCTCCTCGCCCGCGCCGAACCGCACCACGAGCAGCGCGTCCCTGCGCGCCTCGCCGCGATACCGCGCCGAGTCCCCCCGCTGCGAGACGGCCCGCAAGGTGCTCCCCCCGAACCGCCCCCCTTCGAGCACGGTGTCCGGCACGTACGCGTCGAGCGCCCCGGGGTCGCTCTCGGCGAGAGCGGTGGGCTCGGCCTCGTAGGTGGGCGGCCGGTCACCGACGTAGGGGACGGAGGTCGCGGGGAGCGGGGGCGGGGTGCGCGGGGCCTTCGCCGCGGCGGGCCGTTCGGGGGCGCCGGGGGAGCCCGGGGGGCGTTCGGGGGCGGGGGACGGAGGCGGTACGGCGGCGGGGGGCGGAGGCGCTGCGGAGGCAGGGGGCGGCGGTACGGCGGCGGGGGGCGACGCGGCAGGGGCCGCCGCCGGCCCGGCACCGTAGCCCGGCCACGCGGGACCACCGGGGGCGCGGCCCGGGACCGGGCGGGGCGGCAGGGGCGGGACGGGAGCGGTCCTCGCTTCGCCGTCCGCGGCGGGTGGAGCGCCCTGCCACCCGGCGGGGGCGGCGCCCGTCTCGCCCGGCGCGGAGGGCGGCTGGGCCGGGGTGCCATGCCCGGCGGGCGCGCGCTCCGCTCCCGTGTCTCGCGACGGGGCCGGGGACGGGGGCAGCGCGTGGCGCGGGACGCGGGGCGTGCGCTGCGGCGGGGCGGGCTCGTCCTGTACGGGCTGAGGCGGCGTCCCCTCGTCCCGTACGGGCTCGGGCTCGCTCCGTACGGAACCCGGGGCCGTCCACTCGTCCCGTACGGGCTCCGGCTGGTCCCCTACGGGCTCGGGCGCGGCCGATGACGGCTCGCGCGGGAGGTCCTCCCGTAGGGGGCCGAAGCCCTCCGGCGCGGGCGGTGCCTCCGGCGCGGGCGGTGTCTGCGGCGCCCCGTGTGCGGGCTCCGGCGTCTTCGGTTCCGCGTCGGAGGGTCCCGCCGCGTCCGCCGGGGTTCCCTTCCCGCTGCGGGGTGTCACCCCCGTCCACGCGGCCGGGAGCGGTGGTGGGGTGTCCCCCGCGCTCCGCTCCGGCGAGGTGCCGAACCAGCCCGTGAAGCCCTCCGGCGCCGCGGGTTCGCGTCGCGGGGGCCGTCGCGGGAGGGGCGGGCTGTCCGTGGCCTCGGGGACCTGCGGGGCGAGGGGCCGTCGCGGAAGCGGCCGGTTCTCCTCCGCTCCCCGGGGGAGGGGGCGTCGCGGGAGGGGCGGGTCGTCCTCCGCCTCGACGGGGAGTCGTCCGTCGTCCGCGGGGAGTCGTCCGTCGTCCTCCGCCTTCGGGGGCAGGGGCCGGGCGCCGGGCACGTACGGGCGGCCCAGGCGCTCCGCGGCGGGCCAGGGGGCGGCGGGCTCGGGGGGCGCGGGGGCGAAGGTGCGCGGCGACGCGGGTGCCGTCGCCCCGGGATTCCCAGGGGGTGGGGGGTCCTCGCGGGTGACCGGCTCCTGCGATGGTTTCACCGTGTGGATCGCCGAGGCGAAGCGGTCGTCCAGCGTGTCCGCCGCGCGGTCCGGCCCCGTGTCGGGCGCCGATTCCTCGTACAGCTGGTCCCACCAGTCGTCCTCGCGCGCGTCCCCCTGTTGACTCATGCCCTTATTGTCCACCGCGAAGGCGGTACGAAAACGGGGCGAGGAGAAGTTACCGGCCGGTCCGAGGGGTTCGCGCCTGCCGGGCGGTCCTACCCCCCACGGGAGGACCGCCCGGCGACGCGGGTGACGTCCGGGCCGTGGCGGGGGCGCCGCCACGGCCGTACCGCGCCTCGACGGCGCGGAGTCACCCGGAGAAGTCCGGCCGCGGAAGAGGTTGCGACGCGCACCCCCCACGGATGCCCGGTCGCCGACCTTTGGCCAAGACACGGTCACTGTGTCAGATCCGGCGTCGGGCGACGATGATATGAAGTGGCGGGTTTACGCCGTGGCCGTTTTCCGCCAGAAGTCTGTGTGTGCCACGGCCGGGGAGGGGAAACCGAGAATGCTGGGCGCGATCGGACTGGACGAGCCGCACGAGGCGGCGTACCGGGCACTCGTGGCGGAGGGCGCGGCCGAACTCGGCGCGCTCGCGCGGCGGCTCGGGCGGGGCGAGGCGGAGACCCGGGCCGCGCTGCACACCCTGGAACTGCACGGGCTCGCGGCGCGCTCCTCGGCGGGTCCGGGGCGCTGGGTCGCGGCGCCGCCCGGCGTGGCGCTCGGCGCGCTCCTCACGCAGCGGCGGCACGAGCTGGACCAGGCGGAACTCGCGGCTGCCCTGCTCGCCGAGGAGTACCGCGCCCGCGGCGAACGCACCCCCGCGCACGACCTCCTGGAGGTGGTGACCGGGACGACCGCCATCTCGCAGCGTTTCATCCAGCTGCAGCTGGGCGCGAAGGAGTCGGTGCGGGCGCTCGTGACGGGGGCCCCGGTGGCCGTTTCGGGGATGGAGAACGAAGCGGAGGAGCAGGTGGTGGGTCGGGGGGTCGCCTACCGCGTGGTGATCGAGCGCGAGGTGCTGCACCAGCCCTCGGGACTCGTGGAGCTGTCGGCGGCGCTGGGGCGCGAGGAGCGGGTACGGGTGGTGGACGAGGTGCCGACGAAACTCGTCCTCGCCGATGACGCGCTCGCGATGGTGCCGCTCACCTCGCGCGGGCCGGAACCCGCCGCGCTCGTCGTGCACGCGAGCGGGCTGCTCGACGCGCTGAGCGGGCTCTTCGAGTCGGTGTGGCGCGAGGCGCTGCCGCTGCGGCTCGGGGCCTCGGCCGGGGAGGTGGCCGAGGGCGGGGAACCGGCGCCGGACCGGACGGACTTGGAGGTGCTCTCCCTGCTGCTGGCCGGAATGACGGACGCGAGTGTGGCGAAGCAGCTCGATCTGGGTCTGCGGACGGTGCAGAGGAGGGTGAAGGGGTTGATGGAGCTGACGGGGTCGACGACGCGCTTGCAGTTGGGGTGGCACGCGTACGAGAGGGGGTGGGTGGCGCGGTGAGGCCGGAGGGATGCGGGTGGCGTCGCGGGCGGTGAGCGACTGGCGGTGGCGGCGGAACATGCCGAGCGCGAGGACGGAGAGCCGCAGGAACTCCCCTTCCACGGCCTCCTCTTCACCGTCCTCCGGGAGCGGGCCGCCCGCTTTGGCCAGTTGCCGTCGGATGAACGCGGTGAGCAGCCGCTCGTAGAGGCCGAGCCGTCCGAAGCCCGCCCCGGCCGCCGCGCGCAGGGCGTTGCCCGAGGCGTCGTAGAGGGCGAGCATCAGCAGGAGGAGCGGCTGGCAGGCGAGTTCGCCGTACGGTCCGAGCAAGCCCGTGTCGAGCGGCTGGACTTCGTGGGTGGCGAACCAGCGTCTGTTGCGCGCGTTCCAGACCGCGACCCACTCCCGTATCCGCGCGTCGTCGAAGGGTTCGAGGTGGATCACGGCGCCGCGGGACGGGCTGAGCACACGGGCGCCGGCGAGGGTGCGGCTCGTGACGACGGCGAGCACGGGGCGCCCCGCGAGGGTCTCGGCGTTCTGGAACTCCTCTATCTCGACCATGAGTCGCCGCCCGTCAGCGGCTTCGGGCCGGTCGGCCCCGGCTTGGAGCAGTTCATCGAGGCCGTCGAGCAGAAGCACGCGCGGCGGAAGGCCGGTGCCGGCCGCCGGTGGGGGCGGGGCGGTGCGGTGGAGTTCGGCGGCGACGAAGCTTTCGAAGGTGCGGCAGAAGAACACGTCGGACAGGAGGGCCTCCGCGAGCCTGGACCCGTGGCCGGAGTACGGCGCCTCGACGGGATGGGGGTTCGTGGTGGATGTGGGGGACGTGGTGCGCGTGGTGTACGGGCTGGGCGTGGTGTACGGGCTGGGCGGGACGCTGTGCGCGGCTGTGGTGCTGTGCGCGGTGGTGCTTCCGGCCGTGTGGTCGCGGCGGCCCGAACGGCGGCGGGCGGCGCTGCGGGTGCTGGGGCTGCTGCGGGGCCGACGGTGAGAGGGAGGAAGGCGGAGACCGGAGCGGGCGGGTAGGGGAGGGGAGCGGTGGGGCGGGGCGGGCGGGGAGGGGGCCGTGGGGCAAAGCGAGCGGACGAGGGGGCCGTGGCGGGGCGCGGGGTACTCCGTATGGGCTCCTCGGGCGTATACGGACTGCGCGGGCGGGCGCGGGCGCGCAGGGTGGGGCCATGAGTGTGTGGGAGGTCCTGATCGTCGCGCTCGTCCTGCTGCTCGGCCTCGTCGGGGTGCTCGTGCCGGGGGTGCCGGGGCCGTGGCTGGTGTGGGCGGCGATCCTGTGGTGGGCGCTCCAGTCCCCCCGGCCGCTGTCGTGGGGGGTCCTGGTGGGCTCCACGGTCGTGCTGCTGCTCAGCAACCTCGTGCGCTGGCTGCTGCCGAAGCGGCGGGTAAGGGGCTCGGGGGTCAACCGGCGGATGATGGTGTGGGCCGGTATCGGCGCCGTGCTCGGTTTCGTCCTGGTGCCCGTGGTGGGCGCCTTTCCCGGCTACGTGGGCGGCATGTACCTCGCCGAGCGGCGCCGGCTCGGCGGCCACGGCGACGCGGCGGCGTCCACCCGTACGGTGATGCGGGCCATGGGCACGAGCGTCCTCGTCGAGTTGTTCAGCTGTCTGCTCATCGCGGGGGCGTGGGCGGGGGCGGAGATCTGGGGCTGAGGCGGGGGGTACGCGGCTCGCCGCCGCCCTCGCCGGGAACAGGGGCCTCTCACTCCTCCTCGCCCGGGAACCGCGCGAGCGGGGCCTCCCGGGTGAAGAAGGTCTTGGCCTCCTTCAGGGCACGGGCGTCGGCGTGGACGTCGCCGGGGCGCGAGCCGTTGCCGAGGAGGACGCCGCCGAAGCGCATCCCCATGAAGGCGGCGGAGAGGCGGAGGGTGCCGACGAGGGGCCCGGCGACCGCGCGGTTCTCGTCGGCCATCGCGGTGACGCCCCACAGCGTGCGGCCGGCCATCTTCTCGCGGAAGGCCGGCTCGGGGGTGCGCAGCCACTTCGACCAGTGATCGAGGTAGGTCTTCGCGTACGAGGAGAGCGCGTACCAGTAGAGCGGCGAGACGACGACGAGGTCGGTGGCCCCGAGGGTGGCCTCGTGGAGCAGGGCCTCGTCCGCGGTGACGGGGGTGTGCCCTTCGGGCGCGTGGCGGCCGTCCACGTAGGCGGGGAGCGAAAGCGCCGCGAGATCGATCCAGCGGCGGGAGTACGTGGCGGGAAGCTGCGCGGCGGCCGCCTCGGCGAGGAGGCGGGAGTTGCCCTGCGGGCGGGCGCTGGCGAGGAGGAAGAGAAAGGAACGGGACATGGACGGGCCAACCCGGGGCCACCCGCCCCTATTCCGCGCCGGGTCCAGGCGCCGACAGGGGCGGGTACGGGCACGCCGTACCGGCGACGGACCGGCCCTCGCGGACGCCCCCGTACCGGCGACGAACCGGCCCTCGCGGACGCCCCCGTACCGGCGGGCGGATACGGGGCCCGGCCCCCACGCCGCCCCCGCACCCACTCGCCGCACCCGATCCCCGCACCCGGTCCCCGCACCCGATCCCCGCACCCCGCCCCGCTCGCGTCAGTGGCGGCCCCTCCGCCCCCGTTCCGCGACGGTCCCGTACCGCTTGAGGTCCATCGCCGCCCGGCCCTCGGCGCCGCGCATCTTCCACTCGCGGCGCTTGGCGGCGCGCAGGAAGGCGTCGGCCTTCGCCTCGATGCGGGCGTTCTCGCGCTGGAGTTTGCGGTAGCTGTCGAGGCGGCGCTGCGGGAGCGCGCCGCTCTCGACGGCCTCGCGGACGGCGCAGCCCGGCTCGCTCTCGTGGGCGCAGTCGAGGAAGCGGCAGCCGGTGGCGTACTCCTCGATCTCGGCGAAGACCTGACCGACGCCGTGCCCGGCGTCCCAGAGGCCCACCCCGCGCAGGCCGGGCGTGTCGATGAGGACGCCCCCGGCGGGCAGCGGGATCAGGTTGCGGGTCGTGGTGGTGTGCCGTCCCTTGCCGTCCTGGTCGCGCACGGTCTGGACGCGCATGTGTTCGGCCTCGGCGAGGGCGTTGGCGAGCGTGGACTTGCCCGCGCCCGAGCGGCCGAGCAGGACGGAGGTACCGCCGGCGAGCAGCCGCCGCAGCTCGGGCACCCCCTCCCCCGTGTCCCCGCTGACCGCCAGCACCTCGACGCCGGGGGCGGCCGAGGCGGCATCGGCGAGGAGATGGGCGCGGGTCTCGGGGTCGGGCACGAGATCGGCCTTGGTGAGGACGAGGACGGGGGTCGCCCCCGACTCCCAGCCGAGGGCGAGGAACCGCTCGACGCGCCCGAGTTCGAGTTCGTCCGCGAGCGAGAGGGCGACGACGGCGAAGTCGACGTTGGCGGCGAGGACTTGGGCCTCGCTGCGCTTGGAGGAGGTGGAGCGCAGGAAAGCGGTGCGGCGCGGCAGCAGCGTCCGCACGTACCGGGGATCGGCGCCCGCCGGGTCGAGGACCGCCCAGTCCCCGGTACAGACGACCTTCCTCGGGTCCCGGGGCACGACGAACGCGGTGTCGGCGCGGACAGTGCCCTCGGTGGTGACGAGATCGCACTGCCCCCGGTCGACCCGGACGACCCGCCCGAGGACGAGCCCTTCGGCACCGTACGGAGCGAAGACCTCGGCCCACTCCTCGTCCCAGCCGTAGGGAGCGAGGGGGTGAGCGGACGTGAAGTTCTGCGAAGCGGGGAGAGACAAGGGAAACCCTTTCAAGGGTGGCCCCGGCGACGCGCCCGGCCCCTGGCGGGACGGCGCGTGGTGGAAACGGAGAAAGTGGTGTCAGCCGGTGGCCACGGAGATGCGGGGGACGAACGTCTGAAGGCGGGCGGAGCCCAGCGTGAAGACCGTCATCGTCGGCACCTCCTGTTTCTCTCGCTTCGAGCGGTACGGCGGCGGTACCGCCACTGCGGCGGTACGGCGCGGTACGCAGCTTAGGGAAGGGCCGCGCGCACGTGCCACTCCTTTTCTCCGGTCCGTCTCGGACCGGCCCCCTCCCGCGCAGCCCCTCCGGAACGGCCCCTCTCCCCGCCGCCCCGCACCCTCACCCGATCGCGATGCGCGGATGCGCCGTGGGGGTGATCCATGACATGAGGCGGTCCATCGTGGGGCGGGGGACGGAGACGCAACCGGCGGTGGCGCCCGCGCCGTTGACGTGGAGGAAGATGCCCGCGCCGCGGCCGGGTGTCGCGGGCCAGCGGTTGTAGTCGATGACGAGAGCCTTGGCGTACTGGGTGGGGTGGTCGATGAGGCGTTCGCTGCCCCGTTCGCCCGCTTCGGTGAGGGGGAAGTCGGCGCCCGCGGCGCTGTGCATCCGGTTGTAGAAGGCCGATCGCGGGTCCTCGACCCACCAGTCGGAGCCGCTCACCACGTGGTACGGCATACGGGTCCCGCCCGCCTCGACGCCGAAGCCCTCGGTGAGGGTGTAGGTGCCGCTCGGGGTCGTGTACGTGTTCTGGCGGCGCGTGGCGCCGTTCGTGACACCGTTCGCGCCGACGCGGCCCGCGCTCGTGCTGAACGCGGCCTTCCAGCCGGTGGGTCCCTTGTCCCAGGCGGTGACCGTGGCGTAGGAGCCGTTCGCCCGGACGGTGACGAGCTGGGTCGCGTCGCCGGGCTGGGCGGGGACGGGGAAGTGGGGGGCCGTCGTGGTGCCGGGCGAGGTGCCCCCCTGAGCCGCACCGCCCGCTTCCGTAGGGGACTTGCCCGGCTTTCCCGCGTCCTCCGACGCACTCGCCGAGGGCTTCGGCGAGGCGCCGCCGCTCGGGCTCGCGCTGCTCGACGCCGAAGGGGACGGCTTCGGCGCGGCCTTCGCGGACTTCCCGGCGGCGGATGCCGAGGCGACCGTGTCGAGCGCGTTGCCCCCGGCCGCGACCGCGACCTTCTGCGGCCCTTCCCCTCCGCCCGGCCCCTCGCCCCCGCATGCCGCTACGGAGAGCAGCGCTCCCCCGGCGGCGGTGACGGCGAGCACGCGGCGTACGCGCGGCGTGAGCGGCACAACGGACTGATGGTGCACAGGAGTTCCCCCTCCACGAGGCCGCCGGAACACAGACCGGGCAGCCGAACAAAACGTGGGGGGAATGTGAATACGTGGTGCAGCATACGCCTGCCGCGAGAGACGAGGAGGGGCCCGGCGCCTCAACTGCGCCGGGCCCCTCCTCGCTCGCGGGGGATGTGGCCCCGCTAGTCGGCGGGGATTCCGCCCCGCTTCACCATCGGTACCAGCGGCCTCGTCGGCCGGATGTCGTCGGGCGCACCAGGAACCCGAGGAGCCATATCACCAGCACGACGATGGCGATCCACCACAGGATCTTGACGGCGAAACCGGCGCCGAAAAGGATCAGGGCGAGCAGCAGGACCAGCAGCAAGGGAACCATTGTCATCAACCTCCGGTCCTGCGAGTGCCCCCTCAACCGCGGCTCACACCAGGGGTTTTTATGTGGCTCTTAGGGGTTTCCCGGGTAGTCGCGAGGGCATCCGGACTAGTCGCCCGGAGGCGTCCCGCCCGTCCGCTCCGCCGCGTCCGAGCGGCGCGCGACCCCGCGTGCGGGCAGCCCCCGGCGGCTCGCCCCCACCACTCCCCCGCCCTTTCCCCTCACGGCGTTCGAGGCCGGTGCGCGTCGTGCCCCGGCCCCACCGTCGTCGCGAAGCGCAGCCGCTGGCCCGGGCGGGCCTGTGCCGCGCGGTCCACGTCGGCGCGCGTCACGACCGCGATCACCGGGTAGCCCCCCGTGACCGGGTGGTCGGCGAGGAAGAGCACGGGACGCCCCGATGGCGGCACCTGGAGGGCACCGGCGACCATGCCCTCACTCGGCAACTCCCCCGCGCCGGAGGCGCGTTCCAGCTCCGGCCCGGAGAGCCGCATCCCGACCCTGTCGCTCTGCGCGCTCACCTCCCACGCGCTCTCCAGGAGCGTCCCGAGCGCGGCGGGCGTGAACCAGTCGGCGCGCGGTCCCGGTACGACCTGGAGGGTCAGTTCGCCCGCGGGCGGGTCGGGCACGGGGGCGAGGTCGACCCGCGGGTGCGCGGCGGGCGCCGGGCCCACGGGGAGCGCGGTGCCGGGGCTGAGCGGGTCGGGGCCGAGTCCGGAGAGGACGTCGGTGGCGCGCGAGCCGAGTACGGGCCGCACCGCGAGTCCGCCCCGTACCGCGAGATACGTGCGCAGCCCGCTCGTCGGGCGGCCGAGCCGCAGGACGGCGCCTGTCGGGACCTCGACGGGCGCGTTGAAGGCGACGGGGGTGTCGTCGACCGTGACGGGGCAGGGCGCGCCGGTGACCGCGACGAGAAGCGGGCGCAGGGCGCGCACGGCGAGCCCGCCGAGGGTCGCCTCGATGCCGGCGGCGTCCTCGGGGTTGGCGAGGAGGCGGTTGGCGAGCGCGAAGGAGGCGCGGTCGGCGGCGCCGGAGCGACCGACACCGATGTGCGCGAGCCCGGGGCGGCCGAGGTCCTGGAGGGTCGCGAACGGGCCCGTGGCGAGGACGTCGAGCGCGGCCTGCACGGCGGCGGCGGGCGCGGGCGGGCGGTTCGGGGGGTGGGGCGGCGTGGTCATCGGACCTCCTCGAAGCGGACGCGGACGCCCGGGCGCAGCAGCGCGGGCGGCTCGCGCTCGGCGTCCCAGACGGACAGCTCGGTACGGCCGATGAGCTGCCAGCCCCCGGGCGAGGAGCGCGGGTAGACCCCGCTGTACTCCCCCGCGAGGCCGACCGCCCCGGCCGGGACGCGGGTACGGGACTCGGTGCGGCGCGGCACGATCAGCTCGGCGGGACCTCCGGTGAGGTAGCCGAAGCCGGGCGCGAAGCCGCCGAAGGCGACCGTCCACTCGGCGCCCGTGTGCAGCGCGACGACCTCGCGCGGGCTCACCCCGGCCAGATCGGCGACCTCGTCGAGGTCGGCTCCGTCGTAGACGACGGGGACGCGGACGAGCGGACCCGCGGCCGCTTCGCCGCGCGCGGGCCGCACCGCGCGCACGGCACGTTCGACGGCGGCGGGTTCGGCACCGGGACCGTAGAGGAGCAGCACGGTGCGCGCGGCGGGCACGAGGTCGGCGATGCCTTCGGGCGGATCGGCGGCGAGCGCGGTGTAGAGGGCGTGGGCGGCCTCGCGGTCGTCGAGTTCCACGAGGAGGCCGTGGTCGGCGCAGGGCAGGAAGAGCATGACGGGCATTCAACCCTTCACGAGCGGGCGGGTGTGGTACGTGGGGGAACGGGGCGCGTGCGTGGCGGGGCGGGGCGCGCCGCTCACCCCGTGAAGGCCCGCACCGTCACGCCCCCCGCGCTCAGCCGCTCCCGTACCGCCCGTGCGATCGCGACCGCTCCCGGGGTGTCGCCGTGGACGCACAGCGAGGCGGCGTCCAGGCGCAGGGGACTGCCGTCGCTCGCCTCGACCTCCTCGCCGCGCGCGAGGCGCAGCGCGCGCTCCGCGATCGTGTCGGCGTCGTGGAGGACCGCTCCGGGCAGGCGGCGGGAGACGAGGGTCGCCTCGGGCGTGTAGGCGCGATCGGCGAAGGCCTCGGGGACGGTGCGCAGCCCGGCCTCGGCGGCGAGCCGGAGCCAGGCGGACCCGGGGAGGCCGAGCGCGGCGAGCGCGGGGTCGTAGGCGCGTACCGCCGCGACGACCGCCGCCGCCTGCTCCTCGTGGTGAACGATCGCGTTGTAGAGCGCGCCGTGCGGTTTCACGTAGCGCACCGCCGAGCCCTCGACGCGGGCGAGGCCGTCGACGGCGGCGAGCTGGTAGAGCACGTCGTCGGTCAGCTCGGCGGGCGGCACGTCGATGAAGCGGCGGCCGAAACCGGCCAGATCGCGGTAGGAGACCTGGGCACCGATCGCGACGCCGTGCCGCGCGGCGCCCGCGCAGGCGCGGCGGATGACGCGCGGGTCGCCCGCGTGGAAGCCGCAGGCGACGTTGGCGCTCGTGACGAGGGGCAGGAGCGCCTCGTCGTCGCCGAGTTCCCAGTGGCCGAAGCTCTCGGCGAGGTCGGCGTTGAGGTCGATGACAACCGGGGGCACGGGGCTCCCTTCCGGCGGGGTCGGGGGACGTGTCGGCAAGGTACCGCGCGCGGAAGCGGCCGGAGCGTCGCACACCCCTGGTGAGATGATCCGATGATGAACAGCGAGACCTCCGCCGCACCCTCCGCGGTGCCCCCCGTCGCGTCCTCGCCCGAAGCCGTTCCGGCCGGCACCGTTCCCGGCCCGGTGCGCAACTGGGCGGGCAACCAGACCTTTCGTGCCGGTGTGCTGCACCGCCCCGCCTCGACCGAGGCGCTCGCCGCGCTCGTGGCGGGCGCGGGCGAGCGGCGCGTACGGGTCCTGGGGAGCGGGCACTCCTTCAACCGGATCGCGGACGTGGACGCCCCGGACGACCTGCTCGTCTCGCTCGGCGCGCTCGATCCGCTCGTCGAGGTGGACCGGGCGGCCCGGACGGTACGCGTCGGGGCGGGCGTGCGGTACGCGGAGCTGGCCCGGGTCCTGGACGCGCACGGGCTCGCGCTGCCGACGATGGCCTCGCTGCCGCACATCTCGGTGGCGGGTTCGGTCGCCACGGGCACCCACGGTTCGGGCGACGCGGTGGGCTCGCTCGCGACGCAGGTACGGTCCCTGGAACTCCTCACGGCGGACGGGGACGTACGGGTCCTGAGCCGCGGGGCGGACGGGGAGCGGTTCGCCGGGGTGGTCGTCGCGCTCGGGGCGCTCGGAGTCGTGACGGCGCTGACGCTCGACGCCGTACCGGCCTTCCGTGTGCGACAGGACGTCTTCACGGGCCTCGGTCTCGACACGGTCGCCGCGCACTTCGACGCGATCACCGGCGCGGCGCACAGCGTGAGCCTCTTCACGGACTGGAAGGAGCCGCGCTTCGGGCAGGTGTGGCTCAAGCACACCGGTCCCGGCGCGCCGGACTTCCCGTGGGCGGCGCCCGCGACGGAGCCGGTCCACCCGGTACCGGGCATGGACGCGACGGCGTGCACGCCGCAGCTCGGCGCGGTCGGCCCCTGGCACGAGCGGCTGCCGCACTTCCGCCCCGAGTTCACGCCGAGCAACGGCGCGGAGATCCAGTCCGAGTACCTCGTGGCGCGGGCGGACGCGGTGGCCGCGCTGCGCGCGGTGGCGTCGGTGCGGGAGCGGTTCGCGCCCGTGCTCCAGATCAGCGAGGTGCGGACGGTCGCCGCCGACGACCTGTGGCTGAGCCCGGCGTACGGGCGGGACACGGTGGCGCTGCACTTCACGTGGGTGCCCGACGCGGAGCGCGTGCGGGCGGCGTGCGGGGTCCTTGAGGCGGCCCTCGCGCCGTTCGCTCCCCGGCCGCACTGGGGGAAGGTGAGCACGGTGCCCGCGCGTGAGCTGCGCGGGCGGTGGGAGCGGATGGACGACTTCGGGGACCTGGCGCGGGAGTTCGACCCCCGGGGGCGGTTCGCGAACGAGGTGGTACGGGGGCTCCTGGGCCGGTAGCGCGGGGGCTGCCCCGCCCGTGGCAGGTGGCTCGCCCCGCCGACAGGGGGTTCACCCCCTGCGTACCGCCCTCAGCTCCCGGGGCGTCAGTCCCGTCAGCGCTCTCAGCTCGCGGGTCAGGTGGGGCTGGTCGGCGTAGCCCGCCTCCACCGCCGTGGTGGCCAGGGGGACGCCCGCGTCCAGGAGGGGCAGGGTGCGCTGGAGGCGCAGGACGCGGGCGAGGGTGCGGGGGCCGTAACCGAAGGCGGCGAGGGCCGCGCGGTGCAGGCGGCGGGGTGAGGCGCCGCTCGCGCGGGCCGTTTCGGTGAGGGGGCGGGCGGCGTGGGCCGCCGCGAGGAGGACGGGGGCGAGCGGGTCGGGCGGTGTGCCGGTGAGGAGCGGGAGCGCGGCGGTCTCCAGGGCACGGCCGGGGGGCGTGCCGGAGGCGAGCGCCGCGGTGAGGGCGTCGTGCGGGCGGCTCACGCGGCGGGCGGGCCAGACCTCGGCGAGGGGCACGCGGAGGCCGAGCAGCGCGCGGGCCGGGACGCCGAGCAGGGCGGGCGCGGTCCCCGGGGCGAAGCGGTAACCGGCCCAGTGCCCGGGGCCCGCGCCCGGGGGCTGCGCGCGCTCGTCGGGACCGGCGAGCAGCAACCCGTGCTCCTCGCTCCACAGCAGGTCCATGCAGCCGTCGGGCAGGACGGGAGCACGCGCGGAACCGGTGGGGGTGCTGACCCAGATCCAGCCGCCGGGGCGGAGGGCCGGGCGTTCGCGGAAGGTCATACGCGCCTCTCACCGTACGGCCGTGCCTCTCGGCCGGTGGCCGTGTCTGGACCGCCGTCGTACCGCTCGGCCGACCGCCCCACCACTCGGCCGCCGCCCTACCGCTCAGCCGCCCCGCGGCCACCCGCCGCCCTCGTCCTCGTGCCCTCCGCCGCCCCGGTGCTGGCCGCCGCCGGAGACGTAGCCGGGGTCGCTCTCGTAAGGCGGTTCGCTCTCGTAGGGCGGCTCGCCCGGCGGGGCCTGGGTGGGGTCGGCGCCGGGCGGGGCCGCGGGGCTCGCGCCGCTGCGGCCCGTACCCGTACCGGCGCCCGCGTCGGCGCGCTTGGCGTGCTTGCCGGGGCGGCGTTTGACGTGGGCGCGCAGTCGCGAGGAGACGTCCTCGGGGGGCAGGAAACCGGCCCAGCGCTCCGGGTACTCGCTGGGCATGTCGGGGTCGCCCGGTTCGCCGTGCCCGGCGCGCTCGGCGGCGTAGCGGGCCATGGCCCCCACCGCTTCGGCCTCGCGGGCCCGCTCGTTCGCCTCGCGCGCGGCAGAGGTCGCGACGGAGGGCCAGACGCGGTCGATCGCGGCGTTCATGGCGGCGCCGACGAGCACCGCGAAGGCCGAGACGCCGATCCACAGGAGCACGGCGACGGGCGCGGCGAGCGAGCCGTAGATCGTGGGGCCCTCGATCGTGGACGTGAGGTAGATGCGCAGCGCGAAGCTGCACACGAACCACATGGCGAGGGCGACGAAGGAGCCCGGCACATCCTCGATCCACGGCGAGCGGACGGGGACGGAGACGTGGTAGAGCGTCGTGAGGAAGACGACGCACAGGATGATGACCACCGGCCAGTACAGGATCTGCACCGCGGTGCCGCTCCACGGCAGCACGTGCACGACGGTGTCGGGCCCGGCGACCATGAGCGGCAGCGCGATGGAGCAGACGAGCAGGCCGACGATGAAGAGGCCGAAGGAGAGCAGGCGCGTCGCGACGATGCCGCGCACGCCGTCGAGCCCGTACATGACGGTGATGGTGTCGATGAAGACGTTGACGGCGCGCGAGCCCGACCACAGCGCGAAGACGAAGCCGATCGAGATGACGTCGGGGCGACCGCGCGTGACGTCTTCGAAGATCGGTTCGGCGATGTCGTGGACGCCCTGGTCGGACAGGACGGTGCGGGACGCGTCGAGGAAGTGCTGCTCGAACCCGGCGATCGTGTCGGCGCCCGTCCACGCGTCCACGTAGCCGAGGAGGCCGACGAGGCACAGGAGCAGCGGCGGCACGGAGAGCAGCGTGAAGAACGCGGCCTCGGCGGCGAGGCCGAGGATGCGGTACTCCATGCAGGAGTTGACGGTGTCCTTCACGAGCAACCAGGCGGTGCGACGCTTGGACACATTGCGATAAAGCGCCCGGACGCGGCGGAGACGACCCGGTCTCCTCCGCGTAGCTGTTTCTTTTGCCTGGTGCACGTCCTTACCGTATCCGTATGGCATCGCGCACCCACACAGTGACCAACCAGCCCCCGCCCCTGGTGGGGTACGACGTCTTCGGCGCCGACCGGGCGCTGAGCGAGGCCGTGGAACGCCACCTCGATCCGGAGCTGCTGCCCGGGGCGCTGACCGAGCTGAGCGAGCTGGGGCGGGCAGCGGGGTCGGCGCAGGCGCAGGAGTGGGGGGCGCAGGCGAACGAGAATCCGCCGAAACTGCGCACTCATGACCGTTTCGGTCACCGGATCGACGAGGTCGAGTTCCATCCGGCGTGGCACCGGCTGCTCGGGCACGCGGTCTCGGCGGGGCTCACGGGCGCGTGGACGCGGCCCGGCGGACACGTACGGCGGGCGGCGGGGTTCCTGACGTGGACGCAGGCGGAGGCGGGCCACGGCTGCCCGCTGTCGATGACGCACGCGGCGGTCCCGGCGCTGCGCGCGCAGCCGGACCTCGCGGCCGAGTGGGAGCCGCTGCTGACCTCGCGGGTGTACGACGAGGGGCTGCGGCCCGCGGGCGAGAAGGCGGGCGCGCTCTTCGGGATGGGCATGACGGAGAAGCAGGGCGGCAGCGACGTACGCGCCAATACGACGCGCGCGGTGCCGCTCGCCGAGGACGGCGCCTTCGAACTGACCGGGCACAAGTGGTTCTGCTCGGCGCCGATGTCGGACGGGTTCCTCGTGCTCGGGCAGGCGCCGGGCGGGCTGAGCTGCTTCCTCGTCCCGCGGGTGCTCGCGGACGGGGAGCGGAACGTCTTCGCGATCCAGCGGCTCAAGGACAAGCTCGGCAACCGCTCGAACGCGTCGAGCGAGGTCGAGTTCGACGGGACGTGGGCGCGGCTCGTGGGCGAGGAGGGGCGCGGGGTGCGGACCATCATCGAGATGGTCTCGGCGACGCGCCTGGACTGCGCGCTGGGCTCGGCGGCGCTCATGCGGCAGGCGGTGGCGCAGGCGATCCACCACGCCACGTACCGCGAGGCGTTCGGCGGGGTGCTCGTCGACAAGCCGCTCATGCGCAATGTCCTGGCGGATCTCGCGCTGGAGTCGGAGGCGGCGACGACGCTCGCGCTGCGGCTCGCCGCCGCCTGCGACGCGGCGGGCGCGGGCGACGAGCGGGAGCGGGCGCTGCTCCGGCTCGCGGTGCCCGTCGCGAAGTACTGGGTGACGAAGCGGTGCACGCCCGTGGTCGCCGAGGCCCTCGAATGCCTGGGCGGCAACGGGTACGTGGAGGAGTCGGGCCTGCCGCGGCTGCTGCGCGAGTCGCCGCTCAACTCGCTGTGGGAGGGCTCGGGGAACGTGCAGGCGCTCGACGTGCTGCGCGCGCTCCAGCGCGAGCCGGGCGCGCTCGACGCCTTCCTCGGTGAACTCGGGGCGGCGCGCGGCGCGGACCACCGCCTGGACGCGGCGGTGAAGCAGCTCTTCCAGGAGCTGGCCGACCTGGAGGGCGTCGAGGCGCGGGCCCGGCGCCTCGTGGAGCGCATGGCGCTCGTCCTGCAGGGCTCGCTCCTGGTCCGTTTCGCCCCGTCGGAGGTCGCGGACGCCTTCTGCGCCTCGCGCCTGGGCGGCGACTGGGGCACGGCCCTCGGCACGCTGCCGCACACGGCGCCGACGGGCGCGATCGTGGAGCGGGCGGGGGTGGCGCTGGGGTAGCGCTCCGCGAGGCGGCAACCGGGCGGTTGCCCGGTCGCGCCCCGAGGGGAACGCCTCCGGGTACGCGGCGGGGTGGTGCCGCGCCGACACGGCACCACCCCGGTTCGCGGCCCCGAAAGGCGCGGGCACCCTCGCGGGTGCCGCAGTCAGCATCGCGCGGGAGGGGGCCGGCGCGCGAGAGTTGCAGAAGGTTGCACCCGGCATGGCCGATTCGCGGCGCGGGTGGCGCCGGGGGCAGCAGGATGGGTACGCAGCGCCGGCACCCACCGGGGGAGCCGGTACCGACGAGAACCCTCCGGGAGCCGCCCGTGCCGCGCACGCAGCCTCCGTCCCCGCCCGCCGCCGGGCCGCGGGACGAGGGGGCGCCGCCGCGCCCCGTCATCGACGCGTCCTGGCGCCGGGTCAGCCGGGACGGCGTCGTCCCCGGTCAGGGCACCGAGAGCGAACGACTGGACCGCGAGGTCCTGGAGGGGCGGCGGCGTACGTCGGCGCTGCGCGAGGTGCTGCCGGAACTGGGACGAGGGCTCGCGGGAACCGCGCAGTCGGCGGGGCAGGTGATGATCGTCGCGGACGCCGAGGGGCGGGTCCTGTGGCGCTCCGGGGACCGCAGGACGCTGCGGCTCGCGAACGCCATCTCGCTCGCCGAGGGCGCCGCGTGGGAGGAACGGGCGACGGGCACCAACGCGATCGGCACGGCGCTCGCGACGGGGACGGCGGTGCAGGTGCACGGCGGGGAGCACTTCGTACGGGTGCTGCACCGGTGGACGTGCGCGGCCGCGCCGCTCCACGATCCGCGCGACGGGCGACTGCTCGGGGTCGTGGACCTGAGCGGGCCCCGCTCGACGTTCCACCCCGCCGCGCTCGCGCTCGTCCAGTCGGTGACCCGGCTCGCCGAGTCGGAACTGCGGTTGCGGCACCTGGAGTCGGTGGAGGTGCTGCGCGCGGTCGCCGCGCCGATCCTGAGCCGGATCGGCGGGGCCGCGCTCGCCGTGGACCCGCAGGGCTGGGTCGCGGGCGCCACGGGCCTGACGCCACCGCGCCGCCTGCCGCTGCCCGTGGCGCCGGGGGACAGCGTCGACCTGCCGGGGCTCGGCCCGTGCGCGGTCGAGCCGCTGCCGGGCGGCTGGTTGCTGCGGGTCCGCGAGGAGACTCCGCAGGACGGCACCGCACCGGGCCGTATCGTCCTCGACCTCACGGGCGGGCGCCGGGCCGTGCTCACGGTCGCCGGCGGCGAGGGAGGAGGCTGGTCCGCGCGGCTGAGCCCGCGGCACGCCGAGATCCTGTACGTGCTCGCCGTGCACCGCGAGGGCCGCACGGCGGCGCAGCTCGCGCTCGACCTCTTCGGCGACGCGGACCGGACGGTGACGGTACGCGCCGAGCTCTCCCGGCTGCGGCGGACGCTGCACGGGGTCCTCGACCACCGCCCGTACCGCTTCAGGGACGGCTGGGAGACGGAGCTGCTGCTGCCGGGCGGGCCGGGCGACCTGCTCCCGGCCTCGCGGTCGCCGCTGGTGGTCAGGGGCCGGGGAGCGTGTGATTCCCTGAGCCCATGAGCACCGTCGACGTCACCACCTGGTACCTGGAACAGACCTCGCCCGCCGACGCCGGGCCGCCCGTGCCCGCGCCCGAGGGCGTGCGGGTCGAGTGCGCGGAGATCCTCTCGCCCGAGCTGAGCCGCTTCCTCTACACGGCGGTGGGCCAGGACGTGAGCTGGACCGACCGCCTGGACTGGGACGTGCTCCGCTGGACGAAGGAGCTGGAGGGGACGCGGACCTGGATCGCGTACGAGCGCGGCACCCCGGCCGGCTACGCCGAGCTGGCCCCGCGCGAGGACGGCTCGGCGGAAATCGTCTACTTCGGCCTGCTCCCCGCTTTCCGGGGCCGCCGCATCGGCGCCCACCTGCTCTCCTGCGCGACAGCCCGCGCCTGGGAGCTGACCACCACCCGCGTCTGGCTCCACACCTGCAGCAAGGACGGCCCCCACGCGAAGGCGAACTACGAACGAAGGGGGTTCAGGGTGTACCGCACGGAGGTGGAGGAGGAAGCGGAGACGCGGACGCCGGGACCGTGGCCGGGCGCGCTCGGCTGAGTCAGTCGCGCGCGACGCGCACTCCGCCCGGCGTCGCGTCGTCGTCGGCCCCGTCGGGCTCGGCCGCGTACCCCGCGGCGCGGAGGATGCCGGTGATCGCGACGTCCATGTGCCGCCCGACCTCGGCGTCGAGGCGCGAGCGTTCCAAGGGGCTCCGTACGCCGTCCCGCACACTGCCGTACCGCCCCGTGCTCCAGTCGACGTGAACGACGCGTTCCCGGTCGCCGCCGTCCACACCGACCGACGCCCCCGCCCCGGGCCCCGCCCCGTCCAGGCTCGCGGGAAGCCCTGCCAGGACCAGCTCCCGGCACACCTCCGCGGCGAGAACCCACCGCGCGGCCATCAATCCAGCCCCTCCGGCGCTTGAGGAGCGGGGACCGGGGCGGAGCCCCGCGAGGCCCGCCCCGCCCCGGTGTCCACATCGCGACACGTCTGCGTCCACTCCGTGGACAATGGTGGACTCCCCCAATCCCCCCGTGCCACGCTTCCGCCATGTCTTCCGCTGGAATCGCCTTGGTAAGTCGACGGCACGTCGATCTCTGCCGCATGTCCAGCGCCATCTGTCGGGCGCGCTGACGGCACCAACGCCCCGTCGCCCACCGCCCGTTCACCCCGAGGCTCCCTCCTCCGCCCGCGCAGCGCCGCGCCCGGTTTCCGCAGGCCCGAGCCGCCGCCTGCCCGCACGCCGCCCCGCGCCGCGCCCCCGCCCTGCCGCGCGCAGCGCCCCGCCCCCGAAGGACGTACCGCCATGGCCGACGCCCCGACGCCCCCCGCCGCCTCCCGCCGCAAGGCGAGCCGTCACCGTGGTGAAGGCCAGTGGGCGGTAGGTCACTTCACCCCGCTCAACGGCAACGAGCAGTTCAAGAAGGACGACGACGGTCTCAACGTACGGACACGTATTGAGACGATCTACTCGAAGGCCGGTTTCGACTCGATCGACCCCAACGACCTGCGCGGCCGCATGCGCTGGTGGGGCCTGTACACGCAGCGGCGGCCCGGGATCGACGGCGGCAAGACGGCGGTCCTGGAGCCGGAGGAGCTGGACGACGAGTACTTCATGCTGCGCGTCCGCATCGACGGTGGGCGGCTGACGACCGCGCAACTCCGTGTGATCGGCGAGATCTCGCAGGAGTTCGCGCGCGGCACGGCCGACCTCACCGACCGGCAGAACGTGCAGTTCCACTGGATCAGGATCGAGGACGTCCCGGAGATCTGGCGGCGCCTGGAGGGCGTCGGGCTCTCGACGACGGAGGCCTGCGGCGACACCCCGCGCGTCGTGCTCGGCTCACCGGTCGCGGGGATCGCCGAGGACGAGATCATCGACGGCACGCCCGCGATCGAGGAGATCCAGCGCCGGGTCATCGGGAACCCCGAATTCTCCAACCTGCCACGGAAGTTCAAGACGGCGATCTCCGGTTCGCCGCTGCTCGACGTGGCACACGAGATCAACGACGTCGCCTTCGTCGGTGTCGAACACCCGCAGTACGGGCCCGGGTTCGACCTGTGGGTGGGCGGCGGGCTCTCCACCAATCCCAAGCTCGGTGTGCGGCTGGGGGCTTGGGTACCGCTCGACGAGGTCGCGGACGTGCATGTGGGTGTCCTCTCGATCTTCCGCGACTACGGCTACCGGCGGCTGCGCAACCGCGCGCGCCTGAAGTTCCTCGTCGCCGACTGGGGCGCCGAGAAGTTCCGCCAGGTCCTGGAGGACGAGTACCTGCTCCGCAAGCTCGTCGACGGCCCCGCCCCCGCCGAGCCGGTCGCGCGCTGGCGCGACCACGTCGGCGTGCACCGGCAGAAGGACGGCCGCTTCTATGTGGGTTTCGCGCCGCGCGTCGGCCGCGTGGACGGCACCCTGCTCAGCAAGATCGCGGACCTCGCGGCGGAGCACGGCTCCGACCGGCTCCGTACGACCGTCGAGCAGAAGATGCTCGTGCTCGACGTGCCCGAGGAGCGGGTCGGCTCGCTCGTCGCGGGCCTGGAGGCCCTGGACTTCCAGGTGACACCTTCGCCGTTCCGGCGCGGCACGATGGCGTGCACCGGGATCGAGTTCTGCAAGCTCGCGATCGTCGAGACGAAGGCGCGGGGCGCCGCGCTCATCGACGAACTGGAGCGACGCCTGCCGGAGTTCGACGAACCGCTCACCATCAACATCAACGGCTGCCCCAACGCCTGCGCCCGCATCCAGGTCGCCGACATCGGCCTCAAGGGGCAGTTGGTGCTGGACGACGAGGGGCGGCAGGTCGAGGGCTTCCAGGTCCACTTGGGCGGGGCGCTCGGTCTGGAGGCCGGGTTCGGGCGCAAGGTGCGCGGGCTGAAGGTGACGGCGGAGGAACTGCCCGACTACGTGGAGCGCGTGCTGCGCCGCTACCTTCAGGCGCGCGAGGACGGCGAGCGCTTCGCCGCCTGGGCGAGCCGCGCCCCGCAGGAGGCCCTGTCGTGAGCCGGGCGAGCGGCGGCACGCAGCGCGCGGTCCCCTTCTACTGCCCCTACTGCGGCGACGAGGACCTGCGTCCGGGCGAGGAGGGGCACGGTACGTGGGAGTGCGCGGCCTGCAACCGCGCCTTCCGCCTCGGCTTCCTGGGCCTGCTCGCCCGCGGCTTCGCCCGCGAGGCCGCCCCCACGCACGAGGAGGCGCCCATGCACGAGGAGGCGCCCGCGCACACCGCGGCGCACCACCCCCGTACCACCACCGAAGGCGACAACGGCGAAGGGGAGAACAGGACATGAGCCACCCCGGCATACCCGCCACGGACCCCGGCACCCTCACGGACGACGCACTGCGCGCGCTCGCCGAACAGGCGGGCCGCGACCTCGAAGACGCCGACGCGCTCGACATCCTGCGCTGGGCGACCAGCACATTCGGGGACCGCTTCTGCGTCACATCCTCGATGGAGGACGCGGTCGTCGCGCACCTCGCCTCGCGGGCGCGCCCCGGCGTGGACGTCGTCTTCCTCGACACCGGCTACCACTTCCCCGAGACGATCGGCACGCGCGACGCCGTCGAGGCCGTCATGGACGTCCGCGTCCTGACCCTCACGCCACGCCGGTCCGTCGCGGAGCAGGACGCCGAGTACGGGCCCAAGCTCCACGACCGCGATCCCGACCTGTGCTGCGCTCTGCGCAAGGTCGCCCCGCTCGCCGAGGGGCTCTCGAACTACCGCGCCTGGGCGACGGGTCTGCGCCGCGACGAGTCACCGACCCGCGCGCACACGCCCGTTGTCGGCTGGGACGAGAAGCGCCGCAAGGTGAAGGTCTCGCCCATCGCCCGCTGGACGCAGGACGACGTGGACGCGTACGTGGCCGAACACGGCGTGCTGACCAACCCGTTACTGATGGACGGTTACGGCTCGGTGGGCTGCGCGCCCTGCACCCGCAGGCTGCTCGCGGGCGAGGACGCGCGCGCGGGCCGTTGGGCCGGGCGGGCGAAGACCGAGTGCGGGCTGCACGGCTGAGCACTGGCCCGTACGGGCGGAGGGCACGTACAGCGCGTACGGGCGCACGGCAGGCACGTAGGCACCGAGCGGGACGACGAAGCGAGACGCCCGGAGGGACGACCGGGCACGAGGAGGGGTACGAGGTGACGGGAGCGACCGTCTGGCTCACGGGCCTGCCGAGCGCGGGCAAGACCACGATCGCCTACGCGCTGGCCGAACGGCTGCGCGGCGAGGGCCGCGGGGCGGAGGTGCTCGACGGGGACGAGATCCGCGAATTCCTCTCGGCGGGGCTGGGGTTCACCCGCGCCGACCGGGACACGAACGTGCGGCGGATCGGCTTCGTCGCCGAACTCCTCGCCTCGCACGGCGTGCTGGCGCTCGTACCGGTCATCGCGCCGTACGCGGACAGCCGCGAGGCGGTGCGCAAGCGGCACCAGGCCGAGGGCACCCCGTACCTGGAGGTGCACGTGGCCACGCCCGTCGAGGTGTGCGCCGAGCGCGACGTGAAGGGGCTGTACGCCAAGCAGGCGGCCGGGGAACTGACGGGACTCACCGGGGTCGACGACCCCTACGAGGCACCCGCGGCGCCGGACCTGCGGATCGAGTCGCACACGCAGCCGGTCGCCGATTCGGCCGCCGCGCTGTACGCGCTGCTCACTCAGAGGGGACTGGTATGACGACGACGGCGACGACCGCGGGGAGCGGCACCGAGAGCCCGTTCGCGCTGAGCCACCTGGACGTGCTCGAATCCGAGGCGGTGCACATCTTCCGGGAGGTGGCGGGCGAGTTCGAGCGCCCGGTGATCCTCTTCTCGGGCGGCAAGGACTCCATCGTGATGCTGCACCTGGCGCTCAAGGCGTTCGCGCCCGCGCCGGTGCCCTTCGCGCTCCTGCACGTCGACACGGGGCACAACTTCCCCGAGGTGCTCGCCTACCGGGACCGCGTGGTCGCGGAGCACGGGCTGCGGCTGCACGTCGCCTCCGTGCAGGAGTACATCGACAACGGGACGCTGCGCGAGCGCCCGGACGGCACCCGCAACCCGCTCCAGACCGTGCCGCTCACGGAGGCCATCCGTAAGCGGCGGTTCGACGCCGTGTTCGGCGGGGGCCGGCGCGACGAGGAGAAGGCGCGCGCGAAGGAGCGCGTCTTCTCGCTGCGCGACGAGTTCTCGCAGTGGGACCCGCGCCGCCAGCGCCCCGAGTTGTGGCAGCTCTACAACGGGCGGCACGCGCCGGGCGAGCACGTCCGGGTCTTCCCGCTCTCCAACTGGACCGAGCTGGACGTGTGGCAGTACATCGCCCGCGAGTCCATCGCACTGCCGGAGATCTACTTCGCGCACGAGCGGGACGTGTTCTCGCGCAGCGGGATGTGGCTCACGGCCGGCGAGTGGGGCGGCCCGAAGGAGGACGAGCCGGTCGAGCGGCGGCTCGTGCGCTACCGCACGGTCGGCGACATGTCGTGCACGGGGGCCGTCGACTCGGACGCGACGACGCTGGACGCCGTCATCGCGGAGATCGCCGCCTCGCGGCTCACCGAGCGCGGCGCGACCCGCGCCGACGACAAGCTCTCGGAGGCCGCCATGGAGGACCGCAAGCGCGAGGGGTATTTCTAGCCATGACCACGACTCTCGACACCAGCGCCACGACGCTTCTCCGTTTCGCGACCGCCGGTTCCGTCGACGACGGCAAGTCCACGCTCGTCGGTCGGCTCCTGCACGACTCCAAGTCGGTCCTGACCGATCAGCTCGAAGCCGTCGAGCGGGCCTCGCAGAGCCGGGGCCGTTCGGGGCCCGACCTCGCGCTGCTCACGGACGGGCTGCGCGCCGAACGCGAGCAGGGCATCACGATCGATGTCGCCTACCGCTACTTCGCGACCCCGCGCCGCCGCTTCATCCTCGCGGACACGCCGGGGCACGTGCAGTACACGCGGAACATGGTGACGGGCGCGTCCACGGCGGAACTCGCCGTCGTCCTCGTCGACGCGCGCAACGGCGTCGTCGAGCAGACCCGCAGGCACGCGGCGGTCGCGGCGCTCCTGCGCGTGCCGCACGTCGTCCTCGCGGTCAACAAGATGGACCTCGTGGAGTACGCGGAGCCCGTGTTCGCCGCGATCGCCGAGGAGTTCACGGCGTACGCGACGCGCCTCGGCGTCCCGGAGGTGACCGCGATCCCGATCTCCGCGCTCGCCGGGGACAACGTCGTGGAGCCCTCGGCGCGCATGGACTGGTACGGCGGCCCGACTGTCCTCGAACACCTGGAGACGGTCCCGGTCAGCCACGACCTCACCGGCTGCCCGGCCCGTTTCCCGGTGCAGTACGTGATCCGCCCGCAGTCCGCCGAGCACCCCGACTACCGCGGTTACGCGGGCCAGGTGGCCTCCGGGGCGCTGCGGGTCGGGCAGCGCGTGGCCGTGCTGCCCTCGGGCCGTACGAGCACGATCGCGGGGATCGACGCGCTCGGCCAGGAGGTCGACATCGCCTGGGCCCCGCAGTCGGTGACCGTGCGGCTCACCGACGATCTCGACGTCTCGCGCGGCGACTTGATCGCCCCGGCCGACGAACTCCCGGCGGTGACGCGGGACGTGACGGCTACGGTGTGCCATGTCGCGGACACACCGCTGACGGTGGGGCATCGCGTGCTGCTCAAGCACACGACCCGCACCGTCAAGGCGATCGTCAAGGAGATCCCCTCGCGGCTCTCGCTCGACGACCTCGCGCAGCACCCCGAGCCGGGGCGCCTCGTCGCCAACGACATCGGCCGCGTCGTGGTGCGCACCGCGGACCCGCTCGCGCTCGACGACTACGCGGGCTCGCGCCGTACGGGCTCCTTCCTCCTCGTCGACCCCGCGGACGGCACGACGCTCGCCGCGGGGATGGCGGGCGAGGCGTTCGGCGGGAACGCCGGCCCCGAGGTCCCCGTGGCGGCGGACGACGAGGGCTGGGACTTCTGATGACTTCGCAGGGAGCGGTGGCGGTACGGGGCACGGGCGGCACACGCGCCGCCGCGTCGCGTGCCGCCGCGGCGTCCGGGGGCGGCGGCGCCGTGCTCAGGGACGCGTACAGCGGGTTCGCCAAGGAGGGCGGCCGGGTGGGCAGCGGCGCCTTGGGCGCCGGGACCGGGGGTGTCGCGCGATGTGTGTGAACCGCGGCCCGCGCCGTCCCCGGGGGAGCGCCCGCGCGCTCCCCGCGCTCCACCACCGAAGACCTTCCACCCGCCCCGAAGCCTCCTGACGACCCTCCCCCACGGGGAACCGACGAGGACCGGGCCAACGAGAGGACCCCCTCCCGTGCCTTCCGCAAGACTGCGCCGCTCGCTCGCCGCGGCCACCGCCCTGCCCCTGCTCACCCTCGTCGCCACGGCCTGCGGCTACGGCTCGGACGCGGACGACGGCGACAAGGCGTCGAAGGCGCCCGTCGCCGCCGGCACCAAGAAGCTCTCGGCGTCGAGCGTGCGGATCGGGTACTTCCCGAACCTCACCCACGCGACCGCCCTCGTCGGCATCGAGAAGGGCCTGTTCCAGAAGGAGTTGGGGGCGACGTCGGTCAAGCCGTCGACCTTCAACGCCGGACCCTCCGAGATCGAGGCGCTCAACTCCGGTTCGATCGACATCGGCTTCATCGGCCCCTCGCCCTCCATCAACGGCTTCACGCAGTCGCAGGGCAAGTCCCTGCGGATCATCGGGGGTTCCGCCTCCGGCGGCGTGAAGCTCGTCGTGAACCCGAAGAAGATCAAGTCGCTCGACGACGTCAAGGGCAAGCGCATCGCGACCCCGCAGCTCGGCAACACGCAGGACGTCGCCTTCCTCAACTGGGTGGCGGAGAAGGGCTGGAAGGTCGACGCGCAGAGCGGCAAGGGCGACGTCTCCGTCGTCCGGTCGGACAACAAGGTGACGCCGGACGCCTACAAGTCCGGTTCCATCGACGGGGCGTGGGTGCCCGAGCCGACCGCGTCGAAGCTCGTCTCGGAGGGTGCGAAGGAGATCCTCGACGAGCGGGACCTGTGGCCGGACAAGAAGTTCGTGATCACGAACATCATCGTGTCGCAGAAGTTCCTCGGCGAGCACCCGGACGTCGTCGAGGCGGTGCTGCGCGGCTCGGTCACGACGAACAAGTGGATCAAGGACAACGACGAGGCGGCGAAGACCGCGGCGAACGACGCGCTGAAGAAGCTGAGCGGCAAGGCGCTGCCGGCCGAGCAGCTCGATCCGGCGTGGAAGTCCATCGAGATCCTCGACGACCCGCTCGCCGCCACGCTCCAGGCCGAGGCCGACCACGCGGTCAAGGCGGGGCTCCTCAAGAAGCCGCAGCTCAAGGGGATCTATGACCTCGGGCCGCTCAACAAGGTGCTCAAGGCCGAGGGGCGGCCGGCCGTGGACGACGCCGGTCTCGGCGTGAAGTAGCGGCTGGGGGCGCGGTACCGCCGTACCGCGCCCCGACCCCGTACCTGCCCCCAAGTCACCATCCCCCGAACCGTCTTCAGGAGGTGTCCCATGGCGACGACGTACGCCGAGGCCACGGACGGCAGTACGCGTGACGCGGGCCCCGCGGCCCGGCTCGCCCACGTCTCCAAGTCCTTCTCCACCCCCGCCGGGCAGCACCTCGTGCTCGACGACATCTCGCTCGACGTCGCCCCCGGCGAGTTCGTGACCCTGCTCGGGGCCTCGGGCTGCGGCAAGTCGACGCTGCTCAACCTCGTCGCCGGGCTCGACGCGCCCTCGGCGGGCGAGATCAGCACGCCGGGCGCGCGGCCCGCGCTCATGTTCCAGGAGCACGCGCTGTTCCCGTGGCTCACGGCGGGCAGGAACATCGAGCTGGCGCTCAAGCTGCGCGGGATGCCGAGGCCCGAACGGCGCGCGCGTGCGCAGGAGTTGCTGGACGTCGTACGGCTCGAAGGGGCGTACGGGAAGCGGGTGCACGAGCTGTCCGGCGGGATGCGGCAGCGCGTGGCGCTCGCCCGCGCGCTGGCGCAGGACAGCCGGCTCCTGCTCATGGACGAGCCGTTCGCCGCGCTCGACGCGATCACCCGGGACCTGCTGCACGACGAGCTGACCCGGGTGTGGCGCGAGACGCGGCTCTCGGTGCTCTTCGTGACGCACAACGTGCGTGAGGCGGTGCGGCTCGCCGAGCGCGTCGTGCTGCTCTCCTCGCGTCCGGGACGGATCGCGCGCGAGTGGCGCGTGGACATTCCGCAGCCGCGCCGTATCGAGGACACCGCCGTGGCGGAGCTGTCCGCCGAGATCACCGAGGAACTGCGGGGGGAGATCCGCCGTCATGGCCAGCACTGAGACAAGCACCCGGCTGAACAAGGACACGGGGAGGGAGGGGGACGGCGACCTCGCCGGGCTCGACGCGCTCGAAACGGCGGGCGGCGGGAGCGGCACGGGGCGCGCCGGAGCGCGCGAGGTGCTGCTCCGCAAGGTCCTGCCGCCCCTCGTCTCGGTCGTCCTGGTCCTCGCCGTGTGGCAGATCCTCGTCTGGGCGAAGGTCACCGACTCCTACAAGCTGCCCTCGCCGGGCGCGGTGTGGGGCGAGCTGAGCGAGTCGTGGACCCAGGGGAAGCTGCTCGGTTACATCTGGACGAGCGTCTCGCGCGGCCTCTTCGGCTTCCTCCTCGCGCTCGTCATCGGCACCCCGCTCGGGCTGCTCGTCTCGCGGGTGCGGTTCGTGCGCGCGGCGATCGGGCCGATCCTGTCCGGGCTCCAGTCGCTGCCCTCGGTCGCGTGGGTGCCGCCCGCCGTGCTCTGGCTGGGGCTCAACAGCTCGATGATGTACGCCGTGATCCTCCTCGGCGCCGTGCCCTCGATCGCCAACGGCCTCGTCTCCGGCGTCGATCAGGTGCCGCCGCTGTACCTGCGGGCCGGGCGCACGCTCGGTGCGACGGGCCTGCGCGGGACGTGGCACATCGTGCTGCCCGCCGCGCTGCCCGGCTACCTCGCGGGGCTCAAGCAGGGGTGGGCGTTCTCGTGGCGCTCGCTCATGGCCGCCGAGATCATCGCGTCCTCGCCCGATCTCGGCATCGGTCTCGGGCAATTGCTGGAGAACGGCCGTACCAACAGCAGCATGTCGATGGTGTTCTTCGCGATCTTCCTCATCCTGATCGTCGGCATCGCGATCGACCTGCTCATCTTCAGCCCGCTGGAGCGCAGGGTGCTGCGCACGCGCGGGCTGCTCGTCAGGAGCTGAGCCATGCACGCCCCCCGCCCCGCGCTCCTGGTCGTCGCACACGGCAGCCGCGATCCCCGTCATGCCGCGACGGTGCGCCAACTCGTGGCGCGGGTGCGGCGCTTGCGTCCCGGGCTCGGCGTGGAGTCGGCGTTCCTCGACTTCGCCGAGCCGTCCGTGCCGGACGCGCTGGCGCGGCTCGCGGCGGCGGGAGCGCGCGAGGTCGTCGCGCTGCCGCTGCTGCTCACGCGCGCCTTCCACGCCAAGAGCGATATCCCGGCGGTGCTCGAAGCGGCGACGCGCGCGCTGCCGGGGCGAGGCGTGCGGGTGCGGCTCGCGCGCGTGCTCGGCCCCTCGCCGCTCCTGACGGCGGCCCTGGAGCGGCGGCTCGCGGAGGCCGGGGTACGGCGGGCCGAGCGCGCGTCGACCGCTGTCGTGCTCGCCTCGGCCGGGTCCACCGACCCGGAGGCCGCCGCGGTGCTCGAAGGGCTCGCGCGGCAGTGGCGGGGCGCGGGCTGGGGAGCGGTGCGCCTCGCGTTCGCCTCGGCGCGCGGTCCGCGCACGGAGGAGGCGGTACGGGAGCTGCGCGCGGCGGGCTGGACGCGGATCGCGGTCGCCCCGTACGTCCTCGCGCCCGGCTTCCTGCCCGACCGCATCGCGCGGGGCGCGCGCGAGGCGGGCGCGGATCTCCTGGCCCAGGCGCTGGGGCCCGCGCCCGAGGTCGCGCGGCTGCTCGTACGGCGGTACGAGGACGCGCTGTTCGCGGGGACGCCCCGGCTCGCCGCGGCAGCCTGACGTACAACCGTTCGAAGTTCCCCACTATGGTGGGCCGGGTGACTCCGGAACTGCGCACCGAGCGCCTGGTACTGAGCCCGTACGTCCGTGCCGACGAGGAGGACTTCGTCTCCCTCTTCCAGACGGCCGCCTTCGGCGAGCACTTCGGCGACGGCATGCAGTCGCCCGAGCAGGACCGCGCCCTGTTCGCGCGCATCTTCAGCTACGTCTACGCCGAGGAGCGCTTCCCCGTGTGGGCGGTGCGACTCGACGGGGCGTATGCCGGGCACGCCGAGATCAAGCCCTCGCCCGCGCCGTGGCTCGACGGGCACGAGATCGTGTACGGCCTCGCCCCGCGCCACCAGCACCAGGGCCTCGGCACGGAGGTCGCGGCGGCGCTCACCGCGTACGGCCACGAGACCCTCGCCCTCGCCGAGGTCCACGCGACGGTCGACTCCCACAACGCCCCGTCCCTCACCCTCCTCGAACGCCTCGGCTACGAGCGTCGCCGCGAGGTCAAACAGGACGACGGCCACGTGACATGCCTGCTGACCTCGACGGCAAAGGGGTGGGCGGCACGCGGCTGAGGCCGCCGCCGGCGCGGGGCGTGTCCCGGCAGGGGGCCGCCCCCTTCCCGTCCCGCCGCCCCTATCCCTCTACCGCGGCCACGATCCGTTCCCGCACCTCCGCGAGCGTGTACGCGCCGGGGCCGCCGCCCGTCCTCGCCAGCTCGTTGACGAGCCTGCGCAGGGTCTCGTTGACCGGCGTGGGGACGCCGTGCAGACGGCCGAGGAGGACGATCTCGCCGTTGAGCCAGTCGGCCTCGACCGAGACGGCCCCGCGCCTGAGGCTCTGCCACGTGGAGCCGCCGCCGCGCGGGACACCGGGCACGGGGAGCAGCCGCATGCGCGCGCCGCGCGCGCGGCCGGCCTCCTCCTCGCCCACCGCCGCGATCCCGGCCGCTTCGAGTACCGCGACGCCCTCCGCGCGCGCCTCGGCGACGAGGCCGAGGGCCTCGGGGCCTTCGAGCGGCCCGACGAGCGCCTCGATCGCGTTGGGGAGGTTGTCGAGCAGCTTGGCGTACTTCCAGGGCATGACGTCCTCGGGCAGCGGCGCGTCGAAGTGGCTCGCGCGCAGGTCGGCGGCGACGGCTTCGAGCGCGGGCTCGGGGCGGCCCGGCGGGTACGTGCCGAGGTGGAGGATGCCGGTGAGCGGGGCACCGCCCGCGCCGACGACGCCCGCTTCGAGGTACGTGGACGGCAGCCACACGCACACGCCGACGACCCGCGCGAAGCGGCGCAGCGCCATGCGCTCGTTCGCGACCCCGTTCTGGAAGCACAGCACCGGGAGCCGCTCCCCCGCCGTCCCGCCGCCCGCGACGGGCCGCGCCGCCCACGCGTCGAGCGCCGCCACGCTGTCCTGGCTCTTGACGGCGAGCAGCAGCACGTCGTCAGCGCGCAACCGCCCCAGTTCCTCCGGCCCGCCCACCACGGGCAGCCGGTGCACGTGCTCCCCGTCGGGCGTCACGAGCCGCAGCCCGTCCCGCTCCAGGGCCTCCCGGTGCGCCCCGCGCGCGACGCACACCACCTCGCGTCCGCTCCCCGCGAGCCGCGCCCCGACCGTCCCGCCGACGGCCCCTGCCCCGATCACGATGTATCGCATACGGGGAGCCTGCCACAGGCTCCGCCGCCGGGACAGGCGCTCCGCGGGCCCCTCGCACCTCAGCCCGCGGGAAGCGCTTTCCCGTGCGCCGTTCCCCCGGCGGGGACCGGCGGCATAGCGTGGGCGTCGCACCGTCGCCCCGTGCCGCCCGGGAGCGACGTACCGTACTCGTGCTGTCACGCACCGCGTGTTTGAGGAGAGGCCCCCATGGCCCTGTTCGACCTGTCCGTCGACAAGCTGCCCGGCTACCGCAGCGCCTCCGTGGAGCCGGAGGACTTCGACGCCTTCTGGACCCGGACGCTGACCGAGACCCGCGCGCACCCGCTCGACGCCCGTTTCGAGCGCGTCGACGTGCCGCTGACGACCGTCGAGGTGTACGACGCGAGCTTCTCGGGCTTCGGGGGCGACCGGATACGCGGCTGGCTCGTCCTGCCCGCGGGGACGAGCGAACCACTGCCGCTCGTCGTCGAGTTCCTCGGCTACGGGGGCGGGCGCGGCCTGCCGCACACGCACCTGCTCACCGCGAGCGCGGGCTACGCGCACTTCGTGATGGACACGCGCGGCCAGGGCGCGGGCTGGGGCGGCGGCGACACCGTGGACCCGGGCGGCAGCGGCCCCGCCGTGCCCGGGTACATGACACGCGGCATCGACGACCCCGACACGTACTACTACCGGCGGGTCTTCACGGACGCCGTACGGGCCGTGGAGGCGGCGCGCGCCCACCCGCTGACCGACGCGAGCCGCACCGTCGCCACGGGGACCAGCCAGGGCGGCGGGATCACGCTCGCGGTCGGCGGCCTCGTGCCCGATCTCGCCGGGATCGCGCCCAACGTGCCGTTCCTGTGCGACTTCCCGCGCGCGACGACGCTCACCGACAAGCACCCCTACCGCGAGATCGGCGCCTACCTCAACGTCTTCCGCGACCGCGTCGCCGCCGTGCGCTCCACGCTCGCCTACTTCGACGGCGTGCACTTCGCCGCGCGCGGCACCGCGCCCGCGCTCTTCTCGACGGCCCTGGAGGACCAGGTCTGCCCGCCGTCGACGGTGTACGCGGCGTTCAACGCGTACCCGGTCGCGGAGAAGGACATCAAGGTCTACGAGTTCAACGGCCACGAGGGCGGCGGCACCCACCAGGAGGCGGCCCGACTGGCGTGGCTGCGGGGGCTGGAGGGGTTCGGGCTGGGGGACTGACAGAGGCGGCGGACGGGCGCGCTGCCAGCCGGAAGCGGTCTCACGTGGTGTCGTCGTCCGAGGTGTACGGCGTCCCCTGGTGGAACCACAGCGACCACTCCCCCGAGCCGGGCTCGCGGCGCCACAGCGAGGTGCGGTGCACGGTGCGGTCGCCGTCGTCGGTGTCCCAGCGCAGGTGCACGAGATCGGGGGCGAGCCGGGTCGCGGTCATGGCCGTGACCCGGCTCGGCGCGTCCCCGGCGTCGTACGAGGAGGCACTCGCGGGCGAGAGCACGGTGGCGACCGAGGCACGGTCCCACAGCCGCCCCGAGGCGCCGATCTCGTGGAACTCCGGATGGAGGTCGCGCAGGAGGGCGGCCGGATCGCGGCGCACCTCGGGCCGGAGCATCCGCAGCTCGCGGGCGACGACCTCGGCGAGATCGGGGTCGTCGTGGAAGCCGTGGTTGTCGGGGTCGTCGTGGGAGCCGGGGTCGTCGTGGGAGCCGTGGTTGTCGTGGGAGCCGGGCTCCCGGAGCGTGTCGGCCGTCATGGCCCCGTATCCTCCTCCGCCCGCTCCGCGAGGGCGAGGAGTTTCTTCACCGTGTTCCACGTGCGGGTCGTCGTGAAGAGGCCCGGGAGGCGGGCGGGACGCAGGAGTTCGGTGGCGAGGGCGGAGCGGCTGACGCCGTCCGGGGTGTGCAGGTAGAGGACGCGGTCACCGATGCGGTAGTCGTCCGGGGCGTGGGCGGCGGCGTCGAGCCCGGCGAAGCGGGCGGGGTCCGCGGGGCCGGAGAGGAAGACGAGCTGGAGCCGCGAGCCGTGGAAGGTGCCTTCGGGGTACGGGTTCGCGGCGAGCGCCGCCCGCAACCGCGCGGTGTCGAGCACCAGGACGGGGACGGCGAAACCGAACTCCCGCTCCAGGACCTCGGCCAGCTCCGCGGCGTGCTCCCCGGGCGGGCGTGGCTCGCCCGGGACGAAGACGACGTTCCCGCTGTTGAGGTGGGTGCGCACGGCCCGGTGCCCGAGCCCGGTGGTCAGTTCGCGCAGCCGCGCCATCGGCACCTTGTGCGCCGTCCCCACGTTCACGCCCCGCAGCAGGGCGACCGAAGCACTCGTCATGCCCGCACCGTAGCCGCCGCGACGGACAGCGGCCGGGTGGAAGGCGCGCGGCGGCCAGGAGAGCCCGGAGGCGGCCGGGAAAGCCGCTCCCCCCGGTGCCGTGAGGCAACCGGGGGGAGGACCGCGACAGCGGCGGGGCCGGTCTTCTCCGGCCTCGCGCGACAGCGGGTGTCAGGAAGGCGAGTCCGGGGACCGCGGGGCTTCCCGCTCGCCGCGCTGGGCCGGCACCTGCGTACCGAAGGCGATGGTCTGCCCCTCCTGCGCCTGCTGCCCCGGGTAGGCGGCGCCGGTCGCGTCGGCGACGCGCGCGAGCTGCTCCTCGGCGAGGGCCGGGGGCGGCAGCGGTATGGACTCCAGGGTGCGGCCGAAGTCGCGCGTGGAGAGCAGCAGCTTGTAGACGATGGCCAGCTCGAAGACGAGCATGAGCACCGCCGAGACGAGCGTCGCGCCGAGGACCACGTTGAAGAGCGGCCCGACGATGAAGACGCCCATCTGGAACTCGATGCCGCTCACGAGGTGCGGGCGGATGCGGTGCCGCAGAAGCGCGGAACGGAAGCGCAGGTAGAGGGGGAACTTCCGGCGGAACTCCTGCTGGAGGTCGATGACCTGCTTCTTCTTGACCGGCGGGGTGTCCTCGTCGCTCAGCTCGCTCACACCGGGCAGGTCGGCGCCCGAGGGGTCCTTGACGGTCGGGTCCTGCTCGTCGAGGTCCTCGGAGCCGGGCAGGTCGACCGCGGCGCCCCCGGCCGTCGTCGCCTCGCGGCGCTCCCCGGCGGCGTACGCGTGCCTGGAGCGCGCGGCGGCCGTGGCCCCGGCGGGCTCCGCGCTGCCGTCCTCGTCCGGGTCGACGGGCGCGTTCGTCCCCGCCGCGCGGTTGAGGTCCTGCTCGATGTCGGCCTCGGGGTTGGCGCGCAGGAGGTCCTCCATGAAGGCGACCTGCTCGCTGTTCTGCGCCTTGCGCGCGGCACGCATCCTGGCCTTGATCTGACGCCGCATGGTGAGGCGGGTCTTGAAGGTCTCCAGGGCGTTGATGTACCGCAGCGCGTCGCAGAAGACGACGAGCACCGCGAGCCAGATGTAGAGCGTGTTGTCGCTGCGGTGGTACTGGCCCCACATGAGCGCCACGGCACAGGCGGCGACGCGGATGCGGTCGAAGATGTAGTCGAGCCACGCGCCGAAGACGGAGCCGCGTCCGGTGAGGCGGGCGACCTTCCCGTCCATGCAGTCCAGGACGAAGCTGAAGTGGTAGACGACCGCGCCGAGGACGATCCACTGCCAGTCGCCGAGCGCGAAGAGCGCCGCCGAGCCGAGGCCGAGGATCAGCGCCGCCCACGTGATCTGGTTCGGGGTGATGCGCGTGTACCGCGCGGTGAGCCGGACGAGGGGCGTCGCGAGCGGGTCGACCAGCAAAACGGTCCACCACGCGTCGCGCTTCTTCTGCACGAGCTTGCGCACTTCGCGCACCGGCGGGGTGCTGCGGCGGTCGTACGGGGCGGGAGCGCCCTGCGCCGGAGCGGCGGCCTGTCCCGGCACGACCGGGGCGGGGGATGGTGCGGCTTCGCCACCGGGAGGCGTGGGGTCCGTGGGGGCGAGCGTTTCGTGCTCGTGAGGCATTCTCGTTTTCCTGCCGTTGCGGAGAGTTCACCTCACGGTAGAGACGTGTTCAGCAAAGAAACAAGAGTCTTCCGGTGCAACCCTCCGGTCACCCTGGAGGTCTCCTCGCCCGAAAGGCCGCTCGACGCCCACAACTTCTTCATATTCCGCGCGCGTTATTCCCGCGTTATCCATTGGGCGCCACGTTGTTATTCAACGAGCGGAACGCTTTCACCTCCGGACTCGTCACCGGCCTCGCCGGCGGCTCCGTTGTACCGCAGGAGGTACTCGGCGAAGCGGTCCAGGTCGGCCGCGCCCCAGTCGGCGAGGCGACGCCGAAAGGCTTGCCTGCGCGCCTCGTTCACCTGCGCGAGCACCTCCACGCCGTGGGCGGTCAGGTGCAGCACGTGGACCCGCGCGTCCACGGGGTCGACGCCGCGCGCCACGAGCCCGGCCCGTTCGAGAACGGACACCTGGCGACTGATGGTCGACTTGTCGAGCAGGTAATGCGTGGCCAGGTCGGTCGCACGGCAGCCCGGCTGATATTCGACGTGACTCAGCAGCGTGAAGGAAACGAGCGACAATTCGGGGTGCATATGCGCCGCGATCCCCCTGGCCCTGCGCGCGAAGGCCGTCATTTCACGCTGAATGATCTCCAGGGCGGCATCCCTCTCATGTGCCGCGCCCCCCGCCGCGTCGTGCGCCACGTACACCGCCTCCTCCAGTTGGTTGTATAGTACAACGTAAGCACATGGTTGCATTTGCCAACCACCCCGGCCGCCGTCGCCCGTCCCCGGCACGGCGCGGTTCCACAGGAGTACTCCCGATGAGTTCAGCCGAAGCCCCGGCGCCCAGCAGGGCCCGCGATCTGGCCGCGGCCCGTCATGTCCTGGTCCATCTGCTGACCCCGATGCTCATGTGCGTCGGCATGGGCCTCGCCTACCTCGGCGCCTTCGTCAACCCCTCGCCGCACCACATGCCGGTCGCCGTCGTCGGCGCCGGCCCCAGCACCGCCGCGCTCGCGCAGACGATCCACGACAAGGCAGCGGCGGCGGGCGAGTCACTCGACGTACGCACGGTCCCCGACCGCGACGCGGCGCACCACCTGCTCATGGAGCGGCAGCTCTCCGGCGCCTTCGTCCCCTCGGACGCGGCGCCCGAGCTGCTCGTCGCCAGCACGAACGCCGATACGAGCGCCACGGTGGCCCAGAAGGTCTTCACCCCGCTCGCCACCGCGCAGGGCAAGCCGCTCAAGGTCACCGACCTCGCCCCGCCCGCCCACGGGGACCCCACGGGGCAGGGTGTCTTCTTCTTCCTCGTCGCCGTGAGCATCGGCTCGTACGCCTCCGTCGCGGTGCTCGGCGGAGCGGGTGCCGTGCTGAGGATGCGGACCAGGGCCGCGTTCGTCCTCGTGACGTCCTTCGCCGTGAGCCTCATCGGCGCGGCGCTCGCGGGGCCCGTCTTCCACGTCGTCTCGCACGGGCTGTGGGGGGTGTGGGCCATGGCCTGGCTCTACTCGGCCGGCATCCTCTTCCTCGGCGTGGGCCTGCACACCTTCCTGAAGCGGTGGACGACGCTCACGATGATGATCCTCTTCGTGATGCTCAACTTCACGACGTCCGGCGGTCTGTACCGTCCCGAACTCCTCAACGGCTTCTTCGGCGCGCTCCACTCCTTCTGGAACGGCGCGGGCCTGGTCGAAGGCCTGCGCAGCCTCGTCTACTTCGATCACGTCGGCCTCGGCCGCCACGTCCTCACGCTCGCGGTCTGGCTCGTCGTGGGCCTGCTCGCGATGACAGTGGCCGGCCTGTACGAGCGACGCCGCCGCACCGCCCCGGCCGCGGCTCCCGAGCCGCCGCACCACCACGCGGCCCTTCCGGTGGAGGAGGAGACGCCGGAGGAGCACGAGGAGCGGGAGGAGGAGATGGACGAGTCGGTGGGCGTATAGCCGTTTAGCACAGAGGACGATCCCGGCCGACCGGCCTGTGGACAACTACGGCGAACCCGCCCGCGCTCTCACTCGAACCGGTGAGGCGTTGTGCGGGTTCGCCGTAGTTGTCCACAGATTTCGCGGGAGGGGGCGGAAGGGGGGTGGAGGGGGTGGGGGGGGTTGGGAGACTTGTATAGGGGTCGCCCCCCGGGCGGGAGGGGGCTGCCACCCGGACGGGAAGAGGCTGCCACCCGGGTCCGGGCGGGAGGGACGGCAGGGGCCCGCCACCCGGACAGGAGCGGGCTGCCACCCGGGCCCGGCCAGCAGGAACGAGAGCGGCCCGCCACCCGGACGTCACCGGCCTGTCCCCCGGTGGGAAACTAGCCCTTGGCGTCCCCGCGCGGCCGGGGCGCCCTGACCACAGCACGGCGGGCCCCGCGGGGGCCCGGCAGGGGAGGCGGACGATGGACGAGTCGCGGGCGCGCGAGGTGCTGGCCTCGGCGGGGCTCGACACGGGCGCGGAGCTGATGGTGCTCGGCGAGAACGCGGTCTTCGCCTCCGGGGACCTCGTGATCAAGGTCGGACGGGCACCCGAGCTGCTCGACCGGGCACAGCTCGCGCTCCGTATCGCGGACTGGCTCAAGGAGAGCGGTGTCCCCGCCGTGCGCGCCGCGCGCTCCGAGCCGCTCCTCGTCGAGGGCCATCCCGTCACGCTGTGGGAGCGGCTGCCGGAGGCGAGCGGGCTCGCGACCCCCGCCGACCTCGCGGCGCTCCTGCGGCAGGTCCACGCGCTGCCCGCCCCGTCCTTCGGCCTGCCCCGGCGCGAACTCCTCGGCGGCGTCGAGCGCTGGCTGCGGCTCGCGGGGGACGCGATCGACCCGGCCGACGCGGCCTTCCTGCGCGAGCGCCGCGACGGCTTCGCCCCTGCCGCCGCCGCGCTCACCCCGCACCTGACGCCCGGCCCGATCCACGGCGACGCGCTCCCGCGCAACGTACTCGCCGGAACCGACGGGCCCGTCCTCTCGGACCTGGAGACCTTCTCCTTCGACCTGCGCGAGCACGACCTCGTCGTGATGGACCTCTCGCGGGACCGCTACGGCCTCCCCACCGAGTCCTACGAGGACTTCGTACGCGCCTACGGCTGGGACGTGCGCGAGTGGGAAGGGCGGCTCACGCTGCGCGGGGCACGCGAGACGGCGAGCTGTGCGTGGGTCGCGCAGCACGCCCCGTCGAACCCGGCCGCGCTGACCGAGTTCCGGCGCCGTGTGAACTCGCTGCGGGACGGCGACACGACCGTGCGGTGGTACCCCTTCTGAGCCCCGTCGCTCAAGACGCTCCCCGCACCCCCACGCGCTGACCAGGGCTCACATGGGACGCCTCGCGCGCACGGCGACCCGCTCCCCTCGCCCTCAGGCCGCCGTCCGCTGACGCGGGATCACCGGCCACGCCCCCTCCACCACCGCGTCCGGCTTCGTGCGGCGCAGGTACTCCTGGAGGCTCGCGGACTGGCGGGCCGCCGCGTCGATCTGGAGGCGGTGCAGCTCGGCGGCGGGCAGCGCGCCGAGGCCGGGGTGGTGGGCGCCGAGGCTGCGGGCGAGGAGAGTTGCCGCGAGGGCGTCGGAGCGGGCGTCGTGGGCGGTGTCGAGGCGGACGCCGTAGTGGCCGCACAGCGCGGCCAGGACGCGGCTGCCCCTGCGGTAGCGGTCGGCGTGCTTGTCGAGGACGAGCGGGTCGATCACCGGGGCCGGTTCCGCGCCGAGCCTCTCGGCGAGCGCGGGCACGCCGTGGCGGCGGCACTCGCGGTCGAGGAGCGAGAGGTCGTAGCGCGCGTTCATCACCACGAGCGGGGTGCCCGCGCGCAGTTCGGCGGCGAGCGCCTCGGTGATCTCCGCGACGGCGCCCCGGGCGGGGGCGCCCTCGGTGCGGGCGCGCGCGGTGGGGATGCCGTGTATCGCGGTGGCCTCGGCGGGGATCTCGACGCCCGGGTCGAGCAGCCACGTACGGGTGTGCGCGACGGCGCCCGAGGCGTCGAGGCGTATCACGGCGGCGGTGACGATGCGGTCGTGCTCGACGTCGGTGCCCGTGGTCTCCAGGTCGAAGCCGGTCAGCGGCCCCTCGTACCAGGTCATGTGTGTCTCCCTCGGCGTGTTCGGCGACGTGTCCCCCCGTCCGGGCGCCGCGTGGTCCCCACCCTCGCACGCGCCTGTGACAGTGCCCCCGTACCCCCGGCGCGCCCGCCGCAAGGGCACGCGGCCGTGGGGACCGGCAGCCGTGAGGGGTCCTCAGGACACCGGCCGGGCGTCCGCCCACGCCGATTCGAACTCCTCGCGGTACGTGTCGAAGAGGCCGCCCTCGCCGTCGGCGGCCCCGCGCACGAGGCGTCCCCCGCCCCGTACCACCAGGACCGGGGACTCCATGCCGCGGGCCCGGCGCAGGTAGGGCTGGACGACGGCGACGCCGTCCGCCGTGTCGCCGTCGACGAGGTAGGCGCCCGTGCGCGGGGTCTCGTCGATGACCTGTATCTCGAAGGCGCCGGGGTCGCGCAGCCGGGCCCGTACGCGCCGCATGTGGAGGATGTTCATCTCGACGCTGCGGCTCATCTCGCCTCTTCTGAGGCCCAGTTCGCGTTCGCGGCGCTTGACGGCGCTGCTCGCGGGGTTGAGGAAGAGGAGCCGCGTGCGGCAGCCCTCCTCGGCGAGGCGGACGAGGCGGCGTCCGGAGAAGTTCTGGACGAGGAGGTTGAGGCCGATGCCCATCGCGTCGAGTCTGCGGGCCCCGGCGAAGAGGTCCTCGGCGGGGAACTGCCGCAGGAGGCGCACGCGGTCGGGGTGGACCGCGACGACGTCCGCGTACCGGTCGCCGACGAGGTCTTCGACGGCGTCGACGGGGAGGCGGCGGGTCGAGGGGACGCCGGTGCCCGCCGAGAGCATGTCGAGGAGCCGGGCCGAGGCGCGTTCGGCCTGGGCGAGGACGCTCGGGTTGAGGGCGCGGTTGCGCGAGACGACGTTGCGCGCGACCTCCAGTTCGTCGAGCGCCAGCTCGACGTCCCTGCGGTCGTCGAAGTACGGCTCGAAGCAGGGCCAGTGGCTGACCATCAGTTCGCGGAGCTGGGGCAGCGTCAGGAAACTGAGCACGTTGTCGTCGGCGGGGTCGAGGAGGTAGCCCTTGCGGCGGCTGACCTCGCGCACGGCGATGGCGCGCTGGACCCACTCCTGCCCGGCGGGCCCGGCGGCGGCCGTCACCCAGTCCTCGCCGTGCACCGGTACGTACACGGGGCGCAGTACGGCGGCGACGACGGCGCGCAGCCGTTGTTCGACGAGATTGAGCCACACGTAGACGCGGCCCGCGCGCTGGGCCCTGGTGCGGACCTCTTCCCACTCCTTGGGGCCCCAGTCCAGCTCGGGGCCTATCTGCGGGGAGACGTCCACGGTGCCCGTGAGCGGGGCCGGCGGGGGCGGGCGGTCCGCCGTGGAGCCCTCCGCGCCGCCGCCTTCGCCAGGTGGCAGCTCCAGCCCTCCCGACACCCGCACACCGCCCCTTCGTCCCACTTCCGCAGCGTCTGCCGCCCCTGTTCAACGATCAAGGAAGACTACTCCGGACGGGGGCCCGGGTGCAGCCGGAGGCCATGGCTCCCTTTCCCCCCGCGCGGCCGGCGAAACGGTCCCGCGCGGGGGCGCGGACGCGGCGTGGACGGTGCGCGCAGGCGGGGTGAGCGGGGCGGGGAGGCCTCGCGGTGATCACCTGACCGGCGGTGTACAGACCGGGGCGGTCCGACCGGGGGCCGTACCGATCTCGCCATAATCGCTCATCAGGCTGAATTTCCGACGAAGGGCTTGACGCCTTTCGGGCGCTCGGACCGGCGCGAATCCGCGCTTCCGCCCCCTCGCCGCCCCCGCCGCCACCCGCGCCTCGTTCGTACGTCGGTGTGGTCGCGGCCCCGGCGGGACAGAAGTCCTACGGGAGCGGCCCCTCTTCCGGGAGACTCGGGCCCATGGTGGCCCTTCCCGCGGGCCGGAAACGGAAGAGTCGAGTTCATGCAGCTCTGGCCAGGTGAGGCATATCCGCTCGGCGCCACGTACGACGGCGCCGGGACGAACTTCGCGGTCTTCTCGGAGGCCGCCGACCGTATCGAGCTGTGCCTGCTCCACGACGACGGCTCGGAGAGCGCGGTGGAACTGCGCGAGTCCGACGCCTTCGTCCGGCACGCCTATCTGCCCGGGGTGATGCCCGGTCAGCGGTACGGCTTCCGCGTGCACGGCCCGTACGAGCCGGCGCGCGGGCAGCGGTGCAACGCGGCGAAGCTCCTCCTCGATCCGTACGCGAAGGCGATCAGCGGGTCGATCGACTGGGGCGAGGCGGTGTACGGGTACCACTTCGGCGCGCCCGACAAGCGCAACGACCTCGACTCGGCCCCGTACACGATGGCGTCCGTCGTCGTGAACCCCTACTTCGACTGGGGCGACGACCGTCCCCCGCGCACCGACTACCACCGCACGGTCCTGTACGAGGCGCACGTCAAGGGCCTGACGATGCGCCACCCCGATCTGCCGGACGAGCTGCGCGGCACGTACGCGGCGCTCGCGCACCCCGCGATCATCGGGCACCTGACCGAGCTGGGCGTGACCGCGCTCGAACTCATGCCGGTGCACCAGTTCGTCAACGACCACCGGCTCGCGGACGCGGGGCTCGCGAACTACTGGGGCTACAACACGATCGGTTTCTTCGCCCCGCACAACACGTACGCCTCGTGGGGCGACCGGGGCCAGCAGGTCCTGGAGTTCAAGTCGGCGGTACGGGCGCTGCACGAGGCGGGCATCGAGGTGATCCTCGACGTCGTCTACAACCACACCGCCGAGGGCAACCACCTGGGCCCCACGCTCTCCTTCCGCGGCCTCGACAACGCCTCGTACTACCGGCTCACCGAGGACCCGAAGTACTACATGGACACGACGGGCACCGGGAACTCGCTGCTCATGCGCTCCCCGCACGTCCTCCAGATGATCATGGACTCGCTGCGGTACTGGGTCACGGACATGCACGTGGACGGCTTCCGCTTCGACCTCGCGGCGACGCTCGCGCGGCAGTTCCACGAGGTGGACCGGCTCTCGTCCTTCTTCGACCTCGTACAGCAGGACCCGGTGGTCAGCCAGGTCAAGCTGATCGCGGAGCCGTGGGACGTGGGCGAGGGCGGGTACCAGGTGGGGAACTTCCCGCCGATGTGGACGGAGTGGAACGGCAAGTACCGCGACACGGTGCGCGATCTGTGGCGCGGGGAGCAGGGTTCGCTCGCCGAGTTCGCCGGGCGGCTGACCGGCTCCTCGGACCTCTACCAGGACGACGGGCGCCGCCCGCTCGCCTCGATCAACTTCGTCACGTGCCACGACGGCTTCACGCTGCGCGACCTCGTCTCGTACAACGAGAAGCACAACGCGGCGAACGGCGAGGACAACCGGGACGGCGAGAGCCACAACCGCTCCTGGAACTGCGGCGCGGAGGGCGAGACCGAGGACGCGGGTGTCAACGAGCTGCGGGCCCGGCAGACGCGGAACTTCCTCGCGACGCTGATGCTCTCGCAGGGCGTGCCGATGCTGAGCCACGGCGACGAGTTCGGGCGTACGCAGGGCGGCAACAACAACGCGTACTGCCAGGACAACGAGCTGGCGTGGGTGAAGTGGCCGGAGGAGGGCGGCACGGGCGAGGACGGCGCGGGGGACGGCGAGGAGGCAGCGCTCGCCGCGTTCACGCGCGCGATGGTGTGGCTGCGCCGCGACCACCCGGTCTTCCGGCGCCGCCGCTTCTTCCACGGTCGCCCCGTCGAGGGCACGCACGACGAGCTGTCCGACATCGCGTGGTTCACGCCCGAGGGCGCCGAGATGACGCGGGGCGACTGGGACGGGGCGACGGCGAGCGCGATGACCGTCTTCCTCAACGGCAACGCGATCTCGGAGCCGGGCCCGCGCGGCGAACGCATCCAGGACGACTCCTTCCTCCTCATGTTCAACGCCTCGCCGCAGGACCTCGAATTCGTCATCCCCGTCAACCACGGCAAGGAGTGGCAGGTCGTCGTCGACACCTCCCGCGCGGACGGCCTCCCGCCGGGCACGGGCGTCAAGGCGGGCGCGGGCCAGCGGCTCGAACTGCGGGACCGGAGCCTGGTGGTGCTCCAGCGGCCCGCGTGAGGCACGGTGGGGGTACGGAGGCGGGGCGGCGGTACGGGTACGGGGCGACCCGTACCGCACGGCGCCCCGCCCCGTACCTCCCGCTCCCCCGCTCCCGTTCACCCGTCCGGTCCATCCGCCCGCGCGCCCGATGACACACTCGCCCGCCACGCGGGTACACAACCCCCCATGACCTCCGACTCGTCCCGCGCCCCCGAAGCGGTCTTCGCCCCGCCGACCGCGACCTACCGGCTCCAGCTCACGCCCGGCCGCGGTTTCGCGGACGCGGCGGAACTGGTCCCGTACCTCGCCTCGCTCGGCGTCTCGCACCTGCACCTCTCTCCCGTCCTGGAGGCGGTGCCCGGCTCGCAGCACGGCTACGACGTGACCGACCCGACGCGGGTGCGGGAGGAGCTGGGCGGCCGGGCGGGGCTGCTCGCGCTCGCCGGGACGGCCCGCGAGCACGGGCTCGGGCTCGTCCTCGACCTCGTCCCCAACCACATGGCCGCCTCGCCCCGGTACACGCGCGCGCTGTGGCACGTCCTGCGCGAGGGGCCCGAATCCCCGTACGCGCGCTGGTTCGACCTGGACTGGGCGGGCGGCGGCGGGCGGCTCCTGCTCCCGGTGCTCGGCGGCCGGCTCGCCGACGTACAGGACCAACTGACCGTGACGGACAGAGAGCTGCGCTACCACGAGCACGCCTTCCCGCTCCGTGAAGGCACCGAGCACCTGCCGCTCGACGAGCTGCTCGACGCGCAGTGGTACCGGCTCGCGTGGTGGCGCCTGGCCCGTACCGAGCTGAACTACCGCCGCTTCTTCACCATTTCGGAGCTGATCGGGGTGCGGCAGGAGGACCCGGAGGTCTTCGCGGCGACGCACGGTCTCGTCCTGGACCTCATGGCGGCGGGGGCCGTGCGGGGCCTGCGCATCGACCACCCGGACGGGCTCGCCGACCCCGGCGGCTACTTGCGGCTCCTCGGGGAGCGCGCGGCGGAGGTCGTGCCCGGCGGGCACTGGACCGTCGTGGAGAAGATCCTCGCGGACGGCGAGGCGCTGCCCGAGGGCTGGCCGGTCTCGGGCACGACGGGGTACGACGCGCTGCGCCACGTCGACGGCGTGTTCACCGACCCGGCCGGCCACGGCGAACTCCTCACCCGCTACCGCGCGCTCGCCGCGCCCGCCGAGGCGCGCGGGGGCGCGTGGCCGGCGACGGCGCGCGCGGCGGCGCACCACGTCGTGACGCACGAGCTGGCGGCCGAGGTCGAGACGCTCGTGCGGTACGCGGCGCGGATCGCGCGCGAGGACGTCGCGGTGCGCGACCACGCCCCCTGGGCGCTGCGCACCGCGCTGCGCGAACTCCTCGTCCGGGTCCCCGTCTACCGCCCCTACCCGGCGCGCGACGCGGGCGCCGCGCCCGAGGACGTGCTCTCGGCGCAGGCGGCCGAGGAGGCCTCGGCGCTCTTCGCGGTGCCCGAGGAGGCGGAGACGGTGGCGCTGGTACGGGACCTCGCGCTCGGCAGGCGCGGGGACGGGCCCGCCTACGAGGCGTTCAGGACCCGGTTCGCGCAGACCGCGTCGGCGCTGCGCGCGAAGTCCGTCGAGGACTTGGCCTTCTACCGGTACGTGCCGCTGCTCTCGGTGAACGAGGTGGGCGGCGACCCGGGCGCGCCCGCGCTCTCGCCCGACGTGTTCCACGCGTACTGCGGGCGCGTGCAGCGCGACTGGCCGCTGACGGGCACGGTGCTCTCGACGCACGACACGAAGCGCAGCGCGGACGTGCGCGCGGCCATCGCGGTGCTGAGCGAGGTGCCCGAGCGCTGGGCAGCGTTCCTCGCGGAGGCCGCCGCGGCCTGCCCCGCGCCCGATCCGCACCTCGGCTGGGCGGCCTGGCAGCTCGCCTTCGGCTTCGGCATCGCGGACGCGGAACGGCTCGGCGAGGCGCTGCTCAAGCACGTACGGGAGGCGGGGCTGCGCACGTCGTGGACGGAGCAGGACGGGGCGTACGAGGAGGAGGTGCGGCGCTTCGTCGCGGCGGGCCCGTGCGGGCCGCTCGGCGGCCGGCTCGCCGAACTGCGCGCCGAACTGGCGCCGTACATCCGGGCGAACGTCCTCGGCGGCGCGCTCCTGCACCTGACGATGCCGGGCGTCCCCGACGTCTACCAGGGCACCGAGACGGAGTCGCGGACGCTCGTGGACCCGGACAACAGGCGTACGCCGCCGGACGTACGGGACACGCTGCGGTCCCTGGACGAGGGCCGCGCGCCGCGCGACCTCCCCGAGGAGAAGCTCGCCCTGACCGCCGCCGCGCTGCGCCTGCGCCGCGAGCGCCCCGACTGCTTCGGCGAGGACGCGTCGTACGCTCCGCTGCCCGCGAGCGGCCCCGGGGCGTCCCACTGCCTCGCGTTCGTCCGCTCGGACCGCGTCCTCACGGCGGTCACGCGGCTCGCGGCGCGGCTCGCGGAAGGGGGTGGCTGGAACGGCACGGTGCTGACGCTGCCGCCGGGTCGCTGGCAGGAGGTGGCCGGGGAACGCTCCTACCAGGTCTACGAGGGCGGAGTCCCGTGCGCCGACCTGTTCGCCACCGCCCCGGTCGCCCTCCTCGTCCGCACCGACTGACCCCGATTTCCCGCCAGTCCCGTCCCCCCTCGTTGACGCCCCGCCCCACGACTCCCTACGGTCTGGACCACCGCCGCCCCGGCGACCCGGAACCCCGGTGCCCACACCCCGGCGCCCCGGCGTCCCGGGCGCGGCGGTACCCGATCACGCGTACCGCTCCACCAGCCCCCGCAGCACCTCGAACGCGGGCTTCGGCTCGTAGGTGTCCGTCATGACGCCGAAGCGGTGGAAGAGCCCGGGCCGCGCGCTGTCCGCGTCGCGGAGGGCGAAGTGGGTGTACGCGGCGACTCCGGGTGCGGCGGCGGCCAGGTGTACGACCGTCTCGACGCTCTCGGCCTGGCGCTCGGGGGAGCGGTCCGGGCCGGTCGGCCAGCCGTGTTCGGTGATGTGGAGCGGGAGTTCGGCGAGACCGGCGGGGGCGAGGACCCTCTCGCGGTGGTGGCGGAGGAGGCCGGAGACGGTTGCCGCGAACTCGGTGGGCGGTACCGGGCGGAAGACGTCAGGGAAGAAGTCGAGGCCGATGTAGTCGAGCGCCGCCGTGAAGTCCTCGCCGCCCTCCCGTACGAGGTCCGCGACGAATCCGGCCGCCGGGCCGAACAGCGGTGTCGTGTTGAAGCCCGTGCGCAGGTGCGTGTGGCCGAGCGCGCGGGCGTGCTCCTTGACGGCCCGCACGCCCGCGATGATCGCCTCGCGCACGCGCGGGTAATGCCCGTCGAGCACCGGGTTGCCGACGACGTTCGGCTCCTCGGTGACCTGGAGCGTGTCCGTCACGGCCCCGTACCGCTCGACGAGCGCGCGCAGCCAGTCCTGGTACCCGGCCACGTCGCCGGAGGCGGAGCGGTACTGCGCGACGAGGTCGAGGCGGCGGCCCCGTACGGCGTACCGCTCCGCGTCGGCGGGGGTCGCGGTGGCGAGGAAGCCGCCGTTCCCGTCCTCGTAGTGCAGGTAGGCGCGGACGAGGAAGGGGCGGCCCGCCGCGCCCTGGAGCCGGTCGAGCGCGTCGCCCACGCGCGCGGGGTCGTCGGGCGCGCCGGTCGCGAGTCCACCGCTGTCGTCGCCCGTCGCACCGCCGGGGTAGATGCCGAAGATCACGCGGACTCCTTCGCGGTGGGCCAGGCGAGCGTTCCGGCGCGGATCTCGTCCACGAGCCCGTGCAGCCAGTCGTGTTCGGCGCGCGCGAGCGTCAGCGCGTACTCCGCCTCGATGACGAAGAGGCGCGGGACTCCTTGCGCGTGCGCTTCGGCCAGGCGCTTCTCGTCCTTGGCGATGCGGGTTCCCAGGCGCGTGGCGCGTTCGGTGAGCGCGGACTCGGCGCCGCGCGGACCGAGTGCGCCGAGGCGGGCGACGGCGCCGAGGAAGCGGGAGAACTCGCGACGCGGGTCGCGGATCTCCGCGTCGAGGCGGCGGACGAGTTCGGCGCGGCCCTCGGGGGTGAGCGTGTAGACGGTCCGCTCGGGGCGGTTCCCCTCGCGTTCGCGGCCCAGCGGGGCGATCCAGCCGGCCTCGGCGAGGGCGGTGACGGTGTGGTAGACGGTGCCCCGGTGGGCGGCCGTGGCCCGGGCCTCGCCGCCCGCCTTGAGTGCGGCGAGGAGGTGGTGGGGGTGTGCGTCGCCCTCCAGGAGGAGGCCGAGGAGGTCGGGGACGAGGGGGTTGTCGAGAGCGCGTCGCGGCATGACCGGAAACTAGCAGTCTAAATAGACTATGGGCAAAGGCCCAGGTGATCCCCCGTTCGCCGCCCGCGCGAGCCCTTGTCCTTGTCGCGACGTCAAGGTTTCTACTGGCCTCATGCGTATCGGAGAGCTGGCCGCCGTGGCCGGGGTGAGCACCCGGACCGTTCGCCACTACCACCGGATCGGCCTGCTGCCCGAGCCGGCCAGGCAGCCCAACGGCTACCGCGAGTACGGCCTGCGGGACGCCGTCGAGCTGGCCCGGGTGCGGCGGCTGACGGAGCTGGGCCTGAGCCTCGACGAGGTGCGGGACGCGCTGGCCGACGACGCGGGCAAGGACCTCGCGGAGATCCTCGCCGAGCTGGACGCCGACCTCGCGCGCCAGGAGGAGACGATCCGGCGGCGGCGCGCCCGGCTGCGGGACCTCCTGGCGCAGGCGGAAGCGGAGGGCGGACTGCCGCCCGAGGCCCCCGTCTCGCCCGCGCTCGCCACGCTCTTCGCGGACTTCGACCGCGCCGCCGCGCACCTGCCGGGCCCCGAACCCGACTCACTCGCACTCGACCGCCGCCTCCTGGCGCTGCTCGACACCTCGGCGCCCGCCCCATGGCTCGGCCCGCTGGCCGAGGCGTTCACGACGGACCCGGCGACGACGCACCGCGCGTACGAGCTCTACCGGCGCCTCGACGAGCTCGCGGACGCCGCGCCGGACGACCCTCGCGTCGAGGACACGGCCCGCGAAGTGCTCGCACTCCTCCCCGCGGAGCTCGCCGTGGGGGACACCCCCGACAACGGCTTCCTCGACGCCGTGTTCGAGGACTTCGCCCCGGCCCAGGCGGCGGTCCTGCGCCGCGTACTCACCCTCCTGAAGGAGCGGACGCCATGAGAACACCGCTCATCCAGCACCAACTGACCTTGTGGCGCGACCTGTCGCGCCGGCTGGGACGCCGGGGCCCGGACGGCGTCGCCGAGGGCGACATCGCCGCCCCGTACGCGCCCGCGCAGTCCGCGATGATGTACGGCCTGCTCTTCGTCGCCGTCGCCGAGACGGTCGCCCTCGCGGTCGTGATCCCCTGGCCGTGGCTGCACGTGCCGGTTCTCGTCCTCGACCTGTGGGGCTGCTGGTACGTCCTCGCCCTGCACGCCTCGTGCGTCGTGCGCCCGCATGTCCTGAAGGCCGACGGCTCCCTGCTCCTGCGCTACGGACCGCTCCTCGACGTCACTGTCCCCGCCTCCCGCATCGCGCGCCTTTGCGCGGACCGCGCCTACCCGGAGGCGCGCCTCGGCGCGGTGACCGCCTCGGGCACGGCGGACCTCCCGGTCGGCGGCATGACGACGCTGACGGTGGAACTGACCGAACCCCTCCCCTTCACCCGCCCCCTGGGCGCCCGCGCCGAGGCCCGGGCCTTCCGCTTCCACGCGGAGAACGCGGCGGAGGTGGCACGGACCTGGCGGTGCGTACGGGAGGTGGGGGAGGCAGTCGGGCAGGGTACGGCCCCGGAGCCGCCCCACCCGCAGGCCCCTCAGTCGATCCAGAGCGGCATCGCCTCGCCCGAGGCCGCCGCTCGGCCGAAGAAGTCCGTGAGCCGGGAGAACGGTTCGCGGGCCCGCTCCAGGGACGCGGGCGAGTCCCAACCCAGGGCGTAGACCCCGGCCCGGGTCAGCTCGGCAGCACCTCGCGCGTCAATCCCGAGCCGCACCCCAGCCCCCACCCGCCCCGCTGCCTCAGTCCTCGCCCAGCTTCTCGTCCGCCCTGCGCTTCTCCCCCAGCTTCTCCACGAAGTCCTGTGCCTTGTCGACGCCCGTGTCGATCTTCTCGCTGTACTTGCCGTCCGTGCGGGCATCGATGAAGTCGCCGGCCTTCTCCAGGCCGCCCGCGATCTTCTCGTGGTGCTCCCCGGCCAGTTCCTCGGCCTTGTCCTTGAAGTTCTTCAGGCTGTCGAACAACCCTGACATCGCGAGCTCCTTGTCACCTTGTGCGCGGGTCTTGATCATCCCACGCGCCCCGTCTCAGTCCTCCCCCGCGAGCAGCTCCTCCATCCGCCGCGCGGCCGCCACGACCAGCGGGACCGCGCGGTCCGCGACCGAGGCGCGGTGGGTGATGACGTTGATCGCCGCCGGGTCGGCGGGCTCGGGGGCGCGGACGGGTGCCGCGACGCCGATCGTGCCGGGTGTGACCTCCTCGTGGGTGATGGCCCAGCCGCGCGCGCGGACCTCGGTGACGCGTTCCGGTTCGCCGGGCAGCGGCTCACCCGCCGAGAGCAGCGCGAGCCCGGCCGAGCCGCGGTCGAGCGGGTCCCGGTTGCCGACCCCGTACGAGAAGCGCGGGCCCGGGCCTGGGGGTTCGACGACGGCGACGGCGACCGCGTGCGGGCCGTCGGGGACCACGAGGCAGGCGGTGGCGCCGAGTTCGACGGCGAGGGTGCGCAGCACCGGCATCGCGACATCGACGAGCGGCGGGCGGGCGCGCTGCGCGAGCGTGTAGAAGGCGACGCCGACGCGGTAGCGCCCGGCGGCGTCGCGCGCGGCGAAGTGGCTGCGGGTCAGCGCGGTGAGGAGCCGGTACGCGATCGAGCGGTGCACTCCCAGCGCGGCGGCGATCTCCGAGGCGCGCAGCCCGTGCGGCGCCTCGGCGAGCATCCGCAGTACGCCGAGCCCACGCTCCAGCGTCTGCGCCCCGTCCGCGCGGCGCGCGGACGCGCCCCCGCGCCCCGCGTCCGCCTCACGCGCCGTCATCCGTACTCCTTCGACGTCACTTTCGGCCCGGGCCCTTGACGCGGCACGGCCCGCCTCCGCACAGTGTTGCAACATTCAATCCATCCTGTCTCGATAATCGCAACACCAGTGCGACACCATGCCGTTCCCCACCGCCGCTCCGCCGCGTCACCGCCCCGTCCGGGTGACACCACCGCGGCCCGGCGCGGCCGGACGGGGAAGCCTGCTCGTACGACCGCACGAGCCGCACCGGCAGAGCCGCCCGCACCCCCGGGCGAGAGGAGACCCCGTGCCCCACTACCGCACCCTCGGCGACATTCCCCCCAAACGCCACACCCAGCACCGAGGGCCCGAAGGCGGCCTTTTCTACGAGGAGCTGATGGGCGAGGAGGGCTTCTCCTCCGACTCCTCGCTCCTCTACCACCGGCACGTCCCCTCCGCGATCACCGATTCCACGGTCTGGGAGCTGCCCGACCAGCGCACCGTCCCCAACCACCCGCTCCTGCCGCGCCACTTCGCGCTGCACGGCCTCGTCAAGGGCGAGCGCTGGCGGGACGCGGACGTCGTGACGGGGCGGCGGCTCGTGCTCGGCAACGGCGACGTGCGGATCTCGTACGCGGTCGCGGGCGCGCCCTCGCCGCTGTACCGCAACGGACTCGGCGACGAGTGCGTGTACGTCGAGTCGGGCCGCGCGGTCGTCGAGACCGTCTTCGGCCGGCTCACCGCCCGCGCCGGGGACTACGTGGTGCTGCCGCGCGCGACGACGCACCGCTGGCTGCCCGAGGGGGACGAGCCGCTGCGCGTCTACTGCGTCGAGGGCAACAGCCACATCGCGCCGCCCGCGCGCTACCTCTCGCGGTACGGGCAGCTCCTCGAACACGCGCCGTACTGCGAGCGCGACCTGCACGGCCCCACGGAACTCCTCCAGGGCCAGGGGCAGGACGTCGAGATCCTGGTGAAGCACCGGGGCGCGGGCGGCGAGGTCGTCGGGACGCGCTTCACGCAGGCGGAGCATCCCTTCGACGTGGTCGGCTGGGACGGCTGCCTGTACCCGTACACCTTCAACGTCGCCGACTTCGAGCCGATCACCGGACGGGTCCACCAGCCGCCGCCCGTGCACCAGGTCTTCGAGGGGAACAACTTCGTCATCTGCAACTTCGTGCCGCGCAAGGTGGATTACCACCCGCTGTCCATCCCGGTGCCGTACTACCACTCGAACGTGGACAGCGACGAGGTGATGTTCTACTGCGGCGGGAACTACGAGGCGCGCAAGGGCTCGGGGATCGGGCAGGGCTCGGTCTCGCTGCACCCGGGCGGACACAGCCATGGGCCGCAACCGGGCGCGTACGAGCGCTCGATCGGCGTGGAGTTCTTCGACGAACTCGCCGTCATGGTCGACACGTTCCGGCCTCTGGAGCTGGGCGAGGGCGGGCGCGCGAGCGACGACGGGGCGTACGCGTGGACCTGGGCGGGGCGGGGGCCGCAGGCATGACCGTGCCCGCCGCGCTGCTCGCCGCGCTCGTCGACGACGCGGGCCTCTTCCCGCCGACCGCGCTCCCGATGGACCGGGCGCTCGCCCGCCACCGCGCGGACCTCGCCGCCGGACACCCGCTGCACGCGCACCGCTTCCTCGTCCCCGCGAGCCGCCTCACCGAGCTGCGGGAGCAGGTGGAGCGGGGCGACGCGCTCACGCTGGGGCTCATCGCGGACCGGGGCGCGGAGGGCCTCGCCGCCGACTGCGCGGCGGTCGCGGCCGATCCGCGGCTGCGGCTCGGGCTCGTGGAGGTGCCGCTCACCGCGTTCCCCGGCGGGGTGCGCGAGGCGCTGGACGCGCTGCCCGGGGACGTACCGGTGTACGCGGAACCGGCGGCGCGCGCCGCGTACGAACCCCTGCTCGCCGAACTTGAGTCGCTCGACAGGCCGGTCGGCGCCAAGCTCCGCTGCGGCGGCGTCCGCGCGGAGCTGTTTCCGACGGCTCCCGAGGTCGCGGCCTGGCTCGTGGCCTGCGCCCGCGCGGGCGTCCCGTTCAAGGCGACCGCGGGGCTGCACGAGGCGGTACGGCACACCGCGCCCACGACCGGTTTCCGCCATCACGGCTACCTCAACCTGCTGCTCGCCACCGCCGCCGCGGCCGGGGGCGCCACGACGGGCGAGGTGACGGCGGTCCTGGAGACCGAGGACGCGGCGCGGCTCGCCCGGCGCGCGCACGCGCTCGGTGACGCGGGCGCCCGCGCGGCGCGCCGCCTGCTCGTCTCGTACGGCTCGTGCAGCACCTCGACCCCGCTCCGGCAGGCAGCCGACCTGCTGGGCACTCCCGACACCTACCAGGAGATCCCCGTATGACCGCCGCCACCTGGGCCGACGTGCCCGCCGGCTCCCCTTTCCCACTCCAGAACCTCCCCTACGGCGTGTTCGCGCCCGCCGGGGACGCGCGGGCGCGCGTCGGTGTCGCGATCGGCGCGCACGTCCTCGACGTCGCCGCCGTGCTCGGTGACGACACCTTCGCGCACGGCGCGCTCAACCCCTTCCTCGCACAGGGCCGCGCCCGCTGGACGGCGGTACGGGCCGAGCTGACCGCGCTCCTCACCGACGCCCACCACCGCGCGGCCGTCACGCCGCACCTGCACCCGCTCGACGAGGTGACGCTCCATCTCCCCTTCGAGGTCGCCGACTACGTCGACTTCTACGCCTCCGAGCACCACGCGACGAACGTGGGCCGCATGTTCCGCCCGGGCGCCGATCCGCTCACGCCCCAGTGGAAGCACCTCCCGATCGGCTACCACGGGCGCGCGGGCACGGTCGTGGCCTCCGGTACGCCCGTGGTCCGCCCCTGCGGCCAGAAGAGGCCCGCCGAGGGCGAGTTGCCCGGTTTCGGGCCCTCGGCACGCCTCGACTTCGAGGCGGAGGTCGGTTTCGTCGTCGGTACGGGCTCGGCGCTCGGCACGCCCGTCGGCACCGGCGCCTTCGCGGAGCACGTCTTCGGCGTGTGCCTCGTCAACGACTGGTCGGCGCGGGACGTGCAGGCGTGGGAGTACGTGCCGCTCGGTCCGTTCCTCGCGAAGTCGTTCGCGACGTCCGTGTCCCCGTGGATCGTGCCCCTGGAAGCGCTGGCGGCGGCCCGCGTGGCGCCGCCCGAGCGGGCCCACGCGTTGCGCCCGTACCTGCGCGAATCGGAGGACTGGGGCCTCGACCTGCGACTGGAGGTCCGGCTGAACGGTCAGCCCGTCTCGCGGCCGCCGTTCTCGGCGATGTACTGGACGGGCGCGCAGATGCTGGCCCATATGACGGTCAACGGCGCGTCCTTGCGCACCGGGGACCTGTACGCCTCGGGCACGGTGAGCGGTCCGGAGGCCGGGGAGCGGGGCTGCCTGATGGAGCTGACGTGGGGCGGCGAGGAGCCGCTCAAGCTGGCCGACGGTACGAGCCGCGCGTTCCTGGAGGACGGCGACGAGGTGACGATCACGGCGACGGCCCCGGGGGCGGACGGGACGGTGATCGGCTTCGGTGAAGTGACGGGCGAGATCCTGCCGGCGAGGACTGAGGGGCAGTCAGGACTGTCCGTATAGCGGACAGTCGCACCGAGACAACGGTGATCACTACCGGTGTTTTCCTCGCGTTTCCGGACCGGAAGCGAAGATTTTGCGAAGAATGGGTGGTACACCCCCGCAATTTAACCTGATCGCGACCTGCGGAATCTTGACGCGATATCTCGCCACTTGGAATGGTCAACGGCAGTGCCGCCCGCATCGCACGGCTGCCCTGAACTGATCGACTCACACGCGAGGTTGTCGCTCCATGCCCGGCGCACTGCTCATCCCAGCATCGACCACTGGTGCCATCCCGTCAGCTGACCTCAGTGTCGTACGCCGGAGCTGTCGCGCACCACTCATTTTCTGACCTGGGCATCTCTCGCACGTCCCGTCCGAGCACGCGCGAACCGTTGCCCGGTCCCCCACACGTCCACCTCCGCGGCACATCCACCGCGGGAGTGCGCCGAAACGCTCAACGAAAGGCCGGCTAGCAGTGCTGCGTTACATCGCCCGCAAAGCAGTCGGCTGGTTTTTGATGATCGCCGTCGCGACCAACCTCACGTACTTCCTCGCCAATGCCTTCCTCAAGCCCGCGTCGAACTACACCGCTCTGCGACCGCCTCGAACTCCAGCCGAGATCAATCACTCCCTGTCGCTGTACAACCTGAATCCCGACAAACCGCTCATGGACCGGTGGTGGGACTGGATATCAGGAGTCGTGGGCCACTGGGACTGGGGGCAGTCGCCGACCGGCGGCAGCGTCAACGAGCAGGTGTCCTACCGGATCATCGTCAGCGGTGAGCTCGTCCTCGTCTCGACGGTCCTGGCGGTCGTCATCGGGATCGCCCTCGGCGTCTACACCGCCTCGCGCCAGTACAAGGCCGGCGACCGGGTGTGGCAGGGGATCTCGGTGATCTCCTTCAACACCCCCGCGCCCGTGGCCTCGCTGGGCGTCGTACTCCTCGCCATCGCGTTCAACCAGCACCTGGGCGGCTCGCTGCCCGTCGCGGGGGCTCAGGACCCGGACGCCTCGGGGTTCTTGGACGTCTTCGGCTCACGGGTGGTGCACGCGATCCTGCCGACGATCTCGCTGACGTTCATCACGTACGCGAGCTACCACCTGCTGCAACGCTCGCTGCTCCTCGACAACATCAACTCCGACTACGTCCGCACCGCGCGCTCCAAGGGGCTGACCAGGAAGCAGGCCATCTACCGGCACGGGCTGCGGACCTCGATCATCCCCGTCGCCACGCAGGTCGCGTTCGCGATGCCGGCGCTCTTCACGGGCGCGGTGGTCACCGAGACGGTCTTCGCCTGGCACGGGATGGGCGAGTACTTCACCAAGACGATCAGCACGAACGACGTCCACGGTGTCGTCGCCGTCGCCGCGTTCGGCGCGCTCATGACGGCGATCGGGGCGATCCTCTCCGACCTCGTCATCGTGGCTCTCGACCCCAGGATCAGGGTGAGCTGACATGGCCATCAACATGCCAGGCGTCGGACCCGACGCGGACGCCGCACGCACGGGTGAGGCCACTGCGGACGAGCCCCGCGCGACGGGGACGACCGGGAAGCGCATCTCCCCGTTCAGGCTCTACGCGCGGCGATTCGCCCGCAACAAGGGCGCGCTCATCGGGCTGGTCCTCTTCGTCCTCCTCGCTCTCTTCGCGATCTTCGGCCGGTTCCTGACGCACTGGGACTACATGGAGGCGGACTTCGCGGCACTCAAGGTCTCGCCGGGCGAGTCCGGCCACCTGCTGGGCACCAACAGCGCGGGCAACGACAGCTACGCCCAGCTCGTGCACGGGCTCGGCCGCTCGATGATCATCGCCGTGGTCGTCTCGCTCCTGACGACCGTCATCGCGGGCCTCTTCGGCACCACCGCCGCGTACTTCGGCGGCAAGGTCGAGCGCGTCATGCTGGCCGTGGTGCACTTCCTCCTCGTACTGCCGTCGTTCCTGATCATCGCGCTGGTCGGCACGCACTACCGGGGGGACTGGAAGGTCCTCGTCATCGTCCTCACCGTCTTCGGCTGGATGCTCACGGCCCGTGTGATCTGGTCGCTGGCCACCTCGCTGCGCGAGCGCGAGTACGTGATGGCGGCCCGCTTCATGGGGGTCAGCCCGATGCGCACCATCGTCCGCCACCTCATCCCCAACATCGGCTCGCTGCTGATCGTGACGTTCACGCTCGGGGTCGCGTCGACCGTGCAGTCGGAGACCGCCCTGTCCTTCATCGGCTTCGGCGTCAAGCAGCCCGACGTCTCGCTCGGCGCGATGCTCGCCGACGGTCAGGGCACCCTTTCCACCGCTCCCTGGCTGTTCTACATGCCCGCCGCGCTCGTGGTGCTGCTCACCGTCGCGATGGCGCTCATCGGGGACGGCCTGCGGGACGCCCTCGACCCCACCTCGCAGTCCGGAGGCCGCGCATGACCGAGCAGAGCACCATCACAACCCCTGCGGACACGCGGCAACCCTTGCTGTCCGTACGGGACCTGCGGGTCTCCTTCCCCTCGGAGGCGGGCCGCGTGGACGCCGTGCGCGGTGTCTCCTTCGACCTGCACCGCGGCAGGACCCTCGGCATCGTCGGGGAGTCCGGTTCGGGCAAGTCGGTCACCTCGATGGCCGTCATGGGGCTGCTCCCCGAGTACGCCTCGGTCACGGGCGAGGTCACGCTCGGCGGGAAGAACATCCTCGCGCTCGACGACCGGGCCATGTCGAAGGTGCGCGGCAAGCACATCGGCATGATCTTCCAGGACCCGCTCTCCTCGCTGACCCCGATCTTCAGCATCGGCGCGCAGATCGTCGAGGCGCTCCAGATCCACCAGGACATCTCCTCGGCCGCCGCCTGGAAGCGGGCCGTCGAACTCCTCGACCTGGTCGGCATCCCCAACCCGGAGCGGCGTGCCAAGGGCTTCCCGCACGAGTTCTCGGGCGGGATGCGGCAGCGGGCCGTGATCGCCATGGCCATCGCGAACGACCCCGACCTGATCATCGCCGACGAGCCGACGACGGCACTCGACGTGACCGTGCAGGCGCAGATCCTCGACGTGCTGAAGACGGCGCAGCGCGAGACGGGGGCCGCGGTCATCATGATCACGCACGACCTCGGTGTCGTCGCGGGTTCCGCCGACGACGTCATGGTCATGTACGCGGGCAAGCCCGTCGAACGGGCCGGGGTGGACGAGCTGTTCGCGCGCCCCCGGATGCCGTACACCATCGGCCTGATGGGCGCGATACCCCGCCTGGACGACCGGGCCAGGGACGCCCTGACCCCGGTCCCCGGGACCCCGCCGCTCCTCGTGGACCTCCCCGACGCCTGTCCCTTCGCGGCGCGTTGCCCGGTCGCGGAGGACGCGTGCCGGGCCAGGGAGCCGGAGCTGCTGGCCATCGGCGGCACGCGGCCGGGCGACTCCCCCGCTGTGGAGCCTCCGGAGATCGCCGTGCACTCCGTGGCCTGCCGCCGTGCCTCCGAGATCAGCGACGGCACCATCGGCGGCGAGCCCGTCTTCCCCGTTCCCGAGGTGCGGGAGCCCGAGGCCGCCGCCGTTCCCCGCGAGGAGCGCCCGAAGGTCCTCGAACTCTCGGGGCTGACCAAGACCTTCCCGCTCACCAAGGGCGGACTGCTCAAGCGCAAGGTCGGCACCGTCTTCGCCGTCAACGGCATCGACCTCGACATCCGCGAGGGCGAGACCCTCGGCCTCGTGGGCGAGTCGGGGTGCGGCAAGACGACGACGCTCCTGGAGATCATGGGGCTCAAGCCGCCGGAGCGCGGCAGCATCTCCGTCGCGGGCAAGAACGCCGCCGAGTTGCGGCACAAGCGGGACATCGCCGCGGTGCGGCGCGAGATGCAGATGGTCTTCCAGGACCCCATGGGCGCCCTGGACCCGCGTATGACGGTCTTCGACATCCTCGCGGAGCCGCTGCGCGCGGCCGGCGGGCACGCCAAGGACGACCTCACCCGGCAGATCGGGGAACTCATGGAGCTGGTGGGTCTCGACCCCGAGCACCGTGACCGCTTCCCGGCGGCCTTCTCGGGCGGTCAGCGCCAGCGCATCGGCATCGCGCGGGCGCTCGCCACGAAGCCGAAGCTGCTCGTGCTCGACGAGCCGGTCTCGGCGCTCGACGTCTCGGTGCAGGCGGGCGTCATCAACCTGCTGAACGACCTCAAGGCGGAGCTGGGGCTCTCCTACCTCTTCGTCGCCCACGACCTGTCGGTGGTGCGCCACATCTCCGACCGCGTCGCGGTCATGTACCTGGGGCGGATCGTCGAGATCGGTGACATCGACGCGGTCTTCGACCACCCCAGCCACCCGTACACCAAGGCCCTCCTCTCCGCGATCCCGCTGCCCGACCCGGTCGCCGAGCGGGGCCGGGAGCGCGTCCTGCTCAAGGGCGACCTGCCGAGCCCGACCGACGACAGCCCCGGCTGCCGCTTCGTGAGCAGGTGCCCGCTGCACCTGACGCTGCCGGAGTCGCGCAAGCGGCAGTGCCTGGAGATCACCCCGGAACTGATCGCGCGGGCCACCCCCGACCACTCCTCCGCGTGCCACTTCGCGGATTCGACACCGGCGGACCTGACCACGTCCGCCGACGTTCCCACCGAAAGGCAGTCATGAGAAAGCTCGTTCTGAGCGCGGTGGCCTTCGCCGCCACCGCGTCACTCGTCCTCTCCGGTTGCGGGGGTGACAGCGACAACGACTCCGACGGCAAGAAGCAGGAGAAGGGCGCCACCAGCGCGTCCGGTGTGCTGACCTCGTACAACCCGCAGCCCGCGAGCAACATCCAGCAGGGCGGCAAGATGACGCTGCCCGTCGCGGAGATCCCGGACCAGCTCAACCCCCTGCACGGCAACTCCACCGTGTACGGCTCGCGGATCGCCTGGTTCTACCAGCCGCAGCTCTCCTTCAACGACCCGAAGGGGAACATCACCTTCAACAAGGACTACCTGACCGACGTCAAGGAGGCGACGGTCGATGGCAAGACCCAGGTGACGTACGACATCAACCCGAAGGCCAAGTGGAACGACGGCCAGGACATGGACTGGACCATGTTCCGGGACACCTGGAACGCGCTCAACGGCAAGGACAAGGACTTCGTCGTCGGCTCCACCGACGGCTACTCCAGCATCGCCTCGGTCAAGAAGGGCAAGGACGCCAAGGAGGCGATCGTCACCTTCTCCGGTGAGTTCGTGTACTGGAAGTCCCTCTTCTACAACCCGCTCAACCCGCACATCGCCAAGGCCGACGACTTCAACAAGGCGTACCTGAACAAGCCGCACCCGGAGTGGGGTGCCGGCCCGTACACCATCACGAAGTTCGACTTCAAGGGCGGCACGATCACCTTCAAGCCCAACCCCAAGTGGTGGGGCGCCAAGGCGAAGCTGGACCAGCTGACCTATGTCCAGATGGAGGACAGCGCCAGCATCAACGCCTTCAAGAACGGCCAGATCGACGCCGTCGAGGTGCGTGAGGGCGAGGCGCTCAACCAGGTGAAGGGGGTCAAGGGCACCGAGGTGCGCCGCGGCACCGACACCACGAACAACATCCTCATGTTCAACACCTCCTCGCCCGTGCTGAAGGACGTCGCGGTCCGCAAGGCCCTCATGGAGGGCATCGACCGCAAGCAGTACGCGAAGATCGCCTTCCAGGGCATGGGCTACACCGAGGACCTGCCGGGTTCGATCAACCTCTACTCCTTCCAGAAGGGGTACAAGGACGTCTTCGGCAGCCTCGTCAAGTTCGACCCGGAGCAGGCGAAGAAGGACCTGGACGCGGCGGGCTGGAAGGTCGGTTCGGACGGGGTGCGCGAGAAGGGCGGCAAGAAGCTGGAGGTCAGCTACCCGACCGTCAGTGACCGGTCCACCATCAAGGCCCGTGCCACCGCGATCGCCCAGATGATGAAGAACATCGGCGTGAAGCTGAACATCGACGCGCGTCCGTCCGCCGACTTCAACAAGATCATCACCGAGCGCTCCTTCGACATCTTCGGGCTGGGCTTCACCTCCAGCGACCCGAACGGGATGCTCTACATCTGCCAGGTGTACTGCTCCGACTCGCAGCTCAACCTCTCCCACTCCGTGCCGAAGAGCATGGACAAGGAGATCCAGGCCGTCACCAACCTGCCGACCCTGGACGAGCAGCTGAAGACCGGTGAAGAGGTCGAGAAGAAGGCCATGGAGACGTACGGCATCATGCCGACGCACAACGGTCCCAAGATCTGGGCCGTCAAGAAGGGCCTCACCAACTACGGTGCGGGTCAGTTCTTCGGCAACTACGGCGTCATCGGCCCGCCCGAGCTGATCGGCTGGCAGAAGAAGTAACCCCCGAGGCACAGCACCACTCCCGGCCCCGCCGCACTCCCCGTGCGGCGGGGCCGCGCCACATCCTCCACCGCCTACGAGGCCCCGCCCCCTCCTCACCCCCCGAGCCGCACCAGCAGCCGCCGGGGCCCCCGCACCCGCACCCCCACCGCCCTCGGCGCGAACCCGGGCGCGAGCGCGAGCCCCCGCACCCCGAGCAGCGGCGGCAGCCCGTACCGCACCGTCAGCAGCCCCAGGTCCGGCCACGGATGCGCCGGTACGGGGGTGCGCCCGACCCGGGACGGGTCCCAGCGCCCCGGGTCCGGATAGCCCGCCGGGTCCCACCCGGCGGCGCCGAGCAGGCACAGCACCCGTTCCCCCGCCGAGACCGCCCCGCCGGGCAGCCGCACCCGCTCCCGCGCGCGCAGCACCAGGTACGGCGCGGGCGGGTCGTGGCGCAGCGTCTCGGCCCACGCCGCGTCGATGAGCGCGGGCTCCTCGCGCAAGGCCGCGAGGTGGGCGGGGCGCGTGAGCAGCGCGCCGAGGAGCGAGGCGAGCGCGTAGGCGGTGGCGCGCTCGGCGCCCCGCGCCCGTACCGCGAGGGCGTCGGGCAGCGGCAGCGGCGCGGGACCGCCCGCCCGGCACCAGCGGCGCAGCGCCTCGGTGCGGCGGTACGGGAGGCCGAGCGCGGCACCGAGCGCGACGGCGGGCAGCCAGTCGCAGAACTCCGGTACGAGATCGGCGCTCGCGCGCGAGCCGAGCCGCCCCGCGAGCACGTGCCCGGCCCGCGCGACCACCCCGGCGACACGCGGCGGCGGCGCGTCGGCACGCACACCGGCGGAGGGGAGCCCGGCACCCGCCCCAGCAGCCCGCACCCCCTCCCCCGCGAGCAGCCCCGCCCCGTCGACCAGCCCCGGTACGTCCCCCGTCGCCGCGTCCGCCACGAGCCCCGGTGCGGCGAGCGCCGCGCGTACGTCCGCGTCGCGCCCCACCAGCCAGATGCCGTCACCGCCACCCGCCGTGCCCGGCACCCGCACGGGCCCCGGCTCGCGGTGCAGGAGCCGGTAGTACGGCGCGGGGTCGCGCGCGACGCGGGCGGCGAGCGAGGCCAGGGCCGGGACGTGACTGTGCGGAAGACGCCCCGAAGCCGGTACGGTCCCGAGGCCGCCACCCGCCGCTCCCCCACCGCTCCGCGCTCCCCCGCCGTCCCCGTCCGTCACCGGGCCCCCGTGACCGCCCGCCGCTCCCCCACCCGTCCCCGCCGCCCCGCTCTCCGCTCCCGCCTCTGTCCGCGCCACGGCCGCCTCCCGTCCCGGCCTCCCACCGCACCACCGGCGGGCCGCCCGCGCCACGCCGGGCGGCCGTACGGGTGAGGGGCCGCCGGGTGGCCTCCTCGCCTGCCGCGCGTCCGTGCTGGGGCGTCTGCCAGGATCGGCCCCATGCTTCAGGTCTGCCTCAACGGCGTCCGCTCCCCCGCCACCGGCCGCTGGTTCCCCGCCACGCCCGCCGCGCTCGCCGCCGAGGCCCGCGCCGCGTACGAGGCCGGGGCCACCGACATCCACGTGCACCCGAAGGACGCGGCGGGCGCCGACTCGCTCGCGCCGGACGACGTGGCGCGGGTGCTGCGCGCGGTGCGGGGCGCCCTGCCCCCTGGCGTCGCGGTCGGCGTGACGACCGGGGCGTGGGCCGGGCCGGACCCCGCGGCGCGGCTCGCGCACGTACGGGCGTGGGCGGAGCTTCCCGACCACGCCTCCGTCAACTGGCACGAGCCGGGCGCCGAGGAGCTGGCGGCGCTGCTGATGGAGCGCGGGATCGGTGTCGAGGCGGGGCTGTGGTCGGGGACCGACGGCCCGGCGCGCTTCCGCGCCTCGCCGCTCGCGCCCCGTACCCTCCGGATCCTCGCCGAGGTGACCGACCAGGAACCGGCGTCGGCGGCCACGACGGCCCGCGTCCTGCTCGGCGCCGTCCTGCCCGCACCTGTGCCCGTACTGCTGCACGGCGAGGACGAGGGCGCGTGGCCGGTCCTCGCGCTCGCGGCGGAACTCGGGCTCGACACCCGTACCGGCCTGGAGGACACGCTCTTCCTGCCGGACGGCACCGCGGCGCACGACAACGCATCACTCGTACGGGTGGCGCGGGCGATGATCGAGAAGGCGGAGCCACAGGCGAGGTGATCGAGGGGTAGACGCCACGGCCCCCTCCTCCGCACCATGGGGATCACCCACGGGACACGGGCTCCCGGCCGGGGCCCACGACGGGGGAAGGGGCCGGGATGACGGTGACGGGCGATCCCGCGCCGGAACGCGCGGGCGCGCGGGGCGGGGCGGGCGCGCGGAGCGGGGCGGGCGCACCGGGCGGCCCGGGCGTACGGGGCGGCCCGCCGCCGAGGAGTCCGGGCGCGCGGCGCACCGCTCTCGGACTCGACCGCGACGGCTGGTTCCTGCTCCTTCCCGCGCTGATCCCCGTCCTCGTGCTGAGCGTCGTGCCGCTCCTGTACGGTCTCTCGCTCGCCTTCACCGACGCGCAGTCGGGCAGCGCGCGCGGCACGTCCTTCACGGGGTTCGACAACTTCGCGGCGCTGCGCTGGGACTCGCTCTTCTGGGACTCGTTCCGCATCGGCCTGACCTGGGCACTCGCCGTCACGGCACTCCAGTTCGTCCTGTCGCTCGGGCTCGCGCTCCTGCTCGACCAGAACCTGCGCCTGCGCTGGCTCGCGCGGACGCTCGCGCTCGTGCCGTGGGCGATGCCCGAGGTCGTCATCGGCATCATGTGGCGGCTCGTCTACCACCCGGACGCGGGCCTGCTCAACACGACGTTGCGCGATCTGCGCCTGACGAGCGGCCACACCGACTGGCTCTCGGACCTCTCGCTCGCGCTGCCCGCCGTGATCGCGGTGGGGGTGTGGGCGGGGATGCCGCAGACGACGGTGGTGCTGCTCGCGGGGCTCCAGAACGTACCGCTCGAACTGCGTGAGGCGGCGGCACTGGACGGGGCGGGGATGTGGCGGCGCTTCCGTACGGTGACGTGGCCGGCGCTGCGACCGGTCGCGGTGTCCATCACGGCACTCCAACTGATCTGGAACTTCAATTCCTTCGGACTCGTGTACGTCCTGACCAATGGCGGGCCCGGCGGGAAGACGCGGCTGCCGATGCTCTTCGCGTACGAAGAGGCTTTCCGGTACGGGCAGTTCGGCTATGCGGCGGCCATGGGTCTGGTGATGATGGCCGTGATCGCGGTGATCCTGGCCGTGTTCCTGCGCGGGCGGCTGAAGGGGGAGGACCAGTGAGCGGTTCCGTTCCGGTGGGGCGGCGGGCGGAGCGTCCGGGCGCTGCGGCGGGCGGGCGGGCGGCGGGCGGGCGGGCCGCGGGCGGGCGGGCTGCGGGCGGGCGGGCCGCGGTGCCTCCGGGGCGGCGGGCGCGCCGCGCGGCGGGGCGCACCGGGCAGTACCTCGCCCTCCTCTGCTACCTCGTCTTCCTCGCCTTCCCCCTGCTCTGGCTCCTGTCCACCGCCTTCAAGTCCCCGCGCGAACTCGGCTCCGTCGACCCGACATGGCTCCCCGCGCATCCGACACTCGCCAATTTCCGCGCCGCCTTCGACCAGCAGCCGCTGCTCCGCTCGGGCCTCAACAGCCTGCTCGTGGCGGGCTCGGCCGCGCTGATCTCGGTGGCGGTGGCCGTCCCCGCCGCGTACGTCATGGTGCGGTACCGCTCGGTGCTCGGCAGGCTCGGTACGGGCTGGGTGCTCGTGAGCCAGATGTTCCCCTTCGTGCTGATCATCATCCCGCTGTTTCTGGTGCTCCGAAGCGCGCGTCTGATCGATTCACTGCCGGGTCTGATCGTCGTGTACGTCGTGTGGAACCTTCCGTTCGCGCTCTGGATGCTCCAGGGGTACGTGCGTGCCGTGCCGCCCTCGCTGGAGGAGGCCGCGGCCGTGGACGGGGCCGGGCGGTGGCGCACGCTGCGCAGCGTCGTCCTGCCGCTGCTCACGCCGGGGCTCGTCGCGACCCTCATGTTCTCGTTCGTGACCGCCTGGAACGAGTTCTTCTTCGCTCTTGTCCTGCTCAAGTCCCCGGAGAAGCAGACGATGTCGGTGATCCTGACCCACTTCCTCGGCGCGGAGGGCGCGGCCGACCTCGGCCCGCTGGCCGCCGCTTCGATCCTCGCGACGCTGCCGAGCCTCCTCTTCTTCGGCTTCCTGCAACGGCGCCTGGCGAGCGGGATACTGGGCGGGGCGGTGAAGGGCTGATGCGGCGCCGCACGGTACTCGGGGCGACGGCGGCCCTCGCTTCCTCCGGCCTGCTGTCCTCCTGCGGCTCGGGCGAGGACGACGACGGGCGCCCGACCCTCGACTTCCTCTCCCTCGCCTGGCAGGCGGAGTCCGTCGCCGCGAACAAGGCACTCGTCGCGGAGTGGAACCGGTCGCGTCCGGCCGTCCGCGTCCGCTACGTGCAGGGCTCGTGGACCAACGTCCACGACCAGTTGCTCACCTCCTTCGCCGGGGGCGCGGCGCCCGACATCGTCCACGACGAGGCGAACGACCTCACCGACTTCGGCCACGGCGGCGACCTCGCGGACCTGAGCGACTTGCTCCCGGCGGACCTGCGCGCCCGTATCCCCACCGCCTCCTGGGACACGGCCCGTTTCCGGGGCGGCCTCTACGGCGTGCCGTTCCTCCAGGAGCCACGCGTCCTGATCGCGAACCGCACGCTCCTCACCCGAGCGCACATCACCCTGCCCACCGCCGAACGCCCTTGGACCTGGGACGAGTTCGAGGAGGTGGCGAAGGAGCTGACACGGCACGAGAAGGGGCGCGAGAGCCGGTACGGCGTCGTCTGGGCGATGAAGGAACCGGTCAACCAGACCGTCAACATGGCGGTGACGACGGGCGGGCGGATCATCCACCGCGAGGACGACCGCACGCGGGTCCGCTTCGACGCGACGGACTCGGCCGTCGCCGAGCTGATCAGGCGGCAGGTACGGGACGAGCGCACCGCCCCGGCGAGCGGGCTCGGCATGGGCGGCGGCGACACGCTGCCCGGCTTCTTCGCGGGCCGGTACGCGATGGTCCCGCTCGGTTTCTCGTACCGCCAGCAGGTCAGTCAGCAGGCGCCGAAGGGCTTCGACTGGGTGACGCTGCCGCTGCCCGTGGGGCGCGGGGCGCCGGACGGGGGCCGCGCGCAGGGCGTGAGCCCGCAGACGCTGTCGGTCTCGCGCGCGTGCCGCCACAAGGAGGCCGCCGTCGCGTTCCTGGCCTTCCTGACCCGTACCGAGTCCCTCACCCGCCTCGCGCGCGGCGACTGGCTCCTCCCCACCGGCACCGCGTCCCTGCGCGACCCGTCCCTGAACACCGAGAAGAACGGCTGGCGCACAGGCGCGCACTCCGCGACCCACCTCGTCGCCTCCCCGGCCCTCGGCGCGCGCGGCTACCCCGAGTGGATGGACAAGGTCGCGACCCCGGCCCTCCAGCAGTACTACAACGGCGCGATCGACCTGGACACCCTCCGCACGAAGCTCGTCCGCGACGGCAACCGCGTCTTCGACCGGTACCGGGACTAGATCCCCGGGCTGCGCGGCGACCACGCCGAGCCCAGCCGCCCCCACCCCGCCCCGCACACCGGCGATACGCCCCGATCGTCCGGTGCCGCTCCTTGAACCCACGCTGCCTCAGCTCCTCCGCGCCCGAGAGCACATTCACCATGATGCATTGACTTCACGAATAGTGAAGCCCTAGCGTCCGTCGCGTCACGCCTCGGCCGCTCCCGCGGAGAGTCGCGCCATCCATGCCAGAGCCGCTCATGGAGGACCGCACGCATGTCCGCACCCATGTCCACGCCGCAGACCGCCACACCACGGGCCCGTAGCGGCCCCACTCCCCTGCTGCTCCTCCTGCTGGCCTTCGTCTGCACCTTGGAGGGGTACGACACGGCGTGCTTCGGGGTCACCGTCCCCTCCCTCCTCGCCGACCACTCGCTCGGCCTGGACACGGGGACGGCGGGGAACATCGGCTCGTACACGTCGATGGGCGGCATCCTCGGAGCGGCGCTCGCCGCCAATGGGGTGCGCAGGTACGGGAGCCGGCGGGTGCTTTTGTGGGGCATCGGCCTCTTCACGGCGGGGATGCTCGCCTCCAGCCTCGCCCCGGGCGCCGACGTACTGGCCGCCGCGCGCACGGTCGTCGGCGTCGGGCTCGGGATCGTGATGCCGACCGTGACCGCTTATGCCGCTGAGCTGTCGCCTCCTGATCGCCGCAGTCGCAACGTGGGCCTGATGATGACCGGTTACGCGGTCGGCGCGCTGGCCTCGGCTCCGCTCGGCGCGGTCCTGCTGCCGGAGCAGTCGTGGCGGTGGATCTACGTCGCCGGTACGGTGCCCGCCGTCGTCCTGATGTGCGTCGCGCCCCGCCTCTTCCCCTCGACCGAGCGTGCGGAGGCCGCCGTGGGCGGCTCCTCGCTGCGGCACCTGCTCCAGCGCGGCACCCTCGCGGTCACGCTCCTGTTCTGGGGGCTGTCGTTCTTCGGCCTGCTTCTGGTGCTGGGCGTCAGCACCTGGCTGCCCACCCTGATGCACGAGAGCGGTTACTCGCTCGGCTCGTCGCTTCTCCAGACCACCGTGATGTGGGCGGGAGCGGGTGTCGGGATGGCGGCGGGGGGCCGCGTCGCCGCCGTGATCGGCATCAAGCCGGTCGTCGTCATCGCCTTCCTGAGCGGCGCGGTCGGCGTGGTCGCGATCAGCGCGGGGCCGCCGTTGTGGCTGCTCTTCGTCCTCATGTTCCTCGGTGGGCTCGGGTTCATCGGCTCGCAGTCGCTGACCAACACCTTCGTCGTCACCCGGTATCCGGAGCACCTGCGGGGTCCGGGGCTCGGCTGGGCGCTCGCCGTGGGCCGGATCGGCGCGGTGGTGGGCCCCTCGCTCACCGGCTGGACCCTGGACTCGGGCCTCGGCGTGCGCTGGTGCTTCTACCTCCTCGCCCTGGCCGGAGTATGCGGCGCCCTCCTCGCCGCGTGCGTCCCGGCGGTCCGTGCTCCCGGGCAGGCGAGGGGCGGCGCGGAAGCGGTGCGCGCGGAGCCTGCCTGAGGCGGCGTCCACCGGGTACCCGACGTTGCGTCAGCGAACGAACGCACCATGACGGAGGACGAGATGGCGCAGACGAAGACGAAGAAGACGTCCGGTACGACGGCGAAGAAGACCTCCGGTACGACGGGCAAGAAGCCCGCCTCCGCCGCCGGGAAGACGGTGGGCGGGAAGGCGAAGACCGCTTCGGGCAAGAAGGCGGCGGGCAGCGCCCTCGCGCAGAAGGGCTCCGGGAAGAAGGCGACCGGCTCCGGCTCCGCATCGGCGGCCGGTAAGACCGTCGCGGCCTCGAAGCCGACGAAGGCCGAGAAGAAGGCGGCGGCGAGCGCCCTCTCCCAGGCCCCGGCCACGAAGAAGAAACCGGGCAAGAAGATCCTCACCGCCGCCGCGAAGACCCTCGCGGACCGCAAGGCGAGCAAGAAGGCCCGCTCCGAGGCTGCGGGCACGCTGGCCCGCGCGGCAGCGGCGGCGATGCGCTGACCCGGCCCGCCCCGTACCGCAACCGCCCGCGCCCCGGCCCCTCGGACCGGGGCGCGGGCGCGTCCCGTGCCGGGCGCCTCACCTACCGGGCGCCGCACGCGCTCCTCGCGCCCACGGCCCGCTCGGGCATCTTCGCCCTCGGGGCGATCCGGCCCTTCCTCCCCACCGCCCGGCCGACTCCGCGCGCTGGGGAGAAACGGGACGCGCGGCCCTCGGGAGCGCACTAGCCTCGTCCCATGCTGACCCTCGGAATCACCGTCATCGGCGTCACCGACCTCGCCCGCGCGGTCGCGTTCTGGACCTCGGCGCTCCCGCTCGTCGAGAGCGAGGAGTGGCGGAGCGACACGTGGAGCACGCTGCGCCACGCGGACGGCTCGGGGCGCGCCCTGGGCCTGATGCTCAGCCAGTCCCCGCCCGAGCCCCGCCCCCGCGTCCACCTGGACCTCTTCGCGGAATCCCCCGAGGAGCAGTCCACCGAGGTCGCCCGGCTCCTCGCCCTCGGCGCCCGCCGCGTCGACTGGCCCCTCTACCCGGAGGACCCCGACTTCGTCGTCCTGGCCGACCCGGACGACAACCTCTTCTGCGTGGTCGACCTGAGCCGGGCCCCGAGCGGGGGATGACGGCGCGGGGAGGGACCGAGGCGGCGGCAGCTCCCGGCCCAGCCGCCCCGGCCCCGCGCCCCCGACACAGCGCCCCCACCCAAAAGCCCCCCGGATTTCGCTGATCTGCGCCACCATGGACACCGAGCGTCACCGGCCGGCGCCAGCCCGGCACCGGTCCGGTGTCTGGCCTCCGTCCTCCCCCGACCAAGGAGATCCGGTGCAGTTCTCAGTGTGGGCCCCGCAGGCGAAGCGACTCGCCCTCCAGGTGGAGGGGTCGGCGCACGGAATGGAGCGTGACCCCACCCGCCCCGGCTGGTGGACGGCCGAGGCGGAGGCCGGGCAGGGCGCGCGGTACGGGTACGTCGTGGACGGCGCGGGCCCGTACCCCGATCCGCGCGCGCGGCGGCAGCCGGACGGCCCCGACGGGCTGAGCGCCGTCGTCGACCAGGGCGCCTACGAGTGGCGGCACCCGGAGTGGACCGGGCGCGGGCTGCCCGGCGCGGTGCTCTACGAGATGCACGTCGGCACGTACACGCGGGAGGGCACCTTCGACGCGGCGGCCGAACGGCTCCCGCACCTGGCCGAGCTGGGGGTCACGCACGTCGAGCTGATGCCCGTGTGCCCCTTTCCGGGGAAGTGGGGGTGGGGGTACGAGGGCGTATCGCTGTGGGCGGTGCACGAGCCGTACGGCGGCCCGGAAGGGCTCAAGCGGTTCGTGGACTCCGCGCACGGGCTCGGTCTCGGCGTCGTGCTCGACGTCGTTCACAACCACTTCGGTCCCTCCGGGAACTACCTGCCCCTCTTCGGCCCCTACCTGACGGACCGGCACAGCACCCCGTGGGGCGCGGCCGTCAACCTCGACGCGCCCGGCTCGGACGAGGTCCGCGCGTACCTGCGCGAGAGCGCCCTCTCCTGGCTGCGGGACTACCGGATCGACGGGCTGCGCCTCGACGCCGTGCACGCGCTGCGCGACGAGCGCGCGCTGAGCTTCCTGGAGGAGCTGTCGGGAGCGGTCGCGGAGCTGGCCGAGTCCACGGGCCGCCCGCTCTTCCTCGTCGCCGAGTCCGACCTCAACGACCCGCGCGTCATCACACCGCGTACGGAGCACGGTCTCGGCATCGACGCGCAGTGGAACGACGACTTCCACCACGCGCTGCACACGACGCTCACCGGCGAGGCGCAGGGCTACTACGCGGACTTCGCGCGCGAGCCGTACGCGGCCCTCGCCAAGACGCTGACCGGCGCGTACTTCCACGACGGCACGTACTCGTCCTTCCGGGGCCGCCACCACGGCCGCCCCGTGGACCGCGCGCACGCCTCCGCGCACCGCTTCCTCGGCTACTCCCAGACGCACGACCAGGTCGGCAACCGAGCGCGCGGCGACCGCCTGAGCGCCCAGCTGGAGCCGGGCGTGCTGGCCTGCGCGGCGGCGCTCGTCCTCACCTCCCCCTTCACGCCGATGCTGTTCATGGGGGAGGAGTGGGGCGCGTCGACGCCGTGGCAGTTCTTCACGGACCACACCGATCCGGAGCTCGCGGAGGCCGTGCGGCGCGGGCGGCGGCGCGAGTTCGCGGAGCACGGCTGGGCCGAGGAGGACATCCCCGACCCGCAGGACCACGCGACGCGCGACGCCTCGTGCCTCGACTGGGCGGAGCTGGGAGAGGAACCGCACGCGCGCCTCTTCGCGTGGTACCGCACGCTCATCGACCTGCGCCGCACGCGCCCCGACCTCCAGTCCCCCGACCTGACGGCCGTGAAGACGGCCTACGACGCGGAGGCGGGCTGGTTCGCGGTGCGGCGCGGCGACGTGCGGCTCGCGGTGAACCTGGGCGCGGAGCCGGTGGACGTACCGGTGGAGCCGGGCCCGGTGAAGGTGCTCGCGGCCTGGGAGGACGTCGCGGAGCCGGACGGCGGCGGGACGGTGACGGTGCCGGGGCGCTCGTGCGTCGTGCTCGCGGAGGACGCCTGAGCGGCGGGGCCGGGCGGGATACCCCTCCGCGAGGTGAGTGAGCACTCACCCACTTGGCGGAGGGGTGGGGTGGGCGGCTCAGTTGACGACGGCGAGGTCCCTCGACGTCTTGTTGAGCCGTTCGCCACCCGTCTCCGTCACCGTCACGATGTCCTCGATGCGGACGCCGAAGCGGCCCGGGAGGTAGATCCCGGGCTCGACGGAGAAGCACATGCCCGGGACCAGCTCTTGGGTCTCGCCCTCGATCATGTACGGGGGTTCGTGCGTCGTGACGCCGATGCCGTGCCCGGTGCGGTGGATGAAGTACTCGCCGTACCCGGCCTCGTCGATGACGGCGCGCGCGGCGCGGTCGATGTCCTGGCACGTCGCGCCGGGACGTACGGCCGCGCAACCGGCCTCCTGCGCGCGCCGCACGACCTCGTGCACCTCGCGGACCTCGGCGGAGGGCTCGCCGACGCTGACGGTACGGGTCGTGTCGGACCCGTACCCGTGCTTGAGCCCCCCGAAGTCGAGGACGACGGTGTCACCCTCCTCGATGACCCGCTCCCCCGCCTCGTGGTGCGGGTTCGCGCCATTGGGGCCGGAACCGACGACCGTGAAGTCGACCTGCGAGTGCCCGTGGCCGAGGAGCAGTGCGGCGAGGTCGGCGGCCACCTCGTTCTCACGGCGCCCGGCGAAGCGAACCGACTTGATCTCCTCGTACGTCGCGTCGGCGGCCTCCGCCGCGGCGGCGAGCCGAGCCAGTTCGGCCTGGTCCTTCACCGCGCGCAGCATCGGCAGCGCTTCGGTGAGCGGATCGAACGCGGAGCCGCGCAGGGTGCGCTGGAGGTTGAGCAGGTGCAGCGCCCAGGCGTTGTCGCTGACGCCGAGCCGGCCGCCGAGCGGGAGGAGCGGGATCACGAGCTGGTACGGGTCCTGCCCGTCGCGCCAGCCCTCGAACGTGAGCGCCGCCGCGCCCGGGGCCTCCTCGGCGTCCGGCGCCTCCAGCGCGGGCACGATGAGGACGGGTTCGCGCCCGGCGGCGAGGACGAGCAGAGTCGCGCGCTCGGTCACCGCGGGCACCCGGTAGCCCGTCAGCCACTCCATGTCGGGGCCGGGCGTCACGATGAGCCCGTCGAGCCCGGCCGCCTGCGCGTTTCCCGCCGCCCGCCGCATCCGGCTCTCGTACTCGGCGGAGGTGAAGGGGTCGGGGGTCTCGGTCGCCATGGGCTCGCCTTTCGCGGTACGGGTACGGCGAGCGCCAGCGTACGGGCGATGCGGGGCCGCGTCCGCTCAGAGCACGCCGTCCACGGCGAACTCGGCCCGTACGGTCTTGCCGACCGGCCCCCGGTCCACGACCTCCCACCGGTCCGCGCACGCGTCCACGAGAACGAGCCCGTACCCGCCCTCCGCCAGCGGCGCGCGCGGCCCGGGACGCCGTGGCGGGCGGCGCTCCCCGCGCGCGTCGGCGACATCGACCCGCAACACGCCCTCGGTCACGCGCAGTTCCGCCCGCACCTCGAAATCCCGCCCCGGAACCTTGCCGTGAGTGACGGCGTTGGCCGCCAACTCCCCCACGACGATCTCGACCCGCCCCACGAGAGCGCTCCCCCTCCCGAACCCCCACGTGTCGAGTTCGTGCACGACGAGAAGCCGCGCGAGACGGGCCCCGAGCAGCGTGGAACTGAAGCGCTGGACGAAGGGGGCGGGAGCGGAGGGGCGGGGCGTGTGAGTGGTCGTCATGGCGGCAAGGCTGGACCGCTGACCTGCGTGATCCCAGGTACCCCACTCGTACAGAAAGTGAGCGTACGAGTGCGAAGGGTGGACAGTACGAGTAACCGGCCGAGACCATGAGCCGTTGTTCCGTACGGCGCGAAAGGCAGGCGGCATGGCGATCGGCGCGACCACCGGCGAGCCCGAACCCTCAGAGACTCTGAAGGTGTTCGGCGCGGTCGTCAAGGTCTTCCGTAAACGGGAGGGCCTGACCCAGGAGCGGTTGGCCGAAGTCCTCGGCTACTCGGTGGACATGATCTCGTCCATCGAGCAGGGCCGCCGGATGCCGCAACCGGACTTCGTGCAGGCGGCCGAACAGGCCTTGCATGCGGCGGGGATGCTGAGCCCTCTGCTGCCCCATGTGGTGCGGAAGCCGGGGCTGGCCAACCACTTCCGCGAGTGGGCCCTGCTGGAGACGGAGGCGATCAGCCTCTACACGTACGAATGCCGAGTGCTGCCAGGGCTGTTGCAGACGGAGGCATACGCCCAAGCAGTCGAACTGAACGTGCCGCCTCTACCGACCACCGAGGAACTGAGGCAGCGCCTGGCTACTCGGCTTGAGCGCCAGGAGTTGCTGAGCACGGATCGCCAACCCCCGTGCGCCTTCAGCTTCATCATCGAGGAGGCCATCTTCGTCCGCAGGACCGGTGGCGACGAGGTGACGTGCGGAATCCTGGACCACATCCGGCGAGTCATCGACGAACACTGGAACGTCCAAGTGCAGATCATGCCGCTCCACCAGCCCGTGCACGCGGGGCTGGACGGGACCATGAGGCTGCTGGAGACCCCCGACAACATGTGGCACGCCTACTCCGAAGGCCAGGAGAGCGGTGTCATGATCTCGAACGCCAAATCCGTCAGTGTGCTTCACCAGCGGTATGCGAAACTTCGCTCACAGGCGCTGACACCGGAGGACTCGGTGCGCCTGCTTGAGCGACTGCGAGGAGCACTATGACCACCGTGGAACTGTCCTGGTTCAAGAGCAGCTACAGCGGCTCGGGCGGGAGCGACTGCGTAGAGGTCGCCCTCACCCCCCTCGCCATCCACATCCGCGACTCCAAGGACGCCACGCTCCCCCACTTCACCGCCAGCCCCACCGCGTGGACCGGCTTCCTGGAGAATTTGTCGCGCTGATCGCGGCCCCCGCACCTGCCGCCGTATGGGAGATGCGGCCCGGGGAGCCGTGATCGTTCTCCACGCTGGATGGCGTGGGACCGCTTGGTCGCCGTCCACCCCACCGGAGCCTTCATGAACCGTGCCGCCTACTGGGACCTCTACAAGCCCTCCTCCCACCACGGCACCCCGCCCGGCCCCCTGCCGGTCGGATGGACGCCCTACGAAGGGCACGGGCCCGGCGTGGAGTTGCTCGGCGAGCCGCGTACCGCTCTCGAACTCGGGTCCGGGGAGGGGCGGGAGGCGGCGTGGCTCGCGCGAAAGGGGTTGCGAGTGACGGGGGTTGACGTGTCGGCCGTGCAGGTCGCGCGGGCGCGGCGGTGGTGGGCGGGCGTCGGGGGGCTCGACTTCGTGTGCGAGGACGTGGAGACGTACTTGGCGGGGACGGGGCGGGTGTGGGACGTCGTGTACTCGATCTGGGGTGCCGCCTGGTTCTGCGACCCCGCGTCGCTCTTCCCCTTGGTCCGGCAACGGCTCGCGCCCGGCGGGCGGTTCGTGTTCTCGCACGGCGAGACGGCGCCGGAGCGGTACGGGCCGGAGATCCTGCGCCCCCGCGCGGACGTGCCCGGCGTGCCGCGCTGGTGCTACCCGCCGCGGGAGTGGGCCGCCCGGCTGAAGGCCGCCGGGTTCGTGTCCGCAGAGGTACGGCTCGTGCCGGGGACGGAGGGCGGGCGCGGGACCATCGTCGGTGTGGGGCGGACCGGCCCGTAAGGCCGTCCGGGCGGGGTACCCGGCGGGCATGACGACGACACAGCATGGACCGCACAAGGACCCCACCGCTCTCGGCCCCCTGGAGCCCGGGACCCCGCAACGCGTCGCGGCGCGGCGCCGGATCTGGGATGTGGCGTGGACCGCGACGTGCGTGCTGCTCGCCCTGTGGTCGGTGCTGTGGGCGGTGGGGGCGCTGCGCGGGGCGGCCGACGCGTGGCTGTGGAGCGGGTGCGGGATCGCGCTGCTGGGCTGTGCGTGGTGGGCGCGGCGCTCGGCGCGGAAGAACGCGTTGCGGCCGATGCGCTGATCCCTTGCTTCGTGCGCGGGCCCGGGGTGCCCGCCCCGCGTCCGCGCTCAGGGGTTGGAGTGCATCTGGACGACGACCCGGTCGAAGCGGCCGGCCGCGAGGTCCTGGCGCGGGATGGTCCAGTACAGGATCGCCATGGGGAAGCCTGCCCATTGGGCGAGCAGGACCCAGTCCGCGGGGTCCGCGGGGCCCTTTCCCGCCTCGGCGTACGCCGAGGCGGCCACTGGGTCGCCGTAGTCGTCGAAGTTGTCCGCGTGGCCGCCGAGTTGCCACTCGCCGCCGCCGTCCGTCTGCTCGGACCAGATCTCCCGCAGTGCCTCCGCGTGGGGGTGCCGGGCGAGCATCTCGTCCTCGGGCGGTGTGGTCGGCAGCGAGACTCCCGGTACGAGCCGGAGGTCGCCGGTCCGGCGCAGGTCGGCGTCCAGTTTCTCCGGGGTGCCGTACTCGTAGACGTAGTGGTTCAAGGACACCTCCCGCTCCTCGACCGGGGCCCCGGCGGGCACGTACACCGCGCCACCCTCGGGCTCGGGTTCAAGGTCGGCGTTGGCGAAGAGGAGCACTTTGCCGTCGGGCGGGAGCGGCAGGTCGGTCGCTCCCTCGGGGACGGTGGCGAAGTCGAGCGTCACGATGAGCTGCTCGTCCCAGGCGGATGCGCCGCCGAGGGCCGGGACGTCCGGCGGGAGCATGAGTGGCCCGCCGAGCCTGCCCCGTACCGGTCCGCCCCCGTCCGGAGCCGTCCGCAGCATCGGGCGCGCGAGCCCGAGCCACCGGTCCACGTCCGGCGCCGGCACGCCTTGCCCGAGCGCCTCCTCCTTGAAACGGTCGAGCCACCACAGCGTGGGGGCGGGCAGGACGCGGGTCGCCGGGGACAGGACGTCCTCACCGAACTCCCAGCCCGGCGGCGGTGCCTGGAGATCCGGCTCTCCCAGGCCCGCGAGCCATTCCGCCGCCGACGCGCGTACCGTCGCCTCCGCCGTCGTCCCGGTGCCGTTCAGCGCCACCCGCGCGGCGGCCAGGGCCTCCGCGTCGTCGCGGAGCACCCGCCGCGCGGTCAGGCGGTGTCGCGAGGTGCCAAGGGCCAGCGCCGTCAGGCGTGCGCGCAGGGGACCCGGAGCGACAGGGAAGCGAGCGAGAATCGTGAGTGTCATGTCGGTCGTGTCGACGGTCTCGTCGTCGGCGTCCCCCTTCCGGTACCCGCCGTCCAGGTACTCGTCCGCCAGGTCCAGCCGCTCCGCGAAGAGCGGCCACCACCGCTCGGCGTCCTCCGGCGTCAGGACCGCCCCCAGCAACCGGTTGCGGCCCACAGCGTTGCGGTTCGTCAGGAGTGACGCCACCCGGCGGTCGGCGTCGGTCATCCCCGCCTCGCGCAGCGCGTCGCGCACCGCTCGGACATCCGGGATCAGCGGCAGCCGCTCCTCGATGCGCGGCCAGAAGTAGCTCCCCTCCCGGCGGGCGGCGGCGGGCCGACTGCCCAGTTCCGCGAGGACGTCGGCGTCGGTCGGCCGGTTCACCGGCGGTACGGGGACGACGGGGCCGGGTCCCCGCGTGAGCGAGGCGCGCTCCACGGTCCGGCGCAGCGCTTGGGCGCGCTCCGCGTCCAGCGGTTCGCCGCCCGGCGCGTTCAGCACGTCCTCGATCGCCGCGTCACCGCCCTCGATGTCGGCCAGGCGCCGCAGGACAGCGGCCAGTTCCTCCGGTCCGGCGGTCCGCAGGTGCGGGACGAGCAGTTCCACCTGCCGGCCGGGGGCGAGCCAGCCCAGCGCGGCCAGTGCCTCGGCCCGCACGAAGCGGTCCTCGTCGACGGCCAGCGCGGCGAGGAGGGCGGCGTGCGGCTCGGGGATGCCGGCGCACCGGAGAGCCACGGACTTGCGCTCAGCGGACCCCGCCGTGATGGCGACCTCCGCAAGGACGTCGGCGTGCCGGGCGAGGAAGGTCTCGGCGGCACCGGTCCCCAGGAGGTGCAGCCGGGAGTTCCAGTGCTCACCGGGTCTCTGGTCGAGCACCGTCGCCAGAGCCGCGTGTGCGGGAGTGCGTCCGGGCACTTCCCCGGCCAGGGCGATCTCGCTCAGGAGGTCGAGGCCCCAGCGCGCGCCCACCCGCTGGGACGCCTCGGACCGGGACCTTACCGCAGTCAGGGCGCTGTCGGTCAGCGTGGCGAGCCACGCGCCGGAACCCAGCCGGCCGGGCTCCGCGTGGGTGAGCGCGTCCAGCACGTGCCCGAACCGGGCGAGAATACCGGCGGGCGCGTCACCGTAGACGGTCAGCCGAGCGGCATCGGCGGCGTCCGGGCTCCACCCCGGGTGCACGTCCGCGACGGGGCTGACATCAGCGGCCGCCCACACGCCGCCCCCCGCCACCATCTTGGCGACCTTCGGGGACCCGGGCGCGTACAGGGGAGCCAGGGCCTCCGGCCCCGTACCGCGCAGGACGTACTCGACGACGCCTTCGCAGGGGTGCTCCAGCGCCAGCGGCGCGAGGCAGACGCGCACAGCGGACCCGAGGGCGCCTGGATCGGCTGGAGCGGTTGACGGGGTCTGCGTATCTTCGGTGTTTCCAGTCTCGTCCTGTGGCATGTCGGGGATCCTATGGGGCGCTCGAACACCCTGTCGAAGCAGGGGACTTGCCCTACTGGACGTCTCCGCGGCGCCTCTCCGCGCCCACCCCGCGCTCCCACCCCGCCCGTGTCAGCTCGTACTCCACGTCCCCGTGCTCCGAGCCCTCGATCACGTCCGGCCAGTCCTCGGTGTAGTGGCGGAGGAAGGTGAGGTCGCACTTCTCCATCACGCGGCGCGAGGCCGTGTTGACCGTCATCGTGTTGGCGGTGACGCGGTGGACGCCGAGGCTCGTGAAGCCCTTGCGGATCAGGGCTCGGGAGCCCTCCGTCGCGTAGCCCCTCCCCCACGCCTCCTGGCGCAGGCGGTAGCCGAGTTCGACCGCGTCGGGGCTCTGTTCGAGGAGGGGGCGGAAGGCGAACCAGCCGAGGAACGCGCCCGATTCCCGCTCCTGGGCGACCCAGTAGCCGCGCGTGCCGAGGCCCGGGTAGTGGTGGAGGAGGCGGGGCAGCGGCCCGGTCCGGATCTCCTCGCGGCTCGTGGGACGGCCGCCGTTGATGAAGCGCGTCACGGCCGGATCGTTGTCCAGGGCGAGAAGGTCGTCCGTGTCGGCCTCGGTGAAGGCGCGGAGGGTGAGGCGGTCGGTCTCCAGGAGAACGTGCATGCCCCGATCCTCGTCAACGACGGCCGGGGGCCGCCACGGGATTTCGGACCCGATGGCCGGCCGGATCCGGGCGCGAGGACGGCCGGACCACGCGGGCCGCGCGCGAGGCGCGGCCCGTACGCGGTCGGGCCGGACCGGGGCGAGGACGCGGGTCAGTTCGTCCAGACTTCCGCCCTGTCCACGCTGACGAAGGACGCGCCGGACTGTCCGTCGTGGTCGCCGCTCACCCGGACGCGCAGGGTGTGCTTGCCGCTGGGCAGGCGGGGGCTCAGGTACTGGAGGTTCTCGCCGGTGCGCGGGGTGCCGTAGTAGTCGAGGCGCTGTTCCGCGCCGCCGTCGATGCTCAGCGCCGCGTAGCCGTTGCCGGTGTCCCGTACGGAGAACAGGGCGATCCTCGTGCCGGTGAAGGTGTACGTGGCGGTGTTGCCCGCCGTCGCGCTCCAGTGGTCGTCGCCCCAGAAGCACTGCACTCCGCAGCCGGTGCCGGAGTTCCAGGTGCCGGTGTAGGCGAGGGAGCCCGCGCCGCTGGAGCGGCCGTCGTCGTTGATCCAGTAGGCGCTGGGGCCCGGGTCGCCCGAAGGCAGGTCCTGGGTCGCGCCGGTGGCGAGCGGGACGCCGAAGTCCGGGCTGCCGTCCGCCTTCCAGCCGATGCGCTGGGCGCGCGTGGTGCGGTTGCTGTAGGTGTTCACCGACGTGGACTTGGCGTGGTAGACGATCCAGTCCTCCTTGCCGTCCGGGGACTTGAAGAGGGCGTGGTGGCCCGGCCCGTAGACGCCGTGGTCGTCGGCGCGCGAGAAGACGGCCCCCTGGTGCTGCTGCCAGTTGCCGGGCACGAGCGGGTCGGCGCCGTCCGGGAGCGACATCATCCAGAGCTGGTAGTCCGGCTTGCCGGTGTCGCAGGTGGAGTACGTCATCCAGGTGCGGCCGTTGCGGTAGAGGAACTCGGGGCCCTCACGCACCTCGGGGCAGCCGCCGGCCCCGTCGAGCGCGACCGCGTTGCCGGAGACGGTGTACGGGTTCGACATCGGGGCGAGGTTGAGGCCGTTGTGCTGGTACTGGTTGATGCCGCTGTAGGCGAGGTAGAGGCGGCCGTTGACCTGGAGGATGCCCGGGTCGATGGCGAAGTCGTTCGCGTGGTTGGGCGGGGCGAGCTTCGCCTTGAAGTGGTACGGGCCGGTCGGGTCGTCCCGGTCCGACTCGGCGACGAAGACGCGGTGGTGGTCGTCGGTGCCGTCGTCGGCCGTGTAGTAGAGGTACCAGCGGTTGCCGAAGCGGTAGAACTCCGGCGCCCAGATGTGCTGGTTCCGGCTCGCGTCGGTGTCGGTCCACACGGTGACCGGGTCGGCCGTCAGGAGGGTGCTGAGGGACGGGGAGCGCCACATCTTGACGCTGTCGCCCTGCGTGGTGGTCAGGTAGTAGTTGCCGTTCCAGTACGTCATGTACGGGTCCGGGCCGGTGTTGAGCGGGTTGCGGAACGTACCGGCGGCGGCCGGGGCGGCTGCCGGGGAGGCGGCTGCCGGAGCCGCCGCGGCCTCGTCGGGGCGGACCGCGTTCGTGCCCGCGCCGAGCAGCACGAGGACGGCGAGGACACCGAACAGGCGCAGGAGGCGGAACGGGCGCGAGGCGTGGAAGGGGCGCGAGGGGTGGGGCGGGCGCGCGCGCATGTGGGGGGCTCCTTCTTCGTGCACCGCCGGGCCCGGGCCGGGTGGCCGGGCCGGACGGACGATTTACAACGATGCAGAGCTGTCGGTGGGTCACCGTAGGGACGGGCGGGGGCGACGTCAAGACTCCGTGCGGGGCGCCCCCCGGCCGCTGACGCGGGTGCCCCGCGCAGGGGCGCGCCCGCTTCGTACGCGGGAACGCGCCCGCCACGCGCGCCGGGCCCCGGCCGGGCCCCGCCCGCGATCCCGCCCGAGACGCCTCCGCCCCTGCCACCCCTCACCCCGCGCGCCATCCGCGCAAGGCGGTCCCCGGATGCGGCATTGCGGTACGAATAGGCATATGTCTGAGCCGGTCTTCCCGCCCGCCCCCCGCCGTGGACGCGGGCGCGTTCTGCGTCCCGCCGTGCTGGTGCCTGTGGCGTCCATGGTGGTTCTCGGCGTAGTCGATCTCGCGGTGCCCCGGTCGGTCCACCTCGGTCCGCTCCTCGCGGTGGCCCCGGCGCTGACGGCCGCCTCGGCCGGGCCCGGTACGACGGCGGGCGTGGCGGCGCTCGCCGTCGTCCTCCAGTTCCTGCTGGGCGTGGCGCGGGAGGAGACGGAGACCCCGAACACGGCGGTGCAGGTGGCCGCCGTCGCGGTGATCTCACTGGCCCTCGTCCTCTACAGCCGGGCCCGCACCCGCCGCGAGTCGGAACTGGCCCGGGTGCGTGCCATGGCCGAGGCCACCAACGACGTGCTGCTGCGCCCGCCGCCCGCCCGCCTGGGCCCGCTGCGGATCGGCTGCGAGTACCGCGCGGCCGGTGAAGTGGCGCAGATCGGCGGGGACTTCTACGGGGTGGTGCGTACCCGGGAGGGGACCCGGCTGCTGATCGGGGACGTGCGGGGCAAGGGCCTCGACGCCCTCGACGACACCGCGCTCCTCCTCGGCGCCTTCCGCTCGGCCTCGCACCTCGGCCTGAGCCTGCCGGGGCTGGCCGCCCACCTGGACGCGGCGCTGGAGTGGAGCAACGGGCAGAAGGGCGCGGGCGAGGACTTCGCCACCGCCCTGCTCGTGGACGTGCCCGACGCGGGCGAGGACGTACTGCTCCTGTCGTGCGGCCACCCGCCCCCGTACGTGCTGCGCGCGAGCGGGCCGGAGCCGCTGGAGGCCGCCCGCCCGGCCCCTCCGTTGGGGCTCGGGGCGCTCGACCCGGACGCGTGGACGGTGGAACGGTACGCGTTCGGCCCCGGCGAGACGATGCTGTTGTACACGGACGGGGTGATCGAGGCCCGGGACGACGACGGCGCCTTCTACCCGCTCGCGGAGCGCCTCGCCCTCTTCGGCGGACGGGACAGGGACCGGCTCGCGCGGCGGGTCGTGGAGGACGTCGTCCGCCACACCCACGACCGCCTCGCGGACGACGCCGCCCTCCTGTGCGCCTACCGCGCCCGGGACTGAGGCCACGGCAGGGGCGGGCGCCGCACCGCGCGGCCCCACGAGGTCGCACCCGCGAACCGGAGCACGGCGGCCGCCACGCGACAACTCCACCCGAGCGCACGGAATTTGATGGTCGCCCCACCCCGTCGTCCGGTGGACTCGCCGTCCCCGCCACCCCGGTGGAGCGCCCCCGCTACGATTCCCCGCACACGGTGCGCTCTCGGACGCCCGTACGACGAACACGGAGACGGTATGGCGGACGGGCGATCGGGTGACGCGGGGCCTTACGGGATGGTGCTCGGTGTCGTCGATCCGGCTGCCCCGGCGGGCCGTTCGCCCGCTTTGCGCCCGGTGCGGGTGACGGCCGGGATCGAGGTGGTGCGGGCCGTGGCCGCGCTCGGGTGGCCCGTGCCCGAGGCGGGGACGAGCGTGGGGGTGCTCGACGTACTGCCGGGCGGCGGGCGGGTGCTGACGCGGCTGAGCGCGCAGGGGGGCGGGGTCGCCGCGCACTGCGTGCATCTGCCCGCCGGGGCGCGGCTGCCCGGGGGCAGGCCGCCCGTCGCCTTTCTCGACGCGCCCGGGTGGGGCAGCGGGGACCCGCTCGCCGCCGAGCCGCCCGCCTCCTCGGCGCTCGGGGACTTCGCGCGGGCGCGGGCGCCGTGGGTCGGGGCCTTCCTCGAAGGCGTGCGGGAAGTGCTGACGCGGGAGGGGGCGGGGGCTCGGGACGCGGAAGGGGCGCCGTACGAGGCGGGGGCGCCGTACGAGGCGGCCGGGGCGCCTTCGGGCGGTACGGGCGTGCCGTTCCTCGTCGCCGAGAAGGACCCCTCGCTCGTCGCGCGGTGGATAGCCCTCGCCTGCGCCGTACTGCCCCCGGAGCGGGCCGGGTCGCTGTCGTTCACGACGCACGGGCCGCAGGAGGCGGCCCGCAGCGGGCGGCTCGTCGTCGGGGTGCCGCTCGGGAGCGCCCCCGCCGTCGCGGGGCAGCGGCTGCTCGACGGGGCGCTGCCCCCGGCCGAGCCGGTCACGGATCTGTGGGCGGCGGGCGCGGCGTGGCTGTGGCGCGAGGGGCGGCCCGCGCTCGCGGCGGGCGCGGGCCCCGCCCTCGACGGCTTCGCGCTCCTCGCCGCCGCGCACCGTGAACGGCTCACGGTCCCCACGGCGGTACGGGCCCTGCTGCCCGCCGCGCTCGACGCGCTGCCCGCCGACGAACTGCCCCGAGCGGTGGGCACGTTGACCGAACTCCTCGAAGCCGAGGCGCCCGCGAGCGACGCCGAGGCCGCCGGTCTCGCGCGCGTGTGGGCGCGGCTCGAGGACCGCGCGCCCCTCCACGTCACCGCGCCGCTCGCCGGTGCCGTGCTCATGGCGCTCGTCGCGGGCCGGCCCACCGGGGTCCCCGTGCCCGGCACGGCCTCGCTCACCGCCTCCGGCCGTGCCGCGCTCGCCGCGCGCCTCGGGGCGGGGCTGCGCGAGGCCGTCTCCGGACCCACCCTCGGCCCGCGCCGCTCCGTCGCGCTGCTCCAGGCCGCCGCCGTGCTGGGCGTCGCGATCGAGGGGCCGGTGCTGGAGGACGTGGCCGACCGGATCGCGACCGCCCTCACCCGCGCACCCGCCGAGGAGGAGGCGCTCCCCGTCGCCGGGGCGCTCGCGGGGCTGCCCGAGCTGTGCACCGTACTGCTGCCCCGCCTTGAGCGGTACGCGGCACGCGAACCGCTCGACGCACAGGCCCTCTTGGCTTCCGTCGACCTCCCGCTCGACGCCGCCGTCACACCCGTGCCGCACCTGCGCATGTGCGCGGGCGCGGCCTCGGCGCGCGCGTTCGCGCTCGACGCGGTCGCGGCCTGGGACGAGCTGCTGCGGACCTCGCGCCCGTCCTGGTCGACCGAACCCACCTTGCTGCGCACGGCGTTGCGGCTCGTGTGGACCGAACAGCCGCCCGGGCTCGCCGAGATGGCGCACATCCTGGAGGCCGCCGACTCCGACAGCCACCGGGCGGCGGGTACGTGGCGCGAGGCGGTCGCGGCGGCGGAGCGCGGGGGCATGGGTACGGAGGAGGAAGCGGCGGCCGGCCGCGCCCTCGCCGCCCACCTGTTCCGCTCCTTCCCCGCCGAACTGACCCCCCGCACCCGCGCCCGCCTGCGTCTCCTCGAACTGGCCGGGGACATCGCCGAGGGCCGCGGCACGGACTGGGCCGAACAGGCCGTGAGGCTAAGGGAGTCGGCGGGTCTCACGGAGCCCACCCGGCTGCTCGCGCACGCGTACGCGGTCCTGGGCCACGCGGTGCTCCGGCAACCGGGCAGCCCGGAGGGCGAGTTGTACGGGCTCGCGCACTCCGGCGACGCGGCACTCCTCGCCGCGTACCAACAGGCGGCGCGGCGTGCCGGTTTCGGAGAACGGCTGCGCACCGACCCGGCCACGGCGGCGGGTTGCTTCGTCGACTGGACGGCTCACCCGGGAGCGGGTCCCGGCTGGGAGGCGACGAGCGCGACGCTCCTGGACGAAGTACTGCGCCCCGTCCTGCGGTCGGCCCCCCGTGCCCACCTGGCCGCGCTCACCGCGACCCTCGCGGAGGGCGGCCCGCACCGCGTGAGCGCGTTCGAGAGCTGGCACCAGCGCACCCGCGCGAGCCGCTGGCGCCGCCTCCTCGGGGGCTGGGCCCCCGCCCCGGGCCCGCGGGGGCCCGTCCTCACCCCCCTACCGTCACCGCCGTCACGACCAGTTCGTCCCCCGCCGCCCACCTCCCGCTCAACTCCCTGATGGGACCCGCCACCAGCACGCGCGCGGCGAAGGTGCCGTCCGCCGACAGGACGAGCTCCGCCTCGGTGAAGTCGAGGAAGCGGCGGGCGAGCGGGAACCACGCCTTGTAGACCGACTCCTTCGCGCTGAAGAGGATGCGGTCCCAGGCCGGGCCGTCCGGGGGGAGGGCCGCGAGGGCCTCGCGGTCGGCGGGGAGGGCGATCAGGTCGAGGACCCCCGGGGGCAGGGGCGCGTTCTGTTCCGCGTCGATGCCGAGGCTGCGCCAGTCCTCGGCGGGGGCCACGGCGGCGGCGCTGTAGCCGGGGCAGTGGGTCATGCTGCCGACGATCCCCGCGGGCCAGCCCGGGGCGCCGCGTTCGCCGGGAAGGAGCGGCACCGGGGGGCGGCCGAGCGCCGCGAGCGCGCGGCGCGCGCAGCCCCGTACCGTCGTGAACTCCGCACGCCGCTTCGCGACCGCGCGCGCCACGAAGGGCTCCTCCTCCGGGAAGAGCGTGGTGTGCGGGTCCGTCCCGTGGTGGTACGCGGTGCTGATGCCCTCGGGCAGGACGTGGGCGATCACGAGGCGGCCCCGGGGAAGACGGGGCGGGCGAGTTCGGCGCGGCGCCCGAAGCGCTTCCACTCGCGCGGGTATCCGAGCGAGACCTCCTCGAACGGCACGCCGTCGTAGCGGGTCGAGCGGGGGATGTGCAGGTGCCCGTAGACGACGGCACGGACGTCGAAGCGCGTGTGCCAGTCGGCGGTGCGGGCCGTGCCGCACCACTGCGCGAACTCCTGGTGCGTCATGATCTCGGTCGGCTGCCGCACGAGGGGCCAGTGGTTGACGAGGACGAGCGGCGGGCCGCCCGCCGCCTCGGCGAGCCGTCCCTCGGTGTACGCGATCCGGTCCGCGCACCACTGGGCGCGGCCCGCGTAGGGCTCGTGGTGGAGCACGGCCTCGTCGGTGCAGACGATGCCCGCCTCGTGGGCGCGGGCGAGGGAAGCCTCGGGCGTCGTGGTGCCCGGGGCGTACCAGGAGTAGTCGTACAGGGTGAAGAGCGGGGCGATGCGGAGCGGGCCGCCCGCACCGTCGGGGCCGCCGCCGGGCCCGTCCCACACCGGCCAGGGGTCCTCGGGGGTCAGGACGCCGAGCTCGCGGCACAGCGCGACGAGTTTGTCGTACCTGGCCACGCCGCGCGCCTGGTCCGGCTCGGTGGGCAGGGTCCACAGCTCGTGGTTCCCCGGCGCCCACACGACGCGCGCGAAGCGGCCCGCGAGCAGGCGCAGCGCCCATGCGATGTCGGCGAACCGCTCGCCGACGTCGCCCGCGACGATGAGCCAGTCCTCCGGGTGCGCGGGGCGTATCCCCTCGGTGAGGGCCCGGTTCTCCTCGTACGAGATGTGCAGGTCGCTGACGGCCCGCAGGGTCTTGCGCGTTGCTGTCACCCGAGGAGCCTAGAGCGAAGGGGCGGGCGGCGTCAGCCCCTCCCGCCCCTTCCACGCCCCCGGGCCCGCGGTGCGGGCCCTCGCGTCAGCTCTCGTCGTCCGGGACGAGCTTCACGGAGATCGAGTTGATGCAGTACCGCTGGTCCGTCGGCGTCGCGTAGCCCTCGCCCGCGAAGACGTGGCCGAGGTGGGAGCCGCAGTTGGCGCACCGGACCTCGGTGCGGACCATGCCGTGCGAGCGGTCCTCGATCAGCTCGACGGCGTCGGAGTCCTTCGGGTCGAAGAAGGACGGCCAGCCGCAGTGCGACTCGAACTTCGTGTCCGAGGTGAACAACTCGGCACCGCAGGCGCGGCAGTCGTAGACGCCCTTGGTCTTCGTGTCGGTGTACTCACCGACGAAGGCGGGCTCGGTGCCGGCCTGGCGGAGCACCGCGTACTCGTTCGGCGTCAGCTCCTCGCGCCACTCCTGGTCCGACTTCTCGACGTTGTACGCCATGGCCTGCTCCTCACTGCTCGTGGTGCGGTCCGGCGGCGAGCCGGTCCAGGACGGCGGGGCCGAGGTCCGTGACATCGCCCGCCCCCATGGTGAGAACGAGATCACCGGGCTTCGCCATTCCCGCGACGGCCTCCGCGACCTCGTCCTTCGCGTGCAGCGGGCTCACGTCGGCCCCGGCGGCGCGCCCCGCGGCGATGATCAGCTCGCTCGTGACGCCCTCGATCGGGTCCTCGCGGGCCGGGTAGATGTCCAGGACCAGGGAGGAGTCGGCGAGCGCGAGGGCCTGGCCCATCTCCTTGCCCAGCTCCTGCGTGCGCGAGAAGAGGTGCGGCTGGAAGACGACGAGGATGCGCCCCTCGACGGCGCCCCGCATCGCCTCCAGGTCGGCGGCCATCTCGGTCGGGTGGTGCGCGTACGAGTCGACGACCTGCACGCCCGCGGCCTCGCCCTTGAGCTGGAGGCGCCGCTTCACGCCCGTGTAGCTGCGAAGCGCGGAGGCGAGGTTGTGCAGGGGGACGCCGAGGGAGACGCCCGCGACGAGCGCGGCGACCGCGTTGTGCGCGTAGTGGCTGCCGGGCACGGACACCGTGAAGGTGAGCAGCTTCCCGTTCAGCGAGACGGTGACCTCGCTGGTCAGCCCGCGCGGGGTGACCTTGCGCACCCGTACGTCCGCGTCCTCGGCGGAGCCGTAGGTGAGGACCTTCAGGTCCGCCCGGTCCCGCACGCGACGGGTCAGCTCGCGGGCGCCCTCGTGATCGGCGGAGATCACGAGCGTGCCGCCGGGGACGATCTTGCCGACGAAGATCTCGAAGGACTCGTAGATCTCGTCGATCGAGGCGTAGTTGGCGTGGTGGTCGAGTTCGACGTTGAGGACGACGGCGACCTCGGGCGCGTACGTGTGGAAGCTGCGGTCGCTCTCGTCGGCCTCGGCCACGAAGATCTCGCCGGTGCCGTGGTGCGCGTTGGAGCCAGGCGCGTCGAGGTCGCCGCCGATCGCGTACGAGGGGTCGAGACCGAGCGCCGTGAGGGAGACGGCGAGCATCGAGGTCGTCGTCGTCTTGCCGTGCGTGCCCGCGATCGCGAGCGGGCGCGTGCCGTCCATGAGGGCGGCGAGGGCGTCGGAGCGGTGGACGACGGGGATGCCGAGCTCCCGGGCGCGGACCAGCTCGGGGTTGTCGGCGCGGATCGCGGAGGAGACGACGACGGCGGAGGTGTCCTCGGCGAGGTGGGCCGCGTCGTGGCCGAGGTGGACGGTGGCGCCGAGGGCACGCAGCGATGCGGCGGTCGCCGAGTCCTTCGCGTCACTGCCCGCGACGCTCGCCCCGCGCTGGGCGAGAATCCGCGCGATGCCCGACATCCCGGCCCCACCGATCCCGATGAAGTGCGGTCGGTCGAGGGCGGGGGGAAGGCCGGCTGCCATCTGTGGTGTCTCCAGGGGGTGGGGCCGGGACACCGCGGTGCGTCCCGGGAACGAAATCTTCGGGGCCACCTTAGAACGAAATGCCAAGCGGCTTTGCGATGCCGAGCGGCTGGGCAATGTCTGACGACTGGGCGGTCTGCGCTCGTGCCGCGACCAGCCGCGCAGCCGCCCCGGAACGCGAGCACCGCCGCCGGTCTCCTCGCGTTCCGGGCGCGCCCGGCCGGGGACGTCAGTTCTCGGCGTCCGGGCTGTGCGCGTAGAGCTTGAGGACCGGGACGCCGACCTTGTGGCGGGCGCGCGAGGCCCAGTCGCGGTGGAAGAACTCCTCGACGTAGTGCGGCGCGGTCAGGACGATCACCTCGTCCGCTCCCGTCTCCTTGACCGCCGTCGCGACCGCGTCGAGCGGGTGGTTCTCGACGACGTGGCCCACGGCCTGGGCACCGGCGGCGCGCAGCGACTGGAGCGAGTGCTCCAGGGCGATCTTCGCGGGCGGCACCGCGGACTCGCCCTCCGGCACCTCCGCCTCCCGCACCACGTCGGTCAGCTCACCGAGCGCCACGTCGTCCACCGCGCGCAGCAGCCGGTCCTGATCGCCCCGGGGCTGCATCAGGACGTGGAAGGTCACGGCCTCCTCGCCGTGCAGGGTGGTGACGAACTCGATGTCCACCGTGGACAGGGCCTGTTCGATCATCAGTACGCTCGTGAACACCTCGGGCGCCTCTTCTCTCAACGGGCCGGTGATCACCGGCCGTACGGTTTCCCCACTACCCCGTGAACGGGATGGCGTGCGTTCCTAGTCTGCCCAGCGGACGGTAAACGGAACGGGACATTCCGTAAGGAGGGTCCAGGGGCCCGGGCCGTCCGGCCCGGCCCGCCCCGCACCCCTCTCCCGTGGCACAGACCACACCCCTGGCGCGGGGAAATCGCTCACACCCTCTTGACCTCCGCCCATCCGAGTCGGAGAGTGCTCACTAATGCGCATTACTAATACGCATTAGTGAGTGAGGTCGACACGTGAACGACACCAGTCCGGACAAGCCGGGCAAGTCAGCGAGAACGCCGCGCGAGCCCGTGAAACGGGCGCGCCCGCGACAGGCGGAGGTGGCGCGTCTGGCGGGGGTCTCACAGGCGACCGTCTCGCTCGTGCTCGGCAACAAGCCGCAGGCCGCGACGATCTCCGAGGAGACGCGGCGCAAGGTCATGGACGCGGCCCGCACCCTGGGCTACGTCCCCGACCCGGCCGCGCGCAGTCTCGCCGGGGCCGGGAACGACCTGCTCGGCGTCTTCAGCTTCACGGCGACCTTCCCGACGGACGTGCAGCACTCGTACTACCCGTTCCTCGTCGGCGTCGAGCAGGAGGCCGCCGCGCGCGGCTTCGACCTCGTGCTCTTCACGGGATCGAGCGCGCACGGCGCGGCCCCCGGTCCCGAGGCGCTGAGCCGCGTGCGGCTCGCGGACGGCTGTCTCTTCCTCGGGCGGCACGCGCCCGCCCGCGAACTGCGGCGGCTCGTGGCCGACGGTTTCCCCGTCGTCCACCTGGGCCGCAGGGACGAGCTGGACGGGCTCGCGTGGGTCGGCGCCGACTACGCCCCGGCGAGCCGCGAGGTCGTACAGCACCTCGTCGCTCTCGGGCACCGGCGGATCGTGCTCGTGCGCGAGGACGACGAGGCCCCCGCGACGGCCGACCGCGAACGCGGCTTCCTCGCCGGTCTGGAGGAGGCCGGGCTCCCCCTGGAGGGCGCCGTCTTCCGCACCGCCGCGCCGGAGGGGGACCTGACCCCCGAGCGGCTGCGGGCCTGGCGCGCGGAGGGCGTCACCGCGTTCGTCGCGGAGGAGACCGACACGGGCGCCGCCTGGCGGGCGCTGCGCGCGGCCGTCGCGGCGGCCGGGCTCGACTGCCCGCGCGAACTGAGCCTCGCACTGCTCGGCGACCCGCCCCCCGACCTCGCGGGCGAGCCGGTGCCGACCGGCTTCGCCATCCCGCGCACCCGGCTCGGCGCCGCGGCGGTCCGGCTCCTGGCCGCGCTCGTCGCGGGCGAGGAGGCGGACGAGCCGCTCGTGCCGTGCGCCTTCCGGCCGGGCGCGACGGCGGGACCGGCCCCCGAGGCGGTACGGGACCTGGCGACGACCTGACACGCCGCCCGGCCCCGTACCGGCAACACCGCACCACCGAGCACCACCCGCACCACCCGCACCACTAGGAGAGCTTGTGACCAGCCAACCGGACATCCTCGTCGTCGGCGGCGGCCTCGGCGGCGTCGCCGCCGCCCTCGCCGCCTGCCGGGCGGGGCGCACCGTCGTCCTGACCGAAGAGACCGACTGGGTCGGCGGCCAGCTCACCTCGCAGGCCGTGCCCCCGGACGAGCACCCGTGGGTCGAGCAGTTCGGCGTCACGGCCTCGTACCGCGCGCTGCGCGAGGCGATCCGCGACTACTACCGCGACCTGTACCCGCTGCGTGCCGAGGCGGCGGCGCAGCCGACGCTCAACCCGGGCGCCGGGCGCGTGAGCAAGCTGTGCGCGGAGCCGCGCGCGGGACTCGCGGCGCTGGAGGGCATGCTCGCCCCGTACCGCTCCGCCGGGCTCCTCACGCTGCTCACCGAGCACCGCCCCGTCGCCGCGCGCGCCGAGGGCGACACCGTCACCTCGGTCACGGTCGAGAACCTGCGCGACGGCGGCCGCCGCACGATCGGCGCGTCCTACGTGCTCGACGCGACCGAGACCGGCGAACTGCTCGAACTCGCGGACGTCGAGCACGTGCTCGGCGCCGAGTCGCGCGCCGAGACCGGCGAGCCGCACGCGCCCGAGCAGGCCGACCCGCTCAACCAGCAGGGCATCACCTTCTGTTTCGCGCTCTCGCACCACGAGGGCGAGGACCACACGATCGAGAAGCCCGCCGACTACGACTTCTGGCGCTCCTACCAGCCGGACTTCTGGCCGGGCCCGCTCCTCGGCTTCCTCGCGCCCGACCCGCGCAGCCTGGAGGCCGTGCCGCGTACGTTCGTGCCGAACCCGGAGCAGGACCCGCTCGCGGTGAGCGCCGACCAGTCGGCCGACGCCGGGGACAAGGAGCTCTTCGGCTTCCGCCGCATCCTCGCCCGCAAGCTGCACCGCGAGGGCGCCTTCGGCTCCGACATCACGCTCGTCAACTGGCCGCTCAACGACTACTGGCTCAAGCCCCTGATCGGCGGCGGCGAGAAGACGACGGCCGAGGCGATACGCGAGGCCAAGCAGCTCTCGCTCTCGGTCCTGTACTGGCTCCAGACCGAGGCCCCGCGCGCGGACGGCGGCAAGGGCTTCCCCGGGTTGCGCCTGCGCCCGGACGTCATGGGCACGGAGGACGGGCTCGCGAAGGCCCCGTACGTGCGCGAGTCGCGGCGCATCAAGGCCGTCACGACCGTCACCGAGCATGACGTGGCGATCGACCTCGTCGGCCCGACCGGCGGCACCCGCTACCCGGACTCGGTCGGCGTCGGCAGTTACCGCATCGACCTGCACCCCTCGACGGGCGGCGACAACTACGTCGACATCGGCTCGGTGCCCTTCGAGATCCCGCTCGGCGCGCTCGTGCCGCGCCGGGTGCGCAACCTGCTCCCGGCCGCGAAGAACATCGGCACGACGCACATCACGAACGGCTGCTACCGGCTGCACCCCGTCGAGTGGAACATCGGCGAGGTCGCGGGCGCGCTGGCCGCACACTGCCTCGACGAGGAGCTGACGCCGCGCGAGGTGCGGGCGGACGAGGCCCGCTTCGCGGACTTCGCCGGGCTGCTGGACCGCTCGGGCGTCGAGCGGCACTGGCCGGAGGTACGCGGCTACTGAGCCGCGGGGGCGGACGCGGCCACGACGGCCGCCCCGCCCGCTGAGCCCCACCGGGCCCGGGAAGCTTGACGGCGCGCCCGGCCGCCCGGGGCGGAGACCGCCGGGCGGGACAGCTCCACCTGTCCCGCCCGGCCCACCGCCCACGCACGCGCCGACCCAGCACAAGGAGGTGCCCAGACCATGACCACCCACCGCATCCGCGTCGGCATCGACGTGGGCGGAACCTTCACCGACGCCGTCGCCGTGGACAGCGCGACGCTCGCCCTCGTCGGCCAGGTGAAGGTCCCGACCAGCCACCATCACGAGGACGGGGTCGCGCACGGCATCGTGACGGCGCTCGACAAGCTGCTCACCGAGACCGGGCACACCGCCAAGGACGTGTCCTTCCTGGCCCACGGCACGACACAGGCTACCAACGCCCTGTTGGAGGGCGATGTGGCGACCGTCGGGCTCATCGGGCTCGGCGGCGGCGCCGGCGCGCTCTTCACCAAGCGCCTCGCCTCGCTCGCGAAGACCGAGCTGATCCCCGGCAAGAACTTCCCGCTCCGCTACGCGCACGTCCCCGACCCGGCCGACCGCGCGGCGGTCGAACGCGCCGTCGACGAGGTCGTACGGGCCGGGGCCGAAGTGATCGTCGCGAGCCAGCCGTTCAGCGTGGACCGCCCCGAGGGCGAGGACGCGGTGCGCGAGGCCGCCGCCGCGCGCGGGGTCCCGATGACCGCCGCGCACGACATCACCTCGCTCTACGGGCTCCAGAAGCGGACCCGCACCGCCGTCGTCAACGCCGCGATCCTGCCGCGCATGTTCGCGACCGCGGACCTCGTCGACGCCGCGATCACGAAGGCGGGCGTCGAGGCGCCGCTCATGGTGATGCGCTGCGACGGCGGCGTCATGTCGCTCGACGAGATGCGCCGCCGCCCGCTGCTCACCGTGCTCTCGGGCCCGGCGGCCGGGGTCGCGGGCGCGCTCATGCAGGAGCGGGTCAGCGAGGGCGTGTTCCTGGAGACCGGGGGCACGTCGACGGACATCAGCGTCGTGCGGCGCGGCAAGGTCGCGGTACGGCACGCGACACTGCTCGGCAAGACCTCGTACCTCTCGGCGCTCGACGTGCGCACGGTGGGGGTGGGCGGCGGCTCGATGGTGCGCGTGAGCGACGGCAGGGTGAGCACGGTCGGACCGCGCAGCGCGCACATCGCGGGGCTCCCCTACGCGTGCTTCGCGGCAGCGGAGGAGCTGGCGGGCGCGAAGCTCGCCACGATGCGCCCGACGCCGGACGACGCGGACGACCACGTCGTGATCGACGCGGCGGGCGGGCGCTACGCGCTCACCATGACGTGCGCGGCGAACGCGCTCGGCCGCGTCCCCGAGGACGACTTCGCGCACGCGGACCGCGAGACGGCCCGTACCGCGCTCGCGCCGCTCGCCGCCGCGCTCGGCACCGACGTGGACGGCGCGGCGACGCGGATCCTGGACGCGGGCATCGCGCGGGTGCGCGAGGTCGCGGACAAGATGATCTCCGACTACCGGCTCGACAAGGACGCGGTCCTGCTCGTCGGCGGGGGCGGCGGCGCGGCCTCGGTCACGCCGCACCTCGCGGCCGTGACCGGGCTGGAAGGCAGACTCGCGCGCCACCACGAGGTGATCAGCCCGATCGGTGTCGCGCTCGCGCTCGTGCGCGAGCAGGTCGAGCGGATCATCCCGGGCGCGGGTCAGGAGGACATCCTCGCGGTACGGGCCGAGGCCGAGCGGGCCGTCATCGCGCAGGGCGCGGCGGCCGACGCGGTCGAGGTCGAGGTGACCGTGGACCCGCAGACCAACACGGTGCGGGCGGTCGCGACGGGTGCCACCGAACTGCGCACCCAGGACCGGGCGCACCGGGCCGACGACGCGGAGCGGCTGCGCCTCGCGGCGACGAGCCTGAAGGCGCCGGAGGGCGAGGTGCGCGAGCTGGCCAGGACGAACGCGTACACGGTCTACGGGGCCGAGAAGCACCGCAGGCTGCGCGGCGTCAAGCACCCCGTGCGGGTCGTGGACGCGGACGGCGTCGTACGGCTGCACGCGCCGGACGCGCGGATCGAGACGACGACCGTGGGCGCCGCCGCGCACACCCTCGCGACGCTCGTGGACGAGTCCACGGCGTACGGGGACGGCGGGGTGCGTGCCCCGGCGCTGCGGCTGCTCATCGGCTCGCGCATCGCGGACCTGTCCGGGGTGCTCGACCCGCAGCCGCTGCTCGCGCTCGCGCGGACGGAGCTGGAAGGGCGGCCCGCGGACGAGCGGGTCGTGGCCTTGGTGGAGGAGCGCTCATGACCGTGACGACCGAAGACCTGTCGCGCGTGGACGACATCGAGTACGGGGTCCGGTTCCTCGCCTCGCTGCCGCTGCACGCGCACCGCGACCCCGCCGTGCTGCGGGGCTGGGCCGAGGCGGCCGACCGCTTCGGCACGGAGCTCGCGCGCACGCCCTCGCCCGCTCCCGCGCACGTCGTCGAGAGCACGGGCGGCCTGGAGCGCGGGCTGCTCGCCCGCTACACCTCGCGGCCACAGGCCGTGGAGCTGTACACCGACGCGATCGCCGCCGCCGAGCGGCTCGTGGCCCGGCACGGGTGGCGCCAGTGGTTCCCCGCCGGTTCGGTACGGGCCGCCGCGCTCGCCCACGAGGCGGTGCACGAGCGGCTCCACCACGGCCCCGAGCGGGCCGCGCTCAAGCACGCGCTCGGGCACACCGCGCTGCGGCTGGGGCGGCTGCGCGTCCCCGCGCACGTCGCGGGGGCCGAGGAGCTCGCCGCCCACGCCTACGCGCGCACCGTCCGCGGTCTCGGCCGCAGCCCGCTCCTGCTGTCCGCCGCGCTCGCCGCGTCCTACACCGCCGACGTGCCCGCCCCGGCGCCCTCGGCCAGAGAGAAGTAAGTCATGGGCATCATCATCCTGATCATCATGGCGGCCGGTGTCGTCGCGATGCTCACCCGCAAGCTCCCCACCGCCTTCGCGCTCGTCCTCCTCGGTGTCGTCATCGCGCTCGTCTCGGGCGCGCCGCTCACCGGCAAGAACAGCGTCCTGGACACCGTGCTCCAGGAGGGCGCCCCCGCGCTCGCCGCGACGATGATCGCGATCCTGCTCGGTTCCTGGCTCGGCAAGCTCCTCGACGAGACGGGCATCGCGGGGACGCTGGTGCGCAAGATCGTCGAGTTCGGCGGCGACCGGCCCACGATCGTCGCGCTCGGCGTGCTGATCGTCTCGACGCTCATCGGGACGGTCACCGGCTCGGCGCCCGCCGCGATGCTCGCGGGCATCATCGGCATCCCCGCGATGATCGCGGTCGGCATCCCCAAGGTCACGGCGGCGGGAACGGTCCTCATGGGCATCGCCGCGGGGATGCCCTTCGAGCTGCCGGTGTGGCAGTTCTTCTCCAGCGCGCTCGACATGCCGGTGCACGACGTGCGCCACTTCATGATCCAGCTCTTCCCGTTCGCGCTCTTCGCGGCCGTGATGTTCGTGCTGATCGAGTCGCGGCGCAAGGGCGTCGAGCACGCGTGGGCCTTCCGCACCGAGGCGCCGCGCTCGAAGGCCGCGCGCCGTCGCGCCGAGCTGGGCGACGCCCCCTGGTACGCGCTGCTCACACCGCTGGTCCCGCTCGTGCTCGCGCTCGGCCTCGACGTCGCGATCATCCCCTCGCTGCTCGCGGGGGTGCTGTACGCGCTCGTGACGACGACCCGCCCCGGCGAGATGAACAAGCGCCTCCTGCGCACGCTCTACAGCGGCTTCGAGGTCGCCGCCGCGCCGATGACGCTGTTCGTCGCGATCGGCATCCTGCTCGCCGCGGTGAAGCTGCCGGGCGCGATCGACGCGCTCGAACCGCTCGTGCGGGCGGTCACGCCGGAGAACCCGATCCTGTTCGTCGTGGTCTTCGCGCTGCTCGTGCCGCTGTGCCTGTACCGGGGCCCGCTCAACGTGTACGGGCTCGGGGCCGGCATCGCGGGCGTGCTCATCGCGACCGGGATCTACCCGGCGATCGCGGTGCTCGGCATCACGGCCTCGTACAACCAGGTCTTCGGCGTCGCCGACCCGACGAGCACGCAGACGGTGTGGGCCGCGCAGTACGCGGGCGTGAGCCCGCAGCAGGTCATGGTCCGCACGCTGCCGTACGTGTGGTTCGTGGCGCTGGGCGGCTTCGTGGTGACGGCGGCGGTGCACCTGTGAGGGGGCGCTGAGCCGCAGGGCGGGCCGCGGGGCGGGTCGTTTCCCTTCGGGGGCGGCCCGCCCCGTCGCGTGTCCCGCGCCTCAGGCCGTCTCGCGCACGTACCGCGTCAGCAGGAAGCCGTCCTCCGTGAGGATCGAGGCGGGGCGCATGCGGGCCGGGGTCGCGAGGCCCTGGGCCGCGTAGGCGATGCGGCTCGCGTCGCCCCCGGTGAGGAAGGGCGAGACGGTCAGGCACAGTTCGTCGACCGTGTCGGCGGCGATGAGCTGGCCCAGCAGGCGGGGGCCGCCCTCGGCGAGTTGGCGGCGCAGGCCGCGCGCGGCGAGTTCGGCGCGCAGGCGGACGGGATCGGCGCCCCGGCCGCTCCCCGCGACGACGACCTCGGCGCCCGCTTGCCGCGCGGCGGCGACCCGCTCGGCGGGGGCCTCGGCCCCGGTGAGGACCAGGGTGGGCACGACGGGTGCGGTGAAGAGGGGCATCGTGAAGTCGAGGTCGAGCGAGGCCGAGACGACGGCGATCGCCGCGGCGGGCGCCTGTCCCGCCGCCTCGCGCGCCTCCGCGAAGGCCTCACGCGCCTTCGCGGGCCGGTACCCCTCCCGCCGTACGGTCTCGGCGCCGACCACCACGACGTCCGCAAGCGCCCGCAGCACCCCGAAGACCCGCATGTCGGCCGCTCCCGAGATGCCCTGCGAGCGGCCGTCGTGGAAGGCGGCGCCGTCGAGCGTCGTGACCATGTTGGCGCGCAGGACCCCGCCCTCGGGCAGCGGCTCGGGGTACGCGTAGAGCGCGGCCAGCTCGGGGAGCGGCCACTCCCGATCGGCGTCGGTCACGTTGGGTGTCGGGTCGGTCACGGGGAACAGGCGTCGCATACCGGCAGTCTCGCACGGCGCTTAAGCTGGGTATTTGTGTCGACCCCTACGCCCTCGCCCGCGCCCATAGCCGAGGCACGGCCCCTGTCACTGTGCGCCCGCGAGCCCCGCGTCCCGCCGGAGCGGCTGGTCGCGGAGCTGGTGCCGCCGCCGCGCTTCGACGCGGTCCGCTTCAGCACGTACGTACCGGACCCGAAGCAGCCGAGCCAGTCGGAGGCGGTACGGGAACTGTCCGCGTTCGCGGCCTCGCTCGGCGCGGCGCCCGCGGCCACCGGCAAGCGCGGGTGGTTCGGCCGCAAGGCCCGTACGAGCGCTCCGGCGGCCCCGCGCGGCATGTACCTCGACGGCGGCTACGGCGTCGGCAAGACGCACCTGCTCGCCTCGCTGTGGCACGCGACCGACGCGCCGCCCGAGAAGAAGGCGTTCGGCACGTTCGTGGAGCTGACGAACCTCGTCGGCGCGCTCGGCTTCCAGCAGACGGTCGCGACCTTGAGCGGCCACCGGCTGCTGTGCATCGACGAGTTCGAGCTGGACGACCCGGGCGACACGGTGCTCGTCTCCTCGCTGCTCGCGCGGCTCGTCGAGGCGGGTGTGGCGCTCGCGGCGACGTCGAACACGCTGCCCGGCAAGCTCGGCGAGGGCCGCTTCGCCGCGCAGGACTTCCTCCGCGAGATCCAGGGCCTGTCCGCCCACTTCCGCGCGCTGCGCATCGACGGCGACGACTACCGGCACCGGGGCCTGCCCGAGGCACCCGCGCCGTTCGCCGAGGAGCGGGTGGTACGGGTCGCCGAGGCGACGCCGGGCGCGAGCCTCGACGCGTTCCCCGCCCTCCTCGGCCACCTCGCCCGCGTCCACCCGAGCCGCTACGGGGCGCTCACGGACGGGCTCAGCGCGGTGTGCCTCACCGGGGTCGCCCCGGTGCCCGACCAGTCGACGGCGCTGCGCCTCGTCGTCCTCGCCGACCGCCTCTACGACCGCGAGGTCCCCGTCCTCGCCGCGGGCCTGCCCTTCGACCGGCTCTTCTCCGAGGAGATGCTGAACGGGGGCTACCGGAAGAAGTACTTCCGCGCGATCTCACGGCTCACGGCGCTCGCGCGGGACGCGAAGCCGCTGGTGGCGGCGGACGACGGGGAGGGCTGAGCGGTGACGGAAGAGACGGACGGCACGGCGGCGGACGGGGCGGGCCGAGCGGTGGCCGGGGAAGAACGGGAGGCGGCGGAGCCCCGCGCCGCCTGCGTGCTGTGCCAGGAGCCGAGCGAGTACCCCGAGTCGCACCGTGGGATCACGCTGTGCCCGCGCTGCGCCTGGCTGGAGGGGCAGCGGACGGCCTGCTCGGGGTGAGGGGAGCGGGGCGGCGTTCGGTTTCTGCCCCCGCCCTCAGCCCGACTTCTGCTCCGGCTTCGCCTCGCTCGGCCGTACGATGACGAACCCCTCGCCGTCGAGCCGCAGTTGGACCGCCTCGCCGGAGCCGCCGCGCAGCATCGAGCCGACGCTCTGCGAGCGGTGCAGGCTCGTCCGGAGGTGGGCGCTCCAGCCGACGACGGCGTCGGTGTCCACGAAGACGGGCTGTCCCTGGCCGACCGGGATGACGAGCGGGTGCCCCTCGCACATGAGGCCGAGCTTCCCCTGCCCGGAGAAGACGCTGTTGAAGAGGCCGCCGCCGGTCATGCCCGCGCCCTTCACCGTCTTGATCTCGTAGCCGAGGCTCGGGTCGAAGCACAGCACGTTGCGGCCGTTGACCGTGAGTTCGTCGCCCTGCTCGATCTCGACGACGAAGACGTTCTGCGCCTCGTGCGCGAACCACGCCTCGCCGTTGCCCGCGACGGACATGAGCGGGAGACCCTCGCCGGTCACGGCCCGCTTGAGGAGGCCCCCTATGCCCTGGCCCTTGCGCTCGAAGCGGAGATCGCCGCGGAAGGCGATCATGGCGCCCTGCCGCGCGAACATCTCGCCCCGCACGACGTACTTGAGAGTCTTGGGGTTCTCCACCGTCAGGCCGGGGACGGGGGCTTGGGCGAGGAAGTCGGCACCGAACAGATCGCTCTTCATGCGCCCCATCATGGCGGGGCGCACGCGGTGCGCCAAGCCTTTCCCGGGCTCCGGCAGCGGGGTGGCGGGCCCCTGGCAGACTGGGGGACGTGACCAGCAGCGACTTCCCTCCCCCGCCCTTCACCGAGACCCGCTCGCCCCGCGACGAGGCCCCCCAGTTCGTCCTCCCGCTCGTGCTGCACCTGGAGAAGACGGCGCCCCCGGCCCGTACCGACGCGCTGGAGACGGCGGCCCGCGCGGTGCTCGCGCTGCTCTCCGACCCGCGCTCGGTGGGCGAGGGGCCGTGGGCCGGGGCGGTACGGGACTGGCAGGACGCCCGTATCCGCAAGGTCGTACGGCGGGCGCGGGGCTCCGAGTGGCGGCGGGCCGAGGCGCTGGAGGGGCTGACGCTGCGCGGCGGGAGCGCCGAGGTGCGGGTCTACCCGCCTATCCCGCTCGACGGCTGGCCCAAGGACCTCGCGAAGCTCCAGGTGTCGGGGACGGAGCTGAGCGACCCGGAGCCGCCCGCCGCGCCCGCCCCCGGTGTCCCCGTCGTGTGGCTCAACCCCGGGGTGGAGATGTCGGCGGGCAAGACGATGGCGCAGGCGGGGCACGCGGTGCAGCTCGCGTGGTGGGAGCTGGACGACAAGCGCCGCACCGCGTGGGCGGAGGCCGGGTTCCCGCTCGCGGTACGCACGGCGGACGAGGAGCGGTGGCGGTCGCTCGTCGCGGCCGGGCTCCCCGTGGTCCACGACGCGGGCTTCACCGAGGTCGTGCCGGGCTCCGCGACGGCGGTCGCGGACCTGCGGGAATTCGCGGGCTGAGCGGTGCGCGCGATGCCCGCGGCCGAGGTGCCGCTCCCGCCGGAGCTGATCCGGCGACTGCTCGCCGCGCAGCATCCGGATCTCGCGGATCTCCCGCTCACGGTGCTCGCGCACGGCTGGGACAACCTCGTGTGCCGATTGGGCACTGCGTATCTCGTGCGGCTGCCCCGGCGCGCGCGGGCGGCGGGTCTCGTACGCAACGAGCAGCGCTGGCTGCCGTCGCTCGCCGCGCGGCTGCCGCTCCCCGTGCCGACACCGGTACGGGAGGGTGTGCCGGGGTGCGGGTATCCGTGGGCGTGGAGCGTCGTCCCGTACCTGCCGGGCGAGACGGCGGCGCACACGCCACCGGCCGACCCGGGGGCGGCGGCGCGTGCGCTCGGCGCCTTCCTGGGCGCGCTGCACACGCCCGCGTCGCCGGAAGCACCGGTCCACGCGGCGCGCGGCGTACCGCTCGCGCACCGGGCGGCGGGCGTGGCGGAGAACCTGGCGGCGCTGGGCGAGCCCGCGGCGTACGAGGTGTGGCGCCGCGCGCTCGCGGCCCCCGAGTGGACGGGCCCGCCGCTGTGGCTCCACGGCGATCTGCACCCGGCCAACATCCTCGTGCACGAGGGGGAGTTGAGTGGCGTCGTCGACTTCGGCGACCTGACCGGCGGCGACCCGGCGACAGACCTCGCGGCGGCCTGGATGCTCTTCCCGCGCGAGGCCGACCGCGACACGTTCCGCGCGGCGCACGGCGGGGTGGACGAGGCGACCTGGACACGGGCCCGCGGCTGGGCCCTGGCCCTGGGCCTCGTCTTCGTCACGCACTCGGCGGACAATCCGCTGATGGCGGGGGTGGGGAGGCGGACGGTGGGGGCGGTGCTGGGGGAGGGGTGACGGCGTGCGGCGGGCGGGCGCGCGTCCTGCTCAGCCGAGGGCTTCCACGCAGTGCAGACAGCGGCTCGTGGCCCGCGCGGCCGTGTTCCCGCCCGTGGCCGTCACGGGCTCCCCGCCCTCGCCGATGTGCTCCCACGTGCCCGGACGGGGGTCGAGAATCCAGCCCCAGCGCGGGGCCCGGACGTCGTCCTCCGTCATGTGATCGCAAGCGCCGGGGACGTGCGCCTTCCCGTCGCGTTTGATCAGGATGGCGGCACCGGGGAACCGACGCCATTCCTGACGCACCGGACGGCTTTCCGGGGTCTTCGCCGGGGCGCTGCCGTCTTCGGGGCAGGCGCAACCCCTGCCGACGACGAGATCGCACCGCGGACAGTACGTGTCGCTCATGCGGCGGAGTGTCCCACCCCCGGGGAGCGCCGAAGCGCCACCGGATCTGCGGGCTCCCCGGCGCGGACGATGCCGAGGCCCGCTCGACGCGGCGGCGGACGCCCTCAACCTCAAGTCCAGCTCTGAGAAAGTCCCCCGAACGGTTGACCCGCTCCCCCGCCGGTCATCACCCCTTCGCGAGAACGTGCGACGGGAGGGGGACGGGATGACCGTGGAGCTGAGCGGGCGGGCGGGGGCGGGGCTGCGGCTCGGGGCCGGGATCGGGTGGCGGCCCGAGATCGCGGAGGCCGTGGAGCGGATGGACGTGGACTGGGTCGAGGCCGTCGCGGAGAACGTCTGCCCGGGGCACGTACCGGAGTCGCTGCTGCGGCTGCGGGCGCGGGGCGTGACCGTCGTGCTGCACGGGGTCGGGCTCGGGCTCGGGGGTGCGGAGCGGCCCGATCCCGGGCGGCTCGCGGCGCTCGCGGAGCGGGCAGAGGTCCTGGGTGCGCCGCTCGTCACGGAGCACATCGCCTTCGTACGGGCGGGCGCCCTGGAGGCCGGTCACCTGCTGCCGGTGCCGCGCACCCGCGCAGGACTCGCGGTTCTCTGCGAGAACGTGCGCGTCGCGCAGGACTCGCTCCCCGTCCCGCTCGCCGTGGAGAACATCGCGGCGCTCTTCACGTGGCCCGACGAGGAGCTGACCGAGGGACAGTTCCTGTACGAGCTGGTCGAGCGGACCGGCGTACGGCTCCTCATCGACGTCGCGAACCTGTACACGAACCAGGTCAACAGCGGCGAGGACGCGGTGCGCGCGCTCGACGAGCTACCGCTCGAAGCGCTCGCGTACGTGCATGTCGCGGGCGGTGTCCTGCGCGACGGCGTGTGGCACGACACGCACGCCCACCCCGTGCCGCCGCAGGTCCTCGCGCTGCTCGGCGAGCTGTGCGCGCGGGCCGAGCCCCCGGGGGTGCTGCTCGAACGGGACGACGACTTCCCGCCGGCCGGTGAGCTGGAGGGGGAGCTGCGGGCGATCCGCGAGACGGTGCGCGGAAGCGCGGCGGCCGTGCGCGGGAGCGGCCCCGTGCCCCGTACCGACGTCGCGGTCGTCCCCGAGGCCACCCGCGCGCGCCTCGCCGAGGAGCAGTACGCGCTGCTCGCCGCGCTCGTCGCGGGCGGCCCCGCGCCCGCCGGCTTCGACGCGGAGCGCCTCGCGGTGCAGGCGGGGGCGCTCGCGGGCAAGCGCGGGCAGGTGGTCGGCAAGGTGGCGCCCGAGCTGCCGCGGCTGCTCGGCGGTCGGTACCGGGCGGCGTTTCGCGCGTACGCGACGACACGGCCGCTGACCGGCGGCCACCGCCGCGACGCGCTCGACTTCGCCGCGCACGTACTGGAGCACGCGGACCCGCCCCTGCCCGCCCGCACCCGGCGCGCCCTCACCCGCTGGCACGCGGACCGCTCGGGGCCGGTGCCGCCGCGCGGAGGGCTGCGGAGGCTGCTGGGGCGGTGAGGGACCGGACGGCACGACACGGGGTGGCGGCCCTGCGCGTCCCCGCCGCCCCGTGACGTCGGCGGACCCGGCACCGCGTGCCGCACGTCACCGCCCCGCTGTGAGCGTCGTCATGGCATGAATCACGCAACAGCGTTACAAAGCGCGTGTGTTGTGGATACCGGTCCTGTTGCTGGCCGCGGCGGCCTCCGCCGTCGCCTGTGCGCGGCTCTTCCGTGCCGCGGTGCGCGCCGCCGATCCCCGTTTCCGGCTCACCGCGGGCCGGGGTGATCCCGTGGCGCGCTCGCTCGGGCTCGCCGAGACCGCGTTCCTCGTCGGCGGCCCGGCGCGCGTCGCGGAGGTGACGCTCGTGGCGATGGCGCGGCGCGGCCGGCTGCTCCTCGCGCACACGGGCTGGGCCACGGCCGTCGCGGACCGCCCGGCGGACGCGCTGGAGGGCGCGGTGCTCGGGGCGCTCGGCCCGGGGCTGCAACTCCCGGTCGCCGAACTGCGCACGGCGGTGGCCGCTTCGGCGGAGGTGCGGGCCCTCGGAGAGCGGCTGGGCGCGGCGCGGCTCGCCGTGCCCGCGGAGATCCGGTCGCTCGTCGCCGGGGCGCTGCGGCAGTTGCGGCGCACGGTGCTCGCTGTGTTCGCGGCCGGGCTCGTCGCGCTCCTGTTCCTGCCGCACGCCGGGCACTCGACGGCGGAGGTGGCGGGCTGGTTCGGGCTGCCGCTGCTGCTCGGCGCGGGCAGCCTCGTCATCGCGCGCATCGACCTCGCCCCGTACGGGCGCTGGGCGACGCCGCTCGGCACGGAGGCGGTGCGTGGGGCCGCCGGGCACGAGGCGCTCGCGCTCGCGGTGCACGGCCTGCGGGCGGTGCACGAGCCGCAGTTCCGGGCGGCGCTCACGGTCCGCACGGTGGCCTGAGCGGCCGCCCGCACTCGCGCTCCCTCCGGGACCGTCGCTCCGACACGGAGCGGCGGTCCTTTACTTCGCCCCTTCTCGTACGAATTATCCCTTTTATCGTTTCTTCGTCCCGCTGCCCGCCAAGCCGTGGCGGCGGAAGGGATCGCCCCGTATGAGAATCCCCCGCAGGCCCGCACCCCGGTACGTCCTGGTCCCGGCCGCCGCCGGCTCGCTCCTGCTCGGCTGCCTCGGCGCGGCCCCGGCGGGCGCGCAGCCCTCGTACCGCTCCCCCTCGTACCGCGCGCCTTCGCCCGCGCCCTCCGCCGCCGGCCAGCCGGCCGGGGTCGGTACGAGCGTCGCGCGGGCCGCCGCGCGCGGCATCACCTTCGGCGCCTGCCCCGCCGTGGAGCAGATGCCGCGCAGCGTGAAGTGCGGGACGGTCGAGGTGCCGCTCGACTACGCGCACCCGGACGGCGAGCAGATCCGCCTCACCGTGAGCCGGATCGCGGCGACGGGGGCGCCCGCGAAGGCGGGCGGGAAGCGCACGAAGCGGCAGGGCGCGCTGCTCTTCAACCCGGGCGGGCCGGGCGGTTCGGGGATGTACTTCCCGCTGCTCGGCGCGTACCCGGAGTGGAAGAAGCTCGCCGCCGCCTACGACTTCGTGGGCTGGGCGCCGCGCGGCGTCGGGCGCTCGGCGCCGCTGAGCTGCCAGGACCCGAAGGAGTACGCGAAGGCCCCGGACACCTCGCCCGCCCTGCCGGACGAGGCGTACAAGCGGGCCCGGCTCGCGCGCGCCGAGGCGTACGCGAAGGGCTGCGCGAAGCGGGCGGGCGCGAAGCTGCGCCACTACACCTCGCTCGACAACGCGCGCGACCTGGAGGTGCTGCGCGCGGCGCTCGGCGAGCAGGACCTCAACTTCATGGGCGCCTCGTACGGCACGTACCTCGGCGGCCTGTACGCGACGCTCTTCCCCGGGCACGTGCGGCGCATGGTCCTCGACTCGGCGGTCAATCCCGATCCCGAACAGATCTGGTACCGCAACAACCTCGATCAGTCCTTCGCCTTCGAGCGGCGCTGGAACGACTTCACCGACTGGATCGCGCGCCACGACGACGTCTACCACCTCGGCACGAGCGGCACGGCGGTACGGGCCGCGTACGACAAGGTGCGCGAGCGCCTCGCCGCGCACCCGGCGGGCGGCAGGGTGGGCCCCGCGCAGCTCCAGGCCGCGTTCCTCAAGGCCGCGTACTACGACGACTACTGGGTCTCGCGCGCCGAGGTGCTCTCGCGGCTCGTCGTCGGCAAGGACGACAAGCCGCTCCTGAAGCTCGCCGCGCCGCCGACCGCCGCGGCGGCGAAGGAGGACGAGAACGGGACTGCGGTGTACACGGCCGTCGAGTGCAACGACGCGGCGTGGCCCACCGACTTCGCGACGTGGGACAGGGACAACACGCGCCTGGCCTCGGTCGCCCCCTTCGAGACCTGGGACAACGCCTGGATGAACCTCCCCTGCGCCTCCTGGCCCGCCCCGCGCCAGCGACCGCTGGACATCGGCGTGCGGCCCGGCGTCCTGCCCCCGACACTGATCCTCGCCGCCGAGCGCGACGCCGCGACGCCGTACGAGGGAGCCCTCGAACTGCGCCGTCGCCTCGGCGGCGCGGCCCTCGTCACGGAACGCGGCGCGGGCACGCACGGCATCGCGGGCGGCGCCAACGACTGCGTCAACGCGGCGGTCGACACGTACCTCCTGACGGGCCGCGTCCCGGGGAACGGCACCCTGGACTGCGCCCCCCACAAGGAACCGAAGCCGGCCACTCCCCCCGCGGCCGACGGCCGGACAGGCGGCACGGCGACGAACGGACCGGAGAGCGACATGGCGGCGGACAACCCGCAGAACGGCACGGCGGCCGACACCCAGGAGAGCGGCAGCGTGGTGGGAAGGGCGCGGGAGGCACTGCGGGAGAGGTGAGGGAGCGGGGGTGGGTGGCTGGACCCCGCCTGCGTCCGGACGCGGGCGGCCGGATGCGGACGGCTGAACGCGGACGGCTGGGCACCCACGGCCGGACGCGGACGGCTGGGCCGACAGTCGGCCGCCTCCGGCCGGACAGCACCTCGGGCGGAGGAACTTTGGCGCGCCACAGGCTTCCCGGCTGGGACGGGACTCCCCCGTTCGAGGGAATCCCCTCTCCACCGGGAACCACCCCTCCCCGCCGGGAGTTTTGGCCCATCACAGGGGGCCCATCGAACCCCTAGGTGATCCGTTCGACCACCCCCTAAGGGTCTCCCCCACGCCACGCGCCCCGCCCCCAAGCGCGAAGCCCCCACGCGCAAAGGCCCCGCCCCTCCCCCGGGCGGGGCCTTCACATGCCGCGCCGGACGTGATCCGGTGCGGCCTTCGGCAAGCTGGGGCGCCGCTCAGCGGCCCCTGCGGCGGAATCTCAGGCCAGGCCCTGCACCAGTTCGCTCACCGAGCGGCGGCGGCCCGTGTAGAAGGGGACCTCCTCGCGGACGTGGCGGCGGGCCTCGGAGGCGCGCAGGTGGCGCATGAGGTCGACGATGCGGTGCAGTTCGTCGGCCTCGAAGGCGAGAATCCACTCGTAGTCGCCGAGCGAGAAGGACGCGACGGTGTTGGCGCGCACGTCGGGGAAGCCGCGGGCCATCTTGCCGTGGTCGGCGAGCATCGTGCGGCGCTCCTCGTCGGGCAGCAGGTACCACTCGTACGAGCGCACGAAGGGGTACACGCTGACGTAGGCGCGCGCGTTCTCGTCGGCGAGGAACGCCGGGATGTGGGACTTGTTGAACTCCGCCGGGCGGTGCAGCGCCATGTTCGACCACACCGGCTCCAGGGCACGGCCGAGGCGGGTGCGGCGGAAGAGGTTGTACGCCTCCTGGAGCGCGTCCGAGGTCTCGGCGTGCCACCAGATCATGAGGTCGGCGTCGGCACGGAGCCCGGAGACGTCGTACGTGCCGCGCACGGTGACGTCCTTCGCGGCGAGCTGGTCGAAGAGGTCCTGGACCTCCTCGGCGTACCCGGCCCGGTCCTCGGGCAGCACGTCGCGGAGCTTGAAGACGGACCACAGGGTGTAGCGGATGACCTCGTTGAGGTCCTTGGCCTTCTTACCCGCGTTGGGGATCTTCTCGGGAGCAGCACTCATGCCCTCTATTCTCCTTCCTCACTTTCCGCCGTCCGACCCGGGCTGCCTGATGGCGTCGGCTTCGCCTCCGGGAGCGCGACGGTGCGCAGCAACCCGTCCACCGCCGCCCGCGCGCTCGCCACGCACGCCGGGATGCCCACCCCGTCGTACGCCGCGCCGCACACCGCGAGGCCCGGGAGCTTCGTGACGTGTTCGCGTACGCGCGCGATGCGGCTCTGGTGGCCCACGGGGTACTGCGGCAGGCCGTCGTTCCAGCGCGTCACGACGGAGGCGACCGGGCGCGCGTCGAGGCCCGTGGCGAGGCGCAGGTCGCGGCGCGAGAGGCTCACGAGTTCCGCGTCGTCGCGCGCGAGGTCGGCGGTGTCGCCATGCCGCCCGAGCGAGGTGCGCAGCACGAGCAGCTCGGGGTTCTCCTCCTCCACCCACGCCCACTTCTGGCTGCTGAACGTCGACGCCTTGATCGTGCGCCCGTCGACGGGCGGGACGAGGAAGCCACTGCTCCCCGCGGGCAGCGCGGCCGTGTCGGCACGGCGGTACGCGAGCGTGACGAGCGCCATCGAGGCGTACTCGACCGCGCGCAGTTCGGCCGCCGCCGCGGGGGACTCCGCGTCGAGCAGTCGCGCGGCGCGCGGCGCGGGCAGCGCGAGGACGACCGCGTCCGCTTCGAGGACGCTGCCGTCGGTGAGGACGACGCGCCAGCCCTCGGGGGTGCGGCGCAGTTCCTCGGCCGCCGTGCCGGTCCGGATCTCGCCGCCCCGGTCGCGCACGGTGCGGGCCACCGCGAGCGGCAGCGTGCCGAGACCGCCCTTGAGGCCCTGGAAGACCGGGCCGCCCGGCTGCTTGCCGCCCGCGCCGTTCGCCGCGTTCGCCTGCGCGGCGCGCACCGCGTCGGTCAGCCGCGGGTGCTCCCGGACGGTCCTCCACAGCTGCGGTACGGCGGCGCGCATCGAGATGCGGTACGCGTTGCCCGCGTAGACCCCGCCGAGCAGCGGTTCCACGAGCCGGTCGACGACCTCGCGGCCCAGGCGGCGCGCCACGTACTCGCCGATCGCGACATCGTCGCCCAGCTCCTCGGGCGGCAGCTCCGCCTCCGCGTCGATCCGCCGCAGCCCCTCGTCCGAGAGCACCCCCGCGAGGCTCCCCGCCTCGGCGGGGACCCCCATGACGTGTCCCTTGGGCATCGGGCGCAGCGCGTCGCGCGTCCACAGCGAGGCGCTCGCCGTGTTCGGCGGCTGGAGCTTGTGGCCGAGCCCGGCGGCGCGCGCGAGGGCGACGGCCTCGGGGCGGCGGGCGAGCATCGACTCGGCACCGAGGTCGACCCGTACGCCCTCGATCTCGCCGGAGCGCAGCTTGCCGCCGAGCCGAGCGGCGGCCTCCACGAGCGTCACGCGGGCACCGGCGTCGAGCGCGTGCAGCGCCGCGGCGAGACCGGTGATCCCGCCGCCGAGGACGAGCAGGCGGGGAGCGGTACCGGGCGCGGGCAGGCCGGGGGACGGTGAGGAAGTGGCGGAGACGGGGATGCTGCTGGGGACTTCGCTCATGGGTCCACTTTCTCACCGTACGGACAGCGGGCGGCGGGAGGGTCGGGCTTGTGGGGGCGGGCGCGGGGGGCGCGCGCCGCGGTGCCGCGCTTCCGTCCCGTGTCCCCCTCGTGACCGCTTCGGTATCGCGCGGACCGATCGCCGCGGCGCCCTTCTCCGTCCAGGAAACAAAGCCCCGCCACCGGGGCCCGTGGACGAGGGGGACGTATGAGGACGACACGCAGGACGGACACCGGGCACGGGCGGTACGGCGCGGGCCGCGCCCGGCTGCTCGCGCTGCTCGCGCTGCCGCTCACCGCCGTGCTCGTGCTGGGCGGCTGCTCCGCGAACGGCGGCGCCGACAGCGCGGACGGCTCGAACGAGAAGCGGGCCGTGGCGGACGGGGCTCAGGCCGGCGCGAGCGGGGCGGACGGTGCGCGGGCCGGCGCGAGCGGGGCGGACGGTGCGCGGACCGGCACGGACGGTGCGAAGTCCGGTGGCGGCGCCGGGACGACCGCGAAGGCGGACGCCCCCACGCCCAAGGGCCTGCACCTCATCCGTACCGCCACCCTGCGGGTACGGGTCGCGGACGTCGCCGAGGAGGCGGACCGGGCGCGTGCCGCCGCCACCGACGCGGGCGGATTCGTGAGCGAGGAGACCACGACGGGCGCCAGCGGGGGACCCGCTCGCTCCCGGCTCACGCTACGCGTGCCCGTCGGCTCCTTCGACACAGTGCACCGGAGGCTCGCGGACGGGCCCGGCAAGCTCCTCAGCGACGAGGTGCGCTCGCAGGACGTGTCCTCGCAGGTCGTCGACATCGACAGCAGGGTCCGGACGATGCGCGCGAGCGTGAACCGGATCAGGGCGCTCATGGACGACGCCACGAAGATCACCGACGTGACCGCCCTGGAGAGCGAACTCAGCACGCGTGAGGCCGACTTGGAGTCGCTGCTCGCCCAGCAGGCGGGGCTTGCGGACCGTACGGCGCTCTCGACCCTCACCCTCACCGTCGAAGGCCCCGAGCCCCCGGCCGAGAAGGAGCACAAGAAGGAGGGCGACGCGAACTTCGGCGACGCGCTCGCCGGCGGCTGGCACGCGCTCGCCGCGACCGTGCGCGTCATCGGCGTCGTGCTCGGCGCCCTCCTGCCGTTCCTCGCGGTGGCGGCCGTGGTACTGCTCGCGGCCTGGGCGGCCCGCAGGCTCGTACGGGGACGGCGAGTGCGTACGGGAGACCCCGCGGCCACCCCCGATGCCGAAGGCACGCCCGCACCCCCCGCCTCCGACGTCCCCGGCTCGAACACCGAGCCCTCCGCGCGCCCCTGATCACGCCGCGTAGCCTGCCCGCATGAGTGAACGACTGGTCGTCATCGGCGGCGACGCGACGGGGATGGCGGCGGCCTCGCAGGCGCGCCGGCTCAAGGGCCCGGACGAGCTGGAGATCATCGCCTTCGAGCGCGGGCGGCACACCTCGTACTCGGCCTGCGGCATCCCGTACTGGGTCGGCGGAGACGTCGCGGGCCCGGAAGACCTCGTGGCGCGGACGCCCGAGGAGCACCGGGCCCGCGACATCGACCTGCGCACGGGGACGGAGGTGACCGAACTGGACGTCGAGGGGCGGCGCGTGCGGGCGCGCGAGCTGGACTCGGGCGGCGAGTACTGGACTTCGTACGACAAGCTGGTCATCGCGACCGGAGCGGCGCCCCTGCGTCCGGACCTGCCGGGCATCGACGCGCCCGGCGTGCACGGCGTGCAGACGCTCGACGACGGCGAACGGCTGCTCGCGACGCTGAGGCGGGCGCGCGGGAAGCGCGCCGTCGTCGTCGGGGCCGGGTACATCGGCGTCGAGATGGCCGAGGCGCTGATCCGGCGCGGCTACGAGGTGACCGTCGTCAACCACGCGCCGCGGCCCATGACGACGCTCGACCCGGACATGGGCGCGCTCGTCGACGAGGCGATGCGCGGCATGGGCATCACGATGGTCAACGGGACGGCGGTGACCGCGCTCGGCACCGGGCACGACGGGCACGTGAACGCGGTGCGCACCGACGAGGCGGAGTACCCGGCCGATGTCGTCGTGCTCGGTCTCGGGGTCCGCCCGCAGACCGATCTCGCGCGCGCCGCGGGCCTCCCGCTCGGACCGGCCGGGGGGCTGCTCACGGACCTCGCGATGCGGGTGCGCGGGCACGAGGAGATCTTCGCGGGCGGCGACTGCGTCGAGGTCCTGGACCTGCTCGCCGGGCGCACCCGGCACATCGCGCTCGGCACGCACGCGAACAAGCACGGCCAGGTCATCGGCTCCAACATCGGCGGCGGCTACGCGACGTTCCCGGGCGTCGTGGGCACGGCGGTGAGCAAGGTGTGCGAGCTGGAGATCGGGCGTACGGGGCTGCGTGAGCGGGACGCGGCCGCCGCCGGGTACCAGTTCGTGAGCGTGACGATCGAGTCGACGAGCCGCGCGGGCTACTACCCCGAGGCCACCCCCATGACGGTCAAGATGCTCGCCGAGCGGGTCACCGGGCGGCTCCTGGGCACGCAGATCGTCGGCCGCGAGGGCGCGGGCAAGCGCGTGGACATCGCGGCGGTCGCGCTGACGGCCGGGATGACGGTCGAGCAGATGACGGCACTCGACCTGGGCTACGCGCCGCCGTTCTCGCCGGTGTGGGACCCGGTGCTCGTCGCGGCCCGCAAGGCGGTCAAGGCGGTGCGGGCGGCGGGGTGAGCGAGGGCGTGGTGGGGCGTCCTCCTCGTGAGGCCGCCCCGCCCCGTCTTCAGCGCCGCGAGCGCTCGTGCACGTCCGCGACGAGGTCCGTCAGGACGCCGGGGTCCGTCGTGGGGAGCACGCCGTGGCCGAGGTTGAAGATGTGGCCCTCCAGGTCGCGGGCCGCGTCCAGGACCTCCGTCGTCTTCTCGCGGATCGCGGCCTCGCCGGCGAAGAGCACCGCCGGGTCCAGGTTGCCCTGGAGCGCCTTGCCCGGGCCGACGCGGCGGGCCGCCTCGTCGAGCGGGACGCGCCAGTCCACGCCCACGACGTCCGCGCCCGCCTCGCCGAGGTCGTGGAGCAGCTCGCCCGTACCGACCCCGAAGTGGATGCGCGGCACGCCGTATCCGGCGACCGCGGCGAAGACCTTCGCGCTCGCCGGCTGGACGTAGCGGCGGTAGTCGGCCGGGGAGAGCGCGCCGACCCAGGAGTCGAAGAGCTGCACGGCCGAGGCGCCCGCCTCGATCTGCACCTTGAGGAAGACGGTGGTGATGTCGGCGAGGCGGTCCAGGAGCCGGGCCCACAGCTCGGGCTGCCCGTACATGAGCGCCTTGGTGCGCTCGTGGTTGCGCGAGGGACCGCCCTCGACGAGGTAGCTCGCGAGGGTGAAGGGCGCGCCCGCGAAGCCGATGAGCGGGGTCGCGCCGAGTTCGGCGGTCAGGAGGCCGACGGCCTCGGTCACGTAGGAGACGTCCTCGGGCACGAGCGGGCGCAGACGCGTGAGGTCCGCCTCGGTGCGGACGGGGTCCGCGATGACCGGGCCCACGCCGGGCTTGATGTCGAGGTCGATTCCGATCGCCTTGAGCGGCACGACGATGTCGCTGAAGTAGACGGCCGCGTCGACCTTGTGCCGCCGGACCGGCTGCATCGTGATCTCGGCGACGAGTTCAGGACGCGCGCAGGACTCCAGCATCGGGATGCCCTCGCGCGCCTTGAGGTACTCGGGCAGCGACCGCCCGGCCTGCCGCATGAACCACACGGGCGTATAAGGAACGGCTTCACGCCGACACGCCTTGAGGAAGACGGAGTCGCGGAGGGAGGGGGACGGCGGCATGTCGTTGGCACTCACGCGGAAAGTTTCCCACGCCCCCCGAGCCGCCCATCCCAGCCCCTCCGGGGACCCCTTCCAGCCCCTCCGGCGTTTGAGGAGCGGGGCATGGGGCGGGCCCCATAATCCAGCCCCTCCGGCGTTTGAGGAGCGGGGTCCGGGGCGGAGCCCCGCGCGGCGGCCCCGACTTCGGGCCAAACCTTCCGCCACACGGCGAGCACCCCCCATCCCCCCGCGCGAAAGCGCATACGCTTCGCCGCATGCCTGCTGCGCCTGACGCTACGGACCCCCAGAAGACCCCGGCGGACTTCGGCGCCGCCGTCGCGGCGTTGCGCGCAGCGCGACCACGCCCCGAGATCGAGCTGTCCCCCACCCGCGCCCCGCAACGCCTCGCCCCCTGGGCGTTCGCGCTGGAGGCCGCCGTCGCCGACGGCGAGGACGAGGATCTCGCGGACGGGCGGCTTGTGCTGCTCCACGACCCCGCCGGACACGAGGCGTGGAAGGGCCGCTTCCGCCTGGTCACGCTCGTCCGCGCCGAACTGGAGCCGGAGCTCGCCGCCGACCCGCTGCTCCCCGAGGTGTGCTGGTCGTGGCTGACCGGCGCCTTCACCGCGCGGGGCCTCGCGTACGGGGAGGCGGGCGGCACGGTGACGCGGGCGAGTTCGCACTACTTCGGCGGCCTGCGGGAGCGCCCCGCCGCCTCGCAGATCGAGATCCGCGCCTCCTGGACCCCGCGCGAGTCGCCGAGCGGCGTGCCCGATACGACGGCGCACCTCGCGGCGTGGTGCGAGCTGCTCTCGCAGGTCGCCGGGCTCCCCCCGGCGACGGGTCCGGGGGAGGCCGCGGTGGTCTCACTGCCGCAGCGCAGGGGCCCGCGCTCCTGAGGACGGGTGGGCGGGGCGGTGGCTCCGGCGGCGGGTTCGTCAGTGCGCCTTGTCAGTGCGCCTCGTCAGTGCGCCTCGGCACACAGTGGCTGACGATTACGGATCGGTTACGGACCAGTAGGGGAAGACATGACGTCGTTCACGAACGGATGACACGCGGGACCTGATTCGTTCGAGTTCTCGTTCCGATCTCTTCGTGATCGAAAACTCGTCCTAATCATTCTGTTTTTTCCTCCCTCGTTCGTGATCATCCCCTAAAGGACTCCCGGCGTGCTGCCGACATTCATTTCGACCTTGTCGGCACGGTTCGCCCGGCTTCTTCCCCGGCCGGGACCGTTCCGCTCCTCTCCCCCACCACAGGAGGCCCGGTGTCCGTTCTTCTTGAGCAGCCCGCAAGCCTGGTCGCCTACCGTCCGAACAAGCCGACCGCGATGGTCGTCGTGGCCGACCCCCGGGTGCGCTCCACGGTCACCCGGCACCTCTGGGCGCTCGGCGTACGCGACGTCATCGAAGCCTCGTCCATCGCCGAGGCCCGTCCCCGCATCGGCAACCCGCGCGACATCTGCGTGGCCGATGTCCATCTGCCCGACGGTTCCGGGCTCACCCTCCTCTCCGAGACCCGCGCCGCGGGCTGGCCCAACGGGCTCGCCCTCTCCGCGGCCGATGACATCGGCGCCGTGCGCAACGCCCTCGCGGGCGGGGTCAAGGGCTATGTCGTCACCGGCACCCGTACCAACGTCGGACTGCCGGGCCGTCCCGGCGCGGCCCAGCTCGGCGCCGCCTCCCGCACCCACCGTCGCCCCCCGGGTACCCCGAGCCACCCGGGCGGCTACCGCGAGCTGTCGGGTCGTGAGGTCGAGGTGCTCAGACTGGTCGCGGAGGGCCAGTCCAACAAGGCCATCGGCGTCTCGATGGGCCTGTCCGCACTGACCGTCAAGAGCCACCTCGCCCGGATCGCGCGCAAGCTCGGCACCGGCGACCGCGCCGGAATGGTCGCCGTGGCCCTGCGCACCGGCATCATCCACTGAGTCCCGAGTACAGAAGTCCCCACCCCGTCCCCCAGGGAGGCCATCGGCGGATCATTCCGTCGGTGGCCTCCGGCACGTCCCCGGATACCCTTGACCGGTGACCGATGCCACCGACGCCCAAGACAGCCCAGCAGCCACCGCACCGCAGGTCTCCGGGACGGACCCCGGGCCCGCCGAAGGCGCCGCGCATCCGGCACCGGTCCCCCTCCTCGAACCCCGCGAGGGCATCCCCCCGGTCATCGCGGACCCCGAGAGCCTCGCCGCCGCCGTCGCCGCCTTCGCGAGCGGCAGCGGCCCCGTCGCCGTCGACGCCGAGCGGGCCTCCGGCTACCGCTACGGGCAGCGCGCCTACCTCGTGCAGCTGCGGCGCGCGGGCGCGGGCACGGCGCTCATCGACCCCGTGGCCTGCCCCGATCTCTCCGGTCTCGGCGCGGCGCTCGCCTCCGCCGAATGGGACCTGCACGCGGCCACGCAGGACCTGCCCTGCCTGCGCGAGATCGGCATGGTCCCGCACTCCCTCTTCGACACGGAGCTGGCCGGGCGGCTCGCGGGCTTCCCGCGCGTCGGGCTCGGCGCGATGGTCGAGAGCGTCCTCGGTTACACCCTGGAGAAGGGGCACTCGGCCGTCGACTGGTCCACCCGCCCGCTGCCCGAGCCCTGGCTGCGGTACGCGGCGCTCGACGTCGAGCTCCTCGTGGACCTGCGCGACGCGCTGGAGAAGGAGTTGGAGCGGCAGGGGAAGCTGGAGTGGGCGCTGGAGGAGTTCGACGCGATCGCCTCCGCGCCGCCCCCGGCCCCGCGCAAGGACCCCTGGCGCCGCACCTCGGGGATGCACCGCGTACGCAGGCGCCGTCAGCTCGCGGTCGTACGGGAGCTGTGGACGCTGCGCGACCGCATCGCGCGGCGTCGCGACGTCTCGCCCGGCAAGGTGCTGCCCGATGCCGCGATCGTCGAGGCCGCGCTCGCCGTACCGGTGAACGTGCACGCGCTCGGGGCACTCCCCGCCTTCGGGCAGCGCGCGCAGAAGCGGCAGCTCGACCAGTGGCAGGCCGCGATCGACCGGGCCAGGGAGCTGCCCGAGGGCGAGCTTCCGCAGCCGGGCGCCTCGGTCGCCGGGCCCCCGCCGCCGCGCGCCTGGGCCGATCGCGACCCGGAGGCCGCGGCCCGTCTCTCCGCGGCGCGGGCCGGGGTCAACACGCTCGCCGAGCGCCTGCACCTGCCGCAGGAGAACCTGATCACGCCCGACACCGTGCGCCGCGTGTGCTGGGAGCCGCCGGCATCCCCCGACCCGGACGCGGTGGCGGAGGCGCTCCGTGGGTACGGGGCGAGGCGCTGGCAGATCGAACACGTGACCCCTGTACTGACCCGAGCCCTCCAAGCCCACGCTGTTTGATTGCGTCGGCTTCGCCTCCGGGAGCGCCCGAGCCGGTGTCGAGCCACCCGACGTGCTCGGTCACTCGTTCCTCGCGACCTGCGCGCGACGGGCGCCCCGGCCCCCGTACGCCTGTGACCTACGCCGCTCCGCCCCGTAGGGGTGCCACTTATGGTTACCCACGAGTAGCATGACCGGGAGCGACACGCCCCGCCGTGCCGCGTGGCAGTTCCGTCCCGCACCCTGGAGGAGAGCCAACGTGCCTCGTACCATCCGGGACGTCGTCTTCGTCGACGGCGTCCGCACCCCGTTCGGCAAAGCGGGCCCCAAGGGCATGTACCACGAGACGCGCGCCGACGATCTCGTCGTGAAGGCCATCCGGGAGCTGCTGCGCCGCAACCCGGACCTGGACCCGGCGAAGATCGACGAGGTCGCGATCGCGGCCACGACGCAGATCGGCGACCAGGGCCTGACCCTCGGCCGCACCGCCGGCATCCTCGCCGGGCTGCCCCAGTCGGTGCCCGGCTACTCCATCGACCGCATGTGCGCGGGCGCGCTCACGGCCGTCACGACGACCGCCGGTTCGATCGCCTTCGGCGCGTACGACGCGGTGATCGCCGGCGGCGTCGAGCACATGGGCCGCCACCCGATGGGCGAGGGCGTCGACCCGAACCCGCGCTTCGTCTCCGAGAAGCTCGTCGACGAGTCGGCGCTCTTCATGGGGATGACGGCGGAGAACCTGCACGACCGCTTCCCGCACCTGACGAAGGAGCGCGCCGACGAGTACGCCGTGCGCTCGCAGGAGAAGGCGGCGAAGGCGTACGCGAACGGCAAGATCCAGGCCGACCTGGTGCCGGTCTCGATCCGCCGTACCTCGCCCGAGGGTGGGGAGACGGGCTGGGGTCTCGCGACGGCCGACGAGCCGATGCGCCCCGGCACGACGATCGAGCAGCTCGCGGGCCTGAAGACCCCCTTCCGCGCGCACGGCCGGGTCACCGCGGGCAACGCGGCGGGCCTCAACGACGGCGCGACCGCGTCGATCATCGCCTCCGAGGACTTCGCGCGCGAGAACGGCCTCCCGGTCAAGATGCGCCTCGTCTCGTACGCCTTCGCGGGTGTCGAGCCGGAGGTCATGGGCTACGGGCCGATCCCCGCGACGGAGAAGGCGCTCGCCAAGGCGGGCCTGTCGATCTCCGACATCGGTCTCTTCGAGATCAACGAGGCGTTCGCCGTCCAGGTCCTCGCCTTCCTCGACCACTACGGCATCGCCGACGACGACCCGCGCGTCAACCAGTACGGCGGCGCGATCGCCTACGGCCACCCGCTCGCGTCCTCCGGCGTCCGGCTGATGACGCAGCTCGCGCGGCAGTTCGAGGAGCAGCCCGAGGTGCGGTACGGCATCACCACGATGTGCGTCGGCTTCGGCATGGGCGCCACCGTGATCTGGGAGAACCCCCACTGGGAGGGCAAGTGAGCACCACCACCGAGCTGCTGCGGGAAGCCGCCGCGCTCTTCCCCGACGAGGTCGTCACGCAGGCGCACGTGCGCCACCTCGACCTCCCCGGCGCGGGCCGCTTCGCGCTCATCACGCTGGACAACGGCCTCGACCACACGAAGCCGACGACCTTCGGCCCCGCCTCGCTCGCCAACCTGAGCGCCGCGATCGACCAGGTCGAGCAGGAGGCTGCGGACGGGCGGATCGTCGGCATCGGCGTCACGGGCAAGCCGTTCATCTTCGCGGTCGGCGCCGATCTCAAGGGCGTCGGGCTGCTCAAGCGGCGCGAGGACGCGCTCGCGATCGGCCACGGCGGGCACGAGGTCTTCAAGCGCCTCTCCGGCCTCGCGGTGCCGACGTTCGCGTACTACAACGGCGCGGCGATGGGCGGAGGCGTCGAGGTCGGTCTGCACTGCGCGTACCGCACCGTGTCCGCCGCGCTGCCCGCGTTCTCGCTGCCCGAGGTCTTCCTCGGCCTCGTCCCCGGCTGGGGCGGCTGCACGCTGCTGCCGAACCTGATCGGCGCCGAGAAGGCCGTCAAGGTCGTCATCGAGAACTCGCTCAACCAGAACCGGCAGCTCAAGGGCAAGCAGGTCTTCGAACTCGGCATCGCGGACGCGATCTTCGAGGGCGCGGACTTCCTGGAGCAGTCGCTGCTGTGGACGGCGGCCGTCCTCAAGGGCGAGATCGCCGTCGAGCGTCCCGAGGTGGACCGGGGCGAGGCCTGGGACCAGGCCGTCGCGACCGGCCGCTTCCTCGCGGACGGCAAGGTGCACGGCGCCGCCCCGGCCGCGTACCGCGCACTCGACATCATCGCGGCGGCGAAGGACGGCGACCTCCAGGCCGGTTTCGACGCCGAGGACGAGGCGCTCGCCGACCTCATCATGAGCGGCGAACTGCGCAGCGGCCTCTACGCCTTCGACCTCGTGCAGCGGCGCGCGAAGCGCCCGGCCGGGGCGCCGGACAAGTCGCTGGCGCGCCCGGTCAACAAGGTCGGCGTCGTCGGCGCCGGGCTCATGGCCTCGCAGCTCGCGCTCCTGTTCGTCCGCCGCCTCGAAGTGCCGGTCGTGCTGACCGACATCGACCAGGCGCGCGTCGACAAGGGCGTCGGCTACGTGCACGCCGAGATCGACAAGCTGCTCGCCAAGGGCCGCGTCAACCAGGACAAGGCGAACCGCCTGAAGGGCCTGGTCAGCGGTGTCCTGGACAAGGCCGAGGGCTTCTCGGACGCGGACTTCGTGATCGAGGCCGTCTTCGAGGAGATCGGCGTCAAGCAGCAGGTCTTCGCCGAGGTCGAGGCGGTCGTGCCCGCGGGCGCGATCCTCGCGACGAACACGTCCTCGCTCTCGGTGAGCGAGATGGCCTCGAAGCTCCAGCACCCCGAGCGGGTCGTCGGCTTCCACTTCTTCAACCCGGTCGCGGTCCTGCCGCTCCTGGAGATCGTGCGCGGCGAGGCCACGGACGACGCCTCGCTCGCGACGGCCTTCGCCGTGGCGAAGAAGCTGAAGAAGAGCGCGGTGCTCGTCAAGGACGCCCCGGCCTTCGTCGTGAACCGCGTCCTGACGCGCTTCATGGGCGAGATCCAGAACGTCATCGACGAGGGCACCCCGGTCGCCGTCGCCGAGAAGGCCGTCGAGCCGCTGGGCCTGCCGATGTCGCCGCTCGTGCTCCTGGAGCTGGTCGGCCCGGCGATCGGCCTGCACGTCTCCGAGACGCTGCACGGCGCCTTCCCCGAGCGCTTCACGGTCTCGCCGAACCTCAAGGCGGTCGTCGAGGCGGGCAAGCGCGGCTTCTACGTGTACGACTCCGGCAAGCCGGAGCTGGACCCCGAGGTCGCGGCGCTCCTGAAGCAGGGCGACAAGGTCCTGACGGAGGAGCAGGTGCGCGACCGTGTGCTCGACGCGGTCGCTGAGGAGATCTCCCTCATGCTCGCCGAGGGCGTCGTCGCCGAGGCGCAGGACATCGACCTGTGCCTCATCACGGGCGCGGGCTGGCCCTTCCACCTGGGCGGCATCACCCCGTACCTGGACCGCGCGGGCGTCACCGAACGCGTCACGGGCAAGCGTTTCCTGGCCCCGGGAACGGCGTCGGTGCCGACGGCCTGAGCGGGCGGAAGCGGACAGTACGAGGGCGGGCCGTCCCGGGGTTTCCCGGGGCGGCCCGCCCTGTGTCGCCGGTGCCCGTGCCGGGGCCGGACGGCGCGCTCAGCGCTCCACGACGTTGAGCGCCATCCGGCCGGACGAGGAGCAGTACGGGCGCACGCGCACCGGCGCGGAGCCGTACACCCCGAGGTGCGGCCCCTCCACGTCGCCGTCCGCGACGAGAGTGGGGTGGATGAGGACGGACTTCACGTCGGCGAAGTCCTCCAGCATGTGGCACACCGGGCGGGGTTCGGGGTCGGCGCCGTGGAGGAGCACCCCCCACTCCCAGTCCTCCCAGTCCTCCAGTCGCCGGTCGATCAGCTCGCGGACGGGGAGCACGGCACGCACCACGCGGGGGGAGACGAGCTCGACGGGCACCGTCAGCCGGTCGGGGTGCGTCCCCCTGCGGTCGAGGACGAAAAGGCTTCCGGGCCCCGGCTCGGGGCCGCTGCCGCACACGCGCGCCGTCACGGTGATGACCTCGCCCGGTCCGACCTGGACCCGCGCGCACTCGATGTGCTCCGTGCGGTCGAGGGTGCGCAGCAGCAGCCGGCCGTTGCGGTGGGCGTACGGGAGCGTCCAGCGCACCCGTGGCCCGGAGCGCCCGCCCACGAGCAACAGCTGCCGCGCGGCGAGGAGTTCGCGCGTGTCGCGCACCCCGGCCCGCAGCGGGACCGCGTCCTCGGCGGAGGAGCCGAGCAGCACCTGCCAGGTGCCCTCACCCGCGCGCTCCACCGTCTCGGGCCCGACGACCGCGGTGTACGTCGTGCGGTCGTGACCGCGGTCCTCGTGCCGCGTCTCCAGCGGCAGACAGAGGCGGCCGCCGTCCTCGTCCTTCGTGGTGGCGCGCAGGAACAGGCGTCGGCGGTGGCGGCCGTCGTGGGGCGCCGCGACGCTCAGGCGTACCGCTCCGCCGGGCTCGACGTAGGCCTCGGCCTCGCCCGCCTCGCGCAGCAGGTGGGAGCGCCCGAAGCGGCGACCGCTGCTGGCGGAGGGGGCCCGGTAGCCCCGGGAGGAGGAGGCGCGACGGGCGCCCGCCTCCTCGAAGAGCCGGGTGTAGAGGTCCGCGACGTGCTCGGGGTCGTAGCGCTCGGAGTTGCGCAGCGCGGCGGCGCTCATCTCCTTGCGCAGCACGTCGTCGCCCATGAGACGGCCGAGCCCGTCCGCGATGGCGGTCACGTCCCCGTTCGCGACGAGCAGCCCGTCCTCGCCGTGGCGCAGGATCTCGCGCGGGCCCACCGGGCAGTCGGTGGAGACGACGGGAAGACCGCACCGCATGGCCTCGACCAGCGTCATGCCGAAGGACTCGGCCGAGGACGTGACGGCGGCGACGGAGCCCTTGGCCCACTCCGACTCGATGGGGGAATGCCCGCCCATGAGGAGGACCCGTTCGTCGAGTCCCATCTTCCTGATGAGTCTGCCGAGTTCGCTCTGCTCCTCGCCGGTCCCGTAGATGCGCAGGTGCCAGTCGGGGAAGTCGGGGGCGAGCAGCGCGAAGGCCCGCACGAGCAGGTCGTAGCGCTTGACGTGGTGGAGGCGCCCGGCGCTCACCACGACGCGGGCGGTGCCGTCCGAGGGCGCGACGCGGGGGCGCGGGACGCTGTTGGGGATGGCGACGACGGGGACCCCGGCCACCGGCGTGTGCTCCCGGAAGGAGCGGGCGTCGGCCTCCGTGACGGTGCTGATGGCGTCCAGGCGCGGGTAGACCGCCGCCATCGCGGCCCGGACGGCCGGCGGGATGGCGAGATGGGTCATGTGCTCCTGCGCGACACGCAGCGCCCGGTCGGCGGTGTGGGCGGCGACGAAGAGGTTGAGGCTCGGGCGGGTGCCGATGACGACGTCGGCGTCGGTGCCGCGCAGTTCCTCCCTGAGCCGTTCATCGCTGAACCGCGTGTACTGGGAGTAGTACTCCTCCTGCTGCGGGACCACCTCGCTGGGCCCGGAGGCGAGGTGCGGGGCGCGGTCGGGGCGCCCGGGCCGGGTGTCGAGGAGGGAGCGCACGCGCACGGCCGGGGAGATCGTGAACTGGGGGGTCGCGGCCCGCTGGAACACGGAGACGATCTCGACCTCGTGCCGGGCGGAGAGCGCCTCGGCGAGGTTGATGACGGTGCGGTTGGTGCCGCCGATCCCGTAGATGTTGTTGATCAGGAAGGAGAGCTTCATCGAGGCCCGGTCTCCTTGCGCTCGAAGGGGCTGGGCACGGGGAAGTAGGACTGGAGGAAGGTTCTGACCTGCTGGGTGCGGCGATCGCCCTCGCCGAAGTCCTCGGTGAGGGTGTCGTTGATGCAGAAGGCCTGCCGGTCCCGGCGGGCGAGCAGGATGCCGAGCCGCCGGGCGATCTCCGTCCGGGCCAGGTCGAGGTACGCGAACTCGATGTCGGAGGGCACCGCGCGGCCCGTGTGGTAGGCGTAGTAGTGGTAGAGCGAGGACGGGATCGAGATGTCGGCGGGGCTGCGGAAGCGGCTCGCCGCCGTGTTCGCGTGCTCGTCGGCGAAGGTCTCCTCCAGCTCGTAGAGGACGGAGCGGCGCAGCGCGTAGGGCGCGTGCCGCAGCTTCTGCACGATGGTGGAACCGAAGCGCTCCCGGATCAGCCTGCGGTTGTTCTTCCCCGCCGCGTCCACGGGGCGGTCCGCCTCGCCCCAGCTGTGGCTGGGGACCTGCGCCGGGGAGAGGAAGATGCGGGTCATCCCGTTGGAGAGGAAGAAGGTCTGCGGGAGCACGGGGCGGCCGAGGAACATGTCGTCGTTGAAGTAGAGGAAATGCTCCGCGAGGCCCTCGATGTGGTGGAGCTGGCTCTCGATGGCGTGCGAGTTGAAGGTCGGCAGGAGCCCGGGATCGGTGAATATCTCGCGGTGGTCGACGACGGTCAGCCAGGGCTGGAAGTCGTCGAGCCACGTCGGGCGCTGCTGATCGGTCACGAGGAAGACGCGACGTATCCAGGGGGCGTTCTGGTGCAGGGAGCGCAGGGAGAACCGCAGTTCGTCGCGGCTGATGTAGCGCGCCGCGTTGGCCGCCTCCGCGTGGTAGCCGCCTTCGCCGAAGTCCGCGCGCCGGGCCTGCCAGGCGGGGTCCTCGCCGTCCACCCAGGTGTAGACGGCGTCGATGGGGAACCGGATGTCCTCGGGCAGGGCGCCGAGCGCGATCGGGAGCGTCGGCACGCGCCGCCCCTCGGTGGAGTGCGCGGGGGCGAACTGCGTCAGGCGCCGGGCGGGGGCGAGGACGAGGGCCTCGTTCACGGCCACGGCGTCGGTGACGCGGTTGGGGCGCGGTGCGTGGAGCATCCCGTCCTCCGCTCGCCAGAACTCCAGGTCGCAGCTGTGGGTGAGGCCGAGGACGTGGCTCCCGCCGGGGTCGCTCCACATGACGCCCACGCGCAGCACGCTCGCCTGCCGCAGGAGCCGCTCGGCGTGGCCGCTGCCACAGAGCACGGGTCGTCCGCGCAGGGACTCGCCGTCGCAGGCGCCGACGTAGAGCGGCAGTGTGACGGCCAGTTCGGTGAGGGCCGCCGCGACCTGCTCCCGGGCGTGCTCCGGTACGGCGAGGACGCTGCGCAGCTCGGACTTGCCCCGTACGGCGAAGTGGTCGATGCCCTCGCGCTCCAGGAGACCGGCGATGAGGTCGAGGTTCTCCTCGCGGAGCAGGACGGGGGTCGCGTCCTCGCGGACCATGGCGATGTGGGAGCCGCGCACAGCCACGGTGCGGGACCGCTCGCCCTCCCTCATCCCCGGCCAGCGGCGTCGCGCCCTCGCCTCGCGCACCGCTCCGGTGAGCGGGGCGAGGAGCTGGCTCTGCCGGAGGATGCCCTTGACGCCCTGCCGGACGCGCGGGGGCACGTGGCGGGCCACCTGGCCGCGGACGGAGGGCGGCACGAGCGAGCGGTAGACGGTGACCGCCGCTCCCGCCTCCGCGTTGCCGCTCACGCGTGTTCCCCGGCGACGGGGACCACGCGGTCGGTGGCGGCCGTGTACCCGGGGGGTGCCGGGAACGTGTCCGCAGCGGCCGGGGACGACTCGTAGGGACTGGGCACCGGGAAGTACGCGCGCAGGAAGTCGAGCGCGGCCCCGGTGCCGCCGTGGGCGAGCGCGGTGTCCGAGCCCAGGCCGAACAGGTGCAGGTGCTGGACGTCGCGCCGGACGAGGAGCCGGGCGTAGAGCCGTCGGGCCCCGGGGTGGGCGGCGTGCAGGGCGAGGCCCTTGCCGCTGAGCGGGGTGGCGTCGTCCGTGACGCGGGCGTGGTGGTGCGCCAGTCCGTCCAGGGGGTGCGTGGTGGGCAGCGTGTCGCGGGTCTGGCCGTCGCCGCCGGGGTCGGCGGGCAGTGCGGCGCCCAGCTCGGCGAGGGTCGTACGGCACAGCGGCTGGGGGCCGTGTGCGTAACCGCTGGTGACGGCCCGGCCGGTCAGCTCCTGGGCGCGCGCGGTCCATTCCGCGAGGGCTTCGGCGGCTGTCCACGGCCCGGTTCGGGGGCGGGTCGCGCCGCTCGGCGTGAAGTAGTCGAAGGGACGGACCGGTCGGCCGAGGAGGGCACCGGGCCGCAGCAGCAGGAAGTGCTCGCTGAGCCCGGGTATCGCGTGCAGGGCACCGTCGTTGCCGGACCGGTGGATCACGAGCCGTTCGCCGGGGGCGAGCCAGGAGGGGACCGGGGACTCGGCGAGGACGTGGACGACGCCGGTCCAGGGCGCGTGCTGGTGCAGGGAGCGCAGGGCGGCGCGCAGGAGTTCCTCCGCCCAGGGGGCGGTGTCGCGCCACAGCACGACCGCGTCCACCGGGAAGGTGATGTCCTCCAGCCGCGGGATGTCGAAGGGGGCCAGCGAGGCACTGCCGGCGGAGGCGTCGGCGATGTAGCCGCTGAGCTGCCGCAGCCCCAGCTCCACGCGGGGGGTGTCGCGCGCGACGACGCGCTGGACGCGGTTGGGCCTGGGGCCGACGAGGCGTTCGGTGGCCAGCTCGTTGTTGACGGTCCAGAACTCGATCTCGACCCCGGCGTGCTCGCCGAGCACGAGGCTCATGGTGGGATCGGCGCGCAGCCAGTGGACGCGGAAGACGCGGGCGCGCCCGTAGTTGCGCCACGCGGAGAGGTCGCCGCCCGGTATCCGGCTGGGGGCGGGGTCTCCCGGCATCACGGAGCTGACGTAGCCGGTGTGCTCCTGGAGGAGGGCGCGCAAGGCCCGGCGTACGGGGCCCTTGTAGCGGCTCTCGACGGCGAGGCAGAGGCGTCGGTCGTCCAGCGCGGGCACGGCGAACCACGGGATGCCGGCCGAGTCGAGGGCGGCGGTGACCAGGTCGTGGTCGATGCGCCGGGCCTCCTGCGGGGTGAGGCCGGCGCTCAGGTGTGCGGTCCTGCCGTCGGCGAGGAGGACCTCCTGGCCGGAGAGGACGTGGAGTTCGGTGCGGCGCAGGCGGCGCAGGGCGCGCTTGTGCAGCCCCACCTCACGCATGTCGAGGGTGCGGGCGAGGGATTGCTTGGCCTTGCGGCGCACCCCCGCCGGCATACCGGAGGCCAGGGAGCGCAGGGGACGCGGGACGACGCGCCCGTACAGACGGGCGGCCGAACCCAGGGACGAGGGGTCAGGCACGGTGGCAGCTCCGGGAGGCGTTCTCGCTGGTCATCTTTCGTGGGGACTCGCTGTCGGGAAGTAACGGTGGAGAAAGGAGTCGAGAACTTGTTGCTGTGCCTCGACCTCCTCGGGGAGCGAGAAGGCGTCGTTGAGGCAGAAGCTGTCCTTGTCCCGTTCGATGAGCAGGCGGTCCAGTCGCGCCACGAGGTCGGGCACGGCGAGCTGGATGTAGGAGAACGGCAGCGAGGACGGCAGGGCGCGTCCGGTGAGCGCCGCGTAGTAGAGGGCCATGGAGGACGTGGGAGACAGGTCGGTCATGGCGCGGAAACGGCTCGCCGCGGTCCGTGCCCATGCCTCGGGGAAGTCGCGCTCCGCCTCCTGCATGGCGCTGCGCCGCAGGGCGTACGGCGCGTGCTCCATGGGCTGGGTGATGACGCGCCCGAAGCGTTGGCGCAGCAGGGCCCGGTTGTTCTTGCAGGCGGCGTCCACCGGGGTGTCCGTCTCCACGACCGGCCCCTGCGGGATGCGGTTGCGGGAGGGGAAGTAGCGGGCGACACCCGTGGGGCCGAAGAAGGTCTGCGGGGTGACCGGGCGGCCGAAGAACATGTCGTCGTTGAGGTAGAGGAAGTGTTCCGCGAGGCCGTCGATGTGGTGGAGCTGGCTCTCGATGGAGTGCGAGTTGAAGGTGGGCAGGTCCTCGGGCCTGGTGAAGATCTCCCGGTGGCTGACGACGCGTACCCCGGGGACATCGGTGCGCAGCCAGGCGGGCGTCTGGTCGTCGGTGACGATGTGGACGGTGCGGACCCAGGGGGCGAAGAGGTGGACCGAGCGCAGGGAGAAGCGGAGTTCGTCGCGGCTGATGAAACGGGCGTCGCTCGCGGACTCGGCGTGGTACACCTCGCCCTTGACGGCGGCCTTGCGGCGCTGCCAGGCGGTGTCGTTCCCGTCCACCCAGGTGTAGACGAGGTCGACGGGGAAGGTGATGTCGTCGACGGTGGGGACCAGGAACTCGGGCCTGGTGGGCAGCGCGGGGGCGAGCTCCGGCGGCGTCCACGGGGAGACGAAGCGGCTGAAGAGGTGGGCGGGCCCGGTGACGTCGGGGCCGCCCGCGGCGACGGCCCAGGCGACCCGGTTGGCGCGCGGGGCGAGGAGCCGGTCCCCGTCCTGCCGCCAGAACTCCACGGCGCAGCCGTACTGCCGGCCCAGCAGGAGATGCCCGCCGGGGTCGGAGTGGTGCCAGGCGAGGTGCACGGCGAGGGCCTCGTGGGCGTCGAGCCAGGCCCGGGAGGTGGCGCTCGGCGCGGCTTCGGTCGTCCCGCCCTCGGGGTCGAGGACGAGGGACACCATCGCGTCCTCGTCGGCGAGGTCGTGGCGCAGCGCGCGGAGCGCGCGTTCCCTGTGCTCCTCCGCCACGGCGAGCGTGTGGCCGTGGTCGCTGCGGCCCCGGACGGTGAAGTACGGGACGCGCGCGGCGTCGAGCACGCGGGTCACGCCGAGGCGGTTGGCCTCACGGGCGCCGAGTGGCGTGGCACGCGGGTCGGTCCGGACGCGGGGCCCGTCGAGGGCGTACGAGTCGGCGGCGGGGTGCCGCGTCTGGTCGTCGGGGAGCGAGAAAGGGATCTCGGCGGCTCCTCCGGGTCCGATCTCCTGACCGAACCCAGGTGCGGAAATCGTCGCCACTGTCCACCTTTCCCAAGGCGGCACCCTGCGCGCGACTGTCCCAGTGGTGCCGAAAGATGCCCGGCACGACGAGGCGACACGGACCTGATCGACGGGGGCCGCTCCTCCGGTGTCCTGCCGCCGTCGCTCACGCGTACGTCAGGCGACACAGGAAGAGACCACTCCACATCTTCCTCATATCGTCGCTTACTCCTTCAATAATTGTCAACGACGGTTCACTTAGTCACAAATGCGAACAAGGGCGATCGACGGGGACAACTCCGCGAGGAGGGAGGGAGCACGGAGCGAAGCGTCGCAAAGCGGAACCCGGTGCCCGCGAGAGGCGTCTGTACGTTCGATGTCGCCTATATATAGTGCGGATTCACGCGCAGCCCGGTCCTCGCCGCCCCGTGACGGCTCACTCCCCCACACCGAGGCCCCTCAAGCGACGACTGGAGCAGGATGAGCCACAACGAGGCGCCGCCCGCCGCCCCTTCCCGACGTGCCCGGCCGCGCAGGAAGCGGCACACAGGCCGGTGGATACTCGTCGGCCTGCTCGTGGTCGTACTCGGTGCCGGTGGTACCGGCTGGTGGTACTACGAGCACCTGAACGGCAACCTCAAGGGCGTGGACCTGAGCAAGCAGCTCGACGAGGCCACGCGCCCCAAGAAGGCCGTCGCCGCCGGGGACGCCACCAACCTCCTGGTCCTCGGCTCCGATTCGCGCTCCGGGGACAACGGCAAGCTCGACGCGGGGAACGTGAGCGGGGCCCGCTCGGACACCGCGCTGCTCGTGCACATCCCCGAGGGACGGCAGAAGGCGGTCGCGGTGAGCATTCCGCGCGACACGCTCGTGGACCGGCCCGAGTGCGAGAAGCACGACGGCGGGAAGCTCCCGGCCGCACACCGCGTCATGTTCAACTCGGTCTACTCGCTCGCCGGGCCCGCCTGCGTCGTCAAGACCGTCGAGAAGCTGTCGGACGTACGTGTCGACCACCTCGTCGAGGTGGACTTCGCCGGGTTCAAGGGGCTCGTGGACGCGATCGGCGGCGTCACCGTCACGACGGACGAGGACATCCACGACTCGAAGAGCGGTTTCGACCTGCCGAAGGGCACCCACAAGCTCAACGGCACCGACTCGCTCAAGTTCGTCCGCACCCGCTACGGCCACGGCGACGGCAGCGACCTCGGCCGTATCGGTCTCCAGCAGCAGTTCCTGCTGGCGCTCCTGAGCGAGGTGAAGAACCAGGACCTCCTCGGCAGCCCCACCAAGGCCATCAAGATGGCGAACTCCGCCACCAAGGCGCTCACCACGGACGAGGACCTCGCCTCGCTCACGTCCCTCGCCAAGTTCGCCCGGAGCATGCGCGGGATCGATCCGAACACGATGGAGACGATCATGATGCCGGTCGCCTACGACAAGCAGGACCCCAACCGCGTCGTCCCCGCCGAGCCGCAGGTCACGCAATTGTGGAAGGCGATCCGCAACGACGTGGACATTCCGGAGTCGGCGAAGGAGTCGCCGGCGTCCGGCGGTTGAGCCCTTCCGCGCCCCGCGTCGTCCGTGGCGCCGCCGCCCGTGGCTCGGACGGTCCGGGGAGCTCGCTCCTCAGACCGTCAGCGCGGGTCCCATCACGAGGCCCGGCTCGTCGGCGCGGCGGCTGACGCGCGGACGGCCGTCCGCGCCGAACACGCCGAGGGTCACGCGGCCCGCGCCGTCCACGGCGAGGCAGGGGCGGCCGGTGCCGCGGAGCCCGGTGGGGACCCACCACAACCCGTCCTGCTCCTGCTCGCTGCGGCACATCGCGACCATGACCTGCCCGGCCGCGTCGCGATAGGCGAAGACCGTGCGGTCCTCGCCGTCGACCCGCGCGCGCAGCACCGACAGGGTGTCGTCCGCCGGGGAACCGCCCATGGGTATCAGCCAGCTTCCGGGGCGGTGCGCGACGAGTTGACCGTTCGCCGGGTCGGTCCAGTAGAAGGTGACCTTGCCGGGCGAGGTCTCCAGGCCGCGTACGCTCCCGCTCCGTACCGAGAGCGGGATGTCGGGCCGCTGCGCGAAGGCGCCGTACGGCTTGTCCCGCACCCAGTAGGAGGTGAGGGCCTCGCCCGGGGCGAGCACCTCCACCGTGGCGGCCGAGGTGGCGACGGCCGCGGGCACGTCGTGGAGCCTGGACCCCTTGAGGTCCTTCCACCCCTCCCACTTCCCCGTCTTGTCCTCGCGGCGCAGCATGAGGCCGCGGCCGGCGTTGCGCACCAGGACGTGCACGGTGCCGCCGTCGTCCACGGCCACGACGGGGACGCCGAGCCTGGCGGCCCTCTCGGGGCTCTTGGGATGCGGGTTGCCGAGGCCGTGGAAGGCACCGAGGGCGCGCCCGGTCTGGTACTGGACGGCGTGCACCAGCTCGACGGCCGTCGGCGCGTCCCGCCGCGGCACCGCGCGCCGGCCCACGAGGTGGGTGTAGCCGTTGGCGCCCTGGGCCACCGTGAGGGCATCGAGGTGGGAGACGGGGAAGAGGTCGGGCCCCTCCCAGTCCCGGGCACCCGCGCGCCGCTCGGTCCAGCGCAGTACGCCCTCCGCGTCGAAGCCGAAGGCGGTGAGCCGCCCGTCCGTCCCGCGCACGAGCCAGGTACCGTGCGGCACCCGCACCTCGGCGGGGCTCGCACCGCGCTCCGTCCCCTCGGCCGCTCCGCTCCGCTGTCCCGCTCTCGCCATCAGCCCGCCCTTCTTCCCAGGCCGGACCACCGGCCGCCGCGGGCCGTACCGTCACCCGGGCAGCGCCCATCATAGGAGCCGCCGGAATGCGGCTCCGTACCCGTCCCGCCGCGCGATGATGAGGCCATGGACGCACAGCGCACACTCGTCGTGGACGCCGCCAATGTCGTCGGCTCGGTGCCGGACGGCTGGTGGAAGGACCGCAAGGGGGCCGCCGAGCGGCTCCGGGACTCGCTCGTGCGGTACGGGAGCGAGGGGCTGCCCGGCTGGCCGGCGCCGCTCGACGTGGTGCTCGTCGTCGAGGGCGCCGCGCGGGGCGTGACGGCGATCGAGGGCGTACGGGTCGTGGCCGCGGCCGGCAGCGGGGACGACCGGATCGTGGCGGAGGTCGAGCGGGCGCCGGGCCCGACGCTCGTGATCACGGCCGATCGTGAACTGCGCGGCAGGGTCACGGCGTTGGGAGCGGAGGTGGCGGGGCCCCGTACCGTACGGCCGTGACGTCCGCGCGGTGCGGGCCGTCTGATCCCACCCGCGAAAGCCTCCGGCGTCCCCTACCGCCCGCCCGGCACGTACACGACCGCCCCGTCCACGCGCGCCACCGGCACGTACCCCCCGCGCAACCACCTTCGCAGCGTCGGGGTGCGCGAGAGGCGGTACGGGGCGCCGCGCGCGTCGTCGACGACGAGGACGGGGGGACGCGCGGCGACCTCGCGGCGGAACGTGGACCACCCGCCGCGTACCGCCCACCGCTCCCCCACCGCCGTCGTCCCCGTGCGCCCGCCACCGAAGTTGGTGAGCAGGCCCGCGGTCAGGTAGCGGCTCGCGGGCGGGCGGTGGGCGAGCCAGTACGTCTCGGGGTGCATGCCCCAGACCAGGACGGCTTCGCCGGGCGCCGTGCGGCGGACGATCTCGGCGGCGACGCGGCGGGAGTGCTCGTCGCCGGTACGGGGCGCGAGCAGGCCCCAGGCGAGGAAGAGGGCGCAGCAACCGGCGCAGACCGCGAGCGCGGTGCGGCGGGCCCGGCGCGGCACCCGGGCGAGGGCGCCCGCGCCGAGGAGCGCGAGCGGCGGTACGAGGTGGAGGAAGTAGTGGCCGAAGAAGCGCAGCCCCAGCGCGGTCGCGAGGGCCGCGCCCGCGAGCCAGAGCCACAGCCAGCCCGTGCCGGGGCCGAGTCCGGTGCGCCGGGCCCGTACCGCGGCGAGGGCGGCGGGGAGCACGCCGGCCGCCGCTGCCGCGAGGAGGGCGGTGTTGACGAGGGCGCGGCCCGCGAGCGTCGCGAGGGAGCCGGAGAAGGCGAGGTAGTCGCCCGAGCCCGTGAGCGTCCAGAAGAGGAAGCCGCGCGGGGCCGTGGCGAGGGCCGCGAGGAGGACGGGCAGGGCGGCCGAGCCGAGGAGGAGGCCGAGGGCGCGGGCCCTGTCCCCCGCCGGTGCGCGGTGCGGGACGCACCACAGGAGCGGGAGCAGGACCGCGAGCCCGGTCTGCTTGGCGAGGAAGGCGGCGGCGAGGGCGAGCCCGGCGCCGCACCAGTGGGCGCGGTCGGCGCACCACACGGCAGCCACCGTGGCCGGGAGCATGAAGACCTCGAAGCTCGCCGCCTGGGTGTCGGCCGGGTTGAGCCCCGCGGAGAGGAGGAGGCAGAGGATTCCCGCGGTGATCCCGGCGCGGGGGCCCGCGTGGCGGCGGGCGAGCGAGGCGGTGAAGGCGGCCGCGAGGAGCCAGGCGAGGACCGCGAGGAGCCGGGGGCCGAGGAGCGTCGTATCCCCGGTGAGGGCGAAGGACGCCTGGTAGAGCCAGGGGACGAGCGGCGGCTTGCGGTCCACGACGGTGTCGTAGAGGCTCCCGCCGGCGGCGAGCATCCGGGCCTGGACGGCGAGGTAGCCCTCGTCCGGGTTCCACAGGGGGCGGGTGAAGGAGGGAACCCGGACGAGGAGGGCGAGGACCGCGAGGGCGGGGAGCAGACGCCACCAGTAGCGGTCGCGGACGGCGGGCGGCGGGAGAGCCGCGGCCGGCGCGGTGGCCGGGGGCGGGGACGGCGGTGGGGGCGGGGCGAGCATGACGCTCAACCTATCCGCCCCCTTCGCCCCGCTTTACTCCTTGCCGGGCGGAGCGTCGTGAGTGTCGAGGCGGCTGTGGCGGTGCCCGTAGGCCGCGTACAGGATCGTGCCGAGGACCATCCAGATGAGGAAGCGGAGCCAGGTCTCGGCCGGGAGGTTCAGCATGAGCCACAGCGAGGCGAGGACCGAGGCGATCGGCAGCCAGGGCACGAGCGGGGTGCGGAAGGAGCGGTGGAGGTCGGGGCGGGTACGGCGCAGGATGACGACGCCGAGTGCGACGACGACGAAGGCGAACAGCGTGCCGATGTTGACGAGTTCGGCGAGTTCGTCGATCGAGGTGAACCCGGCGACGACCGCGACGACGCCGCCGAGCAGCGCGGTGGAGCGGTAGGGGGAGCCGAAGCGCGGGTGCACCTTGGAGAAGCCCTTGGGCAGCAGACCGTCGCGGCTCATGGCGAAGAAGACGCGGGTCTGGCCGAGGAGCAGGATCATGCAGACGGAGGTGAGCCCGACCGCCGCGCCGAAGCTGATGAGCCCGGCCCAGAAGGGGTGCCCGACGGCCTTGAAGGCGTCGGCGAGCGGGGCGTCCACGGTGAGGTCGGTGTACTTCTGCATGCCGGTGACGACGATCGAGACGGCGATGTAGAGGACCGTGCAGATGGCGAGGGAGCCGAGGATGCCGCGCGGGACGTCGCGCTGCGGGTTGCGGGTCTCCTCGGCCGCGGTCGCGACGACGTCGAAGCCGATGAAGGCGAAGAAGACGACCGCGGCGGCCGTGAAGATGCCCATGACGCCGAAGTTCGACGGGGTGAAGCCGGCGATGAGCTGGATGAGCGGGGCGGTGAGGCCGCCGCCGCCCTCGGTGGGCTGGGACGGCGGCACGAAGGGCTTGTAGTTGGCGCCCGTGACGAAGAAGGCGCCGACGATGACGACGATCAGGACGACGGTCACCTTGACGGCGACGATGACGTTCGTGACGCGCGAGGAGAGCTTCGTGCCCGCGACGAGGATGCCGGTGAGGACGAGGACGAGGAGGGCCGCGAGGAGGTCGAAGCCGAAGTGCCCGTCGTGCGTTCCGCTGAGCCATTGCGGCAGGTGGAAGCCGGCGGTGTCGAGGAGCGAACGGATGTAGCCGGACCAGCCGACCGCCACCACCGCCGCACCGAGCGCGAGTTCGAGGATGAGGTCCCAGCCGATGATCCAGGCCGGGAACTCGCCGAGCGAGGCGTAGGAGAAGGTGTACGCGGAGCCCGCGACCGGGACCGTCGAGGAGAACTCGGCGTAGCACAGCGCGGCGAGCGCGCACACGATCCCGGCGACGGCGAAGGCGATCGCGACCGAGGGGCCCGCGTTCTGCTTGGCGACCTTCCCGGTGAGCACGAAGATCCCGGTGCCGATGACGACCCCGACGCCGAAGACGGTGAGATCGAGGGCCGAGAGGGATTTGCGGAGCGAGTGCTCGGGGTCCTCGGTGTCTCTGATCGACTGTTCGATGTTCTTCGTACGGAAGAGGCTACGGCTGTTCAACGGGGCGACCTCCAGCCCTCGGGTGCACGCATGATCGCGAAGGCGATGGGCCACGTGTGCCCGGCCACGGCCTCTTTCACGCGAACGGACCGCCGTTTCCACCCCGAAGAGGGGTTTCGGCGGCGGCCCGTACCCGGAGGGAGCAGCGCGCGCTCCCGCGTGCCGGTCCCCGGAGGGGCGCGGTCTCGCGCGCCCCGGTGCCCGCTCAGTCGCGCGTGCGCTCCACGCGCTCGTCGGCGGCGGCCCGCTCCGTCTCGTAGGCGCCCTGGAGGCCCGCGACGAGTCCGGTGACCTGACGGGCGATGTCGGGGGCCGTGAGGCCGATCTCGGCGAGCACCTCCTTGCGCGAGGCGTGGTCGAGGAAGCGCGGCGGGATGCCGAAGTCGCGCAGCGGGAGGTCGACGCCCGCGTCCCGCAGCGCCTGCGCGATCGCGGAGCCGACGCCGCCGACGCGGCTGTTGTCCTCGACGGTGACGACGATGCGGTGCTTCTCGGCGAGCGGGGCGAGCGCCTCGTCGACCGGCTTGACCCAGCGCGGGTCGACGACGGTCGTGGAGATGCCCTGCTTGTCGAGGAGCTTCGCGGTCTCCAGGCACATCGGGGCGAGCGCGCCGACGGAGACGAGGAGCACGTCGGGGTGCTCGGTGCCCGCCTCGCGCAGCACGTCCATGCCGCCGACGCGGCCCACGGCCGGTACGGCGGGCCCGACGACGCCCTTGGAGTAGCGGACCACGGTCGGCGCGTCGTCGACGGCGACGGCCTCGCGGAGCTGGGCGCGCAGCTGTTCGGCGTCGCGCGGCGCGGAGATCCGCAGGGACGGGACGATCTGGAGCAGCGACATGTCCCACATGCCGTTGTGCGAGGCGCCGTCGTCGCCCGTGACGCCCGCGCGGTCCAGGACGAAGGTCACGCCGCACTTGTGCAGGGCGACGTCCATGAGGACCTGGTCGAAGGCGCGGTTGAGGAAGGTCGCGTAGACGGCGAAGACGGGGTGCAGGCCGCCGGTCGCGAGCCCGGCGGCGGAGACCGCCGCGTGCTGCTCGGCGATGCCGACGTCGTAGACGCGCTCGGGGAAGGCCTCGGCGAACTTCTTGAGACCGACGGGCTGGAGCATCGCGGCGGTGATCGCGACGAGGTCCTCGCGCTCGCGGCCGATCCGGACCATCTCGTCGCCGAAGACGGAGGTCCAGCTCGCCGCCGCGGTCTTGATCGGGAGGCCGGTGTCGGGGTGGATCGGGCCGATGCCGTGGAAACGGTCCGCCTCGTCGTGCTCCGCGTGCTCGTAGCCGCGGCCCTTCTGCGTGATGCAGTGCACGATGACGGGCCCGCCGAAGCGCTTGGCGCGCGTGAGGGCGGACTCCAGGGCCTCCATGTCGTGGCCGTCGATGGGGCCGACGTACTTGAGGCCGAGGTCCTCGAACATGCCCTGCGGGGCGATGAAGTCCTTGAGGCCCTTCTTCGCGCCGTGCAGCGTCTCGTAGAGCGGGCGGCCCACGACGGGGGTGCGCTCCAGCATCTCCTTGCCGCGGGTGAGGAAGCGCTCGTAGCCGTCGGTGGTGCGGAGCGTGGCGAGGTGGTTGGCGAGGCCACCGATCGTCGGGGCGTAGGAGCGCTCGTTGTCGTTGACGACGATGACGAGGGGGCGGTCCTTGGCCGCGGCGATGTTGTTGAGCGCCTCCCAGGCCATGCCCCCGGTGAGCGCTCCGTCGCCGATGACGGCGACGACGTGGTCGTCCTTGCCGAGCACCTGGTTGGCCTTCGCGAGGCCGTCGGCCCAGCCGAGCACCGTGGAGGCGTGGCTGTTCTCGATGACGTCGTGCTCGGACTCGGCGCGCGAGGGGTAGCCGGAGAGGCCACCCTTCGTGCGCAGCCGCGAGAAGTCCTGGCGGCCGGTGAGGAGCTTGTGCACGTACGCCTGGTGGCCGGTGTCGAAGAGGACGCGGTCGCGCGGCGATTCGAAGACACGGTGCAGGGCGATCGTCAGTTCGACGACCCCGAGGTTGGGGCCGAGGTGGCCGCCGGTCTTGGAAACGGCCTCCACGAGGAAGGTCCTGATCTCCCCGGCCAGCTGGTCGAGCTGCTCAGGGCTGAGCCGGTCCAGATCGCGCGGTCCCGTGATGCGGGTCAGCAGCGGCACCCGTGCCTCCTTGCAGTAGAGCTGTCGAGCCTTGCCGGGTCTGGCGGTCTTGCGAGTCTAATGTTCCGCCTCCGGGCCTCGTCACCGGTTCCGGGCGACCTGTGTCACTTCGGGCGCGGTGGCGGGGCCGGTCCATGATCCACCCTGGCGGGGGCGGGGGCCAGCCGGGGGGCCGTTCGCCCCGTGGCCCTCCCCCGCACCGCGGGGGAAGTACGACCACATGCGGGTGCCCCGTCCCCCCGTACGTATACGGGGGGACGGGGCAGCCCGGCGCCGGCGGCCGTCAGGCGCGGCCGGCGGACTTCTGGGTCTTGCGGGTCACGGAGTCGATGACGACCGTGGCCAGCAGGACCGCGCCGGTGATCATGTACTGGACCGGCGAGGCGACGCCCTCCAGGGCGAGACCGTTCTGGATCGAGCTGATCACGAGGACACCGAGCAGCGCGTGCCAGGTGCGGCCGCGTCCGCCGAAGAGGCTGACGCCACCGATCACTGCCGCCGCGATGGAGTTCATCAGCAGGTCGCCGGTACCGGCACCCTGGTTGGCGGTGGCGATCTTGGAGGCCAGGAAGAGACCGCCCGCGCCCGCGAAGGCGCCCGCGATACCGAAGACCGAGATGCGGATCATGGTCACGTTGATGCCCGCGCGCCGCGAGGCCTCGACGCTGCCACCGAGGGCGAAGACCTTGCGGCCGTAGGGGGTACGGCGCAGCACGAAGTCCGTGAGGACGACGAGGGCGAGGAAGACGACCAGCGCGAGCGGGGTGCCCTTGTACTGGTTGAGCATGATCGCCACGGCGAAGGCCAGGACGGCGAGCAGCACCGTCCGCAGGATGATCTCGCTGAGCGGACGCGAGGGGACGTCGGCCGCCTTGCGGCGACGGGCGTCGGAGTAGGAGCTGAGGAAGAAGAGCACCACGGTGACGAGCGCGAGGCCGTAGCCCACGGCGACGTCGCTGAAGTAGTACGTGGTGAGCTTGACGATCCCGCCGTCGGGGTTGAGGTTGATCGTCCCGTTGTCGCCGAGGATCTGGAGCATGAAGCCCTGCCAGAACAGCAGTCCGGCGAGGGTGACGGCGAAGGCGGGGGCGCCGAGGCGGGCGAAGAAGAAGCCGTGGATGGCGCCGATGACGAGGCAGGTGACGATGGCGATGAGGATCGCCAGCCAGTCGTTCACCCCGTGGTTGACGGAGAGGACCGCCGAGAAGGCGCCCGCGACACCGCTGACCGAGCCGACCGAGAGGTCGATCTCACCGAGCAGCAGGACGAAGACGATACCCACCGCGATGAGCCCCGTACCGACCATGGTGATGCTCATGGCGGTGAGGTTGCCGGCGGTGAGGAAGCCCGAGTTCAGGCTCTGGAAGATGATCCAGATGACGACGAGACCGGCGATGACGGGCATGGTGCCGAGCTCGCCGCCGCGTATGCGGCGCTTGAACTCGGTGAGGTAGCCCGCGAAACCCTGCTCGCGCACGAGCAGCCGCGGGTCGACCGCGGCGACGGCGCCCGCGGCGCTCTCCGGGTTGCTGGTGCTGTCCTGCACCGCCCCCGTGTTTTCCTTCTTCACGTTCTGGGCGCTCACTTCTGCACTCCCACACTGCGGGCCGCGCGGCGGGTCACGGCGTTCTCCGTGGCACCGGTGATGGCGGAGATGATGTCTTCCTGGGAGGTCGTCTTCACGGGGAAGACACCGTTGTTGCGACCGAGCCGCAGAACGGCGACGTTGTCCGCGACGGACTTCACGTCGGCCATGTTGTGGCTGATGAGGACGACCGCGAGGCCCTGCTCGCGCAGGCGCTCCACGAGGTCGAGGACCTGGGCGGTCTGCTCGACGCCGAGCGCGGCGGTCGGCTCGTCGAGGATGACGAGCTTGGGCTCGCCGAGCATCGAGCGCGCGATGGCGACGGTCTGGCGCTGACCACCCGAGAGCGAGGCGACCGGGATGCGGACGCTCGGGATGCGGATGGAGAGCGTGGTGAGCAGCTCGCGGGCGCGGCGCTCCATCTCGACCTCGTCGAGCACGCCCCAGCGGCGCACCTCGCGACCGAGGAAGAGGTTGCCGACCACGTCCAGGTTGTCGCAGAGCGACAGGTCCTGGTACACGGTGGCGATGCCCAGCTCCTGGGCGTCGTGGGGGCGGTTGATCGAGACCGGGCGGCCCTCCCACTCGATGACACCGTCATCGATGGAGTGGGCACCCGCGATCGTCTTGACCAGAGTGGACTTACCGGCGCCGTTGTCGCCCACCAGGGCGAGCACCTCACCAGCGTGGACTTCAAGCTCTACGTCGGTGAGCGCCTGAACGGCACCGAACCGCTTGGAGACCCCGCGCAACGCCAACACGGGCGCAGCGGACACGTGAACCATCTCCTTCGCCGCCTGACCGGCGGGGATGCCGCGTCCGGTGGGGGTGACCGGACGCGGTGGGTCGAGCAGATTGGGGGGAGTTCCCGCCCGGGTGGTCCGTCCGGCGCCCCGCCCCGTTAGCGGGACTGTTGAGGGGGCGGGGCACCGGACAGGTCTGGGTGGGAGCGAGAGGAGGGCGCTCACGGGCCCGGGGACCGCGTGAGCGCCGTCTCGACCGCGCTTACTTCAGGCCGGCCTTGTCGCAGGCGTCCTTGTAGTTGGCGGTGCAGATCTCCGAGAGCTTGTAGATCTTGTCCTTCAGGACGGTGTCCTGGATGTTGTCCGTGGTCAGCGAGACAACGGGGATGATCTTGCTGGGGATCGCCTTGTCGGTGCCGCTGTCGACCTTGTCGGGCGCCAGGGAGGCGAGGTCCTCGCCCTTGCCGACCGCGACGGCCAGCTCGGCGACCGTGCTGGCCTCCTGCGGGTAGGACTTGTAGACGCTCATGTACTGCTCACCCTTGAGGATGCGCTGCACGGCGGCGAGCTCCGCGTCCTGACCGGTGACCGGGGGGAGCGGCGAGATGCCGGCGGCCTTGAGGGCGGTGATGATACCGCCGGCCATGCCGTCGTTGGCGGAGTAGACGCCGACGATGTTCTTCTTGCCGATGGCCGAGATGGCGCCCTCCATGTTGGAGTTGGCGTTCTCCGGCTTCCACTCCTTGGTGTCGTACTCCTTGCCGACGTTGACCTTGCCGTCGAGGACGGAGTGCGCGCCCTTCTTGTAGTCGGCCGCGTTCGGGTCGGTGGCCGACCCGTTCATCATGACGATCTTGCCCTTCTTCGCGTCGCCGCCGAGGGCCTTGAGCAGGGCCTCGCCCTGCGCCTTGCCGACCGACTGGTTGTCGAAGGAGGTGTACGCGGAGATGGGGCCCTCGGCCAGGCGGTCGTACGCGACCACCTTGATGCCGTCGTCCACGGCCTTCTGCACCGAGGAGCGGATGGCCTTGGCGTCCACCGCGTCGACGATCAGGACGTCCACCTTGTTGGTGATCATCGTGTCGACCTGCTGCGCCTGAAGGCTCGCGTCCTGCTTGGCGTTGTTGTAGACGACCGTGCCCTTGCCGTTGGTCAGTTCCTTGACCTTGGCGGTGATCAGCGGCTTGTCGAACTTCTCGTACCGCGCGGTCTGGTTCTCCGGGAGGAGCAGACCTATCTTCAGCGCGTCGCCCTTGGACTTGCTCGACGAGGACGACTTGGCGTCGCCGTCCTTCTTGCCGTCGTCGCTCTCCTTGGCGGACCCGCAAGCGGCCAGCGAGACGGCCAGACCGGTGGCGGCAAAGGCAAAGGCAGCACGACGCATACGCGTGTTCATTCGAAACCTCCCTGACGAGGCCGCGTCGCTGCGGCCGAGGTGGCTGGAAGTCAACTCGGCCGCGAGAGCGGCGTCAAGGAGTTAATACTTAACGAGATGGCAACGGTGTCATGCGTTTGCTAAGTGAAGGCAGGACGCCCGGCCGGAACCGGCCCTTCCAAGAGGGTCGAATCCCCCATTTCACTCAGCGCGAGGGCGAGCGCCCCCAGCACCTCCGCCCGGCCCCCGAGGGCCCCCGGGAGCACGGAGAGCTGCCGCGCGGCGCTCGGGATCGCGTACCGCCCCACCGACTCGCGGATGGGCCCGAGGATCAGCTCCCCCGCCTCGGCGAGGTCCCCGCCGAGCACCACGCGGCTGGGATTGAGCAGGTTGCAGAGGTTCGCGACCCCGCTGCCGATGTGCCGCCCCACGTCGCCCACGACGCGCCTGCACCCGGGGTCTCCCTCGCGGGCCAGGCGCACCATCCGCTCCAGCGTGAGATCGGCGCCGTGGCTGGAGTGCAGCAGTGGCAGGACGTAGCGCGCGGCCGTGAAGGTCTCCAGGCAGCCGCGGTTGCCGCAGCGGCACACCGGGCCCGCCTCGTCGAGCGTGATGTGGCCGATCTCTCCCGCCGTGCCGCCCGGGCCCCGGTAGATGCGCCCGTCGATGACGAGCCCGGCCCCGACACCGCTCGCGACCTTGATGTACGCGAGGTCGCGCACCCCGCGCCCCGCGCCCCACACGAGCTCGCCGAGCGCGCCGAGGTTGGCGTCGTTGTCGACGTGCACGGGCACGCCGAGCCGCCCGCTCAGCTCCTGGGCGGGGCGGGTCCCCGCCCAGCCCGGCAGGATCGAGGTGGAGCCGAGCGTCCCGGACTCCACGTCGATGGGACCGGGCACGCCGAGCCCCACGCCCGCGATCTTCGCCTCGTCCACGCCGGTCGCCGAGATGAGCCGGGCGACGACCTCCTCGGCCCGGTCCAGGCCCTGCGCGGCCGAGGCGTCCACATCGAGCGGCTCGGACTCCTCGGCGAGCACCTGGTGCGCGAGGTTGCCGAGCGCGACCCGCAGGTGCGTGTGGCCGAAGTCGACGCCGATGACGATGCCCGCGTTGCCGCTGAGCGAGACGCTGCGCGCCCTGCGCCCGCCCGCCGAGGTGGGCGTGACCTCGACGGTGCCCAGTTCGCGCAGCTCGCGGACGATGTTGGAGACGGTGGCCGCGGAGAGCCCGGTCGTCCGCGCGATCTCCGCCTGCGTCAGTGAGCCGGCGAGCCGCACCGCCCGTACGACGCGTTCCAGATTGGCCCGGTGCAGCGACGACTGCGACCCCGGAGTCTCCATTGCCCCATCCACTCCCGCCCTCGACCGGGCACCCCGCACGGGGGCACCCGCGACCGGTCACCAGGAGTGACGGCGGCCACGTACAAGTTATGAACTCCAAGTTCCGCTGTCGGGGTTGCCGCAGTCAAGTCCTTGACGGAGTTCGTTGTACGGGCGTGAGCGGGCCGTCACCGGACGCGGCCCGCCCCCGGACACGCGGAGGACCGCGCCCGCCGCCGCCCCGCAGGGCATGCGACAGGCGCGGTGTCCTCCGGCCGGGCGATGCTATGTCAGTTCGCTTGCGCGAAGGGTGAATTCCGGGAGAGGAGCGGGCTCTCGCGCTCCCGCCCCGCTCGCCCGGCTACTTCACGGCCCCCGCCGTGAGTCCTTCCTGCACCTGGCGCTGGAAGAGGATGTAGGCGGCGAGCACCGGGAGCATCGCCATCACGAGCCCCGCGAAGAGGCCCGAGTAATCGCCCTTGTACCCCTGGCTCGTGGCGAGGGCCACGAGCCCCTGGGTGAGCACCTTCTTGTCCTCGTCGGTGTTGAGCACCGTGGGCAGCAGGTACTGGTTCCACTGCCCGAGGAAGTTGAAGATCCCGACGCTGATGAGCCCGGGGCGGGCCATCGGCAGCATGATCTGGAAGAAGGTACGGGTGTGGGAGGCCCCGTCGATCATCGCCGCCTCCGCGACCGAGCCCGGCAGGGTCCGGAAGAAGGAGGTGAGGAAGAAGACCGTGAAGGGCAGCGAGTAGGCGATGTAGACGAGGATCAGGCCGTGCGTCGTGTTGAGCAGCCCGAGGTTCTTCATGACGAAGAAGAGCGGCACCAGCGCGAGGATGACCGGGAAGCTCATCCCGCCCACGAACAGGTAGTAGATGAAGCGGTTGCCGGGGAAGTCGAAGCGCGCCAGGACATAGGCGCACATCGAGCCGAGCAGCAGCGTGCCGACGAGCGAGAAGCCCACCACGACGACCGTGTGGAGGAAGTAGTCGCTCATGTGGGCGTTGGTCCACGCCCGCGACCAGTTGTCGAAGTGCAGCGAGTCCGGCAGGGCCCACGGGTGGTTGAAGATCGACCCGTCGTCCTTGAAGGAGGTCATGACCGCCCACAGGAGCGGCATGACGACGAGGATCGCCCAGAGCACGAGGAAGCCGTGCGAGAAGACGTTGAGCACGCCGCCCGTCTTCGCCCCGCCGCGCGGCCGGGGGGCACCCGCCGTGTCCGTACCGCCGGTCTCGCCCACCGGGCCGCCAGGACCGCCGGGACCGCCAGGACCCTCCGGCCCGTTCCGCCCGTCGTCCTGTCCTGGTACGAAGGCCTCCCGGCCCGCGTCGGCCGGCTCGCCCTGCTCCGCCGGGGATGGGGTGTCGGTGGTCTTCATCAGAACTCCAGCCGCTCGCGCCTGCCCAGCCGCATCACGAGGCCGGAGAAGATCAGCGTGATGACGAGCAGGGCGACGCCGATGGTCGTGGCGTAGCCCGCCTGTCCCTGGCCGAACGCCTTCTGGTAGACGAGCAGCGGCAGCACAGTGGTGGAGTCGGCCGGGCCGCCGGGGCCCACCGACATGATCTGGACGACGGCGAAGGCCTCCGCGCCGAGCGAGAGGATGCCCATGTAGACCCAGCCGGACTGCACGGTGTCCCAGAGCAGCGGCAGGGTGAGGCGGAAGAAGGTCGTGAAGCGTCCCGCGCCGTCGAGCAGCGCGGCCTCGTACAGCTCGGAGGGGATCGAGGCCATCCCGGCGGAGAAGAGCACCACGAAGAAGCCGACCTGCGTCCACACGAGGACGGCCATGATGCACCACAGGGCGAGGTTCGGGTCCCCGAGCCACTCCGGCTGCACGCTGCCGAGCCCGACGCCGCGCAGCACGGAGTTGAGCGCGCCGGTCTTCGGGTTGTACGCGAACTGGAAGAGCAGGGCCACGATGGCGATCGAGAGGACCTGCGGGAAGAAGTAGACGATCTTGTAGAAGGAGGAGCCGCGCACGCCCGCGATCGCCGAGCCCTTCCGGCGCCGCCCGCCCACGTTGACCATGAACGAGAGGAAGAGGGCGATGCCGAGGACGACGACGGGCAGCAGGACGACGTAAGTGACGCTGTGCTGCGCCGACTTCCAGAAGGTGTCGTCGTCGAACATCTTCTTGTAGTTGTCGAACCCGACCATCTTGAAGTCGGAGCTCAGGCCGGTCCAGTCCGTGAAGGAGTAGTAGATCGCCTGGATGAACGGCCAGATCACGAAGACCGCGTAGAGCGCGAGCGGGACGATCAGGAAGCCGATGACGAAGGGGTACTTGCCGCGGTCGGCGGCACTGCGGGGGCGCTTGCTCGCGCGGCCCGGGGCTGTTTTCCGCGTACGGCCGGCGGCCGGGGCGGACACGAGGTCCGCCCCGGCCTCGGCTGCGCTGTGCTCGCTCGCCATCAGCGGTGCTTGTAGTGGGGGATCGAGTCGTCCTTGGCGGCGGCGTCGGCGAAGTCCTGGCACTTCTTGATCGCCTCGGCCGGGGTCATGCGCCCGGCCATCATCTCGCCCAGGGCGCCGACACCGATCTTCTGCTTGTTGAGGTCGACGTACCAGTCCTGGAGGCGCGGGTTGAGGACGTTCTCGCCGGCCTTGTCCAGGGCGTCGATGCCGGACTGGAGAGCGGTGGAGAGTTCGAGCCCGTCGGTGCCGCCGTTGAGGGCGGAGAGCGACTTCACCTTCTGCGTGAAGTTCTTCGAGCTGGCCTCGGAGAGCATGACGCGGAGCTGCTCCATGCCGCCGTCGGGGTTCTTGGCGTTCTTCGGGACGATGAAGGGCTCACCGCCGGACGCCCACAGGGTGCCGAAGGGCAGCGCGTCCGAGCTGTCGAGGCTGGAGGGCGCGGCAACCTTCATCTGGAAGTCCTTCGGCGTGGTCTTCGCCGCCTCGTTCTCGACCCAGGAGCCGTTGGGGATGAAGAGCGCGTTGCCCTTGGTCCACTCGGTCTGCGACTGGATGTGGTCGAGGCCGGGGGTGCCCTTGAGGACGTACCCCTTCTTGTACAGCTCGTAGTACGCCTCGAAGCCGGCCTTGACGGCCGGGTCCTTCCAGGCGTTCGGCTCCAGGTTGTCGATCGCGTCGAGGACCTTGCGGCCGCCGATCTTGCCGATGAACGGGAAGAGCGAGAAGGGGATGTAGTAGGGGTACTTCCCGGCGTACGTCCAGCCGGCGATGCCCTTCTTCTTCGCCTTGGCGCAGACCTTGAGCATGTCGTCCCAGGTCTCGGGGTACTCCACGCCGAGCTTGTCGAGGTTGGTCTGCGAGTACCACACGCCGTAGACGGTGTAGGCGTAGTTGAAGACGTAACACGCCTCGCCCTCGTATTGGCCCATCTCGACGATGCCCGGGCGCAGGGTGTCGCGCACCTTCTTGGCGGGGTCGTCGTAGGAGGGGGCGTCGAGGAGCGGGGTGAGGTCGGCGAGCTGCTTCTTGCCGACGAGGACGCCCATGTCCATCTGCTCGGCGCCGGAGTTGTCGATGAGGTCCGGCGGGGTGCCGCCGTTGAAGCGGGGCTGGAGCGTGGACTGGATCTTCTGGGTCGGGGTGAACTTCACCTTCGCCTTGGGGAAGTTCTTCTCGTAGATCGCGACGGCGTCCTTGCCGTACTCACTGCCGAAGCCGCCGTCGAAGAGGACGAAGTCGAGCGGGGCGCTCTCGTTGACGCCGAGCGGGTTCTTCTTGCTCTTGGTGCCCTTCTTCTCGGGCTTGTCGTCGGAGCCGCTGTCGCTGCTGGCGCAGGAGGCCAGAAAACCCATCGTGGGCACGGTGACGAGACCGATCGCGGCCGAACGCTTGATGAGGTCGCGCCGGCCCAGACCGTTGCCGTTCGCTCGGGAAGATCCCATGCTCAAGTCCTCGCTTTCATCCAGGACTCAGGCGGTGAACCGGACCTTCCCCGGCACCGCGGTGAAGTGTGACTGGGGTCGTGCTGGAACTGCGGGGTGCTGCGCGCCGGTTGGGTGCGGAACGGCAACGTGCGGGCTTGGCCGCCCGCGTGTCCGTGTCCTTCTCCCCCGGTTCCGCGCGGGTCCGGCTTCCCGGCCCGGGCGGTCGCCGACAGGTATAGTCCACTTGCGGCACAGGGGGCAAGATCGAAAGCCTCATTGGCCTTGGAACTTTCCCTAGTTGAGACATCCGGGAAACGTCAGGTAGCCGGACGTGTCGGCAACTTCCCAGTACAGCGGGGTTTTTGGGGAGGAGCGCGACGGCGATTGTTCCCCCGCGCAACGAAGTACGAGGCGGGGAGCGAGAGTTCGCCAGGGGACATACGGAATAGAACGCACCGCTTTCAGGGGAGAGGCGGGGCCGTATCCGCCCGGGGAACAGAACACGCCGTATCACGACACGTGAAGGGGCCCCCTCCCGTCACCGGGAAGGGGCCCCTCACCTCCGTGCCGCCGCCCTCACGGGCGGCCTCGCGTCACTTGCGGATGAGCGAGCGGAGCACGTACTGCATGATGCCGCCGTTGCGGTAGTAGTCCGCCTCGCCGGGGGTGTCGATGCGGACGACCGCGTCGAAGTCCACGCCGGTGTCGGTGGTGACCTTGACCGTGCGGGGGGTCGTGCCGTTGTTCAGCTCGGTCACGCCGGAGAAGGAGAAGGTCTCCTCGCCGGTGAGGCCGAGGCTCGCGGCGGTCTGGCCCTCGGGGAACTGCAGGGGCAGGACGCCCATGCCGATGAGGTTCGAGCGGTGGATGCGCTCGTACGACTCGGCGATGACGGCCTTGACGCCGAGGAGCGCGGTGCCCTTGGCCGCCCAGTCGCGCGAGGAGCCGGAACCGTACTCCTTGCCCGCGAGGACGACGAGCGGGATGCCCTGCTCGATGTAGTTGCGCGAGGCGTCGTAGATGAAGCCGACGGGGCCGCCGTCCTGCGTGAAGTCACGCGTGAAGCCGCCCTCGGTGCCCGGCGCGATCTGGTTGCGCAGGCGGATGTTGGCGAAGGTGCCGCGGATCATGACCTCGTGGTTGCCGCGGCGCGAGCCGTAGGAGTTGAAGTCGCGCCGCTCGACGCCGTGCTCCGTGAGGTACTTGCCCGCCGGGGTGTCGGCCTTGATGGCACCGGCCGGGGAGATGTGGTCGGTGGTGACCGAGTCGCCGAGCTTGGCGAGCACGCGGGCACCGGCGATGTCCTCGACCGGCGCCGGCTCCATCTCCATGCCCTCGAAGTACGGGGGCTTGCGCACGTAGGTGGACTCGGCGTCCCACTCGAAGGTGTTGCCGGTGGGGACCGGGAGGGCCTGCCACTGCGCGTCGCCCGCGAAGACGTCCTCGTAGGACTTCTCGAACATGTCCTCGCCGATGGCGCTCGCGACGACCTCGTTCACCTCGGCCTCGCTCGGCCAGACGTCCGCGAGGAAGACAGGCTTGCCGTTCTGGTCGGCGCCCAGCGCGTCCTTGGTGATGTCGATCTTCATCGACCCGGCGAGCGCGTAGGCGACGACGAGCGGCGGGGACGCCAGGTAGTTCATCTTGACGTCGGGGTTGATCCGGCCCTCGAAGTTGCGGTTGCCGGAGAGCACCGAGGTGACGGCGAGGTCGTTGTCGTTGACGGCCTGGGAGACCTCGTCGGGCAGCGGGCCCGAGTTGCCGATGCAGGTCGTGCAGCCGTAACCGACCAGGTTGAAGCCGACCTTGTCGAGGTACGGGGTCAGGCCCGCCTTGTCGAAGTAGTCGGTGACGACCTTCGAGCCCGGGGCGAGGGTGGTCTTGACCCACGGCTTGCGGGTCAGGCCCTTCTCGACCGCCTTCTTCGCCACGAGCGCCGCGGCGACCATGACGTACGGGTTCGAGGTGTTGGTGCAGGAGGTGATCGCGGCGACGGTGACGGCGCCGTGGTCCAGCTCGTACGTCGTGCCGTCGGGGGCCGTCACGGTCGCCGGGTTGCTCGGCACGCCGTTGGAGACGGCCGGGGAGTCGGAGGCCGGGAAGGACTCCTGGCCCGCCTCGTCCACGCTCGTGTCCGCGACGTAGTTGCGCACGTCGGAGGCGAACTGGCTGGCGGCCTCGGCCAGGACGATGCGGTCCTGGGGGCGCTTCGGGCCCGCGATGGAGGGGACGACCGTGGAGAGGTCCAGCTCCAGCTTCTCCGAGAAGTCCGGCTCGGCGGCCGGGTCGAGCCACAGGCCCTGCTCCTTGGCGTACGCCTCGACCAGGTCGACCTGCTGCTTGCTGCGGCCCGTGAGGCGCAGGTAGTTCAGGGTCTCGTCGTCGATCGGGAAGATCGCGGCGGTGGAACCGAACTCCGGCGACATGTTGCCGATGGTGGCGCGGTTGGCGAGCGAGGTGGCGGCGACGCCCTCGCCGTAGAACTCGACGAACTTGCCGACCACACCGTGCTTGCGGAGCATCTCGGTGATGGTGAGCACGAGGTCGGTCGCGGTCGTGCCGGCCTTGAGCTCACCGGTGAGCTTGAAGCCGACGACGCGCGGGATGAGCATCGAGACCGGCTGGCCGAGCATCGCGGCCTCGGCCTCGATGCCGCCGACGCCCCAGCCGAGCACACCGAGGCCGTTGACCATCGTCGTGTGCGAGTCGGTGCCGACGAGCGTGTCGGGGTACGCCTGGCCGTTGCGCACCATGACGGTACGGGCCAGGTGCTCGATGTTGACCTGGTGGACGATGCCGGTGCCCGGCGGGACGACCTTGAACTCGTCGAAGGCGGTCTGGCCCCAGCGCAGGAACTGGTAGCGCTCGCGGTTGCGGCCGTACTCCAGCTCCACGTTCTCCTTGAACGCGTCGTTGGTGCCGAACTTGTCCGCGATGACCGAGTGGTCGATGACCAGTTCGGCGGGGGCGAGCGGGTTGATCTTGGAGGCGTCGCCGCCCAGCTCCTTCACGGCCTCGCGCATCGTGGCGAGGTCCACGACACAGGGAACGCCGGTGAAGTCCTGCATGATCACGCGGGCGGGGGTGAACTGGATCTCCTGGCTCGGCTGGGCCTGCGAGTCCCAGTTGCCGATCGACCGGATGTGGTCGGCGGTGATGTTCGCGCCGTCCTCCGTGCGGAGCAGGTTCTCCAGCAGCACCTTGAGGCTGTAGGGAAGGCGAGCAGAGCCCTCGACCTTGTCCAGCCTGAAGATCTCGTACGACTCGTCACCCACGCGCAGCGTGCTGCGGGCGTCGAAGCTGTTCGCCGACACGACAGTCTCCTTCATTTCTGTGCGCGTACCACCACAATGCTGCCGCCATGCCGCCGGTCCCGTCAGCTAAGGTAAGACTTAGTTAGGTAACCCTTACCCGGGGCGGCGGTCGCGGTGCGCCTCGGCAGATATCTCGATGTCGAGATAACCCTAGTACACGCGGCCCGCCCGGTCATGCCCCGGGCCGCCCCGCGCTGCCCGGGCGACGGGCGACGGGGGGCGACCCGGGGCGGGCGGGAGCCGGTGAGGGCGGGGCGGCCTTGGGGGTTTTCGTGCGGGTATGCCCCGGCGGAATCGCGGGTTTCGCCCGGGTCGGCGCGGTACGGCCATTGCGGTGGCGGTGCGGGCGCGTGGCGCGCGTCACGCTCCCGGTGAAGGGGCTCAGTACGCGGGCGGGCCCGCCTCGACGCGGCGCAGGACGGGCGCGAGCCGGTCGATGTGCTCGCCGTCCCCGGCCTGGCGCTCGTCCCACCACGTCATCCCGGCCTCGGCGTACGGCGCGATCAGCTCGGCGGCCCGGTCGGGCTCGCGCGGCGAGATGCCGCCGAGCACGAGATCGAACGGGGTCGCGGGGGTCGCGCGCTCGCGCACGTACGCCTCGGGGTGCTCCTCTCCGTACGCGGCGCGGTGCTCCCGTACGTACGCCGTCAGCTCGCGCACCTCCGCGAGGTCCGGCGGCGTGCCGTGCGAGGCGGTACGGAAGAGCGGGACCGCGCCGTCCCAGCGGGCGGCGCGGCGCATCGGCGGGCGGCTCGGCCAGAAGCCGCCGATCCACACGGGCGGACGCGGGCGCTGTGTGCTCGCGGGGAGCAACTGGGCGTCGTCCACCGTGAAGTGGCTGCCATGGTGCGTGACGCGCTCGCCCGTCCAGTAGCGGGCGAGGAGTTCGAGGCCCTCGTCGAGCATCCCGGCGAGGACGCGCGGGTCCGTGGGCTCGCCGAAGCTCCCGTACTCGTCCTCGATCGGGCCGCCGAGACCGGCACCGAGGATGACGCGGCCGCCGCTGAGCGCGTCGAGCGTGGCGACCTGGCGGGCGAGTTGGTGCGGGCGGCGGCGCGGGACGGGGGTGAGGAGGGTGCCCAGGCGCAGGCGGGTCGTGGCGAGTGCGGCGGCGGTGAGGAGCATCCAGGGGTCACCGAAGGGGGCTCCGCGACGCCGCTCCCTGTCGTGGAGCACGTGGTCCCAGACGAAGAGCCCGTCCCAGCCGGCCTCCTCGGCGGTGCGGGCGAGGAGGGCGACGGTACGCGGGTCGGCGAAGTCACCGAAGTTGGGGATGTTCACGGAGTAGCGCATGGGCGCATCCTCGTGCGGGTACCCGCACGGCGCAACGCCGGTACGGGCGGGGCGGCCCGTCACCCGAGTGGCGCGCAGGGCGTGGACGCGGTTCACTGAAATACCCTCACCGCGCCCGGGGTTGTCCGGGTATGACGCCCCGCGCGCCCCACACCCCTCAAGCGGCGACGATCTCATATCTGAGATAGCCTTCATCCATGGCAGACGACTACCTCGTACGCATCGGCAAGCTCATCCGTGACGCACGTCAGCATCGTGGCTGGTCACAGGCGCAGCTCGCGGAAGCGCTGGCCACGAGCCAGAGTGCGGTCAACAGGATCGAGCGCGGCAACCAGAACATCAGCCTTGAGATGATCGCCCGCATCGGGGAGGCCCTGGACAGCGAGATCGTCTCGCTCGGGTACTCCGGCCCGATGCACCTGCGGGTCGTCGGCGGTCGCCATCTGTCGGGCGCGATCGACGTCAAGACGAGCAAGAACGCGTGCGTCGCGCTGCTGTGCGCGAGCCTGCTCAACAAGGGGCGTACGACGCTGCGGCGCGTGGCCCGCATCGAAGAGGTCTACCGCCTCCTCGAAGTCCTCTCCTCGATCGGCGTGAAGGCGCGCTGGATCAACGACGGCAAGGACCTGGAGCTGGTCCCGCCGGCCGAGCTGGACATGGCGTCGATCGACGCGGACGCGGCGCGCCGCACCCGTTCGATCATCATGTTCCTGGGCCCGCTGCTGCACCGCATGGACCACTTCACGCTGCCGTACGCGGGCGGCTGCGACCTGGGCACGCGGACCATCGAGCCGCACATGATCGCGCTGCGCCGCTTCGGCCTCGACATCACGGCGACCGAGGGCCTCTACCACGCGGCCGTGGAGCGGGCGATCGTCCCGGACCGCCCGATCGTGCTGACCGAGCGCGGCGACACCGTGACCGAGAACGCGCTGCTCGCCGCCGCGCGCAACAGCGGCGTCACGACGATCCGCAACGCCTCCTCGAACTACATGGTCCAGGACCTGTGCTTCTTCCTGGAGGCCCTGGGTGTCCGGGTCGAGGGCATCGGCACCACGACGCTCACGGTGCACGGCGTGCCCGACATCGACGTCGACGTGGACTACTCGCCCTCCGAGGACCCGGTCGAGGCGATGAGCCTCATCGCCGCCGCCGTCGTCACGGAGTCCGAACTCACCGTGCGCCGCGTGCCGATCGAGTTCCTGGAGATCGAGCTGGCGGTCCTGGAGGAGATGGGGCTCGACCACGACCGCTCCACGGAGTACGTCGCGGACAACGGCCGCACCCGCCTGACCGACCTGACGGTCCGCCCCTCCAAACTGGAGGCGCCGATCGACAAGATCCACCCCATGCCCTTCCCGGGCCTCAACATCGACAACGTGCCGTTCTTCGCGGCGATCGCGGCGGTGGCCCAGGGTAAGACCCTCATCCACGACTGGGTCTACGACAACCGCGCGGTCTACCTGACCGACCTCAACCGCCTCGGCGGTCGCCTCCAGCTCCTCGACCCGCACCGCGTCCTGGTCGAGGGCCCCACCCGCTGGCGCGCCTCCGAGATGATGTGCCCGCCCGCCCTGCGCCCGGCGGTCGTCGTCCTCCTCGCGATGATGGCGGCCGAGGGCACCTCGGTCCTGCGCAACGTGTACGTCATCAACCGGGGCTACGAGGACCTGGCGGAGCGGCTGAACTCGGTGGGGGCGCAGATCGAGACGTTCCGGGACATCTGATGTGAGGATGCCGCCGCGCCCCACCTGACCTGCTACTTAGCGGGCCAGGGAGGGGTGCGGTGGCATCTCTGGGACTTCTCTGGGACTTTGGGCCTGCGGCGGGCGATGGGCCACGCTCCACAGGCTCTGCCGACCGGCAGCAGTTGCGCGAAGATCGCGTCGATGGCGGCGGTGCCCCGTGCGCCGGCGCGGGGCAGGAAGTGGGAGTACTTCCGCAGCGTGCGGGCGGACTGGTCTTGTGGCTCCGCGCGGGGTCGTTCACGATCGCGGCGGCCGTTCGCCGGCCGCGACCACGTCACTTGGTGCCGAAATCCTGGGTCCACCACGGGCCGCCCGACCCCTGGAGGACGCCCACGCCCAGGTCCTTGAACGCGCAGTTGAGGATGTTGGCACGGTGAGGGGGGCTGTTCATCCAGGAGTTCATCACCGACTCCGGAGTCTGCTGGCCCCGAGCGATGTTCTCCCCGTACGAGGACCAGCGGTAGCCCGCGCTGGTGATGCGGTCGCCGGGACCCTCGCCGTCCGGGTTGGTGTGCTCGAAGAAGTCCCGGGCCGCCATGTCCTCGGAGTGGGCCCGCGCTGCGGCGTCCAGCTGCGAGTCCCCGCTGACCGGGCCGCAGCCTGCCTTCGCACGCTCCTGGTTCACCAGCGCGATCACCTGCGCGACGGCCCCGGCGGGGGCGGACTGCGCGGAAGAGGCGCCGGCGGTGGTTCGGGATGGCAGGGGCTGCGGCCTCTTCGTCAGCTCGGGCGAGCTCTTCGCCGGGCTCGGGCTCGTAAAGGCACCAGAACTCGAGGAGGCGCCAGGGCTCTTCGAAGCGCTGGGGCTCTTCGTCGGGGAGGCGGAGGGCGACGGAGAGTGCGACGGACTGCCGACCGGAGTGGGGAGGCCGGTGACGGGGGCGGTCGGAGCCCCGGCCAAGGTTTCGCTCCCGTCCGAGCCGCCGTCCGGCTCGTGGCCGAAGTACCAGGCACCGCCACCGGCGAGGCAGGCGGCGACCACGGCGGCTGCCGTCGCGCGCCGCCGTATGCGACGCTTGCGGCGGGCGGCGTCGCGGGCGGTGCCCCGGCCGCGTCTCCGACGTGCCGCGGCCCGGCCGCCGGTGGCGTGACCGCCGTAGCTCGCGGTCACGTCGTCCGCGGCGGCGGTCACGTTGTCCGTGGCTGCTGCCCCGTCGTCCGTGGCGGCGGTCCCGTCGACGCCCTCGGACGCCGAACCGGTCGGCGTGCCGTCGTGGCCGGTCGGCGGATGCGGCGCCAGCGTCATGGGAACGGGCACCAGGCCGAGACCGGCGAGCAGTCCTTCGGCCGGCACCAGTCCGCTCCACAGGCCCGCGCAGCGCACGCACTCACGCGCGTGCCGGGCTATTCGCTTGCGCCACAGCGCGGACGGACGGCCGTCCCAGCCCACCAGCAGCTCGGCGAGCTGGCGGCAGCGCGGCCGGGCGTCGAGGGCGCGGACGACCACGCGGGCCGCCTCCAGCTGGGCCTTCATCCGCTGCACCCGGACCGCGGTGTGCTGCGGGGACAGTGCGAGTGCCTGCGCGACCTCGGCGCGGGTCAGCTCACCGGCGCACTCCAGCCACCACAGCGACAGCAGACCCCGGTCGTCCGGCTCCAGCCAACGGGTGGCGCGCGCCGTCTCCTGGCGCTGGCCGGACAGCTGGAGTCGCAGCACCGTCAGGTCCACGAAGTCCGCGCCGGGGTCCGGGGCCCGGTCGGCCTCCTCGACGCCGCCCGGCGCGGCCTGCCGGTCCTGCCAGTGCCTCCGCACCCGGTTCATGGCGATCGCCACCAGCCAGGACCGGAAACTGCCCGGTTCACGCAGCCCGGCCAGTCCGTCGAGGGCGCGCAGCATCGTGTCCTGGACGACGTCGTCGACATCCACGGAACCGTTCAGCGCGCGGCCCACGATGTTGTACACGAGCGGCAGGTGCGCGCTGATCAAGGCGTCCTGAGCCGCCGGGTCGCCCTCGCGGGCGTGGGTCACCAGCTCTGCCAGCTCCACCGGATGCTGTGTGCTCATACGAGAAGTTCCCTGTCCTTCGACGTCGGTCGATGATGTCCGATGGCTGGGAGACCCCCGAGGCTGGCCCGGATAACAGTTCCTCGCGGATCGATCCGATCGAAGACTCCCGGCCCTCCACCGCACCGCGGCCGTCCTCTTGGCCCTGAAGCCGCGTCCGTCGTCGGCGCTCCGCACAGAGAAGAGAGCGCGCTTCCGGTCCACGACGGTCAGGGGGCCCGCCAGGGCGGCGGCCGGCAGCCGGTCGCGCGGCAAAGCGGCGGTGTCCCTCAGGGCGGCGGCGCTGATCTCCCGGAACCACCCGTCGCCCCTCTCTCCCCGGCCTGGTACGGCTCCGAGTTGCCGGGGTCGGCCACCGCTGGCCTCGGCGGCGACGTCCCCGGCGGGTGCGTCGCACTGGGGAGATGCTCCGGCCCGGGCCGGTCGGTGGGCGTGCCGGGGCCGACGGGCCGTCGCGGCGAAGCGGCGCACGGAACGGATCACCAGAGCCGGATCGTTCGATCAACTCTGATCGGCAATGCGATAACCGGTCGATTCAAGGTCTTCCGGTCTCCGCGCCGCCGAATGCCGTGCGCGGTGGGCCGGAATCCCATCCCGTGCCACACCCCCGCCGGGGAGGATGGAGAAGAGGGAACTGATCAGATGACCCGTGCGTGATCGGATATGGTCCTCAAGGGAGGCATTGCCGGTCAGGCATGCCTGGGGACACCGGATCCGATTCCAGAGGAGTGCCGATGGCAGCTTCGGCCGAACGACGTCGCTCGCGCATCCTCGACGTCGTGCGCGAGACCGGTTCCATCCGGGTCGTGGAACTCGCCGAGCGTCTCGACATCCCGGCGGTCACCGTCCGGCGCGACGTCGCCGTCCTCGCCGACGAGGGCAGGGTCCAGCGCACCCACGGCTCGGTCTCCCTCTCCCCCGACACCGTCGGCGGGCAGCCCGCGGGCCAGGGCCGGGTGATCGGCATGCTGGTGCCCACGGTCGGCCAGTACTTCGACGAGGTGATCGCCGGGGCCCATGCCGCGGCGACCGCGGGAGGCGCCCGGCTGGTCCTGGGCATCGCCCCGTACGGCGCAGGAAATGACCGCGCGCAGGTAGAACGGCTGCTGGGGTCCGATGTCGACGGGCTGCTCCTCACGCCGGGCTGGACTCCCGGCGGTGGGCTGGAGGGCGGCGACTGGCTGGGCGAACTGCCCGTCCCCGCCGTCCTGGTGGAACGCCGCGCGGCTCGGCTGGGCGCGGCGGCGCAGTTGGACGCGGTCTGCTCCGACCACCGCCACGGAGTCCTGCTGGCCCTGCGCCGCTTCGTCGCGCTCGGGCACGACGCGGTGCTGCTCGCCGCCCGTGCCGACACCCGCACCGCCTGCGAGGTGCGCGCGGGCTACGCGGAGGCCACCGAACAGCTCGGACTCCCGACGCTGCCCGTGATCGACGTGCCCAACCCCGGGGTGTCCCGCTCACCCGCGGACGAAGCGGACCTGGCCGCCCGGATCGCGGAGGCCGCGCGCGAGGGCGTGCGGGCCGTGCTCGTGCACAACGACCAGGACGCCCTGCAACTGCCGTCGCTGCTGCGTACGCACGGTCTGACGGTGCCGGAGGACGTGGCGTTGATCGCCTACGACGACGTGTACGCGTCGCTGTCGGAGCCGCCGCTGACGGCGGTGGCGCCGCCGAAGCAGGCGGTCGGCTCGGGCGCCCTGGATCTTCTGCTGCGGCGGCTCGACGCCGGCGACTCGATGCCCGTCCACCGGATCGAGTTGCTGCCCACTCTCGAACTGCGCAAGTCCTGCGGCGGGCCGGCGTAGCCGTATCAACCCGGCGCGGGGTGCGCAGCCGAGCAGACCCTGAGTGAGGGGCTCCGCTCTGATCGGACATTCGACCGACCGGAGCGGAGCCTCCCGTTTCTCCAGGGCTTTTCCTGGGCGCGGAACCCACAAGCCGGTCCGGGGAGGTCCGAGATCCGAGATCGACGGCGGTCGGCGGTCGGCGGTCGGCGGTCGGTCAAGCGAGCCGTCAATTTTGATCGTTCGGATCATTTGATCGAAAGGTATTGACTTCGATCGCAGCGCGACACAGGATGACGCTCACTTCAGCGTGACCTCGCAGCGCCCGGTCGGACGCCGGTGCTCGTGACCTCTTCAAGGAGCCGCGCCATGCCTTCCTCTTCGCTTCCCCGCCTCAGAACGTACGGCTCGGGCCTCGTCGCCGCCGCGACCGCACTGTGCCTCGTCGGCCTCTCCGCGTGCGGCTCGGGCGACGACACCGACGCCTCGGCCGGGAAGGGACCCACCACCCTCACCTTCTGGGGCTGGGCCAAGGGGACGAAGGAGACCGTGGACGCCTTCAACGCCTCCCAGAAGGACATCCGCGTGGACTTCCAGGAGATACCGTCCGGCAACGCGGGGGGCTACGCCAAGATCTCCAACGCCGTGAAGGCGGGCAACGCCCCCGACGTCTTCAACGTCGAGTACCCCCAGCTGCCCGACTTCGTCAGCCGCGGCGCCGTCCAGGACATCAGCGAGCAGGTGTCCGACGACCTGAAGGGCAAGTACCTGCCCCAGGCCATGCGGATGACCACACTGGGCGGCTCCACCTGGGCCCTGCCGCTGGACGTCGCACCGCAGACCTTCTACTACCGCAAGGACGTCTTCGAGAAGGCGAAGATCACCACCCCGCCGAAGACCTGGGACGAGTTCCGGGCCGACGCGGAGAAGATCAAGAAGGCCGACCCCAAGGCGCGCATCGCCACCTTCTTCCCCGACGACCCGAGCACCTTCGAGGCAATGGTCTGGCAGGCGGGCGGGCAGTGGTTCAAGCCCGGGGACGACTCCTGGAAGGTCTCCTTCCAGGACGGGGCCACCCACAAGGCGGCCGCCTACTGGCAGAAGCTGATCGACGCCGACCTGGTGGAGTACGCCCCCTCCTTCTCCCAGCAGTGGACCGCCTCCCTGCAGAAGGGGAAGACCGTCGGCTACCTGGGCGCGAGCTGGGGCGCCGGCGTGCTGGGCGGCACGATCCCCGAGCAGGGCGGCAAGTGGGCGGCCGCGCCGATGCCGACGTTCGACGGGACGCCCGCGAGCGGCATGCTCGGCGGAACGACGTTCGCGGTGTCCAAGGACAGCAAGAAGTCCGAGGCGGCGGTGAAGTTCGCCGCGTGGGCGACCACCACCGCGGACGGTTTCAAGGCACGCATCGCCACCGGCACGTCCTCGTCCTACCCCGCCTCCCCCGGCCTCGTGCCGGTCGTCAAGAGCGCCTTCAAGAGCACCCTCTTCGGCGAGCAGGACCTCTACAGCCTGTACGCGGACGCCGCGAAGACCATCAGGACCGACTGGACCTGGGGCCCGGTCATGGGCACCACCAACAACTCGCTCAAGGACGCCTTCTCGAAGGTCCACGACAACGGCGGCGACATCGCGACGGCGGTCCGCGACGCCGAAACGGCCACGACGAAGGAGCTGAAGAGCCGCGGGATCAAGGTGACCGGCTGATGGCCACCCCCGCGCCGCTCAAGGCCGCCTCCCCGGCCGCCCGCCCCGCGCCCCGACGGCGGGCGCGGGCGGGGGCCCCGGCCCTCCTGCTGCTCCCCTTCTTCATCCTGTTCACCGCCTGCACGCTGATCCCCATCGGGTACGCGGTCTATCTCAGCCTCTACGACGAGAAGCGGTCCGGGCTCGGCTTCGGCGGCGTGCACCGCGTCTTCAGCGGGTTCGGCAACTACGCCGACGCCCTGGGCGACCCCGCGTTCCGCGACGGCTTCGTCAACCTCGGCCTGTACTGCCTGCTCTACATCCCCCTGATGGTCGTCCTGTCGCTGCTGCTCGCCCTGCTGCTCGACTCGACCCTCGCGCGCGCCAAGCGCTTCTTCCAGCTGGCGCTGTTCCTGCCGCACGCGGTGCCCGGCATCATCGCGGCCCTGATCTGGATGTACCTCTACACGCCCGGGGTCAGCCCCGTCGTCGGCGCCCTGGACTCGGCCGGCTTCCAGGCCGACATCCTGGGCACCCCGGTACCGGCCGTGGTCAACATCGCGCTGTGGGAGTGGACCGGCTACAACCTGATCATCTTCTTCGCCGCGCTCCAGGCCATCCCCCGTGAGGTGCTGGAGGCGTCCGTCGTCGACGGCGCCGGCCCGCTGCGTACCGCCCTGAGCATCAAGCTGCCGCTGATCCGGCCGTCGTTGGCCATGGTCGGCCTCTTCACCGTGATCGGCTCGCTGCAGCTGTTCACCGAACCGATGATCCTGCACGGCGCCACCCCCGACGTCGTCACCACCTGGACGCCCAACATGTACGCCTACACCGCGGCCTTCGAGCGCGATGACTACGGCCTGGCCGCCGCCGCCTCCGTCCTGCTCGCGCTGGCCGCCGCCGCCCTCTCGTACCTGGTCACCCGCTTCTCCGGCGGCCGTTCCACCGAGCAGAAGGGAGCCGAGGCGTGAGCACCGTCGCTCCCGTGCGGCCCCGGCAGCGCCGAGGTCGCACCACTCCCCCGGCGCTGGACACCGGGCGGCGCCACTGGTCGATGTCGAAGGCCGCCGTGAACGGCGTCCTCGTACTGGCCGCGCTCTACATGCTCCTCCCGCTGCTGTGGTTGCTGACAGCGGCGGCGAAGAACACCGGCGACCTGATCGGCGGCCGTACCCTGACGCCCGACCGCTGGCACCTGGGCCAGAACCTCGCGGACCTGGCGTCCACCGGGGACGGGGTCTACTTCCGCTGGTACCTGAACTCGCTGCTGTACGCGGGGGTGGGCGCCGCGCTCTGCGCCTTCGTCTGCGTCGCCGCCGGCTACACCTTCCACGTGTACCGCTTCCCCGCCAAGGAGAAGCTGTTCGGCCTGGTCCTGCTGGGTGTGCTCGTGCCGACGACGGCGCTGGCGCTGCCGATGTACCTGCTCGCCTCGAAGGTGGGGGTCGTCAACACCTTCTGGGCCGTCTTCCTGCCGTCGTTGGTCAATCCGTTCGGCGTGTATCTCGCCCGGGTCTTCTGCGGCGGGTACGTGCCGGGGGAAGTGCTGGAGGCGTCCCGGATGGACGGCGCCGGGGAACTGCGCACCTTCTGGTCGATCGGGCTGCGCATGGTCATGCCCGGCTTCGTGACCATCTTCCTGTTCCAGTTCACCGCGATCTGGAACAACTTCTTCCTGCCGCTGGTGATGCTCTCGGACACGAAGCTCTTCCCGGTGAGCCTCGGGCTCTACTCCTGGAACACCCAGACCCATGCGTTCCCCGAGTACTACCCCCTCGTGGTGACCGGTTCGCTGCTCGCTGTCGTCCCGCTGGTCGTCGCCTTCATCGGACTGCAGCGGTTCTGGAAGGCGGGCATGACGGCCGGAGCCGTCAAGTAGCGCCCCCGTCCGCGACCGTCCGTCCAGCCACACCTCACCCGGGAGAACGCCCGTGCACCACCCCGCCCCCGTCACCGACGCCTCCGCGGCTCCGGCGCCCGGCCGCCGGCCGCGGGCCCTGCTCGCCATGCACGCCGGTCTGGCGTCGAAGCTGATCGACGCCCCGACGATGCGCCGGCTGACCGAACTCTCGGACCTGGACCCGTCCCTGGTGGTCGACGACTTCGCCGCACCGGCGGCCTCCGCGGCGTTGCAGGAGGCCGAGGTCCTCATCAGTTGCTGGGGGTGCCCGCCCCTGACCGAGGAGGTCCTCGCCCTGGCGCCCCGCCTGCGGGTGGTCATCCACGCCGCCGGGTCCGTCAAGCACCACATCACCGACGCCTGCTGGCACCGGGGCATCGCCGTCACCTCGGCGGCCTCGGCCAACGCCGTGCCCGTCGCGGAGTACACCGTCGCCTTCGTCCTCCTGGCGGGCAAGGATCTGCTGCGCATCCGGGACGACTACCGCCGCCGCCGGGCCGGCCACGACTGGCAGTCGGCCTACGCCGCCGCCGGCAACTACCGGCGCACCGTGGGCGTCGTGGGGGCGTCCCGGATCGGCCGCCGGGTTCTGGAACTCCTGCGCCCGTACGACCTGGACCTGCTGCTGTACGACCCGTACCTGCCACCGGGCGAGGCGGAACGGCTGGGCGCGAGGCCCGTCGGCCTCGACGAACTCTGCCGTGCCAGCGACGTGGTGAGCGTGCACGCCCCCGAACTGCCCGCGACCCGCCACCTCGTGAGCCGCGAGCGGCTGGCGTCGATGCGCACCGGGGCAACATTGATCAACACATCCCGAGGCTCGTTGATCGACCAGCGGGCGCTCACCGAGGAACTCGTGTCGGGGCGACTCGACGCGGTCCTCGACGTCACCGTCCCCGAGGTGCTGCCGCCGGACTCCCCGCTCTACGGTCTGCCCAACGTGGTCCTGACCCCCCATGTCGCCGGTTCGCTGGGCGTGGAGCTCCATCGCATGGCCGCGTCGGCCGCCGACGAGCTGGAGCGCTACGTGACCGGTCGGCCTTTCGCCCACCTCGTTTCCGCCGATGAATGGGAACGGTCGGCCTGACCGCTCCTCCGGCACGCGTCGGGGGAGGAATCCAGGTCCGTATCCCTCCCCCGACCGCGCGTCAGCTCTGCGGCCGGAGCCGCTCGACGAAGGACACACCGCATGCCACTGCCTCCCGAAGACCGACAGCTCAGCCCTCGCACAGGCTGGACCAGGGAGCATTGGGAGGTGACAGCCGACGAGCTCCTCGCCGCCGTCCGCCCGTACGCGAGCCCGGGTCACGCGCTCATCGACCTTCCCGGTGACCGTCCCAGCTGGTCCGGTCGCCGCTCCGACGGGCTCGAAGGCTTCGCCCGGACCTTCCTTCCCGCCGCTCTGCGCATCGCCGGCGCCCATGGCGCCGACCCGCACGGCCTGCTGGAGAGGTACGCCGCCGGGCTCGACGCCGGCACACGCACGCCGACGTCCGAGCGGGATCTCGCGAACGGTGACCGCGAATCCTGGCCGCCGATCACCGACCGCGGCCAGGCCATGGTGGAGGCCGCCTCCATCGCCTTCGCGCTACGCCTGACGCGGCCCTGGCTGTGGGACCACCTCGACATGCCCGTCAAGGAGCGGGTGGGCGGCTGGCTCGCGGACGCCCTGCACCGGGACCCCAACGACAACAACTGGCACCTCTTCCCCCTCGCCGTCGGCGGCTTCCTCGCCGAGGCCGGCATCGAGGAGAAGGCCGCGCGGGCGGCGGTCCGCCGCGGTCTGGAGAGGATCGATCGCTTCTACCTCGGCGGCGGCTGGTACACGGACGGGCGGCCCCGGGCCTTCGACCACTACAACGGCTGGGCTCTCCACCTCTACCCGGTGCTCCACGCCCACCTCTCCGGCGACGGGGATCTGCTGGCCGAGTACGGAAGCCGGCTCGCCACTCACCTCGCCGGGTACGCGCACACCTTCGGCGGCGACGGAGCCCCCGTCCACCAGGGCCGCTCGCTGACCTACCGCTTCGCCGCCACCGCGGCGCTGTGGGCCGGAGCGCTCACCGGACACACCCCGCTTCCCCCCGGCACGACCCGCCGCCTCGCCTCCGGGGCGCTGCGCTACTTCCTCGACCGCGGTGCCCTCGACGCGCACGGCCTCCTCACTCTCGGCTGGCACGGACCCGAACCACGCCTGGTGCAGCCGTACTCCGGCCCGGCCTCCCCCTACTGGGCGGGCAGCGCCTTCCTCGGGCTGCTCCTGCCCCCGGACCATCCGGTCTGGAGCGAGACGGAACGCCCGGCCCCGGCCGAGACCCGCGACACCGTGCTCGCTCTGCCCCAGCCGGGATGGCTGCTGCAGTCCACCGCCGAAGACGGCCTCGTCCGCCTCCACAACCACGGCAGCGACGACCAGCCCGCCGACACGGTCCTGCCTGACAACCCGCACTACGCCCGCCTGGCCCACTCCACCGCCACCGGCCCCACCCACGAGGGAATCGCCGACAACCACCTCGCCCTCCTCGTCGACGGACAACCCACCGAACGCGGCCGGATCGGTTTCCTCGGAGCGGGAGACGGCTGGGCCGCCTCCACCTGGCGCCCTCGCGCCGGGGGCCGGGAACTCCCGGGCGTCACGGTCACCTCGCTCACCCTGGCCCACGGCCCGGACGATGTTCGCGTCCACCTGGTCACCGGGGCCGCCTCCGGCACCCCGGTGCGGCACGGCGGCTGGGCGGTCGCGGGCAGCGAGACGGAGGCGGGCCCCGCCGCGTTCGCCCGCGCCGACGGGCGACTGAGCAGCGAACTCCGCGCTCTGCACGGCTTCTCCGCCGCCGGCACCACGGCCGTGCCCGGAGGCACCGCTTACGGCTCCAGGGCGCTCCTGCCCTTCCTGACCGGAACCCTGCCCGGTGACACCGCGCTGCTCGCCTGCGCCGCCCGGCTCACCGGCACCGACGGGCTTCACCCCCTCGACGCGCTTGGCTTCACCGTCGAGCCGGGTGAGACCTGGCGACTGAGCATCCGCTGGCCGGGCGGAACGGCCCTATGCGCGTACATCGCTCCCGGAAGGGTGTCCCTCGGTCCGAAGGGCTAGAGAGCCCGCTCTCCCCCTCACGCCGATCATTCAATCAATATTCGGTTTTATTGAGCGAATCTATTGACCTGATCAAATGTGACCTCTAATTTTCAGGCCACCCGCTCCTGGAGGTACGCGCATGGGAACCAGAGTCGCCGTCACCGGAAAGCGCGCAGTTGGTCGACTGCTCTTCGCCGTTTCCCTCGCACTCATCGGCACCGCCGCCCTGCCCGGCCAGCCGGCTCTCGCGGCCGACTCCACCACCTACGTCGACTGCTCGCGTACCAGCGCGGGCACCGGCACCCGGTCCAGCCCCTTCAACAGCGTCGCCCAGGCCAACAGTAAGACGTACGAGCCAGGTGACACGCTCGCCTTCGCGTCCGGTACCACCTGTACGGGCGCGCTCGCCCCGCAGGGCAGCGGAACCGCGAGCCGGCCCATCACGCTCACCCGCTACGGCACGGGTGCCCTGCCCGTCCTGAACGGCAACGCCACCGCGGACGCCGTAGCGCTGACCAACCAGGACCACTGGACGATCAGCCATATCAAGATCACCAACCCGGCCGCCTCTCTCGCCCGGCGCACCGGCCTGCGGATCTCCGCCACCGACGGCAAGGCCCACTCCGGATTCGACATCGGGAACCTCGTCATCGATCGCGTCGCCGGCCAGACCAGCAAGACCGGCTCCCTCACCGAGGACTACGTGCAGTCCGGAGCCGTCGTCACCGGCGCCACCGGCGCGGACTCCACCCTCAATGACGTGCACGTGCACCACAACACCGTCAGCAACACCGGTGGTGGCGGCCTGAAGATCCGTACCGGCTCCATGGCCGACAAGGGCGACGGCGTCCTCGTCGAGCACAACACCGTCGAGGACGTCGGCGGCGACGGCGTCATCGTCAGCTACGCCAACGCCCCGATGATCCAGTACAACACCGCCTCCGGCGTGGGCAACGGCGCATACCCCTTCTCCGGCGGCAACTTCGCCGGGATCTGGGTACTCGGCGACCACAATCCGACCATCCAGAAGAACGCCGTGCACGACATCACCAAGATGTCCGCCGCCGACAGTCAGGCGTTCGACTGCGACTGGGGCAACACCGGCTACTGCACCCTCCAGTACAACTACAGCCGTGACAACATCGGCGGCTTCTTCCTCGACTGCGACGGCTGCGGCACCATCGGCGGCGCCAAGCAGATCATCCGCTACAACATCTCCGAGAACGACTGCCGGATGAGCAGCAACAGCGCCGGCCGGTCGGCGCTGCACATGTACAACAACGTCTTCTACTGCACGGACAAGAAGTCCGACGTCATCCTTCCCGACGAGAGTGTGGTCGAGAACAACATCTTCGTCGGCACGTCCGACTCCCGGCTCCCCACCGCTTCCGGGATCAAGTGGTACTGGAACGTCTTCCAGGGCGTCACCAGGCCCACGGCCAACGGCATCATCGGCGACCCGCAGTTCACCGCTCCGGGCACCGGCGGCAGCTCGATCCACGAGGTGGACGGCTACAAGCTGAAGTCCACCTCGCCCGCCCTCGGCAACGGCGCCGTCATCACCGACAACGGTGGCCGCGACTACTGGGCGAACGCGGTCCCGAGGAGCACCAAGCCCAACCGGGGCGCCTATCAGGGTCCGGGCCTGTAGCTCCCACCAGCAGTCAACCCCCCTCGAGTCAAGGAGTGTCGTGTACAAGCCAAAACGACGCGATTTCATCGCTCTTTCCGCGGCAGCGGCGGCGGCGGCAGCCGGGGTGAGCGGGAGCCAGGCGGATCGTGCCGCCGCCGAGACCAGGACGGCCACGTCCGACGCGGTGGCAGCGACCGGCACGCTCAAGGACGCGAAGCACATCGTGATCCTCATGCAGGAGAACCGCAGCTTCGACCACTACTTCGGGATGCTGAAGGGCGTCCGGGGCTTCTCCGATCGCAGCACCGTCGAGATCGCGGGCGGCCACAGCGTCTTCGAGCAGCCGAACGGAACCGGCCGCCACTACCCCTGGCAGCTCAGCGCGACGAAGGCGTCCGGGGGCTCCGACCCCGAACGCCTCGCCCAGTGCAGCGGGGACCTCGCCCACGACTGGACGAGCCAGCACGAGGCGTGGAACGGCGGCAGGATGGACGCCTGGGTCGCCGCCAAGGGCCTGCGCTCCCTGGGCTATCTCACCCGCGACGACATCCCCTTCCACTACGCCCTCGCCGACACCTGGACCATCTGCGACGCCTACCACGCCTCCGGACTGACCGCGACCGGCCCGAACCGCACCTACCTGTGGAGCGGCAGAATCAGCGACTCGTCCAAGGACGGCGGCAGCGAATCCGGGCTGACCTGGCAGACCTACGCCGAAGCCCTGGAGAAGGCCGGAGTGAGCTGGAAGCTCTACCAGTCCCGCGACAACTACGGCGACAACGGGCTCGCCTACTTCACACAGTTCACCTCGGCGTCGGCGAGCAGTCCGCTGCGGACCAAGGGCATGTCCACGGTTCCCCGGGGCACCACCGAACCCGGCGACGTCGCCGCCGACATCTGCGACGCCCTCGCCGCCGACGTACGGGCCGGCACGCTGCCGCAGGTGTCATGGATCGTCCCCGACCAGAACTACTCCGAACACCCCCTGGGCACACCGGCCAACGGCGCCCACTTCGTCCACATGGTCATCAACGCCCTCAACGCCGACCCGGACGTCTTCAACTCCACGATCCTCTTCCTCAACTACGACGAGAACGACGGGTACTTCGACCACGTGCCGCCGCCCACCGCCCCGGCCGGCACGGACGGCGAGTTCCTCGACGGCACCAACATCGGCCTCGGCTTCCGCGTGCCGATGATCGCGATCTCCCCCTGGAGCCGCGGCGGATACGTCAACTCCGAGACCAGCGACCACACCTCGGTCCTGCGGTTCCTGGAGAAATGGACGGCCGCGATCGGCAAACCGGCCACCTGCCCCCACATCAGCGCCTGGCGACGCTCGGTCTGCGGCGACCTCACCGGCATGTTCGACTTCACGAGCCCGGTCTACGGCCTGCCCACCCTGCCGGCCACCACGACCACCGTCGACATCGGCCAGTGCACCGGACTGCCCAATCCGGCACCGGTCGACAACCGGCTGCCCGCACAGGAGGCAGGCACCCGCAAAGCGCGGGCGTTGCCCTACCAGCCCACAGCCGACCTGATCGCCTTCACCACCTCCGGAAGCACCGTCAAGGCCAACATCAAGATGTCCAACGGCGGCACGGCCACCTGCCACTTCGCCGCCTACACCAACGGCACGCAACGCTCGGGCGGCCCCTGGCAGTACACGGTCGGCGCGGGCGGCGACACCACCGACTTCTACCACTGCGGCCCCGGTTTCGGCGACGGCGTCTACGACCTCACCGTCGTGGGCCCCAACCGGTTCATGCGCCGGTTCAAGGGCAACGCCACCAAGGCCGGCAAGGACCTTCTCGTGGCCGCCTCCGTCGTCACCGCGTCCGGGGCACTCAAGCTGCGCTTCACTCTGACCAACGGCACCGCGGCCGCCGTGACCTTCACCATCAAGGCGAACGCCTACCGCACCGGCGGGCCCTGGACGTACACCGTGCCGGCCGGCAAGACCGTCACAGACGACTTCTCCCCCCTCACCTACGGCTCCGGCTGGTACGACCACACCGTCACCGCCTCCCCGGACACCACCTGGTCACAACGCTTCGTCGGCCACCTGGAAACCGGCCGCCCCAGCATTAGCGGCTGACACCGCCTAGGCATCCCGGTTCATGACCGTGATGGCCTGCGGGTGACCTCCGCGCGCGGAGGTGAACTGGTGGGACGGCCTCGTCTGGTCCGCGCGTGTTTGCAGGTCGCGCGGGCCTGGCGGTCGTTTTCCCTCGCGCCTGGGGAGGCTTTGTTGCTGATCAGGGGCCGACGATGAGCCAGAGGATGAGGGTGGTTGAGATCGTTCGCGCACCGCTCGCCTGGTGGCTCGTGCCGACTCACGAGGCAGACGACCACACCGATCTCCGCCAGCTCACCGTGCAACCGCCCGGGTGGATGCTCGACTGCCCGCATGCCGAAAGACGCCCGTCAGCGGTAGAAGTTCCCTGGGGCTTTCTGGGACTTCCACCCCCATCAAGCGGCACGAACGTGAAATAGCCGAAAGGTCATTCGCTCAGGTCAGCGACCGTCAGCCTCTCATCGGGGCAGGTCACCGCACTCGCTGGTCCCTTCCGCGACATCTGAGCCCGGGGCGCCCGCCGACCGGCTGCGAGCACCTGCCGCGCCCCTTCCCGTGTCCGGGAAGGGGCGCGGTCGTGTGCCGGGTGGTGCGCGCACGCGGCGGGGTTCCATTCGCCCGGTCGGCGAGCCGGAGTTGTGGGCTCGTATGACTGGCCGCGTGAAACTTAGAATAGGCTTCCCTAAGTTGGACCGTCTTCGGAGGGTGAGCGGTGGGAGCAGCGGGTGTGTCGGGGCGGGAAGTCCTGTGGGGCACCGTCAGGGGGCAGGGGCGGCGGGTGGGCGTTGCCGCCGTGCTCGGGTGTGTGCACCAGCTCGGTGAGGCGCTGACCCCGGTGCTCATCGGGGTGGTCATCGATCAGGCGGTGGCGGGGCGGGACGGGGAGCGGCTCGTGCTGTGGCTCGGGGTGCTCGCCGTCGTGTACGTGTGCCTGTCGTGGAGTTTCCGGCTCGGGGCGCTCGCCGGGGAGCGCGGTGCCGAGGAGGCGGGGCACGTGTTGCGGCTCGCGGTCGTGCGGAGGGTGCTGGACGCGCGGGGCGGGGCCGAGAGCGACCGGCTGTCGGGGGAGCTGGCGAACGTGGCGACCGAGGACGCGAAGCGCGTCGGCGCCGTGACCATGGCGCTCCTGAACGGCATCTGGGCGCTGGCCGGGATCACCGTGAGCGCCGTCGCGCTGCTCCTCACCTCCGTTCCGCTCGGGCTCGTCGTACTCCTCGGCACGCCTGTGCTGCTGTGGGTGGGTCACCTGCTCGGAAAGCCCCTTGAGCGGCGCAGCGAGGCCGAGCAGGAGCAGGCGGCGGGCGCTGCGGGCGTCGCCGCCGATCTCGTCGCCGGGCTGCGGGTGCTGCGCGGACTCGGGGCGCAAGGGGCCGCGGTGGAGCGGTACCGCCGTACGAGCCGCGTCTCGCTGGTCGCGACGGTGCGCGCGGCGCGCGCCGAGTCCGTGCAGTCGGGGCTCGTGCTCGCCCTCACCGGGTGTTTCCTCGCGCTGATCGCCTGGGTGGGCGGGCGCCTCGCGCTCGACGGCTCGCTCAGTCTCGGGCAGCTCGTCTCGGCGGTGGGGCTCGCGCTGTTCCTCGTGGGGCCGTTGGAGGCCTTCGCGTACGTCAACGCGGAGCTGGCGCAGGGTCGGGCCTCGGCGGCCCGGATCGCCAAGGTGCTCGGCGCGGGGCCCGCCGTCGCGGGCGGAGAGGAGCCCGTACCGGCGCGGGCCAGGGGGGAGTTGCGGTTGCGCGGGGTGCGGCTGCGCGGGCTCGACGGGGTGGATGTGCGGGTGCCGGCGGGGTCGTTGACCGGGATCGCCGTGCGTGATCCGCACGACGCCGAGGCGTTCCTCGACTGCCTGGGCCGGGAGGCCGACCCCGAGGCGGGCGCGGTCGAGCTGGACGGGGTGCCGCTGACCCGTATCGACCCGGCGGCGCTGCGCGAGGTGGTGCTCGTCGCGCGGCACGACGCCGCGCTGTTCGAGGGGACGCTCGCCGCGAACATCGTCGGGGCGGGCGCGGACCCGGACGAGTCGAGGACCGGGACCGCGATGGCGGCGGCGGACGCGGACGAGGTGGCGCGGACGCTCCCGTACGGCACACGTACCGATGTCGGCGAGGGCGGCAGGTCGCTGTCCGGCGGGCAGCGCCAACGCGTGCTGCTCGCGCGGGCCTTGCGTGCCGCGCCGCCCGTGCTCGTCGTGCACGAGCCGACGACCGCCGTGGACGCGGCGACGGAGGCGCGGATCGCGCGCGGGCTCGGGGACTTCCGGCGGGGCCGTACGACGGTCGTCGTGACCAACAGCCCGGCGCTGCTCGCCGTGACGGACCACGTGGTGTTCCTGGACGGCGGGCGGGTCGGGGCGGAGGGGACGCACGAGGAGCTGGCGCGGACCCATGAGACGTATCGCGGGACGGTGTGGGCATGACGACCGAGGACAGCACCGAGCGGGACCTCCTCCCGACCGCCACGCCCGCGCGCACCCGCGCCGCCGTGCGCGAACTCCTGCGCCCGCACCGGGCGCTGGCGGGCGCGGGCTTCGCCGTGCTCGTCCTCGCCACGGCGGTGGGGCTGCTCACGCAACCGCTCCTCGGCCGGATCGTGGACCTCGTGACGCGGGGCCGCTCCCCCGACGCGCTGACCTGGCCCGTGCTCGCCCTCGCCGGGATCGCGCTCGTACAGGGCGCCGCGACCGCGTGGGGCATGGCGCTCGTCTCGCGGCTCGGCGAGACGGCGCTCGCGCGGCTGCGCGAACTCTTCGTGGAGCGCGCCCTCTCGCTGCCGCTCGATCGCGTGGAGCGGGCGGGTTCGGGGGACCTGAACGCGCGGGTGACGCGGGACGTGTCGCGGGTCGCCGAGGCGGTCCGCTCGGCGCTGCCGGAGCTGGCCAGGTCGGGGCTGTCGATCGTGCTGACGCTCGGCGCGCTCGCGCTCCTGGACTGGCGGTTCCTCGTGGCCGCGCTCGTCGCCGTACCCGTGCAGGCGTGGACGGCGCGCTGGTACGTGCGCCACGCCGTGCCGCTGTACGCGCGCGAGCGGATCGTGACCGGGGCCCAGCAGCAGCAGTTGCTCGACACGATCGGCGGGGCGCGGACGGTGCGCGCGTACGGGCTCCAGGCGGAGCACGACCGGCGGGTCACCGCGCGTTCGCGTGCCGCCGTCGACCTGACGATGAGCGGCGTGCGGCTCGTGCTGCGCTTCTACGGCAGGCTGCACGTCGCGGAGTACCTGGGCCTCGCCGCCGTGCTCCTCACCGGCTTCCTCCTGGTGCGGGGCGACGCGGTGTCGGTCGGTACGGCGACGGCCGCCGCGCTGTACTTCCACAGCCTGTTCACGCCGGTCAACACGGCGCTCGTGCTCCTCGACGACGCGCAGTCGGCGACGGCGGGACTCGCGCGCCTGGTCGGCGTGGTCGACGTACGGGCCGAGGAGCGCGCGGCGGAGGGCGCGGCGCCCGTCGCGGGGCCGCCCGGGGTGGTGGTCTCGGGGGTCTCGCACGCGTACGTGCCGGGGCGGCCGGTCCTGCACGGCGTGGACCTGGAGGTGCGGCCCGGGGAGCGCGTCGCGCTCGTGGGGGCGAGCGGCGCGGGCAAGACGACGCTCGCCAAGCTCGTCGCGGGGCTGCACCGCGCGGAGTCGGGGAGCGTCCGCGTCGGCGGCGCCGAGCCGGACGCCTCGGGGCGGCTGGTGGGTCTCGTGACCCAGGAGGTGCACGTCTTCGCCGGGCCGCTCGCCGAGGACCTGCGCCTCGCCCGTCCGGGGGCAGACGAGGCGGAGCTGCGCGGGGCGCTCGCCGCCGTGGGGGCGCTGGAGTGGGCGGAGCGGCTGCCCGAGGGGCTGGAGACGGTCGTGGGCGAGGGCGGGCACCGGCTCACCACCGACCGCGCCCAGCAACTCGCGCTCGCCCGGCTGCTGCTCGCCGATCCGCCGCTCGTCGTGCTCGACGAGGCGACGGCGGAGGCGGGGAGTTCGGGGGCGCGGGTGCTGGACGAGGCGGCCGAACGGGCCCTGCGCGGCCGTACGGCGCTCGTCGTGGCGCACCGGCTCGGGCAGGCCGCCGCGGCCGACCGGGTCGTCGTGATGGACGCCGGGCGGATCGTGGAGCAGGGCACGCACGAGGAACTCCTCACCGCCGACGGCCGGTACGCGGCGCTGTGGCGGGCGTGGTCGGGGAGCCGCGGCCAGGGCGGGCCCGGCGCTCCGCGCGAAGGCGGTTCCCCCGCTGCCGAAGGCCGCCCCCTCCCCGTACCGCCGCCGTCCCCCGCCCACTCCCCCGTCCCCGCCTCCCCCGAGGCGTCCGAAGCCCCCCACTGATCGCCGCCCCGAGTCCCTTCGGGGCCCTTACCGAACCGACCGACAGAAGGATCATGTGATGTCCCGCGCCCCCAGAGCCCTCCGGCTGACCGGCCTGCTCGCCTCCACCGTGCTGCTGACGGCGACGGCCGCCGCCTGCGGTTCCGACTCGGATACGGATGCCTCCGCCGACACGAAGGCCTCGAAGGGCTCCGCCGCCGCGGGCGCCTTCCCCGTGACGCTGGCGCACAAGTACGGCAGTACGACGGTGAAGTCCGAGCCGAAGCGGATCGTCACCGTCGGGCTGACCGACCAGGACGCCGTCCTCGCGCTCGGCAAGGTGCCCGTCGGCACGACCGAGTGGCTGGGGGGCTACAAGGGCGCGATCGGGCCGTGGGCCAAGGACAAGCTCGGCGACGCGAAGGCGCCGACCGTCCTCAAGGACAGCGGTACGGGCCCGCAGGTGGAGCGCATCGCCGCGCTCAAGCCGGACCTCGTCCTCGCGGTGTACGGCGGGCTGACGAAGGCGCAGTACGAGAGCCTGTCGAAGTTCGCGCCGGTCGTCGCGCAGCCGAAGGAGTTCAACGACTACGGCGTGCCGTGGCAGCGGCAGACGGAGGAGATCGGCAAGGCGCTCGGCAAGCCCGCCGAGGCGAAGAAGCTCGTGGCGGGTGTCGAGGAGAAGTTCGCCGCGGCGAAGAAGGAGCACCCCGAGTTCGCGGGGGCCACGGGGGTCGTGGCGACCCCGTACGAGGGCACGTTCGTCTACGGCAGCCAGGACCCGCGCTCGCGGCTCCTGTCCGACCTCGGCTTCGAGCTGCCGAAGGACCTGGACAAGGTCATCGGGGACGAGTTCGGCGCCAACATCAGCAAGGAGCGGCTCGACCTGCTCGACCAGGACGCGGCGCTGTGGATCGCGCCGGACACCACCTCCTCGGTGACGAAGCTGCACGCCGACAAGATCTACGGGGACCTGGACGTCGCGAAGCAGGGGCGCGAGGTCTTCGTCAAGGAGACGAGCGACTACGGCAACGCGGTGTCGCTCTCCACGGTGCTGAGCATCCCGTACGTCCTCGACCGCCTGGTGCCGCAGCTCGCGGCGGCGGTGGACGGCAAGCCGTCGACGAAGGTGGAGGACCCGGCGTCCTGACGTTCCGGGCGCGGCATGGCGGAGGGGGCGGACACCGGGTGTCCGCCCCCTTCGCCGTACCGCCCGGTGCGCTCAGTCGCCGTCGACGAGGCTCTTGGGGCGCATGTCCGTCCAGTGCGTCTCGATGTAGTCGGCGCACTCCTGCCGGGGCGCCGGGCCGTGGACGACGCGCCAGCCGGCCGGGACCTCGACGAAGTCGGGCCACAGACTGTGCTGGTTCTCGTCGTTGACGAGGACGGAGTACTGGCCGTCGGGGTTCTCGAAGGGGTTGCTCATGGCGCTTGCTCCTTGATGGGTCGGAGGGGGTACGGGGGGTCAGTCGCGGGTTTCCGCGTGGCGTACGAGCGCTTCCAGCGCGCGGAACCAGCTCTCGCCGAGGTCGCGTACGGCGTCCTCGGTGAGGAGGCCGGCGGCGAAGGACCAGTGCGCGGCGAGGCGCGGCCCCTCGGGGCGGTCCTCGGTGAGGGCGTTGAGGGTGAGGGCGTGCGACATCGGCATGTCCGGGTCCGCGTCGAGGTCGGCCGCGTCCTCCTCGGGGGCGTAGGACCAGTCGGCGTCCTCGGCGTGCCCGAAGCGGCCCATGTAGTTGAACTCGATCTGCGGTGCGGCGAGTTCGGCCAACAACGGGGCCGACTCCGGGTTCAGGTGGCGCAGGAGTCCGTGGCCGGTGCCGGAGCCGGGGAGGGCCGTGAGGTGCGCGCGGACGCGGGCCACGGCGGCGTCGAGGTCGTCCCCGGCGCGGGCGCCCGGGTCGAGACGTACGGGGACGACCGTGGTGAACCAGCCGACCGTACGGGAGAGATCGGCGTCGCCCGCGAGGTCCTCGTCCCTCCCGTGCCCCTCCAGGTCGACCAGGACCGGGCCGCCGCCCGGCGCGCCGAGCACGCGCGAGCGCCAGTCGCCCACCGCGAGGGCGAAGGCCGTGAGCAGCACGTCGTTGACGCTCGCGCCGAACGCGGCGGGGACGGAGCCGAGCAGGGGCCCGGTGAGGTGGGTGGGCAGCGTCAGGGAGACATAGCGGGTGGTCGCGACGGTGTCGCGCGCGGCGTCGAGCGGGCGGGGCAGCGGGAGCCCGGCGCCCTCGGCCAGCACGTCGGTCCACCACGGCAGTTCGTCGGCCGTCGCGGGCTCAGCCGCCCGTGCGCCGAGCAGCCGCGACCAGCGGGCGAAGGACATCTCGACGGGGGCGAGCGCGGGGGCCCGCCCCTGGCGCACCGCTTCCCAGGCGGCCGCGAGGTCCGGGAGGAGCGCGCGCCAGGAGACGCCGTCGACGGCCAGGTGGTGGACGAGGAGGAGCAGCCGTCCCGCCCGGGCAGGCCCTGCGTCGTACCAGACCGCGCGCACCATCGCGCCGGTCTCCGGGTCGAGACCGGCCCGCGCCTCCTCGGCGTGCGCCGCGATGGCCCCGCGCAGCGCCTTGGGGTCGTCCGCCTCGGCGCGTACGTCCGCGCGGCGCAGCCAGTCGCGTACGTCGCACTCCCCCGCCGCCGGGACCGAGAGCGCGGGCTCGGGCGTGCGCAGGAGGCGGGCGCGGAGCATGTCGTGGCGGGCGGCGAGGGCGCCGAGCACGGTCAGGAGGCCGTCCTCGGTGAGGTCGGCGGGGGTACGGACCAGGGCGGCCTGGTGGTAGGCGGCGAGGGGGCCGCCGCGCTCGACGAGGGAGCGCATGATCGGGGTGAGCGGGACGGTGCCCGTGCCGTCGTCGTGCGTGGCGCCGCGCTCGGCGGGGGCGAGCGGACGGGCGAGCGGCGCGAGCGCGGCGACGGTGCGGTGCTGGAGCAACTGGCGTGGGGTCAGGCGCAGTCCGGCGGCCCGGGCGCGGGCGACGACCCGCATCGCGATGATGCTGTCCCCGCCGAAGGAGAAGAAGTCGTCGTCGGTGCCGAGCGCGTCGGCGGGCAGGCCGAGTGCCTCGGCGAAGAGGTCGCGCAGGGTGTGCTCGGTGGCGTTCTCGGGGGCACGCCCGCCGCCGGACGCGGTGAAGTCGGGGGCGGGCAGGGCGCCGCGGTCGAGCTTGCCGTTCGGCAGGAGCGGCAGGCGGTCGAGGACGACGACGGCGGCGGGGACCATGTACTCGGGGAGCGTCGCGGCGGCGTGGGCGCGCAACTCGGCGGGCGCGGGCGCGTCGGCGGTGGGCGAGGTGGGGGCGTGCGGTGCCGCGTAGGCGATGAGCTGGTGGACCCCCGGGCGGGGCTCGCGGGTGACGACGACGGTCCGGGCCACGGCCGGGTGGGTGTCGATCGCCTTCTCGATCTCGGCGAGTTCGACGCGGTAGCCGCGGATCTTGACCTGGTCGTCGGCGCGTCCCGCGAAGCGCAGCAGTCCTTCCTCGGTCCAGCGGGCGAGGTCGCCCGTGCGGTACATGCGCTCCCCCGCCGGGCCGTACGGGTCGGCGAGGAAGCGTTCCGCGGTGAGCGCGGGGCGGTCGAGGTAGCCGCGCGCGAGGCCGGGGCCCGCGAGGTACAGCTCGCCCGTCACGCCCGGCGGTACGGGGCGCAGCGCCGTGTCGAGCACGTAGGCGCGGGAGCCGTGCACGGGGCGGCCCACGACGGGCTCTCCGGGGCTGTCCGCGACGCGGCCCACGAGCGCGTCGACGGTGGTCTCGGTGGGCCCGTACAGGTTGACGGCCTCGGTGTGCGGGAGGGCGGCGAGCCTGCTCCACAGCGCGGGCGGCACGGCCTCGCCGCCGAAGCCGACGAGCGCGAGCGGGCACTCGCCGTCCGGGCCGGTCAGTCCGCTGTCGGCCATGCGGGCGAGGAGGGACGGGGTGACCTCGATGAAGTCGATCGCGTGGGTGCGGACGAAGGCGGCGAGGAGTTCGGGGTCGCGGCGCGTCTCCTCGTCGGCGAGGTGCAGGGCGTGGCCGTCCAGGAGCCACAACTGCGGCTGCCAGGAGGCGTCGAAGGCGAACGACCAGGCGTGCGCGACGCGCAGGTGGCGGCGGCCCGTGCGGCGGCGCGCGGCCTCGTGGAGGTCGTGGCGGTGGCTGTGGAAGAGGCTCGTGATGTTCCGCTGCGTGATCACGACGCCCTTGGGGCGCCCTGTGGACCCGGAGGTGAAGATGACGTAGGCGGGGTGGTCGGGCGCGGGCGGGGTGGGTTCGGCCCGGGGCAGGTCCGCGAGCGGGGTGTCGATACGCAGGACGGGCGTCCCGGTCTCCGGGAGCGTCGTGCCCGCCGTGGTGAGGACGAGTACGGGGCGGGCGTCCGTGAGCTGGGCGGTGAGCCTGGATTCGGGGAGTTCGGTGTCGAGGGGCAGGTAGGCGGCGCCCGCGCGCATGACGGCGAGGATCGCGACGAGGTGCGCGGTGGTACGGGGCAGGGCGAGGGCGACGGTCCGCTCGGGCGCGGCACCGTGCGCGGCGAGGACGCGGGCCAATTCCTCCGTGCGACGGTCGAGTTCGGCGAAGGTGAGGCGCGTGCGGCCGTCCGTGACGGCGAGGGCTTCGGGGCTCTTGGCGACCTGTGCGGCGAGGAGTTCGGGGATCGTGTGGAGGCGCGCGGGCTCGGGGAGCGCGGTGTCGTTCCAGACGGTGAGGACCTTGTACCGCTCCTCGGGGGCGAGCAGGTCGAGCCGTCCGACGGGCAGTTCGGGCTCCCGCGCCATGCCGGTCAGCAGTCCCGCGAGGGCGTCCGTGAGGCGCCGCGCCGTCGCCCCGTCGATCAGGTCAGGGCGGAACTCGGCGGTCAGGCGCAGGCGTTCGCCCGGCTCGACGGCCCACGCGAAGGGGTAGTGCGTGGAGTCCTCGTGGTCGCGCACGGTGGCGCGCGGCGCGTCGCCGCGCGCGGGCTCCTCGGCCACGGGGTACGACTCGAAGACGACGAGCGTGTCGAAGAGTTCGCCGAGTCCGGCCGCGCGCTGGATGTCGGCGAGGCCGAGGTGCTGGTGTGCCAGGAGCCGGGACTGTTCGTCCTGGAGCCGTGCGAGGAGGGCGGCGGCGCTCTCGTCCTGGCGCAGGCGGACGCGCACGGGCACGGTGTTGATGAAGAGCCCGATCATCGCTTCCGCGCCCGGGAGTTCGGGCGAGCGGCCCGCGATGGTGGCGCCGAAGACGACGTCGGTGCGCCCGGTGAGCCGGCCGAGGAGCACGCCCCAGGCGGCCTGCACGAGGGTGTTGAGGGTGACGCCCCGGGAGCGCGCGAAGGTTTCCAGCGCGGCGGTCCGGGCCGGGTCCAGCTCCCGCGTGTGGGTGTGCGGGACGGCGGCGGCCCGGTCGGGGTCGGCGGGGGCCAGGCGCGTGGGCTCGGTGAGCCCGGAGAGCGCCTCGGCCCACGCGCTCGCCGCAGCGGCCGTGTCCTGGGCGGCGAGGTGGCGCAGGTGGGCGCGGTAGGGGGCGGGCCGGGGCGGGGTGCGGCCCTCGTAGCGGGCCCACAGTTCGGCGGTGAGCAGGGGCAGGGACCAGCCGTCGAGCAGGAGGTGCTGGTGGGAGAGGACGAGGCGGTGGCGGTCGCGGCCCGTGCGGGCGAGGAGGAAGCGCAGGAGCGGGGGGCGTACGGGGTCGAAGCGGCGGCGCTCCTCGGCGAGGAGGCGGCGCCAGGTGGCCTCCGCGGCGGTCGCGTCCCCGCCGGTACCGAAGTCCGTCAGGTCCACCACCCGCCACGGCAGGACGGCCGTGCGCGGGACGACCGCGACGGGGCGGCCCGTGGCGAGGTGGCGGAAGCCGCCGCGGAGGTTGTCGTGGGCGGCCAGGAGGTCCTGGGCGGCGGCGCGCAGGCGCTCGGCGTCGAGGGGGCCTTCGAGGTCGTACGAGACCTGCACGGTGTAGACGTCGGGGCCCTCCTCGCCCGAGTCGAGCGCGGCGTGGAAGAGGAGACCGGCCTGGAGCGGGGATACGGGGAGCAGTTGGGTGCCGGCCGGGAGGGATGCGAGTTCGGCGCGCTCGGCCTCGGTGAGGGCGAGCAGGTCCGTCTCCCCGTCCTCCGCCGCGGTGGGGTCCGCCGTCGTGGCGACGGCGGCGAGTCCCGCGACGGACTTGTGGCGGAAGACGTCGCGGGGGCTGAGCGCGAGTCCGGCGGCGCGGGCGCGGGCGACGAGCTGCATCGCGACGATGCTGTCCCCGCCGAGCGCGAAGAAGTCGTCGTCGGCGCCGACGCGCGGCAGGCCGAGGACGTCGGCGAAGAGCGCGGCGAGGGTTTCCTCGCGCGGGGTGCGCGGGGCGGCGTCGCCGGTCTCGGCGGCGAAGTCCGGTGCGGGCAGGGCCCGGCGGTCGAGCTTGCCGTTCGGGGTGAGCGGGAGCGTGTCCAGGAGCAGGACGGCGGCGGGCACCATGTGCGCGGGGAGCGTGGCGGCTGCGTGCGCGCGCAGCGCGGCGGGGTCCGCCGCGGCACCGGCCGCGGGGACGACGTACGCGACGAGGCGTTCCTCGCGCAGGACGACGGTGGCGTGCGCGACGCCCTCGTACGTGTTCAGCGCCGCCTCGATCTCGCCGGGCTCGACGCGGAATCCGCGCAGCTTGACCTGTTCGTCGGTGCGGCCCAGGTACTCCAGCTCGCCGTCGCCGGTCCAGCGCGCGAGGTCGCCCGTGCGGTACATCCGCGTGCCCGCGGGGCCGTACGGGTCGGCGACGAAGCGTTCGGCGGTCAGGGCCGCGCGACCGAGGTAGCCGCGCGCGAGCTGGACGCCCGCGAGGTACAGCTCACCGGCGACGCCCGGCGGGACGGGGCGCAGCGCCGCGTCGAGCACGTACGTACGAGTGCCCCGCACCGGGCGGCCGATGGGCACCGTGGCGCCGGGCGCGGCGCCCACCTCGTGCGCGGTGACGTCGACGGACGCCTCGGTGGGCCCGTACAGGTTGTGCAGGCGGCGGCCGGGCAGGACCGCGTGGAAGCGGGCGGCGAGCGGCGCGGGCAGGGCCTCGCCGCTGCACATGACCTGGCGCAGGGAATCGCAGGCCCCGGCGGTGGGTTCGGCGAGGAAGGCGCGGAGCATCGAGGGCACGAAGTGGGCGGTCGTGACGCGCTCGCGGCGGATCAGGTCCGCGAGGTAGGCCGGGTCCTGGTGGCCGCCGGGGCGCGCGACGACGAGCGTCGCCCCGGTGACGAGCGGCCAGAAGAACTCCCAGACCGAGACGTCGAAGCCCGCGGGGGTCTTCTGGAGCACGCGGTCCCCGGCGCCGAGCCGGTAGTGGTCCTGCATCCAGCGCAGGCGGTTCGCGATGCCCGCGTGCGGGACGGTGACGCCCTTGGGGCGGCCCGTGGAGCCCGAGGTGTAGAGGACGTAGGCGGGGTGACGGGGGTCGGGAGCGGGAGGCAGGGGCGCGTCGGCGGGGTGCGCGGGGGTGCCGTCCGGGCCGACGGTCAGGCGCGGGACGGCGGTGCCGGGCAGGGCGACGCCGTCGGTCGTGACGAGGCACGCGGGGCGGGCGTCGTCGAGCATGTACGCGAGGCGGTCGGCGGGGTAGCCGGTGTCGAGCGGCAGGTAGGCGGCGCCCGCGCGGTGCACGGCGAGCAGGGTCACGACGAGGGCGAGGGAGCGCGGGACGGCGACGGCGACGGTCGTCTCCGCGCCCGCGCCGTGCGCCGCGAGAGTACGGGCGAGGGCGTCCACGCGCCGGTCGAGTTCCGCGTACGTGAGCGAGGCGCCCTCGAAGACGAGCGCGGTCGCCTCGGGGGTACGGGCCGCCTGGGCCCGGAACGCCTCGGGGAGCGGGGCGTCCTGCCCGGCCTCCTCGGTGGCGTTCCAGTCGGTGAGGACGAGGGCGCGCTCGTCCTCGCGCAGGACGTCGAGCATCGCGAGCGGGCGGTCCGGCGCGGCCGCCACCTGTTCCAGGAGGGAGACGAGGCGTTCCCCGAGGAGAGCGGCGGTACGCGCGTCGAAGAGGTCGGCGCTGTACTCGATCCAGCCCTGGATGCCGCCGCCCTCGCCCTGCTCCACGAAGTCGAAGCTGAGGTCGAACTTCGCGGTGTCCTGGCCGACGCTCTCGCGCCGCGAGGCGAGCCCGGGCAGGAGCGGGGCCTCGGCGCCGTCGCCCGCGAGGTGCACGACCATCACCTGGAAGAGCGGGTGCCTGGCGAGCGAGCGAGTGGGGTGGAGGGCTTCCACGAGGCGTTCGAAGGGCAGGTCCTGGTGGGCGTAGGCGGCGAGGTCGCTCTCGCGGACGCGGGCGAGGAGTTCGGCGAAGCTCGGGTCGCCGGACAGGTCCGTGCGCAGCACGAGGGAGTTGACGAAGAAGCCGACGAGGTCTTCGAGCGCTTCGTCCGCGCGCCCGGAGACGGGCGCGCCGAGCGGGATGTCCTCGCCGGCGCCGAGGCGGTGCAGGAGGCTCGCCACGGCGGCCTGGGCGAGCATGAACATGCTGACGCCGTGCTCGCGGGCGAGTGCGCGCAGGGCGCGCTCCAGGTCGGGGGCGACGGTGAAGCCCACGGTGCCGCCGCGCCCGCTCGACTCGGCGGGGCGCGGCCTGTCGGTGGGGAGGTTCAGCTCCTCGGGGAGCCCGGCGAGCGCGCGGGTCCAGTGGTCGAGGAGCGCGGGGCCGGTCTCGGCCAGGAGGTCCCGCTGCCACAGGGTGTAGTCGGCGTAACGGGCGGGCAGCGGCGTCCAGTCGGGGGCGCGGCCCTCGGTGCGGGCGGCGTAGGCGGTGGCGAGGTCGGCGCGCAGGGGGCGGTCGGACCACTCGTCGGTGGCGATGTGGTGGAGGACGAGGAGGAGGACGTGCTCCTCGGGTCCGGTGGGCGCGAGCGCGGCGCGCACCGGGAGGTCACGGGCCAGGTCGAAGGGCCGGGCCGCCTCGGCCGCGAGGTCCTCGTACCGGACCGTCGCGAGCGGGACCGCGGCCTCGTCGGGGGGCAGGACCCGCTGGTACGGGACGCCGTCGACGGCCGGGAAGACCGTGCGCAGCGGGGCGTGGCGGGTCACGATGTCGTGGAGGGCGGCTTCGAGGGCGGCCCGGTCCAGGTCGCCTGTCAGGCGCCAGGCGGTGGGGATGTGGTAGGCGGTGCCGGTCTCCTCGACCTGCTGGAGCAGCCACAGGCTCTGCTGCGCGGAGGAGAGCGGGAGGCGGGCGGGGACGGGGCGCGGCGTGGCGAGGGTGGGGCGGGCCGGGCCCGTCGCCTCGTCGATGCGGGCGGCGAGGCGTGCGGGGGTGGGCGCGTCGAAGACCGTGCGCAGGGAGAGGTCGGTGCCGAGCGCGGAGCGGACGCGGGCGACGAGGCGCATCGCGGTCAGGGAGTGGCCGCCGAGGGCGAAGAAGTCGTCGTCGGGGCTTACGTGTTCCTGGCCGAGCACGGCGGCGAACAGAGTGCAGAGCAGTTCCTCGCGCGGCGTGCGCGGCAGCCTGCCGCCGCTCGTGGCCGGGGACGGCGGGGCGGGCAGGGCCGCCGTGTCGAGCTTGCCGTTGACGGTACGGGGCAGGGCGGTCAGGGTGACGAAGGCGCTGGGGACCATGTGCTCCGGGAGCGAGGCCGCCACGTGGGCGCGCAGGGCGGCCGGGTCGGGCGCGGTGCCGGTGACGTACGCCACGAGGCGCTCCTCGCGGACGAGGACGGCGGCTGCCGAGACGGCGGGGTGGCGGGTCAAGGCGGCCTCGATCTCGCCGAGTTCGACGCGGAAGCCGCGGATCTTGACCTGGTCGTCGGCGCGGCCGAGGAAGACGAGGGTGCCGTCCGCGGTGCGGCGCACGAGGTCGCCCGTGCGGTACATCCGCGTGCCCGCCGGGCCGTACGGGTCGGCGACGAAGCGCTCGGCGGTGAGCGCGGGGCGGCCGAGGTAGCCGCGCGCGAGGCCCTCGCCCGCGAGGTACAGCTCGCCGGGGACCCCGACCGGGACCGGGCGCAGGGCCTCGTCCAGGACGTGGGCGCGAGTGTTGTCGAGCGGCGCCGCCCACGCGCCTTCGGGGGTGTGGTGCCAGCCGTAGGCGTCGACGGCGCACTCGGTGGGGCCGTACAGGTCGTGGACGGTGGTGTGCGGGAGCGCGGTGAGGCGCTGCCACAGGGCGGGGGGTGTCGCCTCGCCGCCGACGGCGAGGACGGCGGGGACGTGGCGCGCGCGGTCCCCGGGGCCCGCCTCGGCGAGGAAGCCGTGGTGGAGGAGTTCGCGCAGGTACGTCGGCGTGAGGTCCGCGAAGTCGACGCGCGCGTCCGTCATACGGGCGAGCAGCGCCTCCGGGTCACGCATCGTCGTCTCGTCCACGACGTGGAGTTCGTGCCCGGCGAGGAGCCAGAGCAGGGGTTCCCAGGAGCCGTCGAAGCTGAACGAGGCGGCGTGCAGGGCGCGCAGGGACGCGCGGCCCGTCGTGCGCACGGCGGGGGTGATCAGGTCGCGCAGGTGGGCGGCGTAGAGGTTGGACAGGCCCCGGTGGGTGCCGATGACGCCCTTGGGGCGGCCGGTGGAGCCGGAGGTGTAGATGGTGTACGCGGCCTGGTCGGGGTGGGGCGTGGGGGCCCCGGCGGTCGCCGGGGGCTCGTCGGTCGCGGGCTCGTGCAGGAACAGGCGCGGCACTCCCGGGACTTCGGGCAGTTCCGCCGCGTACTCCGTCGTCGTCACGAGGCACACGGGTGCCGCGTCGCCGAGCATGTACTCCAGGCGCTCGGCCGGGTGCGCCACGTCGAGCGGGAGGTACGCGGCCCCGGCGGCGAGGACGCCGAGGAGCCCGGGGACCATCTCCTCGCGGGGCAGCGCGAGCGCGACGACCGCACCGGGCGCCGTGACGTGCGGGCGCAGGCGGGCGGCGAGCGCGGTCACGGAGGCGTGCAGGGCGGCGAAGGTGGTGCGGCGCGGAGCGGCGTCCGGCCCTGTGACGAGGGCGGTGGCGCCGGGGACGCGGCGGGCGGTGCCGGCGAGGATCTCGGGCACGGAGCGGGTCTCGACGGGGTGGGCGGTGTCGTTCCAGGTGCCTGTACCGTCCCAGGTTCCCGTCTCGTCCCGGCCGCCCGTGGCCTTCGCGTGCTCCTCCGGCGTCAGGATGTCCAGGTCGCGCAGCGGCACGTCCGGGGTGCGCGCCGCGCGGTCCAGGAGCAGGACGAGGCGTTCCGCGAGGAGCGCGGCCGTTTCCGGGTCGGCGAGGTCGGTCGCGTACTCCAGGAGCAGCGTGATGCCGCCGTCCGCGTCGGAGGCGTCCACGAAGGTGAAGTCGAGGTCGAACTTGGCGGTACCGGTGTCCATGTCGTACCACTCGGCGGGCAGGCCGAGGAGGGTGGCCGCGTCGCCCTCGGGGCGGTGGTGGTAGCCCAGCATGACCTGGAAGAGCGGGTTGCGGCCTGTGACGCGGGGCGGGTTGACGGCCTCCACGAGCCGGTCGAAGGGGAGGTCCTGGTGCTCGAAGGCGGCCAGCGACGATTCCCGTACGCGGGCGAGGAGTTCGGTGAAGGTGGGGGTGCCCGCCAAGTCGGTGCGCAGGACGAGGGTGTTGACGAAGAAGCCGACGAGATCGTCGAGTGCGCCGTCGGTGCGCCCGGCGATGGGCGCGCCGAGCGGGATGTCCTCGCCCGCGCCGAGGCGGTGCAGGAGTGCGGCGGTCGCCGCCTGGAGGAGCATGAACATGCTCGTGCCGCTCGCGGCGGACAGCTCGCGCAGGGCGCGCCCGGTCGCGGCGGGCACCTCGCGGCGCACGACGGCGCCGTGCCCGGTGGGGGCGGCGGGGCGCGGCCTGTCCAGGGGCAGGGCGAGTTCCTCGGGGGCGCCGTCGAGGGCGCTGCTCCAGTGGGCGAGTTGCCGGGCGCCGAGCCGTTCCAGGAGCTGTTCCTGCCACAGGGTGTAGTCGGCGTACTGGACGGGGAGCGGGGCCCACTCGGGCGCGGTGCCTCGCGCCCGCGCGGCGTAGGCGGTGTCGAGGTCGGTGAGGAACGGCCGGTCGGACCACTCGTCGGTCGTGATGTGGTGCAGGACGAGCGCGAGGACGTGGTCCTCGGGCGCGAGAGTGAACACGTCTGCCCGGACGGGGAGTTCGCGCGTGAGGTCGAAGGGGCGGCGCTGCGCGGCCTCGATGAGCGCGGGCAGTTCGGCCTCGGTGCGCGCGCTGACGCTGAGCGGTGGCCGAGCGTCCGGGACGACGTGCTGGTACGGCTCTCCCTCGTGGAGCGCGACGAGGGTGCGCAGCGACTCGTGGCGCTCAGCGACGTCATGGAGGGCCTGGCGCAGGGCGTCGGTGTCGAGCGGGCCGCGCAGCCGTACGACGAGCGGGAAGTTGTAGGCGGGGCTCGCGCCTTCGAGTTCCTGGACGAGCCACAGGCGGCGCTGGGCGGCGGACAGCGGGACGCGCGCGGGGCGGTCCGCGAGGGCGGTGAGCGCGGGGCGGGCGGGCTCGCCGGTGTGGACGCGGGTGGCGAGGAGCGACGGGGTGGGGGCCTCGAAGAGGTCGCGGATGGCGAGTTCGGCGCCGAGTTCGGCGCGGGCGCGGCTGACGAGCCGGGTGGCGAGCAGGGAGTGCCCGCCGAGGTCGAAGAAGTTGTCCTCGGCCCCGGCCTCCGCGAGCCCGAGCACGTCGGCGAAGAGGCGGCACAGCACCTCTTCGCGCGGGGTGCGGGGTCCGCGCCCGCCGCCGAGCGCGACGGCCGGCTCGGCCTCGGGCAGCGCGCGGACGTCGAGCTTGCCGTTCGCGTTCATGGGCAGCGCGTCGACGGTGACGAATGCGGCGGGCACCATGTAGGCGGGCAGGGTACGGCCCAGGTCCTCGCGCAGGCGGCGCACGAGCGCGGCGGTCCCGCGCGCGGCCGTGGGGTCGTTGGTGTACGGGGCGCCGGCGCCGCGCGGGCGGAACAGCCCCCCGGCGAGCCGGGGTTCGCCGCTGCCCGGGGCGAGGAACACCGCCTCGTACGCGCCCTCCCGCGCGGACCAGGTGGTCAGCACGCGGCGCCCGGCGGCCTCCCCGACGCGGTGGACGGACTCGGGGGCCACCCCGTCCGCGCGGGTGCGGCCGTCCGGGATGCCGGTGAGGCGCAGGGCGTCGGCGGTCCCGGCGAGGCGGCGGGCGGCGTCCTCCGCCGTCGTCCAGGCAATCTCCCGCACCTCGTCCAGGCCGGTGTCCGCCGGGCCCGCGTGGAGGACGACGTCGTAGCGGTGCCGGGTCAGCTCGTTGTCGTGGTGGCCGCGCTTGGTGCGCAGGTCGGCACCGTAGCCGAGAGTCGTGAAGTAGTCGGGGTCGACGAGGAGTTCCTTCTCCAGGCGCAGCCCGCGCGCCACCGCGCGCTCCAGGTCCCCGGGGGCGGTGCCGCGCGCCCGCTGGATCTCGGTGTGGAAGGTGCGGGCGAGGCGCAGGTTGCGCACGTCGCCGACGAAGAGGGCGCCGCCTGGGGCGAGGAGGGCCATGGCGCCCTCGATGACGGCGGTCAGGTACTCGACGCCGGGGAAGTACTGGATGACCGAGTTGATGACGATCGTGTCGAAGAAGTGCGTGGGCAGGCCGCTCAGGTCGTCGGCGGGGCGGCAGCGCAGTTCGACGCGTGCGGCCAGCTCCGGGTCGGTGGACCGCAGTTCGGCCTCTATCTTGCGGATGACGGGGGCGGCGATGTCGGTCGCCCAGTACGCCTCCGCGTCCTTGGCGAGGCCGGAGAGGAGGAGCCCGGAGCCCACGCCGATCTCCAGGACGCGGCGCGGGCGCAGGGCGCGGATGCGGTCGAGGGTGGCGGCGCGCCACTCGCTCATCTCGGCGAAGGGGATGGGTTCGCCGTCGTAGGAGCTGTCCCAGCCGTCGTAGCGCTCGGTGGAGACGGCGGTGCCGATCTTCTCGTACTCGTCGGTGTAGATCTCGCGCCACTCGCCGACCTGCGCCTCCTGCGCGGCGGTGCGGGCCTCGGCCTCGGCGCCCGAGGGGACGACGTAGCCGACGAGGCGGTCCTCGCGGACGACGACGGCGGCCTGGGAGACGAGCGGGTGGCGGCTGAGCGCCGTCTCGATCTCGCCGGGCTCGACGCGGTAGCCGCGGATCTTGACCTGGTCGTCGGTGCGGCCGAGGTAGTCGAGGTTGCCGTCCGGGCGGCGGCGCAGGAGGTCCCCGGTGCGGTACATGCGGGCGCCCGGCGCGCCGAAGGGGTCGGCGACGAAGCGTTCGGCGGTCAGCCCCGGGCGGTCGAGGTAACCGCGCGCGAGGCCGATGCCGGCGATGTACAGCTCGCCGGGCACACCGTCGGGCACGGGGCGCAGCCAGGCGTCCAGGAGGTGGGCGCGGGTGCCGCGGATGGGGCGGCCCACGGTGGGGGTCTGGCTGTCGGGGGTGCCGCCGCCGAGGGTGTTGATCGTGTACTCGGTGGGGCCGTACAGGTTGTAGCCGTAGGTGCCCCCGGTGTCGCGCAGCGCCGCCCAGACGGTCTCGGGGACGGCCTCGCCGCCGAGCAGGACGAGCGGGGGCACGTGGCCTTCGAGCAGGCCCTGCTCGATGAGGAGGCGCGCGTAGGTGGGGGTCACGTTGACGACGTCCACGCGGTGCTCGGCGCAGTAGGCGACGAGGGCCTCGGCGTCACGGCGCAGGTCCTCGTCGCACACGTGGACCTCGTGGCCCTCGACGAGCCACAGCAGCTCTTCCCACGACATGTCGAAGGCGAAGGAGACGGTGTGCGCGATGCGCAGGCGCCGGCCCCCGGCGGCGGCGACGGCCGGGCCGAAAACCTCCTTCTGGTGGTTGATCTGCATGTTCGTCAGCCCGCGGTACGGGGTGACGACGCCCTTGGGGCGGCCGGTGGAGCCGGAGGTGTAGATGACGTACGCGGGGTGTTCGAGGCTGAAGCGGCGGTGCACGGGGGTCTCCGGCAGCGCGGCGAGTTCGGCGCGCACCGCCGGGACGTCCAGGAGGAGGCGCGGTACGTCCCCGGCGAGCGTCGCGGAGACCTCCGTACGGCTGAGCAGGAGCAGCGGACGGGCGTCGGCGAGCATGTCCGCGAGCCGGTCGGCGGGGTGGTCCAGCTCCAGCGGCAGGTACGCGGCGCCCGTGCGCAGGACCGCGAAGAGCGCCACGACCATGTCCAGCGAGCGGGGCAGGGCGAGCGCGACGACGCGTTCGGGACCGGCGCCGCGCGCGAGGAGCAGGCGCGCGGTGCGGTTGACGGCCGCGTCGAGCGCGGCGTACGTGAGCGTCTCGGCGCCGAAGACGAGCGCGGTGGCGTCCGGGGTGCGCGCGGCCTGCTCGGCGAGGAGGTCCGCGATGGTCTTCTCCGGCTGCTCGACCTCGCTCGCGGCCCACTCGGCGCGCAGCGCGGTGTGCTCGGCGGGGAGCAGCGCGTCGAGGGAGCCGACGGGGGCCGCGAGGTCCTCGCTCAGACGGTCCACGAGGAGCGTGAAGCGGTCCAGGAGCGCCCGGGCCCGTTCGGCGGGGACGAGATCGGGGCGGTGGCTGAGCGAGACGGTGATGCGCTCGCCCGGGGTGACGACGAGGTTGGCCGGGTAGTGCGTCGCGTCGACGTTGGCGACGGCGGTCGCGCCGTGGCGGGTGCGCAGGGCTTCGAGGCGGTCCTCGGTGTCGTTGTCGCGCAGGACGAAGAGGGTGTCGAAGAGCTTGCGGTGCCCGGTCTCGGCCTGGAGCACGCCGAGGCTGAGGTGTTCGTACGGCATGAGGGCGAGGCGCTCGTCCTGGACGCGGCGCAGCAGGCCGAGCACGGACTCGGCGGGGTCGAGCGCGACCCGGGTGGGGACGGTGTTGAGGAAGAGGCCGATGATGTCGCCGACGGCGGGGACCTCGCTGGGGCGGCCCGCGACGGTGGTGCCGAAGACGACGTCGGTGCGGCCCGTCGCGGTGGCGAGGGTCAGTCCCCAGGCGGCGTTGAGGAAGGTGTTCAGGGTCAGTCCGTGGCGGCGTCCGCTCTCGCGCAGACGGGCGCCGAGCGCGGCGGACAGCCGCACGTCGAGCTGTTCGGGGATGACGGGTTCGAGTCCGTCCGCGGCCCCCGGGGCGAGCAGTGTCGGCTCGTCGAGTCCGGCGAGCGCGGTGCGCCAGGCGGCGGTGGCGGCGGTGTCGTCCTGGCGTGCGAGCCAGGTCAGGTAGTCCTGGTAGCTGCCGGGGGCGGGCAGCGCGCGGGCGTCGCCCCCGTTCTCGTAGAGCGCGAACAGCTCGTCGAGGAAGAGCCAGGCGGACCAGCCGTCCCACAGGATGAGGTGGCGCCCGATGACGAGCCGGTCCCCGCGCGCCTCGCCGAGGCGCAGCAGGAGCAGCCGGAAGAGCGGGGGCGCGGAGAGGTCGAAGCGGCGGGCGCGCTCGGCGTCGGTCAACTCGCGTACTCGGGCGTCCTGTTCGTGGGCGTCCAGTGCGGAGAGGTCCACCTCTTCGAGCGGGACCGCCGGACTGTCCACGATGAACTGCGCGGGCGCGTCGAGCCCTTCGCTCGTGAATCCGGCCCGCAGGCCGGGGTTGCGGTCCAGGAGGGCGCGCACGGCGGCGCGGAGGCGGTCGGCGTCGAGACGGGTGGCGAAGTCGAAGGTCTCGTGGACGGTGTAGACGTCGAGGGCGCCCTCGTCGTACGCGGAGTGGAAGAACAGGCCCTCCTGGAGGGGGGCGAGCGGCCACACGTCGGTGACGGCGGCGGGCGCCGCGAGCGCGCGGAGGCGGGCGAGCGCGGCCTCGGACAGGGCGAGGGCGGCCGGGGGACCGGCGGTCTCGGGGGCGGTACGGGTGGGGGTGTGGTGGGCTGCGAGGGCGGCGGGGGTGCGGTGCGTGAAGACGTCGCGGGGGCTGACGTCGAGCCCGGCGGCGCGGGCGCGGCTCGCGACGCCGATGGAGCTGATGCTGTCGCCGCCGAGCTGGAAGAAGTCGTCGTCGGGGCCGAGGTCGTCGGTGCCGAGCACGGCGGCGAAGACGGCGACGAGCGTCGCTTCGCGCTCGTTCGCGGGGGCGCGGCGCGCGGCGCGCGCGGCCTCGGGCGCGGGCAGCGCGGCCTGGTCGAGCTTGCCGCTCGGGGTGAGGGGCAGGTCCGGCAGGACGACGTAGTCCTCCGGTACGAGGGCGGCGGGGAGCGCGCGGGCGAGCGCGGCGCGCAGCGCGGCGGGCTCCAGGTCCGTGCTCCCGGTGGCGGGGACCGCGTAGGCGACGAGGCGCTGTGCGCGGACGAGCACGGCGCCACGCGCGACCGAGGGGAGCCGCGTGAGGGCGGCTTCGATCTCGCCGGGTTCGACGCGGTTGCCGCGCAGCTTGACCTGCCGGTCGGTGCGGCCGAGGTAGTCGAGCGTGCCGTCCGGGCGGCGGCGCACCAGGTCGCCGGTGCGGTACATGCGGGTGCCCGGGTCGCCGTACGGGTCGGCGACGAAGCGTTCGGCGGTGAGCGCGGCGCGGCGGTGGTAGCCGCGCGCCAGCTGGACGCCGGTGAGGTAGAGCTCTCCCGGGACGCCGTCCGGGACCGGGCGCAGGCAGGGGTCGAGGACGCGGAGGCCGGTGTTCCACACGGGGCGGCCGATCGGGACGGTCGTGTCGGGCGCGCCGTCGAAGGCGTGGTGCGTGACGTCGACGGCGGCCTCGGTGGGCCCGTACAGGTTGTGCGGGGGCACCCCGGTCAGGGCGGTCCAGCGTGCGGCGGCCTGCCCGGAGAGGGCCTCGCCGCTGCTGAAGACGAGCCGGAGCGAGGCCGCCCAGGACGGGTCGGCCGTCACCTCGGCGGAGGCGAGGAAGGCCTCCAGCATCGAGGGCACGAAGTGCAGGGCGGTGATGCCCTCGGCGCGCACGGTGCGGGCGAGGTAGGCGGGGTCGCGGTGGCCCTCGGGTGCGGCGAGGACGACGGCGGCGCCCTCGCGCAGCGCCCAGAAGAACTCCCACACACTCACGTCGAAGCTCGCGGGGGTCTTCTGGAGCACGCGGTCGGCGGCGGTGAGGCCGTACGCGCCCTGCATCCAGGCGAGGCGATTGGCGAGCGCGCGGTGCGTGACGACGACGCCCTTGGGGCGGCCCGTGGAGCCGGAGGTGTGGATGAGGTAGGCGGGGTGGTCGGGGGCGGCCTCGGGGTGCGGGGCGGGCTCGGCGCTCGGGGCTCCCGCCGCGTCGGCCGCGTGCCCCTCGGCGTCCACGAGGACCGTGTCCAGTCCGTGGTGCGCGGGGAGGCGTCCGGCGTCTGCCGCGGTCGTGACGACGGTGCGGGCGCCCGAGTCGGCCAGGACGTGGGCGAGGCGCTCGGCGGGGTGGTCGAGGTCGATCGGCACGTACGCGGCACCGGACTTGAGGACGCCGAGCAGCGCGACCACGAGCCCGGCCGAGCGCGGCACGGCGACGGCGACGAACTCCTCGGGCCGGGCGCCCCGGGCGCGCAGCACGCGAGCCAACGCCTCGGCGCGGGCGTCGAGTTCGGCGTACGTGAGACGTGTCCCCTCGTGCACGACGGCGAGCGCGTCCGGGGTGCGGGCGGTCTGCGCGGCGATCGCGGCGGGGAGCGTGAGGGGGGCGACCTCGCGGCGTTCGCCCGTGCCGAGCGCGGCGATGCGCGCGTGCTCCTCGGGGCCGAGGAGGTCGAGCGCGGCGGCGGGGCGCGCGGTGTCGTCGGCGAGCGCGTCGAGTACGCGGGTGAGGCGCGCGGCGAGCAGGCGCACCGCCGCCCCGTCGACGCGTTCGGCGTGGTGCTTGAGGCGCAGGTCGAGGCGGCGGCCCGGCTTCACGACGAGCGCGAGCGGGTAGTGCACGGCGTCGTGGAAGGTGTGCCCGGTGAGGCGCACCGTTCCGGTGGGGTCGCTCAGGTCCTCTTCGGCCGGGTAGTTCTCGAACACCACGAGGGTATCGAAGAGTTCGCCCTCGCCCGCGTGCCCGGCGAGGCGCTGGATCTCGGCGAGCCCGAGGTGCTGGTGGTCCAGGAGCGCGCCCTGCTCGCGCTGGAGGCGTTCCAGGACGGTGCCGAGCGTGTCGCCCGGAGCCCAGGCGAGCCGGGTGGGAAGGGTGTTGATGAAGAGTCCCGCCATCGACTCGATGCCGTCCACGGCGGCGTCGCGCCCCGAGACCGTGGTGCCGAAGACGACGTCCTGCCGCCCGGTGAGCTTGGACAGGAGCAGCCCCCACGCGGCCTGCACGACGGTGCCGAGCGTGACGCCGTGCGCGCGGGCGCGGGCGGTGAGGCGCGCGGTGGTGGCCTCGGGCAGTGCGATACGCACCTGGGCGGGCTCGATGGGCCCCGCGGGCGCGGTGGCGACGAGGCGGGTCGCCTCCTCCACCCCGGCGAGCGCGGCGCGCCACGCCTCGCGTGCGGCCTCGCGGTCGGCGCGCGCGAGGTGGGCCAGGTGGGCGCGGTACGGGGCGACTTCGGGCAGCGGGGCGGTCTCTTGCCCGTACAGCGCGAAGAGTTCGCGGTGCAGGACGGGCAGCGACCAGCCGTCGGCGACGATGTGGTGGAAGGTGAGCACCAGTTGGCTGTGCGTGGCGTCGAGGCGGATCAGGGCGCAGCGCAGCAGGGGCGGGTGCGCGAGGTCGAAGCGGTGGGCGCGCTCGGTGGCGGCGACGGTCTCGGCGAGGGCGGGGTCCTGCCCGGTGAGGTCGGTCTCGCTCCACGGGAGGTCGAGACCGGTCGCGATCACCTGCGCGGGGCGGCCGTCCGGGAGCGGGCGGAAGCAGGCGCGCAGCGGGGCGTGGCGGTCGACGAGGCGCTGTGCCGCGCGGCGCAGGAGGCGCGCGTCGACGGGTCCGGCGAGGTCGATGACCTGCTGGACGACGTAGGCGTCGTGCTCGGCGCCGTCGAGCTGGGCGTGGAAGAAGAAGCCCTCCTGGAGCGGGCCGAGCGGCAGGACTTCGGCGATGTCCAGCGGTCCGGGGCCCTGGAGCGCGGCGAGTTCGCCCGGGGTGGGCGGGACCCAGGGCAGGTCCTCGGGGTCCTGCGGGGTGCCGGAGGCGGTGCGCGCGGCGGTGGCGAGCTGGGCGGCCGTACGGTGCCGGAAGACGTCGCGCGGGGTGAGTTCGAGCCCCGCGCGGCGGGCCCGGACGAGGAGCTGGATGGCGACGATGCTGTCCCCGCCGAGCGCGAAGAAGTCGTCGTCGGCGGTGACCGAGGCGACGCCCAGCGTCTCCGCGTACAGGCGGCACAGGAGGCGTTCGCGGGCGGTGCGCGGCGGGCGGCCGGTGCTGAGGAGCCCGTAGTCGGGGACGGGCAGGGCGGCGGCGTCGAGCTTGCCGCTCGGGGTGACGGGGAGGCGGTCGAGGGGGACGAAGGCGGCGGGCACCATGTAGTCGGGCAGCGCCTCGGCCGCGTGAGCGCGGAGCGCGGTCATGAGCGCGGTGACGTTGCGGAAGGGGGCGGGGCGGTTGGCGTGCGGGTGGGGGCGGTCGGGGAGGTAGAGCGGGCCGGTCGCGCACTCCGTGACGGGCAGGGGGATTTCCCCGGATTCCGTGAACTGCCCGCCGGGCGCGCCTTCTTCGGCCGTCTCCCGCGCGAACACCGCGTCCACGCTGCCGTCCTCCGCGTCCGCCGCCCAGGTGAGGGCGGCGCGGTGGCCGTGGCGCCCGGCGGTCTCGTGGAGGGTCTCGGGATCGATGCCGGGACCGCCCGTGCGGCTGCTGTCGTCGAGCCTGCCGAGCGCGGCGAGGTCGGGCGCGAGGCGCGCGTTGGGTATGCCGGTGACGCGCAGGGGCGCGGTACGGGCGGCGAGGGCCGCGCCGAGGGCCTCGGGCGTGCCGAACGCGGACCACGGCAGCGTCTCGGGGGCGGCGGTGGCCGCGGTGGTCCCCGGCCTGAGCACGACGTCGTAGCGGTAGCGCGTCAGTTCGTTGTGGTGGGTGCCGCGCTTGAGGCGTATGTCGGCGCTGAGGCCGTCGAGTGCCGCGAAGTAGTCGGGGTCGAGGAGGAGTTCACCCTCCCAGGCCACGGCGCGGTCGACGGCGGCGCGCAGCGCCTCCTTGTCGTCGGCGGGCGTGCGCCCGGCCTCGACGGCGGCGGCGAGGGTGCGGTGCAGGCGCAGGTTGCGGACGTCGCCGACGAAGAGCGCGCCGCCGGGGGCGAGGAGGGCCGCGGCCGAACGGAGCACGTCCGTAAGGTAGTTGGCGTCGGGGAAGTACTGGACGACGGAGTTGACGACGATCGTGTCGAAGTGGCCTTCGGGCAGCCCGCTCAGCTCGTGCGCGGGCCGGGCGTCGAGCCGGACCTTGCCCGCGAGGGCGGGGACCGCGTCGACCTGGGCGCGCAGGGCCCGTACCGCCTCCTCGGAGAGGTCCGTTCCCCAGTACTCGACGCAGTCGGGGGCGATGCGGGAGAGGAGCAGTCCGCTGCCGACGCCGATCTCCAGCACCCGCCGGGGACGCAGCTCCCGGACGCGGGCGACGGTCGCGTCCCGCCACTCGCGCAGGTCCGCCAGCGGCAGCGGCCTGCCGTCGTACATGCTGTTCCAGCCCGCGAAGTTCTCCTCGAAACCGTCCGAACCGGCGGCGGCGTACAGGAGTTCATGGACGTCCTTCCACTCGGCGACGGACGCGTGGGCCTCCGCCGTGAGCGAGGGGACGACGTACGCGGCGAGCCGGCGCTCGCCCGGGCGGTCCTCGCGGACGACGACGGCGGCCTGGCCGACGGCGGGGTGGGCGCGGAGCACCGACTCGATCTCGCTGGGCTCGATACGGAAGCCCCGGATCTTCGTCTGGCTGTCGGCGCGGCCGTGGAACTCCAGGCGCCCGTCCGCCTTCCAGCGCACCAGGTCGCCGGTGCGGTAGAGGCGCTCGCCGGGGGCGCCGAAGGGGTCGGCGACGAAGCGTTCGGCGGTGAGCGCGGGGCGGCCGAGGTAGCCGCGCGCGAGCCCGGCGCCGCCGAGGTACAACTCGCCCACGACACCGGCGGGTACGGGGCGCAGCGCGGCGTCCAGGACGTAGGCGCGGGTGCCCGGGTCGGGGACGCCGATGGGCACGATCGTGCCCGCGGGCGTGTCCGGGTCGCACAGGCCGAGGGTGGAGTTGGTCGTCGCCTCGGTCGGGCCGTACGCGTTGAACATCATCCGGCCGCGCGCGTAACGCCCCACGAGTTCGGGCGAGACGCGTTCGGTGCCCGCCAGGAGCGTGGCGGTGGGCGGGAGTTCGACGTCCTCGGGCATCGCGGCGAGAAGCGCGGGCGGCAGGATCATGAAGGTGATGCCGTGCGCGTGCGCGTAGTCGGCGAGCGGTGCCCCGGGCACGCGGCGCTCGGCGGGGACGACGACGAGCCGGCCGCCGGAGAGCAGGCCGAGGCACAGGTCCCAGAAGGCCACGTCGAAGCTGGGCGAGGCGAACTGCAGGACGCGACTGTGCGGTCCGATCCCGAAGCGCTCCCGCTGCGTCGCGAGGAGTTTCGCGACGCCGCCGTGCGAGAGGACGACGCCCTTGGGGCGCCCGGTCGAGCCCGAGGTGTAGATGACGTAGGCGGCGTGCGCGACGGTGAGCCCGGCTGCGTGGGCGGGGTCGTGCGCGGGGTGGCCCGCGAGTTCGGCGACGGTCTCCGGGGCGTCGAGCACGAGGGTGCTCACGGCGCCGGAAGGCAGGTCGGGCAGCACGTCCGCCGTCGTCACGAGGCACACCGGCCCGGCGTCTTCGAGCATGTACGCGACGCGGTCCGCCGGGTAGTCGGTGTCGACGGGGAGGTACGCGGCGCCCGCCTTCAGCACGGCGACCTCGGCGACGATCATGTCCGCCGAGCGCGGTACGGCGAGGGCGACGACCCGCTCGGGTCCCGCGCCCCGGGCCACGAGGGCGTGGGCGAGGCGGGCCGCGCGGGCGTCGAGTTCCGCGTAGGTGAGCCGCTCGTCCTCGTGGACGAGGGCGATCTCGTCGGGGCGCGCGGCCACTTGCGCGGCGAACAGGCGCGGCCAGGTGAGCGCGGGCACGTCGTGGCCGGTGTCGTTCCACTCGACGAGGACGCGGTGGCGCTCGGAGTCGTCGAGGAGCGCGAGGGCGGCGAGCGGGGTCTCCGGGCGCGCGCTCGCGTCGGCGAGGAGCGTCGCGTAGTGGCCGAGGACGCGGTCGGCGGTGGCGGGCGTGAGGAGCGCGGCGGCGTACTCGGCGCGGATCTCCTCGTCCGTCACGGTGAGGGCGAGGTCGAGCGGGCCGCCCTCGTCCCACGCGGCGGGGCCGAAGCCGGTGGCGCACAGCACGGTGCCGCCCCGGCCCTCCTCCGGGGCGAGCAGGGCGAGGAGTTCGGCGGTGGGCAGCCGGTGGGCCCGCGCCCGCGCGCGCACTTCGGCGACGTGGGCGCGCAACTCGGCGAAGCTCAGGGCTCCGTGGAGGGTGAAGCGCAGCGGCAGCCCCTCGTACGCGAGCGTCAGATCCTCGGCGCCGCCTCCGTAGCGGTGGAGCAGGGCGACGAAGGCGGCGAGGCGGGTCAGCTCGTCGGTGTCGCCCGCCCCCAGGGCCCGGACCCGGCTCGCGCGGGGTCCGCTCTCGCGCGGGTGCGGGAAGTCCTGGGGCAGCGCGGCGTGGGGGACCTCGTCGGCGAAGGCCGCCGTCCAGTGAGCCGAAGCCGTGGTGTGCGCGGTGTGACGCGTGGTGCCCGACACAGCTGTGCCCGCCTCCCGATCGGTACGGAGCGGCCCCAGTGGGACCGCGATCACCCGCATAGTAAGGTAAGGGTTGCCTAACCCGATAGGGCATCAGGGGGGCGGTACACGTCCGGCGGCTGAGGTTACGCTTGCCTAACCTGCCCCGGACGAGACCAACTACGGCCGGACGAGGGCGACTACGGCCGGACAAGGGGAACTACGGCATGGAGACCGGCACGTGACCTCAGGCGGAACCTCCGGAAGACCGCGCACCACGGCTCTCGTGGCACTCCTCGTCGCCCTGCTCGTGGTCCTGTCCCTGCTCTCCGTGGCGCTCGGGGCGCTGAGCGTCCCGCTCGACGACGTCGTACGCACCCTCTTCGGGCAGCCGCCGGACCGGCTCACGGACAACGTGATCTGGTCCGTGCGCGTGCCCCGCACCCTGCTCGGCCTCACGACGGGCGCGGCCCTCGGCATGGCGGGCGCGCTCATGCAGGCCCTGACCCGCAATCCGCTCGCCGACCCCGGGATTCTCGGGGTGAGCGCGGGCGCCTCCTTCGCCATCGTCGTCTCGGTCGCCGTCTTCGGGGTCGCCTCGCTCTACGGCTACGTGTGGTTCGCCTTCGGCGGCGCCCTCGTCGCCAGTGTCGTGGTCTTCCTCCTCGGGCGCCTGGGACGATCGGGGGCGACGCCGGTCAAGCTGGCCCTTGCCGGGGTCGCCGTCACCTCGCTGCTCTCCTCGCTCACGAGCGCCGTCGTGCTCACCGACGAGGACGCCCTGGACCGCTACCGCTTCTGGTCGGCGGGCACGCTCGCCGACCGCGACGCGGGCGACCTCACCCGCGTCCTGCCCTTCCTCGCGGTCGGCGCGCTGCTCGCCCTCGCCTGCGCGCCCGCGCTCAACAGCCTCGCGCTCGGCGACGAGGTGGCCGCCTCGCTCGGCAGGCGGCTCGGTCTCGTACGGCTCCAGGGGGTGACCGCGATCGTGCTGCTCACCGGTGCCTCGGTCGCCGTCATCGGCCCGGTGGTCTTCCTCGGCCTCGTCGTCCCGCACCTCGCGCGGGTCCTCGCGCAGTGGGCGGGGATCGGGCCCGACCACCGGTGGCTGCTCCCGCTGTCGGCCGCGCTCGCCCCCGTACTGCTCCTGTCCGCCGACATCGTGGGGCGGATGGTGGACCGGCCCTCGGAGATACAGGCCGGGGTCCTCGTCGCCTTCATCGGCGGGCCGTTCTTCATCGCCCTGGTCCGCCGCCGGAAGCTCGCGGAGGTATAGCCCGTGTCCGCCCCGCCCCCGTCCGCCCCGCCCTCGTCCCCCGCGCCCGGAACAGCCGCGCCCGGGACAACCGCGCCCGGAACAGCCGCCGCGAAGCGCCCCGTCCTGCGCGACCGCCCCTTCCGGCTGCGTACCCCTCCCGTCTCCGGCGTCCTGCGCCCGCGCCTGCTGCTCACGGGGATCGCGCTCGCCCTCGGCACGTTCGCGCTCTTCTGCTGGGGGCTCACGCTCGGCGACTACCCCGTGAGCCTCACCGGGGTCGTCAAGGCCCTGTTCGGCGCGGGCGACGAGGGAACCCTCAGCATCGTGCGGGAGTTGCGCCTGCCGCGCGCGCTCACCGGGCTCCTCGTGGGGCTCGCCTTCGGCGTCTCGGGCGCCCTTTTCCAGACGATGACCCGCAATCCCCTCGCGAGCCCCGACATGATCGGCCTCACCGAGGGCGCGGGCACCGCCGTCGTCGCCGCCGTCGTCCTCGGCTGGAGCGGCGGCCTCGGGCTCTCGACGCTCGGCCTGCTCGGCGCGCTCGCGACCGCGCTCCTCGTCTACGCGCTGGCGTGGAAGGGCGGGGCGACCGGCTACCGCATCATCCTCGTCGGCATCGGCGTCTCCTGGATCTGCACGAGCGCGACGGACTTCCTCGTCGCGCGCGGCAACCGATTCGAGGCACAGGCCGCGCTCGGCTGGCTCGTCGGCAACCTCAACGGCCGTACGTGGGGGCAGGTCGACACGCTCGCGATCGCCCTCGTCGTACTGCTGCCGCTCTCCCTCGGCCTCGGCCGCTGGATGCGCACGCTCCAGCTCGGCGACGACGTCGCGGCCGGGCTCGGCACCCCCGTGCAGCCGGTGCGGCTCGCGCTGCTGCTCACCGGCGTCGGTCTCGTCGCCTTCGGTACGGCGGCGGCCGGCCCGGTCGCCTTCGTCGCGCTCGCCTGCCCGCAGATCGCCCTGCGGCTCGCCGGTACCGCGGCGCCGCCCCCGCTCGTCTCCGGTCTCACCGGCGCGTTCGTCGTCCTCGGCGCCGATCTCCTCGCGCGCGAGGCGATCCCGGGGACCGAGCTGCCGGTCGGGGTCGTCACCGGCGCCCTCGGCGCCCCCGTCCTGCTGTGGCTGCTCATCCGCGTCAACCGCGCGGGCTCTGGAGGCTGAACCCATGTCGCTCACCGAGCCGAACGGACCCGAGCTGCGCGCCCGGGGCCTGCACCTCGCCTACGACGGCCGCCCGGTCGTCGCCGATCTCGACCTCACCGTCCCCACGGGCCGGGTGACGGCCATCGTGGGCGCCAACGCCTGCGGCAAGTCCACGCTGCTGCGCGCCCTCGCCCGGCTCCTCGCCCCCCGCGAGGGCGTCGTCGAACTCGACGGCGCGGCACTGCACTCGGTGCCCACGCGGGAACTCGCCCGCAAGCTCGGCATCCTGCCGCAGTCCCCCGTGGCGCCCGAGGGCCTCACCGTCGGGGACCTCGTGGGCCGGGGCCGGGCCCCGCACCAGACCTGGTGGCGGCAGTGGTCGAAGGCGGACGAGGAGGCGGTCGACGCGGCGCTCGCCGCCACCGGGCTCACGGAGCTGGCCGACCGCGCCGTGGACGAACTGTCGGGGGGCCAACGGCAGCGCGCGTGGATCGCGATGGCCGTCGCGCAGGGCACCCCCGTCCTGCTCCTGGACGAGCCCACGACGTACCTCGACCTCGCCCACCAGGTCGACGTCCTCGACCTCGTCACGGACCTCAACCGGCGCGAGGGCCGCACGATCGTGATGGTCCTGCACGACCTCGACCAGGCGTGCCGGTACGCCGATCACGTCATCGCGATGAAGGCCGGCCGGATCGTCGCGCAGGGCGCGCCCGCCGAGGTCGTCACGGAGGCGATCGTGGAGGACGTCTTCGGGCTGCGCTGCCGCATCACGAAGGACCCGGTCAGCCACACCCCGCTGGTCATCCCGCTGAGCCGGCACCACGGGGACGGCGGGCGCGGGGACGCGGGTACGGGGCGGGGCGCCGACGACGCGGCCCCGCCCCGTACCGGGATTCCCGCCCCGGAGGCTGCCCCGGTCCCGGTCGGTGCCGGGACCACCGCCCCTCAGGGCCGCGACGTCAAGTAGCCGCCCATCGTGCGGAAGTAGTCCCGCGCGGCGTACTCCGTGCCGTCCTCCGTCCGCACCCGCCGCACGAGCAGCCCGGGGTGCCGCCCCGTGTGCGCCTCGGGCCCCGCGACGACTACCACGCCGTCGCCCTCACGGATGAAGATCCGGCCCGGGGTGCCCCCGTAACGGCCCTCCGAGACGCCCGCCGAGACGATGCGCAGGCGCTTGCCCCGGTGGAAGGCGTAGGCGTTCGGGTACGGGTCGGACTGCGCCCGTACCAGCCGTTCCAGGCGCTCGGCGGGCCAGTGGAAGTCGATGCGGCTGTCCTCGTCCGCGCGCTTGTGGAAGAAGCTCGCGCGGGCGCGGTCCTGCGGCACCCACTGGCCCGCGTCACGGCCGGAGGCGATGAGGTCGAGCGATTCGCGGACGAGGGGCTCGATGAGGTCGACCGTGCGGTGGAAGAGGTCCGTCGCCGTGTCGGTGGGCCCGACCGGTACCGAGCGCTGCACGAGGACGTCGCCCGCGTCGAGTTCGGCGTTCATGCGGTGCGCCGTGACACCGACGCGCTCCTCGCCGTTGACGAGCGCCCAGATGATCGGCGAGAAGCCCGCGTAGGCCGGGAGCAGCGAGTCGTGGATGTTGAGCGTGCCGTGCGGGGGCAGGTCGAACAGTTCGGGCGGCAGCCACGTGCGCCAGTTGTTGGCGACGATGATGTCCGGGTGCGCCTCCCGTACCGCGTCGAGGAGTTCGTCGTCGTCGGGCCGGTTGCGCAGCAGGACCGGCACCCCGTTCTTCTCGGCGAGTTCGGCGACGTTGTCGTCCCATATCTTCTCGTAGGCGTGCTCACTCTTCGGGTGCGTGACGACGAGCGCCACCTCGTGCCCGGAGTCGAGCAGCGCCCGCAGCGTGCGATGACCCCAGGTCTGGTAGCCGAGCATGACGACCCGCATGATGTGCATCCCTCCACGACCGCATTGCTAGGTAAGCCTTACCTTATCTAACATGTCGTTGCCTGAGGAGGCGATGCCAAGGTGAATGCACCTGTTACGGGTTCCGAGCCCGTCCACGACCTTGTCGGGATCGGTTTCGGCCCGTCGAATCTCGCTCTGTCCATAGCCGTTGAGGAACACAACGCGCACCTCGCGGCGGACCGCCGCCTCGACGCGCTGTTCCTGGAGCGCCAGCCCCGCTTCGGCTGGCACCGGGGGATGTTGATCGACGACGCGACGATGCAGGTGTCCTTCCTCAAGGACCTCGTCACGCTGCGCAATCCGACCAGCGACTACAGCTTCCTGTGCTTCCTGCGCGAGCGAGGGCGCCTGATCGACTTCCTGAACCAGAAGACGCTCTTCCCGCTGCGGGCGGAGTTCCACGAGTACTTCGAGTGGGCGGCGGCGCGGGTCGCGCACCAGGTCGCGTACGGGAGCGAGGTCGTGGCCGTGGACCCGGTGCGCGCCGAGGACGGCGAGGTGACGTGCTTCGACGTCACGAGCCGGGACGCCGGGGGTGCCCGCACGAGGCACCGGGCGCGCAACATCAGCGTCGCGCTGGGCCTGGAGGCGCACGTGCCGCCGGGGCTGAGCCTGGGCGAACGCGTCTGGCACAACAGCGCGTTGATCCCGCGCGCGGAGGAACTGGCGCGCTCCGGCACCCCGGTGCGGCGCGCGGTCGTGCTCGGCGCCGGGCAGAGCGCCGCCGAGTCGGTGGACTACCTGCACCGGACGTTCCCGGACGCCGAGGTCTGCTCGGTGTTCGCCAAGTACGGCTACACGCCCGCCGACGACAGCCCCTTCGCGAACCGCGTCTTCGATCCCGACGCGGTGGACGTCTACTTCTCGGCGCCCTCGCAGGTGAAGCAGTCCCTGCTCGACTACCACCGCTCGACCAACTACTCGGTCGTCGACATGGACCTCATCGAGTCGCTCTACGCGACCGCGTACCGCGAGAAGGTCGCGGGGCGCGAGCGGCTGCGCTTCCTCAACGTCTCGCGGATCAGGGAGGTCTCCCCGGGCGCTCCGCTGGACGTCACGGTGGAGTTCCTGCCCACGGGCGAGCGCGAGGTGCTGGCGGCCGACATCCTCGTCCTCGCCACCGGCTACCGCCCGCGCGACCTCGGCACGCTCCTCGGCGACGCGGCGAAGCTGTGCCTGCGCGACGACGGCGACGCGCTGCGCGTGGACCGCGACCACCGCGTGGAGACCGCACCCGAGGTCACGGCCGGCATCTACCTCCAGGGCGGCACGGAGCACACCCACGGCCTCACGAGCACGCTCCTTTCCACCGTGGCGGTCCGGGCGGAGGAGATCCACCGCTCGCTCCTCGACGGGCGGAAGGTGACGGCGACGGTCTGAGGTACGGGGCGGGCTGCCGCGCCGGAGCCGGCGTGGCAGCCCGCAGGGTTCCGTGGACGCGATGCCGTGCGGCACCCATGAGAACCTGAGCGGCCCCGAGAGGTTCCGCGCGGCCCGACGAGGTTCCGCGCGGCCCCGCCTTGCCCCCTCCCCCGCCCCTGACGGAGGGTGGGCCTCGACGAACGGGGGAGGCGTATGGGCAGGCGGCCGGGTGGGCGGGTGACGTTCCGGGCCATCGCGGACGAGGCGGGCGTGTCGATCGCGACGGTGTCGCGGGTGGTCAACGGGAGCACGCGGGTCTCGGAGGGGACGCAGCGGGCGGTGCGCGAGGCGGCGCAGCGGCTGGGGAGCGGCTTCGCGCGAACGCGGGGCGGCGCGCCGCCCGTACTCGTGTACTGCCCGTACGCGCTGACCGACTACTTCGGCACGATCGTCACGTCCGTCGTGGAGACCCTGGCGCTGCACGGCCGCCGTGCGCTCGTGCTCGCGGGCGAGAGCGCGCAGGACGACACCTCGGCGCTGCTCGCGCTGCCCGAGCAGCAGGGGATCGCGGGTGCCGTGCTCGTCCTGCCGCCGGGTTCGACCCGCGACCTGGAGGCGCTGCACGCGCGCCGCTACCCGCTCGTCGTGGTGGACCCGCGAGCCGAACTGCCCGAGACCGTCGCCTCCGTCTCGGCCGCGCACGCGGCCGGGGCGCGGCGCGTGACGCGGCACCTGCTGGGCCTCGGCCACCGCAGGATCGGCTTCATCGGCGGCCCCGCCGACTGGCTCGCGAGCCGCAACCGCCTCGTGGGCCACACCGCGGCGCTCGGCGAGACCGGGCTGCTGCCCGATCCGGCGCTCCTGGCCGCGATCGCCGAGCCCACGACCCACGAGGGCCACACGGCGGCCCGGCTGCTGCTGTCCCGTACCCCCCGCCCGACGGCTCTCGTCGCCTTCAACGACAAGACGGCCGCGGGGGCGATCCGCGCGGCGCGCGAGGCGGGGCTCACGGTCCCCGGGGACCTCTCGGTCACGGGCTTCGACGACAGCGAGCTGGGCCAGAGCATCACGCCCGCGCTCACCACGGTCCGCCAGCCGCTGGAGGAGATGGGCCGCATGGCGGTCTCGCTCCTCGTCCGCCTCGTCGCGGGCCACGCCGTCGACACGCTGCACGTCGAACTCGCGACGCCTCTGGTCGTACGGGACTCGACGGCGCCGCCGGCATGTCGCGTTTGAAACAAGAAACGGCGGCGGGCGGGCCGCCACCGCTCCGTCCGGCTCCATCCCTTGCACGCGTGAACAGGCCGGACGCGCGCCGGACGGCCCGCCCCGGCGACCTACCACCACGACTGACCTGCGCTGTCGTCAATTCCCTTGCGCGTACACGTCATTACTCTTGACGCTCCCCCGGCGTCCCTCTAACTTCACCGGTTGTACGCAGCGGTTCGCACCACTCATGTAAATGTTTCACGGCCGACGCTCCGGCCGGTCCTCCTTCCCCACCCCCACCGCCCCAGGAAGGACACCCGCATGCCTCCAGCCCGTACCCGCCCCCGTACCCGCCCGAGACGGCGCCCCAGGACGCTCGCGACGGCCGCGGCCGTCGTGCTGCTCGGGGCCGGGACCCTCGTCGCCGTGGACGGCACCGCCGCGAGCGCGGCGACGCCGGGGCCGATCGTCAGCCAGGGCAACGGCAAGTGCCTCGACGTGAAGGACGGTTCGACCGCCGACGGCACTCCGGCCCAGATGTGGACGTGTTCCCCGGGCCCCAACCAGACGTGGACGCTCAGCGCCAACGGTTCGCTCACCGCCAAGGGCAAGTGCCTGGATCTCGTGAACGGCGGCACCGCCGACGGCACCGCCACCCACCTGTGGACCTGCTACGACTCCCTCGCCTCGCAGAAGTGGCAGTACACCGGCGGGCAGTTCGTGAACCAGGCCGCCGGGAAGTGCCTCGACATCAAGGACAACAACAACGCGAACGGCGCCGCGCTCCAGGTCTGGGACTGCGCCGGGACACCGAACCAGAAGTGGGACTACGCGGGCGGCACGACGACGCCGCCGAACGGCAAGGACCCCGATCTCGGCCCGAACGTGGTCGTCTTCGACCCGTCGATGTCCGCCGCGACGATCCAGTCCCGCCTCAACTCGATCTTCGACCAGCAGCAGAGCAACCAGTTCGGCTCCTAGCGCTACGCGGTCCTCTTCAAGCCCGGCACGTACAGCGCGGACGTCAACGTCGGCTTCTACACGCAGGCCGCCGGGCTCGGCATGAGCCCCGACGACGTGACGATCAACGGGGCCGTGCACGCCGAGGCCGACTGGTTCCAGGGCAACGCGACGCAGAACTTCTGGCGCGAGGCCGACAACATGTCGGTCAATCCCACGGGCGGCTCGGACCGTTGGGCGGTCTCGCAGGCCGCCCCGTACCGCCGGATGCACGTGCGCGGGAACCTCAAGCTGGACGACGGCGGCTGGTCGAGCGGCGGGTTCATCTCGGACAGCAAGATCGACGGGCAGATCCAGTCCGGCTCGCAGCAGCAGTTCCTCACCAAGAACAGCTCGATGGGCTCGTGGTCCGGGTCGAACTGGAACATGGTCTTCGTCGGCGACCAGGGCGCGCCCGCGCAGAACTTCCCCACGTACACGACGGTCGGCGCGGCCCCGGTCAACGCAGAGAAGCCCTTCCCGCACGTCGACGGCGCGGGCGCCTGGAAGGTCTACGTGCCGGGCCTCCAGACGAACGCGGCGGCGACCACCTGGAGCGGCAAGAAGCAGACCGGCAGGGACCTGTCCCTCGACGAGTTCTACGTGGCGAAGCCCGGTGCCTCCGCCGCCGACATGAACGCGGCGCTCGCCTCCGGCAAGAACCTGCTCGTCACGCCGGGCGTCTACCACCTCGACCAGACGCTGAAGGTGACCAAGCCCGATCAGGTCGTCCTCGGCTTGGGCCTCGCGACGCTCGTCCCCGACAACGGGATCACCGCGCTCACCACGGCCGACGTGGACGGCATCCGCGTCGCCGGGCTCCTCATCGACGCGGGCACCACCACCTCGCGGACGCTCATGGAGGTCGGCCCGAGCGGCGCCTCGGCGAGCCACGCCGCGAACCCGACGGTCCTCAACGACGTGTTCCTGCGGATCGGCGGCGCGACGCTCGGCAAGGCGACGACCTCCCTCGTGGTCAACAGCGACCACACGGTCATCGACCACACGTGGGCCTGGCGCGCCGACCACGGCAACGGCGGCACGGTCGGCTGGAACACCAACACCGCCGACACGGGACTCGTCGTCAACGGGCAGAACGTCACCGCGTACGGCCTGTTCGTCGAGCACTACAAGAAGACGCAGGTCATCTGGAACGGCAACGGCGGACGCACGTACTTCTTCCAGAACGAGCTGCCCTACGACCCGCCGGACCAGGGTTCCTGGACGAACGGCTCGACGCAGGGCTACCCCGCCTACAAGGTCGCGAACAACGTGACGAGTCACGAGGCGTGGGGCCTGGGCAGCTACGCCTTCGCCCAGGTGAACCCGTCCGTCGTGGAGGACCACTCCTTCGAGGTCCCGCAGACGAGCGGGGTCCGCTTCCACGACATGGTGACCACCGTCCTCGGCGGCAAGGGAACCATCAACCACATCATCAACAACACGGGTGCCAAGGTGACGCCGAGCAGCAACGTCGCCTACCTGACCAACTACCCGTAGAAAACGGTCGGTTCGCACGCGAGCGGGGCAGCCTCCTCGCGCGGCCGAGGCCGCCCCACCGCCCCACCGCTCCACCCCCACCCCACCCCCACCACGGAGGGCACCCGCATGTCTCCCAGACCCCGGCTCCGGTCCGCTCCCGGCACTCCGGCCACTCCCCCGCGCCGCCTCGTCCGCCTCCTGCTCACCGGCGCGCTCGCCGCCGCCGGGCTCGGCGCGGCGGGGACCGCTCCCGTGCACGCGGCGGGCGAGCAGGTCACCGCGTACCTCACGACGACCGACGACTCAGGGGGCCGGCACGTCACGCGCGGACTCCAGCAACAGGCCCCGTTCGCCTTCCAGTCCGGTACGGCGAACAGCGGCACGACCGTCTCCGTGGACGAGAACACGCGCTACCAGACCTTCACGGGCGGCGGCGCCTCCTTCACCGACACCGCCGCGTACCTCATGAAGGAGAGCGGCGCGCTCTCGCAGTCCACACTCGACCAGACGATGACGAAGCTCTTCTCACCGACGGACGGCATCGGGCTCTCGTTCCTGCGCAACCCGATGGGCGGCTCCGACCTCGCGCGCTTCGGCTACACGTACGACGACGTGCCCGCCGGGCAGAGCGATCCCTCGCTCGCGAAGTTCTCCATCGCCCACGACCAGGCGGGCGTCCTGCCGCTCACACAGCAGGCCAAGCGCCTCAACCCGCAGCTCACCACGGTCGCTTCGCCGTGGACCGCGCCCGCCTGGATGAAGGACAACGGACAGCTCAACGGCGGCTGGCTCAAGGCCGAGAACTATGGCACGTACGCGAACTACTTCGTGAAGTACATCCAGGCGTACCAGGCCGCCGGGGTGCCCATCGACTACGTGACCGCGCAGAACGAGCCGACGTGCTGCGACAGTTACCCCTCGATGAGCTGGAACGGTTCCGGACTCGCGTACTTCACGAAGAGCGAGCTGCTGCCCAAGCTGGCCTCTGCAGGGCTGAAGACGAAGGTGCTCGCGCACGACTGGAACTGGGACACGTACGACGCCTACGCGGCGCCCACCGTGGACGACGCGGCCGTGCGCAGCCACCCGAACTTCGGCGGCATCGCGTGGCACGGCTACGGCGGCGACGTGACCAAGCAGTCGCAGGTCCACGACAAGTACCCGCAACTGGACGCCTTCCAGACCGAGCACTCCGGCGGCACCTGGATCGCCAACCAGCAGACCGAGGACATGCGCAACATCATCGACTACACCCGCAACTGGGCGAAGTCGGTGACGAAGTGGTCCCTCGCCGTCGACCAGAACAGGGGCCCGCACAACGGGGGTTGCGGCACCTGCGACGGGCTGATCACGGTCCACGACGGGGACGGCCGCAGCGGGCAGGTCGACTACACCATCGAGTACTACACGATGGGGCACCTCACGAAGTTCGTGCACCCGGGCGCGAGCCGCATCGCCTCCACGGCGAGCGGCGACGTGCCGAACGTGGCATGGCGCAACACGGACGGTTCGAAGGCGCTCCTCGCCTACAACGAGTCCTCGTCGGCGCGTACCTTCACCGTCAACTGGGGCGGCCAGCACTTCACTTACCAGCTCCCCGGCAAGACGTCCGCGACCTTCACGTGGGACGGGACGCAGAGCGGCAACCCGGGCGGCGGCACCGAACGCGCGGGGACGCTCACCGGGCTCGGCGGCAAGTGCCTGGACGCCTCCGGAACGGCGAACGGCTCAGCCGTGCAGACCTGGTCGTGCACGGGGGCCGCCAACCAGCGCTGGACGATCGGGACGGACGGCACAGTCCGCACCAACGGCAAGTGCCTCGATGTGACCGGGGGTTCCACGACGGACGGCGCGAAGGTGCAGCTCTACGACTGCAACGGCACCGGCGCCCAGCGGTGGACGTACGACGCGGCGAGCCACGACGTGGTGAACACGGCGGCCAACAAGTGCCTTGACGTGACCGACCGTTCGACCGCGAACGGCGCGAGGGCGCAGATCTGGACGTGCACCGGAGGGACCAACCAGAAGTGGACGCTGAACGGTTAGGCGGACACGCGCGCACCGGGGGCCCGTCGCTGTCGCGGCGGGCCCCCCGCCGTGCCGAAGGCCTCCTCGCAGCGCGCGAGGAGCGCGGCGAGAGCCGGTGAGGGCGCCGCCCGCCGCGTGACGAGTGCCAACACGCCGCGTACCGCCGTACCTTCGAGCCGCAGCGCGCGCAGCCCCGGCACGTCCTCCACCATCGAGGCGGAGAGCACGGCCGCTCCGAGTCCGCGCGCGGCGAGGTGCAGGACCGCCCCCGGCGCGTTCGCCTCCATCGCGACGGCCGGGGCGAGACCGCGTTCCGCGCACGCCGCCTCCAGGCTCGCGCGGATGCCCGTACCGTGCGGCAGGCACAGCAACGGGTGTGCGAGGAGCGCGTCCAGGGTCACGGCATCGCGCGCTGCCAGGGGGTGATCGGGCGGGACGGCGACGGCGAGCGGTTCGTTCACGACCTCGCGCGCCGCGAGGTCCGCGGGCGCGCGGTGCGCGGCGCCGATCAGCGCGAGGTCGATCGAGCCCTCGCGCACGCGCGCGGCGAGGCGGTCCGAGTCGTCCTCGACGAGCCGCAGCGCGACCCCGGGGTGCGCGCGGTGGAAGGCGGCGAGCGCGGTGAAGAACGGCTCGACGGTGCAGGCCATGATCATGCCGACGACGAGGCTGCCCCTCACGAGCGCGTTGAGTTCGTCGACGGCCTCGCGCAGCCCGCGCTCCGCCGCGAGCACCTGCCGCGCGTGCCGCAGCACCACCTCGCCCGCCTCCGTGAGCCGCACCGCGCGAGCCGAGCGGTCGAAGAGCACGGCGCCCAACTCCCGTTCCAGTTGCGCTATCTGCGCACTGATCCCGGGCTGGCTGACGTGCAGGCGCGCGGCGGCGCGCGTGAATCCGCCCTCGTCGGCGACGGCGAGGAAGTACCGCAGGTGACGCAGCTCCATAAGTGTGGATGATAGGCCGGATCGAAAACATTGCTTGGACTTCTGAGCGGGCGGCGCCCGAGACTCGTGGTGCGGACGATCCCGATCTGGAGGCACCGAGCATGACGGAGTACGAGAAGGCCCTGCGGCCGGAGGATCTGACCCGGCTCTTCGTGGAACGCGCGAACGCGGGCGACGCGGACGGGGTCGCGGCGCTGTACGCGGAGGACGCCGTGATGGCATACCCGCCGGGGAACGTCACCGTGGGGCGCGCGGCGATCCGCGAGCTGATCGGCAAGATGCTCGCCGCCGCGCCGCGTTTCACGCCCGAGGAGCCGCTGCCGACGCTCGTCCACGGCGACCTCGCCCTCACCTCGACGCCGCCGAAGGACGGCGCGGGCGCGCGGGCCCAGGTCGTGCGGCGGCAGCCGGACGGGAGCTGGCTGCGGGTCATCGACCAGCCGGAGTTCCAGCGGCCGACGGGCTGAGCGCGCCGGGGGGGCAGGCCCGCCCGGCCCGCACCGCGCCGGGCGGTGCCAGGATGGCCGTCATGACTGTGCGGGACGACATGGCCGCGGGGACCCGGCTCCTCGTGGTGGACGACGAACCGGCCATCCTCGACGTGCTGGCCACCTCGCTGCGCTTTCTGGGCTACGAGGTGGCCGAGGCGACGACCGGGCGGGCCGCCCTCACGGCCGCGCGCGAGGGCGGCTTCCACCTCGTCCTGCTCGACGTCGTGCTTCCGGACCTCGACGGCTTCGCCGTGGTGCGCCGGCTGCGTGAGGGCGGGGGGCGGGTCCCGGTGGTCTTCCTGACCGCCCGGGAGAGCCCCGAGGACATCGTCGCCGGGCTCGACCTCGGCGCCGACGACTACATCACCAAGCCGTTCCGGCTCGCCGAGGTCGCCGCCCGCGTGCGGGCCGTGCTGCGCCGCCGCGAGGCTCCCGCCGCGGCGCGGGTGCTGAGCTGCGCGGACCTGGAGCTCGACACCGCCACGTACGAGGTGCGCCGGGGCGGACGGCTCGTGGACCTCTCCCCCACCGAGTACCGGCTGCTGCGCCACCTCCTGGCCCACCAGGGCCGGGTGCTGACGCACGGGCAACTGCTGGAGCACGTGTGGGGGCAGGAGGGCGGCGACCCGGGGGGGGTGAAGACGTACATCTCCTACCTGCGGCACAAGCTCGACGGCCCGGGCCCCTCGCTCATCGAGACGCGGCGCGGCATCGGCTACACCCTGCGCGCGCCGGAGGCGCCGTGAGAGCGCGCCTGCCGCGGCCCCGCTCGCTGCGCGGACGGCTGCTCCTCGCCCTGCTCGCCTCGACCGCGCTCGCGCTGCTCGTCCTGGACGCGGTCGTCTACGGCGCACTGCGGGGCTACCTCACGGACCGTACGGACACCACGCTGCGGGCCGTGCGGCAGCGGGTGTCCCAGCAGCTCACCGAGGCGCCCCCGGGGCAGGCGCTCGGCAACGACGTACGGCTCCTGGGAGCCTCCGAGTTCTTCCTGCGCCTGCGCAGGCCCGACGGCTCGGTGCGCGAGCTGGCGCCGGGACTGCGCACGGCCGGTGACGCGCCGCGGCTGCCCGATCCGCTGCCCCGCCCGGGGACGCGGGACCCGGTCACCGTGCCGGCGGAGCGGGACGGCGGGCCGGAGTTCCGGGTGCTGACGCAGCGGGTCGCCGGGCGCGGCGTGCTCGTCGCCGCCGTGCCGCTCGCGGACGTGCGGGAGACCCTGCGCCGGCTCCTCGTGGTGGAGGCGGTGGCCACGGGCGGGGTGCTGGTCCTGCTCGGCGGGGCCGGGCTCGGGGTGCTGCGGCGCGGGCTGCGGCCGCTGGAGGTCATGGCCGAGGACGCCGACGCCATCACCGCCGGGCGGGCGGGCGGCGACGTCGCACCGGCGGACGAGGACACCGAGGTGGGCCGGCTCGGTGCGGCGCTGAACGCGATGCTCGCCGGTCAGCGGGCCACGCAGGAGCGGCTGCGCCGGTTCGTCGCGGACGCCTCGCACGAGCTGCGGACCCCGGTGACCGCCGTGCTCGGGTACGCGGACCTGCACCACCAGGGCGTGCTGGAGGAGCCCGCGCACCGCGAGCGCGCGATGCGGGGCATCACGGCGGAGGCGCTGCGGATGCAGCGCCTCGTGGACGACCTGCTGCTGCTCGCCCGGCTCGACGCCGTGCCCGCCCGGGCGCACACGCGGCTGGACCTGGCCGCCACGGTGCGCGAAGCCGTTGCCGCGGGCCGCGTCGTCGCCCCCGGGCGCCCGCTCACCGTGGACGCCGAGGACGGCGCCCTCGTGGACGGGGACGCCGAGCAGTTGCGCCGGGTCGTGGACAACCTGCTCGCCAACGTCCGCCGGCACACCCCGAAGGGGACGGCCGCGCACGTCACCGTGCGGCGGGAGGGCGGGAGTGTCGTGCTCGCCGTCGGCGACGAGGGCCCCGGTGTACCGCCCGACGCCGCGCGCCGGGTGTTCGAGCGCTTCTACCGCGCCGGTACGGGGCGCGGCGAGGGGACGGGGCTCGGTCTCGCCATCGTGGCCGCCGTCGCCGAGGCGCACGAAGGGACCGCCGCGTGCGCGGCGGCCCCCGGTGGCGGCACCCTGGTCACCGTGACGCTGCCCGCGGCGCGGTGAGCGGGGCCGGGCGCCGGGTGCTCACAGGAAGGCGAGCGTCTTGTCGTAGCCGTCGAGCACCGCGCCCGGGTCGGTGCCGAGCACCTCGCGCAGCAGCGTCGCGTAGACGGTGCGGAAGTCCGTCGTCGTCCGCAGGTCGTCGTCCGTGAGGTCGTCGAGCGCGGGCTGTTCGCCGTGGAAGCCGCCCCGGACGGGTTCGCCGAGGACGAAGAGCGGTCCGGCCGTGCCGTGGTCGGTGCCCTGGTTGGCATTGGCCTTCGGGCGGCGGCCGAACTCGGAGTAGACGGCGACGACGACCTTGCGGCCCGCCGCGGTGCGACGCACGCGGCTCAGGAAGCCGCCGAGGTCACGGTCGAGTCCCGCGAGGAGCCGGGACTGCGTGGCCTTCTCGTTGGCGTGCGTGTCGAAGCCGCCGAGGCTCACGCTGTAGGCGCGCGTGGAGACACCGGCCTCGATCGCACGGGCGACGACGTCGAGTTGCGCTCCGAGCGCGCTCTCGGCCCCGGCCGAGCCGCCCTCGTTTCCCTCGGTGGCGCCGTCCTGGTCGTCCTCGCCCTTCTCGTCCCTCTCGTCCTTCTCGCCCGAGGTGCTGTCGCTCTTCGCGTCGAAGGAACGCGACACCTGGCGAAGATCGCCGAGCGAGGTGGCGGCCCTGCGCAGGAGGGGGTGCGCGTCCTCGTCCGGGTGGGAGAGTTCCGCGCAGGCACGCTGCCACGCGTCGGGCAGCGGTTTGCCGCCGAGGCGCACCGCGGCGCCCGCCGTCTTCGTGCCCGCCATGAGCGGCGGGAGCGTCGCGCCGACGGAGACGCCCTTGAGCGGATCGCCGTCCCCCGCTCGGTCCAGCCACCGGCCGAGCCAGCCGGAGGGGACCGGGCCGGCCGGTGAGGCGGTCTGCCAGATGGCCATCGAACGGAAGTGGCTGTGATCGGGCTTGGGATAGGAGACGCCGCGCACGACGGCGAGGTGCTTGTCGTCCCAGAGCTTCTTGAGGTTCTTCAGGCCCGGGTTGAGGCCGAGGCCCTCGCCGAGCGGCAGCACCTCGTCCTCCTCGTAGGCGAGGTCGCCACGCAGGTCCTGGTAGTGCGGATCGGCGGCGGGGACGAGGGTGTTGAGGCCGTCGTTGCCTCCGTAGAGCGTGACGAGCACGAGGGTCGACGCCTCGCCGTCCGGGGTGCCGGAGCCGGTGGCGAGGAGTTCGTCCACCCCCCAGGCGCCCGCCCCGGCGGCGAGCGCCGCGCCGGCCGTCACGCCGCTCGTGACGAGGAACTTGCGTCGGGTCCAGGTGTCCACGGGAGATGCCTTTCGGTGCGGTGACGGCGGCGGTGGTCCTCGGGGTGCGCGCGGTGGTCGCCACGGTGCGGGCGGCGGTCCTCGCGCGGTTCGCTCAGCGCAGGACGAGGTGTTCGGGGGCGGTCAGGGCGAGGGCGGTGACCCGCATCGGGTCGCGGGCCGCCGCGGTGAGCACGCCGCGCGTCGCGGCACCCCACTCCCCCACGCCGAGGGTGCGCGCGAGCAGTTCGGCGCGGTCCTTCGCGGCCGTCTTCTCGATCTCGCCCAGGTCGGCGTGGCGGACGAGCGTCTGCGCGAAGCCGATCCTGGCCTGTGCGGCGGAGGTCGTCAGCCAGGCGGCCCCCGCGGGCCAGCCGCCGACGCTGTCCGGGGCGAAGGGCACCTGGCCGAGCCCGGTGAGGGTGTGGAGCAGCAGCGCGGTGCGCTGTTTCTCCGGCAGGTCCCGGGGCCGGAACCCCAGCGCCCGCAGGCTGCCCACCACGTACTCCACGGGCTGCTTCACGAGGACGTTGGCGGGATCGGCGAACGCCGCGTCGGTGAAGAGCGCGCGGAAGAGGGCGGTGGTGTCGCGCGCGGAGCCGTACGCCTTGACCAGCCGGGCGAGCGCGCTCGCGGAGGGCTTGTTCTCGTTGCTGACAAGCACTCCCCACATGCGCCCGGCGACGTGGGCGTGCGAGGCGGGCAGCGCGACAAGGTGATCGACGAGGGAGCGCGCGGTGAAGTCCGCCGTCCGCCCGACGACCGTCTCGGGCCCCTTCGCGTGCCGTGCGGCGCGGAACACCGGTTTCCACGGGTTCGCGTGGCGGTCCAGCGTCCAGCCGGTGAGCGCCGCGGCGGCCTGCCGGACATCCGTCTCGCTGTAGTTGCCGACGCCGAGCACGAAGAGCTCCATGAACTCGCGGCCCAGGTTCTCGTTGGGCGCCTTCGCGGTGCTGCCGTCCGCGTCGAGCCACACCATGAGGGCGGGGTCCACGACCATGGCGCGGGCGAGCGTGCGGAAGTCGCCGCCGCCGAGCCGGCGCAGGGTCTCGTTCTGCTGGAGCATCGCCGCGCCGGACTTGACCTTCTTGATCGAGGTCGCCCAGTGGTTGTGCCACAGGAGGGTGCGCTTCTCGGTCCACGGCCGTTCGGTGGCGACCATCCGCTCCAGCCACCACAGCGTCAGTTCCTCGCGCTGCTCGCGCAGTACCTCGCGGTAGTGCTCGCGCACGGGGTCCTTGTGCGGGTCGGTGCCTTCCGTCTCCCGGGGGGAGGGCGAAGCGCCGGAGGGCACCGTGTCGTGGGAGGAGGAGGGATCACCAGGGGACGCGGGCGGGGACTTCTTCTCCTTCTCGCGCTTCTTCGCGCCCGCGCCCTCCTTCTTCCGCCGCGCCGCCTCGCTGTTGCGCGGGGGCAGCGGCGCGAAGTCCGGGGCGGGTACGGCCCCGGGGTCGTCGCCGGAATCCCGGTCGCCGAGCAGGCGATCGAGCGTCGCGTCGAAGCCCGCCTTCTCGGCGGCGTCCACCGCGTCACCGCCCGCGTCGAAGCCCGCGCGTTGCAGCAGCCGCGTCAGGTGCGCCCTGGAGTCGAGTGTCGGTGCCATGGGGACGAGAGTGCCCCGGCCACGTTCCGGACGGGTCGGCGGACGGTGGGAAAACGGTGGGAATCCGGGCGCGGGGCGCGCGGGGACCCGAGGCGGACCGCTTCCGTCCGCCATCCCGCGTACGGTGCACTGGCCTCGCCCACCCGCGTCGGCTCCGCCCCGCCCGCACCGAGGAGCGTTTTGTGACCGCCGTACTCACCCGCCGCGCCCTCAACCGCGCCACGCTCGCCCGCCAGCACCTCGACGCGCGGGTGCGGACGCCCGCTGTCGCGATGGTCGAGCACCTCGTCGGGATGCAGGCGCAGGCGCCGTGGCCGCCGTACACCGGGCTGTGGACGCGGATCGAGGGCTTCCGGCACGAGGAACTGGCCGAAGCGCTCAGCTCGCGGCGGCTCGTACGGGTGCTGCTGCACCGGGGCACCGTGCACCTCGTGAGCGCGGCGGACTGCCTCGCGCTGCGACCGCTCGTGCGGCCTGTGCTCGTGCGCGGGCACCGGGCAAAGGTGCGCGCGGCCTTCGCCGACGCGGAGCGGATCGCGCGGCTCACGCGCGAAGTGCTCGACGCGCGGGGCCCCTTGACGCCGACCGAGCTGGGCGCCGCGCTCGCCGAGCTGTTGCCGGGGACACCCGCGAAGGTGCTCGCGGACGTGGCGCGGACGACGGTGGCGCTCGTCCAGGTGCCGCCGCGCGCCGTGTGGGGCGCGGGCGGCGCGACCCGGTACGCGACGGCGGAGGCGTGGCTCGGCGCGGAGCAACGTGCGTCGGGGTTGCCGGAGTTGGTGCGGCGCTACCTCGCGGCCTTCGGTCCCGCGACGGTCGCGGACGTCCAGGCGTGGTGCGGGCTCACGCGCCTGCGCGAGGTGACCGACGCGATGCCGGACCTGCTGCGGGTACGGGACGAGGACGGCGCGGCGCTCCTCGACCTGCCGGAGGCGCCGCGCCCGGGACCCGAGGCGCCCGCGCCCGTCCGGTTCCTCGCCGAGTTCGACAACGTCCTGCTCTCGTACGCCGACCGCGGCCGCATCGTGCCGGAGGCCGCGCGCCCGTACCTCTTCTCGAAGAACGGCCTCGTCCCCGGCACCGTGCTCGTCGACGGGGTCGTGCGGGCGGTGTGGCGGGCCGAGAAGGGGGTCGTGACGGTGACGCCGCTGCGGAAGCTGACGGGCGCCGAGCTGGCCGGGGTCGAGGCGGAGGGCGCGGGACTCGCCGCGTTCCTGGCGGGGGCACGGGGCGAGGTGCGGGTGGGGCCGGTGGCCGCGTAGGCCCCCGCGCCCCTCACACGAAGGCGCTCAGCCCCGTCGCCGCGCGGCCCACGATGAGCGAGTTCATCTCCCGCGTGCCCTCGTACGAGTACAGCGCCTCCGCGTCGGCGAAGAAGCGGGCCGCGCCGTGGTCGAGGAGGATGCCGTTGCCGCCGAGGACCTCGCGGGCGCGGGCGACGGTCTCGCGCATCCGGGTCGTGCAGAACATCTTGGCCAACGCGGCCTGAGCGTCGCTCAGTTCGTCCTTCTCCTCCAGCGCGGCGAGGCGCACGGCGAGGGTCTGGCAGGCGGTGATGTCGGCGAGCATCCGGGCGAGGAGGTCCTGCACGAGCTGGAAGGAGCCGATGGGGCGGCCGAACTGCTCGCGCTCCACGGCGTACGCCCGCGCCGCCTCGTACGCGCCGAGCGCGCAGCCCGTCGCGGTCCAGGCCACGGCCGCGCGCGTCACGCGCAGGACCCGGTTCGTGTCGGCGAAGGACTCCGCGCGCTGGAGCCGGTCGGCCTCGGGGACGCGGACCCCGTCGAGCACGAGGTGGGCGTTCTGCACGCCGCGCAGCGCGATCTTGTGGGGGATGACCTCGGCGCTCAGCCCCTCGGCGCCGTGCTCCACGACGAAGCCCTTGACCTGGTCGTCGGCCACGTCCCTCGCCCACACGACGAGGAGATCGGCGAAGGAGCCGTTGCCGATCCACTTCTTCTCGCCGTCGAGCACCCACGTGTCGCCCTCGCGGCGCGCGGTCGTGGTGAGCCCGGCGGCGGTGCCGGAGCCGACGAGGGGTTCGGTGAGGGCGAAGGCGCCGAGCTTCTCCCAGCGGGTCATCGCGGGCAGCCAGCGGGCCTTCTGCTCCTTTGAGCCGCAGGCCCGTACCGAGCCCATCGCCAGCTCGGCGTGCACCCCGAAGAAGGTGGCGAACGACGGGTCGACGCGCGCCATCTCCATGCCGAGCACCCCCCGGAAGAGACTGCTGCGAGCCGGTACGCCCTCCTCGTCGCCCTCCTCGCCGGTGATCCCCAGCTCGGCGATGCGCCCGCGCAGGCTGACCGGGCTGCGCCCCGCCTCCCACAGCTCGTTGGCGTGCGGCGCGACCTCGGCCCGCAGGAACTCCCGTACGCGCTCCAGGAGTTTGCGCTCCTCGCCGTCCAGCAGGTCCACGATCTTGAAGAAATCGCCCTCGACCGCGCCCGCTTCGCTCCCGTGCCGCCGCTCCGCCATGCTCCGCACCGCCTTCGTCCCGCCGCGCCGCCGTACGGCACGGACTTGATCGTTACTGGCGGGTACCCCGTGGAGGGCGGGACCAGTCGTGACTCCCCGCCCCGCCACCTGAATGCCCGGGCGGCTCTCAGTGCCCCGCGAGCACCTTCACCCCCGCCACGAAGACCCCGATCACCGCGTTGAGCACGGCCGAGAGCACGGCCCGGGGCACTCCTCGGCCCGAGCGCCGTCCGCCCGCGTACCCCCACAGCGCGAGCGCCGCGACCTCGCTGCCGACCGAGATCCACAGCGCGGTGTCCAGTTCCATGGCGCCGAGCGCCGAGAGCGCGGTCAGGAGGAGGGGTCCTGCGGCGGAGGTGAGCAGGGGGCTACTCGTGTAGAGCGCGTGGCGCACGGCGTGCGAACCGGCCCGGCGGGCGTGCGCGACGGGGTGGGCCTGGAGGTCGGCGACGAGGGTCGCGAGCCACAGCCCGAGCGCGGTCGCGGCGACGGCCACGGCGACCCCCTCGTGGCTGGCGTGTTCGCTCTGCCCGTACCCGACGAGGACGGCGAGCAGCGTGAGCGAGGCGTAGATGCGCTCCTTGAGGCGCTCGCCGAGGACCTGGGGACTGGAGAGCGGGTCCGGGGCGCCGGTGCTGCCGAGGGGCGCGCGGGGGCCGTCGGCGGGGGTGGACTCGGGCGGCATGGGGGAACTTTAGGCGCGATACGGGGAGAAAACGGCCCACCCGTTTCGGTGCGCCTGAGCGGCACGTGCCCGGCTCCCGGATGCGCTGTCCCCTGCCCGCCCGACGGTATGCCCTGCGATGTGCCCCGGTCCGCCCGGCGCTGTGCCCGCTTCCGGCTCAGGCGGCGCGGCGCTTGTCCGCGCTCTCGCGCGGCGCGGCGGCCGTCCGCTCGGCGGCCGTCGTGGCCACGTCCGTATCGCGCACGAGCCGGAGGTGACGCGTACGGTGTCCGGTGTCCGGCACGCTTCGCTCCCGGCGCGCTCGCCGGATCGGCGACGACCCGGCGGAGGACCCCATCCAGTCCTCCACCCGGTCCATCGCGAAGAGCAGGACGGCGGCGAGCGGCAGCAGCAGGCACGCGACGAACAACACGGTGGAGCTCCCTCGAAGACGACTCCGTCCGAGTGCCCCCGCACGCGCGGACTACCGGGCGATCAGGTCAAGGTCCGATAACAGCGTGCGCCGCGCCGCCGGTTTCCGCCCTGCCGCTCAGCCGCCCGTCGCGTACAACTCCAGCAGTGGTTGCGCCGAGTCGAGCCCGTCGCGCCCGAACGGCGCGTCGAAGCTCCACACGAGGAAGAGCAGGAAGACGACGAGCGCGCTGAACGTCGTGGCGAGCACGACCTCGCGGGTGGTGCGGCGGATCTGGAGGGTGTAGAGCAGGCCGAGCGTCACCGCGCCGCCCGCGATGAGACCGAACCAGACGCTGCCCGGGAGCGTGGACCCGGCGGAGTCGATGCGCTGGTGGCGCGCGTCGTCGGCGGCGGCGACCTGGTCGAGGAGCGGCTGGTACGCCTGCGCCTGGAGTTCGTCGGCGGGCTCGCGGTGGGCGAGGTCGGAGCGGATCTTCGCGAGCAGCGCCGCGCCCTTCGCGTCCGGTTCGCGCCCTGCCTCCATCTCCGGCCACTCCGCGGTGACGGTGTGCCGCGCGTAGGCGTCGATGTGGGTGCGCACCTGCTCGCGGAAGGCCGCGGGGTAGACGTCGAGCCGCTGGTCGATCTCGTAGAGCGACTGCGCCTCGCGCTGCACGGTGTCGTCGGCGGCCTGGCGGGCCTCCCAGACACCGGCGATGGCGAGGCCGAGGACGATGGCGTACACGACGCCCACCATCATCACCATGTACTCCAGGACGTCGGGCGTCTCGGAGGTGTCCTCGTCGGTGACGCGGCGCTGTCTGAGCGCGGCGGCGCCGACGACGAGCGCGCAGACGAGCACGGAGGCGAGGGTGTAGATCAGCCATTGGGGCACAGCGAGCCTCCTGGGGGCAGGCCGGAGGGAACAGGGGTACGGGTACGGGGCCGCGCGGCGCGCCCGCGAAGGGGCGGCGCGCGGCCGGGACGGAGGGTGAGGCGGGGTTCAGCGCCTGCGACGGCCGCCCGGCCGGAGGGCCACGGCGGTGAGCACGGCGGGGAGCATCACGACGAGGGTCGTGGTGGTGACCGGCATCCCCGCGGGCTCCGGGCGCTGGGCGACCGGGCGGTGCTCGCGGGGCTCCCAGCGGAAGGCGGCGGGCGCGGGCCGCGGGGCGGGGACCGCCTCGGGTGGGGGCGGTTTCGGCGGCGCGGGGCGCGGACGCGGGCTCGGCGGCGGGGCCGGACGCGCGGCGGGCGGCGGCGCGACCACGGCGGGGCGGGGCCTCGGGGGTGGCGGCGGCGCGGGGCGCGGGGCGGGCGGCGGGGCGGGCGCCGGGGGTTTGGGCGCGGGCTTCGGCGGCGTGGGCGGCTTCGGCGCGGGGGGTGCCGGGGGCGGCGGGGGCGGGGTGGGAGTCGGGGTGGGCTCCGGGGGCGGTGGCGGGGTGGGCCGGGGCGGGTGGTGACCGTTGATCTCGACCCACGCGTGGTCGGTGCAGACGACGAGGTGTCCCCCGATCGGCCCGCCCTCGATGAGCACCGAGGTCCCGCCCGTGTGGCCCGGCAACGGGCAGAACGCCGTGGCCGCCATGATCCCGGCCGTGATCCAGCCTGCCATTCGCCCCCTCCTCCTCCGGCGCTCCCCGCGCCGGACCGCGAACCGCACCGGCCCCGGGACCCCGCGCGGGGCGGGAGCGGTTCCGGCGTACGGAGCAACGAGCGGACCGGGGAAGGGACACGCGACACGAAGGAGCGCGGGAGCGGTGGGGGGGCGCGGGGGGCGAGCACACGCGCCGGGCCGGGGGCGCTCCGCCCCCGGCCCGTACCGGCTCCCGGTCGCCGGGCCTCGTACCGGCCCCCGCCTCAGAGCACGCGGCTCATGCCCCGCGACACCTCACCCCCGCACCTCACGCCTCCCGCACCTCACGCCTTCAGGTTCGCGGGGTCGACGATCTCGTCGTCGGCGGGCTTCTGCACCTCGACCTTCTTGCCGTACTCGGAGAAGGTCATGTCGTTGGGCTCGGAGCCCTTCGTCTCGGTGCGCAGGATGTAGGGGTCGCCCTCGGTCGCGACGTGCATCGTGAGGCGCTTGCCGCCCTTCTCCTTCTTGAGCGCGAGCGCGTCCTTGCCGTCGACCTCGTTCGTGTCGCCGCGCTTGAGGCCCTGGCGCTCGGACTTGTCCTGGTCCATGGAGGCGAGGAACGCCTTCTTGTCGCAGAGCGAGGCGTCGGCGCTGTCCGCGGGTGCCTTGACCCACTTGCCCGCGAGCTTGTCGGCGAGCTGGGCGCCCTGGCCGCCGGAGCCGCCGCTCGCCTTCGCGGAGTTGGTCCAGAACTTCTTGTCACCCTTGATGAGGATGTCGCCGCCGTCGCGCAGCAGTTCCGCCGTGGCCCCGTCGCCGCTCATCGTGCCGGTGCAGTGGCCCTTGTCGTCGACGCGTATGTCGATCTTGACGACGTTGCCGCCCTTGACGTGCGAGGTGCCCTTGAGGTGGACGGAGGGGGCCTTGTCGGTGGCGGCGACGGCCTTCGCCGCGATGTCGTCGGGCTTCTGGCCCTTGAACGCCTCGTCGGCGTCGTCCGAGTCGCCGCACGCCGAGAGCGCGAGTGCCCCCGCGCACAGCATCCCGAGCGCCGCCGCCGTGGTCCGCGTCCGCCTCGTCGTCATGGTCCCGCCCTTCCGCCGGTCCCCGACCGGCCGTCCGATGACGTCCCGTCAGGGTGACGGGACTCGGCACGAGTACCCGCGAAAACGCTTCCTTCACAGAAACGGCACAGAAGAGTCGGCGCGGGGACGGGCGGGCGCCCCGGGCCGCGGGCTCACTCGCGGATGGTCGCGGCCGGTACGTACCGCCAGAACGCGGGCACGACGAGGGCGAGGAGGACGACGGCGACGACGACGAGGAGCCCGCCGCCCGCCGTCGCGCCGCGCGCGCCGACCGCCTCGCCCACGGTGCCGTGGAGCAGGTCGGCGAGGCGCGGACCGCCGGCGACGACGACGGTGAAGACGCCCTGCATCCGGCCGCGCATCTCGTCCGTGGCCTCTGACTGGAGGATGACGCCGCGGAAGACCATCGAGATCATGTCGGCCGCTCCGGCGAGCGCCAGCATGAGCGCGGCGAGCCACAGGGAGTGCGCGAGCCCGAGTCCCACGACGGCGAGTCCCCACGCGGCGACCGAGAGGACGACCATCACGCCGTGGCGGCGGATGTGCGAGTAGAGCCCGGAGAAGACCCCGCACAGCAGGGCGCCGACGGGGAGCGCCGCGTAGAGCACGCCGAGCGCGGCGTCGCCGCCGAAGTACGTGTCGGCCATCTCGGGGAAGAGGGCGCGGGGCATACCGAGGACCATCGCCGCGATGTCGGCGACGAAGGAGACGAGGAGGAGCTTGCGCGGCCACAGGTAGCGGAAGCCGTCGAAGATGTCCTTGAGACCGGCACGGCGCGCGGCGGTCTTGAGCGGGGGCAGCGGCGGGAGCTTCCACACGGCCCACAGGGTGATGACGAGGGCGAGCGTGTCGACGAGGTAGAGCGTCGAGATACCGAGGACGGGGGCGAGCGCCCCGGCGAGCAGCGGGCCGAGGATCTGGCCGAACTGGGCGACGGTGGAGGTGAGCGCGGTCGCGGCCGGGAGCTGGGCCTCGGGGACGAGGCGGGCGACGGAGGCGGTGCGGGTGGGGGCGTTGATGCCGAAGAGCGCCTGCTGGAAGGCGAGCAGGACGAACAGGACCGCCACCGAGTGCATCCCGAGCGCCGCCTGTGCCCAGAAGAGGAGCGAGGTGAGGGCGATGCCGGCGTTGCTGAGGAGGAGGAGCGTGCGGCGGTCGCGCAGGTCGGCGATGGCGCCGCCCCACAGCGCGAAGACGACGAGCGGGACGAGCGCGACGGCGCCCGCGACGCCGACGAGGGCGGAGGAGCCGGTGTCGTCGTAGATCTGGAGGGGGACGGCGACGGCCGTGAGCTGGCTGCCGATCGCGGTGACGACCGTGGACGACCACAGGCGGCGGAAGGGCTTGATGCGGAGCGGGGTCGTGTCGACGGTGAAGCGTCGGCGGCGCTGCGCGGGGACGAGGGCGGGAGCTGGCGGCGTGTCCTCGGGGCTCTCGGTGGGCTGGTGAGCGCTGTCGGCCACCGGAAGGACTCCGTTTCCCGGCGGGGCAACGGTCCGCGGTACGCCGACGCGCCGCCCCTGCCGTGTCGTGCTGGGCAGGAAGCTGGAAGCGCGTTGACTGACGTTAACGCCTACGGTCGCGGGCCCGGGCGCGGGGGCGCGGGCGCCGTACCGCACGAACCTAACCGGAATGGGTGACACCGGTCAACACGGGGTTCACAGGGCGGTCACGGGACATACGAAGAGAAACGGAGGAGGTCGTGATGGGTGACGGCGAGGACGGCATAGGCCTGTCGGAGGCCGAGGAACGGGCCATCGCGCTCTCCCCGGCGGAGGAGCGGGCGATCGCGGTGACCGCGACGGAGGGCAGGGGCATCGCGGTGACGGAGGCGGAGGAGAAGGCGGTGTTCTCCGGGGCGGGGAGCACCGCGACGTACGACCTCGACCCGCCCGGGGCCCATGGACTCCTCCCGGAGGGACCGCGACTGCGCGCTCCCTCCCAGCTCCCCGACCACCACGCACCGGACGCCCCCTCCCTCCCCGGTCCCCCGGACCTCCCGGGGCCAGGGGGCGGAACCCCACCACAAGCCCAGGAATCCAGCCCGTCTGGGGGCACCTCCCGGCCGAAGGCTGGGGGCGTTTGAGGACCGGGGCCTGGGGCGGAGCCCCGGAGAAGGCCCGCCCCGCTGGACGCGAGGCCCGCGCCCCCGCCTACCGCCTCGTGCGCACCAGCAGGTAGATGAAGTACGGCGTCCCCACCAGCGACGTCATGAGCCCGGCGCCCAGCTGCGAGGGCGCGATGACGGTGCGCCCCAGCATGTCCGCGAGCGTCACCAGGCACGCCCCCAGGAGCATCGCCGTCGGCAGGACCCGCGCGTGGCGGCGGCCGACGAGGGCGCGCGCCGCGTGCGGTGCGACGAGCCCGACGAAACCGATCGTTCCGGCCGCCGCGACGGCCGTCGCCGTGAGGACGACCGCCGTGCCGAGCAACAGGAGCCGCCGCGGCGCGAGCGGCAGGCCGAGCAGGCGGGGCGTGTCGTCGTCGAGCGAGACGAGGTCGAGGTCGCGGCGCGAGGCCACCGCGACGGCCCCGCCGAGCAGCAGGGCGACACCGACCGGCAGCAGGTCGGGCAGCTCGCGCCCGTACGTCGAACCGGAGAGCCAGGTAAGGGCCTTGGCCGCGTTGAAGGGGTCGGTCAGGACGATGACGAGGCCGATGAGCGCGGTCGTCGCCGCCGAGACCCCGATGCCGACGAGGATGACGCGGTTCTGCCGGAAGCCGCCCCGCGCGGCCAGCCCGAAGACGAGCACGGCCGCCGCCGCGGAGCCCGCGAAGGCGGCGCCCGCGATGCCCCACGTACCGATGCCGGTGGCGGCGGTCGTGGCGAGGACGGCGCCGAGCGCACCGCCGCCCGAGACACCGAGCACGCTCGGTTCGGCGAGCGGGTTGCGCGTCACCGCCTGCACGAGGGTGCCCGAGAGGGCGAGCGCGGCGCCCGCGAGGAGCGCGGAGAGGACGCGCGGGACGCGGGTGTCGAGGACGAAGGAGATCGCGGAACCCGCGCGGCCCGTGGCCCAGTTGGTGAGGTCGCCGAGGAGGAGCACGTTGTCGCCGAGGAGGGCGCCCGCGATGACGAGGCCGACGAGCACGACGACGATGACGGCGAGGGTGAGGAGGTACGCGCCCCGGCCGGGTATGCGGGTGCGCTCCGGCTCCTGCGCGTCGCCGCCCTCCTTGAGCCGTACCGCCATGACGACGAGGAAGATCGCGCCGAGCAGGCTCGTGACGGTGCCGGTCGGGATGCCGGTGGAGCGGTCGGCGGTGACGAAGGTACGCAGCAGGACGTCCGAGCCAAGGACGAGCCCCGCGCCGACGAGGCCGGCGAGCGGGATGTTCGCGCGGGTCCGCACGAAGCCCTGGTAGCGGGCGACGAGGGGGCGGACGAGCGCGGGCGCGCACAGGCCCGCGTAGCCGAGCGGCCCGGTGAGGGTGACGGCGGCGGCGGCGAGCAGCGCGGTGAGCACGACGACGATCAGCCGGGTGCGGCCCACGGCGACGCCGAGGCCGCGTGCCGCGTCGTCGCCGAGGGCGAGCGCGTCGAGGCGGCGCGAGACGAGGAGGAGGCCGAGGAGCGCGACGGCGATGACGGGCAGCATCTGGAGGATGCCGTCGAAGCCGTTCTGCGCGATGGAGCCCTGGTTCCACTGGAAGAGGCCCTCGGTCTCCTGCGGGAAGAGGAGCAGGAGCGACTGCGTGACGGCGTCGAGGCCGAGGGCGAGCGCGGTGCCGGCGAGGACGAGGCGGACCGTGCCCGTACCGAGCCCGGAGACGCCGAGGACGACGGCGCAGGCGGCGAGCGCGCCGATGAAGGCGACGCCCGAGGAGGCGAGGAGCGGGACCGAGACACCGGTGACGGCGAAGAGCGCGAGGGCGAGGTAGGAACCGGCGTTGACCGCGAGCGTGTCCGGGGCCGCGAGGACGTTGCGGCTCATCGTCTGCAGGGCGCGCCCGGCGGCGCCGAGTGCGAGCCCGACGACGAGCCCGGCGACGGCGCGCGGCAGGCGCGAGGCCGCGACGACGGAGGCGGAGGTGTGGTCGCCGTCGCCGATCGCCGCGTGCCACACGTCGGAGAGGCCGACGTCCGAGGTGCCCTGCGCGATGTCGATGACGGCGAAGGCCACGACGACGAGGAGGAGCCCCAGCGTGATGGCCCCGGCGCCCCCGCGGTGCGCGGGGGCGGTGGACTCCTGGACGGGAGGGCGCGTTGCGGTCGCGGTCATGAGCCTTGTTTCGTCACGTCTGCTGCGGGAGGGGAAGGGCCGGCCGTGGGGGCGCGCCGGCGGGGGGCGGCGGCGCGTACGTACGGGACGGAGCGGCGGCACGGAGGCGGACCCCGTCACGCCGGGCGGCCCCGGGGGACGCGGGTCCCCGGGGGCCGTCGGGAGCGGCGGGCCGTCAGCGCCGGGTGCGGCGGCCCGCCGGGCGGGTCACTTGGTGAGCGCCTTGACGACGTTGTCGACGTAGGCGCTGCCGGAGGCGGGGCCGCCGAACTGCCAGACGCCGTCGTCCAGGCGGTGGACGTGGTCCTTCTTGACGAAGGGCAGCGACTTCCAGACGGAGTTCTTCGCGAGCTTGGCGAAGGGGTCACCGCCGTCCGCGTCCGAGGCGATGTAGAGGAAGTTGACGTCACCGAGCTTGGTGAGGCCCTCGACGTCGGTCGAGGCGAGGCCGTACGCCTTGTCGCCCTTCTGCGTCCACGCGTTGGTGAGGCCGAGCTCGGTGTTGATCTCGCCGAGGAAGGACTGCTCGGTGAAGGGGCGCACGGAGACCTGGTTGCCGGTGGCCCAGCCGTCCGCGAAGGCGACCTCGCGCTTGTCGGCGCCCGCGTCGGCGAGCGCCTTCCTGCCCTCGGCGATCTTGTCGCGGAAGTCCTTCTTGACCGTGGTGGCCTTGTCGGTCGTGCCGGTGGCTTTGGCGACGAGGTCGAGGGTGCGGTCGACGGTCTTGAGCTGCGCGCCGCCGACCGCGGAGTCGACCTCCAGGACGGGGGCGATCTTGCGGAGCTGCTTGACCGCGGCGGCCTTGAGGTCGCTCGTCGCGACGATGACGTCGGGGTTCAGCGCCGCGACGGTGTCCATGCTGGGTTCGCCGCGCATGCCGATGTCCTTGGCGCCGTCACCGAGCGGGGCGGCCTTGTCCCAGGCGCGGTAGCCCTTGATGTCGGCGACGCCGACCGGCGTGACGCCGAGGCTGAGGGCGGCCTCGGTGACGTTCCACTCGGTGGTGACGATCCGCTTGGCGGGGCCGTCGAGCGTGACCTTCTGGCCCTTGTCGTCGGTCACGGAGACCTTCGAGGTGGCGGCCGAGCCCTTGGAGGCGGGCTCGTCCTTCGCGGGCTCCGAGGAGCCGCAGGCGGCGAGGGTCATCGCGGCGGTGGCCACCGCGGCCGTGGCGAGGAGGAGTCGTCTCATGGCGTGGGGTGGAGCCTTTCACTTCTGGTGCTGTGGCGGCCTATCGCGCGGGTGCGCGGCCGTCCGGTGAGGGGGTCGGTGTCGACCTCGATACGGATGCCGTAGACCTCGGTGAGGCGCTCGGAGAGGAGCACCTCCTCGGGCGTGCCGTCCGCGACGACGCGTCCGTCGCGCAGGAGCGCGACGCGGTCGGCGACGGCGGCGGCCTGGTCGAGGTCGTGCAGGACGACGCCGACGGCGATCAGGTGCTCGTCGGCCAGGTCCCGCATGAGGTCGAGGAGTTCGACCTGGTAGCGCAGGTCGAGGTAGGTGGTGGGTTCGTCCAGGAGGAGGATGCCGGTCTCCTGGGCGAGGCAGCCGGCCAGCCAGACGCGCTGGAGCTGGCCGCCCGAGAGCTGCTCGACGGCGCGTTCGGCGAGGTCCTGGACGCCGGTCAGGCGCAGCGCGCGCTCAATCGCGGCCGTGCCCTCGGGGTCGGTGCCGCCCCAGCGGCCCTGGTAGGGGTAACGGCCGAACTCGACGACGTCGCGCACCCGCAGCCCGCCGGGCGTGGGACGCTGCTGGGTCAACAGCGCGACGCGGCGCGCGAACTCCTTGGGGGCGAGCGCGAGGGCGTCGACGCGGTCCGTGCCGTCCTCCTCCAAGCGCACGTCCCCGGCGCGGGCGCGCTGGAGGCGGGCGAGGGTGCGCAGGAGGGTCGACTTTCCGCTGCCGTTGGGTCCCACGAGCGCGGTGACCTCGCCGGGGCGCAGCGACAGGGCGGCGTCGTGGAGGACGTCCGCGCGGTCGTAGGCCACACAGACGCCCGTCGCGCTGAGGCCGTGGCCACGCGTACGGGGGGCGGTGAGCGCTCGTTCAGCTGGTTTCACGCCACGAAGGCTAGCCTAACCTTAGGTGGCTGCGGAACCCACCCCCGGCGCGGAGCACGCCGGGCACCTCGCTCCCTACCCCCACAGTCCTCGCAGGTCACGGAGGCGTTACGGGGGTTAGCCCCCGGGCCGCTCACCGGGTGGCACCCCCCTGGGTCCGGGCGTCAGCAGGCTGCCCCTCGGGGCCCGGGAGGCGAAGACTCGCCTCATGACGACGACTCCCCTCGCACCCCGCCCGGTGCCCACGCCGCGCGGCGCGGGTGACCGGAGCGGCGGCAGCGATTTCGCCCGCCTCGCCCAGCGCGTCGGCGCGGCCGGACTGCTCGACCGGCGCCCCGGCTACTACACCCTGCGCCTCGGCCTCGTCGCCGCGGCCCTCGCGGGTGGCTGGACGGCCTTCGCGCTGCTCGGCGACTCCTGGTGGCAGCTCGCCGTGGCCGCGTTCCTCGCCCTCGTCTTCGGCCAGGTCGCTCTGGTGGCACACGACTTGGCGCATCGTCAGGTCTTCCGTACGCGGCGGCCCAGCGAGATCGGCGGACGGCTCTTCGGCAATCTCGGCATCGGCATGAGCTACGGCTGGTGGATGAACAAGCACACCCGCCACCACGCCAACCCGAACCATGAGGAGCTGGACCCCGACGTCGCCCCGGACATCCTCGTGTGGTCGAAGGAGCAGGCGCGGCACAGCAGGGGCATCGCCCGGCTCATCGGCGGTCACCAGGCGGCGCTCTTCTTCCCCTTGCTCACTTTGGAGGGCTTCAACCTCCACGTGTCGAGCGTGCGGGCGCTGCGCAGGCCGGAGATGAAGCAGCGGGTCCTGGAAGGGGTACTGCTCTTCGCGCACCTGGCGGGGTACCTCGCGGCGCTCTTCCTCGTCCTGTCGCCCGGCAAGGCGGTCGCCTTCCTCTTCGTGCACCAGGCGCTCTTCGGCGTCTACCTCGGTTCCACCTTCGCGCCCAACCACAAGGGGATGCCGACGCTGACCGGGAACGAGCGTCCCGACTTCCTGCGCCGGCAAGTCCTCACCTCGCGCAATGTGCGCGGCGGGCTCGTCACCGATGTCGCCCTCGGTGGTCTCAACTACCAGATCGAGCACCACCTCTTCCCGAGCATGCCGACCCCGCACCTGCGCCGGGCCCAGCCCCTGGTCCGCGCGTACTGCGCCGAACTCGGCATCCCGTACCACGAGACGGGGCTGCTGCGCTCGTACAAGGAGGCGCTGACGCACATGCACCGGGTGGGCGAGCCCATCAGGCGGGGCGTCGTGGCCCCGAAGTCGACCGGGGGCTGAGCGAGGCCGGCTCGCGCGGGCGGCGTCCGGTCCCGGCATGGGGCCGGGCGGGCCCGGGCCGGAACCGGACGGCCCGGGACGGGACCGGACGGCCCGGGACGGGACCGGACGGCCCGGGACGGGACCGGCGCGGAGTCGTCGCGTACGGTCCCGGGCGCGTTCAGGCGTTCCCCGCGAGGGGATGCTCGGGCTCGGCGGCCGCCCGGGCGGCGCGCTCCAGAAGGCCGGTGTCGCCCCGCCGCGCGTAGAGCGCGGGCAGGACGAGGCGCCACCACTCGTACAACCGCTCGCCGACGATCTGCCCGCGCCGCCTCCCCTCCCCCGCGCCCCTGCCGGTGCCCGCGCCCTCGTGCGTGCCGAGCGGGGCGGTGAGGACGGAGACGCCGTAGAAGGCCCGGACCAGCGCGGGAGCGGTCCGGGCCGGACTCACGCCCGGGCTGAGCGTGCCGCGCTGGCGGGCACGGGCGAGCAGCCTGGTGGCGCCGAAGGTCCAGGCTCCGAAGGGGTCGGGGAGCGGGGCGGCGATCGTGGCGCGCTCGGCCCACAGGCGTGCCCCGGCGCGGGCCACCGGGTCGTCTGCGAGGCTGCCCGCGACGGCGAAGCTGAGCCCGACCAGGTTCTCCAGGGGACACACGTCACGTGCCGTGTACCTGGACCGCAGGTGGCCCCAGTCCGCGAACCGGTCCCGGACGACGGCGAGAGCGACGCCCTCCTTGTTCGTGTAGTGGAAGTAGACGGCTCCGCTGGTCCGGCCGGACCTGGCGCTTATGTCGTTGATGCTCGTCGCGGCGTAGCCGCGCGTGGCGAAGAGGTCGGCCGCCGCTTCCAGCACCTTTCTCCGGGTCGCCTGCGCCCTTTCCTGCAATGTGCCGTCCACCTTCGTTCAACATGGTTGTGACAACCGGGAAATCTAATGCGCCCGCGTACGCCGGGAATACGAACGGACCGCTCGCGCCCGGAAATTGTTCCTTTCTTTCGGGCATGCACGCTTCCGGGTGATTGCGCGCGGCTTCCCGCCCGCTCCCCCGCAGCTTCCCGATCACCTCACCGAGGGCCGCGCTCATGGCCAACTCGGCTGCACAAATGCCTTGTTGACACCTTTCACGGAATACCCGAAACCCCTTCGCCACTCCCCCCGGACGAGCGCTTCGCACACACAACCGCAACTCCGGGCGATTGCGGGGGATTCGCGGGCGGAAATAACGTAGTGCGCATGATGTTTTGCACGAGAGCCGCCTGAGGCGCGCCCACCCAGCGCGCCCCGCCTCGTCGTCCGTCCGGAACGCGCCCTCACCGGCACCGGGTCCCCCGGTCCCCGGTCACGCGCCTTCCCCGTCATCTCCCCCTGACTCCCCCGCACCGGCGCCTCGCGACCGCCGTGCGGCTCCCCCCGCTCTCGTGCACCCCTTTCCTCCCGCTTTCTCCCCGTTCGCGCGGCACCGTCGCGCACCGTCCCCTCCCTGAAAGCGCACCGCCATGAACGACTTCACGCACCCCCTGCTCTCCTGGACCCCCGAGGCCGCCGTGCTGGACTGCGACGGCACCCTCGTCGACTCCGAGCGGCACTGGCACGAGGCCAGGGTCGCCACGCTCGCCACGCTCGGCCTGCGGCCCTCGCCCGGCTTCGCCGCCCGCGCCCTCGGCCTCCACTACGCCGACTGCGGACGGCTCATGGCCGAGGAGGCCGGAAAGCCCGAGCTGGCCGAGGAACTGACGGCCGAACTCCTGCGCCGCTTCACCGCGCTCGCCGCCGCCGACCCCGTCCTCATGCCGGGCGCGGGCGCCTTCGTCCGCGCACTCGCCGAACGGATGCCGCTCGCGGTGGCGAGCAACTGCCCCAGGGAGGTCGTCGAGACCTCGCTCGGGCGGGCCGGACTGCTCGGCCACTTCCGGCACGTCGTGGTGCCGGACGCGGAGGTACGGGCGAAACCGGAGCCCGATGTGTACCGGAAGGGCGCGGCGCTGCTCGGCGTCGAGCCCGACCGCGCCCTCGCCGTCGAGGACACGCTCACCGGCGTGGAGGCGGCACGGGCGGCGGGGTTGCGGGTGCTCGGGGTGGGGGCGCGGCCGGCCGAGGCGGAGCGGGCGCACCTGTGGGTGCCCGCGCTGGACGCGCCCGTCCTGATGGCGTGGGTGCGAGCGCACGTGACGGGTGGCCCGGGCCTGCGGCCCTGAGCCCGGCGGGGTTCCGCCCCGCCCCCGGACGGGCTCGCCCCCCGCCGTCCCGCTCCTCAACCGCCGGAGGGGCCCAGGTGGGGAGCCAGCTGACGCACCTCTCCACCCGCCGAGGCGAAGAACAGGGCCACACCCACCGCTCCCGGGTCCGGGACGCCCGTGGCCCTGTCTCCGAGGTAGCTGGAGCGGCCCATGCGGGCGCGGAGCCCCGCCGTGCGGTGGACTCCGGCCCAGCCGGCCTCGGCGGCCGCGGCCAGGGCGGAGCCCGGGGTCCGGTCGGGGTCGGCGGCGCTCTCCTTGAGGGACTCGGCCGCCGGGTGGAGGGCGTCGACCAGGGTCTTGTCCCCCGGGGCCGCGCCGCCCACGCGGCGTATCGCGGCGAGGCCCTCACCGACGCCGTCGGCGAGCGCGACGACCGTCCAGCCCCCCTCGCCCACCGCCCCCGCCATCGCCTGGAGCAGCAGCCCGAAGAGCGGGCCGCTCGTCCCGCCGACCTCGTCGAGGAACGCTTCGGCGAAGTGCTCCAGCGTGTCCGTGCCGGGGGCGGCGTCGGCACGGCGCAGCGCGGCGCCGACGCCCGCGCTCAGGTTCGTACCGAAGTCACCGTCCCCGACCCGCTGGTCGAGCGCGGTCAGTTCGGCCTCGGTGGCCTGCGCGGAGGCCGCGAAGCGGCGCATCCAGCCGTCCGCGTCCGGTTCGGGTCCCGTCCATGCCATGGCTCGCTCCGTCACGACACCACTCCCTCTCCTCGTGACCGCACCACACCCGCGGCCCAGGTCACCACCGCGGTACCGCCGTATCCGCGGTCCACGTCACCACCGCGGTGGCGCCGCGTTCGCGGCCCACGTCACCACCGCAGCGCCGCCGTCCGCACCGGTGCGTCCCAGCGGCGCAGGGTCTCCTCGTCGGCGAGCAGGAGGCTCACCGAGAAGCCGCGCATGTCGAGCGCCGTCACGTAGTTCCCGACGAGGCTGCGTGCCGGGCGCACCCCCTGCGCGTCCAGGCGGCCCGCGACCTCGCCGTAGACCCCGTACAGCTCCAGCGGCGTCGTCGCCCCGAGCCCGTTGACGAGGACGATCGCCTCGCTGCCTGCGCCCGGATCGAGCGCGGCGAGCAGTTCGCCCGTCATCCGCTCGACGAGCGGGGTGAGTTCGCCGCGCAGCATCGTGCGGCCCGCGCGCTCGCCGTGGATGCCGACGCCGTACTCCAGCTCGCCGTCCTCCAGTTCGAAGGCACGCTCGCCCGTCGTGGGCGCGGTGTGCGCGGCCGAGGCGACGGCGAGGGAGCGGCAGCGGGCCGCGAGGCCGGCGCCGAGGGCCGCGAGTTCGTCGAGGCCGAGACCCTCGTCGGCCGCCGCGCCGAGCACCTTCTCCACGAGCACCGTGCCGCCGGTGCCGCGCCGTCCCGCCGCGATCTCCTCGGAGTCCGAGGCGAGGTCGTCGTCGATCAGGACGCGGGCGCAGGCGATGCCGTCATGGGCGAGGCGTTCGGCGGCGATGCCGAAGTTGATGCGGTCGCCCGTGTAGTTCTTCACGAGGTGCAGGACGCCGTCCGCGCGCGCCCCGGCGCGCGAAGCCGCGTACACCTGCCGGTTGTGCGGCGAGGCGAAGACCCGCCCCGGCACGGCCACGTCGAGCATCCCGGGTCCCACGAACCCCGCGTGCAGGGGTTCGTGCCCCGCGCCGCCGCCGGAGAGCAGACCGACCCTGCGCCCGGGCGCCGTGTCGCGGGCGAGCAGGAAGCCGTGCTCGGGGTCGAGCGAGAGGAGGTCCGCGTGGGCGCGCGCGAAGCCCTGGAGCGCGTCCGGTACGAGGCGGTCGCCGTTGTTCTCGAAGTAGGGGGCCATCGGGTCCTCCAGTGTCGAAAGCCGGCGTACCGGGTGCTGCTCACCCGTTCGCCTCGCGCCAGATTTCCATGCTGCGGCGGGCGGTGAAGATCGGCAACCGGCGCACCACTCGCACGGACCGGCGCACGCGACCCACGCACAGCGCGCCCCCTACCGCGCACGCCCTCGCACGCACCGCGCGTTCCGCTTCCCGCACGCCCCCCGTGACCCACGGGCCCCCCGCCTCACCCTTGCGATGGGCCTAATCCGAACGCATGTTCTATGTAACGAACGAATCCGGTCCGCATCGAAGATTTCAAGCCAATTTTCCGCTTACGGACCGGAGCCGCTTGACCGCCCTGTGGTGGCCTCCCCCATATAGACATAGCCCGCGCACAGATTCATCACCTGGCACCTCAGGGCACTACACCGCCTTCCGGCGTCGCCCCAAGGCCCCCGAGGCCCCAGGCCCAAGGACTGTCCGCATGAAAATCGCCCTGCTGATCCACAACGCCTACGGGATCGGCGGCACCGTCCGCGCCGTGGCGAACCTCTCCGCCGCGCTCGCCGGGCGCGGGCACGCCGTCGAGGTCGTGAGCGTGCACCGCCCCTCGGACCACCCCGACCTCGCCTTCGACCCGCGCGTGCGGCTGCGCGCCCTGCTCGACATGCGCGAGGACGCGCGCGGCTACGTGGGCGAGGACCCGCTCACCCAGCGCCCGAACACGGTCTTCCCCGACGTGGGCGTCGACTTCGGCCGGCTGCGCTACACCGCGCTGCACGACGCGCGCATCGCCGCCTGGCTGGACGGCACCGACGCCGACGCGGTGATCGCCACGCGCCCCATCCTCAACGGCTACCTCGCCCGCCACGGCCGCCCCGGGCTCGTCCGCGTCGGCCAGGAGCACCTCGCGATGGACGCGCACAGCGAGCAGCTGCGCACCGACCAGAACGCGACCCTCGGCGGACTCGACGCCTTCGTCACCGTCTCCGAGGCCGACGCCGCGCAGTACCGGGCCGCGCTCCCCGGCGTCCGCGCCGAGATCCTGTGCGTCCCGAACGCCGTCCCCGCCCCCGCCGTCGCCCCGGCCACGCTCGCCTCGCCCGTGATCGTCGCGGCGGGGCGACTCGTCGCCGTCAAGCGCTACGACCGCCTCCTGCGCGCCTTCGCCGCCGCCGCGCCGTCCTTCCCGGAGTGGACCCTGCGGTTGTACGGGCGCGGCCCGGACAAGGCGCGGCTGCGCGCCGTCGTCGACGAACTGGGCATCTACGAGCGAGCCCGTCTGATGGGCCCGGCCTCGCCCCTGGAGACCGAGTGGGTCAAGGGCTCGATCGCCGCCGTCTCCTCGGACCGCGAGTCCTTCGGGCTCACCCTCGTCGAGGCGATGCACTGCGGCGTGCCCGTGCTCGCGACCGACTGCCCGTACGGTCCCGGCGAGATCATCAGCCACCGCGACACCGGGGTGCTCGTGCCGCTCGACGGCGACGAGGACGACCGCGTCGCCGCCTACGCCGCCGCGCTGCGCGACCTCATGGGCGACGCGGGACTGCGCGCCAAGCTCGGCACGCGCGGCCGCGAGCGCGCCGCCCGCTACGCGCCCGAGCGCATCGCGCGCGAGTACGAGGACCTGCTCGGCCGCCACGGCGCGGGCCGGCGCCGCCGGGGCCCGCTCACCGCGCTGCGCACGCTGCTGCGCCCCCCGGCCCCCGCCGAGCCCACGGCGCCCGCCCCCGCCGGGCGGCCCCACGCGGTGGCCCGCGCGCTCCCCGGCGGCGCGCTCTCCTTCGCCCCGGAGCCCGAAGGGCTGCCCGAGGGCCCGCTCGACCTGCTCGTACGCCTGCGCAAGGACCCGGAACAGCGTTCCGTGCGGGTGCCGCTCGACGGGGCGGAGGCCGTGCTCGACGCCGTCGCCCACCCGCTCGCCGAGGGCCGCTGGGACTGCTTCGTGGTGCCGCGCGACGCCGACGAATCCGCCCGCGTCCGGCTGCGCGCGGTCCGCGCCGAGCAGGCCGCGCTGCTCGTCGCGCCCCCGCTCGTGGACGCCGAAGGGCTGCGCACCCGGGTCCCGTACACGACGAGCGACGGTTTCCTGGCGGTACGGGCCTGGGCGCGGGCCCGGCACGCGGAGGTCACCGGCGTGCGGCTCGGCGCGGAGCACGTCGAGGTCGAGGCGCGGTTCCTGGCTCCGGGCGGGGCCGATCCACAGGGCGCGGTGGTCAGGGCGCGGGCGCGCGGCTGCGGCCGGTCCTTCGAGGTCCCGGTGACCGCTGACGGGGCGCGCGACGGCGCCTTCCGCTTCGTCCTCCCGCTCCACCGGGCGGGGGACGTGCCGCTGACGGGCGAGGAGGCGCCGAAGGAGGTGTGGGACCTGGAGCTTCGTACACCGGGTCCCGAGGAGGCACCGGTCCCGCTCGGCCGGGTCACCGGCGACGGCACCGACCGCAAGCGCACCGACCACTACCCGGCCGTGACCGTCCCGCACCCCGAGCACGGCACCGCGACGGTCCGGCCCTTCTTCACCTCCGCGCACGATCTCGCGCTGATCGTGCGGCCCCCGGCGCCCCCCGAGGACTGAGCCGAACGGGTCACCCGGATTGCGGGCCCCGGGCGGGCCGCCAAGCGTGGAGGCGACGCGCCGCCGTCCCGGTGGCGCGGCTGCGCGCGAGAGGAGCCCGCGATGGCGCAGGGCGAGGGCGGTCCGTACGGGGGCGGCTGGACCTGGGGGCACCCGGCGGCCCCCGCCGCGTACCCGCCCGAGAGCGCCTTCGAGTGGCTGCCCGCGCTCGACCTGCCGGGGCCGGGGCGGCAGCGGCGGTGGACGGTGCTGCTACGGCTGCCGCTCCTCGTGCCGCACGCCGTCGTGCTGTTCTTCCTCTCCCTCGCCGCCTTCCTCACGGCGATCGTCGGCTGGTTCGCGGCGCTCGTCCTGGGGCGGCTGCCGGAGCCGGTCTTCCGGTATCTCGCGGCGTATCTCGCGTACGAGGCCCGCGTCGGGGCGTCCGCGATGCTGCTCGTGGACCGCTACCCGCCCTTCGCGCTCTTCCACGACACCGGCTACGCGGTGCGCTTCGAGAACAGGCCGACGCACCTCAACCGGCTCGCGGTCCTCTTCCGGATCGTCCTGATCATCCCGGCGTGGATCATCGCCTCGCTCGCGATGAGCGGCTGGTGGACGCTCGGCCTCATCTGGTGGCTGATCACGCTCGTACTCGGCCGCATGCCGGCCGCGCTGCACAGCGCGAGCGTCGCGGCCCTGCGCTACCACCTGCGCACCTCCGCGTACTGGCTGCTGCTCACCCCCGCCTATCCGAAGCGGTTCTTCGGCGACGAGCCGGGCGCGGGCGACCCCGTGGAGCGGTACTCGCACTCGCGCCCGCTGCTCGTCTCCACGGGCGGGAAGTGGCTGCTCGTGCTCTTCCTGGTGGCGGGGGTCGTCGGCGGCGGCCGGGGCAGTACGTACACCTCGCCGCACGAGGAGACGGACACGGCGCGGACGGGGAGCGGGGCGGGGCGCTGAGCAAGGCGGGTGGCGAGGGGCCCGGGGGCCCTCGGGGGCCGGGCGACGCGGTTTAGCGCGCGGCTTCGTATGGTGGGGAGAGACGTCCCCCCGGGCACCCCCTGCCGCCCGCGTCCCCCGCACCACACGAACGGAACCTCGTCGTGCCGGATACCGCCGCCATCCGCTCATGGCACCGCACGCTGCCGCACAGCCCGCAGGCCGTCCCGCTCGCCCGTGCCCTCGTCCGCGAGGCGCTGTCCGGGCCCGACCAGGACACCGCCGAACTGCTCACCGCCGAGCTGGTGGCCAACGCCGTCGAGCACACCGAGGGACGCGAGCCGATCGAGCTGTACGTCGAGCTGCTCGCGAGCCACTGCCAGGTGGAGGTGCTCGACAGCGACCCCGCCCCGCCCGGCGCTCTCAGCTCCCCCGAACCGCTCGAAGCCCCCGACCCGCTCGCCGAGGGCGGCCGCGGTCTCCTCCTGATCCGCGCCCTCGCCGCCGCCTGCGGCCACCGCCCCACGGACTCGGGCAAGGCGGTCTGGTTCCGGCTGGCGGCAACGACCTCGCTACCGGTACAACGACAACACCCCCCAGAAACCAGCCGCACCAGCGCTTGAGGCCACCGCGCCAGCGGGCAAACCCGCCACGCCAGCCCAAGTCAGCCCCTCCGGCGCTTGAGGAGCGGGGCCCGGGGCAGCGCCCCGCGAGGCCACCCCGCCAGCGGTCGAGGCTCCCGCCCCGCCCCCCGCGTCAGCCCTCGTGCGGCTCGTCCGCCGCCACCCGCCCCGGTCCCGCCAGCGTCGCGACAAGAACCGCCTTGATGGTGTGCAGGCGGTTCTCGGCCTCGTCGAAGACGACCGAGTACGGGGACTCGAAGACCTCGTCGGTGACTTCGAGCGAGTCGAGGCCGAACTCGTCGTGGATGCGGCGCCCCACCCCCGTGCCGAGGTCGTGGAAGGCCGGCAGGCAGTGCAGGAACCTGACGTCCGGGTTGCCGGTGGCGCGCAGGACGTCCATCGTCACCGCGTACGGCCGCAGCGCGGCGATCCGCTCGCCCCACACCTCCGCCGGCTCGCCCATCGAGACCCACACGTCGGTCACGACGAAGCCCGCGCCCCGTACGCCCTCCGCCACGTCCTCGGTGAGCGTGACGCGCGCGCCGCTCTCCTTCGCCAGTTCCCGCGCCTTCGCGACGATCTCGGGGGCCGGCCAGTACGCCTCGGGGGCGACGATGCGGACGTCCATGCCGAGCAGGGCCCCGGTGATCAGGTAGGAGTTGCCCATGTTGAAGCGGGCGTCGCCGAGGTAGGCGAAGGAGATCTCCGGGAGCGGCAGCGGGCTGTGCTCGGTCATCGTGAGCACGTCGGCGAGCATCTGGGTGGGGTGCCAGGCGTCGGTGAGCCCGTTGTAGACGGGGACCCCGGCGTGGGCCGCTATCGCCTCGACGACGTCCTGCCCGTCCCCCCGGTACTCGATCGCGTCGTACATCCGGCCGAGCACCCGCGCCGTGTCCTTCGCCGACTCCTTGTGCCCGATCTGCGAGCCCGCGGGGTCGAGGTACGTCGTGTGCGCGCCCTGGTCGGCCGCGGCGACCTCGAAGGCGGCACGCGTGCGCGTCGACGTCTTCTCGAAGATCAGCGCGATGTTCCGGCCACGCAGGCGCGGCACCTCGGTCCCGGCCCGCTTGGCGGCCTTGAGCCGCGCGGCGAGATCGATCAGCGAACGGAACTCGGCCGCGCCGAAGTCCAGCTCCTTGAGGAAGTGACGGCCGCTGAGGTCGATCGCGTCGTGGGCCATGAGGGGCGCTCCCGGGGTGCCGCGTACGGAGAGGTACGGAGGCGACGATGACGGAATGGAAGTGTATACGGTATCAGGAATTTCTATACGGCCGGAAGGTGGGGACCGACCGTACGTCACACCGCCCACCCCGCCCTCCCCCGCACCACCCACCCGCACCACCACCCTGCCTCACACCGCGTCCCGCTCCACCGGGCAGCTCATGCACCGCGGCCCGCCCCGCCCCCGCCCCAGCTCGCTCCCGGGGATCTCGACGACCTCGATTCCCTGCTTGCGCAGGTACGTGTTGGTCGTGGCGTTGCGCTCGTAGGCGAGGACGACGCCCGGTTCCACGGCGAGCACGTTGCAGCCGTCGTCCCACTGCTCCCGCTCGGCGGCGTGCACGTCCTGCGTCGCCGTGAGGACGCGTACGGCATCGAGGCCGAGCGCGGCGGCGAGCGCGCGGCGCATGTGCTCGGGCGGGTGGTCGGTGACCTTGAGGTCGCGCGGGCCCGAGCCCTGCTCGATGGTGTAGGAGCGGAGGTCGCCGAGCCCCGCGTACTGCGTGAAGGTGTCGCCGTCGACCATCGTCATGACGGTGTCGAGGTGCATGAAGGCGCGGCGCTTGGGCAGGTCGAGCGCGACGATCGTGCGCGCCGACCCGGCGGCGAAGAGCTTCGTGGCGAGCATCTCCACGGCCTGCGGCGTCGTGCGCTCGCTCATCCCGATGAGGACCGCGCCGTTGCCGAGGACGAGGACGTCGCCGCCCTCGATCGTGGACGGATAGTCGGGCTGCCCCTCGGACCACAGGCGGAAGTCGCCCGCCTCGGGCCCGGTGAAGAGCGGGTGGTGCCGGTAGATCGCCTCGAAGTGCACGGTCTCGCGCTGCCGGGCGGGCCAGCGCATCGCGTTGATGGACACGCCGTCGTAGATCCAGGCGGAGGTGTCGCGGGTGAAGAGGTGGTTGGGCAGCGGGCCGAGGAGCAGGTCGTCGGGTTCCATGACGTGGAAGCCCACCGAGACGGGCTCGGGCCAGCGCTCCAGGTACTCGCGCTTGGTCATGCCCCCGATGAGCGCCTCGGTCAGCTCTGCCTCGCCGAGTTCCTCGAAGGAGGAGCGGAGGCGGTCGGTGGCGAGCGGCCCGTACTCCTTGTCGTCGAAGACGCGGTCGAGGACGAGCCGCCGCGCGTCGGGGAGCGCCATCGTCTCGCGCAGCAGGTCGGCGAAGAGGTGCACCGCGACACCGCGTTCGCGCAGCACGGCGGCGAAGGCGTCGTGCTCCTCCTTCGCGCGGCGCACCCACAGCACGTCGTCGAAGAGGAGCGCGTCCTTGTTGCTGGGGGTCAGTCGTTTGAGTTCGAGGCCGGGGCGGTGCAGGACGACGCGCCGCAGCCGGCCGGTCTCGGAATCGACGTGGAAGGCCATGCCTGTCATCTTGTCCGCCGGACGGGCCCCGCACCCGTCACGCCACGAGGGGCAAAAATCAGCCCCTCTGGCGATTGAGGAGCGGGGTCCGGGGCGGAGCCCCGTGACGGTCCGCCGCACGGAGCCCCGCTCCCTCACAGCCGAGGATCAACCGGCTCCGACTCCAACGCGAGGACCGCGAAGACGGCCTCATGCACCCGCCACAACGGCTCCCCCTCCGCGAAGCGGTCGAGCGCTTCGAGGCCGAGCGCGTACTCGCGCAGCGCCAGCGAGCGCTTGTGGCCGAGCTGGCGCTCGCGCAGCCGCTCCAGGTTCTCCGGTCGGGTGTACTCGGGCCCGTAGATGATCCGCAGGTACTCGCGGCCCCGGCACTTGACGCCGGGCTGCGCGAGCTTGCGGCCGCTCGTGCGGGCGAGCGCCTCGACCGGCTTGACGACCATGCCCTCGCCACCCTCGGCGGTGAGCGCGAGCCACCACTCGGTCCCGGCGCGCACCGAGTCCTCGTCGGTGGTGTCCACGTACACCCGCCGTGTCGTGCGCAGCAGGCCCGTCGTCTCGGCGGCCACCATGCGGTCGAGATAACCGAGTTGGGCGTCGTGCGGCACGCCGGCGAGGGACCGGCCGCGCGCGGCGAGGAGCTGGAACGGCGCGAACTCGACGCCGTCGAGCCCCCGCACCGGCCAGCAGTACCGCCGGTACGACTCGGTGAACGCGGCGGCGTCGCTCGCCCGTTCGCGCTGCCGCTCGCCGAGGTCGCCGAGGTCGACGCCCCGCTCCGCGGCCGCGTCGAGCGCGGCGAGCGCACCGGGGAAGACCGCCCCGGCGGCGGCGCCCACGGCCGCGTACTGCGAGCGGAGCAGCCCCGTGGACTTGAGGGACCACGGCAGCAGTTCGCCGTCCAGCAGGAGCCAGTCCGTGTCGAGTTCGTCCCACAGCCCGCTCGCGTCGATGGCCGCGCGCAGGCGGGCGAGCACTTCCTCGGTGACCGCGCGGTCGTCGAAGAAGGGGCGTCCGGTACGGGTCACGAGCGCCCCCGTGGGGGTCGCTTCGCCCTCGTCCGCGAGGCCGAAGCGCCCGACGGCCGTGGCCGCGTCGCGGCACACGAGGGCGACGGCGCGTGAGCCCATGTGCTTCTCCTCGCACACGACGTGTGCGATGCCGTCCTCGCGGTAGGCGGCGAAGGCGGTCTCGGGGTGTTCGAGGTAGCCCTCACGGTGCGAGGTCGGCGTGGGCGCCATGGTCGGGGGCAGGTACGGGACGAGACGCGGGTCGACCGCGAAGCGGCTCATGACCTCCAGGGCCGCCGCGGCATTCTCCTCGCGCACGCCGATCCGGCCGAGCGCGCGGGTCTCGACGGTGCGGCGGCCCACGACGTCGCCGAGCGCGAGCGGCCGGCCCTGGTGGCCGCCGGGCGCGGCCGATTCGAGGGGCCGCGCCGGCTCGTACCACTGCTGGTGCGCGGGCACGTCGACGAGTTCGCGCTCGGGCCAGCGCAGTGCGGTGAGGTGGCCGCCGAAGACGACGCCCGTGTCGAGGCAGATGGTGTTGTTGAGCCACGTCGCGGTGGGTACGGGGGTGTGCCCGTAGACGACGGCGGCCCTGCCACGGTAGTCCTCGGCCCACGGGTAGCGCACGGGCAGGCCGAACTCGTCGGTCTCGCCCGTCGTGTCGCCGTAGAGCGCGTGCGAGCGGACCCGTCCCGAGGTGCGGCCGTGGTAGCGCTCGGGGAGTCCGGCGTGCGAGACGACGAGCTTGCCGCCGTCGAGCACGTAGTGGCTCACGAGGCCGCGCACGAACTCCGCGGCCTTCTCCTTGAAGCCGGGCTCCTCGGCCTCGGCGCGCTCCAACTGCTCGATGGTCTCGGCCAGTCCGTGGGCGACGGTGACCTTGCGGCCGCTCAGGTGGCGCCCGAGTTTGTTCTCGTGGTTGCCGGGCACGCACAGCGCGGTCCCCGCCGCGACCATGCCCATGACGCGGCGCAGCACGGCGGGCGTGTCGGGGCCTCGGTCGACAAGGTCCCCCACGAAGACGGCGGTTCGGCCCTCGGGGTGCGCGCCGTCCTCGTAGCCGAGCTTGCCGAGCAGCTCCTCCAGCTCGGCGGAGCAGCCGTGCACGTCGCCGATCAGGTCGAAGGGGCCGGTACGTTCGCGCAGGTCGTTGAAGCGCCTCTCGCGCACGACCTGCGCCGACTCGACCTCGGCGACACCGCGGAGCACGTGCACCTTGCGGAAACCCTCGCGCTCCAAGCCGCGCAGTAAGCGGCGCAGTTCGCGCTGGTGGCGCTGGATGACGCGGCGCGGGAGGCCCGCCCTGTCCTCGCGCTTCGCGTTGCGTTCGGCGCACACGTCCTCGGGCACGTCGAGAACGATCGCGACGGGCAGTACGTCGTACTCGCGGGCCAGGTCCACGAGTTGCTTGCGGCTCTCGCGCTGCACGCTCGTCGCGTCCACGACGGTGAGCCGCCCGGCGGCGAGCCGTTTGCCCGCGATGTAGTGGAGCACGTCGAAGGCGTCGCGCGAGGCGCCCTGGTCGTTCTCGTCGTCCGCGACGAGCCCCCGGCAGAAGTCGGAGGAGAGCACCTCGGTCGGCTTGAAGTGCCGCCCGGCGAACGTGGACTTGCCGGAGCCCGTCGCACCGACGAGGACGACGAGGGAGAGGTCGGGCACGGGGCAGCGACGGCTCTTCGCCGGGGCGGGGGCGGCCGGAGTGCCCGCGGGGCCGGCGGCGGTCTCGGTGCTGGTGCCGGTGGTGGTGTCGGTGGTGGTGTCGGTGGTGGTGTTCTCGCTCATGCCGCCGCTCCTTCCTTCGTGGTGGTGTCCGTGACGGACTCGGTGGTGTCGGCACGGGTGAAGCGGGCGAGTTGGGTCGGCGGGCCCACCTCGGGGTCCTCCTCGCCGACGGGCCCGTAGGCGACGGTGTACCCGTACGCGGCGGCGACCTCCTGGGCCCAGCGCCTGAACTGGGCGCGGTCCCACTCGAAACGGTGGTCGTGGTGGCGGACGTGCCCGGCGGGCAGGGTCTCCCAGCGCACGTTGTACTCGGCGTTCGGTGTCGTCACGACGACCGTCGCGGGGCGCGCGGCCCCGAAGACGGTGTACGCGAGCGTCGCGAGGCGCGGCGGGTCGACGTGCTCGATCACCTCGCTGAGCACGGCGCCGTCGTAGCCGGTGAGGCGCGGGTCGGTGTACGCGAGCGAGCCCTGCACGAGCGTGAGCCGAGCCGCCTGCCGCTCGGGCATCCGGTCCAGACGTAGGCGGCGCGCGGCGATCTGGAGCGCGCGCTGCGAGACGTCCATGCCGAGGACGTGCGTGAAGCGCGGGTCCTTGAGCAGTTCCTTGACCAAGGTGCCCTCGCCGCAGCCGAGGTCGAGGACGCGGGCGGCGTTCGCGGCGCGGAGCGCTTCGAGGATCGCGGCGCGGCGGCGGGACGCGAGAGTGACGGGACGGGAGGCGTCGGGGGCCTCGCCCTCCGTACCGCCGGCTTCGGGGGCGCCCTCCGTACCGTCACCGCCTTCCGCGCCCTCCGTTCCGTCCTCCACCGCGTTGTCGATGTTCCCGGCCTCGGTGTCGTCGGACTCGGCGAGCCGGAGGAGTTCGAGGCGTTCCATCGCGTCGCGCGTGAGCGAGTAGCGGTAGCTGAGGTAGCGGCGCGTGATGTACGCCTGCTCGGGGTGCGCGGGCAGCCAGCCCTCACCGGCCCGGAGGAGCTTGTCGACCTCGTCCGCCGAGGCCCAGTAGTGCTTGGTGCCGTCGAGGACGGGCAGCAGGACGTACAGGTGGCGCAGCGCCTCGGCGAGCACCTGCTCGCCTTCGAGCACGAGCCGTACATACCGCGAGTCGCCCCACTCGGGGAAGGCGGGGTCGAGCGGGACGGGCTCGGCGGTCACGGTCCAGCCGAGCGGGGCGAAGAGCCGCTCGACGAGGCCGGGATCGCCGTTCGCGGGCACGGCGGGCAGCTCGATCCGCAGCGGCAGCGCGCGCCCGGCCAGTTCGGGCCTCGCCTTGCACTCGCCGTGCAGGGCCGTCTTGAAGACGGTGCCGAGCGCGACGGTGAAGAGCGAGGAGGCGGCGTACGGGCGGTCGTTGACGTACTGCGCGAGCGAGGCGTCCGGCGCCTTGCCGCGCCCCTTGCGCTTCCCGCGCCGCACGAGCGCGACGGGGTCGATCTCCAGGAGCAACGCCACCGAACACCGCTCGACCCCGGCCTCGGGGTAGAACACGTGCGCCGTCCCGTGCGCCGTGTCGAAGCGCTGGGCCCGCCCGGGATGCTTGTGGAGCAGAAAGCCGAGGTCGGAGGCGGGCGCTTCGGGGGTACCGGTGGTCGTCAAGGTCATGAACACCCCGTGATTATGCGTTCCCCCCGCCCCGGCGGACGACCGATTTAACCGGAACGCCCGTCGGGCTTCGCGGGGGGCGGGGGCGGGGGCGGCGAGCCCCCCTCGCCGTCCCGCGCCCGCCCCGCCCGGGGTCAGCTCAGCTGGCTCCGCACCTGCGAGGAGATGAGCTCCAGGTGGTCGAGGTCGTCCAGGTCGAGGATCTGGAAGTAGATCCGCTGGGAGCCGATCGCGGCGAACTGGCCGATACGGTCGACCACTTCGGCGGGCGTCCCGGCGAGCCCGTTCTTCTTCAGCTCGTCGACCTCGCGGCCGATCGCCGCCGCGCGACGCGCCACTTCGGCGTCGTTCGCTCCGACGCAGGCGACAAGCGCGTTCGAGTAGACGAGGTCCTCGGGGTTGCGGCCCGCCTCGCCGGCCGCCGCCCGCACCCGGCCGAACTGCCGCTCGCTGTCCTCGATCGAGCCGAAGGGCACGTTGAACTCGTCGGCGTACCGCGCCGCGAGCTTCGGCGTACGGCTCGCGCCGAACCCGCCGATGAGCACCGGCACCCGCGACTGCGCGGGCTTCGGGCGGGCCGGGGAGTTCTCCAGCTGGTAGTGGCGTCCCTCGTAGCTGAAGGTGTCGCCCGGCTTCGTCTCCCACAGCCCGGTGACGATCGCGAGCTGCTCTTCGAGGCGCGAGAACTTGTCCTTCGGGAACGGAATCCCGTACGCCTTGTGCTCCTCCTCGAACCAGCCCGCGCCGATGCCTAGTTCGACGCGTCCGCCGGACATCTGGTCGACCTGCGCGACCTCGATGGCGAGAACGCCGGGGAGGCGGAAGGTCGCGGCGGTCATGAGCGTTCCGAGACGAATCCGCTTCGTCTCGCGGGCGAGCCCGGCAAGGGTGATCCAGGCGTCCGTGGGACCCGGGAGACCGTCGCCACCCATGTGCAGATAGTGATCGCTGCGGAAGAACGCGTCGAAGCCGAGGTCCTCGGTCGCCTTCGCGACGGTGAGGAGTGTGTCGTACGTGGCGCCCTGCTGGGGCTCGGTGAAGATACGCAGATCCATGCCCCCCATCCTGCCTCCTGACCCCCGCCTCGACCGCGCCGCACCCCCCACGGGCCCCGTTCCACGGTCGGGTGAAAATTCCGCCGTGCCGACTTGCCCCTCTCGGGGCGGGCAGCCCCCAGCGAGGGTGGGAACGATGGCCACCCTCACCGCCGACCCCACCCGGCCCGACCCGGACTCCACGCGGCAGCCCGGCTCTCCAGGGGGACGACACCCGCTGCGGCTCAGCCTGCGGGTGGTTCCTTGTACGGCACCGGCGCACCGGTGAGCGCGTCGAGCGGGACCCGCCCGTCCAGGGGCTGCTTGAGACGTACGCGGACGGGCGTGAGTCTCGCCTGCTTCGTGCACACGCCGGGGTGCCGGCCCTTTGCGACGGAGGCGGAGAGCACGACACTGCCCCGCGTCTCCAGGACCGCCACGCGGGGGCCGTCGTCGCACACCCCGTGCGCGACGACCACGGTGACCGTGCGCCCGTCCGCGCTGACCCCGGCGAGCCGGTCCACTCGCTCACCGGGCAGGGAACGGGCGGGGGGTATCGGCGAGCGGGGAGCCGGTGAGGGGGTCACGGCGGCGCGCCTGAGCGGGGAGTCGTAGCCGTCCAGCGCGAAGAGCCAGGCCGGGACGGTCGCCGGGCCGCGAGTGGTCGCGACCGTCGTCGTGCCGAGCCGCGCGCCGGTCACGGTGAGGTGCGGTTTCCCCTCGCCGTCCCCGCCCTGGGCCATCCGCGCGTACGAGGCCCGAGCCCCCACAAGCGGCCGGACGACCGGCGCCCGCCCCGCCCACGTCACGCCGACCTCCTTCGTCCCGGCGCCGGGCAACCCTCCCCGCAACTCGAACGCCCCTTGCGCATAGGCACGTTGATCATCCACGCCCCGCCAGCCCCCACGCGGCAACCGCACCCCCGAACCCACGGGGTGGTACCCCGCGCGCCACGAGGCCGCCGCACCGCTCCCCTCCCAGGCCGCCCCGACCCGCCGGGCCCGCTCCCGCATCGCTCGCAGGTCCCCGTCATCCCCCGTCGACTGACTCCCACAGCCCGCACCGGCCACGAGCAGGCCAACCGCCAGAGCCATACGCACTCCCACCGCCCGCAACGCGCCCACCCCCTGACACAAGAACGACCTCACTCCCTGGACGCCCCGTCCCCCCGAAACGTTCACCCCCGGGCGGGCCCACGCGACACGGGCCGCAGTCCCCCGCGGGACAGCCGCAGACCACCTGGACAGTTGGAGCCCGGCGGAAGCGGCTGGAACAGCGCCGGAATGGCCGGAGTCCCGCTCCCCCGGCCGGACCCCTGCCGGAACAACCGGGCCCCCGCCGGAATGGCCAGAGCCCCGCCACCCTGGCCGGACTCCCGCCATCCGGGCCGGACTCCTGCCGAAGCGGGCGACCTCCCGCCGGAGTGGCCCGACTCCCGCCGCCCCCGCCAGACTCCCACCGGACGCCCGGCACCCCGCCAAAACGGCCAAAGTCCTACCATGCCCGCCAACCACCCGCCACCCCGGCGCAACTCCCCCAAGTCGGCCAACCCTTGCCGGAGCGGCCCAACTCCCGCCGAAGCGGGCGACTTTCCGCCGAAGCGGCCGAACCCCCGCCACCCCCACCCGACACCCACCGAACGCCCGGCGCACCCCGCCAAACGGCCGGCCAGAGCCCCGCCACTCCCGCCGAAGCGGCCGAACCCCGCCGGAGCGATCAAAGTCCCACCACCCCGGCCGAACACCCCCACCCCGCCACAATGGCCGGACTCCCATCACCCCGGTCGAACTCAACTCCAGGAGGAGCGGCCGGTCTTCCGCCGAAACGACCGACACCCTGCCAAAACGGCCCCGACTCCCGCCACCCCCGCTGAACGCCCGCCGATGCGACCGGCACCCCGCCGGAGCGGCCAGAGCCGCGCCGGGCGACCCGCATCGCCTTCCCCGACACGGTCCCGGCGAGCGAAGCGCGGTTGACGAAGCCAGGCGCCACGCGCCCAGCACCTCGGGCCGCCGCCGCCCGGCCGGCTTTCCCGGCGGGGACGCCCTCACGCACTCCCGGCCCGGAGTTCCGCTCCCGCCTCACCCGACACGACCCGCGCCCGGGAGAGCCCTCGGGCCCGCCGAACGCCCGGCACCGCCAAAACGACCAGAGCCCCACCATCCCCGCCGAACTCCCACCAACCCGTCCCGCCCCGCCCCTGACGCCCTCTCCCGCCCACCGGCAGGCAGGCACCCCACACGTCCTCACACCCCCGCACGCGCCCACGACCCCGCATGCGCGCCGCCCCACCCCACCCCCGCACGCGCCCCGCCGCCGCACGCCCCCGCCGGTCGAGGAGCCCCCGAAAGCCGCCCTACCGCAGGGTCCCCCGCCTCCTCACCCCCCTCTCGTCCCGTCCAGCAGTTCCCGCAGGATGTCCAAGTGCCCGTTGTGGCGGGCTGTCTCCTCCGTGAGGTGGAGGAGAATCCAGCGCAGATCGACGTGGCGGCCGTCGCGGATGGGGCGCTGGGCCTGCTTGTCCAGTGCGGTGCCCGCGACCAGTTCGCGGTAGCGGGCGCTCTGTTCCGCGTATTCGCCGAGCAGTCGCGGGAGCGGGAAGTCGACGGCCACGCGCATCTCGCGGTCCGGGTCCTCGTCGGTCCAGGGACCCTCGTCCTCCTCACCGAGGAAGACCACCTGGAACCAGTAGTACTCGACCCACCGCAGGTGGTTGATCACTCCGCTCATCGTCATCAGCGGCGAGCCGGGCAGGGGTGCCGTGCGGGCGTGCTCCGGGGAGACGCCCTCGCACTTGGCCCGGGCGGTGTCGCGTGCGTAGTCGAGGAACGTGGTGAGCTGGGTGCGGTCGTCCCACGCGGGCGGGGTGTCACTGATTCTTGTCATCGCGCGCAGCGTCCCGGATCGTCACTCCCGGTGTCGACCGGTTTTCCTCGCGCCACCACTTCCGGCGACCCCGCCCACAGCCCCCGCAACACCCGCACCGCGTCCCGGGAGTTGCCCAGGGCTTCGATCGTTTCCATGCAGTCCGTGTACGTGCCGCTCTCCGCCGCCGTCGCCGCGAGGGGGATGAGAGCGTGAGCCGCTTCCGCGAGAAGCGAGTCCAGGGCGTCCAGGGCGCGGGGCGGGTCGGCGACCGAGGTGAGACGGCCCGCGCGGGGCCGGACGCAGGGCGGGGCGCCCGTGTCGCCGGTCTCGTGGAGCCTGCGGGCCTCGGCGCTCTGGGTATGCGGGCCCGTCGCCGCCAGGATGCCGCCGACCGCGCGGGCCAGGGCCTGGGCCTGCCAGGCCTCCCGTACCACCTCCGTCTCCGTGCGTGCCGCCCCGAGCGCCGCCGCCGTCACCACCGCGAGCCGTGTCGCGTCCATCGTTCCGTCCCCCGTGTCCGTCCATCCGTTGCCGGCTTCGCTACTCAGCGTGCTGGACGGGTGAGGACATCGGAAGCCATCACGGCAAATCTGTGGATAACTCCAGGGAAGGCGCACAACGGCTCACTCCGAAGAGTGACGAGATTTTCGTTTCAGTCGCTCTCCCCGACGGGAAACCTCTCCTCGTTCCTGCCGATCTTCGCGTGCAGCGCCCGCACCGGATCGATGCCGAGGACGTGGCAGAACTGGAGGAGATATGCGAGGACGTCAGCGACTTCGTCGTGGACGCGGAAGCCCGTCGCGGGATCGTTCAGGACGGCCGCCGACTGCTCGGGGGTCAGCCACTGGAAGATCTCCAGGAGTTCCGCGGTCTCCACGCTGAGCGCCGCCGCGAGGTTCTTCGGCGTGTGGTACTGCTCCCAGTCGCGGGCGGCGGCGAAGGCGGTGAGGCGTTCGCGCAACTCCTGGAGGGCCGTGTCCCAAGCGGTTCGAGGGGCCCCGGGCGGGGGTGTCTGGCTCGTCACCGCTCCGGTGTACCACGTACCGCCGTGCCCACTTCCACGAGCCGCACCCCCGGGAAGCTCTGCCGCCCGCCCGGCGAGCCGTCCAGCGGGACGGGCGGGCGGGAGAGCGCGCCGAGGAGACGGATGTGGCCGCGCGCGGCCATCCGCGCCGCCAGGTCCAGGAGCAGAGCGACCTGGCGCTCGTCGAGGTGCAGGTCGAAGTCGTCCGCGAGGACGGTGAGCGCCTGGAGCGCGCCAGGTACTTCGCTCGCCGGGTCCACATCGAGCACACCGGGCCCGGTGAACAGCACCAACGCCATCGCCAGGTACCGCAGTTCACCGTCACCGAGCCGGGACAACGGGGTCCCGGGGCCCTCGGGGCGCAGGAGCCGTGCCATGACCGCGCCCCCGGGCAGCAGCTCGGTACCGAGGCCGTCGACGGGGCCCGCACAGCCCTCCCGTACCGCCGCCTCCAGGAGCCCGTACCGCGTGCGGCACTCGCGCGCGGCACGGTGCAGCACCTCGGCGAGGTTGGCGCAGTCGCGGCGCAGCAGCCCGTCCCCGCCGGCGGGCGGCGGGCGCATCGCCGCGGGGGCGGGGGTGCACGGGAAGAGGCTGCGCAGGGCGAGGACGGTCTGCTCGGCCGCCGCGAGGACGCGTCGTTGCTCCTTCGTACGGCCCGCGACGCGCAGCGGCAGGAGTGTGGTGCCGAGGAGGTCGTCGGGGAGCGGGGCGCGGGTGACGGAGGCGTTGCCCGCCGTGTGCCAGGCGGCCTGCACGGTGCGGCGGGCGGGGTCGCGCAGCGCGGTTTCGAGGTAGACGACGCCGTCGCCGCTGAGGCGTTCGCCCACGATGCGCAGTTCGGGCTCCGCCTGCACGGCGAGGTCGAGGCGTACGGGTCCGGCGGGGCCGTCGCAGACGCAGCCGATGCGGAAGCCGCGCCGCCGCTGCGCGTCGGGGCGGGCCGTCTCGGGGACGGCGGCGTGGGGTTCGGGGAAGGCCTCGGCGAGCGAGGAGCCGTTGCCGAGCGCGGCGAGGGCTGCGCAGGCGGCGAGCGCGGTCGACTTGCCGCCGCCGCTCGGCCCGGTGAGGAGAGTGACGGGGCCGAGGGGCAGAACGGTGGCGCGGTGACCGGCGAAGGCGGAGAGACGGAGTTCGGTCAGATGCGGGCGGGGTGTGGTGTCCGCGCGCGTCTGACCGGGTACGCGCGCGGCGCTCGGCGCGGAAGCGCCGTCCGCGCCGTCCGCGCCGGGCGGGACGGGTCGGGGCGTTTCGGCGGCCTGCGCGGTGGGGCCGGGACCTGAGGTGGGAGGCATGTGCGGAACATAGGCGTGCCTCTCCGCGACGAACCGTTTCGCCTGCGGCAGCTTCCCACCATCGGGGGACGCGCGGGAAAGGCCCTCCACTCCGCCGGGCGAAACCTCGGCCACCGCACGCACCGGCCCCACCCGGCCGGACCGCGCCCGAGCCACTCACCGCGGCGCATCGTCACCCGGCGGGACCGAGCCGCTCCGCCGGGCCTGGGCCCCCGCGCGCGGCGGTCGCCCGCGTGCCGCATGCGGAGCGGGGCAGGGAACGGCGTAGTTCCCCGTCACGGACGGCGGCCCGGGCCGGAAGACGAACCGTTTCGCCGGGGACTCCCCCCTCGCTGAACGCCGTGCCGCGGCCCGCCCCCGGACAGCACCTCAGCGCTCACCGAAGCGAGACGCCCGCGTCCCCGCCCTTCCCCGCCACGCCCACCGCGCGCGCCGCGCACCACGCCCCGGAGGGCACTCGGCACCACGAGCACGCGGCACCCCGCACTCCCCGCGCACCCCACCGCCATCGGCCGGCGTCTCAGCCGATCGCGCCCGTGCCCCGCACGCCCTCCACCAGGCTCTGCACCTCGGTGCCGGGAGGGGCCAGCAGGAAGACGTTGCGGTCGACGCGGTGCATGCCGCTACCGAGGCCGAAGACCACGCCGCTGCTGAAGTCGAGTACGCGCTTGGCGGTCTCGCTCTCGGCGCCGCTGAGGTCGAGCAGAACGGGGATCTGCGCCATGAGCGTCTCGGCGACCTCCCGCGCGTCCGCGAAGACGTTCACGCGCAGGACGACGAAGCGCCGGCGCGAGGCGGTCTCCGCGTCCGGGAGCGCGCTGTGCCCCGGCCAGGACGGCCAGGCGTCGCTGCTGCGCAGCGGTACGACCTGGGCGAGCCCTTCCCACTGCTCATCAGTGACGTCGTGGCTGTTCACTGCCCCACCCCGTCCGGGCTCGTACGATTGTCTGCATTCGTTCATTCTCGCCCGCCTCACTCGTTCGGCGGACCAGCGACACACCCGCCCGCGGCCCCCGGCGGCGCGCCTGACGGTACGTCGGCACCCTGGGGGTGCCCTGGGAAACCGTACCCAACAACCCGGGCGGTGCGGCGCGGCGGGGCCCGTGGCGGACTGCCCGCATAAACCCTTGTTCCCGAATTCCCGCGTCCGGAACAGATATGCACGGCATTTTTCGCGATCTCTCGTGTCTTTTCTTATTCCCTGCGGAAAGTCACGGGAGGAGCGCCGACTTACCTGGTCAGCGGGGTGGAGTGGATTCCGGAAGAGGATCATCCGGCCCGACAGAGCCGGTATTCCACCGGCGCCGAACCTCGTTCTCCTGATGATTTCGGGCCGTTTCCCGATCGTCGCGTTTCGTCGTGTGTGACGGCGACGGGCCGGGGCAGGCGGGGCCATGTCGAAGTTCTTCGACCGCAACCGACTGCAAAGGTGCTACTCGTGACGATCACCACGCACAGCACGGGCACGTCCGGCCCGGCGGCGGCCGAGGCGGATGCCGCCGGACTGCCCTGGATAGAGGATGCGGGGAAGATCGCCCCGCAGGACGCCCGCGAGCTCTCGCGGCTCTTCTTCGATCAGCTCGCCGTCCTCGAAGAGGGCACGCACGCCTACCAGTACGCGCGCAACACGCTCATCGAGATGAACCAGTCCCTCGTGCGCTTCGCCGCGCGCCGTTTCCGCAACCGCGGCAACGGGGACATGGAGGACATCCTCCAGGTCGGCACGATCGGCCTCATCAAGGCGATCGACCGCTTCGACCTCACCCGCGAGGCCGAGTTCACCTCCTTCGCGATCCCGTACATCGTCGGCGAGATCAAGCGGTACTTCCGCGACAGCACGTGGGCGGTGCACGTCCCGCGGCGCCTCCAGGAGCTGCGCGTCGACCTCGCGCGGGCCAAGGAGCGGCTCGCGGTCGAGCTGGACCGCGACCCCGGGGTCAAGGAGCTGGCGGCCGAGCTGGACATCAGCGAGGAGGAGGTCATCGACGGGCTCATCGCGGCGAACGGCTACATGTCCGACTCGCTCGACCTGCCCGCCGACAGCACCACGAGCGGCAAGCCCGACCAGAAGACCGCGACGACCTACGCCGACTTCCTCGGCGACTGGGACCCGGCGATGGAGCTGGTCGAGAACTTCACGGCGCTGCGCCCCCTCCTCGGCACGCTCGACGATCGCGAGCGGTACCTGCTCGAACTGCGCTTCGGGCAGGAGCTGACCCAGGCGCAGATAGGGGCGGAGCTGGGCGTCTCGCAGATGCACGTCTCGCGCCTGCTGAGCCGGACACTGGGGAAGCTGCGGGAAGGGTTGCTGTCGGAGGGCTGAGGTCCTCCGGTACCTCGCGGCCGGACCGGGGCCGCGAGGCGGTCGGATCACGGGAGTCGGATTGTCCACAGGGCCCGTACGAAGAGCTGCTCTTCGTACGGGCCCTGCGACGTGTCCATCAACACTCCGGGCGCGATGCCACCGTTCCAGGAGGGACCTCAGCGATCCGGAGGGAACGTCACCACCCCACGGCCACCGCGAGCCACTGCGGGTCCTGGTGCGAGACGAAGGAGGACTGGCCGGCGTAGTCGTCGTACGGGAAGCCGTAGGCGAGGTGGTTGATGCCGTGGTCGTGCCAGAACTTCGCGTAGTAGTTCGCCGGGCTGTCCTTGTAGTACAGGTCCGGCGTGGACCACTGGTCCTCGGGGAGCTGGGCGACGTGGCGGTTGAGCGCCGAGCACTTGCCCGGGTCGTTGGCGAGGACGCCGGCGCAACCCGTGATGTCGGAGGTGGGCGCGTCGACGCCCTGCGACTGGGCGTAGGCGGTGAAGTAGTCCGCGTACTTGCCGCCCGCACGGAAGTCGGGCGAGCCGCCGGGGGCCGGGATGCGGGTGGGATCGTCGGCGAGGCCCTTGAACTCGGTGGGGACCTCGTCCTTGAACTCCTGGAAGGTCTGCTCGCGGGACTGCTGGAAGGTGTCGTAGTCCTCGCCGACCTGCACGTCGTAGCCGTCCGCGGCGTGCAGGCGCATCGCGAGCTTGAGGCCGAAGGCGTCGACGCGGGTCGTGTTGCCGTTGAAGACGTTGTCGCCGACGGTGAACTCGATGAAGTCCTGGTACTCGCTGTCGGGCGAGCCGAGGTGGAAGTACATGCGGCCCGCCGAGTTGGCGGGCATGTCGACGTAGGGCTGTTCGGCGATGGAGTGCGTCTCGCCGTTGAAGCTCCAGTAGACCTCGCTGTCGGGGTACTTGCCGTTGGTGCGGTTGAGGACCGCGACAGTGACCACGTTGTTCGGCGCGGGGAAGGCGGAGGTGTCGCCCCAGAAGGAGTCCGGCGGGGCCTCGCCCGGCGCGGCGGCGGCGACGGGTGCGGGAGCGGGAGCGGCGCCCGCCTGCGGGGCGGTCGCCAGGCCGCAGAAGGCGGCGGCGAGGAGCGCGGCGCCGGCGGCGAGCGGGCGCCCCGCCCTGCGGCCGGAGCTGTGGGGGATGCGGGTACGGGATGCTGCGGGCATGACGGTACCTCCCTGGCGGGTGGGGGAACGACGGGCCGCCCGCCAGGTACGCGGCCACGCCGCCAGGGGCGTGGGGCCACCCGGCAGGCACGGTCCCCGCGCGGCCCGCTGGGGCCGGTGGGGTGCGAAGGACCCGCGCCGCCTTCGAGGTTCGGCCGGGCCGCGCGCGATGTCAATGCGAAGGTACGAACCTTTGCTACGGATTATTTACACGCACGGCCCGCCAACCCATCGGCACCGTCCGCGAGTTGAAGGATCAACGTGGAGGATTGCGGCGGTACGGGGCAAGTCAGCCCCGCGTGTTCGCCACCAACTGGACGGGACCGCCGAAGGAGTTGGCGGAGCAGTCAGGGCCTTCGGTGCGGAGCCCGGAGCCGACCACAAAGAGCGGCCCGTCGAGCGTCGTACCGCACAGGTACACGCTCCGCGCGCTCACGGCCTGTACGGGACCGGTGAGTTCGGCCCCGAGGGCGACGAGCGAGGCTCCGGCGCGTACGACGACGGGACCGGTCTGGCGTGTGTTGTCGAGGCACGTGACGCCGGAGTCGACGACGAGCGGGCCCGAGCGGGCGCCGCGCAGCGTGGTGGTGCAGCGGGGCGGGGCGACGGTGCGGGAGCGGTAGTCGAGCGCGAAGGCGAGTTTGCCGGGTTTCTCGGCCGTGAGCGGCTGCGAGAGCTTGCCGAACTCGCCCTTCTCGGGCTTCTTGCCGTCGTTCCACTCGTCGAGGCGGCCGAGTTCGGCGGCCGTGCGCCCGTCCGCGATGACCTCGTCCGGATCGGCGGCCACCATCAACTCGGAGGCGCTCCGCACGGCTTGGAGGTAGGAGGCCGGGTCGTCGAGGTCGTAGGCGCCGAGGTCGAGCCGCTCGCGCAGCCAGCCGCCCCACAGGAACTCCAGGTACTCGGCGGCGTCCTCCGGTGCGGTGTAGCCGATGTCGCGTGTGAAGTAGACCAGGGAGCGGTAGGGGTCGTCGTGGAAGCGGGAGAGGCCGAGGCGGGTGGGGAGTTCCTCGGTGGTGACGGGGTCGCCGTGCTCGTCGCGGAGCCAGACCCAGTGGTGGGCGCGCATCTCGTCCCAGAAGGCGCTCTGGCCCAGCTCGCTGTAGTCGGCCTGGACGCGCAGCCTGATGGTCGTACCGGGGCCGCCGTCCGGAGCCTCCCAGAAGGAGGTCAGGCTGTGGTGGCCGTCCGTGAGGTAGAGGCTGCCGCCGGGCCCGACGACGACGGTCTTCATCGCGGCACGGCTCTCGTCGGTCTCCTCGCCGAGCGGGATCGCGCACGTGAAGCTCGCGGGGTCGGCGAGCCTGGCCCCCACGGGGACCTTCTCGGCCTCGCCCTGGCCGTTGGTCTCGCACCAGTCGTCGAAGCGCTTGTTGAAGTCCCCCGCCTGCTCGTCCTTCGGGCTCCCGTACCGGCCGAGCTTGTAGAAGATCTGATCCTTGCCGACGGACGGCTGGGTGGGACGGAGCTGGTCGAGCCGGACGGTGAGGAGGTCGCCGGGGCGCGGGGACGGCGTCGCCGCGCTCGCCTGCGGCGCGGCGGCGAGGAGCGCGCCGAGCGCGGCGGTGGCGGCGACGCCGGCGCCGACGCGGCGGGCGGCTCCGGCGGTACGGGGCGGAGTGGCGGTGGACACGAGGGCTCCCGGGGCGGGGCGGGCTGGACGGGAACATCCACGCACGCGGGAGCGACCGCGCGGTGGCGACGGGCGGAAGACGGGGTGAACGGACCTGTACGCGCGGCGCCACCGCACGTACCCCGCCGCTCAAGTCCTGCCCCCGGGGGGCCGCCCGTCTCCCCCGGCGCGTGGAGCGCGTGCCCCGGGCGGCAGGGGCCGATCGGCGCCGCACACTCCGGCAGTACGGGCCGACCGGCACGCCGCCGCCACCGCTCCGGCAGAATGGGGCGACCTCCGTCACGTGCCCCCCGTCGGCCAGGCCCTGTCGTCCACCGCGAGCCACGGTTCGCGTATCGCCAGCCCCGGCGTCGTGCCCGCGAAGAGGCGGACGTCGCGGTGCAGGTGGGACTGGTCGGCGTAACCGTGCTCGACGGCGACGCGCGCGGGTCCGTCCCCGCGCAGGAGGGCGTGGACGGCGTGGTCGAAGCGGACGAGCATGGCGGCGCGCTTGGGGGTGATGCCCAGCTGTTCGCCGAACCTCGCCCACAGCCGTTGCCTGCTCCAGCCGGTCAGCCCGGCCAGCTCCTCGACGCGCACCCGGCCCCCGCCGCGGACGATCAGCCGCCAGACGTGGGCGACTTCGGGATCGACGCCGCCCTCGGCCAACGCCCGCCGGGCCAACTCGGCCTCGACGAGCGCGAACCGCTCCGGCCACCCCGCGGCCTCGGCGAGCCGCTCCCTCAGGCGCTCCGCACCGGCCCCCCACACCGCGTCCAGCGGAACGACCCCGCGCCCCAACTCCGCGAGCGGCAAACCGAGTACGGAGCGGGCGAGCAGGGGCGAGAGGCGCGCCTGCACGGCGGCGGTACCCGCGGCCCGCGCCCTGAAGACCCCGAACCCGAGCCCGGCGGCGAGCCCTCCGGCACGCACTTCACCGCTTGCCGCCCGTACTTCACCGTTCTCGGCCCGCACTTCACCGTTCTCGGCCCGTACCTCACCGCTCTCCGCCCGTACTGCGAAGGCCCGTTCGCCGAATTCGACGGCGAGCGTCACCGCCGGGTGCGGCAGCGCCCGCAACTCCACGTCGGAGCCCGGGTGAACCCGGAACCCCGCCATCGCGACCCCGCCGCGGGCCCGCACCCGCGCGATCTCCCACCGGCTCGTGTCCTCCATGTACCGACTGTACGAACATTCCTCCAATACCGATTCCGGGCGGACGAAGAAGCTGAAGTCATGACCGAAACCAGTAACTCCCTGCCCCTCGGCCCCCGGAGGGGCGGCGCCGCGCGGACGCCCGTTTTGCACGTGGCCGAGTCCCCCGCCTCCGGGGCGACGGCGCCGCCGCTCGTCCTGATCCACGGCCTCGCCGGTTCCCTCGCCTGGTGGGACCCCGTGCTCCCCGCCCTCTCGGGGCTCCGCGTCCTCCGCTTCGACCTGCTCGGCCACGGCGCCTCGCCCAAGCCCCGCGCGGCGGACTACGGCATGGCCGAGGAGGCCCGTCTCGTCGCGGCGCGGCTCGACGGGCTCGGGGTCCGCCGGGCGACCGTCGTCGGCCACTCCACCGGAGGCTGCGTCGCGATCGCGCTCGCCGAGACACGCCCCGATCTCGTGGCCGGTCTCGGTGTGATCGACACGGGCCCGAGCATGGACTCCTTCAGCGGCGACAGCCTCCCCGCCCGCCTCCTCGCCACGCCCGGCATCGGGAACCTGCTGTGGGCGCTGCGCACGGACGGGATGATCCGCGCCACACTGGCCGGCGCCTTCACGCGCGAGGTCGAGATCCCGGCCCAACTCGTAGCCGACGTCAAGGGGATGACGTACCAGGGCCTCACCGGCACGGACCGCGCGTCGACCGCGTACCTGCGCGAGAGGCCGCTGCCCGCCCGCCTCACCGCGCTCGGCCTGCCGTCCCTGGTGCTCTTCGGCGGCGCCGACAAGCGCTGGCCGCCTTCCTGCGTCGACGAGTACCGCCCCGTCCCCGGCTGCCGCGTCGAGGTCCTGCCGGGGATCGGCCACACCCCGATGTACGAGGACCCGGCCACGACGGGCCCGCTGCTCCACGACTTCGCCTTCGAGCCCGGGAGCGCCTGAGCGGCGCCCCCGCCCCTGCTCCCGCTCCCGCTCCCGACAGCCCCGCGCACCGGGCCGCGACCACGTGATGCGCTTGTCAACAGTTCGGGCGTTGACCCATTCGATGGAATTCGAGTTGCGGGAGGGGATATGGCCCTTCACCAGGGGAAGTCTCGGTGCGAACGACCCCACCTCAACGAGGAGTTTGCATGCGCCTTCGCACCGTCTTCGCCGCCACCGCCCTTGCCGCCACCGCCGTTCTGGGTGGCGCGAGCCTGGCCTCCGCCGACGAGGGCCCGTCCTTCGTGGCCGGCGAAGCCGAGTACACCCACGTGGACGTCAACGCCGACTACCTGAACATCGGCGGTCCGTACGGCATCACGAAGGGCCACCTCGACGGCTCGTACACCCACGGTGAGCTGGGCTTCGTGGCGGCCGGCTGACCCAGGGCCCCGGCCCGACCCCGTGCGCGGCCCCGGCATCCCCCTCGGTGGGGTGCCGGGGCCGCGGCATGCGCGGCGACGGAAACCCTTTTTCGAACATCCGTTTACTCCCCTTCGACATGGAAAAGGGCACTATGGAGTAAGCGGAAGCCGGAGGCGGCGGCAGGACAGCGTCGCCCTGAGCCGACGGAAGGCAATGAGGGGAGGCGGGAATGGCCCGCAGTCGTTCACGCTACGCACCCGACCAGGGGCTCACCGTGCGCATGGTGACCACGATGTTCCTCATCGGTCTGCTCTACGTCGTCCTCGTGGGCGTCCTGCTCGCGGTGCTGCGCGGGGCCTGGCCGATCATCCTGATCGCGGTGGGCGCGCTCTTCGTGGCGCAGTTCTGGTTCAGCGACCGCATCGCCGCCTTCGGCATGGGCGCGCGCGAGGTGAGCCCGGAGCAGGCCCCCGAACTGCACGGTGTCGTCGACCGGATCTGCGCCCTGGCCGACCTGAGGAAACCACGCGTCGCGATCGCCGACAGCGACGTCCCCAACGCCTTCGCGACCGGGCGCAACGAACGTTCGGCGCTCGTGTGCGTCACGACGGGGCTGCTCAGACGCCTGGAACCGGAGGAACTGGAGGGCGTGCTCGCGCACGAGATGTCGCACGTGGCGCACCGAGACGTCTTCGTCATGACGATCGCCTCCTTCCTCGGTGTGCTCGCCGGGCTCATCACCCGGATGGCCCTGTGGAGCGGCCTGACCCGCGGCGGGAACAGGAACGATCCCGTGGGCGTGGCCCTGCTCCTGATCCCGCTGGTCAGCGCCGCCGTCTACACGATCGGCTTCCTCCTGACCCGCCTCCTGTCGCGGTACCGCGAGCTCTCCGCCGACCGCGCGGCGGCCCTCCTCACCGGGCGGCCGTCCGCGCTCGCGTCGGCGCTGACGAAGGTGAGCGGGCAGATGTCCCGCATCCCCACCCAGGACCTGCGCAAGGCGGAGCCGTACAACGCCTTCTTCTTCGTGCCCGCCTTCTCCTCGAAGGAGAGCCTCGGCCGCCTGCTCTCCTCGCACCCGACGCTCCAGCAGCGCCTGGACCAGCTCTCCCGCATCTCGGCCCAGCTCTCCGGCTGAGCCGCGCCGTCACCGCTCCCGACTGGAGGTCGCGTGGGTTTCCTCGACGCGCTGCTCGGCCGCTCGAAGCCGGTCCGCCCTGATCTCGATCAGCTCTTCGCCATCCCCTCGGCGGCGCTCACGCTCCAGGCGGCGACCGGTTTCCGGCCGACGGGGCGCGGCTCGGTGTGCTTCGCCGCCGCCGAGGGGGCATCCTTCGCGCGGGTGCGGGACGACGTACGGGCGCTGCTCGACGCGGATACGGAGCGGGGCGGCGTCCCCGTCGAGTTCAGCCGCGACCCGTACGGGTACACGTGGCTGCTGTCGACCCAGCCGCCCGAGGACCTGAGCGGCCTCGTCACCGACCTGCACGCGGTGAACACGCTCCTGGAGGAGGGCGGTTTCGGCCCCCAGCTCCTGTGCTCGCTTCTCGCCTTCCAGGACGAGCACGGCCGCTCCCTGGGCCTCGTCTACCTCTACAAGCGCGGCAGCTTCTACCCCTTCGCCCCGCAGCCGGGAGACCGGGAGAAACGGGACAACCAGCTGGAGCTGGAGGTGCGCGCGGCTCTCGGCACGGACCTGCGGGTGGAGGAGGACCTGAGCCGGTGGTTCCCCGTATGGGGGGCGCCGGGGCTGTGAGCGCGACGGGGGACGGCACGGCGCGCGGGGAGCACGCGGCGACGCCCGGCTGAACGGTGCGGGAACCCTCCGTACGGACCCTGTCACATACCGCTTCCCGCGCCCTACCGTGCGCGTGTGACGACTCACGAGGACGCACTCAGACCCCCTTTCGGCCCTTCGCACCCCCGCCGCCGCACGGTCGTGAAGGCCGCCGCCGTTTCCGCCGTGCTCGCGGGGACGCTCGTTCCGGCCGCGCGCGCCGCCTCGCCGCTCTTCCTCCACGGAGTCGCCTCCGGTGACCCGCTGCCCGACGGATTCCTGCTGTGGACCCGCGTGACACCTGTTCCGGAGGCGACGCCGGGCTCGGGGCGCGGGGCCGCGGGCGAGGTGGGCTGGGAGGTCGCCGAGGACGCCGACTTCGTCCGCGTCGTGGCGCGCGGCACCGTCCGGACGGGCCCCGAGCAGGACCACACCGTCAAGGCGGACGTGCGCGGACTGCGCCCGGCGACCACGTACCACTACCGCTTCACGCGCGGCGACGAGCGCTCGCCTGCGGGCCGCACCCGGACCGCCCCCGCCGCCGACGCGCGCGTCGGCGGCGCACGGTTCGGCGTCGTGAGCTGCGCGAACTGGGAGGCGGGCTACTTCGCCGCGTACCGGCACCTCGCCGCGCGCACGGACCTCGACGCGGTCCTGCACCTCGGGGACTACGTCTACGAGTACGCGAGCGGCGACTACCCGAAGAAGCCGGTACGGCCGCACAGCCCCCGCAACGAGACGCTGACGCTGGCCGATTACCGGCTGCGGCACGCGACGACGAAGACCGACCCCGATGTCCAGGCGGTGCACGCGCGCCACCCCTTCATCGCGATCTGGGACGACCACGAGTTCGCCAACGACGCCTGGTCGGGCGGCGCCGAGAACCACACACCGGGCACGGAGGGCGACTGGGCGGCGCGGGTCGCGGCGGCGAAGCAGGCGTACTTCGAATGGATGCCGGTACGGCCCTCGACGGCCGGCACCGTGTACCGGCGGGTGGGCTGGGGCGGGCTGGCCGAGCTGCACATGCTCGATCTGCGCTCCTTCCGTTCCCAGCAGGCGCGGACGGGTGCGGGAGCGGTCGACGACCCGGAGCGCTCGATCACGGGGCGGGCGCAACTCGACTGGCTCAAGGCGGGGTTGAGCGCCTCGGCGGCCCAGTGGCAGCTGATCGGCACCTCGGTGATGATCTCGCCGCTCGCCTTCGGCGCCCTTCCCGCCGAACTCCTCGGCCCGCTGCGGGACTTGCTCGGCGTCCCGGCGGGCGGTCTGGCGATCAACCCGGACCAGTGGGACGGCTACACCGACGACCGCCGCGAACTCCTCGCCCACCTGCGCGCGGAGAACATCCGCGACGCGGTCTTCCTGACCGGCGACATCCACAGCGCGTGGGCCAACGACGTGCCCGTCAACGCCGCCACGTATCCGCTGTCGGCGAGCGCGGCGACGGAGTTCGTCGTCACCTCGGTGACCTCCGACAACATCGACGACATCCTCGGCGTCCCGCCCCAGTCGGTGTCGCCCCTCGCCGTGGCGGCGCTGCGCGCCGCGAACCGGCACGTGCACTGGGCCGATCTCGACTCCCACGGCTACGGCGTCCTCGACGTCACCGCGGGCCGCGCGCAGATGGACTACTACGTCCTCTCGGATCGCAAGGACCCCGCAGCGAAGAGCAGTTGGGACCGTTCGTACGCGACGCGCTCGGGAGCCCGGAAGCTGGAGCGCGTGGACGCCCCGGTCGCGTGACACCGGCCGGGCCCCCGGAGGGACAGGGGGCCCGGCCGGTGGTCCCGTGGGGGGGTCAGGCGGCTCCGGCCCGGCGGTACAGGTCCAGGGCCTCGTTGCCGAGCACGGGGTGGTACTCGCTGCTCCCGGCGCTCACGCTGATGTTGCCCACGAGGTAGCCCCCGCCGCCGTCGAAGTCGGCGAGGAAGCCGCCGCCGCTCGAACCACCCGTCTGCACGCAGTCGATGCCCCACATCGTGGAGCCCTCGCGGCCCGCGTCCGGGTACTCCACGCCGGAGCAGTGGTTGAGCCGTTCGCCGTTGCCCTCGGCCGCCGAGCCGCCGTAGCCGAAGGAGTGGACCTCGCGGCCCGTCGCCGAGTTGAAGGCGATGCCCTGGGCGCCGACCGTGTCACCGAGGCTGCGGCCGTTCAGTGGGGCGAGGCGGGCGAAGGCGAGGTCGTAGTTGGCGTTGCCCGCCGTCGCCACGTACTGGTCGAGGTGGAAGAGGGCCGACGCGGTGAAGGTGCCGTAGGGGCGGTCGCCGTTCGCGTAGCCCGGGATGAAGACCCAGTTGCGGTAGACCTCGCCCGTGCCCGCGTCCACGACGCAGTGGCCCGCCGTCAGGACCAGCGACCTGTTGTCCGCGTTGGCGACGGTCGCCGAGCAGGCGAAGGTGCCGCCGCCCGCGTTCTGGAAGAAGACCTTGCCCGCCGTCGTGGAGATGAGGCCGCCGCCGGTCCATGGGGCGGGGGCCGATGCCGCGAGGGCGGGGGCGGGGGCCGCGGCGGTGCGCGGGGCGGGCAGGGGCGCCACCCGCACCTCCTCGCCCTTCGGCGCGGTCGCCGGGCGGCCGGTGGCATCGGGCGCGGCGGACGGGGTGGACGCCGCGGCAGGGGTGTCGAGACTGCGCGCGGACCGCAGGCGGGCATCCGTCCAGAACCGCAGCGCCGCCGAGCGCTCCGAAGCGGTGATCGTCGTGCGGTGGGCGCCCTCGGTGGGGGCGGCGCTCACGGGGGCGGCGGACCAGAGGGCCGCTCCCAGGACCAGGGCGGCGATGCCACCTGCTGCTCTCGCTCTCATTCGGCTGTTCCCTTCTCGCCTGCGTGACTGCGGGGGCCGCCGCCCGCCTCGTGCGGCGAGCGGCGGAGTCACCGGCCTGACAACGTTGTCCGACTGACGTCGTCAGGAGCGGCGCAGTTCAGCGTGGGCGTTCGGGGCGGCGCTGTACAGGTTCTCAACAAGCCAAATTAGCAAGCGAGTTCATAGGGAAACGTAGGGCGACCGGGCGGCCTGCGCTGCCCTGCCCGGTCGCCCCGCCCGGCCCGCCCGGTCACCTCGGGCGGGCCGTCGTCGCTTCTGCTCAGCCCACCGGGATCGGCGCCGGGAACGCCGTGTGCAGGGCGCGGGCGAACGCGTCCGTCACCTGGGCGAGGGCCTCCGCCGTCCCCGGGGCGATCGTCAGGGCGCCCTCCGGATCGACCGCGAGGTCCTTGTCGACCACGAACCAGCCGGGGACGACGTGGGCCGCGCCCATCGAGGTGAGCACGGGGCGCAGGGCGTAGTCGAGGGCGAGGACATGGGCCGTGGAGCCGCCCGTGGCGAGGGGGAGAACTGTCTTTCCCGCGAGGGCGTACTGCGGGAGCACGTCCAGGAGCGTCTTCAGGAGGCCCGAGTACGCGGCTTTGTAGACGGGCGTGCCGATGACGACGCCGTCCGCCTCGGCGAAGGCGCGCGTGGCGCGGACGATCTCCGGGTGCCCGAACTCGGCGGCGAGGAGCGGCCCCGCGGGCAGGGTGCGGACATCCAAAACGGTGACCTCGTGGCCCCGCGCGCGCAGGTGGGCGTCGAGGTGGCGCAGGAGGCGGGCGGTACGCGAGGTGGCGGAGGGGCTGCCGGAGACGGAGAGGATGCGGGCCATGACGGTGCCTTCCGTGGGGAGGGGGCGCGAGTCACCACGTACGGGACTGGACGGCGACGCGCGGGACGAGGTGTTCGCGCGGGGTCTCCAGGAAACCGACGGCTTCAGCGGCGACGGAGCGGTGCTGGAGGTCGTTGAGTACGTCGTGGTGGGCGCCGCGCACGAGGGCGAGGCGCGCCCGGTCCAGCGACGTGGCGAGCGCGGCGAGCGCGGTGTGGTCGGCGAGGGGGTCCCGTTCACCGCTCAGCAGGAGGGTGGGGACGGTGGGCGGGCGACGTGGGCGGCGGCCAGGAGGGCGGGCGGAAGTCGATCGGGTGGCTCATCTGCGTACTCCTGAAGGGGCGTGCGCCGAGGGGCGGTTGGCGCGCGAGGCGGGACCACCGGGCTCGGCGGGGGGCGCGGGACGTCCGGGGCGCGCGGTGGGGCCGCCACGGGGTGCCCGGGCACGGGGGGCCGGGGCGCGAGAAGCGGGAAGGGGAAACGCGGCTCAGGAAGGGAGCGGCCGGAACACCGGGGCGGCGCGGAGGGCGGTGGCCGCCGGGCCGGGAAGGCGCTGGATCAGCGACAGAGGGCGCTGGAGGTGCGCCGCAGGTCCACGTAGCGGCACACCACACCGGGGTGAGTCGTGTGCATGTTCCACATCCTGCGGCGGGCGCGGCGGGGCTGTCAATGGACACCTCGGGGCGTCTCAGGGGCCGGGACCCGGTGTGCCCCGGGCGGGAGGCGGGCTGTGCGGCCGCGTGCGCGGCGTCGTCCGCCTTCACGGAGAGACGCATGCCACCTTCGCGGAAAGACACGGGCCCTCCGCGCACGGCCGCACCTCACCGCGCGCGGGGACGCCCGCGCGCTCCGCCGACGGACGCGCGGCGCGCCGTCGTCAGCTCGTCCGCGCCCCGGCCGTACGTGCCCGCTCGGGCGCACCGGCGGCCTCGCCGCGCCGCCCCGCGAGGCGGCAGGCGAAGCAGTCGGGGTGGCCCGCGCGTACGGAGGCGTCCCGCACGCCCCACGTGTCGCGGGGGCGCGGTCCCGCCGCTTTGCCCCAGCCCGCGAGGTGCAGCACCCAGGTGAGCACGGCCGCCACTATCAGGAGGACGAGCCCGAGGTACCACCCCGGCGTCCATCCCACCACCGCCACCGCGAGGCACGCCGAGCCCGCGACCGCGACGGCCGCCCCCGTCCAGCCCGCGACCGTGTGCCCCTCGTCGTACTGACTCATCCCGCGTCCCCCGTCGCCGTGTCCCCCCATGATCGATCAATTCACCTGTACGGCAAGGGGGATGACACACGCGAGAGCCACGTCACAGCGCGGGCCCCGCCGTGCCGCCCCGCACCTCCTCCGCCACCCGCTCCAGAAGCCCCAGCACTTCCCGGACCGCCCGCCGCGCCGTCCGTTCGGGACGGTGCAGCACATCGACGTTCCGCAGCGCGTGCACCCCGTCGAGCGGCCTGAGCACCACGCCCGCTTGGGCGGGGACCGTCCAGCGCGGCAGCAGCGCGAGCCCGCCGCCCGCGGCGACGAGCGCTGCCGACACGGTGAACTCGTTGACCCGATGGACAAGTTGGAGTGGGCGACCGGCGACCGTGGCGAGCGCGTCGAGCGTCGCGAGGATCGGGAAGCCGTCGTGGACGGCGATCCACGGCTCGCCCGCGACCTGCGCGGGGCTGAGGGAGTCGTGCGCGGTGAGGGGATGCGCGCAGGGCAGTGCCACGTCGAGCGGTTCCCGCAGAAGCGTCGTCGCGGTGACGGTGGACGGCCAGGGCGGCGCGTGGTCGAGGCGGTGGGCCAGGACGAGGTCGTGGGCGTGGGTCAGCGCGGGGAATCGGCCCTGGGCCACGTCCTGGTCGGCGAGGGCGAGTTGGGGCGTACCGGAACCCGTACAGGCGCGCAGGAGCGGCGGGAAGAAGGCCGCGGCGGCGCTGGAGAAGGCGGCCACGGAGACCTCCCCGGTGGGCTCACCCGCATAGTCGGCGAGCGTGTGCCGGGCGCGGGCGAGCGCGCTCTCGACCTCGATGGCGGCGCCCGCGAGCACCCGGCCCGCCTCGGTCAGCACGACGCGGCGGCCCGCGCGTTCGGTGAGCGGGAGCGGCACCGTGCGCTGGAGCAGGCGCAGTTGCTGCGAGATCGCCGAAGGCGTGACGCGCAGGGCATCGGCGACGGCGCTCACGCTGCCGAGTTCACCGAGTTCGCGCAGAATCCGGAGCTGTCGTTCGTCCACGCCCGTATTTTAGTGCTGCTACACCTTCGCTGAAGAAGGTGGTGTCTGGTCTTCAACATACGGGTGGGGCAGCGTGGGACGCATGCTCGCCGTGCGCCGTACCGATGCGGTCCTCGTCCTCGTCGCCCTCGTCTGGGGTTCCAGTTATCTCGTCGCGAAGTCGGCGACGGATGTCCTGCCCGTGCTCGCCGTGCTCTTCGCGCGCTACGCGCTCGGGGCGCTCGCGTGCGGGGCCGTCGTCCTCGTGCGGCGGCGCCCCTGGTCGCGTACGGAGGTACGGGCGGGGGCGCTGCTCGGCGTGACGCAGGCGGCGGTGCTCGTCCTGGAGACGTACGGGGTGGCGCACACCAGCGCGGCGCACGCGGGGCTCCTCATCAGCCTCACGATCGTGCTCACCCCGCCGCTCGACCGCACCCGGCCGCCGCTCCCCGGGCGGTTCTACGCGGCGGCGCTCCTGTGCGTCGTCGCGGTCGGGCTCATCGGCGCGGGCGGGGAGGGTGGACTCGGACTGCCGCGCGGGGGCGACCTGTTGATGCTCGCGGCGGCGGTCGTACGGGCGGGGCACGTCGCGCTCGTCGGCAGGGTGACCGCGCGGCACCGCGTGGACCCGTCGCACCTCACCGCGGTGCAGATGGTGGCCGGGACGGCGCTCGTCCTCCCGTTCACCCTGCCGCACCTGGGCGCGCTCGCGGCGAGCGGCCCGGCGACGGGGGCGCGGCTGCTGTATCTGGCGCTCGCGTGCGGCGTGTTCGCGTTTCTCGCGCAGACGTGGGCGGTGCAGCGGACCTCGGCGAGCCGCGCGAGTCTCCTCCTCGGCACGGAGCCGGTGTGGGCGGTCGCGACGGGCCTGGCCCTCGGCGGCGAACACCTGACGCCGTGGGCGGCGGCGGGCGCGGCACTCATGCTCGCGGGGACGTACTGGGGCCAGGCGGTGGAACGCGGGCACCGGGACGAGGGTCCCGCGCGGTCCGCGCACGAGGCGGGAAAACCCCTGGTCCAGGAGCGTGCCCGGTCCCTAGCCTGACGCCCATGCCCTACCTCGCGACCCTCACCCCCGACAACCTCGACGCCGCCATCGCCGTCCGCGTGCGCCCCGACCAGGAGCACGCCTCGACTCCCGTGGCGGAGTCCCTCGCCGAGGCGTACGTGCACCCCGCCGGGGTGGCCTGGCCCCGGCTGATCATGGACGAGGAGCGCGTCGTCGGCTTCCTCATGGCCTTCTTCGACATCGACTGGAAGATGGACGGGACCGACTTCCGCTCGGGCCTGTGGCGCCTGAACATCGACGCGCGGGCGCAGGGCCGCGGTTACGGGCGCTTCGCGGTGGCGGCGGTCGGTGAGGAGTTGCGCCGCCGGGGCGAGGACCTCCTGACGACCACGTGGCACCCGGGCCCGGACGGTCCCGAGGCGTTCTACCAGCGCCTGGGGTTCCGGCCGACGGGTGAGACGAGCGGCGGCGAGACCGTAGGGGTGCTGGGGCTGGGCTGAGAGGACGGGACCTGTGCGGCGCGGGAGGGCGGGGGCTACCCCGTCCTGCTGGAGGACGGGCGCGCGCCGGGCGGGGCGGGGAGGCGTGGAGATCGCGCGGACGCGTGAGGGGGCCACTTACCATCGGGACCCCGAACCCCGAGGATCGGACACCTTCATGGCTCCCCTCACCGACCCCCGTACCGCCCTTCTCGTCGGCGCCTCGCGCGGCCTGGGGCACGGCCTCGCCGCCGCCTTCCTGGACCGGGGCTGGGACGTGATCGGCACCGCCCGCGATCCCTCGGCGCCGAGTCCCCTCACCGACCTCGCCGAGCGCTCCGGCGGGCACGTGTCCGTCGAGAGGCTCGACGTCGACGACCCCGAGCAGGTCGGCGCGCTGCGCGCACGTCTCGCGGGCCGCCGGCTCGACGTGCTCTTCGTCAACTCGGGCACCACGAACAACGAGGACACCCCGGTCGGCGCGGTGCCGACGGAGGACTTCGTCCGGGTCATGGTGACGAACGCCCTGGGTCCGATGCGGGTCATCGAAACCCTGGCGGACCTCGTCGCCGACGACGGGCTCATCGGCGCGATGTCCTCGGGCCAGGGCAGCATCACCAACAACACCACGGCCGGCCGTGAGGTGTACCGGGGCAGCAAGGCCGCGCTCAACATGTTCATGCACGGTTTCGCCGTCCGGCAGTCGGGGACCCGGCGCTCGATCCTGCTGCTCGCGCCCGGCTGGGTCCGCACGGCGCTCGGCGGACCGGAGGCCCCGTACACCGTCGAGGAGAGCATCCCGCTGCTCATGGACGTGGTGGAGTCCCGGCTCGGCCGGCCCGGACTCGCCTACCTGGACCGCGAGGGGCGGATCGTGCCCTGGTGAGCGTCGCGGCGGCGTTCAGTCCCTGTTGATCCGCCCGCGCGCCACGAGTTCCACCGTCACCGAGACCGCGAGCGACTGCACCGCCATGAGCGCGAGCAGGACGAAGAGCTGCACGGCACCGGCGGCGAGCGGGCTCGCGCCGCCGAGGAGGACGCCGACGAAGGCGCCGGGGAGCGTGACGAGCCCGACGGTACGGGTCTGGTCGAGCCCGGGGAGCAACGCCTCCGAGGCGGCGGGGCGGGCGATCTCGAGGCGCGCGTCGCGGTCGGGGAAGCCGAGCGCGAGCGCGGCCTCCACCTCGCCCTCGCGCGTGCGCAGTTCGTCGAGCGCGCGCCGCCCCGCGAGCACCGTCGCGGTGAGCGCGCCGCCGAGCAGGATGCCGGTGAGCGGTACGAGCGAGATGCCCTTGAGCGGCACGAGCCCGGTGAGCAGCAGCGCGAGCACGGCCGGTACGACGCCGACGGCGAGCGGAGCGGCCGTCAGCCACCACGTCCCGTTGGGCGTCAGGCGCCGCCCCGCCGTCCGTACCGCCACGACGAACATGACGAGCAGGAAGGCGAGCAGCCCGAGAACGTTCGTGACGGCCCACGTGATGACGAGGGACACGACCCCGAGCTGCACGGCGGCCCGCACCCCGGCGATCAGCACCTGCCGCGAGCGGTTCGTCCCCTCGTCGGGGCTGAGCCGACCGGCCCGTACGACCACCGCCGCGACCAGCAGCAGGACGCACATCAGCACCCCGAGGGTGAGGTTGACGGGCAGCAGCGACTGCGAGGCACTCAGGGGCACGGGGCCACAGTAGACAGGGGGCGGCGACCGGCAGGAGGGAAGGGGCCGGGCGGGAGGACGCTGGGCGGGGGCCCGTGGGGCGGGAGGTCCTCGAAGGGGGAGCGCCGCGTGCGCGGCCGGGTCGTCTCGCGTTGGCCGCACGCGTGAGGCGCCGTCACCCGTGAACGATGAGGCAATCCCCGTCTTACGCGCTCGGGCCCCGCCGTCCCCGTCTCACGCGCTCGGGCCCCGCCGTCCCCGCGCGATCAGGCCGCCCCGCGCCGCGCGAACGCGCTGTCGCCGAGCTTCGCGAAGAGTTCGGCGACGTCCTCGTACACCTCCCGCGCGCCCGCCTCCACCAGGTCCGCGCGGCACACCCCGCCGCTCAGGACCCCGATGGGGTGGAGCCCCGCCGCGGCCGCGGCGCGCATGTCCCACACCGAGTCACCGACGAAGACGGACCCCTCGGGGTCCGCCTCGACCTGTTCGAGGGCGTGGAGGACGGGATCGGGGGCGGGTTTGCCCGCCGCCACGTCGTCGGCGCTCGCGGTCGCGTCGATCGCGTCGTCGGCGTCGATCGCGGCGCGCAGGGCGGCGAGTTCCGGACCGCCCGCCGAGGTCGCGAGGACGACGGGCCAGCCCTCGACGTGGAGTGCGCGCAGGAGGTCGGCGGCGCGGTCGAAGGGCGCGAGACGGTCGTAGTACGTGCCGTAGAGCGCCTTGTGCCCGGCGCTGATGTCCGCGTCGCCGTCCCGGTCGCGGCCCTCGCCGAGCACGTGCGCGAGGAGATCGGTCGAGCCGAGCCCGATCGCGCCGAGGATCGTGGTGAACGGCACCCGGTGCCCGGCCTGCCGCAGCGCCTCCCACCAGCAGACGGTGTGCAGGTGGTTGGTGTCGACAAGGGTGCCGTCCACGTCGAAGACTGCGGCGGGCGTGTTCACGGGGGCCTCCAGCGGGGGGGGACGGAACGGGCCGGTCGGTGCGGGTCAGCCGGTCAGCGCGGGCCGGCCGGGCCGTGCGGGCGGGCGCTTCCGGCGCCGCGCGGGCCGCCGTCGCGGCGCCACGTCCTGGCGAGCGCCGGATAGGGGCGGAGGGGCAGTCGCGGCTGCGGTCGCAGCGGGTGGCGTACAGGGCCGCCGCGGACCCGCCGCACGGCACCGGGGACGGTGGCGGCCACGTGCAGGACGCGCACGAGCCCCGTGAGGTGGAAGACGCGCCGCGCCGCCGGGTACTCGGCGGCGACACACAGCACACCGCCGGGCGCCGTACGGATTCCCGCGCGCAGCAGGATGCGCAGCGCCTGCGGGGTCACCACCCGGGACCGCACCCGCACCACGACGATCCGGGCGGGATGGCGCTCGACGGCCTCGCGCAGGGCCGCCTCGGCGGCCACCTCGTTGTCGAGGTCGACGAGCGTGTCGAAGGGCACGACGAGGAGCGCGGCGGGCGCCCCGGGCGACGGGGCGGGTGTCCGCCGCGGTGCGGCGGGCGTGTCGGTAGGGCTCACAAAACCTCCTGACCTCACCTTCGAGTGTGCCCCGGGTCCCCGGGGCGGTGCAAAGGGTGCGGGCGGCCGCGGGGGCCGTTCCACGCGGGCCTCACTCCCTCCCCGCACCGCCTTCGTCACCTGTCGTGACGCTCCGCTGCCGCCGTGCCGCGTGCCGCGCCCACGCGGGGAAGGCGAACCAGCACAGCGCGAACCACGCGGCGATCCCGGCGACGAGCCACAGCGCGGTGCCGTTGGGCGAGACCACGACCCGCAGGATGAGCAGCATCGACGAGGCCATGGTGGCGAGGAGCAGCGCGAGCCCGACGAGCGTGAGCCGCCCCGCCCAGCGGACCGTCTCCGGCTTGAGGCGCTGCCCGGAGAGCAGGCGGTGGAAGGAGACGGGCGCGACCAGCGCCCCGGTGGTGGCGGCGCCGAGCACGACGGTGACGACGTAGATCGTGCGGTCCGTGTCCGAGAGCGTGGTGAAACGTTGCTGGAAGACGACGGTGAGGAGGAAGCCGAAGAGGATCTGTACGCCTGTCTGGGCGACGCGGAGTTCCTGGAGGAGGTCCGCCCACTTGCGGTCGGCCCGCTCCTCGCGGGTCTCGCTGCGGCCGGGGGCGCGGGAGGCGTCGGGGCGGTCTGGGCCGGCGGGCTCGTAGGGGCGGCTCGCGGCGCCGGTGCTGTTCGGGCCGCCGGCGGACTGGGGGGTGCCGGGGCGGCCGGAGGCGTCGTGCGGCTCTCCGGGCTCCTGGGGTCCTGGTGCGGGCGCGGTCATGGTGGTCGTCCTCTCCTCGGGGCGGCTCCTCGGGGGCCCGCCCAGGTTCGGGGGCCCGAGGGGGCCGCGTGCGGTGGCGCGCCGGGAGCCGCGGCGGACGTACCGGCGAACCGGGGACCGTGCGGGGGCGGCCCTTTCCACCGCTCGGCTCATTGGCTGGTTCCCCGGGACGGGCCCGGGGAACAGGAGGCACATGCCCGAGCGACCCGACCACCAGCAGGCCCCCGTCCTCGAAGCACTGGCCGCCCACCACGCGCGCGGTGAGCTGTCCTTCACCCCGCCGGGGCACAAGCAGGCCAGAGGCGCGGACCCCGAGGTGCGGCGGCTGCTCGGCGACGCCGCGTTCCACAGCGACCTCCTCGCCTCCGGCGGGCTCGACGAGCGCCGCACGCGCGGGCGGGTCCTGGAGCGGGCCGAGGAGCTGATGGCGGACGCGGTGCACGCCGCGCACACCTTCTTCTCGACGTGCGGGAGTTCCCTCTCGGTCAAGGCGGCGATCCTGTCCGTCGCCGGTCCCCACGAGAAGCTCCTCATCGGCCGCGACGCGCACAAGTCGGTGGTCTCGGGGCTCATCATCTCGGGGGTACGGCCGGTGTGGGTCGATCCGGAGTGGGACCGCGAGCGCCACCTCGCGCACCCGCCCGCGCCCGCCGCGTACGAGGCCGCGTTCGCCGCGCACCCGGACGCGAAGGGCGCACTCGTCACGAGTCCGACGCCGTACGGCACGACGGCGGACCTGCGCGCGCTCGCGGAGCTGTGCCACGCGCGCGGCAAGCCCCTCCTCGTGGACGAGGCGTGGGGCGCGCACCTGCCCTTCCACCCGGATCTGCCCACGTGGGCGATGGACGCGGGCGCCGACGTGTGCGTGACGAGCATCCACAAGATGGGCAGCGGCCTCGAACAGCGCTCGGTCTTCCACCTCGGCGGGGACCTCATCGACCCCGCGGTCCTCGCCTCGCGCGCCGATCTGCTCGGCACCACGAGCCCGTCCGTCCCGCTGTACGCGGGCATGGACGGTTGGCGGCGCCAAATGATGTTGCACGGCCGCGAGTTGCTGGGCGGGGCGCTCGACAGGGCCGCGAAGGTACGGGCCGCGATCGACGCGATCGACGGGCTCCACGTGCACGGGCGCGCCGACTTCTGCGGCCCCGGCCTCGGCCACGACCTCGACCCGCTCCCGGTCGTCATCGACGTCTCGGGGCTCGGTACGAGCGGCTACCGCGCCGCCGACCGGCTGCGCGAACGGCACGGGATCGACGCCCACTTGGCCGACCATCGCCGTATCAGCACCCAGCTCACCCACGCCGACGACGAGTCCACGACACAACCGCTCCTCGCCGCCCTGCGCGCCCTCGCCGCCGAAGCCCCGGAACTCGGCCCGGGTCCCGAGGTCGTCGTTCCCGCACCGGAGCAACTCCGTCTGGAGCAGGTCATGTTGCCGAGGGATGCCTACTTCGGTCCGGTCGAGGACGTTCCCGCGGCGGAGGCGGCGGGCCGCGTCACGGCCGAGATGCTCACCCCCTACCCGCCCGGCATCCCCGCCGCGCTCCCGGGCGAACGCCTCACCGCACCCCTCCTCCACTACCTCCGCACGGGCATCGCGGCGGGCATGAACCTCCCCGACGCCGTGGACACCTCGCTGGGGACGGTGCGGGTGGTGGCGGAGTAGGGGCGGCGGGCGCCCGCCGCGTCCCGCTCCGGCCTCCGCGCCTACACCGGCTCCGTCCCGCGCACCTCCTCGGTCCCCTCCGCCCCCTCCACCCCGGTGAGCCGCGCGAGTCGCGCGAGCCGTGCGCCGTAGCCGCCGCTCGCGCGCGGGTGCAGACGGGCCGAGGTGGCCACGGGCGAGCGCCGGGTGCGCAGGACGCGGTGGCCGCCCGCCTCCAGGGCGTGGACGAGGGCGTGGTCCTCGCCGGTGGCGAGGGGCGGGAAGCCGCCGACGCCGAGGTAGGCGTCGGCCCGTACGCCGAGGTTGGCGCCGTGGACGTGCGGGTGCCGCGCGCCCCCGGCCTCGCGGTACCGGACCGCCTCGCGGTGGAGCAGCCCGGCGAGAGCGGGGTCCCCGCCCAGCGACCGTACGGTGCCGACGACGGCGTCCCAGCCTCGCACACTCCAACGCCACTGGCTGGCCAGCCAGTTCGCCGGTACTACGCTGTCGGCGTCGGTCGAGGAGAGCCACACCCGCTCCGGGGGCCCGGCGAACAGGCCGAGCGCGGCGGCGACCCCGGCGGCGCGCGCCCGCCCCGGGTTGCGCGCGTCGATCCGCACGACGTGCGCGCCGGCCGCGCGGGCGAGAGATGCCGTCGCGTCGGCGCAGGCGTCGGCGACGACCACGACCCGCACCCGCACGGGCAAGGCCGGGTGCCGGGCGGCGCGGCGCAGGGCGGCGAGGGCGTGCGGGAGCAGCACCTCCTCGTCGTGGGCGGGGACGACGACGGCGAGAGCGGCGATGGCGCGCGCGGCACGCGGGGCGGGACCCCCGTACGAGGCGGGACCCCCGTACGAGGCGGGAGTGCCGTACCCCGCACGGCCTCCGTGCCCCGCACGGCCTCCGTACGGCCCGTACTCCCCAGCGGGCCCCGGCGGCCCGCCCTCCGGGGGCCGGATGCTCACACGAGTCCTTCGTACGCGGCCGGGGACGGCGGCAGCCGCTCGCCCGGGGCCCGGCGGGAGAAGGTCTGGAGCACGAAGTCCTCCTCACGGTGGTCGAGCCGGAGCGCGAGCCCTTCCTCGCGACCGAGGCGATCCGCCAACTCCGTTCCAGTGAGCCGGTGTTCGGGCACGGGGTGGTTCCAGTGAACGGTGACGAGGGTGCCGCCGGGGGTGAGGGAGTCCACCGTGCGACGCAGCAGGCGGTCGAGGGTGGGCGCATCGAAGTAGTAGAGGAGTTCGGAGAGGACGACGAGGTCGAACTCGCCCTGCGGCCATTCCTCGGGCACGGTGAGCAGGGCGACCTCGACGTGGTCGAGTCCCCTCGTGGCCTCGCGGGCCTGACCGACGGCTTCCGGGACGCGGTCGGTGGCGAGCAGCCGCTCGCAGCGGCCCGCGAGTCGCCGGGTCAACTCACCCACGGAGCAGCCCGGTTCGAAGGCGCGGCGGAAACGGGGGCGGGGCAGCGCCGCGAGCGTGAGGGCGTACTTGCGTTCCTCGTACCAGCGGCTGCGCAGGCCCCAGGGGTCCGCCGCGCCCTCGTACATGGCGGCGAAATAGTCGGTGGGAGTGCTCATGCGAACCACACTTCGAAGTCACGTACATGGTGGGCGAGTTCGGCGGGCGGCAGGATCGCGGCATCCTCGGGGGCCGGGCCGAGCGGGGCGATCTGGCTGCGGAAGCAGGCCACGGCCTCACGCTTGCGCGCGCGGACGTCGGCGGGCAGGTCCAGGCGCTTGGCGCGGTGCCAGGGCACACGGGGATCGCCGGGGCGCGCCCAGTGCCACATCCACACCGGGTAGGCGGCCGAGGGGGCACCGGTCTCGCGTGCGGCGGCGCGCGCGGCGCGGCCCGTCGCCTCGTGGTCGGCGTGCACGTCGCCCGTCCACGGCGCGAGGACGAGCGCGGCGCCCGCGGTGAGCGGCACGAGCGCGCGGCGCACCTCGTCCTCGTGCGCGGCGACGGCCGTATCGGGCACCCGCAGGCGTACGGTACGGGCCGCCGAGGCGCCGAGCCGGGCGAGCGCCGCGCGCAACTCCACGGCCCGGCGGGCGGCGAGCGCGGGAGGCCGCAGCACGCGGGTGCGCGGGTGCGAGCCCTCTCCGTCGGTGACGGTGACGACGGTGAGCGGCTGCCCGGCGGCGGCGAGCAGCGCGAGCGCCCCGCCCGCGCCGAGCACCTCGTCGTCGGGATGCGCGGCGACCACCACGACGGGCCCGCGCGGCAGCGCGGCCTCCGACAGCTCCGCCCACCCGTCCCAGGCCCGCCACAGCGCCTCGTCGGTACCGGGGGCCTGGATGGGGTCGGCGTCGCCGGGCCCGGTCACGACTTGGCCCGGCCCGCGACGAGCGCGCCGAGGGCGGCGAGGTCGCGTTCGGCGTGGTGCTGGCGCACGTAGACGGTGAGGTCGGCGACGGCGCGGGCGTGCCGGGCGTCGTGGCACAGCGGTCCGGCGCCGGTCGCGCGGCCCACGTGGGTGAGGACGCGTTCGCAGCAGGCGGCGACGAGGGCGCGGACCCGCAGGGCACGCTGCTCGGCGCCGCCCTCGGCGTCCACGGGGTCCGCGTCGATCTCGGCGGCGGCGCGCTCCAGGACGAGTCCGGCGGCGTACAACTCAAGGTCCGCCGCGCCGAGATGGGCGTCGGTGAAAGGGCTGCCGCGGCGCGCGGCGGCACGGCGCAGCGCGCCCGTCACCGCGTGGGCGCCGCCGAGCCAGCACGCCGCCACCCCGACCCCGCCGTGCGCGAAGCCGGGCCTGTGCACGTAGGCATCGACGTCGCCGACCGGGAGCGCGGGCGCGCCCTCGAAACGCACGTCGGGCGTGTCGGAGCCCGCCATGCCGAGCGCGGGCCACGTGCCGGGGGCGGGTTCGTACGTGCCCGGCCCTGCGTCGGTGCCTCGGTCGAGGCGGACCGCGAAGAGCCGTTGCCCCTCCTGCGTGCGGGCGGTGACGAGGGCGTGGGTACAGGAGTGCGCCCCGGAGGCGTACTGCTTGAGGCCGCTCAGCGTCCAGGTGTCCGCTGTCCCGTCGTAGGTGGCGCGTACCCCCTCGCCGGGCGGTTCGGCGGCCCATACGCCCCAGCGCTGACCCGGCGCGGGCGGCGGCCCGGCCAGTTCGGCGAGGATCGCGAGCGCGTCGGTGTGGCCCTCGACGAGGCGGGCCACGGCGAGGTCCTCCTCGGCGACGCCGCGCAGCGCGGCGAAGCGGAGTCCGGTCGCCCCGCTGCCGGGCAGCGGGAAGCGCAGCTTGCCCTCCTCGATCTGCCGCACGGCGGCGGCGAAGCGGGCGGCGACCTCGGCGCGCGCACCGGCGGCGCCGAAATCGCCCGGCTGGGGGACGCCCGCGTCACCCGGCGGGAGGACACCACGGCCTTCCGGCGGCTCGGGGGCGGGCGGGGAGGGGTGGGTCATGGGGAAGTCCTGTTCGGTGGGGGCGGTGCGGGGCCGGGACACCATGGGTGCCCGTGCGGCGGCTTTTCATACCTGGGGCGACCGGTCCGGCTGCTGCCGCCCACTCCTCGTGAGCACCACTTGCCCGGTCAACGAAGACGGGCGAAGCAGCCACGGGAGGCCGCCGCCCCGCCCCCCCAGAGGCCGCCGCCCGCTCGTGGCACGCTCAGCGCCCGACCTCACGCGGCACCTCGCTCAGCAGCGCCCGCAGCAGTTGCCTGGTCTCGGCGAGGAGCTCACCGGCGGGGACGGCGCCCGTGCCGGAGAGCGCGTGGAAGGAGGCGTCCAGCACCTCGTACGCCTCGCGCACCTCCTCCGGGATCGCTCGCGGCTCCAGGACGTACGGCGCGCTCGGCTCCCGGCGCGCGAGCGCCTCGTACTCCCGCTCGCACAACACGGCGAGCGTCTCGGCGAGCCGCGCCCAGTCGGCGAAGAAGTCGTTGCCGGGCGAGCGCAGCGGGTTGTCCCCCTGCCCGAGGGTCGCGAGGGTGCGGGTGACCGCGCGCAGGTGGTCGACGGCGGCGGACCAGCGGGCGTCGAGCGCGGCCGGCGGCTGCGCGGACCGGGCGCGGCGCAGCCGCAGGCCGGGGTTGAGCCGGGAGCTCTCCTCGGCTTGCTGCCGCGCGTCCCGCACGTACCGCAGCGTCTCCTCGACGCGGCGCGCCTCGTCGTGCCAGTCCAGCGCCTGCTCCGCCGTCCACTCCCCCCGGACACCCTGCGCGAGGTCGCGCAGCAGTCGCCCCGTGTCCCGGGGCAACCGCAGGAGTTGGTCGCCCGCGTTGCGCAGGTGCACCGGGGGCAGCACGAAGGCGTTGACGGCGATGCCGATGACGGCGCCGATGCCGGTCTCCAGGAGACGGTGACCGATCTCGGCGGGGCTCGCCGAGGTCGCCGTGATGACGAAGAGCGCGGTCGTCGCCCCGTAGATCCCCTGCGTGCCGAGCCTGCGGTACGTGCCGGCGAGGACGAGCGGCGGCAGCGCGAGGGCCATGGCGGCGAGGGTGTCGCCGCGCGTGAGGGAGAGCGCGGCGGCGGCGGTGAGGGTGCCGAGGAGGATGACGGCGAGTTGCCGGAATCCGGCGCGCAGCGAGCGGTAGACGGTCGCGTCGACGAGCGCGAGCGCGGTCCACGGGGCGAGCAGGGCCATGGGGGCCTTGAGCCACCACCCGGCGAGCGCCCAGGCGGCGATCGCGGCGCCCGCCGCCTTGAGCGACTGCACGACGGAGTCACGCTCGGGGCCCGGCTGCCGGAACACGGTCCGTACGGTCGCGACGACGGCCGCCGTCTCCTTACGGGCCCAAAGCCCCGTGTCCCTCGGCCCCACGGGCGCCTCCTCGTATGCGGTGAATCCGTGGGTACCCCGTCACGGGGCGATCACGCGAAAGGCGCGCGCGGGAGCGGGCGGAAAATGGCTGGCGCGCTCCCCCGCACTCGTCTACGCTCGCCCCGATGACGACCTACCCCTCTCTCCGAGAGGAGGCCCCGCGCCCGCAAGGTGAGTGCTGATGCTCACTGACGAGGCGTTCGGGGACTCCCCACCGCACCGCCCGGTTGATCCCGGGCCCCGCCCGGCCGAGTACCGGCCCCCCTTCCCACGGCTTCTCTTCTGGCAACGCGTGCGCGCGTGCGCCGTGCCGCCCCGCATGATCGAGACCGCGACGCGGCGGCGTGCCGCCGGGGACTGGGCGGGGGCCTGTGCCGCCGCCGAGGTCGATGTCTCCTTCGCGTTCCGCGCCGTGCGGCACCGCTGGGGCGAGGCGCTCGCGTCCCGGCTCAGGTCCGATCTGCAGTCGCTGGCACCGGATTTGCTGCGCTGGCACTTTCCTCGTACGGGCCCCGACGGGCTGCTGCGCGCGGGCACGGCGGTGACCCTCGCGCGGTACGGGACCGGGACCGGCCGGCCCGTGCACCTGCTCGCCGAGACCCCGCCCGCCTCCGTACAGGCCGGGCAGCGCCTCACGCTGTGGCTCGGCGACCGCCCGGGCCCGGACTGCCCTTCCCCGGACCGCCGTTTCCGGCTCGACCTGCACCGGCACCTGTGGGACGCGGGGCGCAGCGGCGAGCTGCGCGAGCGCGCGGACCTGCGAGCTTCTGGGCAACCACCCCCTTGGCACGCCCTGTTGGGTTCGGACGCGTACGCGTCCGGACGCTGGGGCGCGGAGGCGGCACTCCTGCTGCGGGCCGAGGGGCGCGGGGAGGCCGGGCACGTGCTCGTGCGCCTGGCCCGTGCGCGGCGGCTGCTCCTGCACGTACGGGACGGGGCCGTCGCCACCGCCGAGGAAGTGCGCGCCCGCGCGTGGCCGGGCGTGCCCACACTGCCCGAGGCGGCCGTCTGGGTGCCGCCGGACGTGGAGTTGCTGCGCGCCGGGCTCCTCGCGCCGGACGCGCTGCATCCGCTGGTCGCCGCGGCACTCGCCCCGGGCGCGCCCGGTCCCGTACGACAGCCGCCGGGACCGGAGGTGTTGCGGATCGCGTGCCAGGGCGCGAGCCACCGCCTCGGACGCACGCGCGCGGGCGGGCCGCTTGTCGCGCTCGACCACACCCAGGAGGAGCTGGAGCGCGAGGAGTTGCTCGCGCAGCTCGGCGGCACGCCGCTGCCCTGCCTGGGCGCGCTCCGCGAGGCGGCACGCGAGCTCGACGTCCACCCCGAGGTGCGTGAACTGTTGCGCTACGGGGACGTGGTCGGCGCCACCGAGCGGGTGACTCACTTGGTCGGTCCGCAACGCGACTTGCCCGAAGGGGAGTTGCGGACCGCGCTGGCGGAGGCGGGCCGCCAGCGGCTCCGCCACGACCTGCACCGCGCCGGACTGTCCCCGGCCCAGCGCATCCCCCTCCCCCCGGCACCACGCCGTCGTCCCATCCGCTGAACCGCCCCCGCACCACTCGCCGGACACTCCCTGAACCACCGGCCCCATCGCCGTACCACACACCTCCTCACGCCCTCAGGTGATGCCCCATGCCACACACCGCAGCGACCATCCGCGCCCAGGCGCCGGCCCCGCACCGTTCGCCCGTGCCCGACCCCACCGCCTCCGCCTCCCCTCTCGACACCGCGACGGCCCTCCTCGGCCTCCTCGCCGACACCTCCACCGAGCCCCGCGCGAACGACGGCCTCGAAGCCCTCACGCTCGCCGTGTCCGCCGACCTCCCCGTCCTGCTGTGGGGCGAGCCGGGCATCGGCAAGACCGCCGCGCTCATGCAACTCGCCGAGACCCTCGATCTGCCGCTCACCACGGTCATCGCGAGCGTCCACGAGCCGTCCGACTTCTCGGGCCTGCCCGTCATCGGCCCCGACCCGGCGAGCGAGGGCATCCCGATGGCCCCGCCGGACTGGGCGGTGCGGCTCGTGCGCGCGGGACGGGGGCTGCTCTTCCTCGACGAGTTGTCCACCGCTCCCCCGGCGGTGCAGGCCGCGCTCCTGCGGCTCGTCCTCGAACGGCGCGTCGGCGCGCTGCGCCTGCCTCCCGCCGTCCGCATCGTCGCCGCAGCGAACCCGCCCGCCTCGGCCGCCGACGGCTGGGAGCTGAGCCCGCCGCTCGCCAACCGCTTCGTGCACCTCACGTGGCACCACGACCCGGACGTGGTGGTGCGGGGACTGGGCGGCACCTGGCCGGTGGCCGCGCTGCCCGCGCTCGCCCCGGAACGGCTCACGGATGCGGTGGCGTACGCGCGGCGCGCGGTGTGCGGCTTCCTGACGGCCCGCCCCACCCTCGTCCACCAGCTCCCCTCCACCGAGACGGTACGGGGCAACGCGTGGCCGTCGCCGCGCAGTTGGGACATGGCGCTGCGGCTCACCGCGTTCGCTTCGGCGGCAGGGTCCGGGCGCGACGTCCTCGCGCTCCTGGTGCGCGGCGCGGTCGGGGACGGCCCCGGGTACGAGTTCCTCGCGCACCTGGACCGGATGGACCTCCCCGACCCCGAGGACCTTCTCGCCGACCCCGCGAACGCGGTCCTGCCGGAGCGCGGCGACCGCAGGCAGGCGGCGCTGGACGGAGCGGTCGCCGCGGTCAACGCCCGCCCGGAGAAATGGAGATGGCAAGCCGCCTGGGAACTCCTCGCCCACGCGGCGCGTTCCGGCCCGCCCGACCTGCTGGTCACCCCCGCGAGCGCGCTCGCGGCGCTGCGCCGCCCGGACTGGCCGGCGCCGCCGGCGATCGAGGGGCTCTCCGGGGTCGTCGCCCTCTCGCAGCGCGTGGCGCGTGCGGGGGCGGAGGCGGACGGGAAGGCGCGGCGCGAGGCGGAGCGGGAACGGGCGGAGACGTGGCGATGACACGAAAGGACGCGCCCGCGCCCGTACCCGCGGCCCCCGCTCCCGTACCGTCGGCCCCCGCGCCCGTACCGTCGGGCCCCGCGCCCGTGCCACCGGCCCCCGCTCCGGTGCGCGCCGCTTCCGTTCCCGTCCCCCTGGACACCGACAAGCTCTACACGGCCCGGCTCCTCGCAGTCCGCCATCGTCCCTACCTCGCGACCGCGCTCTTCGCGCTGTCCCCGGTGCCCTCGGCGTGGGTGCCGACGATGGCGGTGGACCCGTACTGGCGGCTGTACGTCAATGCCGTCTTCGTCGCGCGCACGCCGCTCGCCGAGCTGGCCGGGGTGTGGGTGCACGAGGTCTCACACCTGCTGCGCGAGCACCACGACCGCGGCGAGCGGTACGTGGCACTGCACGGCCCGGACGGCCCCGGGGAGCGGCTGCGGGTGAACATCGCGGCGGACTGCGAGATCAACGACGACATCTACGGGGACGGGCTCACCGCCCCGCGCGGGGCCGTACTCCCCTCCCATCTCGGTCTCGGAGCGGGCCAGTTGATGGAGGGCTACCTGCGCCGATTCCGCCTCGGCGCGCACACCGCGCACCTGGCGTGGCTGGAGTGCGGCAGCGGCGCGGACGGCCTGCCGCGCCGCTGGGACCTGGGCCCGGGCGGGGCGGACGCGCTGCGTCGCGGGGACCGGGACGCGGTGCGCTTCCGCGTGGCCCGCGCCCTCACCGGCGCCCCGGGCAACGCGCCGGCGGGCTGGCAGCGCTGGGCGGAGCGCGTCGTGCACCCGCCGCAGCCGTGGCAGCGGCTGCTCGGCGCGGCGGTACGGTCCGCCGCCACGGCGGCGGGACAGGGCGCCGACTACCGCTACGGCCGCCCGCCCCGCCGCGCGGCGGCACTCCCGGAAGCGGTCCTGCCGAGCCTGCGCCGCACACCCCCGCGCGTCACGGTGGTGATCGACACCTCGGGCTCAGTGAGCGACGCCGAACTCGGCTCGGCGCTCCTCGAACTCGCGGCGATCGCACGAGCGTTGGGCGGACGCCGCGACCTGGTCAAGGTCATCTCCTGCGACGCCGCGGCCTCCCGCGCCACCACCTTGTGCGCGGCGGCCGACCTCCACCTCACGGGCGGCGGCGGCACCGACCTGCGCACCGCCTTCCCGCGCGCCCTCGCCACCCGCCCCGACACCCTCGTCCTCCTCACCGACGGCCAGACCCCCTGGCCCGCCACCCGCCCGCCCTGCCGCACGGTCATCGGCCTCTTCCCCCGCCGCCACGAGCCCCACTACGACGAGGAGGAGGAGACCTACACCCCCACGGGGCCCCCGGCCTGGGCGCGGGTGGTGGAGATCGGATGAGGCCGCCGCACCGGTTCACCGCGCACCGGTTCACCCCGCCCCTTCACACCAGATCCCGCCGCACCGTCTCCCTCCAGTTCCGCGAGAACACCCGCTCCCCGCCCTCGTAGGCGTCGAGTGTGGCGTGGACGTGGAAGTGGTCCGCGTCGCACGTGAGGGTGGTGGTGGTCTCGGTGCGGGTGTCCCAGTCGCCGCGGGAGAAGCGCATCGTCCAGGCGGAGTGGCCGCGTGGCGAGGTGAAGTCGTCCGCGGTCCAGTCGTAGCGCTCGACGGCCCGGCGGCCGACGTCGAGGGCGATGTCGGTGTAGTGGGTGGTGCCGCTGTCCTTCACGATGTCGAGGGCCGCGTGGTAGTCGACGAGATCGCGCGAGACGCGCCAGGACTGCTCGGGCGGGACGCGCTGTTCCGTCGCGAGGGGGCGCACCGCCTCCGGCTCGCCGAAGGCGATCCCCTCGTCCGGGGCCCGCACGGGGCGCACCGGCAGCGTCAGGGTGCTCGCGCGCGCCTTCACCGCGAGCATGACCGGCTCGGGCGGGGGCCAGGCGAGGGGCCAGTACGAGGTGGAGAGGGACAGGCGCAGGCGGTGTCCCGCCGGGAACGCCTGGGCGATCCCGTTGAGGCGAACCGTGGCACGGTACGTACGCCCCGGCTCCAGCGGCTCGGGGTCGCCGCCCCCGCGGTGGGTGAGGTTCAGGATGCCGTACGAGACCCGCGTCGAGGCGCCGCCGGGAGCCACGTCCGAGAGCCGCGCCGCCACCTGCGCGACGGGCCGGTCCACGGTGAACTCCAGCTCGACGGTCGGAGCCCCCAGGATCTCCAGGCGTTCCGCGAGGACCGCGCTGTCGAAGACGAGCGAACCGCCGTCCTCCTCGCGCTGGTCGTAGGGGAGGTCGGGGGGAGCGTTGTACGAGGCCCACTTGCCCGCGTACTGGCCGACCGAGAGCGGCGAGGAGACCGTCAGCCAGTCACCGGGAGCCCCGTCCGCGGCCTCCGCCTCCTCGATGCGGTGCGCCGTCAACGGATGCACGTGCGACTCCACTTGGGGAGAAGGCAGGCTCGGCTCACCGACCCAGCGGCCGGGGCGCTCCTCGTACGACGTCGACGGCGGCGCGCTCTCCTGCATCCAGGACTTGAGCATCGGCCCGTCCATGACCCCGTTCTCCTCGCCCTTGAGCCAGTGGTCCCACCAGCGCACCACCTCCTGGAGGTAACCGATCGCCGGACCGGGCTCGCCGAGGTGCGGGAACTTGTGCGACCACGGCCCGACCAGGCCCTTGCGGGGCACGTCGAGGTGTTCGAGGAGCCGGGTGACGGCGTTCGAGTAGCCGTCCGCCCAGCCGCTCGAAGCGAGCACGGGCACCCGTACGGCGCCGTAGTCCTCGCACACCGAGGCGTGCCGCCAGTAGGCGTCGCGGCGCTGGTGGCGCAGCCACTCGACGACCCACGGGCCGCTCGCCGCGAGGCGCTCGTGCCACATGTCGCGCCACCGCTCCCCCACGACCGCCGGGTCCGGCGGGCAGGTCGCGTAGGCGAACATCGTGCCCGCCTCGGCGAGGTTGTCCGAGAGCATCGCGCCGCCCATGTAGTGCATGTCGTCGTCGTAGCGGTCGTCGGTGAAGGAGGCGAGGACGACGGCGCGCAGGCTCGGCGGCCGGCGGGCGGCGGTCTGGAGCGCGGCGAAGGCGCCCCAGGAGATGCCCATCATGCCGGTCGCCCCGTCGCACCACGGCTGCTCGGCGAGCCAGGCGAGCACCTCCTCGGCGTCGCGCTGCTCCTGCTCCAGGTACTCGTCGAGGAGTACGCCCTCGGAGTCCCCCGTACCGCGCAGGTCGAGCCGCACGCAGGCGTAGCCGTGACCGGCGAGGTAGGGGTGGTGCATCGAGTCGCGTACGGAGCTCAAGTCCCTTTTGCGGTAAGGGATCGCCTCAAGGACGGCGGGCACGGGCTCCGTGTCGGACGAGACGGGCCGCCAGACGTGCGCCGAGAGCCGGACACCGTCCGGCATCGGGATGAGGACGTGCTCCTCTTCCTTGACGGCATGCGGGAGTTGGCTGACGTAACGCATAAGTCCTTTCCGTTACGGGGCTCTTCGACGGCTTGGCGGCTGCGGGGCCGCCTCAGACGTCCTCGATCTCGAAGCGCAGCCCCCGTACCGCGCGGTCGTACTTGGCCTCCAGCTCCTTGTCGCTGTCGGCCCCGACGTACAGGTGCGCCAGCTCGGCGGAGTAGCTGTCCTGCCCCGGCATCTCGGAGAGCCGTACGCCCTCGTCCGGCACGATCACCACCTTGACGCCCGGCACCTCGCGCTCGACCTCCGCGATCTCCTCGGCGGTCGGCACGCGGTGCACGATCCCGTCACGGAACCGGCGGTAGTACCACTTCGCGCCGTACTCGTAGCGCCCGTGCCCCTGCCGCACGCGGGGGTCGCGGCCGAGCGCGAGGCTCAGCATGCGGTGGTGGTTCGGGACGCCGTCGACGTGCGCGAACATCTCGGCGTGCGACTGCGAGTGGCGCGGGTTGATCTCCAGGACCTTCACGTCGCCGGTCTCGGGGTCGTAGAAGAACTCGATGCTGAACGTGGCCGAGTCGAGCCCGGTGCGCTCCATGACGCGCCGCGAGATGTCCACGACGCGCCGCGTCGTCTCCTCCGGCAGGTCCGCCGGGTACTGGTGGCGCAGGAAGCAGGCGCTGTTGGGGTACGTGTGCGAGTCGAGCACCCCGTAGACGACCACCTCGCCGTCGTGCACGTAGCCCTCGGCCGCGACCTGCACGCCGGTCAGGGCCTCTTCGGCGAGGCACGCCGCGCCCCCGGCCTCGGCGATCTCCGGCGGCAGGTCGATGCCCTCCATGAGCCGCGAGAACGGCTCGCCCATGCGGCCGATCCCCGCCCGTATCTCCTCGACGGCCTTGCGGAACTCCGCCTCGTCCTTGACCCCGAAGGCCAGCTCCGAGGAGTACGACTTGACCGGCTTGAGCCACATCGGGAACGAGACGCCCGCGGGCGGGCGCGGGTCCGCCTCGTCCAGGTCCACGAGCCCGAACCCGGGCACGGCCTCCGGCGCGGCCTCGCGCTGCAGGAGCCGGCTCCAGTACTTGTGCTCGCACCGCACGATCGACTCGACACTCGTCGCCCGCAGCCCGCGCTCGGCGCACAGCAGCGGCACGAGAGCGCTCACCGGGAAGTCCCAGTACCCCACCACCGCGTCCACGCCCCCCTCGAACGCGTCGAGCGTGGCCCGCGCCTTGTCCAGCAACCTGTCGAAGTCGATCTCACCTTCCTGGAGTTCAGCCACCGAAAGCAGCGGATGGAAGGTCAGCGCCTCGGCACCGGGAACCTCGCGAAGCGTTTCGAGGTTGTCGTCGTCGAGCCCGACGACGAAGACGTCCAACTGCTTCGCTTCGCGGGTTTCAGAGGCTTCACGGGTTTCGCTCATGGATTCTCCCCATTGGTCGGTTGCAGGGTTCGGCGCGAGTACCCGGGGGGTGGGGAGGCAAACGGAGCCGGGGCCCTTGCGCGCGCGTCGGCCGGCTCCGCCCGCACCGCTCGCGCTCCTTCGCGGCGGTTACCATGGCTCGCGCCGTTCGCGCAGGTGGCGGGGAGGTTCGACGGTGGCAACGATCAGGGATGTGGCCCAGTACGCCGGGGTGGCACCGAGCACCGTCTCGTACGTCCTGAGCGGCTCGCGCTCCATCTCGGAGGAGACCAGAGCCCGCGTACGCGAGGCGATCGACGTGCTCGGCTACCACCCGCACGCCTCCGCGCGGACGCTGCGCGCCGGGCGGACGCGGGTCATCGCGCTCGCCGTGCCGCGCGCGGCGGGGCTCCAGCGCTCGGTGGACGGCCGCTTCGCGATCGACGTGAGCGACGCGGCCAACCTGCTCGGCTACGACCTGCTCCTGAGCACCTCGCAGGACAAGGCGGAGGGCGTGCGGCGCGTCGCGCTCAGCGGGCTCGCGGACGCCGCCGTGCTCATGGCGGTCGACATGGAGGACAACCGTATCGACGTCGTCCGCGAACTCGGTTTCCCCGCCGCCCTCATCGGCCGTCCCGCCGACGAGGCCGCGCTGCCCTGGACCGACCTCGACTGGGAGGCCGCGGCAGCCCTCGCGGTACGCACCCTCGCCGCCGCGGGGCACCGCGCCCTCGTCTACCTCGGCCCCACCCAGAACGAGTTCGCCGCGCGCCGCAGTTACGCGCTGCGCGGCGCGGCGGGCGCGCGGGCGGCGGCCGAGGCGGGGCTTTCGCTCCGGGTCGTGGAGACCCCGAGCGGCCCCTCCTCCGAGCGGCACTCCCCGAACGACACCCCTCGGCTGGTGCACCGGTTGCGCGAGACGATCGGCACCGGCCCGGACCGCGCCACCGCCGTGATCGTCCAGCACCCCACCGCCGACCACGCCCTCGACGCCCTCGCGGCCCTCGGTCTGCGCGCCCCCGAGGACATCACCGTCCTCGTCCTCGGCTCCCTCCCCGACGACCCCGCCACCCGCCGCATCCCCCGCGTCGACCTCCCCGTCCACGCCCTCGCCACCGAGGTCATCCGCCTCGCCGCCCAGGCCACGACCCGCCCCACCCCCTCCCCCGCCCCCCACCTCCTGGTCCCGCCGCTGCTGAGCGGGGCGGAGGGGATCAGGGGGCCGCGGGGGGTGTGAGGGGCGGGACCGGGGCGGCTTCGCGTGGGACGCCCGGGACCGGGGCGGCATTGCGGTGAGACGCCCGCGAGCGGGGCGGCCTCGCGTGAGACGCCCGCCCGGGACCGGGGGCAGCCTTGCGGTGAGACGCCCGGGACCGGGGCGGCCTCGCGTGGGACGCCCGCCCGGGGGCTGGAGCGGCCTCGCGTGGGACGCCCGCCCGGGGGCTGGGGCGGCCTCGCGTGGGACGCCCGCGAGCGGGGCGGCCTCGCGTGGGACGCCCGCCCGGGGGCTGGGGCAGCTTCGCGTGGGACGCCCGCGAGCGGGGCGGCCTCGCGTGAGACGCCCGCCCGGAGCCGGGGCAGCCTCGTGTGGGACACCCGCGACCGGGGCAGCCTCGCCTGAGACGCCCGGGACCGGGGCAGCCTCGCGTGAGATGCCGCCGAGGCGACCGGGGGTCCGGCCACGGCCCCGTAGCGCCTTCCGCACCGGACGGGAAAGCGGTCCCCTTCGCCCCCGGCCTTTCTCACCCCGCCCCTCCTCGCGCCTCCGCCCCCCTCGCGCCCTCACCCCTTCCCGCGCCCTCGCCGCGCGGGCCGATCCGCCGTCCGGCGTCCCGCTCCCCGTTCCCCGCGCCCCCACGGTCGCGCGAGAGCGGGAGGGCTCGTCACCGCGCGAGGTGTCCCGGTCCGGACCGCGCGAGGTGTCCCGGTCCGGACCGCGCGAGGTGTTCCGGTCCGGCTGACCCTCACACTGGCTCACCAGGTCGTGTCCCAGCTCTTGTCGGAAGGCCCTCGGCGTCCTACGATCTCGGCGTCGCGTTGTCGAATCGATTCGACGATGCAACGGGCGCCCCGCATCAGGCACCCGCACGGCGTCCATCCCGTCGCCTCCCCCGATACGCCCCGCCCCCTACCGTCCCGTACCACCGAGCACGCACACGTCTCCCCCACTGCCGTTTCCCCCACTGTCGAATCGATTCGACGCCCGCCCTCGGCCCCACCCCATCCCGACCTCAGCCCCCTCCCCCGACCCCACCCGACACCCCCCTCCGCCCCTACACAGCCGTAGACCGAACGGAGCCCTCCCGCCATGCCACCCCTTCGCCGGAGCAGGCCAGGGGACGTCGCCGTGGTCCTCGCGACCGCGCTCGCCGCCACTGTCGCCCTCGCCGGATGCTCGACCGGGCCGGACGACGACACCCTCACCGTGCTCAACTCCGCGACCGACAGCCACGAGCACGCCCAGAACCAGCGCTTCTTCGACCGGTGCGCGGGGCCGCTCGGCGTCAAGGTCCAGCAGACCAGCGTCCCGGCCGACCAGGTCAGTTCCAAAGCGCTGCGCATGGCTTCCTCGCACTCGCTCACCGACATCCTGGAACTGGACGGTTCCGAGGTGCCGCAGTTCGCCGACACCGGCGGGCTCGTGCCGCTCACGGAAGCCGGGGTCGAGACCGGCGGGCTCTCGAAGTCGGCCGTCACGATGGGGAGTTTCAAGGGCACCCAGTACGGCATCGCCCGCTCGGTCAACTCGCTCGCCCTCCTCTACAACGTGGACCTGCTCAAGAAGGCCGGTGTCGAGCCACCCCGCACCTGGGACGAGCTGAAGACGACCGCGAAGCGGCTCACCACGGGCAAGACCTACGGCATGGCGTTCAGCGCGACCCCGGACGCGGACGGCGTCTACCAGTTCCTGCCGTTCTTCTGGACCACGGGCGGGAACGAGGCCCATCTCGACGACGGCAAGGGCGCCCCCGCGCTCCAGCTCTGGAAGGACCTCGTGACCGCGAAGTCCGCTTCCAGCGCCGTCGTCACCTGGAACCAGCAGGACGTCAACGACCAGTTCCTGGCAGGCCGGGCCGCCATGATGATCAACGGTCCCTGGCAGGTGCCCGTGCTCAACGCGCACAAGGACCTGCACTGGGCGGTCGCCCAGATACCCGTGCCCGAGGCGGGGCAGTCCGCGCAACCGCCCATCGGAGGCACCGTCATGACGCTCCCGAAGACGGGGCACACGAGCCGGCAGCGCACGGCGGCCAAGATCCTCAACTGCCTCAACGAGCAGCGCAACCAGATCGACTGGGGCGAGTCCGTCAACAACGTGCCGACGATGCGCGCGGCGGCCGGGCAGTACAAGAAGCAGAACCCGAAGCTCGCCGCCTTCGCCGACGAGGTCGCGACCGCCCGCTCCCGCACCACCCGGGTCGGCGCCTCCTGGCCCGCCGTCTCCGACGCGCTCTCCGGCGCCTTCCAGTCCGTACTGACCGGGAAGTCCAGCCCGGCAGCCGCCCTCAAGCAGGCCCAGTCGCGGGCCACGTCGGGGAAGTGAGCACGCCATGGCCCTGACCGCAGCCCCCGGCACCTCCGTCACCAAGGCCCCGGCCACGCACGGCCCCAGCCACGGGCGCGGCGCCCGCGCGGCCCTGCTGCGCTGGTGCTTCGTCCTGCCCGCCGTGCTCTACATGCTGGCCTTCTTCGGCTACCCGCTCGTCCGCAACGTCGTGATGAGCTTCCAGCACTACACGCCGCGCACCTTCTTCACCGGCGAGGCCCCGTTCAACGGCCTCGACAACTGGCGCAAGGTCTTCGACAACCCCCTCTTCACCGACTCGCTCGGCCACACCCTCCTCTTCGTCCTCGGCTCTCTCCTCGGGCAGTTCGTCCTGGGCCTCGCGCTCGCGGTCTTCTTCTCGCGCCGCTTCCGCCTCGCCGGACCGGTACGCGCCCTGCTGCTCCTGCCGTGGCTCGTCCCGATGGTCGTCTCGGCCGTCGTGTGGCGCAAACTCCTCGACCAGGACACCGGCGTCGTCAACACCCTCCTGACGAACCTGCACCTCACCGACTCCCCCGTGCACTGGCTCAGCAGCCCCGGCGTCGCGCTCACCTCCGCCGTCCTCGTGAACATCTGGATCGGCATCCCCTTCAACATGGTGATCCTCTACGGGGGGCTCCAGGAGATCCCGCGCGAGCTGTACGAGGCCGCCTCGCTCGACGGCGCGGGCGCCTGGCGCACGTTCCGCTCCGTGACGCTGCCCATGCTGCGTCCCGTCGTGACCGTCGTCCTCGTCCTCGGTTTCATGTCGACCGTCAAGATCCTCGACCTGATCCTCGCCCTCACCGGTGGCGGCCCGGCCGACTCCACGCAGACGCTCGGCACCGTCACGTACCAGCTCTCCTTCCAGCAACTCGACTTCGGACAGGGAGCCGTCGTCGGGAACGTCCTCATCCTGGTGAGCGCCGTTTTCGCCGTCCTCTACCTGCGCGCCAATCGTTCCGACTTCGGACAGGGGAAGTGAGCCGCATGACCGCACCCGCCACACCACAGCCCGGCCCCACCGCCCTCGCCACCCCGCGGCCCCGCACCCCCCTGGCCACCGCCGAGCCCACGAGCCGCCGCCTGCGCCGCGCGGGCAACACGATCATCGCGCTGCTCATCCTCGTGGTGCTGCTCTTCCCGCTCTACTGGATGGTCAACATCGCCCTCCAGCCCGGCGAGGGGCTCGCCTCGACGAGCTGGCTGCCCACCTCGCCCGGCTGGGGCAACTTCAGCCGCGCGCTGAGCAGTCAGGGCGACTCCCTCGTGACGAGCCTCCTCGTCGCGCTCGGCGCCGTCGTCGTCTGCCTCGCCCTGGCGGCACCCGCCGCGTACGGGCTCGCGCAGCTGGGCCTGCGCGGCGCGCGCACCGTCGTCTTCGGCACCCTCATCACGCAGATGGTCCCCGGCATCGTCATCGCGAACGCCCTCTACAGCGCCTACGTGGACCTCGGTCTCACCAACTCCCTGCCCGGACTGATTCTCGCGGACGCCTCGCTCGGCCTGCCCTTCTCGATCGTGCTCCTGCGCTCCTTCATGGTCTCGGTGCCGCGCGAGGTCGTCGAGGCCGCGATGGTCGACGGCGCGAACCGCTTCACGGCCTTCGTCCGCGTCGTCCTGCCCATGAGCCGCAACTCCCTCATCACCGCCGGGCTCTTCACCTTCCTCTTCGCCTGGTCCGACTTCATGTTCGCGCTCACGCTCAACACGACGGACGCTGTCAAACCCATCACGCTGAGCATGTACGAGTACATCGGCGCCCACGTCAGCGACTGGGGCGCGGTCATGGCGACCGCCGTCGTCTCCGCCGTGCCCGCCGCCGTCCTCCTCGTCCTCGCGCAGAAGTACGTGGCGGCAGGGATCACCGGAGGTTCGGTGAAGTAGGACCCGCACCCGCACGCCTCCGTCCCCGGCCCGTTCCCGCATCGAAAGGCAGGCATGAGTACCGCCCCCTCCCGCACCGCCCCTTACCCCACGTTTCCCCCCGGCTTCCGCTTCGGCGCCGCCACCGCCGCCTACCAGATCGAGGGGGCCCACGACGAGGACGGGCGCGGCCCCTCGATCTGGGACACCTTCAGCCACACGCCGGGCCGCACCGAGGACGGCGCGAGCGGTGACGTCGCCTGCGACCACTACCACCGCTGGCCCGAGGACGTCGCACTGCTCGCCGGGCTCGGCGTCGACGCGTACCGCTTCTCCGTCGCCTGGCCGCGCGTCCTGCCGGAGGGAACGGGGGCCGTCAACGCGAAGGGACTCGACTTCTACGACCGGCTGACGGACGCCCTGCTCGACGCGGGGATCTCGCCGACCGTCACGCTCTACCACTGGGACCTTCCGCAGACCCTGGAGGACCGGGGCGGCTGGCGCGAGCGCGCGACCTCCGAGCACTTCGCCGCGTACGCCACCGTCGTGGCCGAGCGGCTCGGGGACCGCGTCGGGAGCTGGATCACGCTCAACGAGCCGTACTGCACCGCATTCAACGGGTACGCGGAGGGGCGCCATGCCCCCGGCGCGCGAGAGGGCGTCGGCGCACTCGCCGCGGCCCACCACCTGCTGCTCGCGCACGGCCTCGGCACCGAGGCGCTGCGCGCGGCGGGAGCACGCGAAGTCGGCATCACCCTCAATCTCGACCGCGTCGAAGCCGCGAGCGGCCACCCCGACGACCTCGCCGCGCTCCGCCGCGCCAGGACGCTGCACAACGACGTCTGGACGGACCCGCTCTTCGCGGGCCGCTACCCCAAGCACGAGCACGAGACCTGGGGCCCGCTCGCCGAGGACCTCGCCGCGCTCCGCCGCGAGGACGACCTACGCGTCATCGGCGCCCCGCTCGACTTCCTCGGCCTCAACTACTACCGGCCGCTCACCGTCCGCGCGGCACCGCACCGCGAGAGCGAGCCCCGCCTGCGTACCGCCGTCGACATCGGTGCCGCCGAGACGGACCCGTACGGCACCAGGCACACGACGATGGGCTGGCCCGTCGTCCCGGAGGCGCTCCCCGCCCTGCTGCGCGAACTGACCGCGCGCCACCCGGGGTTGCCGCCGCTGTGGATCACCGAGAACGGCTCGGCCGAGGCCGATTCCGTCGCGCCGGACGGCGCCGTCCACGACGCGGACCGTATCCACTACCTCGACACGCACCTGGCCGCGCTCGCGACCGCGATCGAGGAGGGCGCGGACGTACGCGAGTACTACGCCTGGTCCCTGCTGGACAACTTCGAGTGGGCGCGCGGCTACGAGCAGCGTTTCGGCCTCGTCCGCGTCGACTACGCGAGCGGTGAGCGCCTGCCGAAGGACAGCTACCACTGGTACGCGGGCCTGCTCGCCCACCACCGCGCCCGCACCACCATCAGCACCAGCACCGCCAGCACCGCCAGCACCGACCAGGAGCACCCCGCATGAAGTTCACCGACGGCTACTGGCAGGTGCGCCCCGGCGTGACCCTGCGGCACGCCACCACCGTCGCCGATGTCGAGGTGGGTCCCGAGCGGCTGACCGCGTACGCGGCGGTACGCAGGGAGTCGACACGGGGCGCGACGCTCAACAGCCCTCTGCTGACGGTCGAGTTGTGGTCCCCCGCCGAGGGTGTGATCGGCGTGCGGCTCACCCACCACGCGGGCCGCCGTCAGCGCGGCCCGCATTTCGCCCTCGCCGAGCCGGTCGCGGGCGCGGGCCGCACGCGTACGCTTCAGGAGGACGGCGTCGCCGAACTCGTCACCGGCTCCCTCACCGCACGGCTTGCCGCAACGCCCGGCAACGACTGGGGCATCGAGTTCCTGGACGCCGATGGGCGCACGCTCACCTCGCTCGGCCCGCGCGGCCTCGGCTTCGCGACGGACGCCGACGGCCGGCACTTCACGCTCGCCCGGCTCGCACTCGGTGTCGGCGAGCAGATCTACGGCCTCGGTGAGCGCTTCACCCCCTTCACCCGCAATGGCCAGACCGTCGACCTGTGGCAGGCGGACGGTGGCACGAGCAGTGAACAGGCTTATAAGAACGTCCCGTTCCACCTGAGCAGCAAGGGCTACGGCGTCTTCGTCAACCACCCCGGGCTCGTCTCGTACGAGATCGGCTCGGAGGCGGTGGGACAGACGCAGTTCAGCGTCGAGGACCAGAGCCTGGAGTTCTTCGTGCTCGCCGGTCCCGCGCCCAAGCAGGCGCTCGGCCGCTACACGGCGCTCACCGGGCGCGCCGCACTGCCGCCCGCCTGGTCGTTCGGACTGTGGCTCTCGACGTCGTTCACGACCTCGTACGACGAGGAGACCGTGACCCGCTTCGTGGAGGGCATGGCCGAGCGCGGCATCCCGCTCTCGGTGTTCCACTTCGACTGCTTCTGGATGCGCGGTTACCAGTGGTGCGACTTCACCTGGGACCCGGAGGTCTTCCCGGAGCCGGAGGCGATGCTGCGGCGGCTCAAGGAGCGGCACGGGCTGCGGATCTGCGTGTGGATCAACCCGTACATCGCGCAGAAGTCCCCGCTCTTCGCCGAGGGCATGGAGCGCGGATACCTGCTGCGCACGACGGACGGCGACGTGTGGCAGTGGGACCAGTGGCAGGCCGGGATGGGGCTCGTGGACTTCACGAACCCCGAGGCGCGCGCCTGGTACCAGGGCCACTTGAAGGTGCTTCTTGACCAGGGGGTGGACTGCTTCAAGACGGACTTCGGCGAGCGGGTGCCGACCGAGGGCGTCGCCTGGCACGACGGCGGCGATCCCGCCCGCGCGCACAACCTGTACACGCAGCTCTACAACGAGGCCGTCTTCGATCTTCTGCGTGAGGAGCGCGGCGAGCACGAGGCCGTCCTCTTCGCCCGCTCGGCGACAACGGGCGGTCAGCGCCTGCCCGTTCACTGGGGCGGGGACTGCGAGTCGACGTTCGAGGCCATGGCGGAGTCGCTGCGCGGCGGTCTCTCGCTCGGCCTGTCGGGCTTCGGCTTCTGGAGCCACGACATCGGTGGTTTCGAGGGCAGGCCGTCGCCCGAACTCTTCGCCCGCTGGGTGCAGTTCGGCCTGCTCTCCTCGCACAGCCGACTGCACGGCTCGACGTCGTACCGGGTGCCGTGGGACTACGGCACCCAGGCGGTCGAGGTGACCCGCGCGTTCACCCGGCTCAAGCACCGCCTCATGCCGTACCTCTACCGCGCGGCGCTCCAGGCGCACGAGGACGGCGTCCCCGTCATGCGGGCGATGCTCCTCGAATTCCCCGAGGACCCCGCCAGCCGCACCCTGGACCGGCAGTACATGCTCGGCGACGACCTCCTCGTCGCGCCGGTCCTCAGCGCGGACGGCTCGGTCGAGTACTACGTCCCCGAGGGCACCTGGACCCACCTCCTGACCGGCGAGGAGGTCGCGGGCCCCGGCTGGCGCCACGAGCACCACCCGCTGGACACCCTCCCGCTCCTGGCCCGCCCCGGTTCCGTACTCCCGCTCGCCGCGCACGAGGAGGGCCCGGTCTCGGACTGGGCGGACGACATGACGCTACGGGTCCACCCCGGGCCCGCCGAGACGGTCACCGCGATCCCCCGCCCGGACGGCACGGGCACCGCGGCGACCTTCACGGTCCGCCGCACCGGAGCTGGTCTGGAGATCACGACGGACAGCGCGCGGCCGTGGCGCGTCGAGGTCCCGGGCCACCGGATACGGACCGAGGCGGCCGGTACGACGCGGACGGCCGAGGGCGGGCTGCGCTGCGCGGCCGGGACGACGCGGGTGAGCCTGGTGGCGGTGAGGGGCTGAGCGGCACGGCGCCGGGACGGACCCGCCCGAACCCGTCCCGGCACCCGGCACCCGGCACCCGGCACCCGGCACCCGGCACCCGGCACCCGGCACCCGGCACCCGCCCCACCGTCCCCCTCCGCCCTCCCGGGCCCTGGACCGCCTGCGGCTCACTCCCGGTCTGGCCGGGCTGGTCCGCCGGCACGCGGCGGGTTCAGCCGGCGCCACAGGAAGGTGTACGCCAGCGCGCTGTTGAACGCCGCCTGCGCGTTGTCGCTGCCGCCGCCGTGCCCGCCGCCCGGGCTCTCGTGCAACAGGACGGAGTGGCCGAGTTCCCGCATCCGCGCGGCGAACTTGCGGGCGTGGCCCGGGTGGACGCGGTCGTCGCGGGTGGAGGTGCGCAGGAGGAGGGGCGGATAGGCGCGGTCCGCGGTGAGGCAGTGGTACGGGGAGAGGGCGCGCAGGTGCGGGCGGTCCGCCTCGTCCTCCGGGTCCCCGTACTCCGCCGTCCAGGAGGCGCCCGCGAGGAGTTGGTGGTAGCGGAGCATGTCGAGCAGCGGGATCTCGGCGACTATCGCGCCGAAGAGTTCGGGGTAGCGGGTGAGCATGGCGCCCATCAGGAGGCCCCCGTTGCTGCCGCCCAGCGCGCCGAGCATGGCGGGGGTGGTGATGCCGCGTGCGACGAGGTCGGCGGCGACGGCGGCGAAGTCCTCGTAGGCGCGCGGTCGTTCGGCCTTCAGTGCCGCACGGTGCCAGTCGGGCCCGTACTCGCCGCCGCCCCGGATGTTCGCGACGACGCGCGTGCCGCCGCGCTCCAGCCACGCCCGGCCGCTCACGGCCCCGTACGCCGGAGTGAGGGAGACCTCGAAGCCGCCGTAGCCGTACAGGAGTGTGGGTCCGGGGCCGTGCGTCTCGTGGTCGGGGCCCGTCACGAAGTACGGGACGCGTGTGCCGTCCCGCGAGGTCGCGAAGTACTGCCGTACGACGAGGCCTTCGGCGTCGAAGCGGGCCGGGGCGCGCTTGAGGACGTCGGCGGGGGTGCCGATCCGGCCGTGGGAGAGCGTGGACGGCTGGAGGAAGCCCTCCACGTCGAGGTCGTAGGCGTCGTCGAGGTCGGGATCGGTGTTCATGACGGCGACGTCGGAGAGCGGCGGTACGGCGGTAAGCGGGGCGCGGGTCCAGGGGCCCTCGGGCGCCGGTGTGAGCACCTCGACGCGGGTGCTGACGTCGCGCATCGTCGTCAGGAGCAGGTGGTGGCGGGTCCATGCCTGGCCGACGAGGGCCGTGCGGTCGTCCGGCGCGAAGAGCACGCGGGCGGTGCGGTCGCCCGCGAGGAAGGCGTCGAAGCCGAAGGCGAGGAGCGCGCCCGCCGGGTGGCCGAGCCAGTCGCTCCTGAGCCTCACGAGCAGGTGCTCGCGGTGCGCGTACGCCGCCGCGTCGTCGGGCACGTCGATCCTGACGAGGGTGTCACCGGGGGCGAGGAGGTACAGCTCGCTGGTGAAGAAGTCGGTCGCCCGCCCGACGAAGTCCCGTTCGAAGCCCGGCGTGCGGTCGTGCCATCCCCAGGCCGCGACGTCGCTCCGCTCCGCCTCGTACACGACGACGGCTTCGCCGAGGGGGGTCCCGCGCCGCCACCGGCGTACGGTGCGCGCGTAGCCGGAGTCGGTCAGCGAGCCGCCCGCGAGCCCGGTGCCGACGAGGACGGTGTCCTCGTCGATCCACCCGATACGGGTCTTGGCCTCGGCGACCCGGAAGCCGCCTTCGACGAACTCCCGCCGCCCGAGGTCGAATTCGCGCACCTCGATCGCGTCGCCCCCGCCGCGCGACAACCGCACCAGGGCCCGGTCCCGGTCCGGCTCGCGCACGACGGCACCTGCCCACACCCAGTCGACACCCTCGGCCTCGGCGAGCGCGTCGACGTCCAGCAGGACCTCCCACGCGGGCACCTCCTGGCGGTACTCCTCGATGGAGGTGCGCCGCCACACCCCCCGCACGCGCTCGGCGTCCTGCCAGAAGTTGTACCGCTGGTCACCTCGTCGCGTCGTGTAAGGGATGCGGTCGCTCGCGTCGAGCACCTCGCGCAAGCGCCCTTCGAGCGCGGCGAAGCCCGGGTCCCCCGCGAGTTCGGCCTCCGCTTCGGCGTTCCGCTCCCCCACCCACGCGAGAGCGGCCTCGCCCTCGACGTCTTCCAGCCACAGATCCGGGTCGTCATCAGTCACCCCCGCATTCTCCCGCCCCGGCCACTTGTGACAGCGCTGTGACCGGAACTATGGCCTCCGTCACAGGCGGGGGACATACCTGCTGATCAGATGACCGGATGCACAGACGCACGCCGCTCCGGCCGGCCACTCCCCGTACGCTCCCCCTCGTCACGGCCCTCGCCGCGACCATCCTGCTGCTCACGGCCCTCACGGCCTGCGGGACGGAGGAGACGGGAGCCCCCGCGAAGGGGGCGGCCTCGGCCTCCACCCGGACGCCCATCGACGACCCCGGCAAGGACGGCGCACGCGTCACCTCCCTGACCCTGCCGAACGCCTCTCCCTCGCCCACCCCCACCCGGCGCTACTCCGTCACGGCCGACCACCTCGACCTCGGCGGGGACTCCGGCATCAGTGCCGCGTACGAGATCACCAACAGCGGCACCGAGACCCTGACCTACACGGTCACCCTCACGTTCACGAGCGAGGACGGCGGGGCCATGGGCGGCGGGACCGCCACCAAGCGCGACGTCGCCCCGGGGAAGACCGTGCGCGGCTCGGTCCGGGCCGGCGCGCTGCCGCCGACCACGCCCCGGATCACGGGGGCGGAGGTGAGCGAGGTCGCCGCGGTTCCCGCCGCCGAGGCCCTGGCCGCCCCGGGCACCTGCCCTTCCTCCGGCGTCCGGGTCGGCACCGACAAGGGCGACGCGGCGATGGGCCTGCGCGTCATGGGCCTGCACCTCGACAACTGCGGCACACGCGACTACCAGGTCGAGGGCTACCCCGTCCTGCAACTCCTGGACGACTCCCGCGAGCCGATCGAGAACGTCGCGATCCTCCGCGGCAGCCGGGAGATCACCACCGGCATCACGGGCGACGGGCCCCCGCGCCCCGTCACCCTCAAGCCCGGCGAGTCGGCGACGGCCAGGCTGGTCTGGCGCAACCTCACGGAGATGGGCACCCCGGTGACGGCCCCTTACGCCCGCGTGCGCGCGAAGGCGGGAGCCGCCCCGGTGATGTTCCCCGAACACATCGACCTCGGCACGACGGGCAAGCTCGGCGTGACCCCATGGGCGAAGACGGCACGCTGAGGCAGGGGGCCCGGGGGTGGGACCAAGTCCGGCCGGGGCGGCCGGGGGGACAGGGGGGCGTACGGCCGGGACGGCCGGGGACGGGGCGACGCGGCCGGGACGGCCGGGAACGGGGCGACGTACGGCCGGAGGCGGGGACTTTCCTCACCGGGTGCCGGGAATTCGTGCTCCGGCCCCTCCCCCGTTCGCCCCACGCGGGATACGGTCACCGGGCCACATGACAACGTTGTCCGGGAGTGGCCGTCTCGGCCCCCGCCCCGGGCACCGCGCCGAAAGGGAAAGCGCCATGCGCACGCCCCGTACGACCACCCGCGAACCGGCGCCGCCCACCCGCGAACCGGCACCGCCCGCCCGGCGCCCGGGCGCGGGCCTCCTCCTCGCCGCCGTGACCTCGCTCGGCCTCCTCGCCGCGAGCGTCCCGGCCGCCGAGGCCCACGCCCGTCCCGCGCCGGGAAGCGCCGCGAGCGCCTACGACTCCGTCGATCCCTTCATCGGCACGGAGCTCGACACCACGCAGAACAAGGGCAACAGCGCCTACGGCAACACGTGGCCTGGCGCCGCGCTGCCCTTCGGCATGGTCCAGTCGAGCCCGACGACGTACCGCACCTCGGACGGCGACCAGAAGGGCGGCTACGAGTACACGGCCGACAAGCTGCGCGGCTTCGGCATGACGCGCCTGTCGGGCACGGGCTGCGAAGGCCGGTTCAGCGCCTTCGACTTCCCCGTCCTGCCGTACACGGGCGCCCTCCCGGACAGCGGCCTGCCGCGCAGCCCCGCCGCCGACATCACCTCGTACTACCTCGACTACGACCACGCCGCCGAGGACGCCGCGCCCGGCTACTACCGCGCGGGGCTCGGCAACGGCGTGACCGCCGAGCTGACGGCGACGACGCGGTCGGCCGTGAGCCGGTACGCCTTCCCGCGCGACGGCGACAGCGCGACCCTGCTGCTCGACGTGGCCGGCTCCAACAACAAGGTCTACGACAGCCACGTCAGCGTCTCCGGGCGGACGGTGAGCGGCTGGGTCGAGGCCGCCTCGGTGTGCGAGGGCGGCGGCCACTACCGCGCGTACTTCTCCACGACCTTCGACAAGCCCTTCACCGCGCACGGCACTTGGCAGGGCGACAACGTCACGCCCGGCGCCGACGGCGCGACCGGCGGCGACCAAAAGCACGGCGCGGGCGCCTGGCTGACCTTCGCGCGCGGCACGAAGGTCACCTCGCACACCGGGCTGAGCTACGTCGACGTGGACGGCGCGGCGCGCAACGTACGGGCCGAGAGCGCCCGACAGTCCTTCGACGCCGTCCGCGCCGGGGCCCGCCGCGCCTGGGAGCGCAACCTCGGGACCATCCGGACCGAGGGCGGTACGGCGGCGGAGCGGACGAAGTTCTACACGGCCCTGTACCACGCGCAGTTGCACCCCAACGTCACCGACGACGTCTCGGGCCGCTACCCCGGCTACGACGGCAAGGTGCACACGGTCGCGCGCGGCCACCACGTCTACACGACGTACTCCGGCTGGGACACCTACCGCGGACAGGCGCAGTTGCTCGCGTTGCTCTTCCCGAAGATCGGCGACGACGTCAATCAGTCGCTCGTGGACATGGTCGAGCAGACCGGCACCTGGCCCAACTGGCCGCACCTGAACCAGGCGCAGCAGAAGATGACCGGGGACTCGCTCCAGGCGGTGCTCTCCGCGATCGACGCCTTCGGCAGCACCCACTACGACCGCGAGGGCGCGCTGCGCTCGATGGTTCAGACGCAGTCGCTCCCCGCCACGAACACGCGGCGCACGGCGGCGCTCCAGTACTTCGGCACGGGTTTCGTGGAGAACGCGAAGGGCGACTCGGCGACCTCGAAGACGCTGGAGTACGCGATCGACGACTTCGCGATCGCCCAACTGGCCGGACGGCTGGGCGAGAAGGACACCGAGAGCCGGTTCATGGCGCGCGCGCAGAACTGGCGCAACGTCTTCGACCCGGTCACCCAGGAGATACGGCCGCGCTCGCGGAACGGTTTCGACCGGGCCTTCGATCTCGGCCAGCGCGGCAACCAGTTCGACCAGGCGACCGGTTACCAGTACGGCTGGATGGTGCCGCAGAACGTCGGCGGGCTCATCGCCGCACGCGGCGGCGAGGCGAAGGTGAGTGCCGAACTCGATGAGCACCTGAGCCAGTTGGACGCGGGGGTGTACGGCACGAAGGGCGCCTACCTCTCCAACCAGCCGAGCTTCTCCGCCCCGTACGTCTACAACTGGCTGCGCCAGCCCGCGAAGACGGGCGACACACTGCGGCGCGCGACGAGCGAGATGTACGGCACGGGCCCCGACGGCCTGCCGGGCAACGACGACCTCGGCGCGCTCTCCGCCTGGTACGTGTGGGCCAACCTCGGTCTCAGCCCCACCATTTACGGCACCGCGAACCTGGTCCTGAGCGCCCCGCTGTTCGACAAGGTGACGATCCGCAGCCAGGGCAGCGCGCGCACGCTGCGCCTCAACGCGCCCGGCACGACGGGCGACCGCCCGTACGTGGCGTCCCTCAAGGTCAACGACCGTACGAGCACGGCGAGCTGGGTCGGCGAGGACTTCGCGCGGCGCGGCGGGACGCTCGACTTCACGATGGCCGCGAAGCCGGGCGGCTGGGGCACGCGGGCCGGTGACGTACCGCCCTCGTACGACGCGGGCTCCGACGCGCGCAACGACGTCGGGACGACGGTGGACGGCGCGAAGTCGGCGGGCTCGCTCGACCTGAGCGACAACTCCCTCTCCCGCGAACGCCTTTCGGCGGCGGGCGCGGCTCCCGGGGCGAGGCTCCCGCTCGGCGAAACGGGGGTGACCTTCACCTGGCCCCGCACCGCTCCGGGCGAGCCGGACAACTGGATTCCGCACGGCCAGCGGATCGCCCTCGGCGGCCGTACGGGTAAGGCGGCGACCGGGATCTCCTTCCTCGGCCTCGCCACGAACGGCCCGGCCCAGGGCACGGCGCGCGTCGAGTACACGGACGGCACCACGCAGGACGTCACCGTGGCCCTCACCGACTGGACCCCCGGCACCGACTACCGCTTCGGCAACGTACCGCTCGTGGAGACGACGGGCCGCAACCGCGCGGACGGCACCGCGGACACGACCCGCACGGTCGTCTTCGGAACGGCCCCCGAGGCACTCGACCCGGCGAAGCGGGTGAAGTCCGTGGTCCTGCCGCAGTCCAGCGACAAGGGCGTCCTGCATTTGTTCGACGTGGCCCTTACCACCAAGCCCCTTCCCAGCGCGGGGAATTGAGCTCGCCACCGGGCCCGGCACCATCCTGACCCGCACCACCGCGGCCCACACCGCCCCGGCCCGGCCCCGCACCACGCGGGGCCGGGCCGGTTCTCACACCACCGCGCGCAGGCTCGTGAGGAGGGCGAGCGGGGTGGCCGCCGCCCAGGCCTGCGGGCTGCACGCGTGCGGGTAGGGAACGGGGCGCGGGTGCAGGGTCCGGTCGTACCCGGCCAGTACCTCCGGGAGGCGCCCCCCGTGGTGGGCGGCGGTCTCCGCGAGCGCCGCCGTGAGAGTGCGCACGGCCTCCCCCATCCCGTAGCGGGCCAGGCCGAGGGCGATGACCGCGTTGTCGTGCGGCCAGGCGCTGCCCCGGTGGTAGGAGAGCGGGTGGTGGGCGGGCTGGCCCGTGGCGAGGGTGCGCACCGCCCAGCCGGAGAAGAAGTCCGGCTCCAGCAGACGGCTGCCCACGCGGCGGGCGCGGTCCTCGTCGAGGATGCCCGACCACAGCAGGTGGCCCGCGTCCGAGGCGAGGCCGTCGACCTGGCGGCCCTCCCCGTCCAGGGCGAGCGCGGGGAAGTCCTCCTCGGCGAGCCAGAAATCACGTGCGAAGCGCTCGCGCAGCGCCGCCGCCGTCTCCTCCAGCCGCGCGGCGTAGGCGGGGTCGTCCCAGTGCTCCCTGGCGAGCCGGGCGGTGCCCAGCAGCGCGTCGTAGGCGTAGCCCTGGGCCTCGACGACGGCGACCGGGCCTTCGGCCTGGGTGCCGTCGCGGAAGCAGATCGCCCCGGCCGAGTCCTTCCAGTTCTGGTTGACGAGGCCGTCCGGGTCGGGCTGGTAGACGAGGTAGCCGTGCGCGTCGAGTCCGCCGTCGCCGTGCATCCAGTCCACGGCGGCGCGCGCGTGCCGCTCCAGTTCGCGGGCCGGGCCCGGGTCGCCGGTCGTCTCGGTGTAGGCGCCGAGCAGCGCGAGGAAGAGCGGGGTGGCGTCCACCGAGCCGTAGTAGCGCCCGTAGGGCACCTGGCGGAAGTGCGCGAGTTCGCCGTACCGCACCTCGTGCACGATGCGGCCCGGTTCCTCGCCGCGCTCCGCGTCGTAGCCGGTGCCCTGGAGGGCGGCGAGCGCCCGCAGGGTCGCGGCGGCGGTCGCGGGGCGGTAGGGCAGGACGAAGAACGAGGTGAGCAGTGAGTCGCGTCCGAAGAGGGTGAGGAACCAGGGCACCCCGGCGGCCGGGACGGACAGTTCCTCTCCTGCCGGGCCGTGCGCCGTGACACGCAGCCGGTCGAGGTCGTCGAGCCCGCGCAGGCACGCCTCGGCGAGTCCCGGGGGCGCCTGCGGCGGCACCGGCAGGCTCCTGTCACCGGCGTTCGCACGGGCGCGGGCGGCGAGTGCGGTGGGGTCGGTGCCCGGCGCGGGCGGCGTGGCGCCGTGCGGTCGTGCCTCGACGCGCAGCAGGACCTCCGCCGAGCCGAGCGCGGGCAGGTCGAGGTCCCACAGCAGGCGCCGGGCGGTGGTCCCGGCCTCCTCGACGGCCGCGGGTGCCGGGGAGGCGGTGACGGTGGTGACCGATTCCCAGGTCTTCCGCGCGTCCTCACGCGCGTGAGCGCTCTCGCGCGTGTAGGTCCAGCGCAGGCCCGTCGCCTCGGCGCGCACCGTGCGGCGCGCGCCGTCCTTGGCGTAGACGCGGTGGTCCGAGCGCAGTTCGAACTGGTCCGCGAAGTCGGCGTCCACGAGGAGGGCGAGGCGCGCGGTGCGCGGCCCAGGGCCGTTGTTGACGAGCCGTACGCGCTCCACGAGCGCCCCCGAGACGAGGGCCAGTTCCCGTACGACGGTGTGCGCGGGCGGGGTGTCGCGGGTGCCGGCGGGGGCGAGCACGCAGGTGGCGCCGCCGTCCTCCTCGCGCAGCGGGACGAGCACCTGCGGGGCCGCCCCGTCCACCGTCAGCTCGTACCGGCTCAGGTGGCGGGCGTCGCGCCGGAAGAGGCCGTCCGGGCTGCTGCCGCGGCGCCCTGTGAGGCCGCCGTCCGCGCCGAGGACCGCGAAGGTGCCCTCGTGGACGAGCGTGGTGTCGGTGGTGCTCATACCGCGGTCCTCTCTCGGGCCCCGGGCCGGGTCCCGGCCGGGGAGGGGTCGCCGCCCTCGTGGGGCGCGGGAAGCTTCGACCGGGAACGCCGGGCGGCGAGCAGGTCGAGGCCGAGGGCCGCCGTCCAGCCGAAGGCCCGGGTGCCGCGCGCCTCGGCGGTGTACGGGTCGACGTACTCGGCGAAGTCGCTGGCCGGGGCCTCGCGGAGCATCGACTCGCGCAGGAGGTCGGCCTCGTCCGTGCGGCCGTGCAGGCGCAGTCCGCGCTCCAGGAGCCAGTTGACGTTGAACCAGGCGGGTCCGCGCCAGTAGCGGGAGGCGTCGAACGCGGGACCGCGCAGGTCGTAGGAGGGGACCAGGGGCAGGGTGCCGAGGCCGAAACTCTCGCCCTTGGCCGTGCGGACGAGCGTGTCCACCAGGTGCGCGGGCAATCCAGGGACGAGGAGCGGCACGAGTCCGGCGGCGCTGCGCGCGGGCACGAGCCGGTCGGGGCCGAGGTCGCGGCTGAGGAACATGCCTTCCGCGGGCGACCACAGGCGCTCCACGAGCGCGTCCGTCAGCCGGGCCGCGCGCCGCTCGTGCGGGGTCCGGTCGCCGCCGAGTTCCGCGGTGATCTCGGCGAGGGCGTGTTCGGAGGCGATGAGCAGCGCGTTGACGCAGGGGTCCTCGACGGCGAAGGCGAAGGGCGCGGTGTCCCGGTAGCCCGCGTCGCGGTAGTCGGCCGCCAGGCGTACGTAGCGGCCGTAGTCGAGGTCGGTGGGGCGTTCGGCCAAGGCGCCGTGGTCGAGGTCGGCTCGCCGGTAGGAACCGGCCCGGGCGGGCTCGACGCGGGAGAGGGGCTCGTCCCAGGCGGGGCTGTTGTCCATGCCCGCCTCCCAGGGGTGCACGACCGCCGTCAGCCCGCCGCCGCCGAGGTCGCGCGGCCCGGTGAGGTAGTCGTGCCAGGCGGCGAGCCGGGGGCGCAGCCGTTCCAGGAAGCCGCGCCGCCGGGAGAGGGCGGGGTCGTAGCGGTGCACGAGCCAGGTGGCGAGCGCGTGCACGGGTGGCTGCACGATGCCGGAGGTCTCGATGTGGCGGGGCGCGCCGAGCGCGGCCCCGGCCCGCGAGGAGCGCCAGAAGTCCGGGCTCGGGAAGTAGGCGCCGAGCGGGACGGCGGGGTTGAAGACGATGTGCGGGACGCGTCCGTCGCCCCACTGGGCGAGGGTCAGGGTCTCCAGTTCGCGCTGCGCGCGGCGTACCGAGAGGTGGCGCAGGCCGATGGCGATGAACGCGGAGTCCCAGCTCCACTGGTGGGGGTAGAGCCCGAGCGAGGGGACGGTCGAGTCCCCCCGCCAGTTCTGGAGCAGGACCCGTGCCGCACCGCGCCACAGTGTCAGGTCCGCGGCGGCGGTGGGCACGGGAGCGGTGAGCGGCTCGGTCACGCTCCCGACCTCCGCAGGAAGGCGGGGACGGAGCGGACGGCCTCGACGGGGTCGCCCGTGAGGCGGCACTCGGCGGCGAGGTAGCCGTCGAAGCCGATGGTGTGCAGGGCGCCGAGCCACGCGGACCAGTCGAGGTGGCCCGCGCCGGGCTGGAAGCGGTTGGAGTCGCTGACCTGCGTGTGCCCGATGTACGGGGCGGCGGCGAGGATCGCGGCGGCCGGGTCGGCCTCCTCGATGTTCATGTGGTAGCTGTCGATGCCGATGCGCACCGAGTCGAGGCCTACGGCGGCGATCAGTTCGGCGGCCTGGTCGAGCCGGTTGACCATGTGGTCCTCGTACCGGTTGAGCGGTTCGAGGTAGAGGGTGACGCCCTCGGCGCGGGCGTGCTCGCCGAGTTCGGTGAGCCCGGAGAGCAGGATCTCGCGGTCCTCCTCCTCGGAGCGCGGCGGCTCGAAGGGGGGCAGGCGGCGCGAGAACATCCCGTACGAGGCGGGGGTCTGCACGCCGAGCGCGCCGATCTCGGCGGCGACGCTGAGCTGCGACTTCATCTGCTCCAGCGCGTCGCGGCGCAAGTCGTCGTCGAAGGCGGCGAAGAAGTGGAGCATCTCGACGCACACGGTGGGCATGACGACCCCGTCCGCGCGGGCCCGCAGCAGTTCGGGGAGCCGGTCGCGGAAGCGGAACTCGCCCTGGGAGCGCAGCTCGACGGCGTCGTAACCGGCCTCCTGGGCGAAGTCCCACTTCTCCTGGAGGCTCCCCCCGGGCAGCAGCTGTTCCTGGCAGGCGATCTTCAACATGGCAACGGGGCCTTTCCGTGCCGCGGGCGCGACACGCGGGGAACGGGGGTGGGAGGGCCGGGTACGGGCCCGGAGGCGGCGTGGGGGCGGGAGTTCGGGCCGGTCGGGCGAGGAGCAGGGGCTGTCCGCCTCGCCCGGCGCGGTCCCGGAAGCGGGCTCAGAAGCTGAGGACGACCTGGAGCGCGTCGGCCGGGTGCTCGTCCAGCAGGACGTACGCCTCGGCGGCCTCGGCGACGGGGACGACGTGGCTGACCAGCCCGGAGACGTCCACCCTGCCCTCGGCGACGAGGGCGAGGAAGGTGCGCTGAAGGCGTTCGACCGTCCAGCGGCCCGAGAGTTGCGGCGGCACGCCGCCGATCTGGGAGCAGATGAGCTGGACGCGGTTGTGGTGGAACTCGTCGCCCAGGCGCAGCCCGGCGCCGTCGCCCTGGTAGAAGCCGGAGGCGACGACACGGCCGCCCACGGCGACCGAGCGCAGCGCCTCGTGCAGGGCGGGGTAGGCGCCGCTGATCTCGATGGCCACGTCGGCCCCGGCGCCGTCGGTGGCCTCGCGGATGCGCTCGGCGACGGCGTCGGTACGGGCGTTGAGGGCGTGGCTCGCGCCGTAGGAGCGGGCGGTGGCGAGGCGGCCGTCGAGGGCGTCGACCGCGGTGACCCGGGCGCCGTTGAGCTGGGCGAGCCGGGTGGTGAGCAGGCCGATGACGCCCTGTCCGAAGACCGCGACGTCCTCGCCGACATGGATGTCGGCGGCCAGGACGGCGTTGTAGGCGATGGCACCGACACGGGCGAAGGCACCGGCGAGCGGTTCGAGGCCGCTCGGAAGGGTGTGGCCGATCATGCGCTCGACGGGGACGACGCCCTCGCTGCGGTGGCCCCAGATGCCCCAGACGAGGTCGCCGGGAGCGGGCACGCCTGGCCTGCCGAGGAGTTCGGGTGAGACTTCGGTCACCTCGCCCACCTCGGAGTAGCCCCAGCCGGCCACCGGGTACTCGATACCGGCCGCGCCGTCGCGGAAGAGCCGGGCCTCGGCGTCCCAGGTGCGGGTCAGGTAGGGGTTGGTCCCCCGGTACGCGGTCAGCTCCGTACCGGCGGATATCCCGCTGTAGCGCGTGCGTACCCGCAGGTGGCCGGGGGGAAGTTCGGCGCTCTCGTGCGAGGCGACCTCGACCTGTCGGGGGCCGGTGAACTGGACGACGCTTTCCACGGGACTGCTCCGGTCGTGAGGGGAAGGTGGGGCGGGTGATCACTCACTTCCGTCGAAGATATCTCAGGCTTATGTCTTGTCAAGAAGCAAAAGTGATGCTGAGATGCGTTGACGATCAACGTAAGTAGTGTGAGGAAACAGCATGGTGTGGAAGGCCCGAGGGACCAGGACGGCTCTGGCCGGGCTCGCCGCGACCCTCGTCGCCGGGCTGCTCGCCGGTTGCGGGAACTCGGGCGAACAACAGCCGGACAAGCGGATCACGGTCTGGACACAGGAGAACCTGCCGCCGCGCATGGCGGCCACGAAGAAGGTCGTGCGGCGCTTCGAGAAGGAATCGGGCGTGCACGTCGACCTCGTCGGAGTGGACGAGGCCCAGTTGCCGCAGCTCATCATGTCCGCGGCCGCGGCCGGGAAGCTGCCGGACGTCATCGGCGCGGTCCCGCTCGGCCAGGTCTGGCAGATGTACGGCAACGGGCTGCTCAACACGGATGTGACCAAGAAGATCGTCGCGGATCTCGACCCGAAGACCTTCCAGTCCAACGCGCTCTCGCTCACCGCCGACGGCGACAAGCGGCTGGCCGTCCCCTCCGACGCCTGGCTGCAACTGCTCGTCTACCGCAAGGACCTCTTCGCCAAGGCCGGACTGAAGGCGCCCACGAGCTACGCGAGCGCCCTCAAGGCGGCGGCGAAGCTGGACAAGGGCGACATGGACGGCATGTCACTGGCCACCGACCCCTCCGACGTCTTCACCCAGCAGAGCTTCGAGGACCTGGCCCTCGCCAACGGCTGCCGCCTCGTGAACGACAAGGGCGAGGTCACCCTGGACTCCCCCGCCTGTCGCACCTCGTTCAAGGCCTACGACACCCTGGCCCGCGAGCACGGCGCCCCCGGCACCCAGAGCGTTGACACCACCCGCGCCACCTATTTCGCGGGCCGCTCCTCGATGATGGTCTGGTCCTCCTTCCTCCTCGACGAACTGGCAGGCCTGCGCTCCGACGCGCTCCCGAGCTGCCCGCAGTGCAAGAAGGACCCGGACTTCCTGGCCCGCAACACCGGCATCGTCACCGCGCTCCAGGGCCCCGACGCCCAACAGCCCGCCCAGTTCGGCGAGATCACCTCCTGGGCGGTGACCCGCACCGCCGAGACCGCCGCCTCGCGCTCCTTCGTCGACTACATGATGGGCAAGGGCTACGCGGACTGGTTCGGCATGGCCCCCGAGGGCAAGATCCCGGTCCGCAACGGCACCCCGAAGGACCCCGACGTCTTCCGCACCGCGTGGCGCGAGGCGGACATGGGCGTGGACAAGCGGCGCTCGCTCAAGCAGGCCTACCCCGACGGCCTCACCGACCAACTGCTCGACGGCATCAAGGGCATGCGCCGCTGGGGCCTCACCGAGGGACAGGGCACCCTGGTGGGCGCGACCAACGGCGAACTCCCCGTCGCCAAGGCGATCGGCGCGATGACCGGCGGCCAGGAGTCCCCGGACTCGGCGGCCGAGGAGGCGGCCTCCGAGGTCGAGGCCCTGCGCAAATCCCTCCAGTGACGCCCCGCGCGCTGCCCGGGGACGTGCCTCGCCCCCCGGCACCGCGGGCCGCCGCTTCCCGCCCTCCCCCGGCGCGTCCCCCCACCCGCCGCCCCCGCACGCCCCTCCCCCCAGGCCGTACCCCCTTGAGGTAACCCCATGAGCACACCCCCGCGCGACGCGACGAAGCGCCGCGCCACCCCGCGCACCGCGAGCCAGCGGGAGAACCGCTCCGGCATCGCCTTCGTCACCCCCACCTTCCTCGTGGTGCTGGTGGTGGTGATCGTGCCCATCCTGTGGACCGTCCTGCTCGCCTTCCAGAACGCCAAGCTGGTCGACATCCAGGACAACGGACTCTTCGGCCGGTGGACGCTCGACAACTTCGCCCAGGTCTTCGGCTCGCCCGGCTTCTGGAGCAGCCTCGGCACGACACTCGCCTACACCGTCGGCGCGACCGCCGGTTCCGTGATCCTCGGCCTCGTCGCCGCCCTCGCCCTGCGCCGGCCCTTCCGCGGCCGGGGCCTGCTGCGCGCCGCGATGCTGCTGCCCTACGTGGCACCCGTCGTCGCCGTCTCCTTCGTGTGGGAGGTCGCGCTCAGCCCGCAGTACGGCATCGTCAACGAGTGGGGCCGCAAGCTCTTCGGCTGGGACGACCCGATCGCCTTCCTGTCCACGCGGTCCTACGAAGTGAGCCTGCTCGGCGCGCACTTCGACATCCCGCTGGCGCTCCTGACGGTCATCGCCTTCGAGACGTGGCGCTACTTCCCCTTCGCCTTCCTCTTCCTGCTGGCCCGGCTCCAGGCCGTGCCCGACTCGCTGGAGGAAGCCGCCCGCGTGGACGGCGCGACCCCCACCCAGCGCTTCCGCCACATCCTGCTGCCGCAGCTCATGCCGGTCATCGCGCTGCTGAGCGTGCTGCGCTTCATCATGACGTTCAACAAGTTCGACGACGTGTACCTGCTCACCGGCGGCGGCTCGGGCACCGACGTGGTGGCCGTGCGCGTCTACGACTTCCTCACCTCGCGCTTCGACGTGGGGGCCGCCTCCGCCCAGGCGCTCGTGCTGGCCGTCGTGCTCATGCTCCTGCTGGGCGTCTACTTCAAGTTCTTCGCCAAGAAGGTGCAGGAGGAGTCCGCATGAACCGCGCGTCCCGCATGACCCGCGCCCAGTTCGAGGAACGCCTCTTCGGCGTGCTGCGCTGGGTCGTGATCCTGTTCCTGGCACTCATCACGATCGTGCCCTTCTACTACATGCTGCTGCTGTCGCTGAAGCCCATCGACGCGCTGCTGCTCGACCCGGGGCGGCTGTGGATCAGCGCCCGCGAGTTCACGCTCACCACGTACGAGAGCGTCCTCAAGCCGACCTCCGAGGGCGGGCAGGGCTTCCTCGGGATGCTCCTGAACTCGGCGCTCGTCGCCGTGGCGACGGTGCTGCTGACCCTCGCCGCGGCCGTTCCGGGCGCTTACGCGGTCAGCCGCCTCAAGTTCTTCGGCGGCCGGCAGGTCGGCGCCCTCTTCCTCGCCGTCTACCTCTTCCCGGCCACCCTGCTCGCCGTCCCGCTCTTCGTCATGTTCGCGAAGATGGGCCTCTCGGGCAGCCTCGTCGGCCTCGCCGTCGTCTACATCGCGCAGACGGTGCCGGTGTCGATCTACATGCTGAAGAACTACTTCGTCACCATCCCGTACAGCATCGAGGAGGCGGCGGCGATAGACGGCGCCTCGCGGCTCCAGACCGTCCGCAAGATCATCCTGCCGCTGGCCCTGCCCACCCTCATGGCCACCGGGCTCTACGTGTTCATGATCGCCTGGAACGAGTTCCTGTTCGCCCTCCTCTTCCTGGCCGCCGACCCCGGCAAGTGGACCGTCTCGCTCGGACTCCAGCAGCTCGCCAACGGCATCGAGGTCTCCAAGACGGTCCTCATGGCGGGATCGGTCGTCCTCACCATCCCCGTCGTCGCCCTGTTCTTCGCGGCGGAGAAGATGCTGACCGAGGGCCTGACGGCGGGCGCCGACAAGGGCTAGGAAAGGTGCCTGAGCATGCGGGCCCGGTTGTACTGTCCGCCGGGCGCCGCGGCCGTGGATCATGGGAACGGGGGCCCCGGGGACACGGGGCCGCCCCGGGCCCGTAACAAGGGCGCGGCATGCTGACCGGGCGAGCGCCGGGGGGAGCCCCGGCCACGACTGAGGGGGACGAAGGACGCTGATGGCGCACACCCAGGCGAGCGCGGGGCACCTGCTGGGGCTGATCCGCGGCGGCGCGGCCACCACGCGCGGGGAGTTGCAGGAGGCCACCGGCCTCTCCCGCTCCACCGTCGGCCACCGGCTCGACCAGCTCTTCGCCGCCGGCTGGCTGCGCGGCAGCAGCGGCACCTCCACCGGCGGCCGCCCCTCCGCACGGCTGGAGTTCGACACCGGCCACGCGGTCGTCCTCGTCGCCGACCTGGAGACCCGGCACGCCCGCGCGGCCGTCGTCGACCTGGCCGGGACGGTCCTCGCCGAGCACCGCGACGCCCTGGTGATAGCGGACGGCCCCGACGTGGTCCTCGACCGGCTCGCGCGCTGGTTCGCCATGCTGCTCGACGCGAGCGGCCAGGCGCCCGAACGCGTCTGCGGCGTCGGCCTGAGCGTGCCCGGCCCCGTCGACTGGGAACGCGCGCTGCTCGTGCAGCCGCCGATCATGCCGGGCTGGGACGGCTACCCGCTGCGCGAACGCTTCCGCGAGTACTACGCCGCCCACGTCGACGCCGCGCCGCGCGAGGAGCCCCTGCCGGTCTTCGTCGACAACGACGCCAACCTCATGGCACTCGGCGAGCAGCGCGCCCTGCATCCCGGCTGCCGCGCCTTCGTCTTCGTCAAGGCGTCCACCGGCATCGGCGCAGGGGTCGTCGTGGACGGCGCCCTCTACCGGGGCATCGACGGCGGCGCGGGCGACATCGGGCACATCCGGCTGCACGACCGGCCCGACGTCGTCTGCATGTGCGGCTCCTCCGGCTGCCTCGCCGCGGTCGCGAGCGGCGGCGCCATCGCCGCCCAGCTCACCGAGGCGGGCGTACCGACCGCCTCCGGGCACGACGTGCGCGCCCACCTCGCCGCCGGACAGCCGGACGCGGTGCGCCTGAGCCGCCGTGCCGGGCAGCGCATCGGCGAGGTCCTCGTCACGGTCGTCACCCTCCTCAACCCCGGAGTGCTCGTGCTCGGCGGCGATCTCGCGGGCACCCCCTTCCTCACCGGCGTACGCGAACTGCTCTACCAGCGCGCCATGCCCCGCACCACCGCCCACCTCCAGGTCCTCACCTCCGAACTCGGCGACCGCGCGGGCCTCCTGGGCGCCGCGATCATGGTCGTGGACCACCTCTACGCACCCGAGCGGGCCGACGCGCGCCTGAACGCGCTCACCCGCGCCACCACCGGCGCCGCCCGCTGACCTCGTGGGCACGCCCGTACCACCCCGGAGAACACCATGCACGACCCCGCCGCCCCCACCGCCGGGAACCCGGCCCCCGTCCGCGTCGGACTCGTCGGCGCGGGCCCCTGGGCCCGCACGATGCACGCGCGCGTCCTCGCCGCGGGCCCCGAGACCCGGCTCACCTCCGTGTGGGCGCGCCGCCCGGAGGCCGCCGCCGCGCTCGCCGCCGAGCACGGCGCCACCGCGGCCGGCTCCTTCGAGGAACTGCTCGACCACTGCGAGGCGGTCGCCTTCGCCGTCCCCCCGGCCGTCCAGGCCCCGCTCGCGGTACGGGCCGCCGCGGCCGGGCGCGCGCTGCTCCTGGAGAAGCCGCTCGGCGCGGACCTGGCCGCCGCGCGCGCGGTCGCCGACGCCGTCGCCGAGCACGGCGTCGTCTCCCAGCTCGTCCTGACCAAGCGCTACCACCCCGCGACCCAGGACTTCCTGGCCCGCGCCGCGCACCACGACACGAGCGGCGCGCGCTCCTGCTACCTGCACGGCGCCTTCCTGGAGGGCGACCAGGCCACCGCCTGGCGCTTGGAGCACGGCGCCCTCCTCGACCTCGGCCCGCACCTGCTCGACCTGCTCGACGCGGCCGTCTCCCCCATCGTCTCGGTCCGCGCCACCGGCGACCCGCGCCGCTGGACGGAGCTGACCTGCGCGCACGAGAACGGCGCGACGAGCCAGGCCTCGCTCTCGGGCGCCGTACGCCTGCCGCGCGCCCGCACGCGCGTCGAACTCTTCGGCCCGGACGAGGAACTGGTCTACGACACGGCCGGCATCGACCACGAGGAGTGCTGGCCGGTCCTGCGCGCCGCCTTCGCCACCGCCGTGCGCACCGGAGTCACGAGCGCCCCGGACGCGGCGCGCGGACTGCGCATCCAGGAACTCCTGGACCAGGCCACGCGCTCCCTCGCCGCCTGAGATCAGTGCGGCTGGTGGGCCGGTTCCGCGGTAGCGGCCCGCGGCGCGATCCGCCCGGCGAGGACACCGAGACGGTCCTGCGAGGGGGAACCCGGCTCGGCCGCGTAGACGATCAGGTCGTGTACGGCCCGTCGAGGCGTCCCACGACCCACCGGTAGACGAGGACCGCGAGGACGACCGCGAGGCCGCCCAACGGCACCGCGAGCCACGGGTTCTCCTTCACCCCGGAGAGCGCCTGACCACCAGCCGCGCTGACCGCCACCACAGCCAGGATCTGCCACACCGGTTTCACGACGACTCCTCGTTCGGGTTCCGTTCACAGGGCCTCGGGCGGGGCACCGCGACCGAACGAAACGGTAGGAAAACGCGGATCACACGCCGTCACCCCTGAGGGGACGCCTGGGCGTAGCTCTCACGGGGGACAGAGGCCGCCACGGCCTCGGCGCCTGCCTCCCGCGCACAGCGCGCGGCTCGACGCGGAATGCCGCCGCTGCCCCTTCCTCCCCACCGGCGGAGACGCGGAACGCCGCCCCTGCCCCGGATCTTGCGCCGGTCCGGGCGTGCGCCACCCCACCAGGGGTACGGGGTGCCTGGGTGATCGCCCCTCGCCCCGGCGCGCACGCGCGGGAACGCAGGTCGGCTCGCCTTCCTTCCTCTGTCGACACCAGGTGGGTACGCGCATGGAGCTCTCGGGCACGGATCTGACCTATGGACTGCTCGGTCTCGGGGCGCTCGGGGCGGCGATGCTGCCCACGCTGCTGAGACGGTGGGCGGTCTCGCTGCCCATGGTCTTCCTCGCTCTGGGCTTCGTCGTCTTCCTGCTGCCGCTCGACCCGCTGCCCACGCTGGACCCCGTCGCCTCCGGCCCGGTGATCGAGCACTTCACGGAGGTGTGCGTCCTGGTGGCCCTCATGGGCGCGGGCCTGGCCATCAACCGGCCCTTCGGCAGGCGCACCTGGGCCAGCACGTGGCGGCTGCTGGGCGTGGCCATGCCCGTGACCGTCCTGGCCGCCACCGCGGCCGGCTGGGGTCTGCTGGGCTGGGCCCCGGCCGTGGCGCTCCTGCTCGCCGGTGTCCTGGCCCCCACCGATCCCGTGCTGGCCGGGGAGGTACGGGTGGGGGAGCCGACCGACGCCGAGTTCGACGAGGACGAGACCCGCTTCGCGCTCACCAGCGAGGCCGGGCTCAACGACGGGCTGGCCTTCCCCTTCGTCATGGCCGCCCTGGCCCTGTCCGCCGCCTCGGCCACCGGCTGGTCCGGGGCCTGGACGGGGCACTGGCTCGGCTACGACGTGCTCCTGCGGATCACCGTCGGCGTGCTCGCCGGAACGGGGATCGGGGCCCTCCTCGGCCGGCTCGTCTTCCGCGCCCGCCCGGCCTCCCTGCGCGTCTCCGAGCGCAGCGAGGGCTTCGTCGCCCTCGCCGTGGCCTTCGTGTCCTACGGCCTGACCGAAGTGCTGCACGGCTACGGCTTCCTCGCCGTCTTCGCCACCGCCCTGAGCCTGCGGGCCGCGGAACGCACCCACGGCTACCACCGGGTCATGCACTCGTTCATGGACCAGATCGAACGGCTGCTGACCGCTCTCGTCCTCTTCCTCGTCGGCGGATTCCTCGCCCAGGGCGGCCTCGCCGCCCTCACCTGGCGCGGCGCGGTCTTCGGCCTGCTCCTGCTCCTCGTGATCCGCCCCGTCACCGGATACCTCTCGCTGCGCTCCACCGCCGCCACCCGGCGCGAACGGGCCGTCACCGCGTTCTTCGGCATCCGCGGCATCGGCTCGTTCTTCTACCTCTCCTACGCCCTCGGCCACGCCCACGTGGCCGCCCCCGCCGCGCAGCTGTGGGCGACGGTGACCTTCACGGTCGTGGTGTCGGTACTCCTCCACGGCGCCCTCGCGACGCCGGTGGTGCGTTACCTCGACCGCCGTGACACGCGCGCCTCGCACGGCACGGCCCAGGACGCGACGGACCCCCCGGGACAGCACCTCACGTCGCAGGAGCAGCGGCAGTGACGAGGGGGACAACGCAGCCGCCGAACCGACAGGGGGCGGCCTCCCTCAGGAGGCGCCGGCCGGCCTGTCAACGCCCAGGCGGACGAGGGCGCGGTCGTGGACGCGGCTCAGGAGCAGCAGGGCGCAGGTAGCTCCGATGAGGGCACAGAACATGTCCCACTGGGTGTCCCAGACGTCTCCCTGGGTGCCCAGGAACGCGTCCGCGGCATGACCTCCGGTGACGGCCGCGAGCCATTCCAGCAACTCGAAGACGGCGCTGAAGGCCAGGCAGGCACAGACGGTGAGCGGCGCAAGCCAGCGGCTGCCACGCAACGGGGAGGTGCGGACGAGGAGTTCGCGTACCAGGACGGCGGGGACGAAGCCCTGCGCGAAATGGCCGAGACGGTCGTACGGGTTGCGATCCCATCCGAGCCGGTCACGCACCCAGTCCCCCGCCGGCACCTCCGCGTACGTGTAGTGACCGCCCACGACGAGGACCAGCGCGTGCGCCGCCAGCAGCCCGCACAGCAGGCCGCTCAGCGGGAAGCGACGGCGCGTCAGGATGGCGAGTGGCAGACCCGCCATCACCCATACCGTCTCCAGCAGCCAGGTCGTCGGATCGGCCGCGCCGAACCACGAGACGACGAGCGCCGCGCTCACCGCGACGGCGAGAACGGCCGGCAGACGGCGCCGCGACGACGGGCTCGCCTCCGGCGTCGGGACAGGGGCGGGACGGGTGGCGGTCATCGCCGGCTCCTCGTGTTCGGGGCGGACCCCCACTCTCGGGCCCGGCGGCGACCGCCCTCATGAGTACGCGCGCTCAGACCACGGCGTGCGCCGCCCAGCCGGAGTGAGTAGGAGCGCAACGGCGGCAGTGCGTCGGCACCGCTCCTCAACTCGCCTCCGCGCTACGGCAGTAGCCGTGCTCTCTTCGCCGGGCGGTCATGTCGTGTCCATGCGCGGGGGAGGCAGGCGGCACACGATGGGCGAGCTCCACGTGCCAGCCGTTTCCCCCACTGAGGAGTCTCCCCGTGCGCCTGCCCAAAATCGCCGTGACAGCGGTGACCGCCGCCCTTCTCTCCGCCGGCCCCGCCCTCGCCCTGGCCCCCGCCGCCCTTGCGGCCGCCCCCACCGCCACGGCTTCCTCCGCCGCGGTCTCGCTCCCGCACGCCAAGAACTTCCGCGACATCGGCGGCTACGAGACGGCCGACGGCCACCACGTCCGGACGGGCCTGGTCTACCGTTCCGGCAAGCTCAGCGACCTCGACGCGAACGAACAGCGCACCCTCACGTCCCTCGGCATCACCCGTGACGTCGACCTGCGCAACGCCGTCGAGCGCGCCGAGGACCCCGACACGCTGCCCGCCGGCGTCACGTACCAGGTCGCCGACGTCCTCTCGCTCGCGTACGGCGTGAAGTTCCACGAGAACGCCGCCGCCACCCTCGCCCTGGCGCTCGCCGCCGGGCTCTTCAGCGGCTCCGGGGACCTCGGGCAGTCGATCGGCTACCCCTTCATGGTCAACTTCGTCGGCGCCGACCACGCCTTCCACGACACGCTGCTCGCCGTCGCCCACGAGCCCGGCGCCCTCGTCTACCACTGCACGGCGGGCAAGGACCGCACCGGCTGGACCACCGCCGTCCTCCTGACGCTCCTCGGTGTCCCGCGCTCCACCGTCGAAGCCGACTTCCTCGCGAGCAACACGTACACGGGGAACCCGGACGCGGTCGAACTCTCCTGGCTGAAGGCCGCGTTCGCCGAGGCGGACAAGATCTACGGCTCTTTCGACGGCTACGTACGCAACGGCCTCGGCCTCACGGAGGCGGACATCGCCACGCTGAAGGCGAAGCTGCTGGTCTGACCCGGGGACGCCGCCACCCCACCACCGGAAACGGGTCCTGCCCGGGGTGCGCGGCCTTCCGGCGCCGGCCCGGCGGAAGGCGGACGTCAAGCCGCTGCTGCCGCGCGAGGTGGACGACAAGCTCGTGCCACCCGCGCGGCGCGAGAAGGCACCGCGCCGTGGCAACTCGCCACGACAAGCTCGCGGTCCGCCACGAGGCGACCATTCCCATCGCAGCCATCAACGAGTGGCCATGACGCACAACTCACCGCGCTTCAAGATCGAGTTGATAGCGGCTGACCCAGGTGACGGGGCCATCGTCCTGCCGCAGGCCGGGAGCACCGCCCACCGGCACGTCACCACGGTGCACGAAACCCCGCGTCTCGTAGTAGGAACGCAGACGACCGTTGGACTTCACGCAGTCCAGCCGCAAGGTGCTCGCACCTCGCTGCCGAGCGGCGTCGCCCGCCCAGTCGAGAATGACGCTGCCCAGCCCGGACGCCCAACGGCGCACGGCCATGCGATGCACGTATCCCGCCGTGCCGCCGGGATCTGCCCACAACGGGTCCGACCAGTCCACTGTGGCGGTACCCGCGACCTTGCCCCCGATCTCCACCAGCCAGGTCTCGCCTCGGGTGAGAGCCTCCCGCACCCATGCGGCCTCAAAGCGCGAAGGCCACTGACTGACCCCGCGTGCCTCAAGCCATCCCGCCGCCTCGTCGAGCACGCCCAGCACCTCGTCCATGTGCTCCGCACCAGAGCGCCGAAAGACGACCTCGTCACCGCTCCAATCAACAGTCATGGCCCGGACGATCGCAGCTACTCGGCACCCTCAACAGCAACTTCCGATACACGCCCCAGATCCAGTGTCTCGTGTGTCCGATATCAGGGGTCAAGGCTCACCCGCGTCCGGATCGAGGCCAACGGGCACTGCCCGACGACCGGTTGCGTGGCGCCGCCTCCCACACACTGATCATCACGGCAATATTGTGGCGCGGCTCACCGCAATCACGGCCACCGACACCGAATCGCTCGCCACACGATCACGGCTTGTGGCTGACCGGTGTCGCAGCCCGTTGCGGCGGCCTGCCGATGTGGCGGTCTCGCTTCCACTCCTACCGGGCCCGCGTCGGGGGTGTGAGGGCGGCGGGCCCGGCCGCGTGCTGATGAGCCCGCACCGTCGTCGAGTCCACGCAGACCAGGGCTTAGTCGACCTCGCCCACCGCGTCCGAGTGCTGCTGGACGTGAGCCAGCAACCGCTCCCAGGTCCCGTCGGCCGACCAGTGACGGAACCGTTCGTAGACCGTTGTCCACAGCCCGTACCGCTCGGGCAGGTTCCGCCAGGCAGCTCCCGTGGACAGCTTCCGCAAGATCCCGTTCACCACCTGACGCCGATCACGCACCGGCCGCCCCATCCGGCCCGGCTCCACCAACGGGGCGATCAACGCCCATGACCCGTCCGTCAATTCATGCCGTCACACCATCGACAGAACTACGAGCCACCGATTTCACGGACACGCCGCCCTAGGCGACGGTGACGGCCAGGGTCGCGGCCACAGGGGCCAGATACAGGACGGGGAACGCGACGGTCTTGTAGGAGTGAGCGCGGAGTACTGTCACGACGGCCCCGAGGAAGTAGAGGATCAGTCCCGTGGCCGCGGCCACAGCCACAGCGGGTACCGCCAGTCCGACCAATAGGCCCACCGAGCCCAGCAGTTTGGCGATGGACAGCCAGGTCCACCACGAACTGGGTACTCCGTAGGAAACCAGCGGCTCCACGACGAACGGCGCGCGTCTCAGGAGCGAGATTCCGGAGAACGCCACCCAGAGCGAGGTGAGGACGGTAAGGACGGTGACGATCATGGACATGAGCGAGACTCCCCGGGCGGGTTGAGCTGGGCTGTCGGATGACTCCCGCAGTCTGTGCCGGGGCTTCGCGCGACATCAACGCCCCTCTTGAAAGAATCGATCACCTGTGCGTTATTGATGGCAGGCGCGGGAGGGTATTTCGCGAGGGCAGTGGGGGTGGGGCGTGGAGCTGCGGGACATCGAAATCTTTCTCACGCTGGCGGAGGAACTGCATTTCGGCCGGACCGCGTCCCGCCTGTACGTATCCCAGGCCCGGGTCAGTCAGGCGATCAAGGCGCAGGAGCGGCGCATCGGAGGTTCGCTGTTCGAGCGCACCAGCCGTTCGGTGCGGCTCACGCCGCTCGGCGAGCGCCTGGCGGTGGACCTGCGCGTCGGGTACGAGGGCATCCAGCGGGCTCTCGCGGAAGCCACGGCCGTCGCCGGCCAGGTCAGGGGCACCCTCACCGTCGGCGTCATGGGGGCCCTCGGACACGAACTCGGTTCCGTAGCCGCTGCCTTCACCGCCCGGCATCCGGACTGCCGGGTGGAGTTCCGGGAGGTGCACTTCAGTGAACCGTTCACGGCGCTGCGACAGGGCACGGTGGATACCGTGCTGCTGTGGTTGCCGGTGCGTGAACCGGATGTGACCGTCGGCCCTGTCGTACTCACCGAGGGCCGGGTGCTCGCCGTCGCCACGCAGCATCCCCTGACCGGGCGCACCGACGTGGAACTCGAGGACCTGGGCGATCACCCGGTTCTCGCCATCGGTCCAGAACTGCCACCGGCGTGGATCTCGGCCATGTTGCCTGCCTGGACGCCCCGTGGGCGCCCCATCCACTCGGCGGGCCCTGTGGTGAGGACTTTCCACGAGGTCCTTACCCACGTCGCGGCAGGCACCGGAATCTGTCCCCTCAACGCCCACGTGTGCCGCTATTACACGCACCCCGGGGTGGTGTTCCTGCCCCTGCAGGACGCCCCAGCGACGGAGTGGTCCCTGGTGTGGCGCACCACCGCGCAGAGCCCGCCTTTGCGCGCCTTCACGGAGTTCGTCCTCACGCGGACAGGTCGCGTTCCCCACATCGCCCCCCGGCCTGCCTGAAAGCCGGCTCCCCGCACTCCTGACCGCCGGCCCGGGTGCGCTCGCGCCCCACAGCCGGCAGGCGCCGGGTCCAATGGCCGACCATGCAGCGCGTCATCGAGGGTGTGCCGGCCGGCTCGGGGTCACCGCTCTATCCGCAACCCGCGTTGTTCCTAGAATGACCGGGTGAGGGATATCGAGGCGGTCGCGGCTTTGCAGGATCCGGTGCGACGCCGCATGTACGAGTACGTGGTGGCGCAAGGGCGCGAGGTCGGGCGCGTCGAGGCCGCCGAGGCGGCCGGGGTCTCGCGCACGCTCGCCGCGCATCATTTGGACAAGCTGACAGAGGCGGGGCTGCTGGAGAGCGGCAGTCGCCGCCTGTCAGGACGCTCGGGGCCGGGAGCGGGTCGTCCAGCCAAGGTGTACACGCGGGCCCGGGGTGAACTGTCGGTGTCGCTGCCCGTCCGCGACTACCGCACCGCCGCCACGCTGCTCGCCGAGGCGGCCGAGCAGGCCGGGCTGGATGACGGGTTGCGCGCGGCGGCACACCGCCAGGGCGCGGCCTTGCGTGACACAGCGACGCCCTGCGGGAACCTCGAGGAGGCTGTGAACGTGCTTGCCGCCCGCGGCTACGAACCACACGTGGAGGGAGCCGAGGACACCGACGGCACGGCGAAGGCGGCGGCGAGCGTCGTGCGTCTGCGCAACTGCCCCTTCCACGCCGTCGCCGAGCGCTTCCCACCCTTGGTCTGCGGCATGAATCTGGCCCTGTTGCAAGGGCTGTTCGGCACGGACGGCCCCGTGCGTGCCCGCATGGGCCCCAGGCCCGGCGAGTGCTGCGTGGTGATCGAAAACTCTAAAAACCAAAGCCATTGACTTAGAAGAGCGGGCCATGCTGGTATGAGGCCATGACCGCACTCGTGCCCGTCGCTCATCTCGCTCACCTCAACGTCGCCACCCTCCGGCACCCGCTTGATGACCCGCGCACCGCGCCGTTCGTGGCCCTGCTCGACTCGGTCAACGCCTCCGCCGACGCCGCGCCCGGTTTCGTGTGGCGGCTCGTGGAGGAAGGCGAGGCGGACGCCACCGGCCTGCGCCCGGCGGGCGAAAACGTCATCGTCACGCTGTCGGTGTGGGAATCCCCGCAGGCTCTGTGGGACTTCACCTACCGCAGCGGACACCTGGCGGCGATGCAGCGGCGCCGTGAATGGTTCGAGCGCCCCCTTGAGGCGCACCTGGTGCTCTGGTGGGTCCCCGCCGGCCACCGCCCCTCTGCCGAGGAAGCTCTGCGGCGGCTGACGGACCTGCGCACGCACGGGCCGTCCCCCCGCGCGTTCACGTTCACCGCTTCCTTCACCGCGGCCGAGGCCGCACAACACCCTGAAGTGGCTCGCACGCAACAATCCGAGCGGGTGCGGCTCATGAAGCGCGAGGACCGTCCGGCCGCTGGCGCGGCTGACACTGGAGCCCTGACGACCGGCATCGCTATGCCATAGGGCGTGGTGCGGCCGTCGTTGCTGTACGCGTGTACCGGCAGGCGACGATCGCTGTTGGGCTCCAAGGACCCGCCGGTGCGGCGCAGGCTGCTGCCGCGTACGCCGACGCGACAGACGCCGCGGCAGCTGAGTGCCCCAGGTTCTGCCCGTGAACGTCCATGACCATCGGCTGTCACAGTGAGCCTTGGACGAACAACTGGTCTGCATTGCAAGGTAGTTCACACCAACCGCTCACGGCGGCGAACCACCCGGCGCAAGGAGAAGATCATGAACAAGGTATGGCTCGTCACCGGTGCAAGCAGCGGGTTCGGTCGGGCGATCACCAACGCGGCGGTGGCTGCTGGAGACATCGTGGTCGCCGCCGCCCGCCGCACCGCGCCGCTCGACGACCTGGTCGCCGCACATCCGGTCCAGGTCGAAGTGCTGCCGCTGGACGTCACCGACATCGCCGGCATCCAAGAAGCGGTCGACAGCGTGGTGGCCCGGCACGGCCGCATCGACGTCCTGGTGAACAACGCCGGACGGGGCATGGTGGGGGCCGTGGAAGAGACCACCGACGCGGAACTGCGGGACCTGATGGACCTGCACTTCTTCGGTCCGGCGGCACTCACTCGCGCCGTACTGCCGCACATGCGCCGCCGGGCCGCGGGCTCCATCGTGCAACTGACCAGCATGGGCGGACGGTTCGCCTTCGCCGGGGTCGGCGCCTACTGCGCCACCAAGTTCGCCCTGGAAGGGCTCTCCGAGGCGCTGGCCGCCGAGGTCGCCCCGCATGGCATCCGGGTGCTGATCGTCGAGCCCGGCGCGTTCCGCACCGGCTTCGCGGGCACCGGAACCCTGCAGCAGTCCACGCCCCTGAACGCCTACGAGGACACCGTGGGCCCCGTCCGTTCCAGCCTGCCGGGCGGGGCCGGACAGGAGCCAGGGGACCCGGCCAAGGCCGCGGCCGCCATTCTCGCCGCGCTGGACGCTGACGAACCGCCGCTGCGTCTGCCCTTGGGTAACGACGCCACCGACGCGATCACCGCCCACCTCGACCGTGCCCGCGCCGAACTCCACTCCTGGGAAAAGCTCACCCGCTCCACCGACTTCGACAACTGACGGCCCTCCGGCCCCCGCCCGCATCCCGCCGCCGTTCCCGCACGGGCGCGGCAGCGGGGTCGCGCCGCGCGAGGCGCGTCTTCCCTCACAGGAGTGTCCTCGTGAGATCGCCGCGAGCGTCCCCCACCGCCGCGCGCACCGCGGGCCCGGTCCAGAACGGATCTCCCCTTGTGCTCGGCGCCGCCCTGCTGGGCTTCTTCCTCATCTCGCTTGACGCACTGATCGTCACCGTCGCCCTGCCCGACATCGGCCGCAGCCTGGGCGGCGGCATGTCCGGCCCGCAGTGGGTGCTGGACGCTACACCCTCGTCTTCGCCGCCCTGATGCTCTCGGCCGGTACGGTGTCCGACCGTATCGGCGCCCGGCAGGCGTACGGCGGCGGGCTCGTCCTCTTCGCACCGGCCTCGGCCGCCTGCGGGCTGACGCGCCATCAGGACGAGCGTCAAATGAGCGTCATTTCAGCGTCGAGATATCGCCCGTAAGGCCCACACCGCACATATTGCGCACGCGCAAAACCGCAGGTCAGGAGCCCTTAGCCACCGGCTCCAGAATCGCCACGCACTCAAAATGCTGCGTCATCGGGAAAAGGTCGAACGCCCTCAGCACCCGTACCCGGTAGCCGTTCTCCGCGAAGTGCTTCAGGTCGCGGGCGAGGGCGGCGGGGTCGCAGGCGATGTAGGCGATGCGGCGGGGGGTGAGGGTGGTGAGGTGGCGGACCGTGGCCTTGCCGGCGCCGGCGCGTGGGGGGTCGAGGACGATCAGGTCGGTCTCGGTGATGCCGGTGCGCGGGAGGACCTGGTCGACCTTGCCCTGTTCGACGCGGACGCGGGGGTAGTCGGCGAGGTTGTGGCGGGCGTCCTCGACGGCGCGCTTGGAGGTCTCGATGCCGAGGACCGCGCCCTTCTCGCCGACGCGGTCGGCGAGCGCTCCGGCGAAGAGGCCGACGCCGCAGTACAGGTCGAGGGCCGTCTCGCCCTTGCGCGGGGTCAGGCCCTGCATCGCGGCGCGCACCAGCGTGTCCGCCGCCTTCGGGTGGACCTGCCAGAAGCCGCCGTTGCCGACACGCCAGGTGTGCTCGTCGGCCCGCTCGCGGACGAAGGCGCGGCCGTGGACGCGGTGGACCCCGCCGTCCTTCTCGTCCACGCGCAGGACCGAGACGGGCTTGTCGAGTGCGACGAGGGGCAGGCGGGCGCCCGGGCGGGGGGTGAGGATGACCTGGCGATCCTGGGAGCCGGTCGCGGCGATCGCCTCGACCGTGTCCATGCCGCTCCAGTCGCGCGACTCGACGCCGAGTTCGCTGACGCCCTCGGCCGCGATGAGGCAGCGGTCGATGGGCTCCACCTCGTGGGAGCGGTGGCGGCGCAGGCCCGCGCGGCCGTCCTCGTCGATCGCGTACTGGACGCGCGTGCGCCACGCGGGGACCTCGCCCGCCGGGAGCTTGTCGCCCTCGGCCGGGAGGACGGTGCCGTCCCAGTTGGCCTGCTCGGGCGTGAGCCCGGCGAGGCGTTCGAGCTGTTCGCGCAGGACGTCGGCCTTGAGACGGCGCTGCGCGCCCGGCTTCGCGTGCTGCCAGTCGCAGCCGCCGCAGCGCCCCGGGCCGGCGAAGGGGCACGGGGCCTCGACGCGGTCCTTCGACGCTTCGAGGATCTCGACGGCGTCGGCGCGCAGGAAGCGGGAGTCCTCGGCGCCGTCGGTGACGCGCGCGAGGACGCGCTCGCCGGGCAGGGTGTGCCGTACGAAGAGGACGCGGCCCTCCTGCGTACGGGCGACGCAGTGGCCGCCGTGCGCGACGGGGCCGACCTCCACCTCGTACTCCTGACCCACCAGGGAGGCCCCGGACTGCGGTTTCTTCGGTTCTGCCTGCATGGGGAGGGGGCTCCTGAACAAAGGGGGGTGCGGACCGCTGAGGGCAACAGCCTTCCAGTCTACGGGGCCGCCGCGCGCCGACGGACCGGCCCTCAGTCCTTGGGCTTCGCCCCCGCCGGCTCCTTCGTCCTGCGCTCGACCGGGCCGCGGCGCACGGCGCCGGGCGCGGACCAGTTCTGACGGCGGCGGACGCGGCGCTTGGCGGCCTCGGAGGATTCGAGCTGGTACGGGACCGAGGTGACCATGACGCCGGGGCTGAAGAGCAGGCGGCCCTTGAGGCGCAGGGCGCTCTGGTTGTGGAGCAGGTGCTCGTACCAGTGGCCGACGACGTACTCCGGGATGATCACGCTCACGACGTCGCGCGGGTTCTCCTTGCGCAGCCGCTTCACGTACCCGATGACGGGGCGCGTGACCTCGCGGTACGGGGAGTCGAGGATCTTGAGGGGGACCTCGATGCCGCGCTGCTCCCACTCGGCGCGCAGGGCCTTGGTCTCGGTCGGCTCGACGCCGACGGTGAGGGCTTCGAGGGAGTCGGCGCGCATGAGGCGGGCGTAGGAGAGTGCTCGTATCGTCGGGCGGCTGAGGCGCGAGACGAGGACGATGCTGTGCACGCGCGAGGGGCGCAGCACGTCCTCGGTGTCCTCGGTGCCCGGCGCGGGCAGGGCGATCTCCTCGCTGATGCGGTCGTAGTGCTTGCGGATCGCGGTCATCGTTCCGTAGAAGATCACCATGCCGAGGACCGCGACCCAGGCGCCGTGCGTGAACTTCGTGATGAGCACGACGACGAGGACGATGCCGGTGAGGACCGCGCCGAAGGCGTTGATGCCGCGCGAGCGGTGCATCCGGCGGCGCGCTGTCTCGTCGCGCTCGGTGGCCAGGAGGCGGTTCCAGTGCCGCACCATGCCGGTCTGGCTGAGCGTGAAGGAGACGAAGACGCCGACGATGTAGAGCTGGATCAGGCGCGTGGAGTCGGCGCCGTAGATCGCGAGAAGCAGGGCTGCGGCGCCCGCGAGGAGGACGATGCCGTTGGAGAAGGCGAGCCGGTCGCCGCGGGTGTGGAGCTGGCGGGGCAGGTAGCGGTCCTGGGCGAGGATCGAGCCGAGCAGCGGGAAGCCGTTGTACGCGGTGTTCGCGGCGAGGAAGAGGACGAGCGCCGTCGCCGCGGCGAGCACGACGAAGAAGAACGTGCCGTTGCCGAAGACGGCCGAGGCGACCTGTGTGATGACCGGGTCCTGCACGAAGCCGCTGCCCACGGGGACACCGTGGTGCAGCAGGTCGACGGCCGGGTTCTCCGCCATCCGTACGTGCGAGGCCATCGCGAGCCCGATGATCCCGCAGAACATCGTGACCGCGAGCAGGCCCATGAGGGCGAGGGTGGCGGCGGCGTTCTTGCTCTTCGGCTTGCGGAAGGCGGGGACGCCGTTGCTGATCGCCTCGACCCCGGTGAGCGCGGCGCAGCCGGAGGAGAAGGCGCGCAGGAGGAGGAAGACGAGGGCGAAACCGGCGATGCCCTTGTGCTCGGCCTTGACCGTGTAGTCGGCGGTCGGAGCGCTCAGGTCCTGGCCCATGAGGACGCCGCGGACGATGCCCCAGACGATCATGAGGAAGACGCCGCCGACGAAGACGTACGTGGGGATGGCGAAGAGCTTGCCCGACTCCCGTACACCTCGCAGGTTCATGACAGTGAGGAGGAACACGACGACGAGTGCGCACAGCACCTTGTGCTCGACCACGAAGGGGATCGCGGAGCCCAGGTTCTCGACGCCGGAGGAGACGGAGACGGCGACGGTCATCACGTAGTCGACGAGCAGGGCGCTCGCGACGGTGAGACCCGCGCGCGGGCCGAGGTTCGTCGTGGCGACCTCGTAGTCGCCGCCGCCGCTCGGGTAGGCGTGGACGTTCTGGCGGTACGAGGCGACCACCGTGAACATGAGGACGACGACGGCCGCCGCGATCCAGGGGCTGAAGTGGTAGGCCGACACGCCCGCCACCGAGAGCACCAGCAGCACCTCGCCGGGCGCGTACGCCACGGAGGAGAGCGGGTCGGAGGCGAAGACGGGAAGAGCGATGCGCTTGGGCAGCAGGGTCTCGCCGAGCCTGTCACTGCGCAGTGCGCGCCCGATGAGGAGCCGTTTGGGCACGTCGGTCAATTTGGACACGGCGGCGATCCTAAGGGCTCGAACAGGCGCACACCCACCTCCCACCCCCGTCCTTGCGAAGTCCTAACGCTTACGCGCGAACTTTGACGCGGCCTTGACGCGACACGGGTCCGGTGGGCGGGCGGATACGTACCCGCCGCGGGACGTGTGTAGCTTGGCCCCTTGTCCGGAAATCGCGGGCCGGACCGTCCGCACGGCGGGAAGGCTCCCCGGACCGGCCCGCTTGGGCCGCCCGAGTCGATTTCAGCCGGAAGGACGGTCGTGCACATCGTCATTATGGGCTGCGGGAGAGTGGGTTCCGCTCTCGCGCAGACCTTGGAGCAGCAGGGGCACACGGTCGCCGTCGTCGACCGCGACCCCACCGCCTTCCGCCGTCTCGGCTCAGGGTTCGGCGGGCGGCGGGTGACCGGCATCGGCTTCGACCAGGACACCCTTCGCGAAGCGGGTATCGAGGAGGCGGGCGCCTTCGCCGCCGTGAGCAGCGGCGACAACTCGAACATCATCGCGGCGCGCGTCGCCCGCGAGATGTTCGGCATCGAGCACGTCGCCGCCCGGATCTACGACCCGCGCCGCGCCGAGGTCTACCAGCGGCTCGGCATCCCGACCGTCGCGACGGTGCGGTGGACGGCCGACCAGATGCTGCGGCGCCTGCTGCCCTCGGGCGCGGAGCCGCTGTGGCGCGATCCCACGGGCGCGGTGGAACTCGCCGAGGTGTACGCGACCGAGGCGTGGGTGGGTCAGAAGGTGAGCCGGCTCCAGGAGGAGACCGGGGTACGGGTCGCGTTCCTCACGCGGCTCGGCGAGGCGATGCTGCCGACCTCGCAGACGGTGGTGCAGGACGGGGACCTCGTGCACGTGATGATGCGCAGCGACGACGTGGAGCGGGTCGAGGCGGCCTTCGCCGAGGGTCCGCAGGAAGGCGGTCAGTGATGAGGATCGCCATCGCCGGGGCCGGGGCCGTGGGCCGTTCGATCGCCGGGGAACTCCTGGAGAACGGGCACGAGGTCCTGCTCATCGACAAAACGCCCACCGCGATCTCGGTGGAGCGGGTGCCGCGCGCGGAGTGGCTGCTCGCGGACGCCTGCGAGATCACCTCGCTCGACGAGGCCGCGCTCCAGCGCTGCAACGTCGTGATCGCCGCGACGGGTGACGACAAGGTCAACCTCGTGGTCTCGCTGCTCGCCAAGACGGAGTACGCGGTGCCGCGCGTGGTCGCGCGCGTCAACAACCCGAAGAACGAGTGGCTCTTCAACGAGTCCTGGGGCGTGGACGTCGCCGTCTCGACGCCGCGCCTGATGTCGGCCCTGGTCGAGGAGGCGGTGAGTGTTGGCGATCTCGTACGGCTGCTGCGCTTCAGCCACGGGGACGCGAACCTCGTGGAGCTGACCCTGCCACCGGAGTCGGAGCTGGCGGGGACGCGGGTCGGGGAGGTGCGGTGGCCCGAGGACACGTCGCTCGTGACGATCATCCGGGGGACGCGGGTGCTGGCGCCGACCGTGGAGGATCACCTGGAGGCGGGGGACGAGTTGCTGTTCGTGGCGGCGCAGTCGCGGGAGGAGCAGCTCGAAACGCTTCTCTCCGGGCGGGGAGACGGGGTCGGACAGGAGGAGTAGTCCGGCCGGGGCGGGGTCCGGGGGCGCGGCCCCCCCCCCCCCCCGGTGGGGGGGGGGGCCCCCCCCCCCCCCCCCCCCACCCCCCCCCGCGGGGGGGGGGGGGGGGGGGGCCCCCCCCCCCCCC
>NZ_JBIVIO010000003.1:84371-605614 GCF_044749745.1 Streptomyces sp. NPDC088923 | reverse complement strand
CGGTCTGCTCCGCAGACACGACGCGCCGCCGCTACGCGGCGGGCCGCGCTCCGCGCGGCAAATCGGCGACTCCGTCGCCTCTGGCCCCGCGCTCCGCCCGGGGCCAGGGCCGGCGCGCTCCGCGCTCCGGCCCTGGGCTTAGCGCTCCGCGCTGCGCCCAACTACGCCAGCTACAGGGTGAGTTGAGGTGGCTGGCAGCCGTCAATTTTATTTTTGGGGGTGCGCTGTCTTCGGCCTTCGGCTGAAGGGAATTCCATGCATACATAGAATTACGGAACCGGGATTTCCCATTTTCTCGAAATTTGGTTTTCGTTTCGGTTTTGCAGGCATGATTTAGGGAAATTAAGGTGATTCTTTATCATCGTACTGGTTGGTCAGGCGCCATAGCAGGAAAGCCCGGTGATAAACCCACAACGCGGCTTGAGGTGTTCGCAGACTCGATTCCCTGCCTGGCGGTTCCCGGCGGTGCGGTAGATCAGATTCCCTTCACGCGTTCGGACGCTGATTTCTCCTTGCTAGGGCGGACTTGACCGGCCACAGCCCGCACCGAGAGTAGGTGACTGGTACCCCGTCAGGTCAACGCTGTTGACCATCGCGCCTGACACGGCAGCAACAAGCGGAACGCTGGGGCGTGGCCGCTAAGGAAGTGGCTCTAGTCCCATGCCGCACTGTGAGGGCGCGAACTAACCGCTGCGGTGAGGGGGTTGATTGCTCTATTGCTGAGTCCTAGCTTGCCGGTGCGGGATCGGCGGCGTGTGGGGCCACTTCTGGCCGGCATCGGCATCGGTCGCTTCTTCGAGGTTTCGCGCACATGTCTCATGTAGAGCGACCCAGTATCAGCAGGCACTGTCATTCTGATTGCTTACAGCCGGAGTTAGGGCCGGAGGCGGAAATGACTCGCGATGCAGGTGGAAAGAGCGTGTGGTGTGGCCTTGAAGGGCGACGGCTGAACAGAAGGCGGTACGGGAGGCGTTCGCGGCGGCCAGGACTTCGCGCTGGTGACCGGAGCCGAGACGGGGAAGACGTCCGCGTTGGTGATGATGGGCTTGGTGACGCGGCAGCGGGGCCTTTGCGTGGCCTTCAACAAACCGATCGCGAGAGAGACCAAGGGGCGGTTCAGGTGGAATGTGGAATGCCGTACGTCGCATTCGCTGGCGCAGCGAGTGGTAGACCGCCGGTCCCAGGATCTTCTCCATGCATGCTCGGGCGGCTATACCGCTCGTGTGGGCCCGGCAGCTGAGCGGTTGCCCGGAGCACCGGCGAGGACGAGGGAATCGCGGGGACGGTGGTCGACCGGTCGCCAGCAGGCGCCCCCAGCCCTTTGCGCGACCCAGTCTCTACCCGACAGCTACAGGCTGCGCCGCTGCTCCGGCTGGGGCCAGGCCCTGCTCGCGCATCCGGGGTCGGTGTCACTGGCCGTAGCGCTTGCGGTGAGTGCTGCCGATCAGTGCTCGGGGGCTCGGGGAGCAGGCTGTGGGGCGCAGCCGAATTTGCGTGCGTGGCGCCCTGGCTTAGCTCTCCCCCGGTACCTCTATGTCGTAGACCAGCGCGTACACGATGTCCCGGGCCTGGCGTAGGTCGTAGCCCGTCGCGTCCACGATCACCTTGACTGCCCGGATGGTGTCGCCCCCCAGCATGAACATGCGCGCGTCGGCCTGCGCCTCGGCCGGAACGGGCAGCGCACGGGCTCGCCGTGGATCCACGCTCCGCGGGATCCTCGGGAGCCGCCCCTCGTTCTTCCTGCCCCCCAGCACCGCAGTCCCCCTCCCCCGTCCGTACGACGAGCTCGTGGCGCGCATCCTAACCTGTACTCGCGCGGTTTCGACGACCGGAGTGCAGCCCTGACTCAGGCGGGCGCGCCGACCGCGCGCGGGCCAGGCGGTGAAGCCGAGGTGCGCCACGGCCTCGTTGGATTACGCGTCGTCCGGGCTCGCATCTCGTTCATGGAGCGCTCTAGAAGGGCCACCGATCGGGTGACGGTGGTGGGGCCGCGGCGCACGAGACACTCGCGTCGCTGAGGGAGATGTTCGAAGTCTCAACTCAACGGCGGAGGCGGGACTGTAGCCCCGACGGCGCAGTTGCCGACGGGTGCTTCACTGCACCTACAAGAAAATCAAGGTCATTCCTACGCGATGACAGGACCGCAGGCCAACCACCCGCACAACCCAAAGTGGGCATCCTGCCAAGCCACGCCCATCGGACCCGGACGCAGCCGCTCCACACATCCCGAGTCCCGCCTCGAAGGCGGGACGCCAAACGGAGCAACCAGACCCTCTGAAGATCATCGGTCCGTCACAACGGCCGCCCGGAGCAGGGGCGAGGGGGCACCCGGCCCGGACGAGGTCTGCTCAGTCCCCCCAGGGGGACTCGTACCGGTGGGCCAGCACCCGGGCCTCCTCGGCCGTCAGCAACCGCGGGGTGCGCGTGCCCAGGGAGAGGAGGAGCGCGGCTGTCTCCTCCAGTTCCACGACCGTCTCGACGGCTGCCTGCACGCTGGTGCCCGTCACGACGGGGCCGTGGTTCTGGAGGAGTGCGGCGCGGAAGGGGAAGGGCAGTGCGCGCATCCGCTCGGCCTGCTCGCGATCCCCGGGAGGCGCGTAGGGCAGCAGTGGTGTCTGGCCCACGCGCATCACGAAGTAGGGGGTCAGGGGCGGCAGGGCGCTCTTGTCCGACCAGGGTTCCAGGCAGGAGGCCCCGGTCGCCTTCCGGGAGTGGAGGTGCACCACGGCCCGCGCCTCCGCGTTCCGCTGGTAGAAGGCCGTGTGGAGCGGGAATTCCTTGGACGGGCGCGGGCCGGACACGGGAGCGCCGTCCAGATCGAGGATGCTGAGAGCGTCGGGGTTGATGCGTGAGAGGTCGGTCCCTGTGGGCGTGATGTAGACGCGGTCCCCTTCTCGGACGCTGAGGTTGCCGGAGGAGCCCGGGCTCAGCCCGAGCGCCGCGAGGTGGGCGCCGGCTGCCGCGAGTGCGGTGCGCTGGGAGGTCATGCGAGGGAGCTCCATGCTTCCGTGAAGATGTCGGTGCTGCCGAAGTTGCCTGACTTCAGGGCCAGGTCCACCTCGTGTTCCCGGCCGTCCACGCTGCTCCGCGCGCTCGCCCAGGTGACGCCGGGGGCGATCGGCGCCCCGATCGCCAGGGTGCGCACCGATAGAGCGGTCACCACCGCGCCCGAGGTCTCGCCGCCGGCCACCAGGACCCTGCGCGCCCCCGCGACGACGAGACGTTTCGCGCAGGCGGCGAGCGCTTTCTCCACCAGGGCCGAGGCGGGAACGCCGCCGGGCCCCGCGTCGCCGTCCCCCGTCTCCAAGTCGGCCGGGTCGGCGACCGCGTAGAGGAGTGGTGGCCGGTCGGTGGATTCCTCCCAGCAGGACTGGGCGAAGGCGACGAGATCCTCCACGGCCGCCTCGAAGTCCACGCGCAGCGCTCCCAGGTCCAGCTTGCGGGACGGCAGCCCGGCATGGCGGGCGTGCGCCACCTGCGCCCGGGTCGCCGCGCTCGCGCTCCCGGAGAGGATGAGGGCCGGGTCGCCGGGCCGGGAGGCGGCCGGGGCTCTCGCCGCGTCCGGGTCCGGAGCCGCCGTGGCGGTGGCGCGGGGGCCACGGAGTCCTACGGCGAGTCCGGCGGCACCGGTGACCAGGGGGTGGTCCGCCGTCGCCGCGGCGATCGTGCCCAGGTCCTCCTCGGTGACGGCGTCGACCACGACGAGCGCCCCGGTCAGCTCCGGCACGTTCAAGGCGTCCCGCAGGGCTGCCGCACCCTCCTGGACCTTCCCGAGTCCGACCAGGGCGACGGGGCGGCGGGTCTGCGGGCTCAGGAGCCGGACCAGGTCGGAGTCCCGCATGGGGGTGAGCGGGTGGTGCCGCATCGGGCTGAGCTCGAGCAGTTCGTCCTGAACGTACAGAAGCCCGTCCGTCACGGTGCGCCCCGTGGCGGGGAAGGACGGGACGACGACGGTGGGCCCCGTTGCCCCGAGGGTATCGAGCAGGGCGTCCGTCACAGGGCCGATGTTTCCCTGCGGGGTCGAGTCGAAGGTGGAGCAGTATTTGAAGTAGAAGCGTGTGCACCCGGCGGCCCGCAAGCCCTCCAGTGCGGCCAGCGAGTCGTCTACGGCCTCCTCCACGGGGGCCGAACGCGATTTGAGGGCGACCACCACGGCGTCCGCGTCGAGCACCGCGCGACCGACCGCGTCCTGCTCGCCTTTGCCGCCGCCCGCAAGGGGTGGGACGAGAGGCGCGGGACCGACCGTCACCACCGTTCGGAAGCCGCGCGCCACCAGCGTGGTGGCGAGGTCCGTCGCTCCGGTGAAGTCGTCGGCGATGGCTCCGAGGGTCGGCATCGGGGCGCTCCTTGCGTTGGCGGGCGTGACCTGTTCCGGGCCGCCCCTTCCATCGGGGGAGCACACCTGAACAGCTTGATGTGAAATTATGTTACCAGTCTTTACGTATATGGGATCTCCTGATACATGTTGTTAATCAGCTCGTCTGTGTCGCCCGCACGCGCCCCGCTCACGGGGCGGACGTGCCCAGCGGCCACAGGGGGCAGAGCCATCGCGCTACGCGCCAACTACGCCGTGTACGAGCGCGAACACTGAGGAGAATCCCTATGAACCTGCGCCATCTGTTCGCCGAAGGCAGCGACCGGACAGTGCGCTACGCACTGTCCGGCGCCGGTGGCGGCTTCGCGAGGACCCTGCTGTCCCAGACCCTTCGTGTCGACCGCTTGGCCCCCGCCGTGCTGTGCGACCGGGAGGTGGCGCGGCTGAAGGACATGCTGATCGATCTGGGTTACCAGCGGGACGCGCTGCGGGTGTGCGCGGACGAGGACGAGGTCGCGGTCGCGGGCCGCGAAGGCGCCATCGCCCTCGTCGCGGACGGTGCGCTGCTGGGCGCGGGCGAGTGGGACATTTTGGTGGAGGCGACCGGCAGTCCGGTGCACGGCTACGCCATGGCGCGCGCGGCCCTGGCCTCGAAGCGCCACGTGGCGATGGTCAGCAAGGAGGTCGACTCCGTCGCGGGGCTCCAGCTGGCGGATCTGGCCCAGGAGAACGACGTCGTCTACACAACGGCGGACGGCGACCAGCCGGCCAACCTGATCGGCCTGATCACCTGGGCCCAGCTGCTGGGCCTCGACATCGTGGCCGTCGGCAAGTCGAGCGAGTACGACCTCGTCCTCGACCCCTCCGCGGGGACCGTCACCCAGCTCGACACGACCGTGCCCGCTCCCGGGCTGAACGGCCTGTTGGAACTGGGCGCGGACGTACCCGCCACGCTGGCCGCACGGGCCGAGGCCGTGTCCGCGCTGCCGGTCGGTGCCACCGCCGACTACTGCGAGATGGCGGTCGTCGCCACCAACACCGGTTTCCGTCCCGATACGGAGCTGCTGCACTACCCCGTGGCCCGGATCGCCGAGCTGGCTGACATCTACGCGCTCCGCGAGGACGGCGGGGTCCTGCACAGGACCGGTGCCGTCGACGTCTTCCGGGCGCTGCGGCTGCCCGGCGAGGCATCCTTCGCCGGCGGCGTGTTCGTGGTGGTGCGTACGACCGACCCCGGCACCTGGGAGACCCTGCGGGGCAAGGGCCACGTGCTCAGCCGTGACGGCCGGTACGCGGCGATCTACCTGCCGTACCACCTCATGGGTGTCGAGACCCCCGTCTCCCTCCTCTCGGCCGTCCTGCACCACCGTCCCTCCGGTGGCACCGCCCCCCGCGCCCACGCCGTCCTCGCCGGGCGTGCGCGGCGCGACCTGCCCGCCGGCACCGTCCTGGACATGGGCGGCCACCACCACGACGTGACCGGGGTGCAGGCGGTCCTGCTGCGGGACGAGGACGCGCCCGCCGGTGTCGCGCCTCTGTACCTCGCCGCCCACACCACCCTCGCGAGGGACGTGCGGGCCGGTGAGCTGATCGGCGTCGCGGATCTCGCGAACCCCGAGAGGGAGCTCCTCACCGCCTGGACCGAGGGCCTGGCCACCCGGTCCACGCACACCGACACGACGACGACGGTGACACTGCCATGAGCACGGACCTGCAACACCTCTTCCTCGGCGCGGCCGCTGTCGTCGTCCTCATCCTGCTGATCACTAAGGCGAAGCTGCACCCCTTCATCGCGCTGATGCTCTCCGCGCTGGGCCTCGGGCTCGCGGCCGGCATCGGCCCCGCCGACACGGTCGGGCACTTCCAGGACGGCTTCGGGGACGCGCTCAAGAGCACCGGCCCCACCATCGGGCTCGGCACCATTCTCGGCGGCATCCTCCTCGGTTCCGGCGGTGCCGACCGCATCGCCACCGCCTTCATCGGCTCCCGCCCCGTCAAGTGGGTGCCCACAGCGATCACCGCGGCGGCCCTGCTGATCGGGATGCCGCACCTGTTCGACGTCAGCTTCGTCATGCTCGTACCGCTGGTGTACGCGGTCGCCAAGCGCACCAAGACCCACCTGCTGTACGTCGGGCTGCCCATGGCGGCCGGGCTGTACATCTCGCACGGGCTGCTGCCCCCGCACCCCTCCCCCACCCTCGCCGTCTCCGCGTACCACGCGAGCACCGGTCTGACGATCATGTACGGCCTGATCATCGGCATCCCGATCGCCGTCCTCAGCGGTCCCCTGCTGACCAAAGTCGCCAGCCGCTGGTTCGGCCCCGCCCCCGACCTGGACCGGGGTCCGGTACCGGAGCCCGATCCGGCGCCGGAGAACCGCCGCCGGCCGGCCTCGTTCCCGCTGGCGCTGATCACCGTGCTGCTGCCGCCGGTCCTCATGCTCATCGGCACCGTGGGGACCTCCAACACGGCCAAGGGCACCGCCCCTTACGCGCTCTTCGAGGCGTGCGACTCCTCGGTGATCTCCCTGCTGGTCGCTGTGATCTTCGCGTTCTTCGCGCTGGGCCTGCGCTCCGGCTTCGGCCTTGGCCAGCTCCAGAAGATGGCGGGCAAGGGGCTGGGACCGGTCGGCGGGATCGTGCTCATCCTCGGAGCCGGCGGCGGCCTCAAGGCCATGCTCACCGCCACGGGGATCGACAAGCTCATCTCCGACTACGCGGTCCACTGGTCCATCCCGCCTCTGGTACTGGCCTGGCTCGTCGCCGCGCTGCTGCGCGTCTGCCTGGGCTCCGCCACGGTCGCCGTCGCGGCGGCCACCGGGATCGTCGCTCCGCTCATCGGCGCCTACCCGGGGCTCTCTCCGGAACTGCTGGTCCTCGCCACCGCCTCCGGCGCCGTGATGCTGTCCCACGTCAACGACTCCGGATTCTGGCTCTTCAAGGAGTACTTCCAGCTGACCGTGCCGCAGACGTTCCGCACCTGGACCCTCATGCTCTCGTTCCAGTCGCTGCTGAGCCTGGGCGGAGTACTGCTCCTGAGTACCTTCGTGAGCGGCTGAGGAGGCCCGGGACGGGCCTCCTCCTCTCCCCGCGAGACCCACGCCGCCTCGTCCGGGCACGGCAGCCCGGACGAGGCGGCACAATCGTTCAGGACCCGCACCGGCCGGGTCCGGCCGACAGGAGGAAAGAACACCATGGCCGAAGAGGCAGCCCCGTCCCTGATCCCCGATCAACGGCGCGAACTCCTGGTGCGGCACCTACGGCGGGAGGGTGTACTCAGCGTCCAGCAGATCACCCAGCTCTTTGGCGTCTCCCACATGACGGTCCGCCGCGACATCGCGGAGCTGGAACGCCAGGGGCTCGTCTTCTCCGTCCCCGGCGGGGTCCGCATCGCCAGTCCGGTACAGACCGAGCCCAGTTACCAGACGAAAACCGCCGTCGAGCAACCGCAGAAACAGGCCATGGCGGCCCGCGCCGCGGAACTCGTCCAGGACGGGATGACCCTTTACCTGGACGCCGGCACCACCCTGTCGGCCATGGTGCCGCTTCTCGCACGCCACGAGTCGCTCACGGTGGTCACCAACGACTTCACCACCGCCGACCTCCTCATGGCCTCCCCTCACATCGACGTCATCCACGTCGGAGGCAGGGTCGAACCCGCCAATCGCTCCAGCGTCGGCCTCCTCGCCGCTCACACTCTGCGCCAGCTCGCCCTCGATCTGGCCTTCATCAGCACCAGCTCCTGGGACCGGCTGCGGGGCGTGACCACCCCCTCCGAGCTGAAGGTCGAGGTCAAGAAGGCGGCCATGGAGTGTTCGGGAAGCTCCGTCCTCGTGGCGGGCTCCTCGAAGTACGGCACCTTCGGCAAGTACCGTGTCGCCCCCCTGACCTCCTTCGACGTGGTCATCACCGACGAGGTGCTGGCAGAGGCCGCGGCGGAGGGCATCCGGGCCGGCGGTACCGAACTGCTGCTGGCCCGGTCGGAGGAGACGCTCCCGCAGGCGTCGGCCAACTTTCCCTGCAAGGTCGCCGACCGGTAGTAGCGGCGATGCCGCGCACACCACGACCCGGAAAGTCGTAGAGACTGAAGCCCACTGCGAGGAGCATCGGGAACGACGGTCCGCACCCGTGTTCCCGAGGGCAGGTTCCTGCGCTAGCTCAAACACGAGGACGCCGCAGCCCTCATTGTCTCCGGACCGCAGCCCTCGGGGTGTCGCCCTCGTCGCGGCGTGCGCTCTCTCCCCTCGATGAGCACCGCCAGGCGCCCGGCGGGAGCGCGGCCTCCTTCGCCGAAAGGCCGTAAGCGATTGGCAGAGGAGCCTGTCACGCCTGGTCGGCTGTGCCAAGAGGTGACACGGCCGTCGGTGGGCCTCATGTCGCTCTCCTGTCGTCTTCGACAGCGATGTATCCGCGCAGCGCGCCTTCACTGATCACGCTGTGTCGCTGTTTCAGGGAGGAGATACCGAGGGCCACTCTGGCACGTCCTTCCTGGCGCCAGCGCTGGATGGTCCGGGTCAGCAGAGCCGTAGTCGGCACCACGACCAGGACGCTGCCGCAGGTGGCGAGACGCTCGGCAGTGGCGGTCGCCACGAGGGTTTCGCCTGGCCTGTACCGCACTGCGACTTCCTCGGCGCTGCGAACGGGGAGAGGGTGTGTCGGCCGCTGCTGGTGGCCACCTTGTGGCCACCAGCAGCCTTGCGCGCCGGGCCGCCGCCTGCGCAGGACGCCTTCCCGATCGTCATGTGCCTGTTCGCGCACCCTGAATATGGGTCATACGCGCCACAGGAAAGTCACATGTGTGCGAGGCGTCCAGGGAAGCCGTTGGGCACGCTTGAGAATCTTGACACACATATGTGTGGGGGCTCACATTCCGAGCTTCACACCTGCCGGCCAGCCGGGCAAGCATCTCCGCTACCCTGGTCGAATCCACACGCGATGACAGTCTCCTGCCTGGCAATAGCACTTAATTTGCGCGCAGTTGACTCTTCCCTGTGGGAATGCCAGCGAGGCACGCTCCGAAGCTCATCCGTCATCCGCGCGGAGACATGTGTCTACAGGAGAACCAGGGTGTGCGAGGGGACTGAGCTCCGCCTCGTCGCCCGTACAAGGGCGACGGATGTGTCGCCAGGCAAGGTGCGTGTTGTGAACGATCAGAGCGCAGGAGGGGCTTTCGCTCCTTCGCACGGGCATGCCGTCGTCATCGGGGCGGGTATCGCGGGGCTCGTGGCCGCGCGGGCCGTGGCGGACTCGTTCGCCCGAGTCACCGTGATCGACCGGGACGCGCTCCCCGCTGAACCCGGCCCGAGGCGGGGTGTGCCGCAGAGCAAGCAGGTGCACGGGCTGCTCGGTGGAGGCGCGTCGGCGCTGGAGGAGCTGTTCTCGGGGTTTCAGGACGAGCTGGTCGCGGCCGGCGGCGCGCTGGGGGACGGTCAGGTGGACCATCACTGGTATCTGGACGGTTTCCGGCTGCGTACGGCGCCGTCCGACATTCCCGGATACGGGGCCAGCCGGCCACTGATCGAGGGTGTGCTGAGAAGCCGCGTGGCAGGCCTGCCCGGTGTCAAGATCACGGACGGCGTCGAGATGGCCGGCCTTGAGATGACCGAGCCGGGCCGGGTCTCCGGGGTCCGGGTCACCGAGCGTCGTGCCGGTGCGGAGGAGACGGTACTGGCCGCGGATCTCGTGGTCGACGCCTCCGGCCGAGCATCACGTGCCGGTATGTCGCTCAAGAGCATGGGCTACCCGGAACCCCCTGAGTCCACCGTGCGCATCGACCTCGTGTACGTCACGCGCCACTACGCGAAGCGCCCCGAGCTCCTGGGCGGACGGCGGCTGGGCCTGTCGGTCGTCCCTTCCCCGGCGCTGCCGAGGATGGGCGTGGTCATGCCTGAGGAGAACAACCGCTACGCGCTGCTGCTGGCCGGCATGTTCGGCGAGGAGCCCCCGACGGACGACGTCGGCATGCTCGAGTACGCACAATCGCTGGCCAGCCCCGAGGTCGCCGCCGTCATCGAGTCCGCGACGCCCCTGGACGAACCGGCCAAGATGCGGTTTCCCGCCAGCGTGCGCAAGCACTACGAGAAACTCGACCGCCATCCGGAAGGCCTGGTCGTCGTGGGCGACGCGCTGTGCAGCTTCAATCCCGCCTACGGGCAGGGCATGACCGTCGCGGCCATGGAAGGAGTGCTGCTGCGCCGCCTCCTGGCGGAGGGGCACGACCGGCTCCCCGACCGCTTCTTCCGCGCCGCCGCGAAGCTTGTCGACGCTCCGTGGGCGTTGGCCACCGGTGGAGACCTGCGGTTCCCGCAGGTGGAGGGCAAGCGCGCGCCGGGCGACAAGCTGGTCAACAGATACTTGGAGCGATACCGTGCCGCGGCGTCGGTCGATCCCGTTCTGGCAGCGACATTCCTGCGCGTCGCCAACCTCATCGAGCCCCCTGGGCGGCTCCTTCGTCCCGCCAATGTGCTCCGTGTCCTCAGGCACGCCCCGAAGGCCACGAAGGGGGCGTGACCGTAGGGGGGATACAGCTCGTAGCCCGGGCCCGCGCGGCACGGGTTTCCCGGTTCGGAAGCGAGGGCCTGTCTCCGTCGAGGAGGCCTCGGGGCGCCCGGCGGATCAACCCGAGCCCTCCGCCCCCGGCAGCCGCGCGCCTTCCCCTGGGCAGCTCCGGGGCCGGACAGGTTGCGGGTGGGTGGCGGTACGGAGGAAACGAGCCACCGCTCGGAAGATGCCTGTCGCTCTTGCGCTGGCCTCCGTGGGCATGTGGCGGCATGTGCGTAGGCGTGGCAGAGGCAACCGGAGCAGCCGGTCCGTCTGCCGTGGGGGGTCGGAGACGAACCGCTCGCACTGGATGCCACACAGGTGTGGTCGGTGGCAGGCCGGGCCGACGCGCCGGAAGCTCCGGTCAGTTGGACGAACGGAGTTCGTCGAGCCAGGCGCGGGCGGCGCCTGCCGCACGGCGAATGACCTGTTCGTCGGCACCGGCCCTGCTGGACACCCCGATCCTTCGGTTGAGGCGTGCGTTCACTTCCCGGTGTGTGGTTTCTGTCGCTTTGACCAGGTCGTTGACCAGGACCGTCAGCCGAGCACGGGGGTTTGGACCGGTGTCCGCTTCGCCGTCGTACTGCCCCTCCCATTCGGGCTCGGGGTCAAACAGCTCCTCAATCGCCAAGCAGGAGTCGCAGAACTCCAGGATGTGTTCCACCTCCGCTTTCCCGCAGCTCACACACACCCAGCTGTCGCAATTCGTACACGACATCGAGGCACCGTCGGAGTCGCCTCCCCCTGCCTGTTCCCGCGAGAGGCACTGGCCGATGCACGGGCGCGGCGTGAAGGCACGGGGTTTCAGGTCGATGCCGCTGGCATCCAGGGCGGCGAGTCGCGCCTTCGCGCGGGCGGCGGACTCCGCGTTGGCGCGGTCGCGTGCCTGCTGGCAGGCTTTCCATTCCTGAGGGGTGAGATGGGTGAAACACGCGGCCACGGGCGACGGCAGGTCATCGTAGGCAGGCCATTCGGCGGCCGGGCGGCGGCATCGACGGCCTGTGGTCTTGCCGTGCCGGCTGCAACTTGATTCCCGCACCTCGAATGCCTTCTCCCGGTCAGGCTCGGAGGAAGCCACCGTGGGTGGCCTCTGGGGTGTTTGCTGGGGCGCCATCTCCTCGGCGAGCTTCGTTTGCAGGGTGTGTCGCCAGTTCTCGCCAACCTCGGGGAGCGCGGCGGCTGCACGCACCCCCTTGACCTGCAGGCCGTGGCGCCCCGCTACGTAGACGAAGACCGGCTCGATGGCCGCGAGGATCTCGTCGGTGAACCGGGGCACGAGAGAGGGCGGGACGATGAGGAGGGCGTCCGCCCGCTCCGCGAACCGGCTGCCGCACGCCAATTCCACGTCTTCCACCTCCGTCAGCAAGGCCGTGGTCTGGTCCTCTCCTCGTGCATGCATCAAAAACGCTGTTTGTCCCAGTGCACGGTGCAAGCCGGAGGCTGCCACGGCGGCCCGCGGAGAGGGCGAGTGGGGAGTGGTGGCAGACAGGTGCGTCGGCGTTGCCGAGCTTGACGGTGTGATGGGAAGTGGGGGCTCTGGGGGTGTCGTGCCGAGAACCGATTCAACGGCAGCTCGGCGGCCGAGGACCTCTTCGATCGCCTCCTCCAGCAGGCTGACGGAACCTGGGGCAGAAGCGATCCGCAGCGCCTCGAAGTTGTCCATCGCGCCCTGATTCAGCCAGGCCAGCGTCAGTACGGCACCGTCGAAGCTGAACGCCGTCACGTTCTGGCTCAATAGCATCCAGGTGAAGCGCCGCCGTCTTTTTGTCGCTTCCAACACACGCGGCCACAGTTGCTGCATGACCGCTGTCTCATCCGCCATACCTGCTCCCCACGTGATGCGCGCTTTCAGCAGGGTAGAAGCAGGCACTGACAACCCGGGTCGAAACGAGTGAAGTCGTTCTCCTCCGAGGCCAAGCGGTCGCTTGCACGTTGTTGCCCGTACGGGGGTGGCTTCGTTGGTTCGTCATCCTTGTCCCGGGCGTCGCCGTCGCCGAGGCGGTGTTATTTTTCATGTGACAGAACATGCAACTGCCTTTATTTTCAAAGGGTTTACTTGTAGTTGTTTGTGATCCGCGAGGGGTGGAGCCGCGGATCGCGGTCCGCGAGGAGGGGCATGAAGGTCGTCATCACGGTGCACGGCGAGGACGTGGACCCAGAGGATCTTCGCCGGTGGCTGGGGAGGGACCCGGCGTTGCGGGGCAAGGTCCGGCGGGCTGTCGATCCGACTCCTCGTACGGGCACCATGGGCCTGGCCGCGGATGCGGTGCTGGCGTTGCTCGCTCCCGGCGGTGTGGCGACGGTGCTGGCGGGGGCCTTGATCGCCTGGCTGCAGACCAGGAAGGGCAGCCGGACCATCACGATCACTCGGCCTGACGGTACCGAGATCAGCGTGACGACTGCCCAGGTGGAAACGGGGGACGCGCGCGACACCGAAGGGCTGGTCCAGTACATCGCCGCCCAGCTCGATGCGGCTGAGACGCCGTCGCGCCAGGGCAGTCCGGCTGGGCAGCCGGACTCGGCCAACGCCCCGGAGCCGCATCGGCCCGGGGCCGCCGCACGTGAACAGTGAGGAACAGTCGGGGCGCGGCTCCTCGTCGTCCCGGCGCGCCTCCGGCCTGGCCTCGCCCGGTACGCGGGTCGTGCTCGTGGGCACGGGCAGCCATGTCCCCGAGTCCGGCTTGCCCTCTCTGCCCAGTGTTGCGCGCACTCTGGACGATCTGGCCCGGGTGCTGCATGACGTATGCGGTGTTACCGCCGAACACATACACCGAGTGTCCCCCGACGCGGGTGTACCGGATGTCATCGCGGCGGTGGAGGACGCGGTCGACCAGGCCACCGGTGTCGTGCTGTTCTGCTACGTCGGCCACGGGCTGCTGGGACCTGCTGACGAGTTGTATCTCGCCACACGTGACTCCGCGTCGGCGGATCGGGTGGCGCAGGCGGTCCCGTATCGCACGGTCAGGGACCTGCTCGGCCGTGCGACGGGCGGCAGCGTCGCCTTGCTCGACTGTTGCTTCTCCGGGCGCGCGGTGACACCGGGCAATGTCACACGTCGTGACCCGTTCGTCTCCGCCCGCCCCGACGGGAGTTTCCTCCTCGCCTCGGCCTCGTACTTCGCGCTGTCGTTCGCACCGGAAGGAGAGCGACACACGCTCTTCGGGGGTCGTTTGCTGCGGGTGCTTGAGGAAGGCGACCCTGGCGGTCCACCACACCTGTCCCTGGACAGGCTGCACCTCTGCCTCGACCGGTTGGCGGGCGAGGACCCCACACGTCCTTACCGGCAGAGCGCGGGAGTTCTGGGTGGTCTCGTCGTGGCACCGAACAGGGCTTACGATCCCGGGTCCGTCCCGGAGACGGAGCCGCCGGCCGATGTGCCCTGCCCGTACCCCGGCATGGAACCGTTCCAGCCGCAGGACAGCGACTGGTTCTTCGGCCGGGAGGAGGAGACCGACCGGCTGCTGAGCGCGGTGAACGATCCCCTTGCCCGGGCACATCCGGTCATCCTGGTCGGGGCATCAGGTACGGGAAAGTCGTCCCTTCTGCGCGCGGGGTTGCTCGCCGGGATGGAGCGCGCCCAAGAGGCCGGAGACGGCAGTGCGTGGCCAGCGCTGCTGCTCACAGCCCCCGGCCCGCGCCCGCTGCACGCCCTGGCGGACCTCTGGTCGCGGGCGTCCGGGCACAGTGTGTCCGAGGTGGAGCGAGAACTGGCCGAGGGCAGGTTCCCACCCCCTATGGAAGGCCGTCCCCTCTGCCGTCTGTTGGTGATCGACCAGTTCGAGGAGGTCTTCACCCGCTGTTCCGACCCGGCCGAGCGAACGCGGTTCGTCCGCGCCCTGTGGGGCGGTACCACCGACCGTCGTAGCGGCACCCGTCCACGCATGGTCCTCGCCGTGCGGGCCGACCACTACGGCGACTGCCTGGCGTACCCGGAACTTCGCGAGGCCCTGGACACCGCCGGGCCGCTGAACCTCTCGCCACTGGGCCAGCGGGCGCTGCGCGCGGTGATCGAGCGTCCGGCCGCCGATGCGGGGCTCGTCCTTCAGGACGGCCTGTGCGACCGTATCCTCGAAGACCTGAACCGGTCGGCCGACCACGCTGATCCCGATGACGCCCACGCACCGGCCGCGGCGCTGCCGTTCCTCGCCCATGCCCTGCGCGAGACATGGCTGCGCAGATCCGGTGCCGTCCTGACCCTGGCCGGCTACCAGGCCACCGGCGGGATCTGGCAGTCCGTGACGACGTCCTCCGAGCGGCTCCACGAGGAACTCGAAGCAGCTGAGCGGGACGCCCTGCGCGAACTGCTGCTCCGGATGGTCCATCTGACCCCAGACGGAGACTCTGTGCCGCGCCGCATCGAACTGGCCGACATGTCGGCCGGGCGCAGCGTCGAGGACGGGGAACGCCTCACGCGGCTCTGCGACCGGCTCGCCGCGGCACGTTTGATCACTGTCGACAGGGACGGAGCCCGGATCAGTCATGAGGCCCTGCTGCGCGCCTGGCCCCGGCTCCGCTCGTGGATTCTCGACGCGAGAGCCGACCTGATCAAGTCTCAGCGGCTGTCCGAGGCCGCGGCCGCCTGGGCCGAGCACGACCGTGCGCGTGAGTATCTCCTCGTCGGCAGCCGCCTTGCCTCGGTACGGCCCTGGCTGCGCGAGGACCCCGGCGGGGGTGTCGTGCTCGGCGCGTCCGAACGGGACTTCCTCCGTGTCTGTGTGCGTGCGAGCCGGCGAGGTCAGGTCGTCCGTGCTGTGATCGCCGGAGGGGTGCTGGCGCTGGCGCTGTTGCTCGTGGCGGCCAGCACCATCGCCTTCACCGAACGTGAACGGTCCAGGGAACGGGCCGCGGAGCTGGCATCGAAGCAGCTCGCGGCACAGGCGAACGTGCTGCGGCCGGAAGATCCGATGGCGGCTTTGGACATGAGCCTTGCCGCGTATCGCATGATGCCGACCGTCGAGGCGCGGACGAGCATGCTGCAAGCGGCGATGTCGCCCGTGCATGTGACACTGGCCGGGCACCACGGCCGGATCAACGATCTTGCCTACCGCAAGGACGGTGCGGTGCTGGCGAGTTCCTCCCAGGACGGTACGGTCCGCCTCTGGCACACCCGTGATCCGTACCATCCCAAGGCCGGAGCAATCCTGCGGACCGGATCGGCCGGAGGTCTCGGCTGGAGTCCCGACGGCCGCTATCTCAGCGCGGTCACGGGGTCGGCACTGTATGTCTGGGACGTGTCCGACCCGGACCACCCGCGGCAGGTTGCGCGCAAGACTGCGGACGTGGGTGTCTTCAACCACTCGAGTTGGAGCCGGGACGGCCGTACTCTGGCGGTGCCGAATACCCGGGGCCAGGTCCTGCTGTGGGACCTCAGGCATCCGGCAGAGCCGGCCGTCACCACGCTTCGCGTCGCCGACAAGGCAAAGGAAGTTTACGCGTCCGTCTTCCAGCCCGGCACTTCCGTTCTGGCCGTCTTCACCGAAGGTGGTGTGCTGCGCCTGTGGGACCTGACTGAACCCGGCCAGCCGCGGACTCGCGGAAAACTGGTCGTGGGAGGGGTGTACGCGGCGGCTTTCCACCCTGCCGGACGGGCCCTGACTGTCAGCGGCACCGGCAGCAGCTCCGCGAAAGGGAGCCTGTTCACCGTTGACGTGTCTGACCCCGATCACCTGACGACACGGAGAGAAAAAGACTCCGACATACCTGTGTATCCGGATATCGCCTACGCCCCGGACGGTGAGTATCTCGCCGTCTCCTCCACCGACGGACGTGCGCGCATTCTCGCGATCCCTGACAGCTCGGGACCCATGAGCCCGCTGGTGCGCGGAACGGCACTGCCTCGCACCTCCGAACTCAAGGCCATCTCATACGGCCCTGACGGGCGCGGTATCGCGACCGGCGATTTCCAGGGTGGAGTCCACCTTTGGGTACCACCCGCCCGAACGGTCAATGGTGGCTTCCCAGGGCGTAGTTCGCCGTCCGGCAACGCCTTCGAGGACAAACAGCGCTACCTGGCGACCTACGACAGTGAAGGGGGACAGGCCACGGTCTGGGAACTCGGGGACCGCCTCACTCCCCGGGCCTTGGCCAGATTCCCCGATCCCTGGGCCTTGCCCCGCTTCGTGCGGGACCGCGATGTGCTCATCACACGGGACAGCGAGCACGGCAAGGAGAAGCTGTGGTCGCTGGTTGACGGACAACTCCGTCCGGGCCACGAGTTCGAATCCGTCGTGGAGGACCCTGCCGTGAGCGCCGACGGCAACTTCCTGGCGCTCCGGGAGAACGAAAAGGGCCCGCTGACACTGTGGGACATCCACGACGTGCGCACACCGCAGCGGCTGGGCCGGGTGCCCGTTGCCAAGGGCGGAGAAGCGCAGCCTGTCTTCGCGCGCCCGGGCGTCCTGGCAGTGATGACCGAGGGCGGAACGGAGCTGTGGGATGTCACGAACCCACGGCAGCCACGGCGCGGTCAGCGCGTAGCGGGAAGACCGGACACGCTGGGCCAGGCGGCCGAAGGGGAGTCCGTACTGCTCGCGTCGCCGAGCAAGGAGAACAGCGATCCCCTGGAACCGGACCGCCTTACCGTATGGACCGTGTCCGCGAACGCCACAGCCCGCAAAATCAACGACGGCATCACAGGCCAGCCCTATCAGATCGTCATGCTGTCCGGCCGGTTCCTTGCCAATCTGTCCGACTCCGGTCAACCGACCTTATGGGATCTGGCCAATCCAGGCCAGACCATCACACTCCAATTTCCTCTCAGCCAGCTGAGCGAGCTGACTGCGCACCAGGACCGCGGCCTGCTTGCGGCATGGCAGACCCTTTCCGCCACCTCGGGCCTCGCTGTGTGGCGCCTGAAAGGTTCCGATGGCGAGAGCGAACTTGTGTACCACGCGCAAGAGCTGCCCGACGGGAGCACCGGTTTCTCGGCGGCCAAGTTCAGCCCTGACGGAGACTTTCTCGTCCTGCGCTCCTTCACGGACCTTCTCCAAGGGCTGGGGGCCGAAACGCTGCTCCTGGACACGGACCCGGCTCGGCTTGCGGACACCCTTTGTTCGGTTCGAACGAAACCCGTCTCCGGCAAGGTGTGGCGCAAGGTTTCTCCGGACCTGGACTACAAGGACCCCTGCGCCTGACGTGCCGCTCCGGTCCTTGGCCACAGCTTTCGGGGTATCTGCGACGGAGGTGCCCGGGTTGAGGGTCACGGGCGGCACCCGTCAAAGGGGCCGGACACGTCGGGCGCCTCGGCATGTCGCGGGCTGAGGGGAAAGGCGGATACGGAGACGTCTGCCGGCCCCTGTGAAGCCGGGCACCGGACTCGCCCGCAGGAGGCCACATTGCCCCGGGACCGCACGCGCCACGAAAGCGCCCGCCCCTTCCGGCAGACTGCGCGTCCGCCCCCGCAGGCGTTCCGCCATCCCGGGCCCAACCGGGTCCGCCTCCGCCAGGTCACCATCGCCCCGCACCGACGCCCGCATCGAGCTGTACTTCCCGCCTTCGCACTCGCCGCAGAAGCCACGGCTTCGTCCGGCGACGGCTTCGCGTTCTCCGCGGCGGCTTCGGCCGCCCGCTCGTCCGCTGTCCGTCAGATCTCCTTTGATGGGCAGACCTCCAGCATGACGCTGCCGGGGATGGGCAGAGCGACCCTCATGCGGTGGCGGAGCTTGTTGGCGAGGGCTTGTGCCATTGCCATCCACAGCGGAAGCCGTTCCTTGTCGGGCGCCTTCAGGATCAAGTCCGCGTTCGCCATGGTGATGCCGTTGGCCGACACGGTCGCCATGTGCCGCAGGATCTCGTCCGCGGCGCCTTCCAGGGTGCCGGGGGGCAGGGCTCGCAGGACGGCGGGAGCGGCGGGGTCGGTGACCGCCTCCGTGGCGGTGCTCTCGCTGCTGCCCAGCTCCACCAGTTCGCCCAGGTCGAACCACTGCGGGTGCTGGACGACGACGCTGGGCAGGCTTGCTCCGGCCACTGCCCGCCACGGGGCGGGTTCCCGTACCGGCTCCGCTGCTGGAACCGCCCGGGTCTCCGAAACCGCCGGGGCGGGGGCTTGGGCCGTGGCCGTGGCTGCTTGATGGGCGGGGTCCAGGGGGTAGCCGGGGATGTCGTGCGTGGTCGGGAGGAAGGACAGCGCGTCCGTCGGCAGAGGGGCCAGGTTTCCCGACTGACCGTCCAGGAACACCACAGCCTCGTCATCCCGGACCACATTGATCACATGCGCGATCCCACCCGACGCACTCCCCCGCACCACCATGCCCCGCTGCCCCGGCGCCGCCGACAACATCGCCTCGACCACCGACTCCACACCCGCCACCGGATAAGGCTCCACATCCCGATAACACCCCAAAAAAACCGTCAAACCATCCACCGCACCCCCTGCAGGGCCCACCCCCTCCTCACCCCACCCCGACGGAGGAGCAACAAACACTGCCCCCTCCGCCAACGACAAATCCACCGCAATCGCCACCAACACACAATTCGTCAAAAACTCCCCACCCGCCTCACGGAACGGATTCACCCGCCCCACCCACCCATAACGCCCCGGCAACCCCACCCCAACCCCCGCGGACACCACAGGGACAGGTCTGTCAGACACGTCATGCGCCGTGGGTGAAGGGGCACCGGGCCTGTCGGGGATGGGTGCGCCCAGGAGACGGCTGTCGTTCCGGCGGGCTGCATGTCGTTCCGCGGCTTTCCGCGTCTCGCGCAGGGTCTCGCGCATCGCCGTGTACGGCGCGAGGAGTTCTTTCGGTACCGATGGGGCGGCGGTTGTTCCTGACAGCCGCGCGAAATGCGCTTCCCACTGTTTCAGCATGTCCAGTGTCTGCTCGGAGATTCCCCTGCTCGGCGCGACAACCGCAGCTCCCACGTCGTGTGCCAAGTATTCGCGGGCCTCGGCGGAGAGCGTCGGCACCTGCAACTGCTCAAGATGTGCGACGTTTTCGAAAACCCGGATCAACGACTTCACCAGAGGGTGCGCAAGGATGGAAGCCGCAGCCCTCGACGGCGTTGTGTTCTGCGAGAACGAGGCCGCAGGGAACGTGCGCTGGGACATGTGGCTCAGTTCATGGACGAATTTCCCCATCTCCGCCGGAGTAGTGAGCCCCTTGCCGTAGTTGCGCAGTTCCAGAAGTATCAGCGGAGTCCCAAGACGTCCGGAGTTGTTGTCCAGTTCGAAATCGCTGATGCCGAAGATGTCCGACTGATCGACTATCAGGGCTTCTCCCGATTCACCGAGGAGCGCGGACCACAGATAGTCGCTCATGGTGAAGTTTCCGGTAACTGCGATCCTCCTCGCGAGCAGCTGCTTGCCCCTCAGCTCGGATGCCGGATGGGATGTGGAAGGATAGTTTTCCACCAGCCTGTTCAGATGCTCGACGAATATGTCCTCAATTTTTTCGCCCTCACGGGCGAGAAACGTTTTGACTGTCTCGGGAAGTATTTCGTGAATCTCACGGAAGGGGACCCTGGAAAGCGCTGGAACGGCCACCTTCGATATGGTCTCCAAATACACCGTGGCCACCGGTTCGGCAACGACGTGTTCGAACACGAGCCAGGCGTATCCGCGCAGTTCCTCCAAGCCTGCGATCGAGCCGAGGAAGGCGATTTCGTTCGGCCCGAAATCACCGATCACGCTGCGCGCGTAGTTCCCCACGACTTCTTCGGCAAATTGGCGACCGATGCCGAGTATCGGCGCGAAGTTGGAGAATTCTTCCGGGAGGTTCTGCGCGACGGACCGGAGCGTGGTGCTGAGCCCGCCAAGCGTCACGCCGACAGTGTATTGCGTGTACGCCGGATGTCCTGGACCTGTCAGAGCCTTTCCCACAAGGAGGCTGCGGCCGGCTTCGGTGAGCACCCAGCCGGGGCCGAGGGCCTTTTCGAGCGGTATCGGACGGCGAGAGGCGTTCGCTCGTGCGAGCCCTTTCTGAACAGAGTCGCGCAACTCCATACCCCGCTGAGGGCGGAACCTGTTTCCCTCGTCCGACAGCACTTGCATGGGCGGAAGAACCAGCTCGGGAATCTTGATGTGCTGTTCGCCGGTCGGTTCCTTGCCGGTCATTTCCCTGATCAAATTCGATGACAGCGCAGCGGCGCCCTTTTTGCCGAGGAAAATAGTGACGCTGTCGACCTTGATCTGAGGCATATGGAGAGCCCGAGCAGGTGCGATGAATTCGACCTCGTCGCTGCGGAGAGACGTGTAGTAGGCGAGAACCGTGCCGTAGGAGAGAGCTATCGACGACTTCCCTTTCTCGTCGAGTATGAGAGGGAACTGGAACTCCGTCTCCGTTCCGATGGCTCCGACGCGAATCGGTCGCGCCGGAGCTGTGCTTGCTCGTTCCGCGGAGCCCAGAGGGTAGCCGGGGATGTCATGCGTGGTCGGGAGGAAGGACAGCGCGTCCGTCGGCAGAGGGGCCAGGTCTCCCGACTGACCGTCCAGGAACACCACAGCCTCGTCATCCCGGACCACATTGATCACATGCGCGATCCCACCCGACGCACTCCCCCGCACCACCATGCCCCGCTGCCCCGGCGCCGCCGACAACATCGCCTCGACCACCGACTCCACACCCGCCACCGGATAAGGCTCCACATCCCGATAACACCCCAAAAAAACCGTCAAACCATCCACCGCACCCCCTGCAGGGCCCACCCCCTCCTCACCCCACCCCGACGGAGGAGCAACAAACACTGCCCCCTCCGCCAACGACAAATCCACCGCAATCGCCACCAACACACAATTCGTCAAAAACTCCCCACCCGCCTCACGGAACGGATTCACCCGCCCCACCCACCCATAACGCCCCGGCAACCCCACCCCAACCCCCGCGGACACCACAGTCACGGGGAGAGTGCGAGGTGCGTCGATCGGAGGTTCCGGTTCGGGGGTGTCGTTCAGGGGGATGAACCCGACAGTGTGCGGGGCCGGGGGCAGGATGGCGGCCTCTTGGCCTGTCCGGCCGTCCAGGTAGACGACTCCGTGGTCGGGATGGTGCAGGACGGTGAACACGTGGTCGGCTCGATCGGGGTCGGTTTCCGCCTCGGGGTCGATGGCCGACTCGGAGCCGTTCCAGGTGAGGACGAGACCGCGGGTGTGCGGCGGGGTGGCGGCCATGAGTTCCGAGATCTCGCCGAAGCCGTGCACGGTCCGTGGGGACCGGCCGGTGACGGCGTCGCGCAGGGCTTGGGCGGTCCATGGGTCCGGTGTCTCTTCCTCAGCAAGTTCGGCCGGTCGCTGGGCGGCCCGCGAGGGCTCTTCCGGGGGCAGCGGAACGGAAGCGGCCCGCCCGCCGGTGTCGGGGCCGCGTGTCAGACGGGGCGAGTCGAGGTATGCCGTGGGGCGTGGCGGCGCCACCTCGGCCCTCGGCGTGTCCTGCGGGGGCTGCTGCTGCGTACCGACGCGGTCGACGGTGGAGCGCAGGATCATGCGGTATGCGTCCGCGAGCCGCTGTTCCACCGTCCGCTGGATCTCCGCGCGTGCTGCCGGGCCCAGTTCCAGCTCCAGCAGGTCCTGTGCCACGGGGAAGCATGTCTCGCGCAGGGAGGGGGAGTCGGACACACTCATGGGACACTCCGTCCACTAGCAACAGCCGGGTTCGCACAGCCGGAACCGATACGTCGTCAAGAAAACACGTGTGCGCAACGTCTGGAGATACCGTAGCCCCTCCTGGTGGGCCGGGGCGGACGGTGCCGCGGGTCCCGTCGCGGCCGGTGGTTCGGTTGAGGGCGAGCGCGGCGAAGTCGCGGGCGGGGTGCACGCGTCGCGGCTCGTCTCCGGAAGCCGAAGCCGGATCTCGCTCAGGGTGGGGAAGGCGGGGACGGCGTGCCAGAGCTGGTTGCCAGAGGCAACACCGGTGATGGCGAGAGTCGCGGCGGGCAGCAGCTCCGCGACGCAGGGTCCGGCGAAGGTGGCGCCGAGGACGACCTCGCGTTTCGGGTCGAGCAGTTGGTGCGGTACGGGCCGGGCCGGGCCGGGAGCACTGAGACCTGGGGCTCGCCGGTCCGGCGGCTCGGGAGATATGTTTTCTCTCTCGTACGTGTACACCCGTCACGTCCCGGACATCGTCAGGGCGCCGTTCATTCCGACGGGCGGAGTGAAACCGCGAAGCATCCGATTACGTGGTGCTGACAGGCCCCCCGACGCTGGGGCCACGGTATGAGGAGCGAGTGAGCATGGCGGACATGACGCGGGAGAAGCTGGAGCGGCCGGTCAGTGCGGTGGTGCTGACCGATGAGGCGGTGGCCAAGATCACCGCCCTGCTCCAGGACGCGGAGCCGGGGCTCGCGCTCCAGGTGACGGTGGAGCCGGGCGGCTGCGCCGGGCTGCGCTACCAGCTCCTCTTCACGGACAAGTACGCCAAGGCGCTGCTCCGGATGCGGGCCGAGCGCGCGGGCGAGACGTTCACCCACGACGAGGAGACCACGGCGCAGAGCGCGGCCCTGGAGGCCGACGGCATGTCCGTCGGCTGGTTCGGCACGGTCGGGGTGGTCACCAGCGCCCACGACGACCATCAGTTGACCGGTGCTCGCGTGGGCTACCAGGAGACCCTGGAGAGCTGGGGCTTCACCATCGACAACCCGAGCACGACCGCCCCTTGCTCATGCAGCGGGGCCGAACACTGCGGCAGGTGACGTGGCGTCGTACGACCGTGGCCGATCCCATGCCATGGGCGTACGACGGCACACCCGCGCGGGGTTGGAGGGCACCTCGTGTTGCTCGCAGAAAACCGTCCCGCCATACATGTGTGTCCGCTCCCTGCTCCGAGCCGGAGGCGACCGATGACGCACGCGCGCAGCCCGTCCGCCGTTCCGCCGTTCCGCCGTTCCCTGCGCAATGATGTGGAGGAGAAGCAGGCTTCCGTCCTGGAGTTCGCTATGGAGGCTCTGGCGCGGACAGGGGAGGCCGGCCTCAAGTCCCTCGCGCGCGCTGCCGGCGTCGGCGTGGGCATCACGTACCGGCACTTCCCGGCCCGGGAGAACCTTCTTGTCGCGGTCTACGCCGGACGAACTCACGGCGCTCGCCGATGCGGCGGACGCACCACTCGCCGCGTACCCCCCGCGGGAGGCCCTGCGTCGCTGGCTGCTCCTGGTCGCCGGCTAACTGGACCGCTGCTTTGTTCCCGTATCGGCCCCGGACTTCTGCCGCTGACCCAGCCGCGAACCAGCGGTCAGGGCTTCGTGATCGTGGTCTTCTCGGACCGTGGCACGGTCCATCCTGTTCGCGACGATCAGTTCGCACGGGAGCTCGGCGAGCACCGACAGCATGCCGAACATCGCCCGCCCCTCCATCCTGGCGGTGCCGATGCCCCGCTCGATCGCGTGCAGGCCGATCCCGCGCTGGCGCAGTTCGGCGCCGGGGGGCACCAGGTAGAGGACAGACCGGGAGAGGCGGTCGTGCCGGGTGATCTTCAGTGTGCCGCCAGGTCGCAGCAGCCGCATGACGTCATGGGCGGTCACCGTGCCGTCATCGGGTCCGGAGCGTTGTGGGCGCGGCGGTAGGCCAGCGGTGACAGGCCCCAGGTACGTGTGGAAGTGCTTGCGCAGGGCGACGGGGTCGCCGAAGCCGTAGGCTGTGGCGATCCGTGCGACGGTCAGGTCGGTGGACGCCAGCAGCAGGCGAGCGTGCGCCAGCCGCTGCTGCGCCAGCCGCTTCAGCGGGCTGCTGCCCACCTCGCCGCGGAACCGCCCGGTGAAGGTGCGCTCGCTCGTGTGCGCGTGCCGGGCCATGTCCTTCAGGGTGACCGGCTCGGCCAGCCGGTCCAGCGCCCACAGCCGGGTCGCCGAAGTGGAACGGTCGGTGTCCCGCGGAACCGGGTGCTCGATGAACCGCGCCTGCCCGCCCTCGCGCCACGACGCAGCGCCGCGCGGCGGCCGATGCCACCGCCGCGCCGTGGTCCAGACGGACCAGATGCAGGCACAGGACGATGCCGGTCGCTCCGCCGGCGGACGTAAGGATGCGTCCGTTGTCGACGAAGAGGACGTCCGGATCGACGTCGACGTCGGGGAACAGCCGCGCCAGCGCGTCACACAGCGCCCAGTGGGTGGTGGCCCGCCAGCCGTCCAGCAGACCTGTCGCCGCGAGCAGGAAGGCCGTGGTGCACAGACTGACGATGCGGGTTCGCGACCCTATCCGGTCCAGCGCCGCGGCGAGTTCCTCGGGGAGCGCGCCGGTGGCGAGAAGGTGCTCGCTGGCTTCCCGCGGGTCAGGCGGGCCCGGGTCAGGCCACCGTGGTCGGCGTTCCGCCGACCGGTGGACAGAGGCTGATGTCGAGGTCCTGGAAGAGCACGTGGACGGTGTGGCCGTAGCGCGGAGGCACGTGGGAGAACACGTGGTTGATCCAGTCCGCTTCCTCGCCGGGGAAGGTGGACAGATGGACGTACACGTCCCTGGGCGACTCCCCGGCCTGCGCCAAGGTGTTTTCGATGTGCGCCGTCACCATCGCCGCCAGCTCCGTCCCGGCGCCCTCGACGGGGACGGGCTCGCCCGGCTGCCAGCCGGAGGCGTGGAGGTAGTCGGCTAGCTGCGGGAAGTTCTGCGGGGAGTACTCGATCGGGTTGTCCCTGGTGGCGGGGGCGGGGCCGGTCTCCGGGCGGGTGGCCGACGTGGTGGCGGCGGGGGGCGCGGCGGTCACCGGGCGGGTCTGCTGAGACGCGGCGGCCGCAGGCGCGGCCGCCATTCCCGCCCCGGCTGTCTCCCCGGCTGCGCCGAGGGCGGCGAGCGGGTCGTCCATCCGGGCGTTGAGCTGGGTGTCGATCCGCTCGGTGCCAGTCCACCGCCAGGTGCCGTACTGCCGTCCCAGCGCGGAGGATTCGGCGAGCGCCAGCCGAATACCTCCCGTCCGGTAGGTATGGGCGATCAGCAGGATGATGTCTTCGAGTTGCCCGACGCGGGCCCGCTGTTCGGGAGTGCCCCTGCCCGCGAAGACCGGCCGCTGGTGGTCCACCGCGACCCGCAGTCGCGCCCAGGTTCTCGACGCGAACTGGACATCCAAGGGCGTGGCCCCGCTCCTGTCGGCGATGGTCCGCCGGTCCTGCGCGGACAGCGGTACGAACGGAGCCTCCCCGTCCGCCCAGGCGTGTTCCGTGCGACCGCGCAGGGCGTCGAGAAAGGCGCTGTCGGTGCCCTCGGCGAAGCTGAGCGGGTCCTCGCCGAGCACGGCCTCCAGAAAGCCCCGTACGAAATGGCCGCCGTTGTGCCGACTGGGGTGGTGGCTGTCCGCGTTGGCGATGGGGTCGGCGTGCTGGAGGGCGTACAGGTAGCCCTCCGCGAGCCGTTCCGGCTCGACATAGAAGGAGGTCAGGACCTCGGTGGTCTGGCTGCCGAGCTGCTGGGAGTGTTCGAGGAAGATCCCGCCCGGGCCCCAGCCGCGGCCCCAGACCCACGCCAGGGGGTCCGGGGTCTCCCGCAGCGGCCCGTAGCGGAAACCGACCGGCCTCGACTGCCCCGGCAGATACACCTCGATCGCGGGGTGGCCGTCGGCGTCCCCCATGACCACGACCTCGACGCGCGGGCCGCCGGGCGCCGCCCGTTCCGCGAAGGCGGCCAGCGGGCGCAGTCCCCGCGTCACCATCTCCAGGGGGTCGGCGGCCAGGGCGCGCAGCGTGCCGTAGCGCTGGCCGAGCTCGGTGGAGAGCCGTAGCGCCTCCGCCTCGCCCGCGCCGCCGCGCCACGCGGCTGCGATCATCGTGGCGAAATCGGCGAGCATGGTTATCTGCCGCGCCTGGGTGTCGCTGCGCTCGGGGCCCGCCAGGGGGCGCTGGTGGTCCAGGGCGACGCGGTACCTCGCCCAGTTCCGCGCGTCTTCGTCCGACTGGCCGACGGCTGCCGCCAGCAACTCCTGGTCGTCGTCGGTAAGTTCAAGGACGTGCGGGTTGCCGGCCCAGTCGTGGCGCTGCCCCGCGCGCAGGGCGGCGATGAGGTCGTTGGGGCTGAGCGCCCTGCTCGGCACGACGTCCCTGCCGAGCCCCGCCGCGATGAAGTTGCGCGCGAAGATGACGCAGTTGTAAGTGAACAGGCCGTACTGGCTCTCGAAGTTCCGCTCCGCGTAAAGGTAGGCCCGGGTGAGCTGCTCGGGGGTGAAGCGGTACGTGACCAGCACCTCGTTGGTCTCGCTGAGGAGGTCGTACTCGGTTTCCAGGTTGACGCGGCCGGCCGCGTACCCGGCGAGCACGGCCATCGTCGAGGAGTCGTCCATCGGGCCGAAGCCGAGGACGAGGGGCGCCGACCGGCCGGGCAGCCGGACCGCGAGGAAGGCATGGCCGACGTGGCCATCCTCATCCAAGAACTCGGCCAGCGTCCGCGAGCCGGGATGCGCCCCGAGGACGACCTCCACCTCGTGGGTACTTTGGCCTGAGGCGTGCACGTCGGGCGCCTCGCTCGCGGGGCGGGTGGCGTGTTGCTGGATGTACTCCCGCAGGGGGCGCATCGCCTCCACGAAGTCGGCGAGTGGGTCCTCTTGGGCGGGGGTGGCGGGGTTTCCGGGCACCTCCGCGTTGGGCCCGCCGGGAGCCCGGACGGCTTGCCCGGGCTCGGCGGCCTGCGGGGGCGGGGCGTCGAGGTCGGAGTCATCCGTGTCGAAGTCGAAGGTGCTGTGCGGCAGGGCGGCGTCGCCGGGACTGGCCGGGCCCGCGCCCCACAGTTCCTCGTCCTCCTCGTCGTGACCGACCGCTGGTACCACGGATGCCGGGACGACGGCGGCGTGGCGGGGGTCGGCGTACGCCGCCGGCATCGGCAGGGCCGCCTCCGTCCCGTCGTCCTCCACCGTGCCGAGCGTCAGGTTCAGCACGTCGAGGTCCCGCTGCTGCAACTGGGACAACTCGGCCCTGCGGAAGTTGAGTTGTGCGAGCGCTGTCTGGGATTGGCTGCTGAGAGGCTGCCTCGTCCCGACCTCGCCCCACAGACTGTCGATGAGTCCCTGAAGGATGTGTTCCTGGGCCTCCACGGGCAGACCCTGGGCAGCGGGAGCGGCGGGCGGCACGGCGGGAGCGGCGGGCAGAGCGCGCGGAGGTGCGGGCAGAGATACGGGCGGGGTGGGGAGTGCCCGGCGCGGTGCTTCGGGCACGCGGCTGCGCAGTCCCTCGAACTGCGCGCGCTGGGAGGCGGACATCTGGCCGGACCACTGGGAGAGGTTCAGCACCAGTGCGCGCAGGTGGTGTTGGGCCATCCCGGATTCCAGCCCCTGGGCCAGCACCGCGAGAGAGCCGTCGATCAGGGCCTCGTCGGCCGCGGCGGTCCACACGTGAACGACGTCGGGGGTGACGGGCGCCTGGGGCGGGGACAGCGTCGGGGCCGACGGTTTGGAGGGTGCCGGTGTGGGTGTGGGTGTGGCTGTCTGCGTAGGTGTGGGTGTCTGGGCCGATTCGGAGAGGGCCTCCAGGAACAGCGTGTAGCTCCGGGTCTGCGCCGCGTCCATGTGCGAAACCTGCGCGGACAGCCAGTCGAGCGTCCCCTCTTCCTCAAGCGCGCGGATGCCGCCGTCGGCCAAGGCGGTCCATACGTCGGCGAGCGTGGCGGTGACGGTGCGGGGCCCGCGCGGGAAATCGTGGCCGTACGAGGCCGGCGCGCCCATGGCTGGCAGTGTGTCCTCGTCCCGCACACCTGCGCGCAGCGGTTGCGGCACGTCGGGGGTCTCGGGCTCGGTCGCGACGGGTTCGGCGGATACGGGCTCCGCAGGTGCGGATTCTGCAGGTGCGGATTCCGCAGGTGCGGGTTCCGTGCGCGCGGGCGCGGCCGTGGCGAGGTTCTCGGGGTGGGCGGCGACGTACAGCTCCCGGCTGATGTTGGCGGAGATCACCGCTTGCGAGGTCTCGAAGCTCTTCAGCTGTTCGGGAGTCATCAGGTGCCCGCGCTCCCCCAGCCAGTCGAGGACGGAGAGCGCACGCGGGGTGACCTTCACCTCGGGCTGGGCGCGCAGCTTCATCCTCGCGATCCAGTTCGCGACGAGTGACTTCTCGTCGTGACCCACGTGGTCGCGGACCGGCAGCGCGGAAAGCGCGGCCTTGCGGGCCGCCTTCGCACCGCCTTGCGCGTACGCCTTGGCCACGTGGATGACGACGAGATCGTCGTGCTGCTGCGCCGTGTGCGCGGTGGGGCCGACGCTGGGTCCCTGCGGGTGCGGACGCATGCCCCCGCGGAAGGCGTAGCCGACCTCCTGGAGGTGGTCGATGGCGACGTCCGCGTGGGCGTCGGGCACACCCGGGTAACGCTGCTCGCCCGGAGGCTCGGTGACGACGGTTCCGCTCGCGAGGGGGGTCGCTTTCGCGGTGTCTCCGGCGGAGCCGGCGGGAGGCCGAGGTGCGCTGTGCGGTGCGACGTGAGCGGGGGCCTGTGCTTCGGGTGCGGGGGCTTCCGGCGTGGGCGCGGGGGTGGCGGACCCGGCGTTCGTTCCGGTACGGGTGGGGGAAGCGGGCGCGGCGGTGTGCGGCTCTCCGCCCGGAAGCACGGGCGCGGTTGCCGTCTCCGTGGCGGTCGGCTCGGCGGGACGCGGGGTGGGCGTCTCCGTGACCGCCCCGGTGCGGGCGGGCGACACCGGCGCGGACGTGCGCGGCCCCTTAGCGGGCAGGGCGGGCGCGGTGACCGGCTCCGCACGGGTGGGCTCCGTGGTGTGCGGGACGGTCGGCTCCGGTGCCTGCGGCTCGGGGTGGCGGACGGGCGGAGCCATCTTCAGACGCCTGGGCGCCTTCGAGACCTGTGTGGGTGTGTACTCATCGGAGGAACGGGCCGGGCGCGAGTCGCCGCCGGTACCGCCGGCGCCCCGGTAGTACTGGCCGCCATGACCGCCGGAGCTCCCGGGCTCGCCCGTGTACGGGTCCGGCTCACTCGTGTACGGGCCCGGCTCGCCCGTCGGCGTACCCGTGAAACCGTGGGCCGAGTTGCCGCCTTGAGCCGAGTACGCGTCCGCGGTCGCGGGTGCGGGTGCGGGTGCGGGTGCGGGTGCGGGTGCGTCAGGGTGCGCGACGCCGGCGGGCGTGGTCCCGGTCCGTACGGCAGTGCTGGGCCGCGCGGACGGGCGCGGGGGCCGGGCGGTGACGCCGGAGCGTGTGCCCGTACCGGCCGCAGGGGTGGCTTCGGTGTGGGTGTCGGTCCTCGTGGCCGTATCGGTGCGCGTGTTGGTCTTCGCTGGGGTCTCGGTACGGATACCGGTGGCTGGGGCGACGGAAGTCTTCTCGCCGGTCTCGGCAGCCGCGCCGGTGGTGGCGCCGGATTCCTCGCCGGACTTCGCGTCCGCGCCGTGGGCGGCCGCGTCGGCGGGGCCCGCACCGGCCTGGGCGTCGGGCCCCGTGGCCGTACCGGAACCCTTGCCCGACTCGGCCTCGGACTTCATGGCGGAGCCGAAGCCCTCGCCGGACTCGGCCCCGGACCCGGTACTCGTACCCTCGCCGGGCTTGCCGCCCGATGCCGCGTGGCCGCCGCCCGACACCTGGCTCGGGTCGTTCTCCAAGCGGGCTCCGCCCCGGCCTGCGGGAGCGGAGCCTCCCCCGGTCCCGGAAGGGGCGGTGTTGCCCTCGCCGGGCTGGAGGAGTTCGGTCGTCGTGGCGGACGCCTGGTTGCCGGAGCCGTTGTCGCGCCGGGACCAGGGGTTGCTGGGGTCGTTGGCGCTGTTCCACTCCTGCTCGCCGCCGAGGTCCTTCAAGGTGTGGATGTTCTTCCCGCCCGGGCCGGGACGCGAGGGCGGCTTGGGGGCGGAGTGACCGCCACCGCCGCCGGACGAGGCGTAGTGGCCACCCTCCGCCGCGCTCCCGCCAGGCGTCTGGCGCGTATCCAGGTCACCGAGACCGACCACGTTCGTCCTCGGCTTCCGCCCGGCACCCGGAGCGGCTCCCTTGCCGACCCCCGAACCCGGCGACTGACGCGTATCCAGATCACCAAGACCGACCACGTTCGTCCTCGGCTTCCGCCCGGCACCCGGAGCGGCTCCCTTGCCGACCCCCGAACCCGGCGACTGACGCGTATCCAGGTCACCGAGACCGACGACATTGGCGCCGGTGTTCGTCCTCGGCTTGTACCCGGCGCCCGGAGCGGCCCCCTTGCCGACGCCCGGGCGGTCCGGGGAGAGGAGGCCGTGGTCGAGGCTGCCGGTGCCCCCGCCGAGCACGGTGCCCTGGCCGCTGAACGGCTTCGCGGGCTGCTTCGGCGCGCGCTCCCCGAGGGAGCCGCCCGCACCGGACACGTGTTCCGCGCCGCTGTCCCCGCCTGAGGCCCAGGCGGAAAGCACCGGATCGTGAGCGCCCTCGTTCCCCAGGACGTTCCCCTTGCCCCCGAACACCTCGAAGGGTTTGGCGGGCGCGTTCCGGTCGTCCTGCGCTCCGCTCGTGGCCGGTTCGCGCGCGGGACGGTTCTCCGCAGGGCGCCGCGCGGCGGAACCGTCATTGGTGGGGTCCGCGGCGGGACGGTCCGGCGCGGGGGTCTTCGCCGCCGGGGGCGCGTCCCGGTCGGCGCCGGGGCGCGCGGCAGGTGTCTCCCGTGGCGCTCCACCGGCAGGCCGTACGGTCCCCACGTCCGCACCCGCCGCCCGCACCTCGCCCCGCTCCCCGTGCGGACCAGTCGGCCGGTACCCGTCCCCGGCGTCCGCCGCTCCGGCCGACTCCGCCCGTGCGGGCGCGCCGCCTCGGATCTCGCCCTGGGGGCGCGTCCCGCCCGCCTCCGCACCGGGGGCGTGGGCGTCGGGCTGGCGGGCCTCCCCGCCACGTACAGCGCCCGTGGTCCGCCCGTTCTCCGGGTTGCCGCCCCGCGCGGGACCGTTCTGCGCAGGACCGGTCTGCTGAGCAGGACTCCCCTGCGCCCGCTCGCCGTGCGCTGCCGAGCCGTGAGGGGCAGTCTGCGCGGGACGCGCGGCCCCCGCCCCGTCGCTCGTGCCGCGGGAATCGTCGGTGCCGGGACGTCCCGCCTTGTCGCCGGGGACGTGCGCGGGCTCGCCCTCGGCTGTCGGCCGCGCGGGGCCCCCGTCGGAGACGGGCCGTACGGGCGCGCTGTCTCGCGCGGGAGGCGCGGCCTCGTTCCCGTGCGTTGTGGTGGCCGGCGGGGTGGTCTGGGCCTCGGGGCGTGAGACGTCCGCCGGGCTGTGGGCGGTGTCGTCCCTTACGGGTCCGGTGGGCGGCTGCGGCGCTTCCTCGACGGGGGTGGAGGCGGGCGTGGTGACGCCCTCGTGCACGGATTCGCCGCGCGCGGGGGCGGCGGAGCCCTCCGGAGCGGGCGGGTTCACGTGGTCGGGGCCGCCGAGCCTGGTGCCGTCCCCGAAGAACGGGGACGTCTTCTCGCCGCCATGGGTGACGGGGATGTCCGCCACCTCGTAGTACCACGTTCCGGAACCGGGCGTCACGTTCTCGCCACGCGCGATCTCGCCCAGCCGCTCCTGCCGCTCGCCCCGCCAGACGGGCGGCTGCTCGCCCCCCATCGACTCCGTGGCCGAGTGCCCCAGCGGGGACGAGGCTTCGCCGGACCCGTCCCCCGACACCGGATCAACAGCCACGCCGCCGACATCCTTCACACCCGCTCCCTCGACGGGGGCACCGGAGGACTCACCAACCGCTGGACTCGGCGCGGCCGGCTCCGGGCCGCCCAGCCGGGTCCCCTCGTCCCCGAACGAGGCTATTTCCTCGCCGCCCTTCGTGATCACCGTGTCGGGCGCTTCGTGCCAGGCACCGCGACCCGGCCCCTGGGCCCCGCCCGCGCGGATCGATTCGAGTCGCGCCACCCGCTCCGGCCCCCACGACGGCGGCTTCACGCGGAACGACTCCCCCTCGTCCGGCTCCGGGCGGACGGCGGTGTTCCCGGCCTCCGCTTCCGCGGTCGCCGAACCGTGTTCCGGAGCGGGCACGGCCTCGGCGGCAGGGCCCGACTCCCCCTTGCCCGCTGCCGGTTGAAGGCTCACGGGGTCCTTGGGACGGAGTTCCCCCCGGGCGATCTCGTCCAGACGGCGCTTACGAATCACATGGGTCGGCTCGCCCTTGCCCGACCCCGACGAGGCGGGGGTCTCCGCCGAGCCGTCCGCTCTCGTGCCCTTGGCCCCCGCGTTGTCCCTGACCGCGGAGCCCTCGGCCTCCCGGCCCGGGGCAGAGGGCTCCGCGGACACCTTGGGGTCTCCCGGAGCGGTGACGGCCTCAGCGCCGGGCCCCGACTCGCCTTTGCCCGCCGCCGGTTGGGGGCGTACCGAGTCCTTGGGACGAAGCTCCCCGCGCGCGATCTCGTCCAGACGGCGCTTACGAATCACATGGGTCGGCTCGCCCTTGCCCGACCCCGACCCCGACCCCGACCCCGACCCCGACCCCGACCCCGACCCCGACGAGACAGAAGTCCCCCCGCCCGCGTTGTCCCTGACGCCGGAACCGCCCGTCGAAACGGATGGCTCCGCCGCAGCCTTCGGCACCTCCGGCACCGGCCTGTCCCCGGCACCGCGCACCTCCGAAGCCGGTACGCCCTCGGGGCCCGTCCCCGGCTGGGCCGCCGCCGACGCCGGTTCCGCCTTCGCGGGCGCCGGTCCCGCCGGAGCCGTGTCCTTCGCCGCGAGCTGCTCGCGGGCGATCTGCTCAAGCCGCTGCTTGCGGATGACCTGCCACGGCTCGCTCGCGCTCTTGCCCGTATCGGCGCCGGCCTTCGCCGCCGCCGGGTGGTGGGTGTCGGACCCGGCGCGAACCGGACCCGCATCGGGACCGGCCAGCGGCCGGGCCCCCGGCTCCGCCGCCAGCCCGGCGCCCGTACGCCCACCGCCGGAGGTCGGAGCCGAAACCGTCCCCGGGCGCGCTGTCCGCGGGTCGTGAACCGCCGAACCGCCTCCGGCCCGTTCCGCCTCCGAGCCGTGGAGCGCGCCCCCGCCCCGCTCCGCGTCACCAGCCACCGGGCGGGCCCCCCGCTCCGCGTCCAGCCCGGAACCCGTACGCCCACCGCCGGAGGCCGGAGCGGAACCCGTCGCGGGGCGCGCGGTCTGCGGGTCTCGGGACACCGGACTGCCGCCCCCGGCCCCCTCCGCGCCGAGGAGGCTGCCCCGGGCGCCGTCCTGGTCGCCGCCAGAGGCGCGTACCTCTCCCCCGCCCGGAACGGGCCGAGCCGCCCCGTCACCACTGCGGCCCCCGGGACCCGACGGACCCGCACCCGCGGAAGGCTCAGGAGCGGCGGCGCGTACCGCCCCGGGGCCGGTCAGCGCCGCCGTCTCCTCGGGCTTCGCGCCTCCGGGGCCTTCGTGGGGGGTGGGGGCGGTGTCCTGGCGGGCCGGAGCGGCTGCGGGGCGGACGCCGGTTCCGGCCGGAGCGGAGTCCTGGGCGGTCGGGCGGGGCGGGGCGGGCGTGCCGGTGGTGGGGGTGGTCTCGCCGGTGGCCGCGGCGGAGGTGCGGGTCGGGCCGGAGGTCACCGGGTGCGGGGCCGGGGTCTCGGCGCCGGCAGGACGGGTGCCCCTGGGAGGCAGCTCGGTGGTCTTCAGCGGGGTGTGCGCGAGCGGGTTCTCGACGGTGTGGCCCGAGAACCCGGGCGCCGCGCCGCCGTCCTTGGGCAGGTTGCTGACCGGGACCGGTACGCCGGGGCCGTCGCCGCCCTTGCCGCCGCTGCCGGTGGGGACCGTGTGCGGCTGGGAGTGGACCGCCGGGTCCAGCCACTTCTCGCCGATCTTCGTGGCAAACACGGCTTCGGCGCCCAGCCCGATCGCCCACGCCTCGTTGGCCCAGTCGATGTGCATCTTCTCGCCCGCCGCGGCGTTGGCCATGAGCTGGATCAGCAGGTCGGAGCCGAGGCCGAGGCCGGAGGCGATGACGGTCTCGGCGGCGAAGGCGGCCAGTTCGATGCCGAACATCTGGGCGGCCGAGCGCTCCGCCAGGTTCATCACCGCGGTGGCCCACTCGGCGAACATCTCCAGATAGGGCATGAGCAGGATGCCGACGCCGACCGTCAGGCCCAGCAGGGCGAGGCCGAAGATGTTGGCCAGCGCGGCCACCAGGCGCTGCTTGTTGATCTCCTTGACGGCCTTGTCGACCTCGTCGGCGTAGATGTTGAGGGCTTCGCCGGTCTTCCAGGCGATGTCGGCGGCGGCGAGCATCGAGGAGCGCACGCTCTGTTCACCGGACCCGAAGCCCTCGCGGGCCGCGACGGCCGCCTTGCCGCTCCACTGCATCCCGTCCATCTGATCCTTCATGGACTGCACCAGCTCGTAGACGCTGTCGCCGTACTGAATCCACTCCGCGGCGAAGTCCCGGATCGGACCCGTGTCGAACTGAGCCATGGGAGGAGGAGACCTTTCAGCGGAACAAGCGGAACAGCGGTAGGGGTGCGGGGGCGCCCGGGGGGCGCCCCCGCGTCAGACGGCGGTCACCGGCGGGAATTCTGGGGCGGACGCGGCGGACGCCGCGGACTGACCGGGCCGGTCGGATTCCGTAAGGGGTTCCGGGGGTTCCGGCGCGTCGTGCACGGCCTGGATCACGACCCCCTCCTTGCGTGAGACGAGCGTGCCGCGCCCCGGCGTGCGGCGGGCCGCGCGGTGGTCCCCGAGCAGCGCGCCCTCGCGCGGATCACCCGACAGCAGCAGGCCGCCTGTGCCCAGTTCGCGCAGCCGCGCGACGAGCGGGTCGGAGGTGAGCGAGCGGGAAGCACCGCCGATACGGCGGGCCAGCACCAGGTGGAATCCGATGTCGGCGGCGTGCGCGAGGAAGTCGGTCACCTGGGCGAGCGGACCGCGGCCCCCGAGCCCGCCGGAGACGAGGTCGTAGTCGTCGACGACGAGGTACAGCTCGGGGCCGGTCCACCAGTTGCGCGCGCGCAGGTCGCGGGCGCTGATCCCGGCGGGCGGGGTGCGCTCCCGCAGTTTCTCGACCAGTTGCTCGACGTACACCTCGGCGGACGCGAATTCGCCGGCCTGTGCGCCGATGTAGTCGTCCGGTACGCATTCGAGCAGGCCGCGCCGGTAGTCGACGACGACGAAGCGGATGTCCCACGGGGAGCGGGCCGCTGCCATGCGGCGCATCCAGGAGCGCAGGAACTCGGTCTTGCCCGAGCCGGTCTCGCCGAGCACGAGGAAGTGCGGGCCGCCCTCCTTCTCCAGGTTGAGTACGGCGGGGGCGAGGTCCGCCTCGCGCAGCCCGACGGGTACGTCGCCGGTGCCGAGACCGGCGCCCCCCGGGTGGGCCGCCTCGACGGCCGCGGCCAGTTCCCCGGCGTCGATGTGCTCGCCGAGCACCCGCAGCGGCGGGGCCTCGGGGCCGCCCCAGCCGGTCCGCAGCTCGGTGACGAGATGCCGCTGTGCCTCGGTGAGCCCCTCGGCGGTGGCGACCGCGTCGGCGCGGGGCAGTGCGGTGTGGAACATGTTGCCGGGCGCGATGATGCCCCGCCCGGGGACGACGGCACGCAGGCCGCGCGCGGCGGTACGGGAGATCTCGGACTCGCCGGGGTCGTTGAGGCGCAGCTCCAGGCGGCCGGTGATGCTGTCGCGCAGGGCGGCACGGATCTCGTTCCAGCGGTTGGCGCTGAGCATGAGGTGGATGCCGACGCCGAGTCCGCGCGAGGCGATGTCCTGCACGATCTCGTCGGCCTCCTCGATCGCGCCGCGCACCGCGCCCCAGTTGTCGAGGACGAGGACCAGGTCGGCGGCGTCGGTGCCCTCCGGCAGGGCTCCCCGGGCGCGCAGGCGGCGGAAGTCCTGCGCGGAGTCGATCTTCAGCTCCCGGAAGAGGCGTTCGCGTTCCTCGACGCGCTGGCGCACGACGGTGAGTGCCCGGCGCACGCGGGCTTCGTCGTGGCGTACCGCGACCCCCGACACATGCGGGGCCTCCTCCATCCCGGCGAGCGTGCCACCGCCGAAGTCCACGCAGATGAAGCGGAGTTCGTCGGGGGTGTGGGTCAGCATGGCGGAGGCGAGCGCGGTGCGCAGCAGGGTGCTCTTGCCGGACTGCGGGGCGCCGACGACGGCGATGTGGCCGTGGGCGCCGGAGAGGTCGAGGAGCAGGGCGCGTTGTTCCTGGCGGGCGGGCAGGTCGACGACCCCGACCGGGAAGCCGAGCCGGCCGCCCTCGGGCCAGAGCGAGGAGTGCAGGCCGCGTTCCTCGCCGGTGTCGAGCGGGCCGAGCAGCGAGTCGAGTTCGACGGTCGTCGGGAGCGGTGGCAGCCACACCTGGTGCACGGGGGTGCCGTACGGCAGCATCCGCTCGACGGCGGCCTGCATCTCGGTGCGGCGGCCTGCTTGCGGCAGCGGTACGGGCGCGGTCAGCTCGTCGGCGGTCTCGGCGCTCTCCTCCCGGGCGTCGCGCGCGGTGCGCCAGCCGAAGGGGGCGGGGGGCGCGGCCTTCGGCCGGGCGGCGGGCTTGTCGCCGGGGCCGCGGTGGGCGCCGGAGACGTGCGCCACGCGGAAGCGCTCGTACACCGACTCGTCGACCTTGAGGTAGGCGGAGCCGGGGATGGCGGGCAGTTTGTAGGCGTCGGTGGTGCCGATCACTGCGCGGCTCTCGGCGGCGCTGAAGGTGCGCAGGCAGATCCGGTACGACAGGTGCGACTCCAGTCCGCGCAGCCGGCCTTCGTCGAGGCGCTGGGTGGCCAGCAGCAGGTGCATGCCCAGGGAGCGGCCGACGCGGCCGATCTGCACGAACAGTTCGATGAAGTCGGGCCGCTGGGAGAGGAGTTCCCCGAACTCGTCGACGACGATCATCAGGTACGGCATGGGCTCCAGCGGGTGCCCGTGCACATCGGTGGCGCCCTGCGCGCGCAGGATCTGGTACTCGCGTACGGAGTCGACGTTGCCGGCGTCGCGCAGCATCCGCTGGCGGCGCTGCTGCTCGCCCTGGAGGGCGGCGCGGACCCGCTCGATGAGCGCGAGGTCGTCGGCGAGGTTGGTGATCAGCCCGGCCACATGGGGCAGTTCGGTGACCCCGGCGAAGGTGGCGCCGCCCTTGAAGTCGACCAGGACGAAGCCGAGTTCGTCGGGCGAGTGGGTGAGGGTGAGCCCGGTGACCAGGGTGCGCAGCAGTTCGCTCTTGCCGGACCCTGTGGCGCCGACGACGAGGCCGTGCGGGCCGACGCCGCCAAGCGCGGACTCCTTGAGGTCGAGGACCAGTTGCTCGCCCTCGCCGGTGACGCCGAGCGGGAGCCGGAGCAGGTCCTCGGCCTCGGGGGCGCGCCACAGGGAGGGCGGGTCGAGGGTGTCGAGGCGGTCCAGGCCGAGCATTTCGGGGAGCGAGACGGTACGGGCGAGGACCTGTTCGCGTTCGCCCGCCAGTCGCAGCGGGGCGAGGGCGCGGGCGGTCTGCTCGGCCAGGGCGGGCGGGCAGCGGTCGGCCACGGCGTCCTGGACGGCGCCGACCAGCGCCGGGTCGGGGCTCTCCAGGGTGAGGGCGCCGTCGGCGGCGATCCGGGCGCGGGCGTCGACGCGGCCGGGTTCCTCGGCATCGCGCGTGACGGTGCACACGATGTGGAGGCCGGTCGCGGGTCCTGCCTCGGCGAGCAGTTCGGCGACGAGCGGGGAACGGGCCCAGTCGGCGGTGGGCCGGTAGCCGTCGAGGACGACGACGAGGTGGCGGGATGCCGGGGTCTCCCGGCGCAGGAAGCCGCCCGTCCGTTCGGCGCGTTCGGCGCGGACCCGTTCCAGGTGGGTCTCCAGGATGTCGGCGAGTGCGTCGAGGTCCTGGGCGAGCGCGGGGGTGGGGCCCTTGGTGGCCTCTCGCGTGTGCGGCAGCCATTTGGCCCAGGCCCAGGGCACCTCGTCCTCGGCGAGGGCGGCGAGGGCGACGTCGTCGGGGGCGTGCAGGACGGAGAGCTGGAGCAGCAGGGCGCCGACCGCCTCGGCGGTGCGTTCGGCCGGCCCGGTGAGGCTGAGCACCCCGGTGTGGGCGAGGTCGATCCAGGCGGGCTGGCGGCCGACGCGGGCGTAGTCGCGCACCAGGCGGTCGGCGGCGCGCTGGGACTGCGACTCGAACTCGGCGGTGGGGTCGCCCCGCCGGTGGGAGGTCAGTTTCATGGCGGGTGCGCCGAGGCCCTGGCCCAGGCGCAGCCGCAGGAAGTCCTCGTCCCCGGGGCGGCGTTCCCATACCCGGCGCTTGCCGGTGGTCAGCGCCCAGAGCCGGTGCGGGCTGGGCTGGAGGAAGGCGGCGACGGCGCGCTGCGCCTCGGCGGAGGCGCGGGCCTGGGCACGGATGTCGGTCAGGAACTCGACGTAGCGGTCGCGCTGGCGCAGCCGGGTGGTGCGGCCGGCGTTGCGGGACTGGGCACGTACGTACGCGGTCACGCCGACGGAGGTGACGACGAAGCCGACGCCGAGCATGGTCATCCACAGTCGCCCGAAGGTGACCATGTAGGCGGCCATGCTGACGCTGCTGAGCAGCGGCAGCAGCAGATAGAGCCAGCTCGACGCCTGGTTCTCGGCGGTCTTCTGGGGCGGGGCAGGCAGCGGCACCTGCTGCTCGGGGACCGAGGGCGGCAGGACGCGGGCGGGGCGGTGGAAGGCGGTCTGGCTCATCAGTTGGGAAAGTCCTCCAGGACGGCCGATTCCTCGGGGTCGAGGTTGGCCGGGGCGTCCGGCGGGGCCGAGGTGGGCACGTTGCTGTCGCCGGAGCCGAGCGCGGCGGTGAAATCGTGGAAGGCCTGCTCCAGCTTGACCTCCGTGTTGCTGAAGGTCACGGCGACCATGTCGACGACTCCGGCCATGACGTTGAGCACGCCTTGGCCGGGGTTCTTCTTGGAGCCGAACATCTCGGTCATCACGGCGTCCCAGCGTCCACCGAACGCCTTCGCCTCCTCGGCGGAGGTGCCGGCCCAGCCCAGCTGGAGCTGGAAGGAGGCGTCCGCGATGTTCTCGACCGCGTCCGCGACGTTGTCGGCCAGGCCGAGCAGCCGCCTGGAGATCTCCTCGATGCCTTGCGGGTCGACCGACACGGTCGCGAAGTCGTAGTCGGCTGGGTCAGCCACGAGGACCTCCCTCTGCGATGGGGGTGTGCGATGAAGTGTGCTTGTGGGTGTGATGCGGGTGTGCGGTGCGGTGTGCGGTGTCGCGTGCGGTGCGCCGCGCGATGTGCGTGCGGTGTGCGGGTGGCGCCGGGTCAGGTGGCGTTGTGGTAGTTCTTCGTCTCCGCGTCCAGGTAGCTCTCGTACGACGCCTGCATGCGCCGGATCATGTCCTCAAGGAGCTCCCGCAGGTCCCGCGCGGAGCGGGTGAACCATTCCGCGACCGGTTCGGCGGAGGCGGCGGCGGGGCTGCGCCAGTTGTCGCCGATCCGGTCGAACTCGTTGCCGATCTGCACGAGATAGCCGGAGATGTCGTGGGAGTACCCCTTGACCTTGCCGATGGCGCTGTGCAGTTCCGAGAGCGCGACGGCCCACTGCGCCGCCGTCTTCGGTGCCGTGGAAGTGTCAGCCATTCCGTCCGCCCCTGTCTGGTGTCCCGCTCCGGTGTCCCGCGCCGCCGCGGGACAGGTGTCCTGTACGGCCGTACGGGACACACGTCTTTTTCAAGATACGTGTTTCCTGAGTTCTGCTCGACACCGGGTACGTGCGAACATGGCGGGCGACATACCCGTGGTGCCACCCGCACCGCCCGTCCGGAGGAGGAGGCCGATGGCCGGTCCCTACACGTCCAAGTACGACACCAGTCCGCTGACCGGGAACAACGGCCAGTCGGACGACAACAAAACCGACGAGGACTCCGGCAAGGACCTCAGCCACCTCGTCCCGCAGGTGAGTGTCGCCTGGGAGAACCCGCCCTCGTTCAACCTCCCGCCAAGGGATTCGGGCGGCTCCGGCGGCACGTCGAAGGACGTAGCGGAGAGCGGACCGTTCCTGATGGACGGGCCCAGCGTGCGGAGCGCCGAGCAGTCCATGCTCGGCGGGCTGCGCACCTCCTCCGCGGCTTACTCCGCCCTGCGCGGGAAGGTCCTCGCGACGGAGTACGAGATGTTCGGCCCCAAGGAGAAAGCACAGCCGGCCGCGGCGATGAACTCCACCACCCCCGGAAACAGCAGCGGCGGCACCAGCAACATGCCCGACGGGGACACCGATCCGGAGGGCCAGGCGCAACTGACCGAGATGGCGCAGAACTTCTACGCCTCGATGAAGCCCGCCATGGAGAAGGCGCTCTGGCAGATCGCCAACTCCCTCGAATTGTCGGGTCAGTTCCTCGCGATGGTGAACCGGGCGGGACAGACGTACGCGCAGATGGACCGCGCGTGCGTCTTCCCCGAGCCGCCGGCTTCCTCGGTGGTGCGCTGACACGGGGCGAGGGGCCGGGCGGTACGCGGGGCGAGGGGCCGGGCGGTACGCGGGGCGGTGCGCCGACCGGCACGTACGGCGGTGCACCGCCCCCCGCAACGCCTCCCGCCCCGCCGCCCTCACGAGTGCACCGCCGTACGCGGCAGATCCTCGGGCAGCACCAGGGTCAGCGCCTCCGGGCCCGGGTCGGCCAGGTCGGCGACGCGTTCGGCGTGCAGTTCGGTCATCCGCTGGAAGACCTGGCGCGCGGTACGGCCGTTGCCGAACCGCTCGGTGCGCTCGACGCCGTCGAAGTAGGCCCTCAGCCCGGCCACCGTCTCCTCGTGCAGCCGATACTGATGGCTGCGGGCCTGGTGCTCGACGATGTGCACCAGGTCGGTCGAGGTGTAGTCGTCGAAGCTGAGGGTGCGGGTGAAGCGGGAGGCCAGCCCGGGGTTGGAGGCGAGGAAACGGTCCATGTCCTCGGGGTACCCGGCCACGATGACGATGACGTCGTCGCGGTGGTCCTCCATCAGCTTGACCAGGGTGGCGACCGCCTCGTGCCCGAAGTCCGAGGGCTGGTTGTGGGGGACGAGCGCGTACGCCTCGTCGACGAAGAGCACCCCGCCGAGCGCGCGCCGGAAGACGGCGGTGGTCTTGGGTGCCGTGTGCCCGACGTACTCCCCGACCAGCGCCCCGCGGTCGGCCTCCACGAGGTGGCCGTGCGCGAGCATTCCGAGCCCGGCGAGCAGTCGCCCGTACAGCCGGGCGACGGTGGTCTTGCCGGTGCCGGGATTCCCTGCGAAGACCAGGTGGCGGCTGAGCGGCGGCGGCTGGAGGCCGGCTTCCTCGCGCTGTTTGACCAGCCGCATCACCTTGGTGAGCGAGGCGATGTCCGCCTTGACGCGTTCCAGGCCGACGAGCCGGTCGAGTTCGGCCAGCAGCGTGGGCAGTGGGTCCTCGGCTGCCTCCGGGACGTCACCGGGGGCGGCTGCCCCGGGCGTGTGCGGTGCGGGAGCGAGGCCGTGCGGACGGGCGGTGGGCGCGCTCTCGTCCTGCGGCATCGACACCGTGTCGACGCCGGTGCTGCGGCACTGTGCGAAGACCGGCGCGGCGGTGTCGTCGGCGGACAGGTCCTCGCCCGAGTCGGCCACCAGGCAGCGCCGGAAGACCGCTTGAACGCGCGGGCCCGCGTACAGTGCCGGGTAGCCCGCGCCGGAGACCTCGCAGTCCTCGAAGAGCCCGGCGGCCGCGTCGTGCAGGTAGACGCCGTTCTTGCCCGCCCCGGCGATCCGCAGCCCGCGCACCCGGGGGCGCGCCCCGGTCCAGACGACCAGTCCACTGCCCCGGGCGCCGGTGACGGCCCCGCCGTCGATCCACGCCTCGCTGTCCTCGTCGAGCCGGACACCGGCCGTGGCGGCGCCGTCGACGGTGCAATCGGCGAGGAGCGCGCCGGTGTTCCGGGCGAGGTGGACGCCGTTGCCGGTGGCGGCGCGCACCTCGCAGCCGTCCAGCAGCGGGCGGTGCCGGGTGTCCAGGCGTACGCCGGTGCCGCAGGCGGCGAGCGTGCAGCCGCGCAGCTCGGCGTCGCCCCCGGCCACGTCGACGCCGCACAGCGCGGCCCGCTCCACGGTGGCGGCCCGCGCGGCGAGCCGGGCGCCGGGCTCGACGCGTATGCCGTGCCGGGCGCCGTCCGCGAGGGTGCAGTCCTGGAGTTCGGCGCGGGTGCCGGCGGCCAGGTGCAGCAGGTCCAGTGTGGTGTGCGAGAGGGTGCACCCCGTGAGGACGGCGGCCGAGGCGTCGCGCAGGTAGACGGCGTTGCCTTCGACACGGGCGAAGGTGCAGCCCGTGGCGCGTACCGCGGCCCGCTCCCCCGCCGCGAGCGCGGTCTCGCCGAGGTCGACGGCGCGCACCCGGTCCAGGACCAGCACGGCGTCACCGACGGCGTGCAGCGCGGCCGAGCCGGTCTCGCCCACCGCGCAGTCGGCGAGCCGGGCATCGGAGGTACCGGCGAGCAGCACGCCCTCACGGCCGGTGCGCAGGATCTCGCACCGCTCCAGCCTGATCCGCGGCTCGGCGCGCCCGGCCGCGGCACCGTCCGGGTCCGCGGCGTTTTCGGCCGGTGCGGTGCCCGGGCCTGGCCCCGCGTGCTCGGCGTGCAGGGCGTGGCCGGCCGCGTCGTACAGGCGGCAGTCGCGCAGCAGCAGCCGCGCCTGCCCGGCGGCTCGGACGGCGTCCTCGCCGCACTCGCCGAGGAAGCTGTGGGCCGCGGTCACCGAGGCGGTGCCGGTGGCGGTGACGGCGCAGCCGGCCGCGCCGACGACGCGGGTGCCGTCGAGTTCGGCGCGGGCCGCGTCGGCGAGGTGCACGCCGTGCCGCCCGGCGGCGTCCACGAGGCATTCACGCATCAGTGCGCTCGCCGTGGAGCCGAGTCGCAGCCCGTCGCCGCCGGAGGCCCGCAGGGTGCAGCCGTGCAGGGCGAGACGCGCGTCGTGCGCGGCCTCCACCGCGCCCTTGGTGACGGTGCAGCCGTGGAGTGCGGTGCGTCCGGCGCGCAGCAGTACGGCGGGGCCGCCGCCTTTGCCCTCGATGTCGAGGTCCCGCAGGACCGGGGCGCCGCCGACGACGCTGATCGCCGGTCCCTGGGCGCTGGTGATACGTACGGTGCCGGGGCCCTTGGCGGCCGTCACCGTCACCTCGCCGTCCAGCACCAGCGATTCGTGATAGGTCCCGGGTGCCACCAGCACCACGGTGCCGGTGCCGGCCTCACGGACGGCGGCGGTGATGCCGCGGTAGGTGCCCCAGCCGCGCTCGGCGACCCGCAGCACTCGGCTCATCGCGGACCGCTCCGCGCCGCGCCGTTCACAGCGAGGTCCCCATCGACTGGAGGTGTCCGAAGAGGCCGAAGACTCCGAGCGCCAGCGGCACGGTGAGCACGGAGAGCAGCAGGCCCAAGGTGCTCATCCAGGCGGGCCGTTCGGCCTCCTCGTCATCGGTGTCTCCGAAGATCCGGGAGGTGCCCCGGGCGAGCACGGCGAGCCCGACCACGATGAGCGCGGCGGGGCCGGTCCACGCGGGGGCCCCGGCCGCGGCGGGGGCGAGGGCAAGGCAGGCACCCAGCCCGGCGGTCCCGGCCACCAGTTGGGGCAGTACGGCGCCGAACGCGTTGAGCAGTCCGGCGCGCAGCAGCAGCGCCAGCCCGGCGGCGGCGCTCAGCGCGAGGGCCCACACCTGGTCGGCGGCGGCCAGCAGCACCAGGGCGGGGACGAGCAGCGTCGCGCACAGCACGGTGAGGCCGATGAGGAGGCGCCGGGCGTCCGCCACGAGCCCGGCGACCTGGCCGTGGGCGCTGTCGCCGCCCTGCCCGCCGTCCAGGGCGGTGCCGGAGAGCGCGATCAGGTGGCCGGTGGCGGTGGGCGCGACCGCGAGGACGCCGAGCAGGACGACGACGACCACGGCGGCGCTCTCCAGCAGCCCGGCGCCGGAGAGCGCCAGGGCGGCCGTCACCGGTACGCAGAGCGCGGTCAGGGCGAGGACGGCGGTGGTGAGCGGGTGCGGTACGGCGGCGCGCGCGGCGACCGCGCCGAGCAGCGCGCCGATGCCGCCCGCCACCAGGAGCGCGGGGGTGTCGGTGCGGGCGGTGGGCAGGGCGAGCGCGGCGGCGGCGCACAGCGGCACCGCGGCGAGCGCGGCCGTCAGCCGAAGGCCGGCGGGCAGGCTCCAGCCGCGCCGGGTGGCGTGCGCGGCGAGCAGGGCGAGGCAGATGCCGGCGATCAGGGCGCCGAACCCGGCGAGCGGGCGGCCTGGGCCGGGACCGTCGAGTTGGGCGAACGCCCCCACCAGGACGGCGATCCCGGCGACCACGGAGCTACGGGCGCGGGCGGTGGCGTCCCAGACCCGGCCGGTCCGGTTGGCGGAGCCGATCTCCTCCGCCAGGTCGGCGACCTCGGCCTCGTCGTGCTCGCCCGCGGCGAAATCGCGCAGGTAGAGGGTGGCACCGTCGACCACACCGGATTCGGCGAGCGAGGTCTCGGGGGCGAAGGCGCGGGAGCCGGGGAGCGCGAGCGACCAGGCGGGCGGGAAGGTGTCGTCGGCGGTGCTCTGCCCGCAGGCCCGCAGAAGCATCGGGGTGTACTCGGCGATCGCCGCGTGGGCGGGCACCGACAGGTCGATCCTGCGGTGCTCGCCCACGATCGTCACGCGGCAGCGCTCGTCTTCCACTGCTGGCACGGGTGGTTCCTTCCGATGACTCGTACGGGTTGTCCACCGGGTGGTACGGCGGAGGGTGCGCCCGGCGGGACGAGGCGCGCACGTGTGAGGCAGGCCCGGGAGTCCGGGGCGGGGACAGGGTTCTCCGGTACGGCCCGGTGGGATGCCGGGTGTGTGCGGCAGAGCGACCAATCTAGCGCAACACGCGGGGCCGCGGCACACCCCGATGCACACGTGGACGAGAAACCTGACGACCCGTCGGGGCTCACCGCCCACGCCCGGCCGTGTTTCCGTGCCGAGGCCCGTGGCCGGGCTCCGGTGTCAGTCGAGCAGATCCCGGAACCGGGCGCGGTAGCGGGCCACCACGGTGTCCTGGGCATCGCGTACCGCTGCCAGCACGGTGGCGGCGAGGGTGTGGGTGTCCGCCGGGTCCGCGAGGAGCGCGGAGATCCGCAGGTGCTGGAGTTCCCCGACCGCGTTGACCTCGGCCCGTACGAGTCCGCCACCGGCACTGCCGGTGGCGCCTTCCGTGGAGCGGCCGGTGTGCGCGGTCACGAGTCTGCCGCGCAGTTCCTCCATCCGTTCCAGAACGCTGTCCAGGTCGGGTTCTTCGGTCATGGCGACTCCGGTCGCGAGGGGGCGGTGCTGGGTGGGGTGCGGGGGTGCGAGGACGTGGGGATGCGGGTGCGGGCCGGTCGCGGGGCGGCCGGCCCGCTGCCTCAGCCCAGGCCCCACTTCTGGTTGGGGGAGCCCGCGCAGCTCCACAGCTGCAGGCGGGTTCCGTTGGCGCTCTTCTTGTCGGTGACGTCCACGCAGTGGCTGGCGTGGGTGAGGTCGTCGGAGCCGTTCAGGTTGAACCGCTGCGCATAGCCGCCGTCGCAGGTGGCGATCTGGATCGCCGTACCGTCGGCGGTCGATCCGCCCGCGACCTGCATGCACTTGCCGGCCGAGCGGACGGAGCCGTCGCTGTAGAAGGTCCACTTCTGCCAGGCGTCGCCGGAGCAGTCCCACAGCTGGAGCGGGGTGCCGGAGGCGGTGTCGCCGTCCACGACGTCGATGCAGCGGTGCGACTGGAAGCCCACGATGCGGCCGGACTTGACCACGGTGGGTGCGGCGGTCGACCGGGACGAGGAGGAACCGGAGGACGAGGAGCCGGACGAGGAGGACGAGCCGGAGGACGACGTCTTGCCCTTCGCGGAGGAACCGCCGGAGGAGGACGTCGCCCCCTCCCCGCTGGAGGAGCCCCCGTCCGAGGAGGACGAGGAGCCCTTCCCCGCCGAGGAGCCGCCTGAGGAGGACGAGGAGCCCTTCCCGGAGGTGCCGTCCGCCGCCGGGCCGCCCAGGGCGGTGTCCGCTCCCCCGTCGGCCGCGGTCCCGTTTCCGGCGCTCTTCACGTGTGTCGTACCGGCTTTGGCACCGGCGCTGGGCGAGCCGGGGCGCTCACTGGCGTGCTCGCCACCCGCGGTGGCCACCACCTTCGTGGGCTTGGCGCTGTCGCCGGGGTCCTTCCGCATCGTGGACAGCACTCCGTAGCCGATCGAGGCGGCCGCGACCAGCGCGACCACGGCGGCGACGACCACGAGCCGGGAGGCCACGTGCGGCCGGTCGCGTTCACCGGCCCGGCGGGAAGTCGCGGCGAAGCTGCTCGCGAATCCAGGCAGTCCCGGTCCCCGCGGTTTCGTGGGATCTGAGTCCCCCATGGAGGGTCCTTTCACAGTTCGAGGTGTGCGGCCGCATCCGGCCGTAAGCACACATGGAAGCGGACAGCGCTACGGTACGTGTGAGATAGTGCCACGCGACGGACCGGAGCCGCGTCCAGTGCCGGTACAGCACACATATGATGCCCCGTCCGAGGGCACCCGCTCCCACGGCGCTGCTCCGGAAACATATCCCGGTGTGCGCACGCACACCTCGACGGAAGGCTGCCACTGTGTCCGTGACACGGGACGGAATCGTCTACAACGTGGACCCAGCCGTCATGGACGACTCGGTCAAGCAGACGTACGCCACCGCCGAGGACGTCCAGGCGCATCTGAGCGAACTGAAGAACTACGTCATCGGCCTGGAGGACGCCTGGCGCGGGATCGCCGCCGCCCGCTTCCAGGAACTGATGCAGGACTACGACGCCAACGCCCAGAAGCTCCACCAGGCGCTGGTGGCGATCGCCGACGGGCTCGGCGGCACCAGCGACAACTACCAGCGGGCCGAGCACGCGGCGCAGGCCAACGTCTCCCGGATCAGCTTGCCCCCGGCCAGGCTGAACTGACGGCTGGCCCGCCCTCGTCCACCGCTTCGGTGGCACCCGCCGCGCCCCGCGCCCGGCGGGCCCTTCCCGCTCTCCAGGAGGCGTACCGCCCATGCCGGACCTCGCAGGATCGAACATCTTCGTCGCCGGCCGGCTCGAAGAAGCCGGACCCCAGCTGAACAAGCGGGCCGCCGAGATCGAGGCGGAGCTGGACGCGCTGCGCAAGAAGCTCCAGCCGCTCATCGACACCTGGATCGCCCAGTCCTCGACCGAGTACCAGATGCACATGCGCGACTGGGACACCGCGGCGATCGCGCTGTTGGGCAGCGAGGCGGAGGGCGGCGTGCTGGGCACCATCGCCGCGATGATGCGCGTCAACTGGGGCAACTACGTGGACGCCGAGGAGGCCAGCGTCAAGACCTGGCACTACCAGTGAGCACTCGCGCGGCTCACGTATGCCGGGGCCCTCGCAGGAACCCTCTTCCTCGCGCGCACAGCTGACAGATGTGCGCCGCGCACCCGTACGGCCCGTGCCCTCCTCCCGTGGGCACGGGCCGTACGGCGCTCGCGCGGGCCAGGCGACGCGGATACCCGGCCGCCAAACCGGGGCGGCGGACACCGGCCTGGTGCCGGCGGTCAGCGCGCCGGAGCGTCGAACCGCGGTTCCGTCGTGAGCAGGTGGGACACGTCCGAGCCCACCGCCAGTTCCCGGGGCGCCGCCTCCCGCGTGAACAGCCGGGCGGGGCGGGCGCCCTCGACGCGGGCCGCCTCGCCCTCGACACGCAGCCAGGAACCCTCGCGCAGGCCGAGGACCGGGACATCGTTCTCCTCCAGGAACTCGGTGAGCCGTTCCTCGCGGGTCTCGCCCTTGTGGGTGCTGGCGGGGTCCGGGTCCAGGTAGTGCGGGTTGATCTGGAACGGCACGAGGCCCAGCGTCTCGAAGGAGGGCGGCTGCACGATGGGCATGTCGTTGGTGGTCCGCAGGGTGGGCGCCGCCATGTTGGTCCCGGCGCTGGCACCCATGTACGGCAGCCCGGAAGCCACGGCGCCCGCCACGGCCTCGCGCAGCCCGGTCCGGTGGAGGGCACTGAGCAGCCGGAAGGAGTTGCCGCCGCCGATGAACACGGCGTCGGCTGCCTCCAGCGCGGCGACCGGGTCGGTGTGCTCGTGGACACCGTGCACCGTGATCCCGGCGGGCTCCAGGGCGCCGCGGACGCGTGCGGTGTACGTGTCGTGGTCGGCGAGCGCGTACGGCACGAAGGCGAGCCGGGCTCCGGCGGGCAGGAACGCGGTGACGGTGTCGAGGGCGTGTTCCAGGTAACCGCGGCCGTACTGGGTGGAGTTGGAGAGCAGGAGCAGATTCACGGGGGCACTTCCTCGGGGTTGTTCGGTCAGGGCGTGGTGGTGCGGCGGGGCTTGGGTTTCGGGCGCTGCGGCGGGTGGGTGAGGCGCTTCTCCAGGAGTGCGGCGGCGTGCCGCAGCGGTTCGAGGCGGTTCTCGGGAGCCCCGTCGAACCGCTCCTCGGCGCCGCCGAGGCTCAGGCTTCCGTACGGTTCGCGGCCCAGGAAGACGGGTACGGCTACGGTCGCGATGCCGGTGTCGTACTCCCCGACCGTCCAGGCGTAGCCCTGGGCGCGGACCTTCAGGAGCTCCTGCTCCAGCGCGTCCGGGTCGGTGACGGTCCGGTCGGTGAAGCGGGCCATCGGACGGCCGCGGAAAAGCCGGTGGCGCTGCTCGTCCGGCAGGTAGGCGTAGAAGGACTTGGAGGTGGCCCCGGCGTGCGCCGGGTAGAGCTCGCCGATGAGCGGGTGGTAGCGCAGCGGTCCCGCCTCGCCCTCCTCGGCGGCCACGCATCGCATGTGGAAGCTGTCGGGCAGGCAGAACAGCACGGTGTCGCCCGTGACCCGGCGCAACTCCTCTAGGACCGGCCCGGCCAGCAGTTCCAGTGAGCCCGAGCGCTCCCAGAGGCGGCCCAGACGCAGCACGGCGGGGCCGATGCGGTAGCGGCGGGTGACGGGGTCGGAGACCAGGAAGCCGCGCCCGGCGAGGGTGGCGAGCAGCCGCTGGGCCACGGAGGTGTCCCAGCCGAACTCCGCCGCGACCTCCGTCACGCCCCAGTCGGGCCGGGTCCGCTCGAACGCGAGCAGCACGAGCAGCGCCCGGTCCACGGTCTGGAGCGCCCCGGCGGGCGTCCGCCGGTCCACCTCGAACTCCGCCATAGCCATCTCACCATTCAGACTCTCGGGCAACCGAGTTGCAGATAACGGGAAATTATTGCGCTCAACGCTATCCGATCCCGAATCTGCTCTCAGCACCCCGCCCTGGGCGCGGTTCTCCGGCGGGCTCCGGAGGGGTGTGACGATTGCGCGAGAAAGGCCCCCTCATGTTGAAGTACGTACTGGACCTCGTCGAGCTGCTCGACGACCCCCGGGTCAACGGCAAGACGGTCGTCGAGTACCTGGACGCCGCGGCGGGGGCCGAGGGCTCGTCCGCCCAGGTCACCACGGTCACCGGTGAGCGGGGCTCGACGGACTTCGTGTCGGTGCGCATCCCCGGTTCCCGGGGCCGCACGGCCCGGGGCGACGCCCGCACCCTGGGCGTCGTCGGCCGGCTCGGCGGCATCGGCGCCCGGCCCGAGGTGACCGGCCTGGTCTCCGACGCGGACGGAGCCGTCTCGGCGCTCGCCGCCGCGGCCAAGCTGCTCGACATGCGCCGTCGGGGCGATGTGCTGCCCGGTGACGTGATCATCGCCACCCACATCTGCCCGGACGCCCCGACCGAGCCGCACGATCCGGTGCCGTTCATGGGCTCGCCGGTGGACATCGCCACGATGAACCGGCACGAGGTGAGCGACGAGATGGAGGCCGTACTCTCCATCGACACCACCAAGGGCAACCGCGTCATCAACCACAAGGGCCTGGCCCTGTCGCCCACCGTCAAGGAGGGCTGGGTGCTCCGCGTGAGCGAGCAGCTCGGGGAGCTGCTGGCCGTGGTGACCGGTGAGCCGTTGGTCACGTACCCGGTGACCACCCAGGACATCACCCCGTACGGTAATGGTGCACACCACATCAATTCGATCCTCCAGCCCTCCACCGCGACGGCTGCCCCCGTGATCGGTCTGGCCATCACCTCGGCCGCGGCGGTACCCGGCTGCGGAACCGGAGCGAGTCACGAGAGCGACATCGCGTCCGCCGCCCGCTACGCCGTCGAGGTCGCCAAGGCCTACGGCGACGGTCGGCTGGACTTCCACGACGCGGTCGAGTTCGACAACCTCGTCAGCCGCTACGGCTCGCTGACCCACCTGCAGTCCTTCGGTCGTACACCCCGGGAGTCCTGATGGCAGCCACCCCGCAGTCCGGTGCCGTCGCGCCCGCGCCCAAGAGCATCGGCAGCGACGACTACTCGCTCTCGCGCGTCCCGCGCGACAAGCGGTTCGGCTTCTGGACGATGCTCCTCCAGTGGCTGGCCCAGTCCGGTTCGATCTCGCAGTTCACGCTCGGCGCCACCATCGGCGTCGGGATGACCTTCGGGGGCGCGTTCCTGGCGTTCACGCTGGGCGCGGTGATCCTGGAGGTGGTGATCTTCGCGATCGGCCTGGCCGGGATGCGCGAGGGTCTGGCCACCCCGATGCTCACCCGCTGGGTGGGCTTCGGCCGCAACGGCTCGGCGCTGGTCAGCTTCGTGATCGCGGTCAGCCTGGTCGGCTGGTTCGGCGTGCAGAACAAGATCTTCGGCGACAGCGTCTCGGCGCTCGTCGGCGGGCCGTCCTGGATGTGGTGCGTGCTCGCGGGCATCGCCATCACGGCCCTGGTGATCTTCGGGTTCAAGTACATGGCGAACTTCGCGAAGGTGGTCACCCCGCTGTTCTTCGCCATGGTCGCCTTCTCCGTGATCCGGACCCTGAACGACCACTCGCTGAGCGATCTGGTCCACTCGCCGCCGCCGGGCGACACGATGCCGCTGGCCGTCGCCGCCACCGCCATCGCCGGCGGCTACATGACGGGCGCGATCGTCTCCCCGGAGATGACCCGCTACAACCGCAAGAGCTCGCACGTCTTCCTTCAGAGCGCCTCGTCGATGATCCTCTCCGAGTACATCGTCGGCCTGACCGGTGTACTCCTGGGCCACCTGGTCAAGAGCAGCGAGGTCTCGCACATCGTGCTCTCCACCTCCGGCGCCTTCGGGGTCCTCGTCGTCCTGATGTCCACGGCGAAGATCAATGACTGGAACCTGTACGGCTCCTCGCTCGGCGTCGTCAACTTCTTCCAGGTCGTCTTCGACAAGCGGGTGCACCGCAGCGCGGTCACCGTCGTCCTCGGCCTCGCGGGCACCGTCCTGTCGGCCGTCGGGATCATGAGCCACTTCACCGAGTTCCTCACGATCCTCGGCGTCGCCATCCCGCCGATCGGCGGGATCATCGTTGCCGAGTACTGGGTCGTCAAGCGGATGCGCAAGCCGCTGGACGAGACCCGGGAGTCCGAGACCCTGCCGGCGCACTCCCCGACCTGGGTGCCGGTGTCGATCGCCATCTGGATCGCCGCGTTCTGCGTCGGCAAGTTCTACGACGGCGGCATCCCGGCCCTGAACTCGCTGGCCACCGCCTTCGTCCTGTACAGCGCCCTGGGCCTGCTGGGCTGGATCAAGCCCTACGGCGTCTCCGTCCTCGCCGACGAGCAGGACTCCACGGCCCCGGCCGCCCGTACCACCACCCCTGTGGGAGCAGCATGAGCACCGCACCCGAAACCGCGCCGGTCCCGGCCTCCGAGGAGGCCCAGGACGAGGTGATCGCCCTGTGCGCCGAGCTGATCAGGTTCGACACCTCCAACCCGACGAGCGACGAGCGGGCGAGCGCCGAGTGGGTCGTGGCCCGCCTCGCGGAGGCGGGCATCGACTCGGAACTGATCGAGTCGGCGCCGGGACGGGCCAGCGTCATCGCCCGGATCGCCGGCCGCGACCCGGACCGCGGCGCCCTGCTGGTCCACGGCCACCTGGACGTGGTCCCGGCGGACGCCTCCGAGTGGCAGGTGCCGCCCTTCTCCGGCGAGATCCGCGACGGCTACCTCTGGGGCCGGGGCGCGATCGACATGAAGGACACCGTGGCGGTGATGCTCGCCACCGCCCGGCACCTCGCCCGCACCGGTACGAAGCCCTCGCGCGACCTGGTCCTCGCCTTCCTCGCGGACGAGGAGGCGGGCGGCAAATTCGGCGCCCACTGGCTCGTCGAACACCGCCCGGAGCTGTTCGCCGGGGTGACCGAGGCGATCGGTGAGGGCGGCGGGTTCTCCTTCGCGATCGACGACACCCGTCGGCTCTACCCGATCGAGAACGCCCAGCGCGGCATGGCCTGGATGGAGCTCACCGCCACCGGCCGGGCCGGCCACGGCTCCTCCCCCAACGACGAGAACGCGGTCACCGACCTCGCGGAGTCACTGACCCGGATCGGCCGCGAGACCTTCCCGATCCGGCTGATCGAGCCGGTCCGCGCGCTGCTGGAGGAGGCCGCCCGGCTCTACGGCGTCGAGTTCGACGAGGACGACATCGACGGCAGCCTCGCCCGGCTGGGCCCGGTCGCGGACTTCATGCAGGTGGTCCTGCGCAACTCGGCGAACCCGACGATGTTCGCCGCCGGGTACCAGACCAACGTAATCCCAGGGAAGGCCACCGCCCGCGTGGACGGGCGCTTCCTGCCCGGCCACGAGCAGGAGCTGATCGACACCATCGACCGGCTGCTGCTGCCCTCCGTCAGCCGGGAGTGGGTCAACCACGACATCGCGATGGAGACCACGTTCGACGGCCCGCTCGTCGACGCCATGTGCGCGGCGGTGCGCGCCGAGGACCCGGACGGCCACCCGGTGCCGTACTGCAACCCCGGCGGCACGGACGCCAAGGCCTTCACCCACCTCGGCATCCGCTGCTTCGGCTTCAAGGGCCTGAAGCTCCCGCACGATCTGGACTACGGCCGCCTCTTCCACGGCGTGGACGAGCGGGTCCCACTGGAGGGCCTGCGTTTCGGCGTCCGCGTCATGACCCGCCTCTGGCAGAGCTGCTGACCCGGCCCGCGCTCGGTCTGACGCTGCTGGAGGCCTGCCCCGCCGCCGCGGGTGGCAACCCTCACCGGCGGTCGCCCGCAGGCTCCAGCGCGTCTTCCGCACCTCCGCACGGGTCAGCGTCCGCTACGCCTCGGACTCGCGGTGGTTCCACGGGCATTCATTCCTGACGAGATGGCTGTTCGCGGCAGCCGGTCCGGGCGGACAGGATGGTTCCAGTCGACCCTTCGTGGACGGTTGTCCATCGAAGGCCGGGGCCGCGTCCGCGCCACGGCCACGGCCCCGGCGTCCGGCGTCCGGCGTCCGCGTCCGGAAGGCTCACGCGGTCTTGGCCCGGGACCCGTCTCCCGCTATGGTCCGAGCGACAACGTTGCCAAGCGGGTACGGTCCCGCGCTCGTGCGGTGCCGCCCCACCTCTGTGGAGGTGCCTCATGCTGGATGGTCCGCGCTCCGAGATCCGCTTCCTCGCCCGAGGGTCCGCACGCGTGTGGTGGGCCGTCGCGGCGGCACTGGCCCTCGCCGTGCCCGCGACGGCCGCTCACGCCGCGCCGCCCTCCGACCAGGGGACCTCGGCGGTCGCCGCCTCGGGACTCGATTACGTGGCGATCGGCAGTTCCTTCGCCGCCGGGCCCGGTATCCCGCCGGCGCAATCGGGCGGCGGAGCCGCGGCCTGTGCCAGGTCGGCCGGCAATTACCCCGCCATCGTCGCCCGCGAGACCGGGGCGAACCTGACGGATGTCTCGTGCAGCGGCGCGACCACCGCCAACGTCCTGACGACCGGCCAGGCCGGTCAGCCGCCGCAGATCGAGGCCGTGACCCCCGCGACCCGCGCGGTCACGATCACGATCGGCGGCAATGACGTCAACTACTTGGGCAGCATCAACGCCTACTCCTGCCGGACCAGCGGCGGCAGCGACTGCGGCACCGTCGACCAGGGCGCGATCAACCGGACCTTCCCCGAACTGGCCGGGCGGATCGAGAACATCGTGGACCGCGTACACAGCGCGGCACCGCAAGCGCACGTCTACCTGGTGAACTACTTCACCATCCTGCCGGACTCCAAGGTGTGCGCCGACGCTCCTCTGACCGACGACCAGGCGGTGTTCGAGCGCGGCATCGCCACACGCCTGGCGGACGCCACCGCCACCGCCGCGAGCGCCACGGGTGCGACCCTCGTCGATCTGGCGTCCGCCAGCCACGGACACGACGCGTGCGCCGCGAGTCCGTGGGTGGAGACGTACCGTCCGGCCGGGGGCCGCTCCACGTACCACCCCAACGAGGCGGGGATGAGGGCGGCGGCCTCGCTCGTGGAGTCCGCTCTGGAGTCCCAGGGCCAGGCGAGGACCGACACGTTCCGCTCGGGGGTCACGGGCAAGTGCGTCGACGTACGCAACTCCGGCACCGCCAACGGCACGCCGGTGCAGCTGTACGGCTGCAACGGTACGGCCGCGCAGCGGTGGACCCACGTTCCCGACGCGGGCGGCGCGCTGCGGGCCCTGGGCGGCTGCCTCGACGTGAGCGGCAGCGGGACGGCGAACGGGACCAAGGTCCAGCTCTGGCAGTGCAACGGCTCCGGCGCGCAGCGCTGGGTGACCGGGCCCAACTCCTCGCTGATCAACCCGCAGTCGGGCCGGTGCCTGGACGACCCCGGAAGCTCCACCGCCGACGGGACTCAGCTCCAGATCTGGGACTGCAACGGTACGGCCGCGCAGCGGTGGACCGCGGCGGGCGGAGCTCAGTAGCCGAGCGCACCTCGCGCGACCGCAGCCGTACCGCCCCGCCCTGTCAGCGCTCCTTGGCGCCACGGCCCAGGCGCAGGGCCGAGAGGAGGAAGAAGACGCCGCCGGGGATCGCGTAGCCCACCGCGCTGGTGAGCATGGGGTCGTCCGCCCCGGCGGATGCCACGAACGTCACCCCGGCCAGGACCGAGATGCCGCCGCTGAGGATCATCGGCCACTGGCCGCCCATCTTGCGGCGGGGGACGGCCACGATCAGCTGGACCAGCCCGGACACGATCGCCCAGGCGCCCCATACGCGCAGCACCGCCGGGATGCCGGAGGCGCAGGCGATGCCCACGCCGATGGCCGCGATCAGGCTGACCGCCATGTTCACGTAGAGCAGCGTCGGCGATCCCGCGGTGCGCGACGCCCTCGCGTCGACGACGGCCGCCCCGACATCGAACAGGGGGTAGAGCACGAGCAGCACGGCCGCGACCGGACTGATCCTGTCGGTCGTCGTGAACATCACGAGGGCCCAGACGAGAGCGAAGACGAACCGGACGAAGTAGAGACGCCGCAGGGCGGACGCCGTGGTGATGATGCCTGACGGAGCAGCGATAGCGCTCACGATGTTCCTTTCGGTGAACACGCGAAGGGAGGCGCTGTTCCCGCGGTCGACCGACTCGATGAGACCGGCAGCGCATTCGCGAGAATGAACGTTCTGTTCTCCATAGACTGGCAGGGATGCGCCGAGCCGTCAAGACCGAACGTTCTACCCGTTATGATGGCGGCATGGTGCGCAGCGAATCCGAAGGCCGACCGTCCGAAGCGCGGAACCGACTCCTCGCGACAGCCAGCCGGGTGTTCTACGCGGAGGGCATCCACAGCGTCGGCGTCGATCGCATCGTCGCGGAAGCACAGGTGACACGGGCCACCTTCTATCGTCACTTCCCCAGCAAGGAGAGCCTGGTCGTCGCCTACCTGGAAGCGGCGGACCACGTCATGCGCGAAAGGGCCGCCGCGGCCGTCGCCGCCGGTCTCCCCGCGGCCGACACCGTCCGGGCTGTCGCCTCGGCCATCGGTGAGGACATCCGGTCCCCCGGCTTCAGGGGGTGCGCGTTCCTCAATGCCGTCGCCGAGTTCCCGGACGCCGATCACCCGGTGCACCAGGCCGTCCTGGCGCACCGCCAGTGGTTCCTGGACACCGTCACCGAGCTTCTGTCGAAGATCGGCGAGCGGCCCGCCGAGCCCGCCGCTCGCCACTTCGTGATGCTGCGGGACGGCGCGATGGCCGCCGGCTGCCTCTCCGCTCCGGAGCTGGTGTGCGAGACCTTCCTGCTGGGGGTGGAGGGACTCCTCGAAGCGCACACCGCCCCCACCCGCTCGAAGCCGTCCGCCTGACAGAACCGAGGCGCGCGCCTCGCCGGGCCCGGGCGCTCACGTCTGCGGGTTCGCCCCGGACGAGGCGCCCCCGCCCGGTCCGCCTGGTGGGGGCGAGATCGAGCGAGAGAGTGCGGACGGTGGCGCTGGGCGTGGGGGTTCTGATCCGGTCAGCCGCACACCGATGGCGTCGCTGCCCGGAGGGCCTGACGGTGCAGGGCGTCCAGATCGGCCAGTACCGCGCCCGAGGTCGTCGACCATGCGAGTTCCACGGAGCATGCGGTGGGCCTGTCGCGAAGTTGTGCGGTGGTGCCGAGTTCGTGCAGCAGGTCCGCGGTGAGGCGGTCGAGGCGTGCGCGGATCACGGTGAGATCCGGCCGCGTCGTGGGGGCTTGCCGCGGGTGGGCAGTCCACCGCGCGAACAAGCCCTTCTGCACGACCTTGCTCGCCGTGATCTGGTCGCGGAAGAACGCCACCGCCGCTTCAGGCCGCACGCCATTGGCATGGGCCTGTTCACGGACCCGGTCGAGGACCTCGCTCTCCCTCGCGGGATCGTCGATCGGCGAGTCGGTGCCGAACTTGGACGCCGCCACGTCGTCACTGACGCGAATCCGCTCGATGACCAGGTCGGTCAGCGGGCCGAGTGCGCCGAACGGTGCGCTCGCCCCGGCCGTGCCGGCGAGAGCCGCGACGTTTCCGTGGGGCTCCGCCGCGAGAGCCTGGGGGGCGGTCAGGGCCGTCGTGGCCACACACAGCGCGGCGAGCACGGCACCGCGGGCGACATTGGTACGCAGGTTCATCGATCTTCCTCACATGTGTTTCTCGCAGCGGGCGCGCGGGACGCTCCCGCACGCCGGAACCAGGGAGCAAGCGCGGCGCGGCGGGTTCACCGCGTGTCGCGCGCGGCTTCCTCGATCATGTGCGTGACCTTGTCCGCACGGCTGATCATCACCGCGTGGGAGGCATCGACCTCTTCGGTGTGCGCACCGGCCCGCTGTGCCATGGTGCGCTGGAGACGTGGGGCGATCGCGTGGTCCTGGCGGGTGATCAGGTCCCAGGAGGGAATCGACCGGAACGCTTCTTCGGCGCTGGGTTCGCTGACCGCCCTGATGTTGGCCGGCCGCTGGGTCGTCGCCAGGTCGGTGGCGGTGGTCTTGTCGACGTCGCCGGCGAAGACCTCGCGGAAGTGGGCCGGGTCGATGGACACCTCCGTACCGTCGGGGACCGGGGTCTCCACGAGGGGGATCGGCGGCGTCGACTGGGCGGCCAGGTCACCGACGCTCTCGCCCTTCACGGGGATGAAGCCGGCGATGTAGACCAGCGCCTTGACATCGGGGTCCGACACCGCGGAGTTGGTGATCACGGCGCCACCGTAGGAGTGGCCGACCAGCACGACGGGACCGTCGATGGTGGCGAGGTAGCTGGAGACGTAGGCGGTGTCGCTCGTGAGTCCCCGCAGGGGGTTGGCGAGGGCGCGGACCGGATAGCCGTCCGCGCGCAGGCGTTCCACCACCCGCGTCCAGCTGGAGGAGTCGGCCCACGCGCCGTGGACGAGGACGACGGTGGGTTTGGGCGTGGAGGGGCCCGCGCCGGTCGCCTGCGCCACTCCCGGGGCGCTGGTGGCGGCGAGGAGCGCCAAGGCGCCGGCGGTGAGGGCGACACGGCGGGGGATGCGAATACGCATGAGCGGCCTTTCGGCTGGATGGGGTGCGAGGTCAGGTGTGCGGGTCGTCGGAAGCGCGGACGGAGCGGGGCGCGCGCGTCGTGCGGTGACTCGTGGAACGGGGCACGCGATCGCTCCGCTCTCCGCGACTTCCAAGGGAGAACGTTCGGTATTGCCATTAGACAAAGGGGGTGACGCTCTGTCAAGACCGAACGTTCTCCCTCTCTCCCTCGTCACGCTGATGGACCACCACATCCGGCTCGGGCGCCCGCTTCCGCGGAGGGGGTGGCAAGTGAGGCGGCGTTCGGCAGCGGCCGACGGATGGACAGAGAGAGGCGCGGAGCGGCACCGTAACGCCCGATCCGCCGGGGTGACCACTTGCGTGATCACCGCACCGGCAGTCGTGTCCGCCCCGGTCCGCGTCGTGCTCGTCGAACACGCGGGCGAGCTGGGCCCCGAGCTGGGTGCCGGACCGCGTCCGTACCTCACCGAAGCCGTGCGCGGGCTTGGCGTCGAGGAGCGGCTCGGCTCCACCGTGGAGCGGTACGAGGACGGTGTCGTGCGCCTCGCGGACGGTGAGACGATCCCGGCCGCGACCGTCGTCTGGTCCGCCGGGATGGCCGCCGGCCCCCTGACGAAGCTCGTTCCGGGCAAGCGCGACCGGATGGGACGTCTGGCCGTGGACGAGTTCCTGCGCGTCGTCGGAGTGCCCGGGGTGTACGCGGCGGGCGACACCGCCGCCGCCGCCGAGGCGGGCGAGGGCCACCTCGTGATGCAGAGCTGTCAGCACGCGGTGCCGCTGGACAAGTTCGCGGGCCACAACGTCGCCGCCGGGCTCCTGGACGTCGAGGAGGTGCCTTTAGCAGCGGCCCCCTACGTCACCTGCCTCGACCTGGGGCCCGCGGGGGCCGTACTCACGGCGGGCTGGGACCGCCGCGTGGTCCAGCTCACGGGCCCGAGGCCAAGGAGATGAAGCAGCGCGTCAACACCGAGTGGATCTACCCACCGGTCGACGACGCCGAGGCGATCATCGGTCTCGCCGGCTACCGCACCATCTGGCCGACCGACCAGGTGTCCTGAGGAAAGACCGGTGCGGGGAGCCGGACGGCCAGGGGGTGCCGGGCCCGCGCGGCGGCGGCACGAAGGCCGCTCCCGCGAGCCCGGCGCCCCCACACCCCGGGGACGCCGCCAACGGCCGATCCCCACGGAAGATCCCCCGCGGGCTACGGCCGCGTGGCGGCGATCCGCGCGACCGTCGGCACGCGGGCAGGGCGCTGGCCGTCGTCAACGCGCCGCTGAGAGGTGAGCAGGGGCTGACGCCCGGAGGGCGCGGGTTCAGGAGCGCGGGGTGGCCTCGATCTCCAGCCAGGCGCCCGCGCCGGCGTTGGCCGTGGTGCCCTTGGCGAAGAGCTTCCAGCCGCCGGCCGTGGGGTCGACGTTGAGTCCGTCGATGTAGAAGGTGTCGCTGCTCGTGTTGTACCTGCCGAGCACGCTGATACCCGTCTGCCTGCCCCCGCCGTAGTTCACGACGTTGAAGGTCTGGCAGGTGCCGCGGGCGACGGTGGCCGTGCCGACGCCCTGCTGGTCCTGCTGGGCGGTGTTGAAGACCAGGAAGGCGTCGTAGTTGCCCTGGGCGCAGAGCTGCACCCGGCCCGCGCCGATGGCCGCTTGGGCCGAGCCGCTCGACAGCAGGACACCGGCCGCCACGGCGGCTCCGACGACACCGGCCGCGGCACGCCTGGACAACGACTTGGAGTTCATGCGACACGCCTTTCTCGGCATTCCCGGAACCTCCGGGTGGACACAAGGTATGAGGTGTGAGGAGCCGGAATCAAGATACGTGTTTTGGACGCACACCTGTCTGGAAACGGGCCCTGGCCGGGGACGTCCCGGCCGGTGAGAGGCACCCGGCAGGACCCCGCATGCACGCCAAGCCGTCAAGCGGCCCACGGAGAGACCGATTCGGGGAGACGGTTCCTGCCGCGCCCCCGTACGTGCCGGGACATGTGCACATGTTCCTTCGCTCACACATACCGGTGGTAAGGTACGTTGCTGATTCCGCCCCAGGTCGGGCACTGTCCCGTCGGCGTCGGCGCACCGGATACCGGCACGGCTCGGGCCATCACTTGGGTGGTCGCCGCGCGCCGCCCCTCATATGTCCCGGCTGACGCCCGGGCGGGACCGGCTTTCCCCAGCACCGCCGCGTCACCACGCGTTCCGCGCGCCCGTTCGGAAGGACCCTCCATGACGTATCCCCCCGCGTCCCCCTCTGCGGGAGATCTCCCCGCACGTCCTGCGCACAGCGGCGAGAGCACGGGGTCGGGAGGGTGCCGCGAGCCCGCGGCGACGTTGACGGGTGGGCCCATGAGGGCCCCGTCCTCCGCTCGCGGCGTCAGCCCACGCGGGGCGCGGGCGGTGCGCTCCCCGGGTGACCGTGCCCGGCTGTTCGCCGCGTACGAGGAGGCCGCCCGCGAGGACCCCGCCGGGACCTGGGACGCGTTCCGCGCGGAATGGAACTGGGCCGCGTTGCTTCCGCACGCCATTCCCCTGGTGTCCGGAGGCGTCCGCCCGGCCGCCGGTCCGGTGCCCGGGGGTCACCGCGTCACCGGCACGTGGCGGCTGCCGGACACGCCGGCCTCCGCCTCGGGGGCACCGGGGCACGCGGGCGGGGCGGGGCCCGCCCCCTGGCTCGTGCTGCCCCTGCCCGAGGGGACCGCGGCGCCCGGAGACCCGGACCTGTTCGTCACGCCGCTCGGCCCCCTCCGCTCCCCCAGCCGCGACCTGGCCGAGGACGTCCCCACCCCCGTACTGGCCGACGACGTCGTGCAACTCGACGACCTCCACGTCGCGGACGGGCTCGCCGCGTACTCCGGCGCCACCGCGCTGCGCCGGAGCGACGCGCTCTTCCTCGCCACGGCGACCGCGGGGATGGCGCTCGGCGCCTCGGGCCGGATGGTCGCGGCGCTCGCCGCGCTGGACCCCGCCGGCCCGCTGGACCGGATCGCCGCCCGCCTCCGCGGGCCGGCGCCCTCCTCCCCCGCCGCCGTGGCCGCCGAGCTGGAAGGCCTGTTGCACGCAGAACGCCTGGGATTCACCGCGGAACTCCACAACGTTCCTGGCCGGGGGCGACTGGTGGTCCTCGCCGGTCGCGCGCCGCTCGATGTCAGGGTGTCGAGGGCCGCCGCGCTGGCCCGGCATGTCGCGGCGACGGTGTACGAGTGCGCGCTGCCGTTCGCCGTAGGGGCGTCGGCCGGGGACGACCGGCTACGGGCGGCCGGAGGCGGCCGGGGAGCGCACCCCTTGGAGTCCCTCGTCGTGGACTGCGCTCCGGTCCTTCAGCACCTGCGGCTCACGGTCGACCTCGTGCGGGAGGTTGTCGCGGAGGGCCGCGCGGCGGCCGGGCAGGGACCGGTGGGTCCGTAGGGGCGTCGAGCGACACCCTTTCCGGCGGTGATGCCCGCCCGGGCTCAGGTGAGTGCGGTCTGCTGCCGGGCGCGGTAGGCGGCGGCCTTGACGCGGTTGCCGCAGGTGCGCATGGCGCACCACTCGCGGCGGTGGCCCCGGGAGCGGTCGAGGTAGACCTGCGTGCACTCGGGGCGGGCGCACTCGCGCAGCAGGTCCGCATCGGGACCGCCGAGGAGTTCCACGGCCTCCCGGGCGAGCGAGGCGAGCCCCTGGGCGACGGAGCCGGTCCGGATGGCGCCGTCCCGGCCGAGGCGCAGCCGTACGGGCAGGCCGATCGCCTGCTTGTTCAGCGTGGTGACCGCCTTGCTGGGCAGTTCCTCGCCCCACAGCCGGGCGGCGACCAGCGCGTAGACAGCCTCGCGCAGGTCGACGGCGACGGCGAGGTCCGTCTCGTCGGCGCCCGGCGGCAGGTCCATCATCCCGGACTCGACGAACCAGTCGTCGAGCAGTGCGGGGGTGGCCAGCTTCTCGGCGGGCGCGGCGTTGCGCCGGGCGCGCAGGGTGCCGACGAAGTCCAGAGGCAGGGTGCCGCAGGGAAATGCATGATTCACATCACCATACTGACGAGTGACAGAAGAATGTGCAATGCCCCCGCTCACAGGGGACGGCGCCCTCCCTCGCCCCCCGGGCGGTGAGAAGTCAGTCCGTGGGTTCGGCGAAGTCGTCGCACAGCGAGGTCAGGAAGCCGTCCCAGTCCAGTGCTCGGCCCTCCGCGTGCGCGGGCACGCGGACGTACGTGGCGGCGAGCCATCGCGACACCGCCCGGGCCGGCAGTTCGAGCAGGGCGCTGGACTGCCTGGACTCCAGCCGCATCCATGCGGCCCTCCCCTCCTCCCCCGGCGCCGCCCATACCCGGACGTCGCCCTCGCCGCTCTCGTCGTGGAGCCCGTGGCGGAGGAGTTCCCGGCCGATGCGCCAGGTCACGCTGGGGCCCCGCATGGGGCTGAGGGTCAGGGACACGACCATCGGCGCGGAGGGGTCGAACCGGAACGCCGCTCGCAGGGGCCGACGAGTACCGCCGTCCAGCACCCGCAGGACGACCAGGTCGAGAGCGGGCTTGTCCTGCTCGGGCGTCGTCTGGCGCATCCGGAGGCCGGACTGTTCGCCGTCCATGACAGTTTTCCCTTCGGCAAAGCGATGTCATCGCTACGACTGTGGTCGATGCGCGAGGGGTAAGCCATCAGTCACTTGACCGGGAGCGGGAATACGTCGTCCGCCCGCTCCGGGCGCCCCGACGCTCTCTGGGAGCGCCGCAGGAGCCCTCTCCGCACGCGGGAAGCCCCGCCGGGCGGGAGGCTTACGTACGTGCGTACGTCATTTGACTTGCCGAGCGGCGTGGCGGGGCGCGGGCTGCGTTGAGGCGGCGGGCGGGTCGGCGGTACGTCGGGGGGACGACGGGCACGGCACGAGCGCCGCGCCCGCGCGTTGTCGAGGACACCACGTTCTCGCGCCGCCGCGCAGCGTATCCGATGCGCCGTCGCCAATCAATCACACGTATCACCGATGAGGCCCGACGCATGTGTCCGCGTGGCCGCCCGCCTCCGCGTACGCCGGGAGGTGCCTCCTGGCGGCGAGGCGGCTTCCCCGCCCCGGCGAGTGATTGTGACGTGGATCACGTCTGCCGGATCGCACTTTCCCCAAGCGGCGACGTCATGCCGGTGTCAGCGAACCTTTCGTACCAGCATCGGAGCCACACATGACGCTCTCCGCCTCCCCCACTCCCCCCGCAGCCGGAGCTCAGGGGCCCCTCACGCAGGGCGCCCACTCCTTCGAGATCGGCGGTATCGCGCAGCGCTACCACGTGCACGGCACCGGCCCGGTGTGCGTGGCCCACTCAGGGGGTCCGGGAATCCACTGGGAGTACCTGCGCATGCCGCTCCTGGAGCGGCACCTGACCATGGTGTACGTCGAACCGATCGGCACCGGCGCCTCCGGTCGTCTCCCCTCCCACCCGCACGGCTACACGAGGGAGCGCTACAGCCTCTTCCTGCAGGTGCTCATCAACCGGCTGGAGGTGCCCTCGGTCCACCTGCTCGGCCACTCGCACGGCGCCTTCGTCGCCGCTCATCACGCGCTGCGCCGGCCCGAGCGCCTCGCCGGGGTGGTGCTGTACGAGGGCGCGCCGGTGACGGGGCCCGAGCATGGCGCCGAAGCCTCCCTGCGCGTCGCGGAGTTCGCACGGAAGTACGCCGGTCATCCGGGCCTGCCCGGAGTACTGGACGCCTTCGCGTCCATGTCCGCCCTCCACGACGACGCCTCCACGCTGGCCGTCGCCCAAGGCGTCCTGCCCTCGTACTTCGCGGACTACTGGGGCAACGAGGAGCACTACGCCCCCGTGCGCGAGGGGGTGCGCGCGGGATACGTCTCCGGGCTCGACGAGGACCTGCGACCGGAGGTCGTCGACGACCGCGCCGCGCTCAAGGAGCTGGCCGTACCGGCCTTGGTGGTGGTGGGCCGCCATGACGTGATCTGCGGGCCGCGCTGGTCGCAGGAGATGGACGAACTCATCCCCGACTCACGGCTGGTGGTCCTCGAACACAGCGGCCACCTGGGCCACGTGGAAGAGCCCGAGACCTTCGCGGCCGCCGTCCGCGACTTCGTCCGCGCCCACCCCACCGCCTGAGCCCCGCGTGGTGCCGAGACAGGGTCGCCTCTCTCGGCACCACGGGCTGGTCACGCCACCGCCTCACCACAGTCAGGTGTTCACACGCACTCGACGAACATGTTGATACGTGTGATGGGTTAGTCTCCTCGTATGCGTGTTCTCTTCTCCAGTACTCCTCAACACGGCCACCTCCTCCCCGAGTTCCCTCTCGCTCGCGCTTTCCGGGACCGGGGGGACGAGGTCGCGTTTCTCACCTCGGCCGGTTTCGCTTCGCTGTTCGCAGACGAGGGCTTCACCCACTTGCCGGTGGGGCCCGAAATAGACGTGCTTCTGGCGGAGGCGGCGCGGCTGGCGGGTGTGAGTGATCCGACCCAGCCCAGTCCCGCGGCCGCCGCCGAGCTGTTCGCCAGTGCCCGTATCAATCTGACCGGTGACGAGGCCGTCGCCGCCGCCCGTGCCTTCGCGCCGGACCTCGTCGTCGTGGAGGGCACCGACTACGTGGGGCCCCTGGTCGCCGCGGTTCTCGACGTGCCCTACGCCAAGCTGGCGCTCGGGCCCGCGATCCCCGCGGAGTTCACCAGTGTCTTCGATGCGGTCGCCGCACTTCGTTACAGGGAACGCGGGTTGACGGTTCCCGCGCCCACCTGGAACCTCGACCCGTGCCCCGCCCTGCTTCAGGCCCCCGGCTGGGAGCCCCCGCGGGGACACCTGCCGATCCGGGCGGAGGCACACCGCGGGGCCGGAGCGCCGAAGACGGCCGCCTTCGTGCCGACCAGTGACCGCGCCAAGGTGCTGGTCTCCTTCGGTACGCACTTCACCGAGCCCGCCGTGCTGCGCCCGCTCGTCGGCGCGCTCTCCGCGCACGCCGATCTGGTGGTCGCCGTCGGGCTGACCGCGACGGCCGCGGACTACGAGGATGTCTCCGGAGGCGTGGAGATCGTCGGTTTCACGCCGCTCGCCGACCTCCTCGGCGGAGTCGACCTCGTCGTCACCCACGGCGGCGCCGGAACCACCATGGGGGCCCTCTCGCGGGGCGTGCCGCTCGTCGTCGTACCGCAGGGTGCCGATCAGTTCGTGCAGGCCGGGGCGGTGGCGGCGTCGCGCACCGGTGTCGCGGTGATGCCGCCTGCCGGGCCCGAGGCCGTGGCCGAGGCCGTACGGGAGGCGCTCGGCAACGCGGAGTACCGCGACAACGCTCGACGCGCGGCCGAACAGGTCGCCGCCGCGCCCTCCCCCGGCGAGATCGCGGAACGGCTGGCCGCGGCCATCGGCTGAGACGTCGGCGAACGCGGTACGGGGGCCGATCCGGATGTCCGGATCGGCCCCCGCTCGTCGTCGGCGGAGCGCGCTGAGGGCCACCGGGCGGGGCGTACTCCCGCGGCGGCCCCGCTCTCTGCCGGGTGCGAACGGGACCACTCGCGCCGGTTCACGTCAGAGTCCCAGGTCCAGGACGAGACACGAGTACGGGCTCCACGAGCCGTTCGCCCCGAAGCGGTCCGCGCGGAGCACGTCACCGCCCGGCGCAACCCGCACCTCCTGGCGCGTCAGATCGGCACGCACCCGTTCCGGAAGCACGCCGAACCGTGCCCGCCGGGCGGCGGCACAGGCATCGACAGCGGGTCCGGCATCGGCACCGGCAGCAGGAGTGCTGAGGCCGTCGTTTTCGCCGAGCGGTGGGGCGGTGTTGGTGGTGGTCATCGTCCACTCCTCGCGGGGGATGTGTCCGGGGGGCCTGTTGCGGGTTTCAGTGTGCACTTCACGCCGTAACCGGTCAATACAGTGACTTTAGAAACATGGCGAGGACGAGATGACCCCACTCACCCCTTGACGCCACCTCACACACGTGTCCACAATCATCACCGCTCTAAACGGTGATGGACGCATGACGATCCCCACCGCACGGCAACCAGCAACCAGCAACCAGCAACCAGCACGAGGAGACAGAGCAATGGGAACCAGCTACACCGGCGTGGTCACGGTGACGGGCGAGGGCCGCAACGGGGGCCGGGTCGAGGCAAGTGACGGTCTGCTCAGCACTTCCCTCGCCCTCCCGCAGGAGCTGGGCGGCGCGGGCGGCGCCACCAACCCGGAGCAGCTCTTGGCGGCCGGCTGGGGCGCCTGCTTCCTCGGCGCGCTGCGCAGGGCCGCCACTCAGCGGGGGACCCGGCTGAAGAGCACCGCGATCACCGTCGAGATCACTCTGACCCACGGCGACGACGGCGAGTTCAGCCTCTCCGCCATCCTCGGTCCGGAGCTGGGCGGCGTGGACCAGCAGACGGCCGACGAACTCGCGAACGCCGCCCACCAGCTCTGCCCGTACTCCAAGGCCACCCGCGGCAACATCCCCGTCACCGTCAACGCCACGGCCGTCGCGGCCTGAGCGTCCTGAACGCGCGCCCGCCCCGGCGCGGGCGCGCCCACCGGGACGGCCGCACGCCGGCGCCTTCCACCCCGCACGCCTCCACACGTACAGTCGACCGCACCCCGCGCACACCGACCGGTGGCGACACCACCGGCACCCACCCCGAGGACAGAGACATGCTGCTGGGCCTGGCCCTCCCCACCTTCGGTACCGACGCCCACACCGAGGGCATCGTCCACGTCAGCCGGGCCGCGGAGGAGCTGGGCTACGACTCCTTGTGGACCGGCGACCGCGTACTGGCCCCCCGCTCCCCCAGCACGCCCTACCCGAGCGGGGACGGGACGATGCCTCGTACGTACGAGAACCACATGGACCCGCTGACCAGCCTGGCCTTCGCCGCCGCGCACACCAGCCGGGTCCGGCTGGGCACGAGCACGCTCAATGGCCTGTGGCACCCGCCGATCATGCTCGCCCGGGCGCTGACCACCCTCGACGTGCTCAGCCGCGGACGTCTGGATGTGGGCCTCGGCCTCGGCTGGATGCCCGACGAGTACACCGCGGTGGGCGTGCCGTGGGAGGGGCGCGGGGCCCGGCTTGAGGAGACCCTCGACGTACTGGAGGCGTACTGGGCGAGTGAGGAATTCTCGCACCGGGGACCGCTGTTCACCGTGCCCGAGACCGTCGTGGGGCTCAAGCCCGAGCAGCGGCCCGGGCCGCCGGTGCTGCTCGCCGCGTTCACGCCCGCCGGCCTGCGCCGCGTGGGCAGGCGGGCCGCCGGGTGGCTGCCCGTGGCCATGCCGCTGCCCGCTCTCCTGCGCGGGTGGCAGTCGATCGTCGAGGAGGCGGGCCGGGCCGGCCGGAATCCGGAGGAGCTGCGCATGGCGCTGCGGGTGAATCCCACCCTGACGCAGGTGAAGGCCGATCCGGAGCGGGTGCCGGGAGCGGGCACGCTCGGCCAGTACATCGACTACGCGCGCGCCGCCGCGGAGGCCGGAGTGCACGAACTGTTCATCGATCTCGGCCAGACGCCCGCGTCCCTGGAGGAGCGTGTCGACATGGCGGGTCGCTTCCTTGAGGGCGTGCGCAAGGGCTGATCGGACGCCGGACGCCGGGGCTGGGCGTGCCGGGCCCGGAGCACAACGACACTCCCGAGGCGTACGAGCGCCGGCCCAGCCGTCGCCGGCCTTCGGCCGTGACCGCCCGGAACCCCACCGCGTGGGCGGCACCGCGCTGGACCTCGGTGCCGCCCACGCCGTTCATCCTGTGGCATCGGACTTCGAGCGTGTGCCACCGAAGTCCGGACGGCGCGGACCGCCCTCGATCACGGCGTCGTGCCAGGAAGATGGACTCTTTGCCCGGCCGGTCAGACGCGTCACGGACGTCCTGCACCTCGAAGCCAGGGGCGACCAGGTCCATGCGGCCGAACGTATGCGGAGCCGACCTCGACGAGGTACTGCGTTTCGCTGGTCTCGGCCGGCTGATGTTCTCGTCCGGCTCGCAGCCGACCCGTCGGGCGTGGCGCGGCGATAACAGCCCGCGATGGCACGGGACGTCGTCGGGGCCGGCCCGTCCCCGCCCCGGCGCCGGCCCCGACGACCCCGTTGGAGCGGGTTCGGGGGCGGGCGAGTGCGGGGCCGGAGACGGCCGTGACACGGGGTCGGCCGTCTCCGGGGTTTTCAGCGCCCGGGGGCCCGTGCGGTGACCTCCTGGAGGAGCCATTCATTGCCGTCGGGGTCGGCGAACGAGGCGAAGGTGCCGTAGCTGGGGCGGCCGGGGGCGAGACCCGGGACGCGGTGGGTGCCGTCGGCGTGGTGGAAGGCGCCCGTGGCGTCGTGGAAGGGGCCGTCGACGTCGATGCCGCGCGCGGTCAGCTCGCCGATCGCCTTCTCGATGTCGGTCACGATGAGGTGGAGCCCCTGCGCGGAGCCGGCCGGGGCGCTGGTCAGGCCTTCGCCGAAGATGACCGAGGCGGCGGAGCCGGGGGGCGTCGCCTGGACGATGCGGTATCCGTCCTCGATCGGGAAGTCGGCGTCGGCGCGGAAACCGAGCGTGCCGAGGTAGAACTCCTTGGCCTTGTCGACGTCGGAGACGGGGAGGACGACTACTTCGAGTTTCAGGTCCATGGCTGTGCTCTCGCTTTCGGGTGCGGGATCGGGACCGGTCAGCGGGTGGTGCGGGCCGCTTCCTCGATGACGCGGGTGACGAGGGCGGGACGGGAGACGGCGACGGAGTGGGAGGCGGCGACCTCCGTCACGTGGGAGTGGGCCCGCGCGGCCATGAAGCGCTGCGCGGCGGCGGGGATGTTGAGGTCGCGCGTCGTGACGACGTCCCAGCTCGGGATGGTCTTCCAGGCGGCGACGGTGGCCTTCTCCTCCAGCGCGGACTGCGCGACGGGCCGCTGGCCCGCTGCCGCGAGGGCGGCCTCGTCCCGGGGGACGTCCGCGGCGAACTGGTGGCGGAACTTGTCCTGCTGGATGTAGAGGTCGGTGCCCTGGCTGCCGTCGGGATTGGTGATGTTCACCGGGTCGAGGGCGTCGGGGAGGGTGGAACCGGGGAACATGTTCGTCAGTTCCAGGGCGGATTCGCCGGGGGCGGGCAGGAAGGCCGCGACGTAGACGAGGGCCTTGACGCCGGTGTCGTGAGCGGCGGCCTCGCTGATGACGGAGCCGCCGTACGAGTGGCCGACGAGGATCTTCGGTCCCTTGATGTGGTCGAGCAGGCCGCGCAGGGAGGTGGCGTCGTCGTGCGGGCCGCGCAGCGGGTCGGCGGCGGCGACGACGGGGTACCCGTCCGCGCGCAGCCGGGAGATGACGCCGTTCCAGCTGGAGGAGTCCGCGAACGCGCCGTGCTCCAGGACGACGGTGGGCTTGGGCTCGGCGGGGTGCGCGGCGCTCTTGACGGGCACGTCGGCGCGGGCGGTGCCGGCCAGGGCGAGAGCCCCGATCACGAGGCCCGCCGTCGCCGCCGCGCCGGCTCCCCGCAGCATCTTCCGCTCACCCGCGTCCTTGACCTTCTTCACGACAGTTCCTTTCGTCAGAGGTGCGATCAGCACACCGCGCCCCGTCACCTGTTCGGATGGTGACTAAATTGCCAGCCCTCACATCACCTGTCAAGATAGTGACGAAGGGAGGGGAACACGTATGCACAGCCGAAGACTGCCGTTCTCATCCCCGGCTTCACATCCGTCAGTTGACGGTCCACCGGTGCGGTCGGCTCGGCCGCAGTCACCGGGTCCGGGCGTAAGCCGCTCGCCGCCGGGAAAGCACCCGTTCGGCCCTGCCGCACCGCCGGCCGCGCGGGGACCGCACGGAACGCCTCTCGGGCACACCTGTGCCGCCAACGGCGTCACGTATGACCGTCATCTGACTGATGTACCGCGTCGGAGCGACGGGAAGAGTAGGGACGACAGCACAGCGCCGCGCACCACGCGGGGCACGACGTCGCAGCGCACGGAAGGTTTCAGATGATCAGCAGGCGCAACTTCAACAAGGCGGTCGGGCTGGGCACGGGGGCGGCCGCCGTCTCCCTGACCGGCCTGCCGGGTGTCTCGGTCGCGGCGCCCCCGCGACACGCCGGCAAGGCACCCGTCGTACCGACGATCACACCTGGCACGCACACCTCCTTCCCCGCGCTCAAGCAGGTCAAGGCCGGATTGCTGAACGTCGGCTACGCGGAGCTGGGGCCCGCGCGGGGGCCCGTGGTGATCTGTCTGCACGGCTGGCCGTACGACATCCACAGCTACGTCGACGTCGCCCCGCTTCTCGCGGAACAGGGCTACCGCGTCATCGTCCCGTACCTGCGCGGCCACGGCACGACGTCCTTCCTGTCCGCCCGGACGTTCCGCAATGCGCAGCAGTCGGTGATCGCGCTCGACATCATCGCGCTCATGGACACCCTGAAGATCCCCCGGGCGGTGATCGCGGGCTTCGACTGGGGCTCGCGCACCGGCGACATCCTGGCCGCCCTGTGGCCCGACCGCGTCAAGGCCCTCGTCTCGGTGAGCGGATACCTCATCACCAACCGTACGACGCAGCTCAAGCCGATCTCGGCGGCCGCCGAGCACACGTGGTGGTACCAGTACTACTTCGCCACCGAGCGCGGCAAGGCGGCGATGGAGAGCAAGGAGCACCGCCCGGAACTGACCCGGCTCGTCTGGGACCTCGTCTCGCCGTCGTGGGACTTCGACGACGCCACGTTCGCGCGCACGGCCGCGGCCTTCGAGAACCCCGACTACGCCGCCATCGTCATCCACAACTACCGCTGGCGGCTCGGCCTCGAAGAGGGTGAGCGGCGCTACGACCGTTACGAGACCGCGCTGGAGAGGGGTCCCGCCATCGGTGTGCCGACCCTCACGATCGACCCCCTCCTCGACCCCTTCACCGCACAGCCCGGGGACGGCAAGGGCTACCGCGAACACTTCACCGGGAAGTACGAACACCGCGCGCTGAACATCGGCCACAACGTCCCGCAGGAGGCCCCGACGGCCTTCGCCCAGGCCGTGGTCGACGTGGACCACCTCTGACCTACACCGCCGCCCCCCTGTAAGCCCTTCTGACGAGCCGTGGCCGGCCCTGCCCCCTGGGGCAGGCTTCGCCCGCCCCAGCAAGGCATCGTGGCACCGCTCCCACCCCTGCGTGCCACCGAGCGATGGCCGCCCGCGCGAGTGACTTGCGCAAGCGGCTGATCGCTTAAGGTGAGGGATCGAGTCGGCATGTCGAAGGGCGGGGCAGAGCGTCGCGCTTCTCTCGCGTCAGAGCCGTGGGAGGCAGCACGATGGACGGAGTGGATTGTCCGCGACACCCCGCGCCCACGCTCCTGCTCGGCCGTGAGGAGGACTTCGAACTCATCCGGTCCTTCCTCGACGACTCCGTCGTACGAGGCGCCGCCCTGCTCCTGACGGGCGAGGAGGGGGTGGGCAAGAGCGCGCTGCTCGACGCGGTCGCCGCCTCGGCGGAGGGCCGTGGCGTCCGCGTACTGCGGGCCGCTGGTGTGCAGTTCGAGGCGGACATCAGCTACGCGGGACTCAATCAGCTGCTCCTCCCGCTCTTCGGTTCCTTCCAGGACCTGGACCCCCTGCACCGCGACGCGCTGAGTGTCGCGGTGGGCATCGGCGAGGGCCCGGCGCCCGACCGGCTGCTGACCTCCACCGCCGTCCTGCTCCTGCTGCGCGCGGCCGCCGCGCGGTCCCGGCTGCTGCTCGTCGTCGACGACCTGCCCTGGCTGGACCGGGCGACGACCGCCGTCCTCGGTTTCGTCGCGCGACGGCTCGTCGGCAGCAACGTGGGACTGCTCGCGGCGAGCCGCGGCGGCGCGGACAGCTTCTTCGAGTCCGGCGGCCTCACCGAGTACCGGCTGCGCCCCCTGGACGAGCAGTCCTCGGCCGCTCTCCTCAGCCGGGTTCATCCCGAGGTCTCCCCCGCCGTACGGCGCCGGATCGTGGCCGAGGCGCGCGGCAACCCGCTGGCGCTCGTGGAGTTGCCCGAGGCGCTGACGGGGCGCCAACGGATATCGCTGACAGCGGTGCCCGCCGTCCTGCCGCTCACGCAACGCCTGCAGGCCGTTTTCGCCTCACGTGTCTCCGCCCTCCCCGCCGCCGCCCGCGAACTGCTCCTGCTCGCGGCCCTGGAGGCCACGGGGGACCTCGCCACCGTCGAGGCCGCCGCCACCGGCCGGGCCACGCTCGCCGACCTCGGCCCGGCCGAACGCGACCGTCTCGTGTCCCTCTCCCCCGGCGCGCGCTCGCTCTCCTTCCGGCATCCCCTGATCGCTGCGGCGGTGGTCGACCAGGCGTCTCTCTCGGACTGCCGCAGGGCCCACCGGGCGCTCGCCGAGGTCCTGCGCGACAAGCCGGAGCGCCGGGCCTGGCACCTCGGTGAGGCGGCGGCGGGACCGGACGAGGACGTCGCCACGCTGCTGGAGGAGGCCGCGCGGCACCGTTCGCGGCGTGGGGACGCGCTCGGCGCGGTGACCGCGCTCACCCGGGCCGCCGGGCTCAGTCCCGCCGCCGCGGACAAGAGCCGGCGGCTGGCCGAGGCCGCGTACATCGGGGCCGACGCCGGGGGTGAACTGGAGGACGCGTCCCGGCTGCTCGCGGGCGCCAGGCTCGCGGACGCGGCAGGTCGGGAGTCGCTGCACGCGGCGGCGGCCTCGGCGTTCCTGCTGATCAACAAGGACGGCGACATCGAGACGGCGCACCGGCTGCTCGTCGGCGCGATCGAGGAAGGGGACCACGGCTGGGACGCGAGCAACGACGCCCTGGTCGAGGCCCTGCACACCCTGCTCCTGCTGTGCTGGTACGGGGGCGAGCCGCGGCTGTGGCACCCCCTGCTCCGGGCCCTGGACCGGCTCCGCCCCGAGCCGCCCGAGCTGCTGTGGGTGTGCGCGCGGACCTTCGGCGACCCGGCGCGTACGGGCCCTGCCGCACTGCCGCGCCTGGAACGGCTCCTCGACTCGGTGGGCACCGATCCGACCCGGGTCGTCCGTGCCGGCGCCGCGTCGGTCTACCCGGACCGCCTGCCGGACACGCGGGCCGCCTCGTGGCGCCTGGTCGAGCAGGGCCGCTCCGGCACCGCCCCGGTACGCCGCCACCTCGGGGCCCTGATGCACCTGGGGCTCGACCACTACCACCTGGGCCGCTGGGACGAGACCGCGCGACTCGCCGCCGAGGGCGTCGCCCTGTGCGAGACGCACGACTACGGCTTCTACGCGTGGTACTTCCAGTACCTCCAGGCCATCGTGTCGGCGGTACGGGGTGACACGGCGTCGAGCACGGCGCTGACCCAGCGGATCATGCGGTGGTCGGCGCCGCGCGGCGCGCACGGCGCGCGCTTCTTCGCCTGCCACGCCAGGGCGCTGGCCGCCCTCGGCGGGGGCGACTTCGAGACCGCGTACCGCTACGGGGCCGAACTGAGCCCGCCGGGGACGCTCGCCCCGTACGTCCCGCACGCGCTGTGGGGCGCGCTGGATCTCGTGGAGGCGGCCGTGCGTACGGGCCGGGACACCGAGGCCGCCGCCCACGTCGCCGCGATGCGCGATTCGGCCATGTCCGCCCTCTCCCCGCGCCTGCGCCTTCTCGTACGGGCCTCCGAGGCACTCGTCACGCCGGGGAAGCCGGGCGCCGGTCTGTTCGCTGTGGCGCTTGCGGAGGACCAGTGCGAACGCTGGCCTTTCGAGCACGCCCGGGTGCGTCTCTTCCACGGCGAGCGGCTGCGACGCCTGCGGGCGACCTCGCAGGCCCGCGCGGAACTGTCGGCCGCGCTGGAGGTGTTCGAGGCGCTCGGCGCCTCCCCCTGGGCGGCCCGCGCCGCCTCGGAGTTGCGCGCCGGTGGCCACAGCGGGGCCGGCACCCCGAAGCCGGGACGGGTGGCCCTGACGGCGCAGGAACGGGAGGTGGCGACGCTCGCGGCGAGCGGACTGACCAACAAGCAGATCGCCGAGCGGCTCCTCCTGTCCCACCGGACCGTCGGCACCCACCTCTACCAGATCTACCCCAAGCTCGGCATCACCTCGCGGGCCGCGCTGCGGGACGCCCTCGACGCGAACGACACCACCTGAGCCGGGACATGAGGCGCCCTGCCCCATCGTGCCGCTCCGGGTCCGGAGAAACGTGTGTGCGGACGGCATCACCACAGGTCGGGCGAGCAGCGGGGCAGACCGCTCGGCGGGCACACCGTATGGTGTGTGTCGTGCGCCACGGCACGTCGGTGGCCACATGCTGTTGTGCACCACGGCACGTCGGTGGCCACATGCTCCGGTCCATTGGCAGGCCGGCCCGGGTCCGGCTGGCCTCGACACCACGGACGGCGAGAGCCCGAGGACGAACATGCAGCTGCACGTGAACCACTCGCCGAAGCCCGGCGACGCGGCCCGGTTCGCGGCCGACATCATCGAGATCGCAGCCGATATCAGCGGTGCCGAGCTGGACTACGGTCCCGCGAGCATCGCCGTGATCGAGGACATCGTCGACGGCTTCCGCGCGGACGGTGCGACGAGCGGTGAGATGGCGGACTCCCTGGTCGCCTTCGGCTGTTACGTCGGCGAGGTCCTGATCCGGCACGTCGGCGGCTCGTGGCACCGCACACCGGACGCCCTGCACGTGGTCCCGCTCGCGGTGCGCCTTCCCGGCCGGTGCGAGTGCCATCCCGTCGACTGGGTCTTCGGCCGTCTCGAACTCGGCTCCCGCGGCAGTATCCGTGAGCTGTACGCGGCGGCCGTCGCGTCTGTCACCGCAGAGGCGGACGGCTGAAAGCGGCGCACCGGCCCGGGGGCGGGCCGGTGTACGGTGACGACCGCAGGCAGCGGCCGGGAAGGAACCCGATGAACGTCCTGGACCGACCGGTCCGCAGCGCCCCGGGCCGGTTGATCGGGCGGGAGAGGGACCTGGAGTTCCTCAGGGCCCACTTCACCGGCTCCCCCGTCCACGGTGCGGCTCTGCTGCTGTCGGGCGAGGCAGGTGTGGGCAAGACCGCGCTGCTCAACGCGCTGGCCGCCGAGTCGGTGCGGACCGGCACGCGCGTCCTGCGGGCGAATGGCGTGGAGTTCGAGGCGGACATCCCGTACGCGGGCCTCAACCAGCTCCTCGTCCCCCTCTTCGACTCCTTCGAGCGGCTCGGTCCCGGTCACCGTGACGCGCTGCGCGTCGCGGTGGGCATCGGGAGCGGCCCGCCGCCGGGGCCCCTGCTGGTCTCGACGGCGACCTTGCTGCTGCTGCGGCTGATCGCCGCGGACACGCCCCTGCTCGTCGTCGTCGACGACATTCCCTGGCTGGACCGGACCACCATCGCGGTGCTCGGCTTCGTCGCCCGGCGGCTCGTCGGCAGCCGCATCGGTTTTCTCGCGGCGTCCCGGCTCGCCACGGACAGCGTCTTCGAGGCCAGTGGCATCAAGGAGTACCGGCTGCGCCCACTCGACGACGCGGCGGCGGCGGAGCTGGTGGCCCACACGTATCCCGGTATCTCCCCGAGCGTGCGCCGTCGTATCGCCGCGGAGGCGCAGGGCAATCCGCTCGCCCTCGCGGAGCTGCCCGCCGCTCTCGACACCGATCAGCGGGCGGCCCGGGCGGCCCTGCCCTCTGTTCTGCCGCTGGGCGAACGGCTCCACAAGCTCTTCGCCGACCGTGTCGCCGGTCTGCCCGCCCCCACCCGGGAACTGCTGCTCGTCGCGGCGCTCGACGGCACGGGCGACCTCGCCACGGTCGAGGCCGCACTGTCCGGGCGCGCGGGTGTCGACGACCTCGGGCCCGCCGAACGCGACCGGCTCGTACACCTCTCCACCGGGCCGCGGCGGCTGGCCTTCCCGCATCCGCTGATCGGTTCCGCCGTGGTGGCTCAGGCGACGGCGGCCGACCGCCGCCGGGCGCACCAGTCGCTCGCCGACGTCCTCGGCGAGCAGCCCGAACGCCGTGCCTGGCACCTCGGGGAGGCCACCGTCGCACCGGACGAGACGGTCGCGGACCAGTTGGCGCGGGCCGCGCGGTTGCGGCTGCGGCGCGGCGACGCCCTCGGGGCGGTGACGGCGCTCACGCGGGCGGCGGGGCTCAGCCCCTCGTCGGCCGACCGGAGCAGGCGACTGGCGGAGGCCGCCTACATCGGCGTCGACTCCGGGGGAGAACTGGCGGACGCCTCACGCCTGCTGGCGGGGTCCCGGCGCGCCGATCCGGGCGGAGACGAGTCCCTGTACGCGGCCGCCACCGCGGCGTTCCTCCTCGTCAACGAGGAAGGCGATTTCGACACCGCCCACCGGCTGCTGACCGGGGCTGTCGAGACGGGGCGGCACGGCTGGGACGCCTCCGATCCCGCTCTGGTCGAGGCCCTGTTCACGCTGATCATGCTGTGCTCCTACACCGGCGAACCGCCGCACTGGGAGAGCCTGTTCCGGGCCTTGGAGCGGCTCACGCCTCAGGCACCCGAGCTGCTGCGCGTGTGCGCGCAGACCTACGCCGACCCGGCGCGCACCGGCGCGGTGGGCGTACGGACGCTGGACAGGCTGCTGTCGGACGTGGGTCACGACGCGAACCGGCTCATCCGGCTCGGCACCAGCTCCGTCTTCGTCGACCGGCTGGCCGCTTCCCGGACGGCCTCCCAGCGCCTCGCCGCACAGGGTCGCGCGGGGGACGCCCCGGTCCGCTGGCACCTGGCCGCCCTGATCCACCTGTGTCTGGACTACTTCTCCACCGGCCGCTGGGCGGAGGCCACCGACCTCGCCGCCGAGGGCCTTGCCCTCGTCGAGGAGTACGGCTACCGCTTCTTCGCGTGCAAGTTCCAGTACGTCCAGGCCCTCGTCGCCGCGGCTCAGGGCGATACCGCCACGGTCGACGCGCTGGGCCGGGAGATCGACCGCTGGGCGGCCCCCCGGGGAGCCCACGGCGTACGGTCCTACGCGTGCCACGCCCGGGGCCTGGCCGCGCTGAGCGAGGGAGACTTCGAGTCCGCGTACCGGTACGGGGCGGAGCTGAGCCCACCGGGGACGCTCGCCCCGTACGTCCCCAACGCGCTGTGGGGTGCGCTGGACCTCGTGGAAGCGGCCGTACGCACCGGCCGGGACGCCGAGGCCGCCGCACACGTCGCCGCGATGCGGGACTGCGCGGTGGGCACCCTCTCGCCGCGGCTGAACATGTTGTTCCTGACGTGTGAGGCACTGATCACCCCCGGGGACGAGGCCTTCGCCCTGCTCGACCAGGCACTGGCCCAGCCGGGCCAGTGGCCCTTCGAGGCCGCCCGCGTCCGCCTCGTCCACGGGGAACGTCTGCGCCGTCGCCGGGCGCGGACCGAGGCCCGCGCGCAGGTGACGAAGGCGCTGGAGGCTTTCGAGGAGCTGGGCGCGCGCCCGTGGCAGGAACGTGCGCGGGCGGAGCTGCGCGCGGGCGGAGACACCACGCGGAGCGGCGCGGAACCGGGGCGCACGGTGCTGACGGCCCAGGAGTGGGAGATCGCGAGGCTGGCGGCGACCGGGCTCACCAACAAGCAGATCGCGGAGCGGCTCTTCCTGTCCCACCGGACGATCGGCACCCACCTCTACCAGATCTACCCGAAGCTCGGCATCAACTCCCGGGCGGCTCTGCGGGACGCCTTGGCGGCCCTCGAACCGTAGGGAGGGCTCCTGCGACGCAGGTGACAGCCGTAGACTCGTGCCCGCGCGAGCGCGTCCCTGGTCCCGCTCGTGAGCCTGTCAGATCCTTCTTCCTCGGCCCGCCGATTCCGGCGACCGCGCCGATCCAGAGCAGCAGCGGAAAGAGACGACGGATGCACGACACCTCAGAACGTCATCCGGACATCCACTGGCCGTCCGGATTCTCGCCCGCCGAGGCGCACAGTTTCCACCGGGCCCGGGCCGTCGTGCCGAGCCGCCCGGAACGGATCTTCGCCTTCCTCACCGACGCGGCCGACTGGACCAGCTGGGTTCCGGGCTGCGAAGGTGTGAGCACCGAGTCGTTCGCGCGGACCTTCGAGGCGAACTGGGCCGGGCAGCACTTCGAGGTCTTCGTGGGCGAGTACGTGCCACCCACCAGGCTCGGCTGGCTGTGGATCAGCACGAGCGTGCAGCTGTACCAGGCGTGGCTGTTCACCGAGGTGGAGAGTGGCACCGAGATCGTCGTGGAGAACGTCGTACGCGGCTCCGCACCGAAGGCGATCGACGCGGCTGCCCCGCTGTGGGCCCGGCGGCTGGACGAACTGTGGCACGGGCAGCTCGCGAAGATCTCGGAGAACGTCGGGCGGCCGGAGGCGGGGAGGGAGGCCTCCGGCGTGCACGAGTCGCTCAGCGCAGGGGACGGTAGGTCGCCCGCAGGTCGTTGATCCACGCCTCCGGGTTCTCGTAGGGACCGAAGTGGCCGCCCTTCTCATGGACGTTCACGGCGCGTACGTCGGCGTAGAAACGGCCGCCCCCGTTCTCGAAGATCTTCACGCGCTCCGCGGCCGTCTCCGCGCCGGGCGAGGAGTCGCCGAGCAGGAACGTGAAGCCGGCGGGGGCCCGCACGTAGGGCGTCTTGTCGTCGACCGGCTTCGGCGGGTACAGGCTCGCGTTCTTGTACGCGCGGATCGAGGTCCCGAGGGAGGCGGTGACCCAGTAGATCGTGGCGAAGGTCAGGATGTCGTCGACGGGCCAGTCGGCCTCGAAGTCCCCGTCGCGGTCGCTCCACGTCTTGTAGCGCTTGAGAATCCACGCGAGCATGCCGGCCGGGGAGTCGTTGAGGCCGTGGGTGAGCGTCTGGGCGTCCAGGGTGTGCGCTGCCACGTGTGAGACGTAGACGTTGTCGCGCCGCAGGAGCCGGGCGCGCTCCGCCGGCGGCAGGTCCTCGGTCCGCTGGCCTCCGGTGAGGTCCCAGAAGCGGTCGCCCTGGAACATCGTGGGGGGCATCTCGTTGCCGAGATGGATGCCGTGGAGCGAGTCGGCGTACTTGTGCCCCATCCGTGCGCCCACCAGCGCCCCGTAATCGGCCGCGCCGATCCCGTACTTCTCGTGGCCGAGGACTCCCGTCATGAGGTGGTGGAAGCGGTCCGCCATGTCCGCGTAGTTCTCGCGGGGGTTGGTGAGCGGGGTCGAGAAGCCGAAGCCGGGGAGGGAGACGGCGACCACCTCGAAGGCGTCTGCCGGGTCACCGCCGAAGGCGGCGGGATCGGTGAGCGGCCCGATCACCTTGTGCCAGTGGTGGTGGGTCCAGGGCCAGCCGTGTGCCAGGAGCAGCGGCATGGGGGCGGGGCCCGTTCCGCGTTCGTGGATGAAGTGCACGGGGGTGCCGTCGACGTCCACGCGGTACTGGTGGAACCTGTTGAGCTTCCGCTCCGCGGCGCGCCAGTCGAAGCCGTCGGCCCAGTACTCGACGAGAGGTCTGAGGTAGGCGGTGCTCAAGCCGTACCGTTCGTCCTCGTTCTCCGCGTCGGACGCGAAACGTGTGCGCCTCAGCCGGGTCCGGAGGTCGTCGAGGACCTCCTCGTCGATGGCTACGGTGAACGGGGGAACAGCAGGGCCGGAGGCGGTGGGATTCATGGGAGTCCTTCTTTCGTGAGGGAGGGGGGCGGGAAAGCTGGTCGACAGCTTTTGGATTCCTCGGTCCATTCATCATGGCCCCCAATGATTGGACCGGCAAGTCCAGAAAAGAGCCCGGTCGCGCCGGAGACCTCGTGGGCCGGCACGTCCGGCGGGCGGGAGAATGGGGGAATGAGCACGGGACTGACAGCGAAGGGCAGGGCGACGCGGCAGCGCATTGTGGACGCGACCGCGCTCCTGACCAGACAGAAGGGCGTCGCCGAGACGACGCTGGACGATGTGCGAGCAGCCACGGCGACCAGCCAGAGCCAGCTCTTCCACTACTTCCCCGGCGGCCGGGCGGACATCCTCCTGGCGGTCACCGAGCACGAGGCCGGACAGGTCCTCGCGGCGCAGCGGCCCTTCCTCGACGACCTCTCCACCTGGGAGAGCTGGCAGGCGTGGCACCAGGCGGTACTCAGCCACTACACGGAGCTGGGGCAGCGCTGCCCGCTCGGCAACCTCACGACCGAACTGGGCAAGTCATCCCCCGAGAGCAGGACGATCCTCTCCACCCTGTTCGACGAGTGGGAGCAGGCCCTGTTGCGCGGCGTGCGCTCACTGACGGGCGAGGAAACCGACGTCGCGCACGCCAGAGCACAGAGCATCCTGGCGACAGTGCAAGGCGGCGTGGTGCTGCTCCAGGTGACCGGCAGGACCGACTACCTCAAGGCAGCACTTACCGCGGCCATCGCCCCCATGCGGCCCGCGTCCGGCGAAGCCGCGTAGCGCGTCGACGTCCCGCACGGGAGCGCGGCGAAGTGCGGCCATCCGCGAGAATGGACTTGACAATCCATTGTGTGAGCGTAAGCCTTGGATCATTCAATCCATCCTCGGAGTGGGCCCCGCCGTGGCTCGGGACCGGTACGAAGCCGTCGCCGCACGCGGTGCGGTGGCTCTCCGGCCCGGGAGGCTGACCGGCCACGAGGGCGGTCCCACGAGGGTGAGACCCCGGGCCCACGGCCGTCACCCGGCCCGTCCCGTCGCTTCCCGGGCGCAGGCCCCCCTGAGCAGCGTGCGCCCGCGCTCGGCACATGTTCGCAGTCAAGGAGACACGTATGACCCCCCTGACACACACCGATCTCGACCGCATCCGCGAGCTGAAGAGCCGGTACGCGCGGTACGCCGACACCAAGCGGTGGGACGCGGTGGCGGCCCTGTTCACGGAGGACGCCGTCATGCGCTTCCGCGACGTCGACGGCAACCTGGTCAACGAGGTCCCGGCGGCGGAGTTCGCGCGGACGATCGGTGAACGGGTCGGCGCCGGACAGCCCGTCCACCACCTCTTCTCGCACGAGGTGTCCTTCACCTCGGAGACCACCGCGGAGGGCGTGTGGGCGATGGAGGACCTCATCTTCCACGATCGCGAGGCCCACCCCGAAGCACCCTTCTCCCGCATGCACGGCTTCGGTCACTACCACGACAGCTACCGGAAGACCGACGGCGAGTGGCGCATCTCCGGGAGCGAACTCACCCGGCTGCGGATGGAGATCACACCCTGACGGCGCCCCCGCGCCCCGGCCCCGGCCCGCGCTCGCCCATGGCGAGTCCTCCCGCCGGGACCGGAGAGCGCACCGCCGCGACGACGGGGGCGGCCCGGGGCTTTCACCCCGCCGCTCCCTCCCTCGCACGAGGGCTGTCACGTGCGGTTCTCCGCCTGGAACATCCAGCTCTGCTTCTCCAGTTCCGCCGCCAGGCCGATCAGCAGGTCCTGCGTGACCTGGTCGGCGTCGGCCGTTTCTGCGATGCGGGCACGTACCTCGCGGATGACCACGGCGAAGACCTGCACCAGATCCTCGACGGCCTCGGTGTCCTTGCGCCAGCCGGGTGGGAAGGCGGAGAGCCGGGTGCCGGCGGCGATGGTGTCCGCGCGTCCGTCGGGGCTGACGCCGAGAGCGGCGGCCCGCTCGGCCACCGTGTCGGCGAAGTCGCGGGCGCTCGCGACCACTTCGTCGAGTTGCAGGTGGATGGAGCGGAAGCGCGGACCGTACAGGTTCCAGTGCGCCTGCTTGGCGAGGAGGGACAAGTCGAGCAGGTCGACGAGAGTCGCTTGCAGAGCGCGCCCGGCGATCTCGCGTTCCTTTTCGGGCAGCGGACTGTTGATGACGGCCATGAGGGGTTTCCCATCGCTTCGGCCGCGGCCCCGGCACGCCGGGAGTGACCGGCGGAGCGTGGCCGCGGGGGCTGGACTCCCCCACTTCCGGCGGGTCCGGGGCGAGGGAGGAGGAGCGCTTTCAGCGTGCTCTGCCACGGGTGACACCGCATCGGTCAGATGACGGCGCGGGGCACGCGCGGACTCCTGCCGCGGGGGCGCGGGCTGCGTCATTCGACGGTCCGACGAGTGCGCCGGGAGGCGCGCCCGCCGCCCCCTCACGGGAAGCGGGCGGTCCGGCGCCCCTCAACGACCGGGCGGGGCGGGCGTGTTCACCGCGTCCAGGCGGTCCAGGGCCGGGCGTAGCGCTCCGCGCGTCGTCACGCCCAGGCGTGGCAGTACGCGGTAGAGCACGGTGCCGACCGTGCGCGGGAGCAGCCGTGTCCGCGCGCCGATCTCCTCGATCGTCATGCCGTCCGCCGCCATGTCGGCGATCTCGCGCTCCCTCGGCGTCATGGACACGGCCGCTCCCCGGGCCACGTCCTCGACGTTGCGGCCCGTACTCGTTGAATTTCGCCCGCTCCGGCCTCGTCGTGGGGCAGCCGCCCGGTGCCGGGGTGCCGGCCGCAAGGGCGGCGGGGTGACGGCGTGTTCCGCTCCTCCGCCGGGCACGGGCATGACCAGGTGTGTCCCACGCCGGTCGCTCAGCGGCTCGGGTCGAGCAGCAGCTTGCCGGAGGTGCGCCGTGACTCGATGTCGGAGTGCGCCTGGTGGGCGTCACCGAGCGGGTAGCGGCCTGTGATGTCGATCCGGAGTTCGCCCTCGCGGATCTTGTCGAACAGGTCGCCGGTGTGCCGACGGAGCAGGTCCGGGGTGTGGATGTGGTCGGAGAAGACCGCGTAGGTGACCTTGATGCTCTTGGGCAGGTCGAACATGCTCACCTTGGGGATGTCGCCGATCAGCGGGCCGTAGTACACGAGCGTGCCGACTCGACGCAGGACCTCGGTCGAGGGCCAGAACGTGGTGGCGCCGCCACCGTCGAAGACCGCGTGCACGCCCTCCCCGCCGGTCAGTTCCATGACGGATCCGACGAAGTCGCCGCCGGAGGAGACGAGGACCTCGTCCGCGCCGGCCGCCTTGGCCGCCGCCACCTTCTCCTCACGGGACACGAGGCCGATCACGCGCACTCCGCGCAGGGTGAGCAACTGAGTGACGAGGCGGCCCACCCCGCCCGCGGCGGAGTGCACGAGCGCGGTTTCCCCGGCCGTGAGCGGGGCGGATTCGGTGACGAAGTGGTGGGCCGTCAGGCCCTGCATCATCGTCGCGGCGGCGACGTCGCTCGGGATGTCGTCCGGGACGGGGACCACCCGGTCCGCGGCGATCGCGATCTTCTCCGCGTAGCCGCCGGAGTCCGAGAGCAGCGCCACCCGGTCACCGATCGCGAAGCCATCGACACCCTCCCCGAGGGCGCTCACCCGGCCCGCGCCCTCGACGCCCGGAATGAGGGGCAGGCCGAGGGGAAGGAAGCCCGCACGGGTGCCGGTGTCCATGAAGTTGACACCGCTGAAATCGAGATCCACGACCAGCTCGCCGGCCTTGGGCTCGGGGTCGGGCCACTCCCTCAGCTTGAGAACTTCGGGACCACCGGTCTCTTCCAGCACTACAGCACGCATCGTGCACACCTTTTCGTAGAGAACCACGGAGTGAACTCCGCGGGGAACAGCCGCCGAGCAGCGGATGGATGTGTCGCCCCGGGCACTTCCGGCACAGGAGAGGTCCCCTGCCTTTCGGTGCGATGCCGAGTGACAGGTATGAGCGTAGGAGGCATTTTTTGGACCGGCAAGTCCAGGAAGTGGCATGGCGAGCGGCCCGCCAAAGGCTCACAAAGGGGATCGAAATTCCCCCATGACTGGACCGCGCGTTCCATAAGCGTGGTGCAACGCGCGGTACGCTGACGACCATGGCACTCACACCTAAGGGCCTCGCCACCCGACAGCGCATCATCGAGGGGGCGGCGGCACACGTGCGCAGTGACGCCCCGGGGACGGTGACACTCGACGACATCCGAGCGATCACGGGGACCAGCAAGGGGCAGCTGTTCCACTACTTCCCCGGCGGCAAGGAGGAGATCCTCCTCGCCGTCGCGCGCCACGAGGCCGACCGCGTCATCACCGACCAGCAGCCCCACATCGACTCCCTCGACACGTGGGCCGCGTGGTCCCGCTGGCGGGACGCCGTCGTGGCGCGCTACCAGGCCCAGGGGGCGAGCTGTCCGCTCGGGACGCTGATGGACCAGGTGGGCAGCACCCCCGGGGCGGCCGAGGTGGCTTCGACGCTGCTCTCCCGCTGGGAGGGGCTCCTCCGTCAGGGCGTCGCGACGATGCAGGCCGAAGGGCTCGTCGATCCTGCCCTGGACCCGCGACGGGCGGCAGCGGCCTTCATCGCGGGTATCCAGGGCGGCGTCCAGATGCTCCGGTCGACCGGGGACAGCACCCACCTCGAAGCAGTCCTCGACATCCTGATCGACCACCTCAAAGGCGGTGCACGAGCGCGGATTTGACCCCGTCGGCGGGAGCCGGGTCAGGAGGCGTCGCGCAGGAGACCGGCGGCGCGTTCGGCGAGGGCGTAGACCGTCGCGTTGGTGTTGTTGGAGGGGATGGACGGCATCACCGAGGCATCCGCGATCCGCAGCCCGGCGAGGCCGTGGACGCGTAGCGCCGGGTCGACGACGGCGTTCCCGTGCTCGCCCATCGCGCAGGTGCCGACCGGGTGGCAGTACGAGCCGAAGAAGCGGCGCGCGTAGCCGGCCAGGTCCGCGGCGCTCGTGAGGGCCGGGCCGGGGGCGACCTCCTCCGCGCCCCAGGGGGAGAGCGCACCGGAGGCGACGATCTCGCGCGCGGTGGCGATGCCCGAGAGGACGGCCCGTACGTCCTGCTCCTCGGCGAAGTAGCGCGGGTCGATCACGGGCGGGACGAACGGGTCGGCGGACGCGAGCCGCAGGGTGCCGCGGCTCGCGGGACGCATCGGTGAGACACCGATGGAGAAGCCGTTCTCCACCGGCGCCACCGGGTTGGGCAGCGCGAGGTCGATGAAGATGAGCTGGATGTCGGGGCCGCCGTCCCCGGCCTCGGGGCCGCGCAGCAGGCCGATGATCTCGCCGTGGTTGTGCCGCGCCTCCGGGACCTCGCGGCGGGTGCGGTGGACCAGGTTGACGCGGGGGTGGTCGTGGAGGTTGCGCCCGACGCCCGGCAGGGCGTGCCGCACCTCGATCCCCGCGGCGCGCAGTTCGTCGGCGGGACCGATACCGGAGCACAGCAGCAGGTGGGCCGAGCCGAGGGTGCCCGCGGTGAGGACCGTTTCGCGGGCGGCCCGGGCGGTGAAGCCGTGCCCGTCGACGGTGTACTCGACGCCGGTGCAGCGGCCCCCGTCGAGGAGCAGCCGGTGGGCGCGCGCGCCGGTGACGACGCGCAGGTTGGGGCGGTCGAGCACGGGGGTGAGGTAGGCGTCGGCGGCGCTCTGCCGACGTCCGTCGACGATGTTGAGATCGACGGGCGCGAAGCCCTCCTCCAGTCCGCCGCTGATGTCCCGGGCGCGGTGGTGCCCGATCGAGGTGGCACCGTCGAGGAGAGCGAGGAGCACGTCATTGGGTTCGGCGGCCGGGCCGACGATCAGCGGACCGTCGGTGCCGCGCCCCGTACCGCCGCCGAGCGCCGTCTCGGTGCGCCGGAACCAGGGCAGCAGTTCGTCGTAGGACCAGCCCCTCGCGCCCAGTCCGGCCCAGGCGTCGTAGCTGGAGCGGTGGCCGCGGGCGAAGACCATCGCGTTGATGGCCGAGGAGCCGCCGAGACCCTTGCCCCGGGGCAGTGCGACGAGTCCGCCGTCCGGCCCCTGCGGCTCGGTGCGCTCGCCCCAGCTCGCCTCCGTCGCGGCGAGCGAGGGCCAGGCGGGCGGCGTCGCCACGGCTTTCGGGAGCGCCTCGGCGGGTGCGCCCGCTTCCAGCAGGAGCACGCGGGTCGCGGGGTCCTCGGTGAGGCGGGCGGCCAGCACGCAGCCGGCCGATCCTCCACCCACCAGGACGAAGTCGTAGCTCTGCGTGGGCTGTTCGGTCGCGTTCGGCATGTCCCCGCCTCTTCCTGCCCGGTCGTGCGGCTCGGAGAGGCACGCCGTTGACACACACGAAGCGAGCGGATCAGTGATACGTGTCGAGCGTAGCATCGTGTCCGCTCCCGTCGCGCACACATGTGTGCCGGCATCGGCCGAGCCGCTGGCTCAGGTGGCGTGGACGGCTCCGGGCGGGCTCCGGCGCCCCGGCCCGCGCCCGCCCCGTCTCACACGCGCTCGCCCCGCCTCACCCGCTCTCGCTCTGTCTCACCCGGCGAGCGAGGCCGCGTCCCCCATCACAATGACGGGGTGTTGCTTCGGGTCCAGGGCGCGCAGGAGTTCCCTCATGTGCTCCGCGGCGATGCTGACACACGCGTGCGTCGGGCCGCCGTGGTCGACGTGTATCCATACGCCGCCGCCCTTCCCGTAACCCTGCGGGCGGGTTCCGTCGAGGGGTGAGGTTCCCTTCGCGCGGTTGTAGTCGATGGCGACGACGTAGTCGAAGGAGCCGGCGAGGGGTTCTCCCTGGAAGCCGGTGCCGCCGGCGACGAAGTGGGAAGAACGGTGGTACGGCAGGCGGCTGCCCGGGTCGGGGCGCAGGCCGCCCGCGTCGCTGAGGGTGAAGACGCCGATGGGTGAACGGAGATCGCCCTCGTGATGGTCGTCGGTCCACCCCTTGTCACCGTTGTGCGCGGGCCAGGAGGGGCCCGCCAGCCAGCCCGCTCCGGTGCGCCGGTAGAGGACGAGGCGACCGCGCGGGGAGTCCTTCGACTCGCCCGTGACGACGACGGCTTGGCGGCTGTCGGCCGGGATGCGGTCGAGCATCCGTTCTCCCAGGTGGGGCAGGCGGGCGGGAAGGGCGGGCGAAGGGGAAGCGGTCGGTGTCGTGGCCGCGGGGGCGGGTACGGCGGCGTGCGTCGTCCGTGCCGGGGCGGCCGCCGGACGGTCCGCGGGCGCGGCGGAGCAGCCCGCGACGGCGGCGAGCGCGGCGAGCAGAAAGCCGAGGCGCGCGCGTGGATGCCTGTCGCCGGGGAGAGTCGCCCGTGCGGTGACGAGCGGAGGTCTGTTCCTGGGGTCCACGTCTCTTCCTTCCCTTCACCCGCTTCCGAGGACGCGCCTCGGACGTACTGACTAAGTGCGCGGTCGCGGGCGGCGCCGACTGGTCTGCCCGGGCCGCGCGTTCGCTCCTGTCACGTTGCGCAAGGGTACGGAGGTTCAGCCGGTCCCGGATCGCCGGCCACGCGCCACCGCCGCGCGCGAGGGCGTCGCCCCGCGCGCGCCGCTCTCCTTGCGCTTAAACCTGTCACCTGTCAAAGTGGTGACGAACCGACGAGGCTGCTGACACCCCGACCACCGCGCCCCGGCGGGTGAGGTGCCGCCGCAGACCGTCGCGTCCGGCCCACGCCCCCTGCCCGGACGTCTGCCGTATGCTCGGCGGGTATCCGGGGCGTACATGTGCGAGGAGATACATGCCTGCCGTAGCAGACGGAAGCGGACACACCCCCACGACACGCACCGCGACCCGGGACACCGGAACCGAGGATGTGGCTCTCACGCTGGCCGCGTGCGGCGGCGACGTGGCGGCTCTGGGCGCTCTGCTGGAACGTCACCGACCCGGTATGCGGGCGGTCGCGCTGAGCCTTCTCGGACCCGGGCCCGACACCGAGGACGTCCTCCAGGACGCCGCCCTCGTGGCCCTGCGCCGGATCGGCGACGTCCGCGACCCGGCGGCGACGGGAGCCTGGCTGCGCATGGTGGTCCGCAACAGCGCCCGTACCCTGCTGCGCGAGAGGGGGCGTACGGAACCGGTCGCCGAGGTGCCCCTGCCGCCCAGCGCCTCCACGCCGGAGAGCGTCCTGGACAGGCACGTGATGCGGGACTGGGTCTGGGCGGCGGTGGAGTCTCTGTCGCCCACGCTGCGACTGCCCGTCGTCCTGCGGTACTTCACCGTCGGCCTCACGCCGTACCAGCGGATCGCCGAGGTGTGCGGGATACCCGTCGGCACCGTACGCAGCCGGCTCCACCAGGCGCGCGCGGCGCTCACCGCCGCCTTGCGCACGGCCGCCGACGGGGCGTACGAGGACACCCGCCGGCGCACCGAGGAGTCCTGGACCGAGGCGTACGAGACGCTGGCCGCCGCCGAGCGCGGCGAGTTCGCGCGGGTCGCCGCCGACCGCTGGGCGCCCGGCCTGTCGGTGTTCGGCGGCGGCCTGCGGCTGGGTGGCACGCCCCTGCTCCTCGCCGGCATGGACGGCGACCTGTCCGCCGGGGTCCGTCAGCGCCCGGCGCACGTGACCGCCGGACGCTCCCTGGTCGTGTGGGAGATGGACCTGCTCAACCCTCCGGACGACCCCGGCCACTGCCCGCCCGGGGTCGCCTGGATCATGACCCTGACCGGCGGTCGCGTCGACCGGCTCAGCCTGTACCACGCACCCCGACCCTCCATGGAAAGCCCGGTCCCGCACCTGTGAACGCGTCTGCCGACGTCCTCGCCGTGTCCCAGCTCATCGCCCGTTACGCCGAACTCGTGGACGCCGGCGACTTCGCCGGTGTGGGCACCCTGTTCACCGGGGACTCCGTCTTTCGCGGCAGCGGCAGGCCCGCCGTCGGCGGCGCGGGGGTCGAGGCCATGCTGAACGCCTCGGTGATCCGGTACGAGGACGGCACGCCCCGTACCCAGCACGTCACCACGACCAGTGCCGTCGAGGTCGACGAGGACGGCCGCGGCGCGAGCGCCCGCTCCGCCGTCACCGTCTTCCAGGCGCTGCCGGACTTCCCGCTCCAAGCGGTCGCGGCGGGCAGGTACGAGGACCGCCTCGTCCGGCGCGGCGGACGCTGGCTCTTCGCCGAACGGCGGCTGCGCATCCACCTGGTGGGCGACGTCAGCCACCACCTGCGCGGCTGACCCGCGACGCGCGGCAGCACGCAGCACGGGGCGGCGGGGCGCCCGGACCGGCTCGAACAACCGGTCCGGGCGCTCCGCGCAGCGGTACCCGGGCATGTGGGTGAGCGGTACCCCGGCGTGCGGGTGAGCGGCCGCCGGACATACGGCTCAACGGCCGCCGGGCATACGGCTCGCCAGTGGCCGGGCAGAGTTCAGCGGCGACCCGGCAGGCTGTGCGCGACAGCCCCCGCCATCGCGCTCTCACCCGCCGCGTTGGGGTGCAGCGGAGCCGCCGGGGGCTGGGGGGCGAAGGTCTCGATCCACCGCGTACCCGTCGGTCGGCACAGGTCGTGGCCGACCGTCGGCCCGTAGGTGTCCACGTACCGCGCACCACCGCGCCGGGCCTCGCGCGCGAGCATCGCGTTCAGCTCCTTCTCCTTGTCCCGCAGGTAGGGGAAGTCACCGGCGGCGAGCGGGACCGTGGCGCTGGTGCACGCCACGCCGTCCTCCGGGAAGAGGTCCGGGTATCCGACGAGCACGACCCGGGCGTGCGGAGCGCGCCGGTGGATACGGCGCAGGACGTCGGCGATCTTGGGGGCGCTCGCGTTGATCGCCCCGGTGACCTGGTCGGTGCCGGTCGAGGTGAGGTGCTCTGCGCAGGGCGCGCCCGACGGGTCGCTCGCCGACAGCTTCGCGCAGGTGCCGAGCACCGTCGTGAAGCCGATGTCGTTGCCGCCGACGGTGAGGGTGACCAGGTCGGTTCCCCTCTCCAGGACGTCGAGTTGCGGCGCCACCGTGCCCTGGGGCCCCGTCATGTCGGCGGTGGTGGCGCCGGAGCACGTCACGTCGGTGAGCTTCGCCCCGGTGGCTCGTGCCACCAGCGAGGGATAGTTCGCGCTGGAGCGCAGGCAGGTCGCGTCCACCTGGTCCGGTACGCCGGGGGCGGACGCGTAGGAGTCGCCGAGGGCCACGTAGTCGACGCGGTGCGCGTGGGTCCCGGTGTGGGGGCGGGGATGTGCGTGCGTGCCCGTGGGCCTGCCCTGGTGGGCTTGAGCGGGCGCGGTGCCCGCGAACAGGGCGGCCCCGGCCAGTACGGCGGCAGCGGCCGCCACGGCGCGGCGGCGGCCGGAGGCGGAAGAACGGCTCGTCACATGTATTCCTTTCGGGAAAGGCTGGAAAGCTTCCACCCCATGGACGTATCGCGCCCCCCGCGAGGATCATCGTGCGTGATAACGAATGCGTTGCTCTCCCGGCGAGCGCCGGCCCAGCGAGCGCGCCACCGCACACGTGTCACCGACGGCGGACCTGCCCGTCGGTACGTTCCGGAGGTGCGGCTATGGTCACACCATGACCCCTCGCAAAGCCCTCGTCCTCGATTTCGGTGGTGTGCTCACCACCCCCCTGATCCCCGCCGCGCTCGCCTTCGAACGGCGGGAGGGACTGGCCGAGGGCACCCTCTTCCGCGCCCTGTACGCCGACGCGGAGATGATCCGGCTCACCGAGGAGCTGGAGCGCGGCGCCCTCACCCAGTCCCGGTGGAACGCCGAGGCGGCGGACCGGACCGGCCTTGCCGCCGACAACCTCATGGGCCGCCTCTTCGCCGACCTGCGTCCGCAGCCGGAGCTGATCGGCGCGGCCGCGGCGGCGCGCCGCGCCGGGGTCCCGGTGGCGCTCCTCTCCAACTCCGTGGGCCGTGCGCCGTGGGACCTGTACGCCGGGTACGACCTGGACTTCGACGCCGTCGTGATCTCCGAGGACCACGGGGTCCGCAAGCCGGAGGAGGCCGCGTTCGCGCTGGTGCTCGACAAGCTCGGGATGGCGGCGGCCGACTGCGTGTTCGTCGATGACACCGCGAGCTATCTGCCGCCCGCCGCGGGGCTGGGCTTCGCGACCGTGCACGCCGAGGAGCCGGGCCGTACGGTCGCCGCGCTGGAACAACTGCTCGGCCTCGCGCTCGCCTCTCGGTGAGGGCTCCCCCGCGCGGGACCCATGCACACGTGTGCCCGTGTCGGGCACACTGGTTCACTTGGCAGAGCCTTCCGCCCGCCGCCTCCTCGGTTCCTTCCTCAAAGCGCGCGGGGCCGAGTTGACACCACAGGAGTGCGGGCTGCCGGTGTCCGGCGGCCCGCGCCGCGTCGCCGGGCTGCGCCGCGAGGAAGTGGCGCGGCTCGCCCCGATCAGCGTCGACTACTACACCCGTCTCGAACAGGGCATGGTCCGCGCCTCCGCATCGGTGCTCGGCAGACTCGTGCCCGCGCCGCGGCTGGACCAGGACCAGCAGACCTACCTGTACGACAGGAAGGAGTACGTCGACCAGGCCGTGGACCGCCTCGCCGCCTTCTTCACCGAAAACCTGGACGCGGCGGGAGCGTGACACGTACGGCCACCTACGGGTGGAAACGCGCCATACCCGCGCCACATGCGCGCCGCGCGCGAAGATGCGGAGCGGAGCCGACAGCGGGCGCGGGAGGGTGGCGGCCCCCGGGCCGGTCCGTCCTCGGCCGGTGCCGCTCGGCCCGTCTCCTGGCCCGGTCCGCGGAGCGCCGGATCGCTGGTCTTGAACGCGAGTTGCTCCGGGCCCGACACGTCGGTTCTCCTCCTCGGCGCCCTGGCAGTCCCCGGCGCCCGGCGTACGGAGCGGGGCCAGCACGGGACCAGGGCACACGTATGAATGCCGGGGCGTGCTCCGTGAGCAACACGGGGAGTGGAACCGAGGAATGGAACCGCTTTCACACCCGCTGGCCGAGGGACCGCTTCCTCGTGAGAGACTGCGCGCCGGACACGCGGACGCGGGGCGCGGGCGTCACCGAGGGAGACGGGCGGGAGAAGGCCACGCCGAGCGCGTGGGGGCGGGAGCCCGCCCGGGGTGCGGGACCACGGCGACCGAGGGCTGGGAGGGAATCGGGATGAGCGACGTGGGTGGGACGGCCGGTCCCGCGATGCCGGGTCTTGTCGGGCGCGGGGCGGATCTGGCGTTCATCCGGTCGTTCTTCGGCAACCCGGTGGTCACGGGGGCGGCGCTGCTGCTCAGCGGTGAGGCGGGGGTCGGCAAGACCGCGGTGCTCGACGAGGTCGCGGGTGCGGCCGAGCGCGACGGCGTGCGGGTGCTCCGTGCCCAGGGGGTGCAGTTCGAGGCGGACATCGCCTATTCCGGCCTGAATCAGCTGCTGCTGCCGCTGTTCACCTCCTTCGACGCGCTGGAACCGGTGCACAGGGACGCGCTGCGGGTGGCCGTGGGCATCGGCTCGGGACCCGCCCCCGACCGCCTGCTGACCTCGACAGCGGCGCTGCTCCTGCTGCGCCAGGTGTCGGTGGACACACCCCTGCTGCTGGTGGTGGACGACCTGCCGTGGGTGGACCGGGCGACGACGGCGGTCCTGGGTTTCGTGGCCCGTCGGCTGGTCGGTTCCCACGTCGACTTCCTCGCCGCGTGCCGCAACGGCACCGACAGCTTCTTCGAGTCCAGCGGGCTGACCGAGCACAGGATCGAGCCGCTCGACTCCGGTGCCGCCGCCGAGCTCCTGCGCCGCCGGCACCCCGACGTCTCCCCGGCCGTGCGGCGCCGTGTCGCCGCCGAGGCGCACGGCAATCCCCTGGCCCTCGTCGAACTGCCCGCCGCGCTGACCGGGGACCAGCGGACGACGTCGGCGGCGCTGCCGTCGGTGCTGCCGCTGACCGAACGCCTCCAGGCGCTGTTCGCCTCCCGCGTCGCCGGACTCCCGAGCGGGGCAAGGGAGTTGTTGCTCCTCGCGGCACTGGACGGCACCGGTGACCTCGCCGCCGTGGAGGCGGCAGCGGCGGGCCGTGCCGCGGTCGAGGACATCACCGCCGCCGCATGGGACCGCCTGGTGCGGATCAGCCCGGACACCCGCCGGATCTCCTTCCGGCACCCCCTCATGGGTTCGGCGGTGGTCGAGGGATCGACCACCGCCGAACGCCGCCGCGCCCACCAGTCGCTCGCGGACGTGCTGACGGACCACCCCGAGCGCCGCGCCTGGCACCTGGGCGAGGCGGCGGCGGGCCCCGACGAGGAGGTCGCCGGGCTCCTTGAGCACGCCGCCCACCTGCGGCTGCGGCGCGGGGACGCGCTCGGCGCCGTCGCGGCGCTGATCCGGGCGGCGGTGCTGAGTCCGCGGCCCGCGCCCCGGGCCCGGCGGCTCGCCGAGGCCGCGTACATCGGCGCCGAGGCGGGCGGCGAACTGGACGACGCCTCACGCCTCCTGGAGGACGCCCGGTCGGTCGACCCGGGCAGTACGCAGTCCCTGCACGCCGCGGCGGCCTCCGCGTTCCTGCTCATCAACCGCGACGGTGACATCGGCACGGCACACCGCCTCCTCGTCGGCGCGATCGAGTCCGGCGCCGAGGGCGGGCACGGCTGGGACGCCGCCGATCCCGCCCTCTGCGAGGCGCTGCACACCCTCGTCCTGCTGTGCTGGTACGGGGGCGAGGCCGCGTTGTGGCAGCCCCTTCTGGAGATCCTCGACCGGCTCGTACCGCGGGCACCCGACCTGCTCCGGGTCAGCGTCGAGACCTTCGGTGACCCCGCCCGTACCGGCCCCGGCGCCCTCCCCCGGCTGCGGGAACTGCTGGCCGAGCCGCACGAGGACCCCTCCCGTCTCGCCCGGGCCAGCGCCTACGCCGACCGGCTCCCCGAGATCCGCGAGGCCAATCTGCGCCTGATCGAGCAGGGCCGGGCGGGCACCGCGCCGGCTCGCCACCACGTCGGCGCGCTCATGCACCTCGGCATCGACTACTACCACCTGGGCCGCTGGGACGACGCCGCCCGCTGCGCCGCCGAGGGGCACGCGCTGTGCGAGCAGTACGACCTCGGCTTCTGCGCGTGGTACTTCGACTACGTGCAGGCCGCCGTCCAGGCCGCGCGGGGCGAGGCGGAGGCCGCCGCGCAGGCGGCCGAGCGGATCGTGCGGTGGGCGGCGCCGCGCGGCGCGCACGGCGCCCGGTACTTCGCGCTGCACGCGCTCGGGATCGCGGCCCTCGGCAGCGGGGACTACGAGAGCGCCTACCGGCACGGCAGCGCGCTCACCACCCCCGGCACCCTCGCCCCGTTCGTCCCGCTCGCCATGTGGGCGGCGATGGACCTGGTCGAAGCGGCGCAGCGCACGGGACGCGAGGAGCTCGCCGCCGCCCACGCGGCCGCGGCGGGCGCCTCGGGGATGCCCGGGCTGTCGCCCCGGCTGCGGATGCTGGCCCGGGCGAGCCAGGCGCTGACGACGCCCGGCGAGGCGGGACTGCCGCTCTTCGAGGAGGCCCTGGCCCACGGCTCGCCCCGGTGGCCCTTCGACACCGCCCGGGTCCGTCTCGCCCACGGCGAGCGCCTGCGCCGGCTGCGGGCCGGGACCGAGGCCCGCGACGAGCTGACCCGCGCCCTGGCCGCCTTCCAGCACCTCGGCGCCGCGCCCTGGGCCGCGCGCGCCGCCTCGGAGCTGCGTGCCGCCGGGCAGGCCGTGCCCGGCGCCACCGACGCCACGGCGGTCCTCACCGCCAGGGAGCGGCCGATCGCCCAGCTCGCCGCCTCCGGCCTGACCAACAAGCAGATCGCCGATCGTCTCTTCCTCTCCCACCGCACCATCGGCACCCACCTCTACCAGATCTACCGCAAACTCGGCATCTCCTCCCGCGCGGCCCTGCGCGACGCCCTGAACACCCTCGACGCCCCGGGGACGCGATCCGGGGACTGAGCCGGTCCGGCCGGGGGCATGGGGTGTGACGTACGGGATCGCGCCCGGCGGGCAGGGGGCGAGAGGTGACGTACGGGCCGGGCCCGCGTCCGCCGAGAGATGCCGTCATGCGGCAAGCCATATGACGTATTCCGCCCGGCCCGGCTCCTCGGCCACAGTGACGGGACACGTTTCACCGGGGCCCGGCCCCGGCAGCCCGGCGGGAGAGGGAAACACGGGATGCACGACGTCCAGGACGGCGACCCGGACATCCACTGGCCCTCCGGCTTCACCCCCGGCCTCGCCCACGGCTTCTGCCACGCGCACACGGTGGTGCGGGCGCCCGCGTCGCGGGTCTTCGCGCGCCTCATCGACGTGGAGCGCTGGCCGCTGTGGGTGCCCGGGGTCGAGCGGGTACGGTTCGGCGCCCCCCAGAACACCTTCGAACTGTGGCTCGGGGACGACCGGTTCGAGGTGATCGTCGGCGAGCAGGTGCCGCACACCAGGCTCGGCTGGTCCGGGATCGGCGCCCGGACCCTGCTCTACCAGGCATGGCTGCTGCGGCCGCGCGGGGACGGCGCGACCCATGTGGTGAGCGAGAGCGTCGTCCGCGGTCCCGCCGGGCCCGGGCCCGGCCGGGCCGACCGCCTCAACGCCCTGTGGCTGGCCCGGCTCAGACGGACCCTGGAGGCGGACCCCCCACCGGACGCGGCCGCACCGGGGGACTCCGCGCCCCACGAGCCCTTCCCGCTCTGACCCGGGGACCCGGACCATGACACATGTGACCGCTCTCCCCCGGCTGGCCCGGAACACATCCACACATGTACGGGACGGGCCTCCCCGGGCTCGCGACACACCCGGGAGGCCACCCTCCCGTGACGAGCGGACACGTGTCGCTCTACGCTGCTCGTCGAGGACCGGGCGACTCCGGGCTACGGCGGGGGCGGCGGTCACACATGGTGGACGGCCTCAGCCGCGCACCGTCGCGCGCCCTGTCCCGGAGGAACGCACCCCTCGCGTCCGCCCCGGACGGCACAGACCGAGGACCGCACAACCGGCGAAGGGAACGGGGGCCGCATGGAGCCATACGGCAAGACGTTGATCGGGCGCGCGAGCGAACAGGAGGAACTGGCCTCGTTCGTCTGCGCGCCGAGCGGACAAGCCCTCGTCCTGCGGGGCGACACGGGCATCGGCAAGAGCGCGCTGCTCGAACACACCGCGGGCCTCGCCGCCCGCGAGGGCCACCGGGTGATCAGGGCCATCGGCGTCGAGGCCGAATCCGACCTGCCGTTCGCCGGACTGCACCAGTTCCTTCATCCGCTGCTGCCCCACATCGACCGGCTCGACCCGGCGCACCGCGAGGTCTTCGAGGTGGTCTTCGGGCGTGGTGGGCCGACCCCGCCGTCGGTGATGGCCCTGTCCATCGCCGTACTGGACCTGCTCTCGGTGGCCTCCTCGCAGAAGCCGCTGCTGCTCGCCCTGGACGATGGCCAGTGGCTCGACGCCGGGAGCGTGGAGGTGTGCGGTTTCGCGGGGCGACGGCTCGCCGGAGGCGCCGTCAAGCTCCTCGTCGGGGTGCGCGCGGACATCGCCTCCCGCTTCGACACGGCCGCGCTCCCGGAATTGCCGGTCACCACCCTCTCGTCCGCCGCCTCCGAGGAACTCCTGGACCGGCACCACCCCGGGCTCGACCCGCGCTTGCGGGGCATCGTCCTCGACGAGGCCCGCGGCAACCCCCTGGCCCTGCTTGAGCTGCCGCCGTTCCTCGTCTCCCGCGCCGAGCGCGGCATCGAGGAACTGCTCGGCCACCAAGGCGTGCCGCTGCCCCGTCGGCTGCAACACGTCTACGGCACCCGCATCAGCGCCCTGAGCCAGGAGGCACGCGCGGAACTGCTGCGCGGCGCCCTGGACGGCGTCGTCTCGGGTGCCGCCCCCGCGAGCGGCCGGGGAGTGCGCTACCGCATGACCGACGCGGACGAGGCCGCCCACGCGGGCTTGGTCGAGATCGACCCGGTCAGCGGCGACTTCGTCTTCCGGCACCCCCTGGTGCGGTCCACCGTCGTGCACATGGCCACGCCCAACGAGCGGCGCTCGGCGCACGCGGCGCTGGCCCGGGTCCACCAGGACGACGTGGAACGCCGCGCCACCCACCTCGCCGCCGCCACCGTGGACCCGGACGAGCGGGTCGCCACCGAACTGGAGGCGGCCGCGGAGTCGGCGACCCGGCGCGGCGGCGCGCTCGCCGCGATGGGCTGGCTGACGCGGGCCGCCGAGCTGAGCGAGGAGCGCGAGGAGCGCTCGCGCCGGCTCGGGGGCGCCGCGTTCATCGCCGGGCACGCCGCCCTCTTCGACCAGGCACAACAACTCGTGCGCTCCGAAGCGGTGCTGGGCCACGGCGACTCCCCCGCCACCGTGGTCGCCGCCGCGTACCTCGCGCTGTACCAGGACGGCGAGGTGCGTTCCTCACGCCGCCAGGTGGCGGCCGCGATCGAGGCGCTGCGCGCGAGCGGCGTCCACGGACCGGCCGAGGAGGAGGTGCTCGAACGCCTCGTCAACCTGCTCCTGGCGATCAGTCAGTACGCGGGCGACGCCGCCTCCTGGGAGCACACCCGCGCCCTCGTCGGCGCGCTCGGCGCCCCGGCCGGACCCGTACCGGCCCGCTCGCTGCTCTACCGCGACACCTGGAGCGACGTGGTCCGGCACGGCGGGGACGCCCGCGAGCGCCTTGAGGAGGAGTTCGCGGGCCTGCCGCGCCTGGAGCCCTGGGACGTGGCCCGCCTCGGCGTCAGCGCCTACCACCTGGACACGCTGGGCCAGTACCGCCCCCACCTGCGCCGCACGGTCGACCGCGAGGTGGAGACCGGCGCGACCGCCATCGGCATGACCATGCTGCACCTGATCATGCTGGACCAGATAGCGGTCGGCGAGTGGGACGAGGCCGAGCGCACCGGCGAACGCGGCCTCGGCCTCGCGCTCGCGCACGACCACGCGCTCTTCGCCCATCACAGCCGCGCCTACCTGGCGCTGCTCGCCGCCCTGCGCGGTGGACTCGACCGCGCCCGGGAGCTCCAGTCCGCCGTCGAGTCCTGGGCCCGCCCGCGCGGCATCGGCTTCCTCACGCAGATCGCCGATGCCGTCGGCACCATCGCGGCGCTCAGCGAAGGGGACTACGAGGCCGCCTACCTCTACGCGATCGGCATCACCTCCCCCGGGACCTTCGAGGCCTGCGCCCACCAGGCGCCCCGTACGCTGCTCGACCTCGTGGAGGCGGCCGTCCACACAGGGCGTGGTGCCGAGGCCCGCGCACACGCCCTGGCCGCCCGGGACGCGGGTCTGCCGCGGGTCTCGCCACGCCTCGCGCTGCTGACGTACGGGGCCCTCGCGATGACCGCCGAGGACGACGAGGAGGCCGCCGCCATGTGCGCGCGGGCGGAGGGGGTGCCCGGCGCGGCCGGTTTCCCCTTCGAACTGGCGCGGATACGCCTGGCCCACGGCATCCGGCTGCGTCACGCGCAAGGCCCCACATCGGCGCGCGCGGCGCTCACTCGTGCCGCCGAGTCCTTCGAGCGTCTCGGCGCCGCCTCCTGGGCGGTTCGCGCCCGCGCCGAACTGCGCGCCTCCGGCAGGGCGGCCCGGCCCGGCTCCGCGCACCTGGCGGAGCTCACCTGGCAGGAGCAGCGGATCGCGGGGCTCGCCGCGAGTGGACTGACCAACAAGGAGATCGGCGAGCGGATGCACCTGTCGCCGCGCACCGTCAGCTCACACCTTTACCGGGTGTTCCCGAAGCTCGGCATCACCTCCCGTGCCGCCCTGCGCGACGCTCTGGGCACGGCCACCGGGACGACGGACCCGACGCCCTGAGCGCGGGAGCGCCGGCGACGGCCGGGACACAGGTCTCGGAGCACCTCTGCCGGGATCTACGTGGCGCCGACGACGTGTTCGTCGAGCCACCAGAGGACGTAGTCGGCGACGACGCGCCGGCCGCCGTCCACGATCAGGGTGTGCCCGCGATCGGCGAACTGCTTGAGGTCGGTGCGGGCGGTGGAGTCCCCGTACTGCTTGTAGACGGCGCGGGTGACCCCGTCAGGGACGACCAGGTCCTCCTGCCCGGAGACGAGCAGCAGCGGGCCACGCCCGGGGTTCGCCGTGTCCGCCGCCGTGAACGGGTGGCGGGGGGCGCCCGCGCAGCCGAGGTCGTCGAGGAGGCGGCGCGGGGCGGGGATCGCGTACCGCTCGTAGAGCCGCCGCGCCTCCTCCTCGGGCACCGTGTTGGCGAAGGTCTCCCGGAACCGGGCCGGGCTGAGCAGCACCGGCCCCCGGCCGGTGGCCGCGCGGTCCCTCGCGATCCGCACCGCGGGAAGAGGGACCTCGTTGACCGGGGCCGCCGCGAGTGCCACCGCCGCTTCGCCCACTCCCGTACCGAGCAGGTGCTGGGCGACCAGACCGCCGACCGAGTGGCCGACGAGGACCGGGGAGGCGTCGAGGGAGCGGACGAGCCGGGCATAGTGCTCGGTCAGTTCCTCCAGGCCCAGATCGGGAAGCAGTTCCGCGCTGTTCCTGGCTTCCCCGGCGGTGGGGGGCTCCCCCGGCCAGCCGGGCGCGTGGGTGGACCAGCCGCGGCCCGCGAAGCGTTCCGCCCACGACTCCCAGGACCGCGCGTGCAGCCACGCGCCGTGGATGAAGACGACGGGAGTACGGGTCACGGGGAGACCTCCGAGCATGATGACGACCTGCACCGGCATGCGGGCGACCGGTCCAGGATCGTCCGGGCGGCCCGGCGCGGACTCAGTCGAATGGCTTAATCCGCCGAAGTTGGGACGCCCTCCGAGCGCTCCAGGCGGTCCACGAACGCGCACGCCACACATGTGTCATCTCCGCCGTCAACTGACTGATGTGTCCGAGTGTGTGACGGGCGAGAGTACGGGCTGTCAGCAGACGTCCCCGGAAGGATCACTGTCATGAGCGGCGACCACCATCGCACCCCCCGCAGGCCGGCTTCGTGCGGTGCCCTCACGGTGGACATCCAGCAGGTACTGGATGTGTGCCTCCAGCGGTCCGTGGAGGCGGAGTTCCGGTACGACCCCGCATCGCCGCTGGTGGTGACGGTGCGGCTCGCCCCCGAGGGCTGCCCCGGGGTCGTGTGGCACCTCGGGCGCGACCTGCTCCACCACGGAATGCGAGCGCTCAGCGGGCTGGGAGACGTGCAGGTGTGGCCGTCGTGCCTGGACGCGCCGGCGACGGCGTGGCTGCGTTTGGGCGGCACGGAGGAGGCGGCCCTCTTCGAGTTGCCGGTGCATCCGCTGCTGGAGTGGCTGGAGGTCACGTACCAGGTGGTACCCGCCGGGACCGAACTGGAGCCGGTGGACTGGGGCGCTCTCACGGCGTGGTGGTCCGAGGCTCCGGAGGTGCCGTCCGACTGAACGCCGCGCGGGAGCGGACGTGGAACAGCCCTTTCCCCCGGCACACCCGCCGGGGGAAAGGGCTGTTCCGCGTACTGCGATTGCTTGCGTACCGCGGCTGGGGCGCGTTCGGCGGGGGATCGTCAGTGACGGCCGTGCGGTGTGGCGCAGCGGAAGCTGCTCGCGTCGGCGACGTCGCCGCGGCCCTTGTAGACCAGCGCCCGCGGGTAGACGCACAGGTCACGCGTGACCGGCTGGCCGGTGGAGGTGATCAGCGTCGCGGGCAGGGTCTGCGGCGCCTTGCCGTGCTCGACCCAGGTGCGCAGGGCGCCGAGGTCGTCCGTGCCGCCGATGCCGTTGGCGAATCCGCAGTGCGAGGTGCCGGGGGCGAGGAAGAAGCGGTAGAAGTCGTCCGTCTTCTTGGTGCTGCCCATGTCCCGCACGACGCGCTCGTGGTACTGCTTCGTCCCGGCCGCCGGGATGAACTGGTCGTCCGTGCCCTGCCAGGTCAGCAGCTTGCCACCGGTGGCGCGGAAGGCGGAGAGGTCCGGGTCGTCGGTGCCGATGACCTTGTCGTACTCGGCCTCGGACTGCTTGAACAGCGTGGCGAGCCGCTCGTAGGTGATCGTCGTGATGTCGAGCGAGGGATTCTTCGCCACCCAGTCGCTCACCCACTGGGCCGGGACCTGGAATGGGACGCCCGACCGGGTGCCGTCGTCGTTGAGCTTGGTGCCGGCCAGACCGGGGAGAGCGGCGGTGACGGGAACACCGGCCCACAGGTGCTCGCCGTTCGCGGTGCGCGGGCCGTCCCAGATCTTGCGTACCACCTTGGCGTCGGCGGCCGTGAGGGTGAGCTGCTGCCCCTGGCAGTCGATCTTCGTGCCGATGAGCGTGCGCGGGTCGAAGTCGCAGGCGTCCGGGTCGTTCACCAGTCCGTCCTCGGCGCCGTCGAGGGGATCGCAGGCTTTGACGGCGGCGGCGGTGAAGGCGTTCAGCTCGCAGTCGGTCGGGAACGTCTTCTCGACGTTCATGACGACCTGCGGCCAGAGCGTGGCGACCTCGAACTCGTCCCAGTTGATCCCCGGGGCGTTGGCCAGGATGCCGTCGTAGTCCTTCGGGTAGTTCTGGGCCTCCGCGTAGCCCTCCCGGCCGCCGGTGGAACAGCCGTTGAAGTACGCGTAGGAGGCGGGGCGGTGGTACTGGCCGGCGACGACCTGCTTGGCGACGACCGCCGCCTCGTGCTGGGAGCGGGAGGCGAAGTTCTTCAGGAGCGTCTGGTTCACCTTGCCCTGGGCGTCCAGCGCCCACGAGCTGTCGACGTACGTGCTCACCCCCGCGTCGGTGGTGGCGGCGGCGTAGCCGTTCTTCACCGCGCCGGCCAGGCCCGCCCCGTAGTCCCCGGCGGCGTAGGCGCTCCCGCCGAGGGTCTGGAGGCGCCCGTTCCACCTCTGCGCCGGAAGCCAGACCCGCACCTTGGCGTGGTCGCCCTGCCCGGGGTGGGTCAGTGTGACGGTCACGTCGCAGAAGGCCGGTACGTCGGGGACGTGGACGGGCCCGAGCGGGGGGATCTCCGGGACGTCCACGGGACCGGCCGCGTGGGCCACGGCGGTCACGTTCTCCACCTTCGTACCGGCCGGGGCCTTCACACGGGGGGCGGAGCAGGCGGACGCGGTGGGGGCGGAGAGGGGGGAAGCGGACGTGGTGGAGGCGGTGCTCCCGGTGCTCGCCGACGCGGTCGGCAGGTACACGGCCGCCACGAGCGGGGTGGAGGCCGCGAGGACGGTCAGAAGGCGTCTCATCAGTGATCCATTCATGGGATGCGGAGGAGGTTCGGAAGGTGAGAAGGCGTCACGGGCGGGGTGCCCGGCGTGATGTGTTCCACCTTTCGTCATGGTTCGCCCGGTGGCCTCAGTCAGTTGACGGTCGGTTTCGGTGCGGGTTTCTCGCCGTCCTTGTCGCGTGGCTTAGGCGTCAGCCACCGGGAGTGGTGGAGTTCGGCCCAGGCGCGGTCGACGTACCCGGTGCGCATACCGAGCCGCGCTTCCGGGTCCGCGTACGCCTGCCGCATGTGGCCCGCGAGGACCAGGGCGATGGCCCAGGCCAGGAGGTCGTGCACGAAGATCGCGCTGGTTCGCGAGACGAAGGGAAGCAAGCCGGTGAACCACATCAGCAGTCCCGTGCCGAGACTCACCAGGGCCGCGCCCGCGATCCAGCCCGCGTAGAGCTTCTGCCCGGCGTTGAACTTGCCGGCCGGGCGCGCCCGCGGGCCTCGCCGGCGGGTGCGTACGGCTCGCAGCCAGGTCCGGTCGTACCGCGCGAAGCGGTTGAGGCGGCGCAGCTCGGCGCGGAACTCCCGGGAGAACAGCCCCAGCAGTACCGGCGCCGGCAGGAGCAGCCCCGACCACTCGTGGACGGTGACCATCAGCCGGCGCCGCCCGACGAGCTGGGCGAGCGGGGCGAGGTAGAGGCACGCGGCGGTGCAGACGCAGAGCAGCATGAGGAGGCCGACGGCGCGGTGCACGAGGCGGACCGCGGGGGCGAAGCGGAGGACCCGCTCCCCCGGGTCAGGCCGCCCGGTCACGACGGTCCCTCGTGTCGAGCCAACCGTCGATGTCGTATCCGCGCTGCTCCCAGTAGCCCGGGAGCACCTCCGGCGTGACCGAGATGCGGGAGAGCCACTTCGCCGACTTGTAGAAGTACATCGGTGCCGCGTAAAGCCTGACCGGGCCGCCGTGCTGATGGCTGATCGGGCGGTCCTGCATCCGCAGCGCGATCAGCATGTCAGGCCGTCGCGCCTGCTCCAGGGTGAGGTTCTCGCTGTACGCCCCGTCGAAACAGGTGAAGGCCAGGGCCTTGCCCTTGGGGCGTACTCCCGCCGCGTCGAGCAGGTCGGAGAGCAGGACGCCCTCGAAAGGGGTGCTCTCGACCCGCCAGCCGTCGGTGCACAGGACGTCGCGCACGAGGCGGGTCTGGGGCAGCGCGGCGAGTTCGGGCAGCGTCCAGGTGCGCGGGTGCTCGACCAGGCCGCCGACGCGCAGGGTGTAGTTGCTCGCGTCCTTGACCGGCACCGATCCGACGACGCTGTAGTAGCGGAAGCCGCCGGGATTGGGGAGCAGCCCGCTCAGCCCCGTGGGGTCGGTCTGCGAGGCGGCGCCGAGGACTCCCTCCCAGCCCCGTTGCAGCCACGGGGCGGCGGCGAGGCCCGCCGCCCCGGCGGCGAGCATGCCGAACAGCGCCCTGCGGCCCACCGGGGGGCCGTCCGGGGACCGCCCCGCGTCGTCCTGCGTCATGCCGCGCGTCCTTTCGACCTGACTCACACATACGTGTCCGTATGAGTGACACCTCGAATTCAAAATCACCGTTCAGACCGGTTATTTGCATGCTGGCATGTGTCTTCCGTACCGTCAAGTCCGTTTCGGCGGCGGGAATGGGGCGTCGCCTCCGCCTGCATACGTCTTCTCCGTCACCGGTGCCGGGGCGGACCAGGCGGCGTCGCGCGGCTCAGGCGGCGTCGGCGCGGAAGGCGCCCCGCAGCTTGCGCAAGGCGTGGTGATGGCGGGATTTGACCGTGCCTGCCGGAACCCCGAGTATCCCGGCCGTCTCCTTGATGGAGCGGTCGCGCAGGTAGAGGTGCGCGAGCACGGCGCGGTGCTCCACCGGCAGCCCGCGCAGGAGCCGTGCGAGGGCGATCCTGTCGTCGGACCCCGTGGTGCCGTCGGCCCCGGACGGCGGTTCGGCGAAGGAGGCGCCGACGACTTCGCGGCGCGCGTGCGGCTTGCGCACCGAGTCCACCACCAGGTGACGTGTGACCGTGAACAGCCAGCCGCGCACGGACCCCCGCATCTCGTGGAGCCGATCGATGTTCCGCCAGGCCCGGATGGTCGCCTCCTGGACGACGTCCTCCGCGAGCCCGTGATCGCCCAGCATTCTCTCCGCGTAGGCGACGAGCGCGTCCCGGTACTCCCTCACGAGGGCGTCAAGCAGTTGGGACGAATCGGTGACCGTGGGGAGCGTCGTCATGGTCTTCGTGCTCATCCTGTACGCGCGAGGGGTGGAAGAGGGAGTGAAGCCCGCCCAGCGGGAAACGTCGGCCACGAGAAGTGCCGAAAACCGCTGTACCTGAGAGGTCTCACCGGCACTCGGGCTCGCACCAGGCAGACATGTCTCCGCACGGCCGGCCACACCTGGAAATCGTCTTGAGTGTTCGTTCTACCGCACATGTTGCGCATGAACCAACACGTGTGCACTCCGGACCGGCCCGGAGCCGGCCCCCGGCCTCCCGGCGGGTGCTGGCCCGCGAGAAAGCCCGCCCGCGCATCGCTCCTGATCGGGCGGGCTGTGCCAGGATGAACGACACGGACGGTTCAGCTGCACACATCCTGGGCAGGTGTGACCCGAGGAACGCTTCGGGAGTCGGGCCGCCTCAGCAACGTACGCCGGCGGATCACCCGAATTGTTCACACTGGTTCTGTAGCAGGGCCCGACGTAGGTACCATGCGCAGCAGCATCCATCACTAGGGAGTAAACGGCCGTGACCAGCCAATCAGCCGCCACACTCCGCTCGCGGTACGTCGTGCAGGCCGCGTCGGATCTGGAGGAGAACCGCCGACGGCAGGAGGAACTCGCCGAGCGGTTGAAACTGCTCCAGCAGGAAGAGACCCTCCTCGTCGACATCCTGGCCCTCGCCGACCGCTTCGAGGACGACGCGGACGACTCCCCGCTGCCCGAACAGGCGCAGGACGAGTCGCCGGTCGCGGCCCGGACGAGGTCCCGCGGGCAGTCCGCCCCGGCGCGTTCCTCGCGCACCGGGGGGACCGGCGCCGCCAAGACCGCCGCAAAGGGGAAGTCGCAGCGGCCCCTCCTCGGAGACCTGCTGATGGAACTGCTCGCCGGGCACAAGGAGCCCCGGCCGGCCAAGGAACTGCGCGATGAGCTGCTGGTGAAGCACCCGGACCGGGAGCCCACTCCGCAGGTCGTACGCAACACGCTGGAGTCCCTGGTCGCCAAGGGCCGTATCCGTCGCCACAAGCACCAGCGCGCGGTGATGTACACCCTGCGCGAGAACACCCAGCAGGGCGCGGAGACCGACACGGACTGACCCGGCGGCCCGGCCCGCGCGCCACTGCGGGCGGCCCGGCCGGGTCGGGCGGGGCGCACCGGGGGCTCCCGTTTGGCGTCGAGGGACGTGACGGCCGTGGGTGCCCCCTCCCCCACGCGTCTCCACGGACGGGCGCCACTGCGCCTGCGCGTGCGCCGGGCCACGCCGCCCGCGCCGTCCGCGCCGTCCTCCTGTGACACCGAGTCGGCTACGTCATTCGTCCCCGGCCGCACGGCCTCTCGCGACGCGCCCGTCCTCGTCCACGGGTTCCGCAGGCCGCACGTGCCACCACGGGACCACCGCGTGGCCGTACGGGTCGGCGCCCTGCGCAACGCCCGGAGCGGCGGGCGGCCGCCAGCGGCCCGCGACGGGCACCCCCGACGGCCCCGCGGCGTCCCGGACGGTGATGGCCCTCAACCCGTTCGGCGCCGCCCGCCCAGTCCGACCGCGTCCGACCGCGACCGGCGCCGCCCGGCCCGGCACGACGCGGTGTGCGGATACGGGCCCGAGGCCGGTGAGCCGTTCCGGCGACGGAGACCCCCGCTCCCCCATCGCCTTCCCAGCCCCCGGCCCACTCAGCCCCCCGTCCCGCTCAGCCGCCGGCCGCGTTGAGGAGGTCGAGTGCGCTCTGCTGGCAGCCGTACCCCGTGGTCCCGTTGCCGCCGCTCCAGTGGGGGCCGTACTGGTCGAGCGGGTTGCGGTCGTGGTCGTAGGCGCTGTTCGCCCAGCGGGTGAGGGCCGGGGCGTAGGGGTGGTCGGACAGTCGGCGGTTCAGGGTGCCGAGGCCGCGTACGTAGGCGCCCTTGAAGCTCGGGCCGTCGCCCGTGCAGGAATCGCCCTCGCCGGGCTCCCGCAGGACTCCGTCCGTCTGGAGGCGGACGGTGGACGCGTCGGCCAGGCCGCGCGCGGTCGTCAGGACCCCGGTGTCACCGGTGGCCTGCGCGAACTCCGTCAACGCGCCCAGGACGACGCCCTGGTTGTACGTCCAGGTCGGCTGCCCGTTGTTGGCGCAGTTGTCGCCAAGGCCGTCGTTGATCATGCGGTCGCCGTTGATCATGCCGCTGCCGCGGAACCAGTTCCACTCGTTCTTCGCCCGCTCCAGGTAGGCGGTGTCCCCCGGGATGCGGTTGTGCAGGGCGGAGGTGAGCTGGAGGAAGAGTTCGTTGGTGATGGCGTTCTTGTAGTTGCCGTTCGTGCTCCACCGGACCCCGCCGCCGCAGGTGTCGTTCCAGTTGGCGAACATGTGGTCCGCGTCGGCCCGGGCGGTGTCGAGGTACCGGCTGTCGCCCGTGAGGTCGTAGGCGGCGACCCAGGCCAGGCCCCACCAACCGGTGTCGTCCAGGTATTCGTTGCGGAACTGGCCGCCCTGCGCGTTGATGTTCTTGTCGTAGGTGTCGGCGATGGCGTAGGTGTAGCTGCCCATGCCGCTGATCCGGATGTTGTCGATGATCGCGGTCAGCGCGTTGGCGCCGGTCCACCAGCCGTCGCCGCCGAAGAGCTTGGTGCTCCGGTCGTACGACATCATCAGCGCGGTGGCGGCCGCGGTGCTCCTGCTTCCCGCGTTCCAGGTGGTGCGCGCCCAGGGCGTGCACGCGATGGCGCCGCCGGCGGCCTGCCCGCAAGCGCGCAGGGCGCCGACGCCCTGGCCGCCCCAGTCGTCGACGTTGTACATCTGCGTGCGCCAGCCTCGTCCCCCGGAGGGCACCTCGGTGTCGCCGAGACGGCTTCCGGAGGTCCATGTGCGGCCTCCGTCCAGGGAACGGTCCAGCCACACCCGGTCGCCTGCCGCGCCGTTGTCGAGCGAGGCCCAGCCCATCGCATCGGTGTCGTCGAAGTGCAGGGCGATGGAGCGGGAGGAGACCGCGGCGGTGACGGGGACGCGGTCCTGCGGGCTGAGCGCCGGATCGCGGGCGTCGCAGTACTTGTTGCACACGGCGGCGGTCGGCGCGGCGGCGGTGGCCGCCGGGGCCGTGCCGAGGAGAAGGGCGCTCACCAGGGTCAGGGCACCGCCCAGGGCGGCCGATACGGATCTCGCGGATCTCTTCACGGAGGCTCCCTTACGTCCGGCACGGCGGAGGGCGCCCCACCGGTTCGGGAGAGCGCTCTCTGAAATTAACGGTGGGCCATGGGCACGTCAATGCGCTCGGCGGCGAGTGCCGCTGCCGCGCTTGTTGACACGCTCCCGTGACGGCGGTCTGATGTGTTGGATTTCGTCACATCCCCTGGCGTGTACGGCGGTTGGGTGCGAGTGGGCAAGGAGCAGGCGCTCCGCCCCGACCGTCCCCGCCCCCCGTTCGTCCGCCCGTGGTCGTACCCCGTCCGCCTCGTGAACACCTGGAGCCGCACCCGTGAAACGATGGCGCATCCCCCTCACGTTCTGCCTCATGCTCTTGGGGCTCACCGCACCGGTCTCCGCCGCCCACGCGGCGGCGCCCGTGTCCGATCCCGCCTCGCTCGTCAACCCTCTCCTCGGCACCTCGAACGAGGGCAACACCTTCCCCGGGGCTGACGCCCCGTTCGGAATGGTGCAGTGGAGTCCCGACACTCCGTCCCGCCCGCCGGGGGGTTTCTACGCGTACTCCGACAACGTTGTCACCGGCTTCAGCCTCAACCACCTCTCCGGTCCGGGCTGCGGTGCCCTCGGTGACATCCCCGTCCTGCCGACCACGGGTACCGTCGACGGCAAGGCGACGGCCGGTTTCTCGCACGGCAACGAGTCCGCGAGCGCGGGCGCGTACGCCGTCAAGCTCGACAACGGCGTCACTACCGAGCTGACGGCCACGCGGCGATCCGGGATGGCGCGCTTCACGTTCCCCGCGACGGGCCAGGCCAACCTGATCTTCAAGACGGGCTCCGGCAAGGGCAGCGACATCCATTTCGACCGCGTGAGCAGCACCGAGGTCAGCGGCTCGCTCACCAATGGCTTCTTCTGCGCGTCCAGCCCGACCTACACCGTCCACTTCGACATGGTCTTCGACCGGCCGATGAGTGCCAACGGCACCTTCGACGGCGGGAGTTCCGTCACCTTCGACACCACGGGCAACCGCGTCGTCCAGGCGAAGGTCGGCCTGTCCTACGTCTCGGTCGACGGGGCCCGCGCCAACCGGGCGGCCGAGAATCCGGGCTGGGACTTCGACGCCACCCGGAACGCCACCCACGCCTCCTGGAACGACCTCCTGGGCAAGGTCGCCGTCACGGGAGGGACCGGCGACCAGCAGAAGGTGTTCTACACGGCCCTCTACCACTCGCTGCTGCACCCCAACCTGCTCAGCGACACCGACGGGAAGTACGTGGGCTTCGACAGGAAGGTCCACACCGTCGGCGGCGGCCAGAAAGCCCAGTACGGCACCTTCTCCGGCTGGGACATCTACCGGACCCAGGCGCAGCTCCACGCGCTCGTCGCACCCCAGCAGGCGAGCGACAGCGCGCAGTCGCTGGTGAACGACTACGCGCAGGGCGGCTTCCTGCCCAAGTGGTCGCTGAACTCGGCCGAGACCCAGGTGATGAACGGCGACCCGGGCCCGGCGATCATCGCGGACTACTACGCCTTCGGCGCGCGGGACTTCGACACCGCGGCGGCGAAGAAGGCGATGGTCGCGCAGGGCACCACGTCCAACCCCATCAGGATGGGCCTGGACCTCCAGACGAAGTACGGGTACCTGCCCTCGGACGGCACCTACCCCCGCGACTTCTACGGCTCGGTGGCGACGCTGCTGGAGTACAGCGCCCAGGACTTCGCGACGTCCGCGTTCGCGGCCGCTCTCGGGGACACCACGACGCGGGACCAGTTCGCGAACCGAGCGCAGGACTGGCGCAATGTCTTCGATCCCGGCACCGGTTTCATGCGGCCGAAGCTCGCGAACGGCTCCTGGCGCACCGGTTTCGATCCCACGAGCAGTGACCAGTTCGTCGAGGGCACGTCCTGGCAGTACACGGGCGCGGTACCGCACAACGTCCGCGGGCTGGCCACCGCCATGGGCGGCGACGCGAAGCTGGCCACCTACCTGGACAGCGTCCTGTCCGACATCCGCGGGGCCGGTGACTCCCACGCGGACCTGCGCAACGAGCCCTCCATCGAACTGCCCTGGGAGTACGACTACATCGGGCAGCCCTGGAAGACCCAGCGGGTCGTCCGGCAGGTGCAGAACGAACTGTGGCCCAACGACCCCGCCCATTGGGGCGTGGGCAACGACGACCTGGGCACCATGAGTGCCTGGTACGTCTGGTCCGCGATGGGCATGTACCCCCAGACCCCGGGCACCGCGGACCTGGCGCTCGGCAGTCCCCTCTTCACCAATGTGACGGTCACCCTCGGCAACGGCAAGAAGATGGTCGTCAACGCTCCCAAGGCCGCGACCGACGCCCCCTACGTCCAGAGCGCCACGCTCAACGGCGCGAGCTGGAACAACGCCTACCTGCCCCCGTCGTTCGTCACCGGCGGCGGAACCCTGACGTTCGACCTGGGCACCTCCGCGAACACCGGCTGGGCCACGGCTCCCTCCTCCGCGCCGCCGTCGTACGGCGGCAACGGCGGCTCCAAGCCCCCGGGCCCGGCGCCGGTGCCCACCGGCCCGGTACGGTCGGGCATCGCCGGGAAGTGCGTGGACGTCGACCACGGTTCCACGGCCGACGGGACGAGGATCCAGTCGTGGTCCTGCAACGGCTCCGCCGCGCAGGAGTTCGCCCTGACGCCCGAAGGCACGCTGCGAGGCATCGGCAAATGCGTGCAACTCGACGGCACCGGCATCCACAGCCTGGCGACCCTCTGGACCTGCGACGGCGGCGGCGACCAGAAGTGGACCTACAACGCCTCCACCCGGGCGCTCGTGAACCCCCAGTCCGGGCGCTGCCTCGACATCCCCGAATCCAGCACACAGGATGGCACCCAGCTACAGATCTTCGACTGCAACAACACCGCGGCGCAGCGGTGGACCCTCCCCACCTGAGCCGCACAGGGCCCTTGGGCTGATCGCCTGCCCGCCGGAGCGGCGCCGCCACTGAGCGGAGCCGGTCCGGCGGGGCAGGGCCCTCGTCCGGCCGCCCGGCGACGGTCAGGGGCCGCACCGCGGTGCGCGACGGGGCGCCCGGCGGCAGGCAGGCCGACCAACGAGCGGAAGCGGAACGCACCTGTGGTGTAGGGTCTCGCCGCCCATGGCCAGCGGCGGTTCCGTGACCTGGTAGTTGTCGTCGTGTCCCACGGCTTGGCCAGCCGTCCAGTCTCACGATCGTGTCCAAATCCTCGGGCGGCTGGCTTGCTGGTTCGTCAGCTCGCCGGCTGACCACCAGCCGACGGAGCGGAACGCAAGCGGGGGCGCCGGCCGGAGTGGCTGGCGCCCCCGCTGCCGTGCCGTCAGGCCGGTTCAGGTGCGGACGTCTCGGTCCGGAGATCACCGCGAGTGAGGCGGCAACGCTGCATTAGCTGGTGCAGCTGCCGGGAGACGCCGTTTCGCGGGCATCGATGAGCTCGTCCAGATGTGCTTCTGCCCAGGCGCGTGCCGCATCCAGCAGACCGAAGAGGCTTCCGCCGAGCGAGGTCAGTTCGTACTGGACGTTCCGGGCAGGCCCGGCATGGTGCGGGAGTCCGCGTCCTGGCCGGTGACGTCACCGACAGCGACGCTGTCGCCCGTCTCGCAGCCGGTCACGACGCTGCGATCACGGCCGCCTATGACCCTGGCGCCCAGCCCGATGTGTTTTTCCCTGCCGCCGCCCGCGCTCTCCTTGACGGGCTGGCGCGAGCCGATGTGGGCCGTTTGGTCGTCGTCGGCCTTGCGGCGACACTGGAGACCAGCAACGGGACGCCGTTGATGGACACCCCGGACTTCCCGCAGGAATACCGGCCGCTCTGTCTCGCTCAAGCGGCGGGGACAGCTGTGCTGCGTGCCTCGGCAACCACGCTGGATTGGCTGGTCGTCAGTCCAGCCGGCGACTTCGATCACGCCGGGGCAGGCTCAAGCCGGTGCTCCGTTGCCGGCGTCAACATGACCAGCCGTATCTCCCACAGCGCCTTCGCCCTCGCCCTGCTCGACGAGATCGACGCTCCTCGCCATCACCGCACGCATGTCGGTGTCGAAGGGGCGTGACCGGAGCTGAGCCGAAGCGCGATAGCTGTCACCAGCAGCACGTGGTGATCGACTCCGCGCCAGGATTCAGTCGTCTCAAGCCGAGCAGTGGGATCGGCCGTCAAGGCCGGCGGGGGCTGCCGTGCCCGAGAGGTACCGGTCGAGCATCTCGCGGCGCTGGGCGATCCGCTGCTCTTGGTGGGCGAGTTCGTCGCGGATCTGCCGGACGCGGGCCAGGAGTTGTGTGCATTCGCCTGCGGGCGGTGTCGGCGCGGCGCACGGAAGGATGTCCCGGATGACCTGGGAGGGCAGTCCCGCGCGGTAGAGGTCCTGGATGAAGGCGACCTGGCGTACGGCTTCCTCACCGTACTCCCGGTATCCGTTGGAGCGGCGGTCGCTGGAAAGCAGCCCTTGGTCCTCGTAGTACCGGAGTGAACGGGTGCTGGCTCCGGTGGCCCTGCTGAGTTCTCCGATGCGCACGCCGTCTCCTCCACCGAGCCATGATTGACATTGACGTTAATGTCAAAGTTTACCGTTCCGGGTATGAAGAGGAAAGAAGAGACAAGGCGGCGGACCGCGGTCGTGACCGGCGCCGCGACCGGCATCGGGGCCGCGATCAGCGAGCGGCTGGCCGGGCAGGGCACGCGCCTGGTCCTGGTCGCACGGGACGGCGCACGCCTGGAGGCGGCGGCCAAGCGGCTGCGCGCCGAGCACGGGGTCCAGGTGTCGACGCTGGCGCTGGACCTGTCGCACCAAGGTGCTCCTTCCCGGCTGGCCGAGTGGCTGGCGGGTGCGGGAATCGAGGTCGACGTGCTGGTCAACAATGCCGGCGCCAGCCTGATGGGGCCGGTCGCCGGCAGCGACCCCGGGCGGCTGCGGGGCCTGGTCGATCTCAATGCTGGCGCAGTGGCGGAGCTGACGGCGCTCCTGCTGCCCGCGATGGTCGCGCGGGGGCGGGGGGCGGTCGTCAACATCGCGAGTACCGGTGCGTACGCGCCCGCTCCATATGTGGCCGCCTACGCGGCCTCGAAGGCGTTCGTACTGTCCTTCACCCAGGCGGTGTGGGCCGAGACGAGGGCGACGGGGGTACGGGTCGTGGCGGTCAGTCCCGGGCCGACCGACACTGCGATGAACACACGGCGTATGCCGGGCAAGCGTACGCCGGATGCCGTCGCGGACACCGTCATGTCCGCTTTGCGCGGCCGAGGCCCGGCGGTCGTCGATGGCCCTCTCAACGCGTTCCAGACCTTCGTCTTCGGCCGCCTGTTGCCGGCGTCGGCGGCTGCCCGTATCGCGGAGCGATCCCTGCGCAGGGCGGCGCCCGGGTACTGAAGTTCAGCGTCCGTCCCGGATCCCTGACGCCACACCAGGAATTCCGAAGGCCGCCGAGTCACTTCAGGCCGCGAAGCCGATGTTGGTGACGTACTCGTACTGGCCCCACTGGGAGCCGAGGTCGATCACGACCTCGTCGATCCAGGTGTTGTCCAGGGCTGTGTCGTCGCCCGCTTGCCAGGCGGCGATGATGTGGTCCCAGTGGCGGACGTTCAGGGTGCGGTATTCCACGACGCGCTGACGAGGGCGGTCCACGGCGGACTGGTTGACGGGGTGGAACTCGACGCGGGTGCCTCGGCCTTCCCTGTTCAGGCGGGCGAGGAGGTGTCGGGCGACGTTCTGGCGGCGGACCGTCCGGTAGGCGGTCTCGATCTGGCGGAGGGTGCGGGACGAGGGGCGGCGGGTGCCGGCCAGTTGGGCTTTGATCGTGCGGGTGCTGAGGGTGAGGCCCGCCTCGCGGGCGGCGGTGAGCTGGCGGCGGCTGCTGGTGAGGTAGCGCAGCCGGGCGAGCAGACCGCGGCGGGTGGTGACCGGGGAAACGATGAAACCCGCGAGGCCGTCGAGGCGGCGGGCGACCAGTTCGTGGCCCTTGACGCCCTGGGCGCCGTATACGCCGAACTCGATGGTGCGCTCAGGCATCGCGGTTCTCCTGCTCGTCGGTGCCGACGGTGTAGACGTCCTTGACCTTGACCTCGGTGACGGCGCGGCCCTCGGGGAAGACGGCGCGCCAGTCGCCGATCACGTGGAGTTCGTCCGTGCCCATCGCCCGGACCACGGTCACGCCGTTCTCGTATGCCTTGAAGGCTTTCATCCACAGGTTCGAGAACGCCTGGGCGCGGATCAGGTGCATCCAGTCCGGACGGTACAGCTCGCGGTTGTAGTTCGACGTGCCCATCGTCGAGACGAACTTCGAGTACATCGCCTTCACGTACTCCAGGGTCACGTCGTCGTCCTCGGCGATGGCGCGGTCTCGGGCGTCCTTCAGCTCGGTGCGGAACTTCTCCAGGAGGTTCTCCGTGGAGCCGGAGGTGTAGGACTCGTGGATCTCGGGAGCCTCGCACAGCCCGTACTTCGGTCCCGCGAGGCGCTGGAGGAGGCGCAGGGTCGGCTCGGTCACCCACAGGGGGCCGGGCTCCTCGCGCGCTCCGAGCGGGTTGGGCAGCTCGGCGTCGTGGTTCCAGGCGGGCGGGGTGATCAGGTGGACTCCGGCGCGGCGGCGGTCGTGCGCGAAACCGGTGGAGTGTTCGAGCTGGCCGAGCGGGAGGTGGGTCTTCAGGGCGGAGAGATAGGCGCCGTTGATGTCGAGTGCCGTTACCTCGTGCCGCCCCTCGGGAAGAGTGGGGCGGGTCCACTTCGGGCGGGCTTCCCAGATCTGGTCGGGGCCGCGCGCGGACTGCTTGTGAAGGATGTCCGGCATCGCGGGGTGCGCGACGACGTCGTAGCGGCCGCCCAGGCGGGTGCGGTCGAGGAGTTCCATCGCGTCCGGGATGGCTCGTTTCACCAGCGCCGCCGTGGCGGCGTCGATGTCCCCGTCGTGTGCGGCGACGGCCGCGGCGACGTGAGTGGCGATGAAGCCGGGCTCGTCCTCGGTCCGCGCGCGGCGGCCGGCGGCGGCCACTCGTACGGTGCGGGTGCTGTCACGTCGCGCCGGGTGCCGCGCGGGAGGCGCGGTCCGGGCGCGAGTGGGTGCGGGGCGGGGCACGGTGTGCGAGGGCTCGGGCGCCGGGGTGCCGGGGGCGGGCAGGGGGTCGCACTCGGCGGGGTCGAGGTGCTGTGTGAACCCCGCGACCCTGTGGCGGGCGGGCTCTCCGCACAGGACACACGGCTCAGCGACCGCGAGCACGTCCACGTCGTCCGCACCGTCCGCGCCGTCGGCGTCGGCGTCATCCGAGCCGTCCGCATCGTCCGCGTCGTTGTCGGCTTCCTCGCCCTCCGCGGCCCGGGCGGGCGCCGAGGAAGCGGCGGGGGCGGCGGTATCGACCGCTTCCGCAGGGGAAGGGGCTGGCGCAGGAGCGAGCTTGGTGCGGGCGCTGTCGAGGAAGTAGGCGTATTTCTCCCGCGCTTCGCCGGAGGGGTCGCTGCCGCGTTCCCACCCCGCGATCGTCGAGGCGCTCACGCCGAGTACGGCGGCGAGCTGGGCGCGGGAGAGCGAGAGTTCCTCGCGCAGGCGGCGACGCTCGGCCGGGGGCGGGAGGGGGCGCTCCCGGCCGACGGAGGCGAGGAGGTCGTCGATCGCGTCGAAGCCGTCGTTCACCGGACCGCGGTCCGTCCGGGCAGCGCCTCGCAGGCGCGGGTGGGGCCCGCCAGGAGATCGAGGGCGTCGACGCCCCAGTGCGCGGCGAGGACGTCGCACTGATCCAGCGACCACGCCGCGCTGCCGGACTGACGTCGGCTCACCTGCCCCTGCGAGATCCCCAGGACCGTCGCGAGGTCACGTTGCGACTCCCCGGTCTGGAACATGACCGCCACGACGGCTGCCCGCAGGCGCTCACTCAGCGAACTCATCACCCCCAGAAGCTATCACGCGGCACATGAGCGATGAATGCCAGCCATCATAGATGCGCTCATCGCATCAGACGTGCATCACGCACCGTCAGGGAAGCAGCCGTGGCGGGCCCGGCCGCTCCACCAGGAGCCGCCGGGCCCGCCACGGCCACCCCTCGGGCGCCCCGCCGGGCTCAGTAGGTGGTGACCAGGGGCTTCCCCTTCTCCACGACGTAGGTCGAGAGCATCATCGTTGTCTCCCGGCCGGTGTTGACGGCGTTGTGGATGACCCCGGTGGGGATGAAGAACGGGTCGCCCGTGCGCAGGCGCAGGGGTGGGCGGTCGTCGTCGAACTCCATGCGGACCTCGCCGCGTACGAGGTAGCCGATCTCCACCCCCGGGTGGCTGTGGCGACCCGACGCCTCGCCGCGCGGGATCTCCACGAGGGTTTGCGCGGTGTCCCAGCCGGGGGCCGGCGAGGGGTGTTCCTGGAGCAGCACACGTGTCACGTCCTCGCCGGTGGCGGCGGCCGGGGCCGCGGCGGCTCCGAGGGCAGCCACCGCGGCGCCCGTACCGATCAGAAGGTTTCTGCGATCCAGCATGAGAGCGTCCCTTGTTCGCGCGGGGCAAGTGCCCTTTTCGTACCGTAGAGGCACACACCCGCTCCGCGCGTCACCTGCTTGCAGGGTTACTCAATACGTGTGACGCGCGCAGGTGGGGATCGCTCGCGCGTGCGAGGACTGAAGGCGGCGTACGCCCCGCACGGCCGCGGCGGGCGTCGGGCCGAGCGGGGCGCGCGGCGGCGTCAGGCCGTGAAGTAGTGGGCCGCCATGTCGGCGAGGAGGCCCGGCCCGGTGGGGTGCCAGTCGAGGAGTGCCTTCGTGCGGGTGGCGGAGGACGGGGAGTCCAGGGCCGTGTTGCCCGCGAGCCAGCCGAAGTGGGCGGGCGCGTCGGCGGGGGTCACGGAGGTGACGGGCAGTCGCAGCTGCTCGCCGATCACACCGGCGATGTCGCGCTGCGAGACGCCCTCTTCGGCCGCCGCGTGCAGGACCGCCCCGGCCGGGGCGTGCTCCAGGGCGAGCAGGAAGAGGTGGGCGGCGTCCAGGCGGTGGACCGCGGGCCAGCGCTGGCTGCCGTCGCCGATGTAGCCGGCGACGCCCTTCTCGCGGGCGACGCCGATGAGCCCGGGAACGAAACCGCCGTCGCCCTCGCCGTGGACGGTGGGCGCCAGACGGACGACCGAGGAGCGGACGCCCTTGTCCGCGAGGGCGACGGTGGCGCGGGCGGTGGCGGCGCGCAGGGAGCCGGGGGCGTCGCCGTCGGCGGGCCAGGTGGTCTCGGCGGCCACCTGACCGGGCGCGATTCCGAGGAGGCCGGAGGCGATCGTGAAGGGCTTGTCCGTTCCGGCCAGGGCGGCGCCGAAGGTGTCCACGGCGGCGCGGTCCGACGTGGCGGCGCCCGCGAAGTCGCCGGTAAAGGCGATGTCGTGGCGGAAGGCGAGGTGGACCACGGCGTCGCTGGCGCGGGCCGTCTCCGCGAGGAGGTCGAGGTCTGCGAGGGAGCCGGTGACGGGCTCGGCGCCGGCCTTCTCCAAGGCGGCGGCGGACGCCTGCGAGCGGGCGAGCCCGAGCACGTGGTGTCCGGCGGCCAGCAGTTCGGGGACGAGGGCGGAACCGATCCAGCCAGAGGCCCCGGTGACGAAGACGCGCATGGCTGTACTCCTCAACGTGATCACGATGTCAGTGACTGTCATCATCGAGGCTAGCACCCTGACGGCAGTCACTGACATAGCGACGCGGGGACCGCATAGAATCGGGCTCATGGCGAGATGGGAGCCCCACGCGAAGGAACGGCTGGCACGCGCGGCGTTGGAGCTGTACAGCGAGTACGGGTACGAGCGGACCACCGTCGCGCAGATCGCCGCCCGCGCCGGGCTCACCGAGCGCACGTACTTCCGGCACTTCCCCGACAAGCGGGAAGTCCTCTTCGACGGCTCGCACAGCCTGGAGACGACGCTGAGCGAGGCGGTCGCCGCGGCCCCCGGACCTGCCTCGCCCCGTGCCGCGCTGGCGGCCGGGCTCGACGCGCTCGGCGCCGCCTTCGAAGGGCTGCGCGAACAGGCCCGTAGGCGCCAGGCGGTCGTCGCCGCGCAGCAGGAGCTTCAGGAGCGCGAGCTGATCAAGCTCGCGTCCCTGACCCGCGCGCTCACCGCGGCGCTTCGCCTGCGCGGGGTGGAGGAGCCGCGCGCGAGCCTCCTCGCGGAGGCGGGCGCCGGCGTCTTCAGGACCGCCTTTCTCCGGTGGGTCGGTGACGAGCGGCCGGAGGGCGGGGGCTCCGAGGTCCCGCTCGCCGCACTGCTCCGCGAGGGGCTCGACACGCTGGGGGACGCGCTCGCCCGCGGCTGACCCGCCGGGGCCCGGGGGTCGGCCGCACGAAGAGCTCGGGATGACAGGCGGCTCAGGAGTGCGGGAGACGCGGGAGGCTCAGGAGTCCAGGAGGCTCCGGAGTCGTTCGGCGGGAAGGGCGTGGCGGATGTCGCCGCGGGGTCCGGTCGTGGTCGTCGCGGCGAGGAGGGAGTTGAGGACCGCTTCCTCGACCGCGTCGAGCGCGGCGGTGAAGAGGGGGTCGAGGTCCGCGTCGGGGACGAGGGAAACCGCGCTGCGGGTGGTGGTGAGGGCGAGGCCGTAGTCGCCGGAGCCGTGGCTGTAGGAGGCGCCGGTCCGGGCCAGGGCGAAGACGGCACGGCGGGCGAGGCGGGTCAGGCGGCGGGCGTCGAGCGGGGCGTCCGTCGCGAGGACGACGACGCAGGAGCCCGTGTCGGGAAGGGGTGGGGGAACGGGCAGGCCGAGATCGGCGGGGGTGACGGTACGGGAGCCGAGGCGCAGGGTGCCGCCGAAGTTGGCCTGGACGAGGGCGCCGAGGGTGACGTCGCGCCCGGCGAGCGGCAGGACGCGCGAGCTGGTGCCGATGCCCGCCTTGAAGCCGAGCGCGCTCATCCCCGTACCTGCGCCGACGCAGCCTTCCGCGACGGGGCCCGCGCTCGCCGAAGCGAGGGCGGCGCGGACGTGCTCCTCGCCGACCGGACGGCTGCGGATGTCCGAGAGGAGGCCGTCGTTGCACTCTCCGACGACCGGGTTGAGGCTGCGGACGTCCTCGGCGCCGGGCTGTTCGAGCACCCAGCCCACGAGAGCGTCGGCGACGCGGAAGGCGGAGAGGGTGGAGGTGAGCAGGAGGGGCGTCTCCAGCTCACCGAGTTCGGCGAGCTGCGTCGTACCGATGAGCTTTCCGTAGCCGTTGCCCGCGAAGAAGCCGGCGGGCAGCGGGGCGCGCGGGCCGACGCCCTCGGGGAGTATCGCGGTGACGCCGCTGTGCACGCGGGGCGGCTCCGTCACGGTGGTGTGGCCGACGCGGATGCCGGGGACGTCGGTGATCGCGTTGTGGCGTCCGGTCGGCAGGGTGCCCGCGCCGAGTCCGAGGTCTCTGGCCCGGGGGGTGGTGGTGGCGGTCATGCGCGGAGGCTACCGCCCGCCGGGGAAGCGTTTCCCCGGCGGGCGAAGGCGCGTCGGCTCAGGGGCCGGACAGGGGTCACCAGATCGACTCGACCCATTCGGGGTGGTCGATGAACGGGTTGCGGTTGTGCTGGTAGCTGTCGAAGATGACGTCGTTGCGGTGTTCCTCGAAGGAGCTGGGCGGGTCGAGTTCGTTCCACTCCTTGAGGACCGAGAGGCGGCCGATCGCGGGTGCCGAGCCGTTGCCCGCCTTGTCGTTGGGTTCGAGATCGGGGAAGCCGTCGCCGCCGTCGTAGCGGACGGCCATGTAGAGGATCATGCGGGCCACGTCGCCCTTGACGGCGTCGCGCGGTTCGAAGCTGTCGCTGTCGGTGTAGTTGCCCGGGGCGCCGCTGACCGCGCCGCCGCCGTCGTCGAAGTCCTTGTTGCCGCGCGCGCCGTTGACGGCGACGTCCTCGGGGCGCAGGTGGTGGAGATCGGTGCCGGGACCCGTGGCGGTGCCGAAGTCGCCGTGGCTCTTCGCCCACACGTGTTCGCGGTTCCAGTCGCCCTGGGCGCCGCCCTGGCGGGACTTGGCTATGGACTTGCCCGTGTACAGCTCGATGACGTTGTCCGGGTCGGCGGGGTCCTCGTCGGTCTTCTTCAGGGCGTCCCACACCTGGCTGTAGGTGACGGTGTCCTGGTCGCTGATGAGTGTGTGCAGGGCGCTCTTGAGGGCGGTTCCCGACTTGCCCTCGACGCTCGCGTAGTAATCGGCGGCCGCCGCGGTGCGCTCGTTCGCGGGGACGGCCCGCGGGGCCTCGGCCGCCGCGGGCAGGCTCTGGGCGGTGAGCAGGAGCCCTGCCGCCGCCGCGAGGGCGAGGGCGGTTCTGCGGACGGGGTGTGCGGGGCGGGGGGTGGTGGTCATGCGGGGCCCTCTCGCTGGGCGCCGCCTTGTGGGCGGCGTGGCGCTCCGTCAGTTCCCGGGGAATGTCGCACGTGCGCGGCGCGCGGCGGGTGGCTCTCACAGAATCCTTACGCGTTGTTCCCCTAGAACAACGGCCAGCATTGCTCGATGCTGCTCATTACCCGTCTGTTTCGAGCATCTCTTGTCGTCTTGTGCACGGAGGGGGCAGGATGGCGCGCGTCGGCGGACGTCTTGGAGCCTGGACGCGTACTGGTGCGGACGCGGCCCGTGCGGTACAACTTTCCCGTGACCCACGAATCGTCGGTGCGCCGCCCGGTCCACGAACCGTGCCCCCGCACGGCCTCGTGTTGTTGTCGCTGATCTCCCCCGCCTCGGCAGCCGCCTGACCTGTCCGCGCGGCGCCCGGCTCTTCGCGCGCTCCCTCCGTACGCCACAGATCAGGCGTCGCCGGTCGTCGCGCCCTGACGCGCTCCGGCTCGCCCCTCCCCCGCCCCGCGAGCGCGTCGCCTTGGATCGTCCCGTCCCGCCGCCGTGGGGGCACCGCTCGTGTGGCCAAGGCCGCCGGGGGCCCGGGACGCCGCCCGCACAAGGAGGAAGCACGATGACCGTCATCAACGACCGCGTGTCGAGCACTGCCCCGGGCAGGTCAGGGGCGGGCCTGCGCCTGACTCCGCTCGGGCCCCGTTTCGGCGCCGAGGCGCACGACCTCGATCTCGGCCGCCTGGACGACGGGCAGGTCGCCGCCGTGCGCGCGGCGCTCGTGAGGTACAAGGTGCTCTTCGTGCGCGGCCAGCACATCGACGACGCGGCGCAGATCGCGTTCGGGCGGCGGCTCGGCGAGGTGACTGCCGGTCACCCCGTGCACGACTCGGGCGGCGTGCCGGACGAGGTGTACGCGCTGGACAGCCAGGACAACGGTTTCGCCGACGTGTGGCACACCGACGTGACGTTCGTGGCGAGGCCGCCCGCGATCTCGGTGCTGCGCGCCGTGGTGCTGCCGCCGACCGGGGGTGACACGTCGTGGGCGGACAGCCAGGCGGCGTACGAGTCGCTGACGCCGTCACTGCGCGCGCTCGTCGACCGGCTCACCGCAGTGCACGACGGGAACAGGGAGTTCGGCTACTACCTGGCGCGACGGCGGCAGGGGCGCGGCAACGTGTGGGAGGGCGAGGTGTTCACCGATCTCTCGCCCGTCGAGCACCCGGTCGTGCGCGTGCACCCGGAGTCGGGGCGCCGGGGCCTTTTCGTCAACCCCGGGTTCACCTCGCACATCGCGGGGGTCTCGGAGTACGAGAGCCGGGGCATCCTCGACATCCTGTACGCGCACCTCACCAAGCCGGAGCACACGATCAGGCACCGTTGGCGGCCCGGCGACGTGGCGCTGTGGGACAACCGTGCCACGTCCCACTACGCCAACCGCGACTACGGGGACCAGCACCGCGTCATGCACCGCATCACGCTGCGGGGCGACGTGCCGGTGGGGCCGGTGGGGCCGGTGAGCCGCTGAGGGCGACGGTGGGCGGGGGCGGGTGTCCGTGTGAGCCGTCCGTCGGGCCGGGCCGACTGTGCGGGCCGGGCCGGGTGGCCGCCGGGTGTCCCGGTCCCGGTCCCCGTCAGCCGGTCGCCCGGAAGGCGATGACCGCGATGTCGTCCTTGCCCGCGCGGACGTGCGCGACGAGGTCCCGGACAAGGGCTTCCAGGGGGCGGCCTTCGCGGTGGAGCTTCTCGACGCGTTGGCGCAGGTGCGCGATGCGGTCGGTGATCCTCGCCTCCGGGATCTCCACGAGCCCGTCCGTGTAGAGGAGCAGCGTGTCGCCCTTCGCGAGGAAGAGCTTCGTACTGCTCCGGGCCTCTCCCGTCGGCACGCACAGCGGCGGGTCGGGCTCCTCGCCCAGGCAGTCGACGGGTCCGGCGGCGCGCAGCAGCAGGGGTGGCGGGTGGCCCGCGTTGGCGAGCGTGACGTGCCAGCCGCGCCCGGGGTCGGGACAGAGGAGGGCGTGGACGGTGGTGATGAGCGACGCGGTGCCGAGGCCCTGGACCATGCCGTCGAGGCGATCCAGGGTGCGGGCGGGGTCGGCGTGGGGTCCCGCGTCCCAGGCGAGGCCGCGCAGCATGCTGTTGACGCTGCCCATCGCGGTCGCGGCGTCGAGGTCGTGCCCGGCGACGTCGCCGATCGTGAGGGCGACGGCCCCTCCGTCCAGCCGGGTCGCGTCGTACCAGTCGCCGCCGACCTCCGCGGCCGCGTTGGCGGGGACGTAGCGGGCGCGGATCTCGGCGCCCGCGAGGTCGGGAACGGCGGGGAGGAAGGAGCGTTGCAGGACGAGGGCGGTCTCGCGGGCGCGTTGCAGTTCCAGGGTGCGGCGCAGGGGGCGGCTGAGCCCTTGCAGGACGTCCTGAAGGAGGCGCAGTTCGGGTTCGGCCGGCGGCGGGTTGCCCAGGCAGTTGGCGACGCTCGCGAGGGCGACGACGCGGCCGTCCACGAGGACGGGGAGCAACGCGAGGCTCGTCGCCCCGGCCTCGCGCAGCCACGCCAGCGAGACGGGCGAGATCTTGTCCTCGGGCGGTGCGCCCGCCGGGAAGACGACGAGGCGCGGCTCGCGGTCGCGCAGGACCTCCTCGGCCATGTGCCCGAGCGAGAATCCGTCGCCGAGCGGGGGCAGTACGGGGAGGTCGGGGGCGAAGGCGACGCGCTCGGCGGGGACGGCGGAGCGCGCGGCGAGCGCGGACGGCGCGGTGGCGCCCTGGACCTCGAAGACGGCGATCGAGTCGGCGAGATCCGGCACGACGACGGCGGCGGTCGTGCGGAACGCCTCGGACAGGTCGCGCGCCGTGGAGACCTCGGCCATCCGGGCGAGGAGGCGTTCGCGCGTACTGGCGTACCACTCGCCCTCGGCGTCCGCGACGGTGCCGACCCACTCCCGCCGCCCGTCCGCGCGCGCGACGGGCACGGCGGTGAGCCGCAGGTGCCGGTAGGCCCGTGCGTCCTCACCGACGCGTACGCGGACGACGGAGGTGACGTGGGTGGCCTCGGCGGTGGCGTCGTCCCACTCGCGGGTGAAGCGCTCCCGGTCCTTCGGGTGGACGGCGTCGAGCCAGTCCTCCCCGTCGGCGGGCAGCGGCAGTGCGATCCGTCCGGCGTCGCCGGTTCCGGAGAGCCGGGTGACGCGCCCGTCCGGGCCGCGCGTCCAGACGACTTGGGGGACGGCGGAGAGCAGTGCCTGATAGCGCAGGACGAGTGAGTCGTCGTCCAGCGGGCGCCCGCCGGCTGCCCCGGCGTCCGTCTCCTCGGTGTCCGGGAGCGCTTCGGCGAGCAGGAGCAGCGGCCGGGGGCCTTCGGCGGGGCGCAGGGGCAGACAGAGGAGGACGACGGGGCCTTGCGGATCGCCGTCCTCACGTGTTCCGGCCGGCAGCCGGACCCGCTCCGTGCGGCCCGTGCGGCGGGCCCGGTCCAGTGCCGCGCGCAGGGCTCCGGGGGGTACGGAGGCGCCGGGTGGCGCCACGCGCGGCCCGGTGCGCTCGGCGAACGCGGCGTTGGCGTCCGTGAGGGTGTAGGTGTCGCCCTCGACCAGCGCGATGCCGGTCAGGAGGTGCCGCAGCCCCGGAAGGCCTCCGATGCCCTCGCCGTCCGCCTCCGGCTCTTCGCTCACCACCCCAGAATCCCTCCCTCCCCCGGCCCCTGCAATCGGGACGGGCGCGGGGCCGCTCGCGCGGGAGCCGCGTCTGACCGGGGCGGCCGGGGGTACGCGCGGACGGACGGCACGGCGAGAAGAGTGTGTGCCGTGATGGCCGGGGACACCAGGAAGAGGTGAGCGGGACGTGCAGGTCGACAAGGTCGCGTACAAGCCGGTGGGGCTGGCGCTCGGCATGGGCGCCGGGATGGTGGCGGGGGCCCTGTTCCGGCAGGCGTGGAAGAGGCTCGGGCACGAGGACGAGGCTCCGGCGGCCGGGGACGAGAACCGCCGGTGGGGCGAGATCCTGGTGGCGGCGGCGCTCCAGGGCGCCGTCTTCTCGACGGTGCGGGCGGCCGTGGAGCGGGGCGGGGCGACCGCGGCGAAGCGGCTGACGGGAAAGTGGCCCGGCTGAGGCGGGGGGTCGTGGTCCGGCCGCATGCGGGCGGGCCGGTCCGTGGGGCGCGCCGGCGCGCCCCACGGGTGTCAGCGGGCCCCGGTCACGGAGTCCACGGGTTCTCCACCGCCCACGTGGTGTCCTCGGTGAAGCGGTCCGGTGTGTCGTAGGCGTGGGTGCCGCCCGGCGTGGCGAGCCACACCTCGGAGTTGAAGTGGCGCAGGTACTGGCCGGGGAAGTTCGACGCCATGAGGCGGACGCCGCCCTCGCCGGGGACCGCGCACCACGTGGCGTCGGCCTTGAAGAGCGCGGAGCCGTCGCCCGCCTCGCGGTGGACCCGGAACTCGCGGTGGCGCAGGTACTCGCCGGGGTAGTTGCGGGACTCGAAGGAGTAGCACGCGGAGTCGGCGAGGCCGGGGACGATCTTCCAGGTGGCGTCGGCCTTCAGCACCGCGGGGCTGGACGCCGAGACGGGCTCGGTGTTGGCGAGTCCGTCGTAGTGGCGCAGGTAGCGGTCGGTGAAGCCGGGCGTCGTGACGCGCAGGGACTTGTAGCCGCCGGTCGGGAGGGTGGCGCGGGGCGGGGTGCCGCGCGAGGCGGCGATGAGGGCCTGGTTGGCGGCGCGGACGCGGTTCTCGTCCACCTTGACGACCTGGCGGTCGTAGGTGAGCAGGCCGTTGGCCTCGTTCTCGACATCGGTGATCTCGGTGTAGACGGAGGCCGAGAGGCCGGCGGGCATCTGCTGGAGGCGCAGGGCGTCGATGAGGCCGACGAAGCGGTTGTTCAGGTGGGCGGCGTCGCCTTGGTCCTCGTAGCTGAAGCCGCCGCCGGGGAACCACTCGTGGCCCGCGACGCGCAGTCCGAGGCCGCCGAACTCGCCGAGGACGGCGGCGCGGCTCGCGCTCGGTTTCGTGTTCCCCGGGCCGACGTAGTTGTGGTGGTCGATGACGTCGCCGTTGCCGCCGTCGACGGCGCCGCAGCAGTTGATGCCGCTCATGTTGTCCACGAGGCGGCTCGGGTCGTACGCCTTGACGTCGTTCGCGATGCGGGCCTGGTCGTACTGGCCCCAGCCCTCGTTCTCGTCGACCCACATGACGAGCGAGGGTGAGCTGCGGTGCTCGTCGATGATCTCGTGGTACTCGGCCTCCCACTGGGTGCGGGCGGCGCTGTCGGGGGTGCGCAGGTCCATCGCGGGCATGTCCTGCCACACGAGGAGGCCGAGTTTGTCGGCCCAGTAGAACCAGCGCTGGGGCTCGACCTTGATGTGCTTGCGGACCATGTTGAAGCCGAGGTCCTTGTGCTTCTGGAGGTCGTACTTGAGGGCGTCGTCGGTGGGCGCGGTGTAGATGCCGTCGGGCCAGTAGCCCTGGTCGAGGGTGCCGGTCTGGAAGACGAACTTGCCGTTGAGCACGGGGCGCTGGACGCCGTCGACGCGGGCGAGGGCGATGCTGCGCATCCCGGTGTAGCTGCCTGCCGTGTCGGTGACGGCGGTGCCGTCGAGGAGCTCGGCGCGGACGTCGTAGAGGAAGGGGTCCTCGGGGGTCCACAGGTGCGGCGAGGGTACGGGCACGCTGAGCGCGGTGCCGGCGGTTCCGGTCGCGGTGCCGACGGTGCGCCCGCCCGTGAAGACGGTGACGCGGACCTGGCGGCCGTTCGCCCCGGCGGCGCGGACCGTGGTCCTCAGGGTGCTGCTGCCGAGGTCGGGGGTCATGTCGAGGCGGGTGATGTGGGCGGGGGCGACGGGTTCGAGCCAGACGGTCTGCCAGATCCCCGAGGCGGAGGTGTAGAAGATGCCGCCGCCGGAGTGGGGCTCGACGTCGCCCGAGCGCTGCTTGCCGATCGCCTGGCCACCGGACTGGGTCGGGTCGAGGACGGAGACCACGATGGTGTTGCTGCCGCCCCTGTTCAGGAGCGCGGTGATGTCGTACGAGAAGGCGTCGTAGCCGCCGCTGTGCACGGCGCCCGCCTGCTGCCCGTTGACCCACACGGTGGTGCGCCAGTCGCTCGCGCCGAAGTTGAGGACGACGTTCCTGCCGTCCCAGCCGGCCGGAACGGTGAAGGTGCGGCGGTACCAGAGCTTGTCGTCGGCGGTGACCTTGCGCTTGATGCCGGAGAGCGCGGACTCGGCGACGAAGGGGACCCGGATCTGCTCGCTCCACTGGGCGGGCTGGCCCGCGTTCGCGGAGGTCACGGCGAAGTCCCAGATGCCGTTGAGGTTGGCCCAGTCGGGGCGGGTGAGCTGGGGGCGGGGGTACTCGGGGAGCGGTTTGTCGGTGGGGACCTGGTTGGTCCAGGGCGTCGTGAGGGGTGAGGGCTTGGGGGCCCAGGCGCTCGCGGCGGCCTGGGCGGGTGCGGCGGCGGTGAGGGCGCCCGCGCACAGGGCGAGGACGGCGAGGAGGGCGGCGATCAGGGCGCGCGGGGAGGGTCTGCGGGTGCGGGGCGGGGGTGCGGTGGTCGGGGGCATGGTGCGGCTCCTTCGGGTACGCCGGGCGGGGTGTCCGCCGGCCAAGCGTTTATCACGTACATGACAAGCTGGAGCACGGTTCAGAGCGGGCCCCCCTTCGCGACCCGCCGGGCAACCGGCGGGAAAACAAAGCGACTTGGGGCTCCCTTGACTTTTTACATCGTTGGAAGAGAGCTGTAAACCGCATCGGCAGGACACCGTCCCGCAGTTCTCGGCCCGGTCCGGGTCAGCCCAGTCCGAGGCTCGCGGGCGCGAGGGAACGTACGTCGTGGAAGGAGAGGCCCTTGTCCGTGCCGCGCAGGAGGACGTAGACGCCCTTGCCGCCGTCGTGGCGGGGGGCGTGGGCGAGGAGGTCGGCGTGGTGGTCGCCGTTCGCGTCGAGCAGGGCGAGGGGGAGGAACTCGTTCCAGTGGGCGGCGTTCGGGCGGCCCGGCATCCCCTCGTCGAGAGCGGTGAGCCGCTGGGTGCCGGCGCGGGTGGCGCGGACGGTGATCCAGTCGTCGTGGCGGTGGGCCCCGGCGACACCGATGACGAGATCGCCCCGGGCGTCGCCGTCGACGCGGCCGGTGAGGACCGAGGAGCCGAAGGAACCCTGCCTGCCCTCGTACACGTCCGGCTTCCCGCCCGTGCCCGGGCCGCCGGGGCCCCCGTGCAGGACGGTGACGCGTCCGTGGCCTCCGGGCGCGGAGCCGGGGACGAGGAGTTCGGCGGCCGCGTCGCCGTCCGTGTCTCCGGGGAGCGAGGCGAAGCCGCCCTCGCCCGGGCCCGCCGCGGCGAGCAGGGCCTTCTCGCGCGCACGGTCGCGGCGCGGGCCTTCGGGGCCGCCCTTGTAGTACGCGACGCGGGTGAGGTCCCGCGGCGCGTTGTCGTCGTCCTCGGCGTCGTACCCGTAGCCGAGGACGAGGTCGCTCGCGCCGTCGCCGTCGAAGTCGGCGGCGGCCACGGTGGCGGGGCTGCTGTAGCCGTGCTGGCCGGCATCGACGCCGCGGGTACGGGCGGGGGCGCCGTCGTCGGTGAAGGGGCCCTGGAGGACGCGGGCGGGCCGCTGCGGGTCCTCGGGCAGGGAGTCCGTGTCCCCCGTACCGCCCTGGCCGCCGTCGAAGAGGTCGGTGGTGCCGTCTCCGTCGAAGTCCCCCGCCGCGCGCGGCCGGAAGCCTGCCGGGGTACGCAGGGCGCGCGGCGCGGCGGGGCCGCGCGGTCCGCCGCGCAGGAGCACCGTGGTGCCGCGCGGGGTCGCCGCGACGAGGTCGGTGTAGCCGTCGGCGTCGAGGTCGGCGCGGACCGGTGCCCCCGAGACCTCGATACGGCTCAGGCGACGCGCGTCGAGTCCGTCCTTCGCGCCCCACAGCACGACGCCTTCGTCCTCCCCGTCGCTGAGGAACGCGTCGGCGTACCCGTCGCCGTTGAGATCGGCGGGGTCCGCGGGGCGGTGCGGGTGCCCGGTGGCGAGGGGTGCCGGGTCCGCCGGCGTCGCGTCACCGCCGCACCCCGTGAGCAGGAGCCCCCAGCACAGCGCGCCCGCCGTCAGCCCCGCTCGCGTGCGCCCCATGACTCCCCCGCTTCCCCTGTGATCGTCTCGCGGGGCAGTATGCCGCAGGAAGGAACACGGCGGGGCGGGGAGTCCCGCCGGGACGGACACAGGGACGCCCACCTCGTTGAGTGGGTGTCACCGGCAGGAAAAGAGCGTGCAATGACGGCAGGGTTGCGGGACGAGGATGTCATCGAGGTCGCGGCGGGGGTCCACCTGGTCCACGGGAGCGATACGAACTGGGTGATCGTCAAGGACGGGGACGCGGCGACGCTCATCGACTCGGGGTACCCCGGCGACCGGGACGCCGTGCTCGCCTCGCTCGCGCGGCTCGGCATCGCGCCGCAGGCCGTACGGGCGGTCCTGATCACGCACGCGCACGGCGACCACATCGGGGCGGCCGAGCACCTTCGCACCGCCTACGGGACCGACATCCTCATGCATGAGGAGGAGGTGCCGCACGCGCGCAGGGAGTTCCTGCACCAGGTGACCCTCGGGAAGATCCTCGCGCGGGCCTGGCGGCCCGGGGTGCTCCCCTGGGCGGTGGGCGCGGTGCGCTCGGGAGGGCTCGGCGCGGTGCCGGTCGCCGGGCCGCGGGCCTTCCCCGTCGCCGGGGCGCTGGACCTGCCGGGGCGGCCCGTGCCCGTGCACACCCCGGGGCACACGCGCGGGCACTGCGCGTACCACTTGCCGGAGCACGGCGTACTCGTCAGCGGCGACGCGCTCGTGACCGGCCACCCCACCTCGCGACGGGCGGGCCCGCAGTTGCTGCCCGGGATGTTCCACGCCGACCGGGCCCGTACCCTCGCCTCGCTCGCCGCTCTCGAAAAGGTGAGCGCCGGGACGCTGCTCGCCGGGCACGGCCCAGTCCACCGGGGCGACATCGGCGAGGCCGTCGCGCGGGCCAGGGAGCACGCCGGGGCGTGAGGGATCAGGTGTGCGGGGGCGTCACCGGGGGTGCGGGACTGCGGTCCTCCGCGCCCCAGTCGGCGCGCCCGCCCGGTCCGAGGACGCCGGCCTCGCGGGCCAGTTCGGCGGGCGCGAGGCGGGCGAGAGCGCGGCGGGACACGTACGAGACGGCGTAGGGGAAGACGGGCCGCAGGGGCTGGAGGAAGCGGAGCCACGGCGGTGCGTAGACGGTGGGCGCGCGGCGGGCGATGCCCCGTACGAGCCAGGCGGCGACCTGTTCGGGCGGGTGGACGCGACCCGCGAAGGCCGGCTGGTGGGCGCGCAGCGCGCGCAGGACCGGGTTCCCGTCGAGGTCCTCGATCATGCCGGTGCCGGTCCAGTGCAGGTAGGCGATACCGACCGTGACGCCCACGGGCGCGACCTCGTTGCGCAGCGCCTGCGCGAAGGACTCCGCGCCCGCCTTCGAGGCGCAGTAGGCGCTCATCATGGGCGCGGAGCCGAAGGAGGCCGTGGAGGCGACCTGGAGGAAGTGGCCGCGCGTGGCGAGGAGGTGCGGGAGGAAGACGCGGGCGGTGGCGGCGCTGCCCGCGAGGTTGACGGCGATGACGCGGTTCCACAGCGCGGCGGCGGTGTGCGCGAAGGGGCCGGCCGCCGCGATGCCCGCGTTGGCGACGACGACGGAGGCGGGCCCGAGCCGTTCCCGTACGCAGTCGGCGGCGCCGCGCAGCGCGGGCTCGTCGGTCACGTCGACCTCCAGCGAGCAGGTCGGTACGGGCAGTTCGCGCGCGACGGCCTCCAACGTCTCCAGTTCCCTGCCGAGCAGGGCCACGGCGAGGCCGCGGGCCGCGAGGGCGTGGGCGAGGGCGGCGCCGACCCCGCGTGCCGCGCCGGTGACGACGGCGACGCGGCGGGGGGTGGGGGCCTCGTGTGTCGCGTGATCGGGAGCCGCGGTTCCGCGCCGCATGGGGCCTCCTTGGAGCCGGTCCGGCCGTACGTGTGCTGCCTGCGCCGTCCTGTGTCGTACGTTCGCGAGTCAGCCGATCACGGGGCGCGGGCGGGCGCGAGCGGGCGGGGCCGTTCGGCGGTGCCCGGGGTGCGCGGGCGCGGGGGGCGCGGGAGGCTGGTGCGGCGCGTACCGGTGTGGGACGCGTGCGAGCGCGGAAGGCGGCCCCTCATGACGAAGAAGGACAAGAAGCTGCGGCGTGGCGACGACGTGGCGTGGAGCAGCCACGGTCAGGAGGTGGAGGGCGAGGTGACGAAGAAGGTCGACGAGCGCACGGAGGTCGCCGGGCGCACCGTCGACGCCTCGCCCGAGGAACCGCAGTACGAGGTCGAGAGCGACAAGAGCGGCAAGCGGGCGGTCCACAAGCCGGACTCGCTGCGCAAGAAGCGCTGAACCCGGCCCCGCCTTCCGCCCCGGCGGACGCCCGGCGGGCACCGTGGCCCCATGAACGAGTACGAGGGCGAGGGCACGGACGCGTACCGGACGACGGCGGAGTTCTACGACATCCTCCAGGCCGAGCGGGACGGCCGGCTCGTCGCGCGGTTGTACGGGGCCCGCGTCGCGGCGGCGCGGGGCGCGGTGGTGGACGTGGGCGCGGGGAGCGGGACGGTGAGTCTCATGGCGCTCGCGTGTTCCGGGGCGCCGGTGCACGCCGTGGAGCCCTCGGCGGTGATGCGCTCGTTGCTGCTGACACGTCTCGCGTGGTCCCGGCCGGACCGGCGGGCGCGGGTGACGGTGCATCCCGGGACGCTTCCGGAGGCGGAACTCCCGGACTCTTCTGTGGAGTTGGTGGTGTGCCACAACGTGGTTCCGACGCTCGACGACGCGGCGCGCGGTGAGCTGTGGGAAGCGGCGGCGCGGGTCCTTGAGCCCGGCGGGCTGCTGCTGATGGACCGGCCGCGCGCGCGGGCGCCGCGTGAGGCGGAGGTCGCGGTGTTCACGCCGGTCCGGGTGGGTGATGACACCTACGAGGGCGAGGTGCGGGAGGCGGCGTGCGAGGCGGGGGCCGAGCTGGCGTTCACGTACACGGTGCGGCGCGGGGAGCGGGTGGTGCGGCGGCGCGGCGAACGGTTCCTGACCCGGATGCTGCCGCTGGAGAAGCTGACGGGGGAGCTCGGCGGGCGCGGGCTGCGGTGGGAGGAGACCGGCGAACGGGTGCTCGTGGCGCGACGGGAGCGGTGACGACGTTCAGGAGAGTGCGCGCAGGACCGCGCCGAGCGCGGCGACGCCTTCCTCGATCCCGGTGGCGGGGACGGCGGCGTAGCCGAGGACGAGGCCCGGGGGCCCCGGGCGCATGCGGTGCCAGGACAGCGGCTGCACCTTGACGCCGCGGGCGAGCGCGGCGGCGGCCACGTCGGTGTCGGAGACGGACGGGGCGAGGGTGACGGTGAGGTGGAGCCCGGCGGCGGCCCCGTGGACGACGGCGTCCGGCAGGTGGCGGCCGAGCGCGGCGATCATGGCGTCCCTGCGGCGCCGGTGGCGGATGCGGGACTGCCGTACGTGGCGTTCCAGGTCGCCGCTGTCGATGAGGCGCGCGAAGGTGTGCTGGGCGAGGACGTCGTTGCCGAGGTCGGCGAACCGCTTGGCGTCGACGAGGGCGTCCCGCAGGTGCGGGGGTGGTACGAGCCAGCCGAGGCGCAGGGCCGGGGCGAGGAGCTTCGACGCGCTGCCCAAGTAGCAGACGCGGTCGGCGAGCAGGGTGCGCAGGGCGGGGGCCGGCGCCTGGTCGTAGCGGTGTTCGGCGTCGTAGTCGTCCTCCAGGACGAGGCCGCCCTCGCTCGCCCAGCGCAGCAGCGCGCGGCGGCGCGCGCCGCGCGTGACGACGCCGGTGGGGAACTGGTGGGCGGGGGTGAGCAGGACCGCGCGGGCACCGGTGGCGCGCAGGTCCTCGACGCGGATGCCCGCGTGGTCGACGGGGACGGGTGGCGTGGCGAAGCCCGTACGGCGCAGGTGCTGGCGGACGCCGAGCGAGCCCGGGTCCTCGAAGGCGACCCGGTCGATGCCCTCGGCGCGCAGGACGGGGCCGAGGAGCGAGAGGGCCTGCGCGGCGCCGGAGACGACGAGGAGGTCGTCGGGGTGGACGAGGAGGCCGCGGGTGCGGGCGAGCCAGTGCGCGAGGGCGGTGCGCAGGGCGGACTCACCGCGCGGGTCGCCGTATCCGAGCGAGGCGGTGGGGAGTTCGGCGAGGACGGCACGCGTGGCGCGGAGCCAGGCGGCGCGGGGGAAGGCGGTGAGGTCCGGGCGGCCCGGGGTGAGGTCGATACGGGCGGGCAGCGCGCGCAGGGCGTCGAAGACGGCCTCCTCGGCGGCCGGGGCGAAGGGGTCGGCGGGCGGGGGCTCCGGGGTGCGGGGCGGCGGGACGGGGCGGGGTACGGCGCGGACGACGGTGCCTTTGCGGCCGCGGCCCTCGACGTGGCCGTCCTCGGTGAGGCGCCGGTACGCCTCGGTGACGACGCCGCGCGAGAGGCCGCACGCGGCGGCGAGGGTGCGGGAGGGGGGCAGCCGGGTGCCGGGGGCGAGGCGGCCCTCGGCGAGCGCCCGGCGTACTTCGGCGACGAGCCAGGCGGTCTTGTCACGGGCGGGGACGGCGCGGGTGCCGAACGGGAGGAGGTCGGGGACCGGGAGGGGGGCCGGGTCGGCAACGTGCGCGGGCGGTGGTTCGGGCATCGGGGCGTCCTCGGGTTGCGTGGGAGTCATGGGGTTCGCGGGGTGCACAGGGTTCATCATGACCGGCTCCTCGTCTCCCGCGCTCATCGCGTCCGCGGCTGCCTCGTCCATCAAGAAGCTTGCCGTGCCGGGTCGTTCAGGCGAGCGCGAGCGCCGCGCCAAGGGCGACGAAGCTGCCGCCGAAGACGCGGTTGACCCCCGTGAGCAGGGCGGGGCGGCTCAGGACGTGGCGGCGTACCCCCGCTGCCGCGAACGCGTAACCGGCGAGCGCGAGGAAGGTCAGGGCCATGAAGACGAGGGCGAGAGGAAGCATGGCCGCGAAGGGGTCGGCGGTGCGGGCCGGGACGAAGGCGGGGAGGAAGGCGAAGCAGAAGAGGGTGAGTTTGGGGTTGAGGAGGTTGAGGAGGACGGGCGAGACGAGCAGGCGGGCGCCGCGGGGCGGGGCGGTGGCCGCGTCGACGGCGAGCTTGGCGCGGGCGGTGCGGAGGGTGGAGATGCCGAGGTGGACGAGGTAGGCGGCGCCCGCGTACTGGAGGACGGCGAAGGCCGTGGGGCTGCGGTGGAGCAGCGCCGCGAGGCCGGTGAGTGCGGCGGCGAGGTGGGGGACGGTGCCGAGGGTGCAGCCGAGGGCGGTGAGGAGCCCGGCGCGACGGCCGTGGGCGAGTCCGGTGGAGAGGGTGAGCAGGACGCCGGTGCCGGGGGTGATGACGACGGCGAGGCTCGTGAGCAGGAAGGACAGGGTCATGGGAACCTCCGTGGCGAGTAGGGCTCCAGCCTGGGCGGGCACATGGTCCTGTGGACAGGGCCAAAGTGGGGGCCTTGATGTGGACCAATACGGAGGGACGACGGAGTGCGGAGGAGGGCGGCACGCGCCCTCGCGCCGGGGCGCGGGGGCGCGCGGGGGCGCGGGGGCGCGGGGGCGCGGGGGCGCGCGGGGGCGCGCCACCCGGAGCTCGGCGTTTTATTCCCTACCATCCCTTTCATGCGTTTTCTGGGTGCGGGAGCGAAACGGGTCGCGACGTGGAGACGGGACCCGGTCCTCCTGGCCCCCGCGGTGCTGACGGTGGCGATCGGCCTCGCGGCCGTGCTGACGCCGCCTCAGCTGCCCTTCACGCGGCTGCTCGTGGTGGCGCCCGCACTCGCGGCCTCGCTGTGGCGGGTGCGGGGGACACTGCTGCTGGGCGGGGCGTGCGCGCTCGCGGTGCTGGCGTACGCGGTGCTCGAAAGGGACGACGACTCGATGTTCACGGCGGGCGCGATCGCGGCGGTCGCGCTCGCCGCCGCGTACGCGAGTCATCTGCGCACCCAGCGGGAACGGACGCTGAGCGAGGTGGAGGCGGTGGCGAACACGACGCAGGAGGTGCTGTTGCGCCCGGTGGCGCGGCACGTCGCGCACTTGGAGATCGCGACGCTGTACCTCGCGGCGGCGCCGCACGCGAAGGTGGGCGGGGACTTCTACGCGGCGGCGGACACGCGGTTCGGCCTGCGGCTCCTGCTCGGGGACGTACGGGGCAAGGGGCTGCCGGCGGTGGGGGTCGCCGCCGCGCTGCTCGGCTCGTTCCACGAGGTGGCGTACGAGGCGCACGACCTCTCCGAGGTGGCGGAACGCCTGGACGCGAGCATGGGCCGCTACTGCCGTTCGCGGGCCGGTTCGGGCGCGGAGGAGTTCGCGACGGCCATCCTGGTGGAGATCCCGCGCGAGGGCACACACCTGTCGTTCCTGAACTGCGGGCATCCGCCCGCGCTGCTCTTCCACGAGGGCGTCCCGCGCAGCCTCGATCCGCGCACGGCGTCCCCGCCCATCAACCTCGCGGAGATCCTCGGCCCCACGTACGCGGTGGAGCGGGTGCCCTTCGGGCCCGGCGACACGCTCTTGCTGTACACGGACGGGGTGACGGAGACGCGGGCCCCGGGCGGCGCGTTCTTCCCGCTGGAACGGTGGGCGGGCGCGGTGCCGGCGGGCTTCATGCCGCAGGAGCTGCTGCGGCGGCTGCACCGGGCGCTGCTGGGGCAGAGCAGGGGGAACCTGGACGACGACATCGCGTGCCTCGCCGTTCGGTACGAGGAGACCTCGCTCCCCGCCTGAGAACCGCCCCCGCCAGGTCTTCGGCGGGGGCGATCGCCGGGACTCAGGCGTGCGACAGGCCGGGGACGGCGCGGGGACTGCGGCGCGAGGCGGTACCCGGGACGGGCGCCGAGGGGTCGCTGCCGAGGGCGACGATCTTGTTACCGGCGTCGACGTGGACGACGCGCGGCACGAGAGCGCGCGCCTCGGCGTCGTCGACCTGCGCGTACGACATGAGGATGACGAGGTCCCCGGGGTGGACGAGGTGCGCGGCGGCCCCGTTGATCCCGACGACACCGGAACCGCGTTCGCCCGGGATCGTGTACGTCTCCAGGCGGGCACCGTTGGTGATGTCGACGATGTGCACGAGCTCGCCGGGGAGCAGGTCGGCGGCGTCCAGGAGATCGGCATCGACGGTGACCGATCCCACGTAATGCAGGTCTGCCTCCGTGACGGTCGCGCGGTGGATCTTGGACTTGAACATGGTTCGCAGCATCGGGTACTCCCACGAGTAGGCTCCCTGCCCGCGTTTTCGCAGGTCAAGGGCTGTCCCCCTAGCTTACAACGCTCTCGGGTCCCGCCATGGCGTGGGGAGTGGGCGGGACCGGGTCAGCCGGCGCCCTCCGCGGGCGTGGTGGAGAGAGCCTGGAGACGACGCGGTAGCGGTCACCGCGGTAGACGGAGCGCACGTATTCGACGGGCCGGCCCTGTTCATCGGTGGTGACGCGTTCGATGAGCAGCGCCGGGGAGAGAACGGGTACCTCCAGGACGGCGGCCTCGGTCTCGTCGACGAGGACCGATTCGGTCGATTGGACCGCCTCGAACCCCTCGCTCCCGCGGGAGTCCTCGAGGTGCGCGTGGAGACCGGCCTGCGGGGTGTGCGTGGGCAGGTCGGGGACGAGTTCCCGCGGGATGTAGAGGTGTTCGAGGGAGAGCGGGCGTCCTTCGGCCCTCCACAGCCTCGTGACGTGGACGAGGAGGTCCTGAGGCGCCGCTCCCAGCCGTCGTCCGGGGGTCCCTTCCGCTCGTCCCACGGAGCATCCGAGGACCTGGCCGGTCACGGTGCCCCGGGTGAGCGGCATGGCGAGGCCGCGGCTGTCCGGGACGAGTTCCCGCATGGTCTTCGCGGGAGCCGCGACGAACATGCCGCGGCCATGCTCACGACGCAGCAGTCCGCTGGCGACGAGTTCGTCCGCCGCCGCGCGCAAGGTCGGTCGTGAGACGCCGAGCCGCGCGCTCAGCTCGCGCTCGGAGGGAATGGCCTCTCCCGCCGCGCGTCCTCTGACGAGAGAGAGGATGTGTTGTCGGACCCGCTCCCTCTTGGGTGCGGCGGCGCCGGACATTCCCCGCGTCCCTCCCGTGTCCTCTTCGACGATCTGTTACTTCTGCGGTTTCTTCCGCGCGCGAGGCTTTCGGGGCGTACCGGTCTCCGCTCGACGCGCGCGACGGTCCCGGACCGATGGCCGGGACAAGTCGCGTGGATCTCAGGACAGGTCCGCGGAGGCCGGGACGGCCAAAGACGCCTGCGGGGTCTCGTAGTCGTGGAGGCCGGAACCGTCGGTGAGGAGCGCGGCGACCGCTTGGGCGGACGCGGTGGAGGCGCCGTGGGTACAGAGGTGGGCGTCACCGGGCAGCGAGCCGGGCAGTCCGGTCTCGACCACGAGGGCGTCCGGGCGCGCCGAGACGATGTCCGTCAGCGCCCGGCGCATCCACGCGTGGCGCCCGGCGTCCCTGACGACGACGACCAGCGCGCGGCCGTCGGCGGGAGCGAGCACTCCGGCGGGCAGGGGGGCCTCGGCCGGGAGGTCCTCCTCGCGCAACCGCACCGAGGTGGTGTCGGGGGTGCGGGCGCGCAGGGGCGCCGCGATCCCCCACGGCGTTTCCTTGCCGATGGCGAGATTGGTGCGGGGAGCCAGCTCGACGACGTGCGCGGCCCCGGTCAGGGGCAGTTGGGTGCGTGCGGCGTCGCTGAGGCGGATCGCGCGGCGGGCCGCGTCGAGGCCGACGAACGGGTCGGGTGCGCCCGTGGCGTTGCGGCGCAGCTCCGTCGACCAGGTCGCGAACTCGGCCACGCGACGGGCGGCGTCGGCGAGGCGTGCGGCGGGCAGGTCGCCGCTGAGGACGGCTTCGACCAGGGCGTCGGCGAGGCTGTGGGTGATGCCCTCGCTCGCGTTCTCGCCGCCGACGCAGATCGCGTCGGCACCGGCCGTGATGGCCCGCACGGCGGCGCCTTCGATGCCGTACTCGTCGGCGACCGCGCCCATTTCGATGGCGTCGGTGACGATGAGCCCCTCGTAGCCGAGCTCCTCGCGGAGCAGGGTCGTGAGGATGCGGCGGCTGAGCGTGGCCGGGTGGTGCGGGTCGAGAGCGGGCACGAGGAGGTGTGCGCTCATGATCGCGCGCGCTCCTGCCGCGATGGCGGCGCGGAAGGGGGGCAGCGCCTGGCGGGCGATGTCGCGATCGGATGCCTCGTAGACGGGCAGGCTGTGGTGGGAGTCGACGGCGACGTCTCCGTGGCCGGGGAAGTGTTTTGCGCAGGCGGCGACGCCGGCCGACTGGAGGCCGCGAATCCATGCGGAGGTGTGCCGGGCCACGCTGTCGGGGTCGGCGCCGAAGGAACGGACGCCGATGATGGGGTTGTCGGGGTTGCTGTTGACGTCGGCGCTCGGCGCGTAGTCGAGGCTGACGCCCGCCGCGCGCAGCGTGTGGCCGAGGTCCTGGGCGACGGCGTGGGTCGTCGCGGTGTCGTCGAGGTACCCGAGGGCGTGGTTGCCCGGGCGGGTGGAACCGGTGCGGGACTCGATGCGTGTGACGTCTCCGGACTCCTCGTCGATCGCGATGACGAGTTCGGGGTTCTCGGCACGGAGGCGCGTGGTGAGCGCGGCCACCTGCTCGGGCGTCTCGATGTTGCGGGAGAAGAGCACCACGGACGCGAGGCCGTCCCGGATGGCGGCGAGGAGCCACTCGGGAGCCGTGGTGCCGAGAAAGCCCGGCTGGAGGACGCCGAGTGCGAGGCGGCGCAGCTCCTTCTTGTTGTGCATGGGGTGCCCTTCAGGTGGTGCGTGCCGAACCGCCAGGGGACACAGGGGGGTTGCCCCGCGCCGTTTCCTGGTCTGGACCTTTGACCCAACGCGGCGCGAGGTGCGCTGTCAAGTGGTCTGGACCAGAATCGGCCGATCGTTCACCACGTCGACACACGGAAGCCGGGGCGGGACGTAAAAGTACTGGTCAGTAATGAAACTGACGTGACGTCAGTGACGGATGAGGCGTTGACAGGCTTCGCTGGTCTAGTCCAACGTGGAGGGCGAGGCGCCGCTTCGAACCGAGCGCCCCCGTCTTCCTCCTCACCCGCATCCGTCGTTCGCGTATGCCGTGTGCCCTGGTCAGGACACCGCGCCCGTACGACGCCTCGCCCTCCCCACGCTCGAGAGCCCTGGAGTTCCCTCATGCCCACGGCCGATCCGTACCTGCACCGTGCCGCGACCACCCGTCCCTACTTCAGCGCGGACGGCGAGACCTACCTCGCCGCCACCCCGCTGCGCGAGCTGCGCAAGACGCGCCCGCTGCGCGTGCTGAGCGAGGAGCAGTTCTCCTTCTGGCAGACCTACGGCTACGTCGTGGTCGAGCAGGCCGTCCCGCGCGAGGACGCCCAGCGACTCCTCGACGTCGCCTGGGAGTTCCAGGGGCTCGACCCCGAACGCCCCGAGACCTGGTACGACGAGCGCGAGTACCGTTCCGAGCTGGACCAGGAGCTGCACATCTACGGATTCGTGGAGGCGTACCACCACGAGCTGATGTGGCGGAACAGGCAGCGCCGGCGTGTGTACGAGGCCTTCGCCGACGTGTGGGACTGCGACGAACTGTGGGTCACCCTGGACCGGCTGAACCTCAATCCGCCGAACATCAAGACCCGCGACCGCTCGCTGATCGAGTTCCGCCCGACCGGTTTCGACATCGATCTGCACTGGGACGTCGACAGCACGCGCGGCATCCCGCCCCAGCGCGTCCAGGGCATCCTCGCACTCAACGACACCGTGCCCGAGCAGGGCGGATTCCAGTGCTGCCCCGAACTCTTCCGGCAGTTCGACCGGTGGAAGGCCGAGCAGCCGGCCGACCGCGACCCCATCCGTCCGGCCGTCGACCGCTCCGAGATGCCCGTCGTGCGCCCCGAACTGCGCGCGGGCGATCTGCTCATCTTCAACGGTCACCTCGCGCACGGCGTGGCGGCCAACCTCTCCACCGCCGGGGCCCGCGCGGTGCAGTACCTGTCGATGATGCCCGCCCTGGAGCAGCACGAGGAACTGCGCCGCTCGCGGGTGGACTCGTGGCGGGACCTGAGCACCCCCACCTGGAACGGCACCCTCCTGGGCGACGCCGTGCGCCCGGAGGCCGAGCGCTACCCGCGCCCCGAGCTGGACGAACTGGGGGAACGCCTGCTCGGCCTGCGGTCCTGGCGGGAGGCGGACATGAAGGGGGCGGGCTCGTGCGCAGCGTCTGCCTGACCCTCCCGACCGACCGGGAGTGCGTGACCACCCTGCGGCTTCTGGGCGAGGAAGCCGCCTACGCGGTCGGGCACTTCGACGTCGAGGTCCACCTCCTCGTCCTCGACTCCAGCGCTCCCGAGACGCGCGCGGCCCACCGGGCGGCCCTGGGGCAGCTCTCCCTCCCTCCGCGCGTGCGCGTCCACCACTTCGACGAGGAGGAGCAGCGCGCCTTCCTGCGTCGGGTGCTCGCGGGCACGGACAGCCCGAAGACCGAGCTGCTGCTCGACCTGATGCTTCCCTCGGAGCCCTCCTACGGGGCGTGCACCAACCGGGCGTTCCTCCTCAGCCTCGCGCTCGGCTGCGTGTCCGTGCACCGCAGGGACTCCGACAGCCGCTACCAGGAGCACGACGGCGAGAAGGTCTTCCCGATCCACCACGAGCTGCGGGCGCTGGGCGCGCGGGCCGCCGACCTGATCGGCGACGTGGACGAGTGCGACCTCTCCCCGCGCGAGGCCGCCCGCACCGTCTCGCTGGTCGGGGCGTCCTTCGTCGGCCCGCCCTCCGTCGACATCGCCGAGATCGCCGCCCTGGACCCCGAGGCGTACCACGACGTGGTCAGCCTGTGGGCGCCCGCGGACGCGACCGAGGAGGAGAGGCGGGCGCTGGTCGCCGAGTCGTTCCTCGGCGCGGGCAACGCGGCCTTCGAGGGCGACCACGCGCTGCTGACCCGGGTCGACCCGATGCGGGTCGACATGTGCAACATCGCCTTCCAGGACGTGCACGCCCGCGTCCCGCTGCCCCCCGCGACGAACACCATCGGAAGCGACTACTTCCTCCTCCACCTCGTCCACCACGCGGGTCTCCCCGGCGTCCTGCACAACCGGCACATCGTCAACTACTACACGGGCGAACGCCGTACGGATTCCGGCTTCCTCGCCTATCAGACGCGCTTCGTGAAGTTCCTCCTGTCGATGGCGCACCTCCACCCGGCGTACGCGGCGCTCGCCCGCGCGGGTTCGGGCCTCCTGCTCGACGACGGCACCGTCGACGCGGAGCGGGTGGCCGGCATCGTGCGGCGCGCCGCCGTCGTGGACCCCGCCGAGAACCTCGATCGCCTCGACCGCGTCGACGCCGCCTACCGCCGGCTGGGCGGGCGCTATGCCGACTTCGCCGACCGGCTGCGCCCATCGCGGGAGTCGCTGCCGGCGGAGGCCCGCTCGGACATGGAGGACTACGCCCTGCTCATCGACATATGGCCCGCCCTCGTCGCCGGGGCGCGCCAGGCCGGGCCGCACGCCGCACAGGAGGAAATATGACGTCCCCGCCGCGACCACGCCCCGGGGAGTCGGGTGGCCACGACCGGCTCGTGTACGACCTCGACGGCATCCGCGCCCGGTACGCCGAGCTGTGTCGCGAACTCCCCTCCGCTGCCGTGCGGTTCGCCATGAAGGCGGCTCCCGACGACGGGGTTCTGCGCGCTCTCGCCGCCGTGGGCGCCGGGGTGGACGCGGCCGGGCCGCAGGAGCTGCGGCAGGCGCTGCGTGCCGGGTTCCCCGTCGAGAGCGTCCACTACGGCAACACGATCAAGTCCGACGCGGACATCGCGGAGGCGTACGCCCTGGGGGTGCGCCTCTTCGTGACGGACAGCCGTGAGGACCTCGCGGCACTCGCGCGCCACGCCCCCGGCGCGCGAGTGTTCTGCCGGATCGCCGTGGAGGGCGGGAGCGCGCTGTGGGGTCTCAAGCACAAGTTCGGCTGTGCGCCGGACGAGGGCGTACGGCTCCTGCGCGAGGCGGCCGGTCTCGGTCTCGTGCCCTCCGGGCTCTCGGTGCACGTGGGCTCGCAGCAGATGGACCCCGACGCCTGGCGCGAGGCGTGCGAACGTCTCGCGGCGGTGCTGGAGGCGCTGGGTGAGGCAGGCATCACGCTGGACCACGTGAACCTCGGGGGCGGCCTGCCCGCCCGGGGGTACCTGAGCGCCGAGGGCGAACCGCTCGACCCCCCGCTGGACAAGATCTTCGCCACGCTCCGGGAGGGTGTCGAGCGGCTGCGTGCCGTCCACGGCGGGCACCTCGACGTCGTCATGGAGCCGGGCCGGTGGCTGGTCGCCGACCACGGCACCATCCACGCCCGCGTCGTACGCCTGACGCGGCGGCGCATGCCCGACGGCGTCCTGCAGCACTGGCTCTACCTGAGCTGCGGGAAGTTCAACGGCCTCTACGAGATGGACGCCCTCCAGTACCGTCTGCGCTTCCCCACCCGCTCCGCGGCCCCCCGGGTCCCGGCGGTCGTGGCGGGCCCGACGTGCGACAGCGACGACGCCTTCGCGCACGACCGCGGGCACGTGCGGGTTCCCGCGGATCTGCGCTCGGGCGATCCTGTCGAGATCCTCTCCTGCGGCGCGTACGCGCTGAGCTACACGACGCGCGGATTCAACGGCTTCTCCCCCCTCCCCGTCGTCCTCACCGGCGTGGCGCCGGACGCGCGGGGAGACGGCCTGTGAGCGCGGCGCGCGGGACCGTGGCGTCGGGGCCGGTGGCGGCGGAGCCCGTGATCCACGGCCTCGGCCCGGCGGACTGGGCCGCGATCATCTCCCTGGAGGCCGCGGCGTACGCCCCGCTCGGCCTCTCCGAGAGCCCCCGGGTCCTCCGCGCCAAGGCCGCGGTCTCGCCCGGCACGTGCTTCGTGGCGCGCACCGGGGCGGAGACCGTCGGCGGATACCTGCTCGCGCTGCCCAGCCCGCCGCGACGCCCGCCGTCGTGGGGACGCGCGGAGCCGGCGCCCGCCCTTCGCGAGAACCTGCACATCCACGACCTCGTCGTGAGCCCGCTCCTGCGCGGGCGCGGCCTCGGGCGTCGCCTCGTGGCACACGTGGAGGACGCCGCGCGGGACCGGGGCTGCACCTCCGTCTCGCTCGTCGCCGTGGGCGGGGCGGACCGCTTCTGGGCCGCGCTCGGCTACGTCGCCCAACCGGACGTGGCCGTCACCGACTACGGCGCGTCGGCCGTGTACATGTCCCGCTCGCTCGCGTCGCGGGAACCGTCCCCGGGTCGCTCCGCGTCCCCTGCCCATCACCCCTCACACAGGCGGAGTTGACCTCATGCCCTCCCCCGTTCCCTCGTTCAGACGCGGGCAGTTCGCCACCGCCGCGCTCTTCTGCGCCCTGGGCTTCCAGTACGCCACGTGGGCCTCCCGCATCCCGGCGCTGAAATCCGGGCTCGGCCTGAACGCCGCCGAGGTCGGCTTCCTGCTGATGGCCGCGGGGGTGGGCTCCTGCGTGTCCTTCCCTCTCATCGCGCTGCTGATGCGGCGCCTGGGCTCGCGCCGGCTCGCTCTGCTCTCGACCACGGCGCTGGCCCTCGTCCTCCTCGCCCTGGCCGCCGCCCCCAACTATCCGGTCGCCCTGTTGGTGGTGTGCGTCGACGGGGTCTTCGTCGGTTGCCTCAACACGGCGATGAACGCGCAGGGCGCCGCCCTGGAGGCCCGGTACGCACGGCACACGATGGCGAAGCTGCACGCCGTCTTCAGCGGCGGCTCCTTCCTCGCGGGGGTGCTCGCCTCCGGGGTGCACCTCATGACGTCCTCGCTCACCGCCCACTTCGCCGTCGCCGCCGCTCTCCTCGTCCTGCTCACCGCGGGCGCCTGGACGGGCCTGCTCACCCGTGCGGAAGAGGTCGCGGCGCCTTCCGCGCCCGCCGAGGCGGAAGCAGCACCGGAACCACGCCGCTGGACGCTGCCGGGCGCGGCCGTGTGGTGGATGTGCGCCGCCATGGTCTTCGGGACGGTCGTGGAGGGCGCGATGAACGACTGGTCCGCCCTGTACCTGCGGGATGTCGCCGACGCCTCGGAGCAGCTCGCGCCGCTGGGTATCGCCGTCGTCTCCGGCGTCATGGTCCTCGCGCGGCTGTGCGCCGACGGCTGGCGTGAGCGCTGGGGCGACGGCCGGGTTGTGGTCCTGGGCAGCGCCCTGGCCGGTTCCGGGCTCGTCCTGGCACTCGCGGCCGGGGGTGTCTGGCCGGCCTTCGCCGGTTTCGCCTGTGTCGGGCTCGGTGTCGCCGCGGTCACCCCGTGCGTCTACGTGGCCGCCGCCCAGCAGGGCGGGAACGCGCTCACGCTGGTCGCGGCCATGGGAACGACGGGGCTGCTCGCCGGTCCTCCGCTGATCGGTTTCGTGGCCAGCGCCAGCAGCCTGGTGTGGGGGCTCGCCTGCGTCGCGGGGGCCGCCTACGTGGTCGCGCTGTGCGGCGTCCGCATCCCGTGGCCGGACCGCCGTGCGCGCACTGGCACCGGCTCCAGCGCCGAGGAGGCGGTCGCCGCCTGAACGGCCGCGCCGTTCCCCGGCGCCCTCACGAGTCGTTGCCCTGTCCGCCCGTGGATTCCGGACGGGTCCCGGCCGCCTCGGCGTGCAGCAGCCCCTCGATCGCCGTCAGCCGCTTCCCCAGACGTGCGACGTCGGCGCGCGTCGGGGCTCCCGCGGACTGCTTCAGCACGACGATGAGCTGGCCGTCGGGCTCCAGACGGGCCGAGGCGACGTCGCCGATCCCTTCCCCGTTCTGCACCCGGACGGCATGCTCGATCTCCGAGGGGCGCACGGCCAGCCGCCGGACGGCGCCCGTCATGACGGAGCCGTTCTCGACCACTGTCGTCGACGTTCCCTCAAGGGCACGGGCGATGCGAGGGCTCGCCACGGTCAGCCGGTTCATGAGCGCGTTGACGGCGACGAGGGTGACGGCGCCGACGAGGCCGCCCAAGAGACTGTCGTCCGCTCCGATGACGGCGTTCTGCACCACGTTGGAGAGAAGGAAGACCACGACGAAGTCGAAGGTGTTGAGGCTGGCCAGACCGCGTTTCCCGCTGAGCCGGAAGAGGACCACCATCGCGGCGTACACGAGGACGGTCCGCAGGATCTTCTCCGCGATGGGGAGCTGAATCGTCAGCATGTCGTGCCACACAGCCACTCCTCACAAGACGAATGCCAACATAACGCCCGTCTCGTCGCCAGAGAGGCTTCGTCCCTGGTGTCCCTGGTGTGGAGCGGACGAAATGCAGGCGCCTGCTCTTGGTCAGCCCAGTTTCGACGGCGGGGCCCCGAAGGCGCGGGTGAAGGCGGCGGTGAAGGCCGCGGGAGAGGAGTAGCCGAGACGTGCGGCGACCGCGGTGACGCTGTGCGCGGGCAGGAGGGGGAGGGCGGCGAGGAGGCGGGCCCTGGCCCGCCAGGTGGCGGGACTCGTGCCGGTGAGGGCGTGGAAACGGCGGTCGAAGGTACGGGGGCTCATCGCCGCCGCGCGGGCCCAGTCCGTGTTCGTCAGCGCGGTGTCGGGGGCCGCGAGGTAGGCGCGGCACAGGGCGCGGAAGGGCTCCTCGCGCGGGAGCGAGACGGCGAACGGGGCGGACGCGGTGCGGCGCAGTTCGTGCAGGAGGAGGGCGATGAGCGCGCCGTCGCGCCCGGCGGTGTCGTAGTCGGCGCCCAAGTCGTTCGCGGCGCGGAGGAGTTCGCGCAGCAGCGGGCCGACCTCGATGACCGTGCAGGACGTGGGCCACCAGGGGACGGCGTCCGGCTCGATGTACAGGCTCCAGGTGGTGACTCCCCGCATGTGGACCTCGTGCGGGGTGCCGGGCGGAATGCACACGGCCCGGTCGACGGGGACGGTCCAGGCACCCTCCTCGGTCTCCAGGCGCATGACGCCGGAGGCCCCGTGGAGCAGTTGGGCTCGGCGGTGGGTGTGCCGGGCGAGGAGGTGGTCCGGCGGGTAGTCGGTGCCGAGCGGGAGGACGTCGACGGGGAGATGGTCGAGGGCGTCGAGGGGGACGTTGCGCACACCGCCAGGGTATGGCGAAGTCGCGAAGAATGTCGCCCGGCCTGCGATTGCCCGCCATCGGTCGGGTGCGATGTGCTCGGGGGGTGTCCGTACTCGTACTTTTTCTGCTCGGTCTCGGCGTCGGGGTGACCACCGCGCTCTTCGGTTTCGGCGGGGGCTTCGTGACGGTCCCGGTGATCACGGTGGTGGACGCCGGGCTCGGCGGTGACGCCGTGCGGGTGGCGACGGCGACGTCCGCGCTGGTCATGCTCGTCAACGCGCTCGTCGCCACGCTCGCCGCCCCGCCGCGCGAACTGCGTGGGCGGTGGGCGCTCTTCGTGCTGCTCGGCGCGGGCGGGGCGTTGGGGGCGGTCGCCGGGCGGTTCGCGCCGGACCCGGTGCTGCGCTGGGGTTTCGTGGCGTACGTGGGGGTCACGGTCGTGGATCTGCTGGCGCGGCCCGGTTTCCTGCGGCCCGCCCGCGCGGTGGCGGGGCGGCGGCACGCGCTGCCGACCTGGCTGGGGCTGCCGATCGGTGGCGTCGCCTCGTTCCTCGGCGTGGGCGGCAGCGTGATGACGGTGCCGCTGCTGCGCCGGGCGGGAGCGCCGATGCCGGTGGCGGCGGCGCTCGCCAATCCGCTGACGCTGGCGATCGTCGCGCCCGCGCTGTGCGTCTCGCTCGTGGTGCGCGGGAACACGCCCTCGGGTGCCGGGCTCGTCGGGGCGGTGGACGTCGTCGCGGCGCTGTCGCTGCTGGCCGGTTCGACGGTGGTCGTGGTGCTGCTGCGCCGCCGCCCGCCGCGCGTCCCGGACGCGCTGCACGCGGGGGCGTACGTCGCACTGCTCGTCGCGGCGGGGGCCGCGGTCGCGTGCACGGGCTGACGCCTCCTCAACCGAGCCACCGCCCCGTAGAGTCGGCCCCTCACGAGCCCCGAACGAGGAGGGTGCGGCATGAGCGTTCCCGCTGAGCTGGCCGCCGCGAAGTACGTCAGTCTCGTCACGTACCGCAAGAGCGGCGAGGCCGTCGCGACGCCGGTGTGGCTCGCCGTGGACGGCGAGCGGCTCGTGGCGTGGAGCGACGCGCACGCGGGAAAGGTGAAGCGGCTGCGGCACACGAGCCGTGTGAGCGTGCGCGCCTGCGACGTGCGCGGGCGGATCGCGGCGGGCGCGGGCACGTACGAGGGGACGGGCCGCGTCCTGGACGAGGCGGAGGGCCGGGTGGCGCGGCGGGCGCTCGCGCGCAAGTACGTGCTGGTGCGGCTCACCGACCTCGTGCGGCGCGTGGTGCCGCGTATGAACAGGCCCGGCGTCGCGGTGGCGGTGGAGTTCCCGGCGGGGGCGTAGGGACCAGCGGGGCGCGGGGCCGGGGCGCGCCGCTCCGATATCGCGAAAGAATAATTTCGCAAGGATGGTTGCGCAGTTTTTCTTGCGGAACCATACTCGGCGCATGCCCCCTCACCAGGACTCCGCCCCCCAGGACCCCTCTCACCCCGGCCCCCGCCCCGAGCGGGTCACCGAGCTCGCGCGTCTGAAGGCGTTCACCAATCCGCTGCGCATGCGCCTGTACCGGCTGCTCCACGCGGCCGGGGCGGCGACCGCCTCACAGCTCGCCGAGCAGGTCGACGAGGCGCCCTCGCTGGTCAGTTACCACTTGCGCAAGCTCGCCGAGCACGAGTTCGTGGCGGAGGCACCCGAGCACGCGAGGGACGGTCGCGAGCGCTGGTGGCGGGTCGCGAACGAGGGCGGATTCGGCTTCCGCGACTCGCAGTTCACCGGGACGCCGGAGGGGGCGGCCACCACGCAGGCCGTGGCACACGCGATCGTCGAGACCCGCTTCGAGCAGTACCGGCACTACCTCGCACAGGCGCAGGCGTGGGGCGCGCGGTGGTCCGACGCGGCAACGTCGTCGGAATGGATCATGGACCTCACCGCCGACGAACTGGCCGAGATGGGAAGCGAGTTCGAGGCGCTGGCCGCGCGGTGGCGCGAGCGGGCCAAGGCAGCGGCACGGTCCGGTGGCGGAGGGGAGCGCGAGCACGTCTCCCTGCACCTGTACAGCTTCCCGTTCCGCCCCTGAAGCCCCACGTCCCCTCCCGCGCACCCCGAGGAGTCCCGTCATGGCCGCCCCCGCTCCAGCCCTCCCCGTCCCGCCGGCGCCCACCACGCCCTCCCGCCCCGCGCACCGCGACGGCAACGTGCTGCGCTGGCTCCTGGCGTACACCGCCTCACTCGTCGGCGACGGCGTGTACTTCGTGGCGCTGGGCTGGACGGCGCAGAAGGTCACCGATCCGGCCGGGGTGGGGGTCGTGATGGCCACGGGGGCCGTGCCGCGCGCGTTGCTCATGCTGGGCGGCGGGGTGCTCGCCGACCGCCTCGACCCGCGCCGGATCGTCCTCGGCAGCGACACGGTGCGGTGCGTGCTGATTTTCGGGGTGGCCGCGGTGGTCGCCGTCGCCTCGCCCGCGCTGTGGCTCCTCGTGTGCGTGGCGCTCGTCTTCGGCACGGTGGACGCGCTGTTCGTGCCGGCCGTGGGCGCGCTGCCGCCGCGCCTGACCCGTCCCGAGCAGTTCGCACGCGTCATCGGGATGCGGTCGCTCGCGATGCGGCTGAGCCAGATCGCCGCACCGCCGCTCGCGGGGCTCGCGCTGGGGCTCGGCGGGGTGCCGCTCGCCTTCGTCGTCGCGGGGGCGCTCTTCGCGGCGTCGCTGCCGCTGCTGTTCTCGCTGCGGATACGTCCCCCGGCGGCGAGCGACAAGACCAGTGCGGGTGAACACGGCGGCCTGCGCGCCGAGTTGCTCGACGGTCTGCGCTATATCCGCCGGCACCCGCTCGTGCGGCCCCTCGTCCTCGCCCTCGCGCTGTGCGAACTCGGGCTCAGCTCGACACTCAACGTCGGTCTCCTGCTCCTCAACACCGAGCGCGGTTGGGGCCCTTCGGGGTACGGCTGGATCGTGGGCGCCTTCGGTGCCGGAGCGGCGGCCAGCGCGGCGCTCATCACAGTGGTCGGGTGGGTACCGCGCGCCGGTCTCGTGTTGAGCGGGGCGCTCGGGCTCGCGTGTGCGAGCGCGGCGGTGCTCGGTTCCGTGCCCGTCCTCGGTGTCGTCGTCGGGTGCGCTGCGCTCACGGGGCTCGCGGCCGGGACGGCGGGGGCTCTCGACAACAGCCTTCTCCAGAACGCCGCCGACCCCGCCTACCTCGGGCGCGTCACCTCCGTCGTGATGCTCACGATGGTCGGGCTGGCCCCGCTGTCGTACCCGGTGGCGGGTGCCGCGATCGGTGTCTGGGGGGCGGGCCCGGTCTTCGCGGGGACGGCGGCGTTCTCGGCCTGCGGTGCCGCGTACCTGCTCCTCAGCCCGGCGGCGCGCCGCGCCGAACTCCCGCGAAAACAAGTCGCCTTGACGGGCCGTGCCGTCTCGGACGCGCCCGTGCCCGTGAGCCCGGCCCGCCAGGACGCGTGAGCACTCCGTAACGCCCCGTTCACGCGGCGCGCGGACGGCGGGAAACACCCCGTCCCTAGCCTCCCTCCTGCCCGGCATCACCTACCGTCCCCAGGAGGGCATGCATGAGCACCACCCAGTCACGGCCGCCGGCCGCCGCCGAACCCACGCCAGAGGGACCCGTACGCGAGAGCGGGGCGGTGCGGGAGACGCTGGAGGACTACACGCTCCGCTTCGCCCCGCGCTCGTACCGCCGCTGGACGCCCATGGTCGTGGCGACGACGGCGCTCGGCGGGATCGCCTACATGGCGGACTTCTCCATCGGCGCGGGGATCGGGCTCAGCCACGGCACGGGGAACGCGCTGCTCGCGATCGGTGTCGCGGCCGTCCTCATCTTCGTGACGGGCTTCCCGCTCGCGTACTACGGGGCGCGCTACAACCTCGACCTGGACCTCATCACCCGCGGTTCGGGCTTCGGCTACTTCGGCTCGGTCCTCACGAGTGTCATCTTCGCGAGCTTCACCTTCATCTTCTTCGCGCTCGAAGGCTCGATTATGGCGCAGGGTCTCAAACTGGGGCTCCATCTGCCCTTGTGGCTCGGGTACTTGGTGTCGACGTTCATGGTGATCCCGCTCGTGATCCACGGGATGAAGGCGCTCAGCAAGCTCCAGGTGTGGACCACGCCCGTGTGGCTCCTGCTCATGGTGGGACCGCTCGTCTACGTCGTCGCCGAGGACCCGGGCACGGTGGACCGTTTCCTCGCCTACGCGGGCACCTCGGGGGACGGCGGGATCAACACCGCCTCGGTGCTGCTCGGCGCGGGCGTGTGCCTCTCGCTCATCGCGCAGATCGGCGAGCAGATCGACTACCTGCGCTTCATGCCGCCCCGTACCGACAAGAACAGGCGCGCGTGGTGGACGGCCGTCGTCATGGCCGGTCCGGGCTGGGTGGTGCTCGGCGCGCTCAAGCAGGCGATCGGCGTCTTCCTCGCCGTGTACATCCTCTCCGGCGTGGGACCGGCCGCCGCGACCGAGCCGATCCAGCAGTTCCGGGGCGCGTTCGACGCGATGATGCCCTCCTGGCTCGTCGTGCCGCTCGCCGTCGTCCTCGTCGTGATCAGCCAGATCAAGATCAACGTGACGAACGCGTACTCGGGCTCGCTCGCGTGGACGAACTCCTTCACCCGGGTGACCCGCCGCTACCCGGGCCGCATGGTCTTCGTCCTCGTCAACCTCGGCTTCGCACTCGCGCTGATGGAGGCCGACATGTTCAGCTTCCTCAACGACATCCTGAGCTTCTACTCGAACTGCGCGATCGCCTGGGTCGTGACCGTGGCGACCGACATCATGGTCAACAAGTACGTGCTGAGGCTCTCGCCGCTCCAGCCCGAGTTCCGGCGCGGGATGCTCTACGCGGTCAACCCGGTCGGCGTCGTCTCCTTCGTCGCGGCCTCGGGCCTGTCGATCGCGATGTACTTCCACGCGCTCGGCGACACGCTCCAGCCCTACTCCCCCGTCGCCGCCGTCCTCCTCGCCTTCGTCCTCACCCCCGTCATGGCCCTGGTGACACGCGGGAAGTACTACCTGCGGCGCGCGGACGACGGCATCGCGGAACCACTCCTGGACGAGGGCGGCAACCCGAGCGCGAGCCCGTACACGTGCCACGTGTGCGCGCGGGAGTACGAGCGCCCCGATGTCACGGCGTGCGCGACGCACGAGGCGCACGTGTGCTCGCTGTGCCTGAGCACGGACCGCACCGGGGAACACGTGCTGCCGGTGTGAGGCGTGGCCGCGCGGTACGGGGCGGGGACGGCGCGCCCTCGGTGGGCGCCGTCCCCGCCCCGTACCCCCGCTCAGGTGCGCCGCAGCGCCACGACGTCGATCTCGACCAGGATGTCCATGAGGTCCGAGCCGACCGTCGTACGCACCGGGAGGGGCCCGCCCGTGGCCTCGAAGGCCGCGCGGTAGGCGGCGTCGAAGCCCGCGAAGTCGCGGCGCAGGTGCTGGAGATGGACGGTCGCCTTGACGACGTCGCCGAGGGAGAGGCCGTCCGCCGCGAGGACGGCGGCGAGGTTCGCGAGCACCTGCGTGGTCTGCGCCGCGATGCCCTCCGGTACCGCCCCGCTCGCGGGGTCCTGCGGGCCGAGCCCGGAGGTGTACACGTACGGGCCCGCCGCGAGGCCCTGACTGTAGGCACCGGCGGGCGGGGGCGCCGCCTCGGTGCGCAGGGCGTGTTTCGTCGTCCGCTCGCTCATCGGGTCAGGTCCCCTTCCTTCGCGTTGACCTCGGCGTAGTGGTGGAGCTTGTCCTCGTCGACGGTGACGCCGAGCCCGGGGCCGGTGGGGACGGTGAGGCTGCCCTCGCGCAGGGTCAGGGGCTCGATGATGTCGTCGGCGTGCAGGTAGTACATGGAGTCGATGGCGCGGGAGAGGACCGGGGTGCTCGCGACGACGGCGAGGTGCGCGGCGGTCGCGATGCCGAGTTCGCCGCCGCTGTGCAGGTTCATGCCGAGCCCGAAGGTCTCGCAGTGCGCGGCGAGGGCCTTCGTCGCGGCGATGCCGCCCCACTTGTAGACGTCGCCGTGCACGACGTCCACGGCACCGAGCCGCACGGCGGGCGCGAACTCCTCGAAGCGCACGAGGCACATGTTGGTGCACAGCGGGATACGGACCTTCGCGCGCACCTGGCTCATGCCCTCGATGCCGACGCAGGGGTCCTCCAGGTACTCCAGGTCGAGTTCCTCCAGGGCTATCCCTGCGCGGATCGAGTCCGGGACGGACCAGGCGGCGTTGGGGTCGACGCGCAGGTCGATCGCGGGGAGTTCGGCGCGCAGGGCGCGCAGGATCGCGACGTCCCCGGCCACGTCGGTGGTGCCCTTGAGCTTGACGGCGCGGAAGCCGCCCTCGGCGACGACCTTCGCGGTGTGCTCGGCGAGCGCGCCCGGCAGGTCGGCGCGCGAGGCGCCGGGGGCGTCGGCGCGCGTGATGAGCGCGGTGAGGGGGACCTCGGTGCGCACGGGGCCGCCGAGCAGGTCGGTGACGGACTGCCCCGTCGCCTTGCCCATGGCGTCCCAGCAGGCGACGTCGAGCGCGGCGAGCGCCGCGTAGCCGAGGTAGCCGTGGAAGAAGGGCACCATGTGCTGCTTGCGGTGGAAGGCTTCGAGCGCGAAGGGGCTCGTGCCGATCAGGTCCTCGGCGAGGACGCGCACGAGCGCGGCCACGGGCTGCCCCCACATCGTCTCGCCCCAGCCCTCGACGCCACTGTCGGTGCGGATGCGGACGACGGTGCGGGTCTCGCCCGTCTTGGTCTCGAAGGAGGAGGTGAAGGGGTTGAGGAGGGGGAGGTTGACGACGTGGACGTCGACGCCGGTGATCTTCATGGGGTTCCTCGCTGAGTGGTGGTGCGGGTGGTACGGGTGGTGCGGGCGGTACGGGGCGGCTCAGCCCGTGCCGGTGCCGGTTTCGGTACCGGTCACGCGGTCGAAGGCGAGGACGGCTTCGGCGAGGGCGCGGGCCCGCGCGTCGAGGAGCGCGGCCCCCTGCTCCGCCTGGGCGCCCGAGGCGTCGTCCGTGCTGCCGCCGACGCGTTCCCACTCGCCGTGCCGCTCGGTGGTGAGCCCCGGGTAGGGGGGCCGGTCGAAGAGCGGCGGCGGGTCCACGGGCCCGCGGGCGGGGACGGGGGTGCGGACCAGCTCGGGGTGGGCGGCGAGCATGAGCGAGGTCTCGAACCAGCCGGCGTGTCCCGGGACGAGCGCGGCGTGCTCCGCGTCCGCGGCGGCTTCGCCGAGCGACCAGTACGAGCAGGCGGCGGCCGTGACCTCGGCGCGCAGCGCGAAGCGCTTGACCGCGAGGCGCATGATCTCGTCGTTGCCGCCGTGGCCGTTGACCACGAGTACCCTGCGGTGCCCGGTCGCCGCGAGCGAGTCGAGGATCTCGTCGAGCACGAGGCCGAGGGTGTGCGCGGAGAGGGTGAGCGCGGCGGCGAAGAGGTGGTGGGGGCTGTGCCCGTACGGGAGCGTGGGCAGCCGGACGACGTGCGGGACCCGCTCGCCCTGCGCCGCGCGTCCGGCGAGGTGGGCGAGGGCACGCTCGGTGACGGCCTCGGCGAGGAGGGTGTCGGTGCCGAGCGGGAGGTGCGCGGCGTGTTGTTCCTGCGAGCCGATGGGCAGCAGGGCTATGGCGTCGGGGGCGGCCTCGCGGGTCTCGCGCCAGGTGGTCTCGGTCAGGTACCGGTGGCTCACGCGGCTGTCACCCCGGTGGCGCGGCGTGGCAGAGTCGGCGTATGGCGCATGAACGTACTCCTTTGCGGTTGGTGCCGTCCCCGGCCCGCGCGGGCGGCGACGACGGTGTGGCGGGCCCGGGCGCGCTGGGCGCTGTCGAGGTGCTGCCGGGGCGGGTGCGGGCGGCGCTGCTGAGCGGTGCGGGGGTGGTGCGGGAGCGGGGCGAGGCGGTCTTCGATCCGGCGGCGGGCGCGGGCGCGGTGGACGCGGCGCTCGCCGAGGTGGCGGGGCTCCTCGCGAGCGGGTCGCCGCTCGGCGTCGGGGTCGCCGCCGCCGGTGTGGTGGACCCGGGCACGGGGCTCGTCGTGGAGGTGAACGAGGCGCCCGCGCTGCGCGGCTATCCGGTGGCGCGGCGCCTGGAGGCGCTCGTGGGCGCCCCGGTGCGGGTCGAGCACCGGGCGAGGGTGCAGGTGCTGGGCGACCGCTGGTTCGGGCCGGGGCGCGGGCGGCGCTCCTTCGCCTCGGTGTCGACGGGCGAGGTGCTCGGGGTCGGCATCCTGTACGCGGGTGAGGTGCTGGCCCCGCCGGGCGGGCGCAGCGGGGCGCACATGACGGTCTCGGCGAGCGGGCGCCAGTGCACCTGTGGGCGGCGGGGGTGCTGGAAGACGGTGGCGACCACGCGGTGGCTGCGCGAGCGGGCGCGGGCGCTGGGGCTCGGCGGCGAGGTGTCGCTCGGGGCGCTCGTCGCCGCGCCGGGCGAGGAGGCGGCGCGGCTCGTCACCGAGTACGCGGAGAACCTGGTGCTCGGGCTCGCGACGGTCCAACAGCTCTTCGCCTGCGGCCTGTTCGTGCTCCATGGGGAGGCACGCGAGGGCGGTGAACGGTTCCGGGCGCTGGTCGAGGAACGCCTGCGTGCCGACGTGCTCGGCGGGGGCGAACCGGTGCGGGTCGTGGTGAGCGAGGCGGCGGTGGACGATGTCGCGCTGCTCGGCGCGGCGGGGCTCGTGCTCTCGGGGCGCTGAGGAGGTCCGGGCCGTCCGGGCCCGTACCGCCGCCCGTGCGGCCGTCTCGTCCCGTACCCGCACGATGGGGAGCGCGCTCATGCGGCGCTCCGGCGGCGACGGCGGGGGTCCGGCACGGGGACCGCGTCGAGGAGGGCGCGCGTGTAGTCGTGCGCGGGGTGGGCGAAGACCTCGGCGGCAGTGCCGGTCTCGACGATGCGGCCCGCGCGCATGACGGCGACGCGGTCGGAGATCTGCCGGACGACCGCGAGGTTGTGCGAGACGAAGAGGTACGTGAGGCCGAGGCGCTGTTGCAGTTCGGCGAGGAGGTCGAGGACGCGGGCCTGCACGGAGACGTCGAGGGCGCTCGTGGGCTCGTCGAGGACGACGAGGCGGGGTTCGAGGGCGAGGGCGCGGGCGATCGAGACGCGCTGGCGCTGGCCGCCGGAGAACTCGTGCGGGTAGCGGTCGAGGACGCCTGCGTCGAGTCCCACCGCGTCGAGGAGTTCGGCGACGCGAGCGCGGCGGCGGGCCCGGCCGCCCCTGCCGCGGTAGGCGGGGTCGTGCGTGACGAGGGGTTCGGCGACGATGTCGGCGACGCGCAGCCGCGGGTTCATGCTGGAGTACGGGTCCTGGAGGACGACCTGGAGCTGGCGGCGGAAGCGGCGCAGCGCGGCGTGATCGAGGCCGTGCAGGTCGGTCCCGTCGAAGTGGACGGTGCCGGCGGTGGGTTCGGTGAGGCGCAGGAGGAGCCGGGTCAGCGTCGTCTTGCCGCAGCCCGACTCGCCGACGAGGGCCAGGGTCTCGCCCTCGTGGACCGTGAGGTCGACGCCGTCGACGGCGACGCTCGGTGGGCGCCCGGGGAACTCCTTGCGCAGGCCGCGTAGTTCGAGGAGCGGGGTGGCGGTCGCTGTCATGCGGCGGGCTCCAGTCGGGGCGTCGCGTCGAGGAGGGCGCGGGTGTACGGGTGGGTGGGGCGGGCGAAGACCTGCTCGACGTCGCCGCTCTCGACGACCTCGCCGTGGCGCATGACGACGACGCGGTCGGCGGTCTCGGCGACGACGCCGAGGTCGTGCGTGATGAGGACGACGGCCATGCCGTGGCGCTCCCGCAGGTCCGTGAGGAGGTCGAGGATCTGGCGTTGCACCGTGACGTCGAGCGCGGTGGTGGGTTCGTCGGCGATGAGGACGCGGGGGCGGGCGACGAGCGCGGAGGCGATCATGACGCGCTGGCGCAGGCCGCCGGAGAGTTCGTGGGGGTACTGGCGGTAGCGGCGCTCGGGGTCGGGGATGCCGACGTCGGCGAGGGCTTCGAGCGCGGCGGCGCGGGCCTCCTGGCGGCTGTGGCCGCCGTGCAGGCGCAGGACCTCGCTGACCTGGTGGCCGCAGCGCTGGAGCGGGTCGAGGCTCGTCATGGGGTCCTGGAAGACCATGGAGATGTCGCTGCCGCGCAGGCGGCGCAGGGCGCGTTCGGGGCGGTGCAGGATGTCGGCGCCGTCGAGGAGGACTTCGCCGCGCGGGTAGCGGCAGGGCGGTTCGGGGTTGAGGCGCAGGGCGGCGAGCGCGGTGGCGGACTTGCCGCTGCCGGACTCTCCGACGACGGCGAGGGTCTCGCCCGCGTGGACGGCGAGGTTCACCCCGCGTACGGCGTGGACGGTGTGGGACTCCAGGCGGAAGTCGACGTGGAGGTCCTGGATCTGGAGGACGGGCGCGGCTGTCGGCGTGCCGGGCGTCTTCGGGGTCGTGTGCTCGGTCATCGGCGGTAGGCCTTCGGGTCCGCGACGTCGCGCAGGGCGTCGCCGGTGATGTTGACGGCGAGTGAGGTGAGCATGAGGGCGATGCCGGGGAAGACGGCGACCCACCAGGAGGTGCCGAGGTAGAGCTGTCCGTCGGCGAGCATCGCGCCCCAGGTCACGGTCTCCTTGGGGACGCCGAGGCCGAGGTAGCTCAGGGACGCCTCGGCGACGATGGCGGCGGCGATGTGCAGCGTGCCGATGGTCGCGAGGGGTGCCATGACGTTGGGCAGGAGGTGGCGGCGCATGATCGCGGGGTGCCGTACGCCGATCGCGTGCGCCTCGGTGACGAAGTCGCGGGTGCGCAGGGAGAGCACCTCGGAGCGCACCACGCGGGCGTAGGAGACCCAGCCGGTGATGCCGAGGACGAGGATCACGTACCAGAGCCCGGAGCCGACGAAGCCGACGACCGCGAGGGCGAGGAGGATCGCGGGGAAGGCGAGCTGGACGTCGGCGAGGCGCATGAGGAGGCGGTCGGTCCAGCCGCCGAAGTACCCGGCGGCGAGTCCGGCGAGGGTGCCGAGGACACCGGCGAGGAGGGCGGCGCCCGCGCCGACCATGAGCGAGACGCGCGTGCCGTAGATGACGCGGGAGAGCAGGTCGCGGCCGAGCTGGTCGGTGCCGAGGAGGTGCGCGGAGCTGCCGCCGTGCTGCCAGGCGGGTGGCTTGAGGCGCGCGAGGAGGTCCTGCGCGTTGGGATCGGCCGGCGCGATGAGCGGGGCGAAGACGGCGCAGACGAGGACGAGGAGGAGGAAGGCGAGGGCGGCGACGGCGAGCTTGTTGCGCAGCAGGGAGCGTACGGCGGCCGCGCGGGTGCTCGCGGGCGCGGGCGGGGCGGCGGGCTCGGCCGCGGGGGGTGCGGTGGTCGTGGTCATGCGCGGGTCCTCACCCTCGGGTCGAGGAGGCTGTAGGAGAGGTCGACGAGGAGGTTGACGACGACGAAGGTCGCGGCGAAGAGCAGGATCGTGGCCTGGACGAGGGGGAAGTCGCGGTTGGAGATGGCCTCGACGGTGAGGCGTCCGACGCCGGGCCAGGAGAAGACCTGTTCGGTGAGGATGGCGCCGCCGAGGAGGCTGCCGACCTCAAGGCCGACGACGGTGACGACGGGCAGCGAGGCGTTGCGCAGCCCGTGCGTGAGAACGGTCCGCACGGGGCCGAGGCCGCGCGCGCGGGCGGTGCGGATGTGGTCGGAGGCGAGGACGTCGACGAGCGAGGAGCGCAGCAGCCTGGCGACGACGGCGACGGAGTAGACGGCGAGCGTCACCGAGGGCAGGACGAGGTGAGCGAAGCTTCCGTACCCGGAGGCGGGCAGGGCGTGCAGGCCGACGGCGAAGACGAGGACCAGGAGGATGCCGACCCAGAAGGGCGGCGTGGACTGGCCGAGGAGGACGCCGGTCATGACGGTGCGGTCGGTGGCGCGGCCCCGGCGCATCGCGGCGATGGTCCCCGCGGGGAGCGCGATGACGAGGGTGACGACGAGGGCGCCCGCCGCGAGGAGAAGGGTCGCGGGGATGCGGTCGGCGAGCACGGTGCGGACGGGCTGGTTGTAGAAGAGCGAGTCGCCGAAGTCGAGGCGCGGCAGGCCCCACAGGTAGTCGAGGTACTGCGTGAACAGGGGGCGGTCCAGGCCGAGGCTGTGCCGCAGGACGTGTTCCTGCTGGGCGGTCGCGTCGGGTGGCAGGAGGACCTTGACGGGGTCCCCGGAGAGCCGGACGAGGAAGAAGGCGACGGTCGCCGTGCAGAGCAGGACGAGGAGCGCGGTGCCGATGCGGACGGCGAGGGTGCGCAGGAGGGGCCCGGAGCGGCCCGGCCGCTTCACGGTCGCGGGCGCCGGGGTGGGGGCGAGCGTGGTGCTCATCGGGTGACCTCCGCGCTCGCCATGTCGAGGACTCCGGCGGCGCCGGGGGTCCAGTGGGGGCGGTCGTTGCGGGCGTAGATGTTGTCGATCTGGTACAGGGACACGAAGGGCGCCTCCGTCTTGACGAGTTCCTGGAGGCGGCTGAAGGCGCGGCGGCGGGTGGCCGGTTCGACGGAGAGTTCCTCGGAGTCCACGAGGTCGTCGGCGCGCTTGTCGTGCCAGCGGCTCTGGCGGCGGTCGGAGCGGACGTTGGACTGGAGCATGCTCTCGCCGTCGAGGGTCCACACGGTGGAGGCGGCGAGGTAGAGAGGGCCGAGGGCGCCGTGGTTGTCGGAGGTGAGGCGCTGCGCGTAGGTGCCGGGGTCGAGGAGGTTGACCTTGGCGTGCACCCCGGCGCGGGCGAGGAGCCCGGAGAGGGCTTCGGCGACGTTGGCGTCGACGTTGGACGCGGTGAGCGTCGTGTGGAAGCCGTGCGGGTGACCGGCCTCGGCGAGGAGGTGTTTGGCGCGGCCGACGGAGCGGGTGTACGGGGTGATCGACTCGTCGAAGCCGAAGGCGCCGCGCGGGATCATCGCGGGCACCTCCTGGGCCTTGCCGCTGAGCACGGCCTTGATGAGCAGGGGCACGTCCACCGCGTGGTTGAGGGCCTGGCGCACCCGGCGGTCGCGCAGGGGTCCGTCGGTGAGGGTGTCGAGCGAGAGGTAGGAGGTGCGGATGCCGGTGTGGTGGTCGAGGTGGACGCCCGGGTAGCCGTCGAGTTGCTGGGCGGCGTCGGGGGTGAGGCCGCTGACAAGGTCCACCTCGCCGCTCTGGAGCGCGGCGAGCGCCGAGGAGGCGTTGGGCGCGGGGGTGAAGACGACCTCGTCCGGTCCCGGGCGGCCCCGCCAGTGGTGGGGGAAGGCGCGCAGGCGCAGTTCGTGGTCGCGCTGCCAGTGGGCGAACGTGAAAGGGCCGGTGCCGACGGGGTGGTTGGCGAAGCCGTCGTCGCCGACCTTCGCGAGGTAGCGGGGCGGGACGACGACGCCGCCGAAGAGGGAGACCTTGTCCGGGAGGATCGGGTCGTGCACGGAGGTGTGGACGTCCACGGTGTGCGGGTCCACGACGGTGACCCCGTCGACGTACCGCAGTTCCACGATGGGCGACTTGGTGGCGGGGTCGAGGAGCCGGTCGAGGCTGAACTTGACCGCTTTCGCGTCGCACGCCTCGCCGTTGTGGAAGCGGACGCCGGGGCGGAGCGTGAAGCGCCACACCTTCGGCGAGACGGCCTTCCAGGTGAGCGCGAGGCCGGGCTCCAGCTTGTTGTCGCGGCCCCGGACGGTGAGCGTGTCGAAGACGTTGACGAGGACGTTCATCGAGACCATGTCGCCCTGCTTCTGCGGGTCCATGGTCTTCGGGTCGCCGGTCTGGGAGACGCGCAGGACGTTGCCCGCGTGCGTGGCGGGCTCGGTGCCGCAGCCGGTCAGGAGCCCGGTGGCGGCGAGCGCGGGCACGGCCGCGCCGCCGTAGCGCAGCACGGTGCGCCGCGAGGGGCGGGGCCCGTGTGACGCGCCCCGAGGTATTCGTTCCATTGAGCAACACACCCGTTCCGGCAGATGGAATGCAGTGCGGGTAAGCTAAACCCCATGGGGAAAACGGTCAACAGTCGTTCGCAGGCGGCGGCCCTCGCGGCTCCCGATGTTTCGCCAGGTGAGGGCCTTGCCGCGGGGCCGGCGGACAGGATCGCTCCCGGTCCGGTGGACAAGGCGATGGAGGTCCTGTCGGCGCTCGTCGCGACGGGCGCGCCGCACCGGCTCGCCGAGCTGTCACGGCGTACGGGGCTCGCGAAGCCCACCGTGCACCGGTTGTTGCGCTCGCTCGCCGCCGCGGGCTTCGCCGAGGCCGCCGAGGGCGGCAGCTACCGCCCGGGCCCCCGCCTGCTCGGCCTGGCCGCGGCCGTGCTCGCCGAGGAGCCCGTCCTGCGTCACGTGCGCCCAGTGCTCGGCGAACTCCACGCCCGCACCGGGCTGTTCGCCTCGTACGCGGTGCGCGACCGCGAGTGGCTCGTGCACGTCGAGGTGAGCGCGCCCGGCGCGGGGCTCGCGCTCGGGCCGCGGCCGGGCGAGCGCGAGCGGCTCACCGCGGGCGCCGCGGGGCTGCTCGTACGGGCCCTGAGCGAGGCGCCCGCCGGGAACGAGGACGCGGAGGCGCCCGCCGAGGACGCGGAGGCGCCCGCCGAGGACGCCGAGGCGCTCGCCGGAGCGGCCCGTACCGGCTGGACGCTCGACTCGGCCGACGCCGGGGCGGCGCGGCGCGCCCTGGCCGTCCCCGTGCACGGCCCGGACGGCGCGCTCGCGGGCGTACTCGTCCTGGGCGGCCCGCTGTTCACCTTCGACGACACCGCCGCCGGGATGTACGCGCCGCTCGCGCTCTCGGCCGCGCGCGGCATCGAGGCCGGGCTCGCGTCGGAGGCCCCGCCACACCTGGGCCTCGTCGGCGCGGGAGGTGAGGAGCGATGAGCGCGGAGCGTGCGCGGGCGGGCGCGGCACGGCGCGCGCTGCTCGCCGGGGGCCGGGAGCGCGGCCTGTACTCGGGTGCCGCCTGGGCGCTTTCGACGCCGGACGGCGGCGTGGACCGCGGGTGGCTCGGGACGCGGGCCTGGGACGGTCCCCCGCTGGACGGCACGGAGCTGTGGGACCTCGCCTCCGTGACCAAACCCGTCGTGGGTCTCGTCGTGACGGCCCTCGCCGAGCGTGGTGCCCTCTCCCTCGAAGCCCCGCTCGCCGCGTACCTGCCCCGTTACCGCGACACCCCGCTCGCCCCCTTGACCGTCGCGGCGCTGCTCACCCACACCTCGGGGCTGCCCGGCCAGGTCCCGATGTACCGCACGCACCCGACCCGCGAGGCGCTGCTCGACGGGCTCGCGCGGCTCCCGCTGAGCGGGCCGCCCGGGCAGCACGTCACGTACTCCTCGCAGGGCTTCATGCTCCTCGGGCTGCTCGCCGAGGCGGCGGGCGGCGAAGGGCTCGACGCACTCGTGGAGCGGTACGTGTGCGCACCGCTCGGATTGCGCGGGACCCGGTTCGGGCCGGTGCCGGCGGAGCGCGCGGTGGCGACCGAGGACTGCCCGTGGCGGGGGCGCGTGGTGCGGGGCGAGGTCCACGACGAGAACGCCGTCGTGCTCGGCGGGATCGCCGGGCACGCCGGGCTCTTCGCCCCGCTCGCCGACGTCGAGACGCTCGCCCGCTCGCTCGCGGGCGGGGCCTCCCCACTGCTGCGCCCCGAGACGTACGCGCGCATGACGGCCCCCCACACCGACGGACTGAACCTGCGCCGGGCGCTCGCCTGGCAGGGTCAGGACACCGGCGACGCCTCGCCTGTCGGCGGCTCGTTCGGCCCGGACGCGTACGGACACACGGGCTTCACGGGGACCAGCCTGTGGGTGGACCCCGCCACGGGGCGGTACGCGGTCCTGCTCACCAACCGCGTGCACCCTTCGCGCGAGGAGCGGGGCTTCGCGGCGCTGCGCAGGGAGTTCCACGGGCTGGGGTGGTGAGGCTCCGCCCCGGAGTGCTGGAGTGCGCCCCCTGAAGCTCCCGTACCGCGCCCCCGAGCGCCGGGCGGTTGCGCCCCGAACGGCGCACCTCCGCACGCCCCCGCCAGGCCGCTGGCCGCATCATGCAGGGGGCAGCCGGTGCCCGCGACCCTCCCGCAGGACGGAGCCTGTCATGCAGCCCGAGCGCTACGAGCTGACCTTCGACGCCGCCGAGATCGTGGGCGAGCCGGGCGGCGGCCCGGCCGCCGTGACAGTGACCCGCACCCAGCAGACGGGCCCGAGCGGTGCCCCGCTCTACCGCGACGAGACGGGCATCGTGCAGGCGGAGATCAACCCCGAGGGCGAGATCAGGATGCTTCCGACGAGCACGCACCAGTCGCCGAGCACACCGCGCAGCGTGCGGCCGCTGCCGGACTGACCGCGCACCGCGCGCGCTGGAGGGGCGGCACCCGAGCGGTGCCGCCCCTCCAGCGCGTTCAGCGCCATGCCGCGCCCTCCCCAGCGGGTCGTGGCGTCACTTCTTCAGGAACTCCAGGAGGTCCTTGGTGAACTTCTCCTTGTCGCCCGGGACGAGGGCGATGCCGTGCGAGCCGCCCGCGTAGACCTTCAGTTCGGCGCCGGGGACGAGCTGGGCCGTCTTCCTGCCGGTGGCGTCGATCGGCACCACCTGGTCGTCGTCGCCGTGCACGACGAGAGTGGGGATGTCGAACTTCTTCAGGTCCTCGTGGAAGTCCGTCGCCGCGAAGGCGTCGACGCAGGCCACGCTGCCCTCGATGGCCTCCTGCATGGCCATGAGCCAGAACTCGTCCTTGTTGCCCTGGGTGACCTTGTTCCCGTCCCGGTTGGCGCCGAAGAAGCCCACGGCGGTGTCGCGCCAGAACTGCGAGCGCTCCGCGAGAATCCCCTTCTTGATGTCATCGAACACGCTCTGCGGGACGCCCTCCGGGTTGTCGGGGCCCTGGAGCATGAGCGGCGGGATCGCCGAGAGCAGGACGGCGGAGTGGACGCGGTCCGTGCCGTGGCGGCCGATGTAGCGGGCGAGTTCGCCGCCGCCCATCGAGTGCGCGACGAGGGTGACGTCGCGCAAGTCGAGCTCGGTGATGAGGTCGTGCAGGTCGTCCGCGAAGGTGTCGAAGTCGTAGCCGTCGAAGACCGGTGTCGAGCGGCCGTGCCCGCGCCGGTCGTGCGCGATACCGCGGTACCCGGCGTCGGCGACCGCCTTGAGCTGGTCCTGCCAGGCGTCGCCGCTGAGCGGCCAGCCGTGGATGAAGACCACGGGGCGGCCCTTGCCCCAGTCCTTGTAGAAGATCTCGACTCCGTCACGCGTGGTGATCGCGGGCATCGTGCGTCCTCTCCGGTGGGGGCGCGGCACCCGAAACGGTGCCCGCGCGTCCTCCGTCAAGGGTCACCGAGTGGGCGGCGGACGCAACCGGAGGCGGCTCCGACGCCGCGATCGGGGCCGGCATCAGGACGCGGGGCACACGTCCCGTACGTATCCCTTCTCACCGCGCGGTACGAGGTCCAGATCGCGCAGCACGACCGCCGGGCGCAGTCCCCGCACCGCGCAGGCCCCGCGCAGCCCCTCGCGCGTGTACTCGATGTCGACGACGTGCCCGTCGAAGGCGCGCAGGTACGTCCCGCACTCCTCGTACGCGCCGCACTCCTCGGTGACCGCGAAGTCGAGACCGGCCTTCTCGCGCCTGGACGCCAGCTCGGCCGTGTTCTTCTGGGCGATCGCGAGGCCGTGGTGGTGGGCGGTGCGGGCGAGGAGGGTGAGGTAGGCGGTGGCGTCGGTGGCCTTGAGGAGGCCGTGGGAGCGCGTGTAGCTGTCGTAGTTGTCGGGCTCCACGGCCTGGAAGCCGTGCCGGGCGCAGCCCGCGATCTGTTCGCCGACGCGGGCGGCGGCGCGCTTCCTGCGCTCCGGGGTGCGCAGGTCGATGAGTTGCTCGTTCCAGTCGCGGTCGATGACGGCCTTGCCGCGCGCGTCGCGCAGGAGGAGGTCGGCAGGCCAGTCGGCGGCGCGTCCCGGCTGGGCCTGGAAGGCGTTGACGTAGCAGACGTTGTAGTGCCCGGCGGCGGGCTTCGCCGTGTGGTCGCGGACGACGATCCCGGCTCCGGCGGGGGGCGGGTAGGAGCCGCCGAGCTGGTAGTCGATGCCCTGGTGGCGGGGCGGGAGGCGCGGGTCCCGGCTCGCCCCGGGGGCGGTGGGTGCGAAGTCCGTGCCGCAGGCGGCGAGGAGGAGGACGGCGAGCAGAAGGCCGGGCAGGCGGAGCGAGAACACCCCGGGAGCCTACGGGAGGGGTGCGGCGGGCCGGGATGCGATGAGTTCGGGGCGGTGGGACGGTCGTAGCTGGTGAGGACGTACGGAGTGGCCGTGCGCCCCGGCCGAGGAGGGCATCCCATGCCGCACGTCATCCCGAGTCTGTGGTTCGACAGCGAGGCGCTGGAGGCCGCCGAGTACTACGTCTCCGTCTTCCCGAACTCGCGGATCGACCGCGTGACCCACTACCAGGAGGGCGGGCCCCGCCCCCCGGGCTCCGTCCTCACCGTCGACTTCACCCTCGACGGGACCCGGCACAACGCGCTCAACGGCGGCCCCGAGTTCCACTTCACCGAAGCGGTCTCGCTCGTCGTCGAGTGCGCCGACCAGGCCGAGATCGACCACTACTGGGACGCCCTGAGCCTCGGCGGCTCCGAGGGCCCCTGCGGCTGGCTCAAGGACCGCTGGGGCCTGTCCTGGCAGGTCGCGCCGATCCCCTTCCTCGACCTCCTCGCGGGCCCGGACCAGGAGCGCGCGGGGCGCGCGATGGCCGCCATGATGAAGATGGGCAAACTCGACCTCGCGACGCTCATGGCGGCGGCGGACGGGGACGGGAAGTAGGGACTTCGGCCGTACGACCCCGGAGAACGCCCCCGGACGAGTCCCCCTTCAGGCGCCTAAGCGGACGCGCCCAGCCCCCGCAGCACCTCGCGCGCGCACGCCGCCGGGTCGCCGGACGTCGTGTCCGCCTCGGTGTCGTAGCGCACGCCTTCGTGCACCAGGAGGGCCTGGCGTGCCGCCATGCCCCGCACCCGGTCCGCGCGTCCGGCCTCGCGCGCCTCGGCGACGGCGGGGGCGCAGCGCACGCCGACCCAGGCGGTCCGCAGCCCCGTGAGCGCGTGCGCCCAGCGGGCCTGCGAGGCCGCGCCGCCGAGGAAGACGTCGTCCACCAGGACGCGTGTCCCGGCCCGCGCGGTCGCCGCGACGCCCGCCATCCAGGCGGCCTCGACGCGGCGGAAGGTCTCCCCCGGGCTGACCGAGCCGTCCGCCGCGAGGACGATCCCCTCGCCCGTCCCGCCCGCGCCTTCCTCGCGCAGCGCGGCGGGCAGTGCCGCGACGAGATCGTCCACGGCGCACAGGAGCCAGGGTTCGGGGAGCAGGAGGTCCTGGAGGGCACGGGCGAGGCTCGTGGTGCCGGAGCTGGAGCCGCCGTTCAGGACGAGGACGTCGTGAGGGAGCACGCGCGCAGGATACGGCACGCGCGCCGCGTACGAGGGTCCGTACGCGGCGCGCGTGCGGTCAGTCCGTCGCCGGTTCCGTCCTCGTCCCCTTGCCCGTCTCGGTCTCGGTGCGGAAGACGAGGCGGGGGGCGCCTTCCTCGGCGTCCACGACGAGGGCGGTGTGCTCGGGGAGTTCGCCGCGCAGGAGTTTGCGCGAGAGCTCGTTGGTGACCTCGCGCTGGATGGTGCGGCGCAGCGGGCGGGCCCCGTACTCGGGCTGGTAGCCGTGGTGGGCGATCCAGGCGACGGCGGCGGGGGTGAAGGTGACCTCGACGCCCTGGGCGCGCAGTCCGCGCCGCGTCTCGTCGAGCAACAGGTCGGTGATCTTCCGCAGTTGGGTGTCGTCGAGCTGGCGGAAGATGACGATCTCGTCGATGCGGTTGAGGAATTCGGGCCGGAACTGCTCGCGCAGGGGACGCAGGACGCGTTCCCTGCGGTCCTCCTCGTCGCTCTCGGTGTCGTTGCTGCCGAAGCCGAGCCGGCCCTTGCTCGTGATCGCCTCCGAGCCGAGGTTGCTCGTCATGACGATGACGGTGTTGGTGAAGTTGACGGTGCGGCCCTGGGAGTCGGTGAGACGGCCGTCGTCGAGCACCTGGAGGAGGATGTTGAAGACGTCGGGGTGCGCCTTCTCGATCTCGTCGAGCAGGAGCAGCGAGTACGGGTTGCGCCGCACCGCCTCGGTGAGCTGCCCGGCCTCCTCGTGGCCGACGTAGCCGGGGGGCGCCCCGACGAGCCGTGAGACGGTGTGGCGTTCCTGGTACTCGCTCATGTCGAGCCGCACCATGCGGTCCTCGCTGCCGAAGAGCGCTTCGGCGAGGGTGCGGGCGAGTTCGGTCTTGCCGACGCCCGTGGGGCCGAGGAAGAGGAAGCTGCCGATGGGCCGGTCGCCCGTGGAGAGCCCGGCGCGCGAGCGCAGGACCGCGTCGGCGACGGCCGTCACGGCCTCGTCCTGCCCGATGACCCGGGCGTGGAGGTGCTCCTCCAGACCGAGCAGCCGCTCCTTCTCCTCCTGCGTGAGCGAGCTGACGGGAATGCCGGTCTGGCGCGAGACGACACCGGCGACATCGTCGATCGTGACCTCGGCGATGGTGTCCTTGTTGGGGTGCGGATCGCCGCTGGACTCGATGCGCCGCTCCAGTTCACCGAGCTTGTCCCGCAGTTCGGTGGCGCGTTCGTACTGCTCGGCGGCGACGGCCTGGTCCTTGTCGCGGCGCAGCTGCTCGGCCTCGCGCTGGAGGGCGCGCACGTCGGTGCCGCGGGTCGAGGAGCGCATGCGGACGCGGGCGCCCGCCTGGTCGACGAGGTCGATCGCCTTGTCGGGGAGGAAACGGTCGGTGAGGTAGCGGTCGGAGAGTTCGACGGCCGCGACGAGGGCCTCGTCGGTGTAGCGGACCTGGTGGTGGGCCTCGTAGCGGTCGCGCAGTCCGCGCAGGATCTCGATGGCGTCCGCGGTGCTCGGTTCGGGCACGAGGATGGGCTGGAACCGGCGGGCGAGGGCCGCGTCCTTCTCGATGTAGCGGCGGTACTCCTCCAGCGTCGTGGCGCCGATGACGTGGAGTTCGCCGCGCGCGAGCGCGGGCTTGAGCATGTTGCTCGCGTCCATCGAGCCGCCGCCCTCGCCACCCCCTCCGCCGCCCGCGCCGACGACGGTGTGGAGTTCGTCGATGAAGAGGATCACCTCGTCGGAGTGCTCGCGGACCTCGTCGACGAGCCCGGTGAGGCGTTCCTCGAAGTCGCCGCGGTAGCGGGTGCCCGCGACGAGGGCGGACAGGTTGAGCTGGACGACGCGGCGGTCGGCGAGGATGTCGGGCACGTCACCGTCGGCCATGCGCTGGGCGAGCCCCTCGACGACGGCGGTCTTGCCGACACCGGCCTCTCCGATGAGGACCGGGTTGTTCTTGCCGCGCCTGGCGAGGACCTCGACGGTCTGCTCGATCTCCTTCTCGCGGCCGATGACGGGGTCGATGCGGCCCTGGCGGGCGGCCTCGGTGAGGTCCGTGCCGTACTTGTCGAGCGTGGGCGTCTTGCTGTTCCCGCCGGGCCTGGCGCCGGGGGTGGGGCCGCGCTCGCCGTTGCCCCAGGCGCCGCTCGGGTGCTCGCCGGGCGCGGGCCCGGGGGCGCCGGGTGAGAAGCGGGCGGCGTCGAGGATGCGCCCCGCGGTGGCGTCCTTGTTGGCGGCGAGGGCCGCGAGGAGGTGTTCCGGGCCGATGTAGGAGGAGCCGGAGGCGCGGGCGATCTCGTGCGAGTCCATGAGCGCGCGCTTGACGGCGGGGCTGACGGCGATGGAGCTGCGTGCCGGGCCGCGCTCTGCGTGCTCGTCGATCTCCGCGCCCACCTGGTCCGGGTCCACTCCGGCCTGGGCGAGCAGTTCCCGGGTGGGCTCGGCGGCGACGGCGGCGCGCAACAGGTGCTCGGTGCCGAGGTCGCTGCTGCCGTTCTGGGCGGCGTAGTTGGCGGCCTGCTGGACGAGCTGCCGGGTCGGCTCGCTCATGAGGCGCGCGAAGTCGTAGTAGCGGGGCTGGCGCCGGCCCTGGGACGGGCTGCCGCCGCCGAAGAAACGCGCGAGGAATTCCCCGAGGGGGTCCTGTCCGTAGTCCTCTGGTCCCATGTACGAGCTCATCTTCGCCACCCGTCAGCGCCGGCGGCCGGGCCGGTGCGGTCGTGCTGGTCAGGTACGCACCCACGGGTTCCCTTCGGGCCCCGGTGTCACACCTGGCCGTGCGCGGGACGGGGAGAGGCCGTACGGGTGTCCGACAGGGACGGGCGGGGCGGGCGGGGGACGCGGGATGCACTCGCACGAAGGACCGCCGGATGGTCGTACCGGTGCGACAAGCAGACAAGTCGACAATGGCGGAGAAGTCGACAAGATCGGCCGCCCGGAGCCGCCCGCGCGTACCCGGTCCCGGTCGACCCGGCGCGCCCCCCTACTCCCCCGCTGCCTTCAGCCGCCCCTCCGCCTCCGCGAGGAGTTCCGTCAGCCGGGCTCCGAAGCGCACGTCGCACGGGTGCGGGATCTTCGTGTCGATCGCCGTGAGCAGCGCGTCGATCGCGGCGGTGAAGGAGGTGACGGAGGAGTCGCGGCCCTCGGGGAGGCTCTCGACGCCCTCGGTGCCCCGGAAGGTGACGGTGACACCCGCGGCGGCCTTGGGGGCGCTCAGGGTCAGGGCCGCCGAACTGGTGGCGCCCGAGGTGTGGCGCAGGATCAGGTGGGTCAGGTCCGGGGCGCCGCGCACGGCCGTGATCGTCTCAATGTCGCCGAGGACGGCGAGGAGCACCGACAGGGCGTGCGGGCCGACGTCCCACAGGCCGCCCTTCTCGCGGCGCCACGGCGAGTCGGGGCTCGGCTCCGCGTCGCTCCCGTACAGGCCCCCGAACCACTCCGCGCGCCCGGTGATCCAGCCGTCCCGCCGGGCGAGGTCCGCGAGCCAGGCGGCGGACGCCGGGGCGAAGCGCATGGTCGTGAAGACGACGGAGGCGACGCCCGCGGCCGTGGCGGCGTCGGCGAGGGCGCGGGCCGTCGCGGCGTCGGTGGCGACCGGCTTGTCGAGGAGGAGGTGGCGGCCCGCCTCGGCGGCACGGGTCGCGAGCGGGGCCTGCACGTCCGGCGGGAGGGCGAAGGCGAGCGCGTCGCTGGCTTCGAGGAGTTCCGCGAAGCCGTCCTCGCCGCTGTGGGCGGGGACGCCGTGGGTGGTGGCGAGTGCGGCGGCGGCCTCGGGCCTGCGGCCCCAGACCCCGGTGAAGGTGACGCCGGGGTGGGCGGCGAGCGCGGGGGCGTGGGTGTGCTCGGCCCAGGAACCGGAGCCGACGAGGCCGATGCGTTGGGTGCTCATGGGAGCAGTCTGCCCCCGCGCCACCCGCGCTGACCAGGGGTGCCCGGTGACAGGCCGGGCGCACTGCGCGTGCGGACGGGGGCGCGGGCCCTGACACTGGCCGTGCGGACCGGCCGGGGCCGCGCCCGCTTCCCGGCCCGAGCCCCGGGAGGCCGGACGATGGCGGAGCAGGAGCGGCACGGCGCGTACCCGCCGATCGCGGAGCACGGCCTCATCGGTGATCTGCGCACGGCGGCGCTCGTCGCGGTGGACGGAAGCGTCGACTGGTTCTGCGCCCCGCGCTTCGACTCGCCGAGCCTCTTCGGCGCGCTGCTCGACGCGCGCGAGGGCGGGCGCTGGCGGATCGCGCCGGTGGCGGAGGGCGAGGCGACGTACCACCAGTTCTACTTCCCGGACACGAACATCCTCGTGACGCGGATGCTCACCGAGGACGGCATCGTCGAGGTGCAGGACTTCATGCCGCTGCTGCGGCCGAAGGACGAGACGCACCGGCAGCGGCTCGTACGGCGCGTGGTGTGCGTGCGAGGGCGGATGCCGATGCGGATGGAGATCGCGCCGCGCATGGATTACGGGCGTGCTCCGCACGAGGCGCGCGCCACGGCGTACGGGGCCGAGTTCGCGGGCCCGGCGGGGGCGCTCGCGCTGCGCACGCGGGTCCCGCTCCGGGTCGAGGGGCGGGACGCGCACGGCGAGTTCACGCTCTCTGCCGGGGAGTCGGCCGCGTTCGTGCTGGAGGACGCGCGCGAGGACGCGGGCGAGACGTCGGCGGCCGAGGTCGAGGAGTTGTTCCTCGGTACGGTCGCGTACTGGCGCGGCTGGCTCTCCCGCTCGGGGTACGCGGGCCGCTGGCGCGAGCGCGTGCACCGCTCCGTACTGACCCTGAAGCTGCTCACGCACGAGCCGAGCGGCGCGGTGATCGCCGCGCCGACGCTCGGCCTGCCGGAGCGGGTGGGTGGGGAGCGGAACTGGGACTACCGGTACGTGTGGATCAGGGACGCGGCGTTCTCGCTGTACGCGTTGCTGCGGCTCGGCTTCACGGAGGAGGCGGACGCCTTCACGGGCTGGCTGACGCGGCTGCTGCGCAAGGCGTGCGTGAGCGGCGAGGGCGGTCCGCTGCGCGCGCTGTACTCGATCGACGGCGACGCGGTGCGCGAGGAGGTCGTGCTCGACCACTGGGAGGGGTACCGGGGCTCGGCGCCGTGCCGGGTCGGCAATGGCGCGAAGGATCAGCTCCAGCTCGACATCTTCGGCGAACTCATCGATTCCGTCTACCTGTTCAACAAGTACGGCAAGGGCATCTCCTACGAGGCGTGGACCGACCTGTGCACACTGCTCGACTGGTTGCTCGACCACTGGGACCAGCCGGACGAGAGCATCTGGGAGACCCGGGCCGGGCGCCAGCGGCACACGTACTCGCGGCTCATGTGCTGGGTCGCCGTGGAGCGCATGGTGCGGGTGGCGCGGCAGCGGGGGCTGCCGGGGGACCTGGGGCGGTGGATGGCGACGCGGGACACCATGTACCGGCAGATCATCGAGGAGGGCTGGGACGAGGAGGCGGGGACGTTCACCCAGCGGCTGCGGCCCGGGGACTGCGCCGAGGCGGAGGAGGCGGTGGGCGGCGACGCGGTGGTGGACGCGGCGCTGCTCCTCATGCCGATGGTGAAGTTCCTCTCCCCCACCGATCCGCGCTTCCTCGGCACGGTGGAGGCCATCCGCCGCGATCTCGTCGCGGACAGCCTCGTCTTCCGCTACGACCCGAGGCTCTCGCCCGACGGCCTGGAGGGCGCCGAGGGCACGTTCTCGATCTGCTCGTTCTGGTGGGTGGAGGCGCTGACGCGGGCGGGGGACGTGGAGGGCGCGCGGCTCGCGCTGGAGAAGATGTTCACGTACGCGAACCACGTCGGGCTGTACGCGGAGCAGATCGGGCCCACGGGCGAGCAACTGGGCAACTTCCCGCAGGCGTTCACGCACCTCGCGCTCATCAGCGCGGCGGTGAACCTGGACCGGACGCTGGGCGGCTGAGCCTCAGCGGGTACGGGCCGACAGGCGCAGTGCCCAGCCGACGAGCGGGGCCTGGAGCGGGACGCGGGCCCAGGCGGCCGCGCGGTAGGGCGTGGGCCTGTGATCCCAGTCGCGTGCCATGCGGATGTTCGCCGGAAGGACGGCGAGGAAGAGCCCGGCGGCCGCGAGGGCGCCCCGGGAACGGGTCGCGGGCAGGGCGACGGCCGCGCCGACCGCGCACTCGGCGACGCCGCTGAGCCGGGTCCAGGTGCGCGGGGAGCCGGGCAGGTTGCGCGGGACGATCGCGTCGAAAGGGGCGGGGCGCGCGAAGTGCAGGGCGCCGGCGCCGATGAGGAGACCGGCGAGGAGGGTGGCGGAGGGGTCGGGGCGGGACATCGGGGGCTCCTCTGGGTGGGGTGTGGCGTGAGCGTACGCCCTGCTCGGGACGGGTGTACGTGGCACGTTCCCTTCCCCGGGTACGCGGGGTGAACCCTGGGCCAACGGGGGTATGCGCTCGCCACGGATCAGGAGCGGGGAGGGCGGCATGACGGCACAGGCCGAGGCGGAGGTCGCGGTGGCGGGGCGCGGGCGGCGGGAGAGCGAGGAGGAGCGGGCGGACCGGCAGTGGAACGAACTCATGCAGGAGGTGCGGGTCGCGCAGACCGGTGTCCAGATCCTCTTCGGTTTCCTGCTGACGGTCGTGTTCACGCCGATGTTCGACGAGCTGTCGCACACGGACACCAACATCTACCTGACGACAGTGGTGCTCGGGGCCCTCGCGACGGGCGCCCTCATATCCCCCGTCCCCTTCCACCGGCTCCTGTCGGGCCGCCGGATCAAGAAGCGGACCGTCGAGTGGGCGGCGCGCATGACCTTCGTCGGCCTCATGCTGCTCCTCGCGACGCTCACCTCCGCCCTCTTCCTCGTCCTGCGCACGGCGACGCACGACGCGTTCGTCCCCTGGTTCGTCGCGGGGGTCGTCGGCTGGTACGTGCTGTGCTGGCTGATCCTGCCGCTGTGGGCGCGGGCGCGGTACTCGGAGCGGGAGGAGTGAGGACGCGGTGGGTCCGGCCGTGCGGACGGCGGCCGGACCCACCGCGCCGGTACGCGGCGGCGCGTACGGGCGGGGTCAGGCGCCCGGGGCGGGCGCCGGCCTGCGGGCGGGCGCGTCGGGAGAGGCAGCGGGCGCGGTGGTTCCGTGCTGCTCCTCCTCGGGGCGGGCCTTGCGGGGCAGCAGGAAGGTGAGGGCGAGGAAGGCCACGAGGAGGCACGCCTGGACGAGCAGCGCGCGGTGGAAGCCGCCCGTGAAGTCGCCCGTCCCGGCGCGGTCGAAGAACACCGAGCCGAAGACCGCGATCCCGAGGGAGCCACCGACCGCCTGGACCGCGGACAGGACGCCCGACGCGGAGCCGATCTCGTCGTCGTCGACCGCCGCCAGGACGAAGCCGAAGAGGGCGGCGATCACCATCCCGGCCCCCGCGCCCGCTACCGCCACGCCCGGCACGATGTCCCAGATCGTGAACGAGGCCGTATCGAGCCCGTCCAGCTCCCACCACAGCACGGCCGCCCCGAGCAACTGGACCAGGGGCCCGAGCTGGAGCACCTTGCGGCCGATCCGGTCCGCGAGGAAGGCGCCGCTGACCGCTCCGCCGATCGCCGTGCCCACCGCGAGCGGCAGGTTGCCGAGGCCCGCCTCGCCCGCGGTGAAGTGCCGGCCGATCTGGAGGTAGAGGGTCAGGACGAGCTGGGTGCCGATCAGCCCGCTGAAGAAGAGGGCGATGCCGCCGAGTCCGACGCTGAAGGCGGCCTTGCGCAGCAGTCCCGGTGTCACGAGGGGTTCGCGGCCGGCCGCCGCCGTATGGCGCTGCTGGACGGCGAAGAGGGCGAAGCCGAGCACCGAGGCGGCCATGCACAGCCACGTCCACAGCGGCCAGCCGTTCTCCTGCCCCTGGTTCAGCGGCAGCACGAGGAGGGCGCAGGACGCCACCACCAGGGCCGCGCCGCTCAGGTCGACCCGCACCGCGCGGTCGCCCGGCCTTCGCGGCACGAACCTCGCCGCGACGATCACTGCCAGGAGGCCGATGGGCAGGTTGACCAGGAACACCGCACGCCAGCCGAGGCCGAAGAAGTCGCCCTCGATGAGGAAGCCGCCCAGGACGGGGCCGACGATGCCGCCGAGCCCGAGGACGGGCCCGAAGATCGCGAAGACCTTGGTCAGCTCGGGCCCGGAGAAGTTCTCCCGCAGCAGCCCCAGGCCCTGCGGGAGCAGCATCGCCCCGGCCGCGCCCTGGAGCAGCCGGAAGACGATGAGCGACGCGATGCCCGGGGCGCTCGCGCACAGCACCGAGCTGAGCGTGAAGGCGGCCAGGCCGAGCAGGAACATCCGGCGCCGCCCGTAGCGGTCGCCGAGCCGGCCGCCGAGGACGAGCCCGGCGCCCAGGGTCAGGGCGTAGCCCCCGATGACCCACTGCAGGCCCGCGGACCCGGCGTCGAGGGACTTCTCCAGGTCCGGGCCCGCGACGTTGACGATGGAGGCGTCCAGGAGGTCCATGATCTCGGCGACGAGCATCACCACGAGGACGAGCCACCGCCACCGGTAGGGCTCGGTGGTCGCGCCGGGGGCGGGGGACGGGTCACGCACAGCAGATACCTCCATCATGAAATAATTCCACCATGAAGGTAAAGTGAGGGCGGTACGTTGTCAAAGTGCCGGCCGGCGGGGACCGCGCGGCAGGAACGGAAGACGGAGAGGGAGAGGCGCGATGGAAGAGGCGGGGCACGAGGGTGTCGCGGCGCGGCGGGAGCGGCTGATGGAGTCGCTGCGGACCTACGGGAGCCACTACGCCGAGCTGAGCCGGCGCTTCGCCGCCTGGCTGGGCCTGCACTCCACCGACGCGACCGCTGTCCTGGAGATCGCCGCCGCCGAGGAGCGCGGCACCCCCCTGTCCCCTGCGCGGCTGAGTGAGCGCATCCCGCTGTCCACGGGCGCGACCACCGCGCTCCTGAACCGCCTCGAAGCGGCGGGGCACATCACGCGCGTCCGCGAGCACTCCGACCGGCGCGTCGTCACCCTGCGCAGCGGGGGGCACATCCAGGAACGGGCGGACGAGTTCTTCGGCCCGCTCGCCGCCCGCCTCGACACCACGATGGCGCGCTGGTCGCCGCACGTCCTGGAGGAGTTCGAGGCGTTCATGGCCGAGCTGAACAGCACCGTGGACACCCACCTCGCGGAACAGGGCACGGCGGGTCCCGAAGCGACGCCGCCCCCGGCGCGGGGCACCGGGGGCGGCGGGACGACGCGTGCGGGTCAGGACAGGTCGATGCCCGGGTAGAGCGGGTGCTTGGCGAGGAGGTCGGCGGCCTGCTCGGCGGTACGGGCCGCGAGGCCGTCCTCGATGACGTACTGAGCCTTGGAGGGCTTGCCCGACTTCGTCGTGCCGGGGCTCGTGCCGCGCAGGACGCCGTCGATGAGGGCCGCGACCTCGTCGAGTTCGGCGGTGCCGAGGCCGCGCGTCGTGAGCGCGGACGTGCCGAGCCGGATGCCGCTCGTGTACCAGGCGCCGTTGGGGTCCTGCGGGACGGCGTTGCGGTTGGTGACGACGCCCGAGTCGAGGAGCGCGGACTCGGCCTGCCGCCCGGTGAGGCCGTAGCCGGAGACGTCGAGGAGGACGAGGTGGTTGTCGGTGCCGCCCGTGACGAGCTTCGCGCCGCGCTTGGCGAGCCCCTCGGCGAGGGCGCGCGCGTTGTCGACGATCTGCCCCGCGTACGTCTGGAACGCCGGCTGCCTGGCCTCGGCCAGGGCGACGGCCTTGGCGGCCATGACGTGCGGGAGCGGGCCGCCGAGGACCATGGGGCAGCCGCGGTCGACGTGCTCGGCGAGGGACTCCTCGCACAGCACCATGCCGCCGCGCGGGCCGCGCAGGGACTTGTGCGTCGTGGTCGTCACGATGTGCGCGAAGGGGACCGGGTCGTACTCGCCGGTGAGCACCTTGCCCGCGACGAGCCCGGCGAAGTGCGCCATGTCGACCATGAGCGTCGCGCCGACCTCGTCCGCGATCTCGCGCATGACGCGGAAGTTGACGAGGCGCGGGTAGGCGGAGTACCCGGCGATGAGGATGAGCGGGCGGAACTCGCGGGCGGCGGCGCGTACGGCGTCGTAGTCGATACGGCCCGTCTCGGGGTCGGTGCCGTAGCTGCGCTGGTGGAACATCTTTCCACTGATATTGGGGCGAAAGCCGTGCGTGAGGTGGCCGCCCGCGTCGAGCGACATACCCAGCATGCGCTGGTCGCCCAGCGCGCGCCGCAGCTCGGCCCAGTCCTCCTCGCTCAGGTCGTTGACGCCCCGTACCCCCGCCCGCTCCAGGGCCGGGCTCTCGACGCGCTGCGAGAGGACCGACCAGAAGGCGACGAGGTTCGCGTCGATGCCGGAGTGCGGCTGCACGTAGGCGTGGTCGGCGCCGAAGAGGGCGCGGGCGTGCTCGGCGGCGATGGACTCGACGGTGTCGACGTTGCGGCAGCCCGCGTAGAAGCGGTGCCCGGCGGTGCCCTCGGCGTACTTGTCGCTCATCCAGTTGCCCATCGCGAGGAGCGTCGCGGGGGACGCGTAGTTCTCGCTCGCGATGAGCTTGAGGGACTCGCGCTGGTCGGTCAGCTCCTGGCCGATCGCGGCGGCGATGCGGGGCTCGACGGAGCGGACGACGTCGAGGGCGCCGCGGAAGGCGGCGGAGGCGAGGGCGGGGTCGGTGGACGCGGGGTGCTCGGGTGCGGTGGACATGACTCACTCCCAGGTCAGTGCCGAACAGTCCGGTGTCGAACGGTTCAGCGTCGAATGGCCCAGGCGCACGACCGCACACCGGGCGGCGGCACCGCCCGTGCGGGGGCCGCTTCCTCGTGGTCGATTCCACTGTTCGCGCCAGTCACGGCCCCGGAGGCAGGCTAGCAAGGAACAGGGGGCGAAGGGCTCGTCCGGCTCACGATGCGGGACGCCGCGAGCGGGGTGCGCGCGAAGGAGGATCATGGACGTGTCCGGGGGACGGCCCCGGCCGCCAGACCACCGACGGAGGCCACGCTGTGCAGTACGTGAAACTCGGCTCGACAGGGCTGGACGTCTCGCGCCTCACCCTGGGGTGCATGAGCTTCGGCGTTCCCGGCCGGGGCAATCACGCGTGGACGCTCGACGAGGAGCGCTCGCGTCCCCTGATCCGGCGGGCGATCGAAGCGGGCCTCACCTTCTTCGACACCGCCAACGCCTACTCGGACGGCACGAGCGAGGAGATCGTGGGGCGCGCGCTGAAGGACTTCGCTCGCCGCGAGGACGTCGTGCTCGCCACGAAGGTGTACATGCCGATGCGCCAGGGCCCCAACGGCGGCGGGCTCTCGCGCAAGGTGATCCTGCACGAGATCGACGCGAGCCTGCAGCGGCTCGGCACCGACTACGTGGACCTCTACCAGATCCACCGCTTCGACGCGGCGACGCCCGTCGAGGAGACGATGGAGGCGCTGCACGACGTCGTGAAGGCGGGCAAGGCCCGTTACATCGGGGCGAGTTCGATGTACGCCTGGCAGTTCTCGAAGCTCCAGTACACGGCGGCGGCGCACGGCTGGACGCGCTTCGTGTCGATGCAGGACCACTACAACCTGCTCTACCGCGAGGAGGAGCGCGAGATGCTGCCGCTCTGCGCGGATCAGGGCGTGGGCGTGCTGCCGTGGAGCCCGCTGGCCCGCGGGCGGCTCACCCGTCCGTGGGACGCGGAGACGGAGCGGACGCGCACGGACGAGTTCGGCAAGACGCTCTACGCGGAGGGCGACCGCGAGATCGTCGAGGCGGTCCAGCGGATCGCGACGGCCCGCGAGGTGCCCGCGGCGCGGGTCGCGCTCGCGTGGCTGCTCCAGCGGCCCGGGGTCACCTCGCCGATCGTCGGCGTGACGAAGGAGTCGCACCTGACGGACGCGCTCGCCGCGCTGGACCTCGTCCTGGACGAGAAGGAGATCGCCGCGCTGGAGGCGCCGTACGGGCCGCACGAGGTGGCGGGGCACTGACGGCGGCTGGGGGCCGGTACGGGGACGGGGCACCGCCGTTCGCATACCGGCCGCCCCACCTCCGCACGAACCTCGCCTCCGCACGTTCCACCTCCGTACGTTCCGCCTCCGTACGATTCCCACCTCCCCACGATCCCCGCACCACGCCCCCGCCCGGCGGTACGATCATCGTGCTGCCCGAGGGTGCGCGGCGCCCCTGACGACCGTGACGACGAGGCGAGGCATGGCTGCCCAGATCAACACCCTCCAGATCAGCGCGACCAACCCCGAGCACCCCGCTCTCCTCCTGGACCTTCCCTGGGAGCTGCCCCTGGAGGAGTGGCCGGAGCGGTATCTCGTGCCCCTGCCGCGGGGCATCTCGCGGCACGTCGTGCGGTACGCGCGGGCCGGGGACGAGGTGCTCGCGGTGAAGGAGCTGGCGACGCGGCCGGCCGAGCGCGAGTACACCCTCCTGCGGGACCTGGACCGGCTCGGGATTCCGGCGGTCGATCCGCTCGCGGTCGTGACGGGACGGACGGCGGCGGACGGGGAGCCGCTGGAGACCGCGCTCATCACGCGGCACCTGGGCGGCTCGATGCCGTACCGCTCGATGTTCGAGACGACGATGCGTCCCTCGACGATGAACCGCCTCATGGACGCGCTCGCCGTGCTCCTCGTGCGCCTGCACCTCGTGGGCTTCGCGTGGGGCGACTGCTCGCTGTCGAACACGCTCTTCCGCCGCGACGCGGGCGCCTTCGCCGCGTACCTCGTGGACGCCGAGACCGGCGAGACGCACACGACGCTGAGCCGGGGCCAGCGCGAGTACGACATCGACCTCGCGCGCGTGAACATCGCGGGCGAGCTGCTCGACCTGGAGGCCTCGGGAGCGCTGCACCCCTCGGTGGACCCGGTCGAGTTCTCGGCGGCCCTCGCGGCCCGGTACGAGGAGCTGTGGACGGAGCTGACGCGGCAGTCGGTCTATCCGGCGGACAAGCGGCACTACATCGACCGGCGGGTGCGGCGCCTCAACGACCTGGGCTTCGACGTCGCCGAGATGCAGATCGGCTCGACGCGGGACGGCGAGCGCATCACCTTCCTGCCGAAGGTCGTCGACGCCGGGCACCACCAGCGGCAGTTGCTGCGGCTGACGGGGCTCGACGCGGAGGAGAACCAGGCGCGGCGGCTGCTCGGCGATCTGGAGACGTGGATGGCGACGCAGGAGGACTACGCGCCCGGGGACCCGGCGGGCGCGCGCACCGAGGTGCTCGCGCACCGCTGGGTCCGCGAAGTCTTCCGGCCGGCCGTGCGAGGGGTGCCGCTGGACCTGCGGCGGAACCTCGATCCGGCGCAGGTCTACCACGAACTCCTGGAGAATCGCTGGTACTTGTCGGAGCGTTCGGGGCGGGACGTGGGGCTCGCCGAGGCGACCCGTGACTACGTGGAGCGGGTGCTGCCCGGGCAGGGACCCGCTGCGGGGTGAGCCTTCCCGTCCGGGCAGCGTCGCTCAGTGGCCGCCCGCTGCCGCTTTCTGCTGCTCCTTCGCCGCCGCGCCCGTCGTGACGTGCACGTAGTCGACGACGAGTTGCTGCGGGAGCTGCGTGGAACCGTCCGGGTCACCGGGCCAGTAGCCGCCGACCGCGAGGTTGAGGATGACGAAGAACGGCTTGTTGAAGACCCACTGGTTGCCGTTCAGGTCAGCGGGGGTGCGGGTCTGGTAGACGGTGCCGTCGACGGACCAGCTGATCGAGTCGGGGTTCCAGTCGACCGCGAAGGTGTGGAAGTCGTCGGCGAAGGCGGCGCCGCCGGGGAGCGAGTAGCCCGCGCCGATCCCGCCCGAGCCGGAGTAGCCGGGCCCGTGGATCGTGCCGTGCACGGTGTTCGGCTCGAAGCCGACGTTCTCCATGATGTCGATCTCGCCCGAGTTGGGCCACCCGACCGAGCCGATGTCGTCGCCGAGCATCCAGAAGGCCGGCCAGATGCCCTGCCCGCGCGGGATCTTCATGCGGGTCTCGACGTGCCCGTAGGTGCTGCTGAACTTGCCGGAGGTGTTGAGCCGCGCGGAGGTGTACTCGCAACTCCCGTACCAGCACTGGTATCCGGCCGGGTTCTCCTTCTTGGCGGTGATGACGAGGTGGCCGTCCCCGTCGAGGGCCGCGTTGTCGGTGCCCGAGGTGTAGTACTGCCGTTCGTGGTTGTCGACGTTGTCGCCGGTCTCCAGCTGCCACTTGGAGCCGTCGACGGCCGAGCCCGCCGCGCCGTCGAAGTCGTCGGTGAAGCTCGCGGCGGCCGCGGCCCGGGCGGGCTCGGCGTTCGCGGAGGCGGGCAGGAGCGCTGTGGCGCCGAGGGCGGCGGCCACGACGAGTGCGGAGAGCGGGCGGCGCCGCCGGAGGGCGCTCAAGTGGGTTCGCACGGGGGTCACTTCGCTTTCGGTGGGGGAAGTGGTGGGGGGACCTGTGCCGGCGCGGGGGGCGGGAGGGCGTACGGGGCGTGGGGGCCCGGTGCGTGGTGTGCCCGCGCGCCCGGTGCACACTCCGCCCTCGCCAGGAAGTGAAGCCACGGGACCGTGGGGGGCCTCCGCCGCGTTCACTTGTCGGCGTCATCGATTCAAGAGCGGCGGGCGGTGCGCGTCAAGGTGTTCGTCTGGACCAATTGGGGCGCGTGGCTTCCTGGTTGCCCGGCGTGCGGCTGTCCTCGGCCGGGGAGACGCGGCGCTCGGCCGCCGCGCGGAGGCGCTCCGCCATGGCCGCGCAGCGGTCGACCAGCTCGGGCGGTTCGATGACCTCGAAGGGGTGCCCGAGCATCGCGACGTACGCGAGGACGCGGTCCGGCGCGCTGCCGCCGCTGAGGAGTTCGCAGGTGTGCTCGTCCCGGGCGTGGATCAGCGCGGCGGAGGCGGGGACCTGAGCGCGGACCTCTTCGGCGGGGGCGTGCACGAGGAAGCGGGCGCGGTGCGGGTAGGCGCCCGTGACCACGCCGCGCTGGACGTAGGCCGCCGCGTCCTCGGGGGCCGGGCGCGGGGTGAACCGCCAGGTGCGCGCGGCGACCTCGGTCATGCGGTCGACGCGGAACGTGCGCCAGCCCTCGCGGTCGAGGTCGTACGCGAGGAGGTACCACCTGCGGTCGGAGGCGACGAGGCGGTACGGCTCGACGCGGCGCTCGGTCACCTCGCCGCGCGAGGGGTAGCGGAAGCGGGCCTCGACCTCGTCGCGACAGGCCCCGGCGAGGGTCACGAGGCTCGCGGGCTCCACGCGCTCGGGGCCGCCCTCGAAGAAGTCGACGGCCCCGGCGAGCGCGCTCACCTCGTGGCGCAGCCGGGCGGGCATGACGCGGTCGATCTTGGCGAGGGCGCGCAGCGCCGCCTCGCCCGCGCCGGCCCCTCCCCCGCCGGCGCCGGCGAGCAGCGAGGCCGCGGTGGCGGTCGCCTCCTCGTCGTCGAGCAGCAACGGCGGCAGCTCGCTGCCCGCCCCGAGCCGGTAGCCCCCGCCGACGCCCTGGAGGGCGTGCACGGGGTAGCCGAGCGCGCGCAGCCGCTCGACGTCGCGGCGCACGGTACGGCTCGTGACGCCGAGCCGCCCGGCGAGCTCGGGGCCGCTCCAGCTGCGCCCGCGCTGGAGGAGGCCAAGGAGGACGAGCACCCGTTCGGTCGTACTCCGTTCGCCGTCATGTGCCGTCGTCTCCGTCACCGTTCCCCCTCGTCCGCGGTCGCCGCGCCCACTGTGGCAGATGACGCGGACAGAAGCGGTCCGCTTTCCCTGTCAGGGTGCGCACACACCCGACGACGCGCGAGCGCGACGGACGACCGCCGCGAAGAGCGCACGACGAACGGAGCCCGTCATGAGCCGCGCCTTCCAGGTGACCTTCGGCGCCCACGACCCGGTGGCCCTCTCCCTCTTCTGGCGCGAGGCGCTCGGGTACGTGCTCCCCGGCCCGCCCGGCGTCGACCTCGCCGAGGGCGAGGACCCGCTCGCGGCGTGGGACGCCTTCCTCGCCCGGCTCGGGGTGCCGGAGGAGGCGCGCGGGACACGCTCGGCGATCGAGGACCCGGCGGGCGCCGGGCCCCGGGTCTTCTTCCAGCAGGTGCCGGAGGGGAAGACGGCGAAGAACAGGGTGCACCTCGATGTACGGGCCGCGCCCGGGCTCGCGGGCGAGGAGCGGATGGCGGCGCTGGAGGCGGAGTGCGCGCGGCTCGTGGCCCTCGGGGCCCGGCGGCTCGAACGGTTCGAACCGGAGCCGCCGCTGAGCACGGGGCACCTCGCCCTCGCGGACCCGGAGGGCAACGAGTTCTGCCTCGACTGAGGGGCCGGAGCGGGACCGGCGCGGGCCCCGGCGCGAGGCCGCTTCGCGGGCCCCGCCGGGGCGAACCGGGCCTCCCCCACCTCCCCGGCCGGCTCCGCGAACTCGTTCGTATGATCGAAGTATGACCACCCACCTTTCTCCCGCCGAGGCACGCGAGCGCCTCAAGGAGCTGACCGTCATCGACGTCCGCTCCCCCGGCGAATTCGCCGCCGGGCACCTGCCCGGTGCCTACAACGTGCCGCTCGACCAGCTCGACCGGGCCGTGCCGGTGTTGCGCGAGACCACCGGTGACGGCGACCTGCTCGTCGTGTGCGCGGCAGGACCGCGCTCGGAGGCCGCGCGCTCGCGGCTCGCGGAGCGGGGCGTCGGCGCCGCGGTCCTCAGCGGCGGCACGAACGCCTGGTCCGAGGAGGGCAACGACCTGGAGCTCTCGGCCGGCGGCAGCCGCACGCCGTGGGACCTGAACCGGCAGGTGCGCCTCGCCGCGGGCTCGCTGGTCCTGCTCGGACTGCTCGCGGGCCGCAAGGCCCCCAAGGCCCGGCTCCTCGCGGTGGCCGTCGCGGGCGGCCTCGTCTACTCCGGCGTCTCGGGCTCGTGCGGCATGGCCGCCGTCCTCGGCAAGCTGCCGTTCAACCGGCCGGACGACAGCGTGGTCGACGCGACGATCGAGGCGCTGCGCGAGCGCTGAACCCTTGCACAGCGAAGGGCCGTTCCGGACGCCGGGGCGGCCCTTTTCGTGTGCCCGCTGTTCCTCCCTCGCGCCCTCGCACGCCCGCCCCGGCGCCTGAGCCGATCGGGGCCGCCGCCGCAACCCGCGCCCGGCTCCGGGCGTTGGCAGGCCACGACCTGGACGAGCGAGGGAGTGTCATGGCGAGGGCAGGGAGGGGGCGGATGGCGCGGGCGGTACGGAGGCGACGGGCCGGGGCCCTGGTGCTCGGCCTGGTGTGCGCGGCGGCGGCCGAGCCCGCCGTCGCGGTGCCCAGGCCCGAGCCGCGGGCGGGTGCCGCGTGGCACGCGTGGCGCGCCGCGGGCCCGGAGCGGAACGAGGAGCTGCGCGGGGTCGCGGCGCGCGGCCACGGGGACGCGTGGGCGGTCGGCCACCGCGAGAACGCCGAGGGCGTCGACGTACCCGTGGCCGAGCGTTTCGACGGGAAGGCGTGGCGCGCGACGAACGTGCCGGGTCACGCCGGGACGGGCGAGCTGGACGCCGTGCTCGCCCGCGGGCGCGACGATGTCTGGGCGGTCGGCTCCTGGGACGACGTACCCGCGCACCAGGACCGCGCGCTCGCGCGGCACTGGGACGGTGCGCGCTGGCACGAGGTGGCGCTGCCCGCCGAGCCCGCGCGCCGCTCCGCCTACCCGCTCGCGCTCGCCCCGGGGCGCGGCGCCGAGGTGTGGGCGGTGGGCGTGACGGCGCGGGACCGCGTGGTCGCGCCGCGCCCGCTCGCCTATCGCTGGGACGGGAAGCGATGGGCCTCGCAGCCCCCCGCCGAGCCGGAGGGCGAGGGGCTGCTCTCGGGGCTCGCGGCGGACGGCGCGGGCGGACTGTGGGCGGTGGGGGTCTCGTACGGCGCCAAGGGCGAGGGCCGGCCGCTGGCCGAGCACTGGGACGGCTCGGCCTGGCGGTCCGTACCGGCGCCGCACACGGCGGGCCGCGGCGAGGCGCTCGACGGCGCGACGGCGCTCGCGCCCGACGACGTGTGGGCGGTCGGCGCGAGCGCCCCGCCGGACGGTGCGGGGCCGCGACCGCTCGTCCTGCACTGGGACGGCGCGGTGTGGACGCGCGAGGAGGTGCCGTACGTGGCGGGTCAGCTGCACGCGGTGACGCCGGACGGAGCGGGAGGCGTGTAGGCGGTCGGTGAGCGCGAGGACGCGACGACGCCCGCTTTCTCGCTGCACCGCGACGCGCACGGCACGTGGCGGCTCGTTCCCCCCGCGGGTGGTACGAGCGGCGAGGGCGCCTCGTTCTTCGACGTGGCCCGCGTGCCCGGCGCGTCGCCCGGGGGCCCCGCGCTGTGGGCGGTCGGCTCGACGCTGCCGCGCCTCGACCCGCCGTGGCGGCCCGTCGTGCAGGGGTACGGGCCCCGGGGTCCCGCCGCCTGAGGGGGGAGCGCCGCCGAGCGGGCCGTCCTCAGAGCTTGCGGGCCACCAGGAGGGCGGCGCGGGGGGCGCCGTCGGGGCGGTCGCCGAAGTCGTCGAGCCGGACGAGGCGCTCGGTGAACCCGGCGCGGAGGAGGTCGGCGCGGACCGCGCTGTAGGGCCACGTGCGGTAGTACATGACGAACGGCGGTCTGCGCAGCGCGTTGCGCAGCCGCATCGCCGCGTCGAAACCGCTCGCGGCCCACCACGCGGGAGCCCGCGCGGACAGCGGCGCCGCGAGCGGGAAGGCGAGGACGCCGCCGGGGCGCAGCGCCTGCCGGACCCGGGCGAAGAGCCGGGGGCGGTCGTCAGGCAGGAAGTGGCCGAAGGCGCCGAAGCTCACCGCGAGGTCGTAGCCCTCGCGGAAGGGCAGCGCCATCGCGTCCGCGCGGACCCAGTCCACGGCGGGTGGCCCGCTCACCGGGTGGGCCCGCGCGGCACCCGTACGGGCCACTTCGAGCATCCCGGCACTGAAGTCGACCCCGGTCACGCGGCGCCGGCACAGCGGCAGCAGGGTGCGCAGGCCCGCGCCCGTGCCCGTGCACAGGTCGAGGCCGTCGTCGAAGGGCCCCAGCGGGCGCAGTGCCTTCGTGACCGCGTGCAGCCACGGCTCGGGCGTACGGAAGGGCGTGGCGTCGAACTTGGGCGCGAGCAGGTCGTATCCCTGCTCGACGGAGGAGAGCGCCTGGGTGGCCAGCTCGCGGAGAGTCGGTCCCTGAGAGGTGAACACCCGGCAGAGCGTAGTGGTCCCGGGACCGCCTGTGCGGGAGGCGGGGTGGAGCGCCCGCGGCGGGCGGTACGGGGTTCCCTTCGCGCGACCGCTGTTCAGCCGCGCGCTTCGGGGTACCCGGCGGGAAGGCGGGAGCCTCTCCACTCCCCCGACACAGAACGTTTCATCCGATTAGACCCATATAAAGCTTTTCGGATGATACGCGGAACAGCTTAGGGGGTATCCGTTTCTTATGGACACGACCCAGTGGAACCTGGCGGTCGGCACGACCGCGATCATCATGCCGATCATCGGCGTGTTCCTCGTCGCGGCACTCATCTCGGCCTTCGTCTTCGGGCGCAGGCTCAGGGCACGCCAGCCGGCCCCGCCCACGCCGGACGAGCAGCCCCGTCTGCCCGAGGGCGGCCCGGTGGGCGAGGAGCGCGAGCGGCGCGAGCCGGACGAGATGGAGCCGCGCGAGGCGCGACTGACCCCGCACGAGCTGAACGGCGGCGGGACGGGGAACGACCGGCGCAGCTCCTCGCAGAAGGAGCGCAAGTGGGACGAGAACAGCAGCGGCGGATTCGGGAGCGGTGGCTTCGGCTGAGCCCGCGCGCGCAACGGGGACACGGGGCCGTACCCGCAGGGCCGCACACTCGCGTTCGCGCGGGGTGCGGCCCTCCCCTCGTCGTACGGCGAACAGGGCCCACCGCATCGCCGGGCGCTGTTCGCCGTACCGCCCCGCCGGGGGCGGAAAGATCGTTCCGGGCCGTGGGCAAGGCCGCGAGCGGGCGCTAATCTGCGCACCATGACGGCCTCGACCCCTGACCGGCATACGCACGCCTTCACGCACATCCAGTCCCTGCCGAGCTGGCTCGCCGGGCGGGTCGCGGCGCGCGGCCGACGTCTCGTGACGTCCGCGCTCTCGGGTCTCGGGCTGCGTCTGCCGCACCACGCCGTGCTCGCCTTCGTGAGCGAGCGGGGTCCTGTCGCCCAGGCGGAGATGGTGCGCGAGCTGGGCTTCGACGCGAAGGACGTGGTCCTGCTCCTCAACGACCTGGAGCGCGCGGAGCTGGCGATACGCGAGCCCGACCCGCGCGACCGCCGCAAGAACGCGGTACGGGTCACGGCGCGGGGCGAGCGGACCGTGCTGCACTGCGCGCGGCTCGCGGAGCGCGCCAACGCGGAACTCCTGGCACCGCTCAGCGCCGACGACGCCCGGCACCTGGTGGAGCTGCCGCGGCGCGTGCAGGAGGGGCACTGCGCGCCGCGCTGACGCGCGCCCGGCCGGTCTCGGCCAGGCCGCCGCCCTCTCGGGACTCGGGCTCGACGCACGCGGACACGACGACCCCGCGAGCACGGGCGTACCGGCTCGCGGGTCGGAGGCCGGGCCTCTCGCCGGTTCAGCCGCGCGGGCCCCCCGCCGTCTTCTCGGCCACCGGGGTGACGTGCGTGTCGACACGGTTCATGCACGCGGGGCAGTAGCGCTCTCCGGCGTCGTTCGGGGCGGGCGGGGCATCGGGCACACGGACGCCGCACAGCGCCTTGTCCCCTTCGTCCATCGCGTGCCACACGAGGGACGGGGCTTCCCCCGCGTCCTGGGTCGCCTTCAATATGCGCACGGTTCCTCCTCTCGGCCCGGACGCTCGTCCGGCGCTTCAAGAGAACCCCCGGCCGCCCCCCGGCGCACCCGGAGCCGATGCCCCGTGACACCCCGCGACACCCCCGGCGCCCGCCCTGACGTGCCACGGGACGGCACGCGACGCACCCGGTGGGTCCTCACCCGATTGGGGGCGAGCCGTCCGCCGGGCACCGTAAATCCCTCGCGGGAGGCGTCTTTCGCGGACTACGGTCCCCTCGGCACCGAAGGAGGACGATGCGCAGGATTCACCCCGAGGGGCTTCACCCGACGCCCGGCTACAGCCACGTGACCGTCGTCCCCGCCGGGGTCACGGCCCACCTGTCGGGGCAGTGCCCGCTCGACGCCGAGGGGCGGCTCGTCGGCGAGGGCGACGTCCTGGCCCAGACCGACCAGGTCGTCGCGAACGCGCTGCGGGCCCTCGCCGCCGCGGGAGCCGGCCCGTCCGACGTGGTGCGGGCCGTCGTCCACGTACGGACGCGGGATACGGCGACGCTCGGCGCGGTGTGGCAGCACCTGCGCGCCTCGGCGCTCGGCCCGGCACTCACGGCCGCGGCGACCCTCCTCGGCACCTCGGCGCTCGGCTACCCGGGACAGCTCGTCGAGGTGGACCTGACCGCGGCGCTCCCCGCGGCCTAGGCCCCACCGCACGCGCACCGTACGAACCGGCCTCGCGGCCGCCCCGATCTGCGCCGCGCAGCGCCCCGCGCCCCCGTGGCGACCGGCGACCGGCCGCTCAGCGCCGCGTCACACCTCGCCCGCCGTCCCCGCTCTCCGGGTGACCGCGCTCGCGGGCCAGGACGAGGCCGAGCAGGGCGAGGAGCGCACCCGTGCCGCTGAGGACGTGCAGGGCGACTTCGAGCGGGCCGCGTTCGAAGGCCACTCCGAGCACGAGATTCGCCGCCGCGCACGCGAGCAGCACTCCCCACAGCAGCCCCCTGCGCATGGCCGGTCCTCTCTCCCCGACGGCCCGCGGGCCGTCCCTTTCCCGACTCGCGCGTTGAGCGAGGCAACCGTGGCCCCTTCCCGCGCATCTAGAGAGACGCATGTACCCCCTCCGGGTTCCCCGTTCGCACCACCGCACCACTATGAACCGGGTGTATACCCCCTGTGTATAGTCGTCGCCGGAAACGCGATCCGCCCCCGGATACTGCCCTGACCCGCACTTTCACGGTCGCGGCGGGTCGGCGGTGCGCGTTCGCTCCGGCACCCCGTCCGACCGAAGGAAGTACCGCCATGCCCGCTGTCCCCCGTCCCGCCCGCCGCCGCGGCCGTGCCAGGATCGCCGCCCTCACCGCGAGTGCCGCGCTCGCGCTCGCGCTGAGCGGCTGCACGAGCCTGCACACGGTGAGTCCGGCGAGCGAGCGCGGGCACGCCTCGGCCAAGGTCCTGATGGCCGATCAGCCGGTGGACTGCCGCAAGGCGAAGTGCATCGCGCTCACTTTCGACGCGGGCCCCAGCAAGCACACCCCGCGGCTGCTGAAGATCCTCAAGGAGAAGAAGGTGCACGCGACCTTCTTCCTGCTCGGCAAGAACCACATAGAGCGCTACCCGAAGCTCGTCAAGCAGATCTCGGACGAGGGCCACGAGGTCGCCGAGCACACGTGGTCGCACCGCAGGCTCACGGACCTGTCGGAGAAGGAGGTGCGCCAGGAGCTGTCGCGCACCCAGAACGCCGTCGAGGAGCTCACCGGCAAGGCACCCACGCTGATGCGCCCGCCGCAGGGCCGCACGAGCGACGAGGTCTCGAAGATATGCAAGGAGTTCGGGATAGCGCAGGTGCTGTGGAGCGCGACCGCGAAGGACTACTCGACGACGGACTCGAAGCTCATAGAGAAGCGCATACTCGACCAGTCCAAGCGTGACGGCGTGATCCTCCTGCACGACCTGTACGACGGGACCGTGCCCGCGGTGCCCCACATCATCGACGCGCTCAAGGCGAAGGGCTACACCTTCGTGACCGTGCCCGAGCTGATGGCGCCGGGCGCGCCGAAGCCGGGCCAGGTCTACCGCCCCTGACACGCCGCCACGCGAGGCCGCTCAGAACTCCTCGTGCGTCTCCGGGTCGCCGCCGAGCCGGCGCTCCGGGCGCTCGCCGATGCGGCGCAGGTCCTCGTCGGAGAGCTCGAAGCCGAAGACGTCGAGGTTGGCGCGCTGGCGGCCGGGGTCGGCGGACTTCGGTACGGGCAGGGCGCCGAGCTGGAGGTGCCAGCGCAGCACCGCCTGGGCGGGCGTGACCCCGTGGCGCGCGGAGACCTCGCCGATCGCGGGATCGTCGAGCAGTTCGCTGCCCCGGCCCAGCGGGCTCCAGCTCTGCGTCACGATCGCCTTCTCGCGGTGGAAGGCGCGCAGTTCGTCCTGCGGGAGCAGCGGGTGAAGCTCGATCTGGTTGACGGTGGGGAGCACTCCCGTCTCCGCCTCCAGGCGGCGCACGTGCTCCGGTGTGAAGTTGGAGACCCCCAGGGAGCGGATCAGGCCCTCGTCGCGGAGCTTGATCATCGCGCGCCAGGAGTCCACGTACTTGCCGACGCGGGGCAGCGGCCAGTGGATGAGGTAGAGGTCGACGTACTCGACGCCGAGACGCCGCCTCGACGCGTCGAAGGACTTCAGCGTCTCCTCGTAGCCGTGGTCGCGTCCAGGGAGCTTCGTCGTGACGTACAGCTCCTCGCGCGGCAGTCCGCAGGCCGCGATACCGCGTCCGGTACCGGTCTCGTTGCGGTAGTTGACCGCGGTGTCGAAGAGGCGGTAGCCGGAGGCCGCCGCGGTGCGGACCGCGCTCTCGGCTCCGGCGTCGTCCAGCGGGTAGGTGCCGAGGCCGAGCGCGGGCAGGCGGTGGCCGTCGCTCAGGCCGCGCAGCGGGGCGGGGGTGGTCATACGGGCGCGCTCCTCGTGCCGGGGCCCGGCGGGCCCGTTCCCCTCCTCACCTACCACGCGTCCCGGACGCCACACGCGAACGGGGCCGCTCTCCCTCCGAAAGCGGGTGAGCGGCCCCCGGACGGCGCGTCAGCAGACGCTGTCGGCGGGCTTCGGGTTGCCGAGGCCGAAGAGCGGGCGCAGCTTGAGGCCCACGTACGTGCCGAGGAGCGCCACGGCGCCCCAGATCCAGCCGTGCAGGCTGCCCGAGGCGATGCCCGCGAGGTAGGCGCCGATGTTGCAGCCGCCCGCCATGCGCGCGCCGATGCCCATGAGCATGCCGCCGAGCACGCCCGCGAGAGCGGTGCGTGCCGGGATCGACCGGTGCAGGGTCCACACCCCGCCGGCGGCGGCCGCGACGCCCGCGCCGACCATGATGCCGATGTCCGTGAGGCTGTTCTTGTCGGCCAGGATCGGGCCGTGCAGCTGGGCGGCGTTGCCCGCCTGCCGCCAGTACGCCCAGCCCGAGGGGTCGGCCCCGAGGAAGTCGGCGATGCGGCTGCCCCACAGCACGAAAGCGCTCGTGACCCCCCAGGCGCCGCCCGAGACGAGGAGCACTCCCGCGCCGAGGACGGCGAGGACGAGGGCGCCGGCCCACAGCGTCCAGGAGCCGCGCAGCACCCGGACGGCGGTCGTGCGCGCGGAGGGCGGCACACCGATCGGCGGCGGGTTGCGACGGGCCTGGACGCGGCGGGCGACGACGTACACGACGGCGAGGGCGGCGAGCGTCACGGCGAGGGAGCCGCCCCAGCCGCCGAAGTGGTCCGAGAAGAGGAAGGGATCGGCGGCCGGGAGGTCGCGCCACAGCTCCCACTGCCAGGCGGCGAGCGTCGAGCCCGCGACGAAACCGGCGAGTGTGAGGACGATCGTGCTCTGTCCCGAGCCGACCGCGAAGAGCGTCCCTGAGGCGCAGGCGCCGCCGATCTGCATCCCGACGGCGAAGAGGAACGCGCCGATGAGCAGGCCGAGCCCGATCGGTCCCGCGCTCGGTGCCGGCGTGGTGCCGAAGAGGCCGGTCCCGGTGCCGATGACGAGCGCGAAGAGCGCGGCGGTCGCGCCGAGGAGGAGAGTGTGGGCGCGCAGGCCGGTGCCGTTGCCGACGGCGATGAGCTGTCGCCAGGCGGAGGTGAAGCCGAAGCGGGAGTGGAAGAGCGCGACGCCGAGGGCGATGCCGAGCAGGAGCAGTACGGCGGGCTTGGCGCCGTGCTCGGACCAGGTCCAGGCGGTGAGCCCGGCGCCGAGGACGGCGGCGACGGCGAGCGGGACCTTGTTGACGGGCGGCAGGGGCTCGGCGGCAGGGGACGGGACGCTCGTGGGTACGGGGGCGAGCGGTCCCCTGCGGCTTGCCGGGGTGTCCGCCGTGGGAGCGGGGGCGGTGGTCACGGGGGTGCCTTTCGGGCGGGAGAGTGCGGCGCGACGCGGCGGCCGACCGGGGACGGGGCGGCCCGCTGGGTGGACACGACTGTCCGGATGACGGGACGCGTGGGGTGCGGGGGCGTCTCCGGGGGCGCGGGGAAGGGCGGAGGCGGGTGTCAGCGACGACACAGAGCGTCGTCGACGCTCCAGGAAGTGGCGGCGAAGAGCGCCAGGCTGAGAGTGCGTGCCGGTCCGTGCATGCGGACACGATAATCAGACAGATGGCCGACGTCGCCCCCTCGTCTCGCCATGCGGGACGAAAACCGTTGAGGAGTGAGACGACTCACGACGCGCGGCCGAAATCCGCTCGCCGGGGCCCGGGTCAGCCGGTAGACAGTGCGGGTGACGGACTCGAGACGCGCCGCGCCCCGGCTGCGCCCGGCGCGCGAGGCGGACGCCCCCTTCCTGGAGCGGATGCTCCTGGAGGCGTTCAACTGGGACCGGCCCCGCTTCACCCTCGCCGGGCTCCTGGCCCTGCCGCGGGCGGCGCACTACGTGGGCGGCTGGCCGCGGGCCGGGGACTTCGGCGTCGTCGCGGAGGACGCGCGGGGGCGCGAGCTGGGAGCCGCGTGGGCGCTCCGCTTCCCGGCCGGGGGCCCGGGCTACGGGCATGTGGCCCCGCACATACCGGAGTTGACCCTCGCCGTGGACGCCGGTGCGCGGGGCGGGGGCGTGGGCGGCGCGCTGCTCGACGCGCTGATCCCGGCGGCGGAGGAGAGGGGGTGCGCCGGGCTGAGCCTGAGCGTCGAGGACGGGAACCGGGCGCGGGGGCTCTACGAGGGACGCGGATTCGTGCCCGTGGGGCGTACGGGGGAAGCGAACATGATGCTGCTGCGCACCCGTACCCGCCTCAGATCCGCCAGCCCCGCAGCCGGTCCGCCACCGCGTACAGGTCCGCCCGGTCCGTGCTGATCTCCTTGATCAGCTCCGAGAGCGCCCCGTACGGCGGGTCTATGCCCTCGCCGCACTGCCCCATGTACTGGGCGGCGACCTGCGCCGCGTACAGGGAGTTGCGGTGCGGGAGGGGTTCGAGGCGGACGATCGTGTGGAGGAGGGCCGCCGCGCGCCAGGCCGCGTCGGGGTCCGAGGCGGCGAGGGTCGGCATGGTGGTGCGGTGCCGGGAGACGGCGGCGACGAGGGCCGAGTAGTCGGCGACCGAGACGTCCTCGGGTACGGCCTGCTCCTGGACGTCGAGGAGCCAGGCCACGTCCACGAACAGGGCCATCAGGCGACGCTCTTCCCTCCGCCGTGACCGCGCCCGTGCGGCTGCGCGCCCCCGTGGCCGGGTGCGCGCCGCCGCGGGGGTATCTCCGTGGGGAAGGCCGCGTCGAACTCCTCGCGCAGCCGGTCGCCCCAGTCCAGCGCCCCCGAGACGAACTGCTTGCGCTGGTGCTCCCGGACGCCGAGGTCGTGGAGGTACTGCTTGAGGCTCTTGCCCTCGGCCGCCGCGGCGGCCCTGACGCCCTCCAGTTCCTCTTCGGTGAAGGACACGTTGAGTGACGGCATGAGGGCCAGGGTACCTAGTCGGTACCAGCCCGTGAAGGGTAATGAGCCATCAAGTAAACCAGGGCACGGACAAGTTCGGTCCCGACGTGGTGGGATTCCGGTCATGACGGGTGACAGGACGACAGACGGGGCCGCGGACGGAGCGACGGGCCGGGCCGCGGGCGAGCTGATCGGTTCGGGACGCAGCGCCGACGTGTACGCGCTCGGCGAGGAATGGGTGCTGCGCAGGTACCGCTCGGCGCGGGACACCTCGCAGGAGGCGGCCGTGATGCGCCGCGTCGCCTCCTACGGCTATCCGCTCCCCGCCCCGCACCCGGGCCCCTTCGCCGCGAACGAGATGGTCGTGCGGCGGATCGCGGGGCCGACGCTCGCGCGCTCGCTCATGACCGGCGGCACGAGCGCGGCGGAGGGGGCCGCGCTGCTCGCCGGCCTTCTGCGCCGCTTGCACCGCGTCCCGGCACCCGAGGGCGCTCCCGCCGGACACCGGCTCCTCCACCTCGACCTGCACCCGGAGAACGTGCTGCTCTCCCCCACCGGTCCCGTCGTCATCGACTGGGAGTCGGCGGCGGTGGGCCCACCGGGTCTCGACTGGGCGTCCAGCGCTTTGATCCTCGCCGAGGCGAGCCTGCGGCTCGACGTCGCCGCTCTCGTCGAGCTGCTGCTGCCGGACTTCCTCGCGCTCGCCCCGCCGGAACTGGGCACGTACCTGACGGCGGCCAGGGAGCGTCGCGAGGCGATACCGGGGCTCACGGCGGAGGAACGCGCGCTCCCCGGTCGGGCGTTCGCGCTCCTCCCCCCTCTCTGACCGGGTGCGCGTGCTCGCTACGATGCCGAGCGGCAGCCGTAGACCGACCGACGCCCCCAAGACCGTAGGAGAGCCGGTTCGTGCGAGACATCGCCGTCTTCAGTGGTAGTGCCCATCCCGAACTCGCGGCGGAGGTGTGCCGGCACCTGGAAGTGCCGCTCTCGCCCGCGCGGATCAACCGCTTCGCCAACGACTGCCTGGAGGTGCAGCTGGAGGCGAACTGCCGGGAGCGGGACGTGTTCCTGATCCAGCCGCTCGTCGCGCCCGTGCAGGAGCACCTCGTCGAACTGCTCATGATGTGCGACGCGGCGCGTGGTGCCTCGGCGGGGCGGATCACCGTCGTCATGCCGCACTACTCCTACGCCCGTTCCGACAAGAAGGACATGCCGCGCATCTCGCTCGGTGGGCGGCTCGTCGCCGATCTCCTCGTGACGGCCGGTGCGAGCCGGGTCCTGGCGCTGACCCTGCACTCCCCGCAGGTGCACGGCTTCTTCTCGGTCCCCGTCGACCACCTGCACGCGCTGCGCGAACTCGCCACGCACTTCCGCAAGCTGGACCTGTCGAACACGACGGTGGTCTCGCCCGATCTCGGCAACGCGAAGGAGGCGGCGGCCTTCGCGCGGCTGCTCGGCACGCGGGTCGCCGCGGGCGCGAAGCAGCGTTTCGAGGACGACAAGGTGTCGATCAGCGCGGTCATCGGTGACGTCGCCGACCGCGACGTCATCGTCCTGGACGACGAGATCGCGAAGGGCAGCACGGTCATCGAACTGCTGGAGCGGCTGCGGGAGCTGGGGGCGCGTTCGGTGCGGGTCGCGTGTACGCACGGGCTCTTCGCCTCGGGCGCGCTCAAGCGGCTGAGCGAGCAGCCGGAGGTCCTGGAGATCGTGTGCACCAACTCGGTACCGGTCCCCGAGGCCGAGCGCACCGAGAAGCTGACGGTGCTCTCGGTGGCGCCCGCGCTCGCCGAGGCGGTGCGGCGCATCCACAACGGCGAGTCGGTGAGCGCGCTCTTCGACGGGCTGTAGGAGCCGGTCGGGCGGCGTGGCCGCGTCCAACGTCCCAGGTCGCGGCGGGTCACGGGTGGCGGCACGGGATGGTCCGTACGGGGGACGGGGCGAAACCAGGAGGGCGCTGAGCGGTTGTGCAGCGTGCCCCGCTCACGGGGCACCGGCCGCCCGGCCCCCCGGGTCCGCCGGGTGGTCACGCAGTCCGACTCATCAGGAGCACGTTTCATGAAGAAGTACCTCGCCGCCGCCGCGCTGTCCGCGTCCGTCGCCGGTGTCGCGCTGGCCGCGGCCCCCGCGATGGCGCTCGCCGACGACGGCGGCACCACCTCGGCGAGCGGCAACGGTGCCGTCGACGCGGTCGGCAACTCGACGACCGCCGGTGACCAGAGCCCGCAGGCCAGCCTCGTGAGCGACAGCCTCAACAAGCTGTGCCTGGGCGTTCCGGTCAAGGCCAACGCCGGTTCCCTCGTCGGTCTCCTCGTGCCGGTCGCCGTCCAGGACGTCAACGTCCTGTCCTCGCCGCAGAACCAGCAGTGCGCGGACAACTCCACGCAGGCGAAGGGCGACGAGCCCCTCTCGCACCTCGTGGAGGACATCCCGGTCCTGTCGGCGAACGGCGTGCGCAACGGCTGACCGCCCGCGGAGCCCGGTGGCCGGCTCCCTCCCGTACCCACGCCGTACGGGAGGGAGCCGGCCACCGGCGTTTCAGCCCCGCGCCGCCCGCGTCCGCGGCTCCCCCGCGCGTTCCGCGAGCCGCGCCCGCTGGGGCTCCACGACGTAGCGCGGGTCCTCGGTCGAGGCGACTCCGGCGGCGAAGACGCCGAAGCGGGTGCAGGCGGAGCCCGCGAGGAGCGCGAGGCCGCCGAGCGCGGTCCCCCTCCGGCCGAGGCGCGGACCGGCGAGCGCGGCGGCGGCGCCCGCGACGGTGAGCGCCCGGGCGGTACGGAGCAGGGTGCCCGCGCGGCCCTCGCGCCAGGTCGCCGCGACCGGCTCCCCGAGCGCCCGTTCCGCGCGGCGGCTCGCGAGGACGTCCCCGGCTGCGGCGAGGGCGGCGGCGCAGCGCGCGGGGCCGTGCTCGCGCGGGGGGCCCAGGACGAGGGCCGCGCCCGATGCCGCGGCGGTCGCCGAGGCGGCGAAGAGGTAGGGGAGTTCGCGGTGGACGCCGTGCCAGGCGGGCACGGCGGTGTCGGCCGCGAGCACGGCGGTGTACGTGGCGACGGCGGAGCCGGTGAGCGCGGCGCCGAGTGTCGCGGCGGTGCCCAGTGACCTCACGGCGCCGCGCGTCGCGAAGGGGCGCAGGCGCGGCGCACGACCCGCGACGTCGGTGAGCGCGGCGAGGCCCGCGCAGCCCCCGTAGCCGCTCAGGAGCCAGGAGCCGACGCTCATCGGCGAGGTGGGCTTGAGGACGCGCAGCATGTTGACGAAGCGGGCGGGGCGTCCGAGGTCGTGGACGAGGGCGGCGGCCGAGAGCCCGATGGCGCCGAGGGAGGAGAGCTTGAGCGCGCTCGCCGTCGTGTGCCGTCCGGTGAGATGGGCCCCGGCGGCGAGCACGGACCCCGCGCCCGCGAGGCCGCCCAGGAAGAAGTATCCGGCGATGTCGCTCGCGGCCCAGGACGGCCTCTTGAGAATGGGGCGCCCGTAGTACGAGGTGAACTCTGCCTTGGGCACGACGAGTTGTTCGCCGCGCTTGCCCTTGCGGCGGCGGGGACGCTCTGGCCTGCTCTCGGCGGGGGCGGTCATCGGCGGGCCTTCCGGAGTGCGGCGAGGGCTGCGGGCAGGGCGTGGGCCGTGGTCATCGTGGTGAGCAGGCCGAGTGCGGCGAGTCCGGCGTGCTTCCACATCGCGGGCAGGTCTCGGGTGGTGACGACGGGGTCCGGCGGGAGCCCGTAGACCTCGGGTTCGTCGAGGAGGAGGAAGAAAGCGCCGTCGCCGCCGACGCCGTCGTCCGGTTCGTGGCCGTAGAGGCGGGCCTCGGTGACGCCCGCCTCGTGGAGCTGGTCGACCCGCAGTGCCGCCCGTTCGCGGAGTTCGTCGAGCGGCCCGTACTGGATCGACTCCGTGGGGCATGCCTTGGCGCAGGCGGGTTCCTGCCCGGCGCCGAGCCGGTCGTAGCACATCGTGCACTTGAAGGCGCGGCCGTCGCCCTCGCGTTGCTCGATGACGCCGTAGGGGCAGGCGCTGACGCAGTAGCCGCAGCCGTTGCAGATGTCCTGCTGGACGACGACGGTGCCGAACTCGGTGCGGAAGAGGGAGCCGGTGGGGCAGACGTCGAGGCAGGCGGCGTGCGTGCAGTGCTTGCAGACGTCCGAGGACATGAGCCAGCGCACCCCCTGCGCGGGCGGTCCCTGCGCCGGGTCGGCGAGCGGGAGGCTCGTGCGGTCGCCGGGCCCTGGCGGCTCGGTGACCTCGACGGGACGAGCCTGTTCGACGAAGGCGACGTGCCGCCAGGTCGAGGCGCCGAGGCCCTGCGTGTTGTCGTAGGACATGGCGCTCAGGCTCAGTCCGTCCTCGGGGACGGTGTTCCACTCCTTGCACGCCACTTCGCAGGCTTTGCAGCCGATGCACACGGAGGTGTCGGTGAAGAAGCCGACGCGGGCGGGGGCTTGCTCGTAGCCCGCGTCGGCCGCCGGGTCGGGTTCGGGGCCGGAGAGAAGGCGGTCCGTGGTCGTGTCGGTCATCGGGTCTCCTCGGCGTGCGGGCGCTCGGTGCCGGTGCGCGCGGTGATCCCGGCGCGGCGGCGGTAGTCGGCGACGAGGGCGGGCAGCGCGGGCCCGCGGGGGCGGCGGCCCGCGCGGATGTCGGCGGTGAGCGCCTTGTCCTCCTGGATGTGGGCGTCGGCGTCGAGGCTGATCGCCATGAGTTCGTTGGCGGCGTCGCCCGTGACGACACCGTTGGGGCCCCAGTGGAAGGGCATCCCGATCTGGTGGATCGTGCGGCCGTGCACGCGCAGGGGTTTCATGCGCTCGGTGACGAGGACGCGGGCCTCGATGGCGTTGCGGGCGGTGATGAGCGTCGCCCAGCCGCCGTGCGTGAGGCCGCGCTCCGCCGCGAGTTCCGGCGAGAGTTCGCAGAAGAACTCCGGTTGCAGTTCCGCGAGATAGGGCGACCAGCGGCTCATGCCGCCCGCCGTGAAGTGCTCGGTGAGGCGGTGGGTCGTCAGGATGTAGGGGTAGACGTCGCTGCCCGGTTCCTCGCCGCTCGGGTGGTAGCGGTTGCCCTCGTGGGAGAAGACCTTGCGGGCGGGGGCGCGCGAGACGGCGCCGTAGAGGGGGTTGCGGAACGGCGAGTCCTGCGGCTCGTAGTGCGTGGGCAGCGGCCCGTCGTCGAGCCCCGCCGGGGCGTAGAGCCAGCCCTTGCCGTCGGCCTGCATGATGAACGGGTCGTCCCCGGCGAGCGCTTCGACGCCCTCGGCGTCCTCGGGCGGTACGTGCCCGGGGGCGAGGCCCGCGGGGAAGTCGGGCACGTCGTCGCCGGTCCACTCGCCGGCCTCGGCGTCCCACCACACGTACTTCTTGCGTGTGCTCCACGGCGTTCCGTCCGGCGCGGCGGAGGCGCGGTTGTAGAGCATGCGGCGGTTGGCGGGCCAGGCCCAGGCCCACTCCCCCGCGACCGGGCCCTGCTCCGCGGCGGGAGGGCGGCGCGCGGCCTGGTTGACGCCGTCGGCGTAGATGCCGCAGTAGATCCAGCAGCCGCAGGAGGTGGAGCCGTCGTCCTTGAGCTGGGTGTACGCGGACAGCGGCCCGCCGCCGCGCACCTTGCCGTTGATCTCGGCGAGGACCGCCTCCGCCACCGGTTCCTTGAGAGGGCCTTCGACCGGGTAGTCCCAGGTGACGTCCTGGACCGGCTTGTCGCGCGGGTCCGTGGAGGCGGCGAGGCGTTCCTTGACGCGGCGGCCGAGGTGGTACATGAACCACAGGTCGCTGCGGGCGTCGCCCTCGGGTTCGACGGCGGCGTGCCGCCACTGCACCCAGCGGTTGGTGTTGGTGAAGGACCCGGACTTCTCGGTGTGCGCGGCGGCGGGGAAGAAGAAGACCTCGGTGGGGATCTGCTCGGTGCGCAGTTCCCCCGTCTCGATCTCGGGGCCGTCCTGCCACCAGGTGGCGGACTCGATGAGGCTGAAGTCGCGTACGACGAGCCAGTCGAGCTTCGCCATGCCGAGGCGTTGCAGGCGGGTGTTGGCGGAGCCCACGGCGGGGTTCTCGCCCATGAGGAAGTAGCCCTTGCAGGTGCCGTCGAGCTGCGCCATGACGGTCTCGTAGGTGTTGTGCGCGCCGGTGAGCCGCGGCAGGTGGCCGAAGCACCACTCGTTCTCCTCGGTCGCCGCCTCACCGAACCAGGCGGTGAGGAGGCTGACCATGTAGGCGCGCATGTCGGCCCAGTAGCCCTTGTCCGTGCGGGTCGCCTCGATGAACGTGTCGAGTGTCTGGTGCGCGTGGGCGTGCGGCATGGGCAGGTAGCCGGGCAGGAGGTTGAAGAGCGTCGGGATGTCGCTGGAGCCCTGGATGGAGGCGTGGCCGCGCAGCGACATGATGCCGCCGCCGGGGCGGCCGATGTTGCCGAGGAGGAGTTGGAGGATGCTCGCGGCGCGGATGTACTGCGAGCCGACCGTGTGCTGGGTCCAGCCGACCGCGTAGCAGAAGGCGGTGGTGCGCTCGGGGCCCGAGTTGCTCGTGACGGCCTCGCACAGTTCGTCGAAGAGGGCGCGCGGGATGCCGCACGTCTCCTCGACGAGTTCGGGCGTGTAGCGGGCGAAGTGCCGCTTCAGCACCTGGTAGACGCAGCGCGGGTGCTGGAGGGTCTCGTCGCGGGGCGGGCTGCCGGGGGCCTTGGCGCCGCCCGAGCCGTGCGCCTCGGAGCCCGCGTAGTTGCGCGCCCGCTCCTCGTACAGCTCGTCGGCGTCGCCGGCCGGGGCCTGCACCTCGACGCCCTCGTACTGCCAGCTCAGCGGGTCGTACCGCCCGGTGTCCGGGTCGTAGCCGGAGAAGAGCCCGTCGAGGTCCTCGGTGTCGCGGAAGTCCTCGCTCACGAGGCTCGCGGCGTTGGTGTAGTGGACGACGTACTCGCGGAAGTCCTTCTCCTCGGTGAGCACGTGGCTGATGAGCGCGCCGAGCAGGACGATGTCGGTCCCGGCCCGGAGCGGGATGTGGGTGTCGGCGAGGGCGCTCGTGCGGCTGAAGCGCGGGTCGACGTGGATGACCTTCGCGCCGCGCTTCTTCGCCTCCATGACCCACTGGAAGCCGACGGGGTGGGCCTCGGCGAAGTTGGAGCCCTGGATGACGATGCAGTCGCTGTGCCGCAGGTCCTGGAGGAACGTCGTCGCGCCGCCGCGGCCGAAGGACGTGCCGAGCCCGGAGACGGTGGAGCTGTGGCAGACACGGGCCTGGTTCTCGACCTGCACGACGCCGAGCGCGGTCAGGAACTTCTTGATGAGGTAGTTCTCCTCGTTGTCGAGCGTCGCGCCGCCCAGGCTCGCGATGCCCATCGTGCGCGCGGTGCGCACCCCGTCGCGCTCCCACTCCCAGGTCTCCTCGCGGGTGCGGACGACGCGCTCGGCGACCATGTCCATGGCCGTCTCCAGGTCGAGCGGCTCCCAGTCGGTGCCGTACGGCCTGCGGTAGAGGACCTCGTGGCGGCGCGCCGGGCCCGTCGTGAGCTGGAGCGAGGCGGAGCCCTTGGGGCACAGGCGGCCCCGGCTGACGGGCGATTCGGGGTCGCCCTCGATCTGCACGACCTTCTCGCCCTTGACGTAGACCTGCTGGCCGCAGCCGACGGCGCAGTAGGGGCACACCGAGCCGACGACGCGGTCCGCGCTCGCGGTACGGGGCCGCAACCGCTCGCTCGCGGGCGAGCGCGCGGCATGCCCCCGGCCGAGCGGGTCGGTGCCGGTGAGCTGCCGGTAGACCGGCCAGTCGGTGATCCAGGTGCGCAGGCCCATCGCGTACTCCCGTGACGGCGGCTCCGGCCGGGGCCGGACTGTTCCCCTCCCGACCCTCCCCGTGAGCGCGGGGTCCTGCGAGCGGGCGGGCCCCGGGCGGGTGGCGCGGCTTCGACCCGCGCCCGGGGACGGGGTGGCGGGTGCCCGCTCGTGGGGCGCCGAATCCCGGCCGGGACGAATTCGTGGCAGATGCATGAATCCTGGCGGTCGTCAGGCCGAACGGGTGGGGGTCGAGTGTCGCTTTCGCACGCGCGCCCGTGTCACGTTTCGGTTACTTCGCCGTGCCCTTCGTCTGTCCCGCTGGGCATCGCTCGTGTCCGGGGACGCGGCGCAGAGCGGGACGGGACGGGACGGGACGGACGTTTCACCAGGTGAGAGGGGCCTTGCCGGACCCACCGGTCACAGGACGGGAACGGCGACCCCATAGAGTGCCCGTCATGACGGAGGGGATACGCACCGCCCCCGGCGGTGTGCAGGCTCGGGGGCGGCACAAGAAGAAGAGCGGACTCGCACGTTCCTCGCTGCTCATGGCGGCCGGCACGATGGCGTCCCGCGCGACGGGACTGATCCGCCAGGTGCTCCAGGGGGTCGCACTCGGCACGGGTCTGCTCGCGAGCACGTACAACACGGCGAACACGGTTCCCACGAGCTTGTACACGCTGCTCATCGGCGGCGCGCTCAACGCGGTCCTCGTGCCGCAGCTGGTGCGTGCCAGGATGCGGGACGCCGATGGCGGTCTCGCCTACGAGCAGCGACTCGTCACGCTCGTCCTGGTGGTGCTCGGCATCGGCTCGGTGGCGGCGGTGCTCGCGGCGCCGCAGATCGTCAGCGTGTACCTGCCCGACACCCCGGACCAGCACGAGGCGTACCAGCTGACGGTGACGTTCGCGCGGTACCTGTTGCCGCAGATCTTCTTCTACGGGCTGTACGCGATCTACGGGCAGGTGCTCAACGCGCGCGAACGCTTCGGCGCGATGATGTGGACGCCCGTCCTCAACAACTTCGTCCTCATCGCGATGTTCGGCGGCTACCTGACGCTGCTGACGGTGCCCTCGGACGTCGCGGGTGTGACGGCGCTGCACGTGCGCTGGCTCGGGATCGGCACGACGGGGGCGCTCGCCCTGCAGGCGCTCGCGCTCATCCCCTTCGCGCGCGCCGCCGGTTTCCGGTTCCGGCCGCGCTTCGACTGGCGCGGCACTGGTCTGGGCCCGTCGCTCGCCGCGGCGCGGTGGACGCTGCTCTTCGTCCTCGCGAACCTGACGGCGATGACGGTCGTGACGCACTACGCGAACCTCGTCGACACGCAGGCCCCGGACGCGGGCGCGGGGTACTCGGCGTACTCGTACGCGCAGACGATCTGGATTCTGCCGCAGTCGCTCGTGACGGTGTCCGTGGTGACGGCGCTGCTGCCCCGGCTGAGCCGCGCGGCGGCGGCGGGCGAGCTGAGACAGTTGCGCGGGGACCTCGCGCGGGCGCTGCGCATGACGAACGCGTTCATCGTGCCGGCCGCCTTCCTCTTCGCGGCGCTCGGCCCGGAGATCGCCGTGCTGCTCTTCCAGCACGGCGCGGTGAAGACGACGGTGCCGCTCGGTCAGATGCTCCAAGTGCTCGGGCCCGGGCTCATCCCCTTCTCGATGCAGTTCGTGCTCCTGCGTGGTTTCTACGCCTTCGAGGACACGCGGACGCCGTTCTTCATGGCCGCGCTCATCGCGGCGGTGAACATCGTGCTCGCCTACGCGTGCCACGTGCTGCTCCCGGCGAAGTCGGCGGTCGTCGGGATGGCGGCGGCGTACGGCGTGAGCTACCTCGTGGGGCTCGTGGTCACGACCAAGCTGCTGCGCAAGAAGACCCGCAGACGGCTCGGCGGCAAGCTCGTCTCGGCGCACCTGCGCCTCTTCGTCGCCTCGGGCGTGGCCGCGATCGCCGCGGCGGCGGTGGTACGGGTCGCCGAGCGGCCGGGCACGGTGGGCCTCGCGATCGCCCTGGTGGCGGCGCTGCTCGTGGCCGGGATCGTGTACCTGCTGTTCGCGCGGGTCCTCGGCATCCGCGAGCTGGACCGCTTCACTCGCAGGAAGACGGCCTGAGGGGGCGGGGGCGGCCGGCTCCCGCGCCGGGCGCCGGGACCCGCGGTCCGCACCCGCGACCGCCCCGCGCGGAACGCATGGTGCACCCTTCACACGGGGTCGGTTCGGCGGAGCGTCCACGGGGCGCGCTCTCGGTGGGCGTGATCACGGTCACGTCCAGCAGGCAGAGCTGCTACTGACGGAGTTTCGCCAGCAGGTCCCGCGGGCTCGGTGTCCCGGCCATGCGCGTTCCTCTCTGTCTCAGCCGTTCCGGAGGGTGATCTCACTGGTGATCTCGACGCATCCGCCGATGCTGCGGGCGACCGGGCAGTAGCGGGCGTGGACCTCGTGGGCCCGGCGCGCTTTGGCCTCGTCGACGCCCTCGCCGAGCGCCAGCGTGTAGACGACGTGGATCGCCTGAACCCGGATCACGCCCCCGTCGACGACGAGCGAACCCGTTCCCTCGGCGGTGAGTTCGCCGTCGGCGGTGCTCTGCCCCAGCGCACCGAGGCGCCCCCCGAGGGTGCCGGCGAGGCAGGCCACGGTGGCACCGACGAGGTAGTCCAGCGTGGTTGCCATCGGCTCGAACTGACCCTCGGTCAGCTTGTAGTGCGCGGCCACCTCGTCCCGGACACCCATGGGGACCTGCCGCGCGGTCAGCGGCAGGCCGACGAGTTTCGCGCGGCCGGGGGCGCTGGTGACACGGACGATCGAGGTGCCGAGTAGTTCATCGGACGTGGTCACTGCGAGTCCTCCATCGAGGTGGCGGATGCGGGGTCGCCGACGAGCGGAAGCGCTAAAGTACGCCTCGGGGCGTACCTAGGAAGGTACGCATCGACGTGTACCTTGTCCAGGGGATGGAAGTGATGGCGAAAGACGAGTTGGCGCATCCGCCCGTCGAGGAGTTGCGGGTGGGGCCGATCCTCTCGGCGCTGGCCGACGCCAAGCGGCGCCGCGTCGTGGCCGAACTGGCCGAACGGCCGGACGAGGAGCGGCTGTGCGCCTCCTTCGAGCTCACGGTGAGCAAGTCCAGTCGCACCCGGCACTGGCGAGTGCTGCGCGAAGCGGGCCTGGTGTACCAGCGGGACGCCGGTAACGGCCTGTACATCCGGCTGCGCAAGGCGGACCTGGACCGCCGGTTCCCCGGCCTCATCGAGGCGGTGGTCGCGGCCGACTGACGGCGGGCGCAGGCCTTAGGCGGGTGACGCCGTCGAGGTGGCCGAGGCTCGTCGCCGGTGCCGGGTGGCCGGGCGCTGGGCTTAGGCTCGCGCCCATGACCGCTGACGCCGCGCCCGCTCCCGCACTCCCCCGCTATCAGGACGTCGTGGCCGCCGCCGCGCGCATCGCCGGTGTCGCGCACCGCACGCCGGTGCTGCGCTCGCGGCTGCTGGACGAACGCACGGGCGCGGAGGTGCACTTCAAGTGCGAGAACTTCCAGCGGATGGGCGCCTTCAAGTTCCGCGGCGCCTATCACGCGCTGTCCCGGCTCGACGCCGGGCAGCGGGCCGCGGGGGTCGTCGCGTACTCCTCGGGCAATCACGCGCAGGCGGTCGCGCTCGCGGCGCGGCTGCTCGGCATCGAGGCGACGATCGTGATGCCCGAGGACGCCCCGGAGAGCAAGCTCGCGGCGACGCGGGGCTACGGCGGCAAGGTGGTGCTCTACGACAGGTACGCGGGTGACCCCGCCCCCATAGCGGCGGACCTCGCCGCCCGGCACGGGCTCGTCTTCGTGCCGCCCTTCGACCACCCCGACATCATCGCGGGCGCGGGCACGGCGGCCCTGGAGCTGTTCGAGGAGACGGGACCGCTCGACGCGCTCTTCGTGCCGCTCGGCGGGGGCGGACTGCTCTCGGGGACCGGGCTCGTCGCGCGCGAGGTGGCCCCCGGGTGCGCGCTGTTCGGGGTGGAGCCGGAGGCGGGCGACGACGGCAGGCAGTCGCTCGCGCGCGGCGAGATCGTGACGATCGAGCCGCCGCGCACCCTCGCGGACGGGGCGCAGACCCTCGCGCTCGGCCAGCTGACCTTCCCGCTCGTCAGGGAGGCGGTGACGGACATCCTCACGGTTCCCGACGAGGCGCTCGCGCCGTGCGTGCGGGACGTCGCGACGTATCTCAAGCTCGTCGTGGAGCCGACCGGCGTGCTCGGGCTCGCCGCGCTGTACGCGGAGGCGGAGCGGTGGCGCGGGAAGCGGGTCGGGGTGGTGGTGAGCGGCGGGAACGTGGACCTCGCGCGGTACGCGGGGCTGCTCGCGTCGTAGCCTCGAAGGCGCGGGGTGCCACGGGGCACGCCGCGCCCGAGGAAAGGCTTGGAATGACGACGCAGGTGCAGACGCCGGGGGCCACCGGCGGCGACGAGGGAGCGGCGGGGCTGCCGACGCTCGCCGATTTCGCGCTCGACCCGGAGGTGCGCCACCTCAACCACGGTTCCTTCGGTACGGTGCCGCGCCCCGTGCTCGGCCGTCTCGCCGCGCTGCGCGCCGAGATGGAGAGCAACCCGGACGCGTGGTGGCGGACGCTGACCGGGCGGATCGCCGCGGCGCGCGCCGAGGTCGCCGCCTTCCTGCGCACCACGCCCGACGCGCTCGCCTTCGTGCCGAACGCCAGCTCGGGCGCGAGCACGGTCCTCGCCTCACTGCGCTTCCCGCGCGGCGCGCGCATCCTCATGACGGACCACACGTACGGCGCGGTCGCGATGGGCGTGCGCCGCGTCGCCGCGCTGCACGGCGCGGTCGTGGACACCGTGCACGTACCGCTCGACGCGTCCACGGAGCACGTCGAGTCGCTGTTCGCGCGGAAGCTGGCCTCGGGGGCTCCGGTGGCACTCGTCGTCGTGGACCAGATCACCTCGCCGACCGCCCGGCTCTTCCCGCTCCCGGAGATCGTCGCCGCCTCGCACGCGGCGGGGGCGCGGGTCCTGGTCGACGGGGCCCACGCGCCCGGGCTGCTCTCCGATCCGCTGGGGCACGCATCGGGTGCCGACTACTGGACGGGCAATCTGCACAAGTGGACGTGCGGCCCGCGCGGCACGGCCGCGCTCGTGGCCGCCGAGGACGTGGCGCAGGAACTGGTGCCGCTCGTCAACTCGTGGGGCGCCCCGAACCCGTACCCGCACCGCTTCGACGAGCAGGGCACGCAGGACGTCACGGGCTGGCTCGCCGTGCCCGCCTCACTCGCGTTCTTCGCGGAGCGCGGGGGCTGGGACGCGGCGCGCGCGACGATGGACCGCACGATCACCGCGGCGCAGGCCCTGGTCGCGGAGGCGCTGCACGCCGAGCTCTCGGGCGTCAGCGCGCACGAAGCGCCCGCGATGCGCCTGATACCCCTCGCGCCCGTGCTCGCGACGGACCCGGACCGCGCGGCGGCGCTCCAGCGGCGCATCGCCGCGGAGCTCCGCTGCGAGGTCTCCATCACGTCGTGGGACGGTCGTGGATTCCTGCGGCTGTCGGCGCACGTCTACAACCGTCCCGAGGAGTACGAGTACCTCGCCGAGCGACTGCCCGCGCTGCTCGCCGCGGCGGAGCGCGAGGCGGACTGACCCCGGGCGACGGTCACCGCCCGCGCCGGGGAGGGTATCCCGTCCCCGGCGCGGGCCCCACCTCCTTGCCCGTCCCGTCCGTGAGGCGCGCCGCCCCTCCCGCCACGCGCCCGCGGGTCGCCCGTCCCGCCACGTGCCGTACCGCCGCGCCCGTCTCACCGGCCCGCAGGGAGCGCAGGGCGAGGAGGAGGACGCCGATGTCGTCGAGGTAGACGGGGTCGGGAACGAGGTCGGTGGGGAGGACGAGATAGAGGAGCGCGCCCCAGAAGACCCACCGCTTGCCGGCCGGGAGACCGGCCGCGCGCAGCGTCCTGCGGGTGCGCACGAGGCGCACGGCGAGGACGAGGGCGATGGCGAGCACGGCCACCGCGAGCAGGGCCAGCACGATCAGCAGGTCCCGTGTGTCGTCACTCATGCCAGGCTCCCTGCCCGCCCTCGCGAGGACCCGTGCCCCCGCTCCTGGGGACCGTGTACCCGCCGGGCCGGGGGTTGAGCGCGGGCCGTTCAGGTCCTCGCCCCCGCCGCGGGGACGCGTGATCCCGCGTGCGCGCGGACGCCGCGGCAGGGGCGCGGCGGCCGGGGCTCAGTGGGGCAGGTCGACGACCGCGCCCACGGACTTGCCGCCCGGGGTGAGGGCGATGCGGACCTCGCGGCTGAGCGCGCGGACGATCTCCAGTCCGTGGCCGCCCACACGGGCCGGGTCGGGGGTGAGGAAGCTCGGCGCGACGGGGCTCGTGTCGTGGACGGTGACGACGACGTGCGTCGCGTCGCCGGTCAGTTCCAGGGCGTGGAAACCGCCCGCGTGGCGCTCGGCGTTGGTGGCGAGTTCGCTGACGACGAGGTGCAGGTCCCCGGTCGTGCGCTCGGGGACGCGTGCGCACCACTCTGCGCCGAGACGGTGCAGGAAGCGCGTGGTGACGTCGCGTGCGGCGGCGACACTGCCGGGGCTGCCGTCGAAGTGCGCGAGGTGGTGCAGCGGCTGGGCGGGCGCGGCGTGCCCCGCCGCCTCGGCCCCGTCCGCCGCGCAGACGTTCCCCGAGGTGCGGTAAAGCGCCGTCGTCGTGTGCTCGTTCATGGTCTCCAGCCCCCCGTGACGCGTGTGCCACCGGGAAGCGTCGCTGTGCCCGGCTCTCGCCGGATACCCCAGTCCACGGGTCGCACACGTGGCGGCGCGTGTGAGGGGGGTCACAGGGTGGGGCGTGGATAGGCTCGGCGGCGGCCGGTGACGGATGTGCGTACGGAGCCGGTGCCGGGCGCAGGCCGCGGCGCCGGGGCCGTGCGCGGAAGGAAGGTGGGCGGATGCAGGCGCTGGCGATGTCGCTCTTCGATCCCGCGGCCGGGCAGGGGGCCCGTCAGTTCGCCGAGATCGGTCTCGCGCTGCTGCTCTCGACGCTCATCGGGGCCGAGCGGGCGGTGCAGCAGAAGAGCGCGGGCCTGCGCACCCACACGCTGGTGGGGGTGGGCAGCGCCCTGTTCATGGAGGTCTCGCAGCACGGTTTCAACGCGGTGCTCGGGCTGGAGAACGTGTCCTTCGACCCGTCGAGGGTCGCGGCGCAGATCGTCTCGGGGATCGGTTTCATCGGCGGCGGTCTGATCTTCGTACGCCGGGACGCGGTACGGGGCCTGACGACGGCGGCGACCGTGTGGCTGACGTGTGCGATCGGGATGGCCTGCGGGGGCGGGCTGCCGCTGCTCGGCATCGCGGCGACGCTCGTGCACTTCCTCGTCGTGTGGGGCTACCCCTGGCTCACGCGGTGGCTGCCCGCGCTCTCCTCGGTCGAGCAGGCGGGCCTGACGCTGAGCTACCGCTCGGGGAGCGGCGTGCTCTCGCACGTGCTCAAGGAGTGCACGGACATGGGCTTCCGGGTCGTCCAGGTGAGCGTGGAGCGGCCCGCGCGCCCCACCAGGAAGAAGGGCCCCCTGGCCGAGGAGGAGGAACTGGAGACGGGGACGCGGGCGGTGTGGCTGGAGGTCGAGGGCTCGGGGAGCGTGTACGCGCTCGTCGCCTCGCTCTCGGAGTTCGACGGGGTCCTCGACGTCACCTCGGACCGCGCGGAGGCGGCCGAGTGAGCGGCGGTACGGGCGGGGGGCGGCACCCTGCCGGACAGCACCCCGCACACCCGTACCGCGGCGTCCCACCCGGCACACCTGTGCCGCGGACCTCCCGTACCGGTCCTTGGCCCCCGCGGCGTCTCACAGCCTCCGCAGCGCCGGGAGCAGCCGCTCGCGCGCCCAGCGCAGGAAGGGTTCCTGGTGCTCGCCGCCGACCTGGATGAGGGCGATCTCGTCGAAGCCTGCCTCGGCGTAGGCGCGTACCGCTTCGACGAAGGCGTCCACGTCGTCGCCGCAGGGGATCGCGGCGGCGACGTCCTCGCGGGTGACGCTGCTGGTCGCGCCGGCGAAGGAGGCCGGTCCCGGCAGTTCGGCGTTGACCGTCCACGGGCCCAGTGACCAGCGGAACTGCTCGTGGGCGCGGGTGAGCGCGGCCTCGCGGTCGGGGTCGTAGGAGACGGGGAGCTGTCCGACGCGAGGTTTGCCGGTGCCGCCGAAGCGGTCGAAGTCGGCGAGGAGTTCCGCCTTGGGCTCGGTGGCGATGACGAGGTCGGCGAGGCGTCCCGCGAGGGCGCAGGAGCGGGGCCCGGATACGGCGACGCCGATCGGCGGGGCGGTCTCGGGCAGGTCCCAGAGCTTGGCGTCCTGGACGGTGAAGTGCTTGCCGTCGTGGTGGACGCTCTCGCCGTCGAGCAGGGCGCGGATGATGCCGACGGCCTCCTCCAGCATTTCGATGCGGACCGGGGCGGCCGGCCAGCCGCGCCCCACGACGTGCTCGTTGAGGTTCTCGCCCGAGCCGAGGCCGAGGCGGAAGCGCCCCTGGGACAGGAGCTGTACGGTCGCGGCCTTCTGGGCGACGACGACGGGGTGGTAGCGCACGGTCGGGCAGGTCACGTACGTCATGAGCGGCAGGCGCTCCGTGGCCTGCGCGACGGCGCCGAGGACGCTCCACGCGTAGGGGGCGTGGCCCTGTTCCCCCAGCCAGGGGAAGTAGTGGTCGGACATGACCGAGAAGTCGAATCCGGCCTCCTCGGCGCCGACCGCGTGCGCCACCAGCTCGCGGGGGCCTGCCTGTTCGGTCATGAGTGTGTATCCGATGCGGGGCATGGCACTCGATGTGACCGCGCGGAGGGCCCGTCAAACCCCAAACCTGCCGAGCGGGTGTCGGACAAACTTTCAGTCGGCTGCTCGGGCGGGTACGCAGGAGGGTCCTCGGACGGGTACGAGGAAGCGGGCGCGCAGGGCCGCCACGGTCGTCTCCGGGACGCCGTGCGCCGCGACGTAGGCGGCCACTCCGCCGTGGTCGCGGTCGAGGTCGTCGAGGAGGTGGCGGATGACGGCCTCGGGGGCACGCCCGTAGTGCTCCCAGCCGGGGGCGCGGCCCTCGTTGCGCGCGGACCAGTCGGCGCGCAGCCCCGCGGTGGCGTGCTCGGTGAGGGCGAAGTCGGCGGCGACGGTGTCGCGGTCGACGCCGAGGAGCGTGAGGACGAGCGCGGCGATGATGCCGGTGCGGTCCTTGCCGGAGGCGCAGTGGAAGACGGCGGGGCCCTCCTCGCGGGCGAGGACGCCGATGACCTCGGCGATCTCCTCGCCGCCGTCCGCGAGGATCTCGCCGAGTTTGTCCGCGAGGTACCGCCAGGGGTCGGGGAGCGGGCCGGTGGCGGCCTGGTCCCAGGGGCGGTGCTCGATGCTGATGTGGTGGAAGGCGAGTCCCTCGCGCTCGGGGACGCGTCCGCCGCGGGCGATCTCCCAGTCGTAGCGCAGATCGACGACGGTGCGGATGCCGAGCGCGTCGAACCGCTCGCGGTCGGCCGCGGCGGCGGGCTCGTGGAGCTTGGCGAGGTTGTCCGAGCGGTACAGGACGCGGGAGCGGGTGAGCTGTCCTCCGGCGGCGCGATAGCCGCCCAGGTCACGGAAGTTGTGCAGGCGGCCGAAGGCGAGGTGTCTGTCCACGGTCTCGATCCTAGGCACCCGTCCGGGTGAAGGGCCGGGGTAATTCGCTTGCGGGGCGCTCCCGTTCCCCCGCAAGCTTTGCCGGTCCGCGTGGGGCCCTCAGGGGCTCGGCGGGCGTCGTACCCGTATCCGTTCGAGGAGGTCCGCCATGCGCGCTGCCCACTGGTTCGTTCCGCAGGCCATCGCAGTCCCTTCCGACCTCACGGAGCACCTGGGTGCACTCGCACAACCATCTCAACCTCGGCGTTCTCGCCCACGTCGACGCCGGTAAGACCAGCCTGACCGAGCGGCTCCTGCACGCCGCCGGGCTGCTCGACGAGCCCGGCAGCGTCGACGCGGGCACGACCCGTACCGACTCGCTCGACCTGGAGCGGCGGCGCGGGATCACCATCAAGGCGGCTGTCGTCTCCTTCCCGCTCGGCGACCGCACGGTCAATCTCGTGGACACTCCCGGGCACCCCGATTTCATCGCGGAGGTGGAGCGGGTCCTCGCGGTCCTCGACGGGGCCGTCCTCGTCGTCTCCGCGGTCGAGGGGGTGCAGCCGCAGACACGGGTACTGCTGCGCACGCTGCGGCGGCTGCGCATCCCGACGCTGCTCTTCGTCAACAAGATCGACCGGCGCGGGGCGCGCGAGCTGCTCGGTGAGCTGCGGGCCAGGCTCGACCCGGCGGTCGTGCCGTTGGGTGTGCCGTACGGGGCGGGGGCGCCCGGGGCGCGTTTCCTCCCGTACGCCGTGGACGAGCCCGCGTACACCGACGCGCTCGCCGAGGTGCTGACGGCGCGCGACGACGCGCTGCTCGGCGCGTATCTCGACGGCGGCCTCTCGCCTGCCCGCCTGCGCGGCGCGCTGCGGCGCGCGGTCGCGGCGGCGCGGGTCCACCCCGTGCTGTACGGCTCGGCGCTGACGGGTGCGGGGATCGCCGAGCTGCGCGACGCGCTCGCGACGCTGCTGCCCGTCGCGCGGGGCGATGCCGAGGCACCGCTGTCGGCCTCGGTCTTCAAGATCGAGCGGGGGCGGGGCGGCGAGCGCCGCGCGTACGCGCGGCTGCACTCGGGCCGGCTCGCGGTGCGGGAGCGGGTGCTCTACGGGGCGGAGGGGAAGAGCGCCGTACTCACCGGACTCGACGTGTTCGCCGACGGTGGTCCCGTGCCGGCGCGCACGGCGCGGGCCGGGCAGATCGCGCTCGTGCACGGGCTTGCGGGCATCCGCATCGGCGACCGTATCGGCACGGGCACCGGGTCCGGGACGGACGAGTCGGGGACGGCCTTCGCGCCGCCGAGCCTGAGCAGCGTCGTCGTGCCCGAGGGCCGCCGCGACGCGCTCGCGCTGTGGCCGGCGCTCAGCGAGCTCGCCGAGCAGGACCCGCTCATCGGGCTGCGGCGCGACCCGGCGCGCGAGGAGATCTCCGTCTCGCTCTACGGCGAGGTGCAGAAGGAGGTCATCGCGACGACGCTCCTGGAGGAGTACGGGGTGCGGGCCGGGTTCCGGGTCAGCCGCCCGCTGTGCGTGGAACGCGTGCGCGGCGAGGGGGCCGCCGTCGAGGTCGGCGAGCAGGACGGCAATCCCTTCCTCGCCACGATCGGGCTGCGGGTGCGCGCCGCGGCGCCCGGCTCGGGCACGGTCTTCCGGCTCGGCATCGAGCTGGGCTCGCTGCCTCCCGCGTTCCTCAAGGCGATCGAGGAGACGGTGGGCACGGTGCTCGGCGAGGGGCTGCGCGGCTGGCCGGTCGTGGACTGCGAGGTGACGCTCTTCCGCTCCGGCTACTGGCCGCGCCAGAGCCACAGCCACGCGGTCTTCGACAAGTCGATGTCGTCCACGGCGGGCGACTTCCGGCTCCTGACCCCGCTCGTCCTCATGGCGGCGCTGCGCGCGGCGGGGACGGTCGTCGAGGAGCCCGTGCACCGCTTCCGCCTGGAGGTGCCCGCCGAGGTGTACGGGGCGGTGCTGCCCCTGCTGGGCCGGCTCGGCGCCGTCCCCGGCGCCCCGCACGCCGCGGGCGGCACGTACACCGTCGAGGGCGAGATCCCGGCGGCCCACGTCCACGAGCTGGGGCGGCTCCTGCCGGGTCCGAGCCGGGGCGAGGGCGTCCTGGAGACGGAGTTCGCCACGTACCGCCCTGTCCGCGGCGAGGTCCCCGAGCGCTCCCGCACCGACGCCGATCCGCTGCACCGGGAGGAGTACCTGCTGCGCGTCGTGCGCGGGGTGCCGGTGGACGGCAGGCGCTGAGAGGCGGCCGAGGCGGGAAGGGCCCGTACGGGTGCTCCGGGTGTGGCTCCGGGCACCCGTTCGGGCTTGTTAGTCTTGGGCCCGACGAAGGGGAGTAGTCCCGCGATACCGGTATGTCGACATACTGGCCGCGCGTACGCCGGGAGGCGGACGCGGGCCCGGCGACCGGGCCGCCCGGCGCGCCGGGCGGTGGACGAGACCTTCGGCCAGGCAGGACCGTGCCCGCGACCCCGTGGGCGCGTTCGTCGTGCCGTGGCCGAGTGGTCCTTCCCGCCGGGCGGCGCACGGATCGCGGCCGCGGCCCCGTTCACGAAAGACCGGCACCGCTTCGATGTCTCTCGATCCGCTCGCCATCGTCACGGCCTTCGGCCTCATCTTCCTCGCCGAGCTTCCCGACAAGACCATGTTCGCCTCGCTGGCGATGGGGACCCGGATGCGGCCCCTCTACGTGTGGCTCGGCACCTCCAGCGCCTTCCTCGTGCACGTCGTGATCGCGTGCGCGGCGGGCAGCCTCATCGGGCTGCTGCCCACCTGGGTCGTCTCACTCGTCTCCGCGCTCCTCTTCGGCTTCGGCGCCGTGCTCCTCTTCCGCGCCGACGCGGGGGACGACGAGGATGAGGACGCGGCCGCCAGCCGCAAGATCACGGGGTTCTGGCCCGTGTGGACGACCGCGTTCATGGCGGTCTTCATCAGCGAGTGGGGCGACCTGACGCAGATCACGACGGCGAACCTCGCCGCCTCGCGCGGCACGCTCTCGGTCGCGATCGGCTCCTGGGCGGCGCTCATGAGCGTGTCGGCGCTCGCGCTGCTCGCCGGGCGGTTCATCGCGAAGCGCGTGCCGCTGAAGACGGTGCAGCGGGTCGGCGGGGTCTGCATGGCGGGACTGGCGATCTGGTCGCTCGTGGAGATCTTCACCGGGTGACGCCCGGCGCCCCGGCCGGAGCGCCCGTCCGCGGACGGACGGGGTTCAGGCCGGGGTCAGCCGTAGCTGGATCTCCTTCTCCTGGTCACCCGAGGCCGAGCCCAGCACCTCGACCGCGTAGACCTCGTCGAGGGCTTCCTTGAGGTCGGTGACCGCGTGGTAGCCGCCCTGTGCGGTGAGGTCGAGCGCGGCGTCGATGCGCACCGGTGAGGTGCGGCCCCTGCGGTCGGAGGTGTCGAAGGTGGCGCTCCAGACCGTGGGCCGCTCCCCCGGTGTTTCGCTCGGGGTGTCGCTCGCGGCGCGGTCGGTGCCGAAGGCTCCCGCGAGGGCGGTGAGGACGGCGTCGGCGTCGCGCGCCGAGCAGCCCTCCAGCTCCACGACAACCTGTGCGGACTGGTCCTGATCCATGGTGGTGCTCCCTCCCGTCGTCAAGGCGTGACGGTGGCCGTTCCCGCTTCCTGTCCAGCGTGCGCCGCCGGGCGGCGGCGCGCGACCGGGGCCGTCAGCCACTGGGCTCCTGCGGGGCGGGGTCGTTCCCGTGGGCGTCCCCCGTGTGCGGACGGCCCGCCCGCCCCGTACCGCCCTCGTCGGTGTCGGGCAGTTCGTCGCTGCCGTCGCGCGCCGGGGGCGGGGCCACGTCGAGCGGGTCCTCGCCGGGGCCGCGCTGCTGGTCGGGCATGTCTCTGGGCACCAGGGGCCTGCCGTGCTCCCCGGGGGCCTTCGGCGGTTGCTCACCCATGCGCTTCTCCTCAGTCCAGTCCTCGTACGACGTTCCCCGCGGGCCACTCGGGGTCGGGCGGCTGCGGGGCCGCCGCCTCCTCGCCGGCCACCTCGGGCCTGCCGGACAGGTGGGTGCGCACCTCGCCCTCGAGCGGCGGGGGCGGGCTGGGTATCGGGGTGGGGTGCGCTGCGCTGTCGTGCACGGCGGCTCTCCTCTCGCTTCGCGTCCGGTGGGGACCGCGTTCAGGTACCCGCCGGGACGGCGGTCATACGAACGGGGCGGGAAGCGGTCGTCGCGTGACCGGCGCGACGAAACGCGGCCCCGCCGTGCCCTCGGGGGAAGGAGGGCGGCGGGGCCGCTGGCAGCTCGAAGGCCCGGGGGGGGAGGGCCGGTCCGAGCTTGCGTCGAGGTCCTTGTGCCCCACTCATCGTCGCACAATCCTGTGACGCGGGTCACATTTTGCTCGCGGACCCGTTCCGGGGCCCGCCGAGGAGCCCTGTCCCCGCCCGGCGGAGCACGTGGGCCACGGCGTCGGCGGTGGTGGGACGCCCGGTGAGGACGCGCAGGGCGTCGGCCGTCTCTTCGAGGCGGCGGCGTTCACGCAGGTCGGCGGGGGCGCGACGGACCCGGTGCTCCTGCCGGCGGTAGCGGCGGAGGAGGCCGTCGAGCAGCACGTCCTGGGGCAGGGGCATGAGCGGGGCACTCCGGCGAGGGGGCCGCCGCTGGGCACGGCGGGACCCGGGGACGTACTCCCCGGGGCGGATACGGGCTACGGCGCGGGCCCGGCGACCGGCACCGCCGGTCATCCTCTCCCCCACCGGGCGCGCCCGCACCCCGTACCCGCCCGTCCGGGGACCCGGCCGCCGGTGTCGCCTCCGGCGTCCTGCCCCGGCCTTTCCCGGGACGGTCCGGGCACGCGGTCAGGCGCGCGTCCGGTCCGTCCCGGAGCCTTCCGCGGTGGTCCGCGCGGCTCAGCGCCGCAGCCACACCGCCGTGTCCGTCGGGAGCAGGCCGCCCTCGTCGAGCGGGCCGCTCGCGAGCAGGACGCTCTCGTGCGCGGGCAGCGCGACGGACTCGGCGCCCAGGTTCACGAGGCACAGGAGCCCGCCAGGGCGGGCGAAGGCGAGCACACCCGGGGTCTCGGGCAGCCACTCGATCGGTCCGTCGCCGAAGCCCGCCTCGGTGGCGCGCACGCGGATCGCGGCGCGGTAGAGCGAGAGCATCGAACCGGGGTCGGCGGCCTGGACGTCGGCGGCGTAGGCCGACCAGCCCTCGGGCTGCGGAAGCCACGGCTCGGTGGTGGAACCGAAGCCGCTGTAGGGGGCGTCGGCGGTCCAGGGGAGCGGGACCCGGCAGCCGTCACGGCCCGGGTCGACGCCCTCGGAGCGGAAGTACATCGGGTCCTCGACGCGGTCGAGGGGGATGTCCGCCTCGGGCAGGCCCAGTTCCTCGCCCTGGTAGACGTAGACCGAGCCGGGCAGCGCGAGCGAGAGCAGGGCGGCGGCGCGGGCCCTGCGGGTGCCGAGCGCGAGGTCGCTCGGGACGCCGAAGCGCTTGCGCTCGAAGGCGAAGCCGGTGTCCTCGGCGCGGCCGTAGCGGGTCACGGTCCGGGTCACGTCGTGGTTGCAGAGCACCCAGGTCGCGGGGGCGCCGACCGGGGCGTGCTCGGCGAGGGTGCTGTCGATGGCCTCGCGGAGCTGGTCGCGGTCCCAGGGACAGCTCATGAAGTTGAAGTTGAAGGCGGTGTGCAGTTCGTCGGGGCGCAGGTAGCGCGCGAAGCGCTCGGCGTCCGGCATCCACACCTCGCCGACGAAGACCCCGCCGTACTCGTCCGCGACGCGGCGCCAGGAGCGGTAGACGTCGTGCAGCTCGTCGCGGTCGATGTACGGGTTCGGGTCGACACCCTCGACGTAGTCGGGCAGCGCGGGGTCCTTCGCGACGAGGGCCGCGGAGTCGATCCGTACGCCCGCGACGCCGCGCTCGAACCAGAAGCGGAGGACGTCCTCGTGCTCCTTGCGGACGTCGGGGTGGTCCCAGTTGAGGTCGGGCTGCTGCGGCGTGAAGAGGTGGAGGTACCACTCGCCGTCCTCGACCCGGGTCCAGGTGTCCCCCGAGAACTGCGAGGGCCAGTCGTTGGGCGGCAGTTCGCCGTGCTCGCCGCGCCCCGCGCGGAAGTGGAAGCGTTCGCGCTCGGGGCTGCCGGGGCCCGCCTTGAGCGCGGCCCGGAACCAGGCGTGCTGGTCGGAGACGTGGTTGGGGACGATGTCGACGATGGTGCGGATGCCGAGCGTGCGGGCCTCGTCGATGAGTTTCTCGGCCTCGGCAAGGGTGCCGAAGGCCGGGTCGATCGTCCGGTAGTCGGCGACGTCGTAACCGCCGTCGGCGAGCGGCGAGAGGTACCAGGGCGTGAACCAGATGGCGTCGACACCGAGTTCGGCGAGGTACGGCAGCTTGGCGCGGACACCCGCCAGGTCGCCCGTGCCGTCGCCGTTGCCGTCCGCGAAGCTGCGCGGATAGACCTGGTAGATGACGGCGGAACGCCACCAGTCGGGCCCTGTGTGCTCCCGGGAGCTGCCTTCCATCGTTGTATGTCCTTTCGGGCGCCGGCGGGTCGTGCCCGCGGCACCGTGACGTGAGGCGGTGTCATTCCCTGGCCGGCTTAGCGGCGTCGGTACGGCGCCGAGCCGGACGGCGTGGGCTGCGCGCCACCGCCCCCGCAGCGGGGTCGGAAAGGGGGCGGCGGCGCGCAGGGCGGAGGAGGGCTGCGGGCCGGGCCCGCCGCGGGGGGGGGCGCCGGTCCTGCGCGGTCGTCAGCCCTTGGTGGAGCCGGCGGAGATGCCGGCGATGATGTGCCGCTGGAAGACCAGGAAGACCAGGAGCATCGGGATCGACGCGATGACCATGGCCCCGATCTGCGTGGACTGCGAGATGTTCTGCGAGAACTGCACCAGCGCCACGCTGATGGGCTGCTTGTCGGTGTCCGAGAAGACCATGAGCGGCCACAGGAAGTCCTGCCAGACCGCGACCAGGCCGAGGATGGAGACGACGGCGAGCACGGGACGGGACATCGGCAGCAGGATCGACCAGAGCTGCCGGAGCTTTCCGGCCCCGTCGATCTCGGCGGCCTCCAGGACGTCCCGCGGTATCTGGTCGAAGAAGTTCTTCAGCAGGTACAGGTTGAAGGCGTTGGCCACGGCGGGGAGCCAGATGCCGAGCGGGTCGTTGAGCAGGCTCGTGTGGATGAGCGGCAGGTCCGCGACGGTGAGGTACTTGGGGACCAGCATCGCCTGGGCCGGCACCATGAGCGTGGCCAGGATGCCGCCGAGCACGACCTTGCCGAAGGCGGGCTTCAGCTTGGAGAGCGAGTACGCGGCGGCGGTGCAGAAGACGATCTGGAGGGCCCAGGCGCCGAAGGCCTGCACGACCGTGTTCCACAGATGCGTGGGCAGGTCCATCTGGTCCCACGCGTCGGTGTAGTTGGAGAACTGCCAGTGCTCCGGGAAGAGCGTCGGCGGCGTCTGGGTGAGCTCGTCGGCGGGCTTCGCCGCTCCGGTGACCATCCAGTACACGGGGAAGAGGAAGGCGAGCGCGAAGGCGATCACGACGAGCGTGAAGAACGTCCAGTACAGGACCTTACCCTTGGTGCTGGCGAGGGCCAGCGGCGAGACAAGGGTGCGGATGGACGGCCCGTTCTCACGCTTGTCGCGGCGCTTGCGGCGGCGCGTGGGGGGCACGGGGGCCGCTTCGGTGGGCGGCAGGACGGCGGTCATCTGCGCGGTCTCCTCTCAGTCCTTGGTCCGGGTGAGCCACAGGTAAACCGCGGAGAACAGGCTGAGCAGTACGAGGAGCATCGCGCTCAGGGCGCAGGCCCCGCCGAAGTTCTGGTAGCTGAAGGCGTACTTGTAGATCAGGTAGAGCACGGTGGTGGTCGATGCCTCGGGGCCGCCGCCGGTGATGACGAAGGGTTCGGTGAACACCTGCATCGTGGCGATGATCTGGAGGAGCATCAGCATGAGCATCACGAACCGCGTCTGCGGGATCGTGACGTGCCGTACGCGCTGGAAGATGTTCGCGCCGTCCAGCTCGGCGGCCTCGTACAGCTCGCCGGGGATGCCCTGGAGGGCCGCGAGGTAGATGAGGACGGTGCCGCCCATGTTCGCCCAGGTCGAGACGAGGACGAGGGACACGAGGGCGGTGTCGGCGCTGAAGATCCAGTCCGAGGTGGGCAGGTGGAGAAAGCGCAGGACCTCGTTGATCAACCCCGCGTCGGGGTCGTAGAACCACTTCCACAGCAGCGCGCTCACGACCGGGGGGATCATCACCGGGAGGTAGACGACGATCCGGAAGAAGCTCTTCGCGTGGCGCAGCTCGTTGAGCACCAGCGCCATGAGGAAGGGCACGGCGAAGCCGATGACCAGCGCGAACACGGTGAACATCGCCGTGTTCTTCCAGGCGGTCGCGAACTCCGGGTCGTGGAAGACCGCCGTGAAGTTGTCGAAGCCCACCCATTCCGGGTCGGAGCCGGGGATGTACTTCTGGAACGAGATGATGATCGCGCGGATCGCGGGGTACCACGAGAACACCGCGAAACAGACGATGCCCCCGATGAGGAAGGCGTAGGCGCGAAGGTTGTGGACGAGGGTGCGGCGCAGCCGGTCGGCGCGCCCGTGGCCCGCCGGGCGGGCCGCCCCCTTGGTGGTAGGGGGCGGCGCCGCGGCGGACCGCTGAGGTGCCTGAGCAGTCTTCATGGGTGTGGTCAGCCTCGGGCGAGAATGCCGTTGATCTTGGAGTCCGCGTCCTTGAGGAGCTTGTCGACGTCCGCGTCCTTCTTCGTGAGGACGGAGGAGACGACCGCGTCGAGGACGGTGTAGATCTGCTGGGCGTTCGCCGGCTCCAGCTTGGGCTTGACGGTGTCGGCGCCGTCGATGAACGCCTGGTAGTTCTCGACCGGCATGTTGGCGTACTGCTTCTTGAGCGCGAGGTCCTTCTGGTCGCGCTCACCGGTCCACAGGCGCGGCTCGGGCAGACCGACCGGGGCCTTGTTCGCGGCGGCGCGCTTCCAGTTGTTCAGGCCCTCACCGGGGGTGTTGGTCTGGAACTCCAGGAACTTCAGGCCGGCCTTGATCTGCGCGGGGGTGGCCTTCTTGTTGAACATGTAGCCGTCGCCGCCCGCGAGGGTGCCCTTGCCGCCGGGCATCGGGGCGAGGCCGAGGTCCTCGTACTTCGCGCCCTTCTCCTTGACGAGGATCGGGATGTTGTCCGGCGCCGAGAGGTACATGCCGAGCTTGCCGGAGCCCATCATCTGCTGCACGTCGTTGATGATGAGCAATTGCTTGCTGCCCATCGAGTTGTCGCGCCAGCGCATGTCCTTGAGGTTCTGCAGAACGGCCTTGCCCTCGGGGGTGTCGACCGCGGACTTCTTGCCGTCCTCGGTGACGAGGGAGCCGCCCTGCGAGTAGATCTCGGCGCCGAAGTGCCAGCCGCCCTGGTTCTGGGCGCTGTAGTCGGCGTAGCCGACGGTGCCGTTCCCGAGACCGGCGATCTTCTTCGCGGCGGCCTGGACCTCTTCCCACGTGGTCGGGGGCTTCTCAGGGTCGAGTCCGGCCTTCTTGAAGAGCGCCTTGTTGTAGATGAGGCCCATCGAGTAGTTGGTGCGCGGCACCCCGTAGACCTTGCCGTCGACGGTGTAGACGTCGCGCAGTTCCTGCCGTATGTCCTGGTACCACTTGAGGTCCTTGACGTACGGCGTCAGGTCCGCGGCCTGGTTGATGTCCACGACGTGCTTGGCGTCGGTGAAGTACGTGTAGAACACGTCCTCCATCTGGCCGCCGGCGAGCTTGGCGTCGAAGGTCTTGGGGTCCTGGCAGGGGAAGGCATCGTGCGCGGTGACGTCGATGTCCTTGTTGGCCTTCTCGAACGCCGCGATGTCGTCCTCGAAGCTCTTCCGGTCGATCTTGGCGCTCTTCGGCGGCTCGCAGTTGACGGTGATCTTCGTCTTGCCGCCGGCGGAGCTGCCCTTGCTGTCGTCGTCCGAGCCGCAGGCGGCCAGGCTCGTCAGCGCCAGGGCGGACACAACGGCAACGGTACAAGTACGGCGGAACCCGGAGCTTCTCATCGGTGGACCCCTCTAGGGATGGGAAACCCACAGCTGCTTCGCTGTGTGGCGGCGCTCACTCAATCACTCACCACGAATATCCGCAATATGTCGCCGCGATTTCGCAATTATTCGACAGCGGCATGGATGCGACCGCGAGCGGGTAGCCGCAGGGGTTACTCGCACGGAACCGGTGGCGTGCCGCGCACCCGGTCCGCCCGCGGGCACCCCAAGGGGGCCTCTGAGCAGCGGGTTCGGCGGCCGTGACCGCGCCGTGACCTGGCACGGCACCAGCGGAGGGGGCCCTCGGGACAAGGGGACGGCGACCCCCTCAGAGTGCCCCGGAACGTTCCCGCAAGGGGCGTGGAATGCGTCACTCCGCCCCGTTGTACACGGCCGGACAGCCGCTCCCCGGAGTGCGCGCTAGGGAGCGAAGACCTGACGGAGACCGGACGGTGTTCTGAAAGTTATGGACTCCGCGCGATCCGGGGGCTTGACGGCGCGGGCGTCGACGGCGGGCGGTGACGGCGCGGGGACCGGGCGGCGCGGGGACTCGCACGGAAGGACGGGGCGGTACGGGTGCGGGGCGGACGCCGTGCGGGGTGTCCGCCCCGCACCCGTACCGCCCCGCCCGTCCGCCCGTTCCGCTCATCCGCTCAGCCGTGGCGCGGGGCCTGTCCGGTGGAGCCGCGTACGACAAGTTCGGGCTCGAAGAGCAGTTCGCCCGGCGGGACGGTGCGCCCGCCGATCTGGAGGCTGAGGAGTTCCACGGCCGCGCGGCCCATCGCCTCGATGGGCTGGCGCACGGTCGTGAGCGGCGGCTCCGCGCAGTTCATGAAGGCCGAGTCGTCGTAGCCGACGACGGAGACCTGCCCGGGGACGTCGAGGCCGCGCCGGCGGGCGGCGCGCACCGCGCCGAGGGCGAGCGGGTCGCTCGCGCAGATGATCCCCGTGACCCCCTGGTCGAGCAGGCGCGAGGCGGCGGCCTGTCCGCCCTCCAGCGAGAACATCGCGCGCACCACGCGCTCGGGTGGCAGTTCACCCCCGGCCGCACGCGCCACCGCACGGGCCATCACGAGCTTGCGCCGCGAGGGCATGTGCCCCTCGGGGCCGAGCACGAGGCCGATGCGTTCGTGGCCGAGCGAGGCGAGGTGGCGCCACGCCTGTTCGAGCGCCACACCGTCGTCGCAGGAGACGGTGCGGAAACCGAGGGTCTCTATGGCGGCGTTGATGAGCACCACGGGGATCTGCCGGTCGGCGAGTACCCGGTAGTGCTCGTGCGAGGCGTCGGCCTGGGCGTAGGCGCCACCCGCGAACACCACCCCGGACACCTGCTGCTGGAGGAGGAGTTCGATGTAGTCGGCCTCGGAGACCCCGCCCTTCGTCTGGGTGCACAGCACGGGGGTGAGCCCCTGCTGGGCGAGGGTGCCGCCGATCACCTCGGCGAAGGCCGGGAAGATCGGGTTCTGGAGCTCGGGCAGTACGAGCCCGACGAGGCGGGCACGCTCCCCGCGCAGCTGGGTCGGCCGCTCGTAACCGAGGACGTCGAGGGCCGTCAGCACGGACTGCCGGGTGGCCTCGGCGACGCCGGGCCGCCCGTTGAGCACCCGGCTCACCGTTGCTTCGCTGACCCCGACCTTCTTGGCCACCTGAGCAATTCGTCGCGTCATGGCCGCAAGATTAACGCAGGTCTTGCTCGTTATCCGACGTCGTGCGGTGATGCGCTTCCACCGGCCTCCGGCCCGCGACAAGCGCTTCACGGTCAGGACCGGCAGGTCCGTCCGTCCTGGAAGTCCCTCGGAAGAGCGGCACGTCGGGGCGGTGGCGGAAGGGCGCAGCTCCGGGAACGAGCCTGCGAGGCGTGTCCGGGCTTCGAAAACTTCCACTACGTCAGCAAGAATTCGCGAAACCTTGTTGATCCCTTGCTGTGACGCGTACGACACACCTAGGGTGAGGCCCGCCTAGGCCGCCCCACCGTGCCCACGGCGGGCGTCCCTCCCCCCACAGGAAGGCGCACCACTCCATGCGTGCCAGCGAAGAGCGCACAGCCCTCCCGAGTGACATGCCCATGACCAGCACCCCGACGGCGCCCCCGTCCGGAGCCCAGCGGCTGCTCCCCCTCGCGGTCGCCGTCGCCGCCGCGGCCATCACCGCGGCCCTGCTCGCGCCCACCGCGAGCGCCGCTCCCCGCCCCGTCGCACCGCGGCCCTCCGCGGCCGCCGCCGGTGCCTCGCTCCCCTTCACCTCCGTGGAGGCGGAGGACGCCGAGAGCGCGGGCAGCGTCATAGGCCCCGACTACACGCAGGGCACAGTGGCCTCGGAGTCGTCCGGGCGGCGCGCGGTCCGCCTCGGGGCCGGGCAGAGCATCACCTTCACGGCGCCCGCGGCGGCGAACGCCCTCACGGTCGCGTACAACATCGCCGACGGACAGACCGGGGACCTCGCGATAGCCGTCAACGGGAAGGCGAGCGACGCGCGGCTCGCCCTCACCTCGAAGTACTCCTACGTGGACACCCCCTGGATCGTGGGGGCCACGACGCACCACCTGCTCGACAACGCGCGCGTCCTGCTCGGCCAGGATCTCGCGGCGGGTGACACCGTGACGCTCACCGCATCGGCCGAGGTGACGGTGGACGTCGCGGACTTCGAGCAGGTCGCCGCGGCCGCCACCCGGCCCGCCGGCTCGGTGTCGGTCGTCGATCACGGCGCCGATCCGAGCGGCCGGGGCGACTCGACGCAGGCGTTCCGCGAGGCGATCGCCGCTGCCAAGGGCGGCACGGTGTGGATACCGGCGGGGGACTACGCCGTGAACTCCTCGCTGAGCGGCGTCGAGGACGTGACGCTCCAGGGCGCCGGGGAGTGGTACTCCGTCGTGCACTCCTCCAGCTTCATCAACCAGTCGAACGCGGCGGGCGGGGCCCACCTCAAGGACTTCGCCGTCATGGGGGAGGTGACCGAGCGCAACGACTCCAGCCCGGACAACTTCGTGAACGGCTCGCTCGGCCCCGGCTCGTCGGTCTCGGGGATGTGGCTCCAGCACCTCAAGGTCGGCCTGTGGCTGACCGGGAACAACGACGACCTCGTGGTGGAGAACAACCGCATCGTCGACACCACCGCGGACGGCCTCAACCTCAACGGCAGCGCGAAGAACGTCAAGGTGCGCCAGAACTTCCTGCGCAACAACGGCGACGACGCCCTCGCCATGTGGTCGCTCAACGCTCCCGACACCGGCTCGGTCTTCGACTCCAACACCATCTCGCAGCCGAACCTCGCCAACGGCATCGCGATCTACGGCGGCACCGACATCACGGTGAGCGACAACCTGGTCTCCGACACCAACGCACTCGGGAGCGGCATCGCGATCTCCAACCAGAAGTTCGCCGACCCCTTCTTCCCGCTCGCGGGGACCATCACCGTCTCGGGCAACACCCTCGTGCGCACGGGCGCGATCAACCCGAACTGGGGGCACCCCATGGGTGCGCTGCGCGTCGACGCGTACGACAGCGACATCGCGGCGAAGGTGAACATCACGGACACCACCTTCACCGACAGCCCGTACAGCGCCTTCGAGTTCGTCTCGGGCAGCGGCACGGGCAAGGCGGTGCGGAACGTGACCGTCGACGGGGCCACGGTGGACACGGCGGGGACCGTCGTCGTCCAGGCGGAGACACCGGGGCAGGTCGCGATCGGCGGGGTGCACGCGAGCGGCGTCGGCGCGGCGGGTACGTACAACTGCCCCTTCCCCGAGGGCGGCGGGGCGTTCACGCTCGACGACACGGGCGACAACAGCGGCTGGGACACGACGTGGGACGACTGCTCGACGTGGCCGGAGCCGAAGTAGGGGCCCAGTCGGCGGCCCGCTGACGTGGCCCCGTTCCCGTACCTCGGTGGTACGGGAACGGGGCCGCGCCGTCTTCTCGGCCATTTTCGAGACACCGTGCATCGCATGCGTGCTACCTTTCCAGTACACACTGTCTCGAAACTTGCCCGAGAAGGATCTTCCCCGTGACCTCCACCGTGGAACGCCTCACCCTGCCCGTGCGGCGGCAGGGGCAGGTGCTCGCCTGTCTGAGCGTCTGCACCGCCCTCGTCGTCGGCTTCGTCGCCGCGATCAACCTCGCCGTGCCCCGGCTCGCCGCCTCTTCGCTCCATCCGTCCGCCGACCAGCTCCTGTGGATCGTCGACGCCTACGTCGTCGTCTTCGCCTGCCTCGTCATCCCGGCCGGTGCCGCGGGCGACAAGTTCGGGCGCAAGGGCACCCTGCTGACCGGTCTCGCCGTCGTCGCCGCGGGCGCGCTCGTCTCCGCCGCGGCGCCGAACGTCGCGCTCATGCTCTTCGCCCGCGCGCTCACGGGTGTCGGCGCGGCCTGCGTCCTGCCGAACTGCGTCGGGGTCCTCCTCCACGCGACGGCGCCCGAGCGGCGCGGTCACGCCCTCGCGGTCTGGGCCGCGGCCACCGGTGTCGGGGGAGTCGTCGGCAACCTGGGCGGCGGGGCGCTGCTCGGCGGCTCGTGGCGGACGCTCTTCGTCGCCGTCGCCGTCGTCGCCGCGGCCTGCCTGGCCTGGACGGCGGCGGTCGCGCCGCGCAGCCCGCGGCACGCGCGCCGCCTCGACGTACCGGGCACGGTCCTGTTCGTCGCGGCCGTCATCGCACTGCTGCTCGGCATCATCGAGGGCCCCGAGAAGGGCTGGTCCAGCCTTCCTGTCGGCACCGCCTTCGCGGCGTGCCTGGTGCTCGGTGCCGTGTGGGTGCTCCTGGAGGCGCGGGTACGGCAACCGATGCTCGACCCGCGCCTGTTCCGCGACGCGCGGCTGGCCGGGGCCGCGCTCGGCATGGCCATCGCCTTCTTCGGCAGCTTCGGGCTCTTCTACGTCAACGCCTCGCTGCTCCAGTACGGGCGGGGCTGGTCCGTGCTCCGGGCGGGTGTCGGCATCATCCCCGTGACGGTCCCGCTGCTCCTCGGCAGCCGCCACGTTCCCGCGCTCGTCAGGCGCTTCGGAGTACCGGCGACGCTCGCGGCCGCCTTCGCCCTCACGAGCGGCGGGCTCGCCGGGCTCTCCTTCACGACGGAGCTCGCCTACCCCTGGTACGGCGCGTGCCTGTTCGTCGTCGGCCTCGGCATCATGCTCGCCGTGCCCACGCTGACCGCCGAGATCGCGGCCGGTCTGCCGCTGGAACGCGCGGGCATCGCGGGCGGACTCCAGTCCGCGACCCGCGAACTCGGCAGTGCGCTGGGGGTCGCCGTCGTCGGCACGATCCTCACCGCGTCCTTCACCCACCACCTGCCACACGAGCTCGGCCGCTCCGGCCCGGCGCCGCGCACCGTCTCGGAGGCGCTGGGGGCGGCTCCGGGCGAGCACTCCGCGATCACCGCCGCGTTCACGCACGGCGCCGACACCGCCCTGCGCGCCGCCGCGCTGATCACCCTCGTCGCGGGCGTTCTCGTGGTGGGCGGCATCGCACGCGCCCACCGCGGCGCGCGCGCCGCCTCGTGAGGACGGGGAAGTCCCGTACGTCCGAGCAGGACGAGCGGGACGCGATCCGGCGCGGCACCCGGGCGATCGCTACGCTGTCCGCATGACCGGTTCCGCACCCCAGGGACGCCCGCGCAGTGAGACCGCCCGTCTCGCGGTGCTCCATGCCGTCGACGACCTGCTCGTCGAGATCGGCTACGCCGCCATGACCATGAAGGGCATCGCGGAGCGGGCGGGGGTCGGCCGCATGACGGTCTACCGCTGGTGGCCGACGAAGGCGCACCTCCTCGTCGAGGCGTGCGCGGCGGACATCCCCAAGGAGCTGACGGTCCCCGACGTGGCCGATCCGGTGCGGCAGCTCACCGGCTTCCTCACCGCGCTCACGGCCTTCCTGACCGGCTCGGACGCGGGCGCGGCCTACCGCGCCCTGCTCGGCGAGGCACAGCACGACCCGGAGGTGGGCAAGCTCGTGGCGGGCGCCGATCTGCTCGGCGGACCGGCCCGCGAGGTGCTCGCCCGGGTACGCGGGAAGCTCGACGCGGTGCCCGAGGACCCTTTCGCGACGGCCGAGTTGTGCGGGCCCGTGGTGCTCCTCGTCATGTCGGGCTCCCCCGCGCCGGACCCGGCGGCCCTGCGCGCGCACGCGGTCCGGCTCGCGAAGTCCTGGGCGTGAGCCCGGTACGGCGCGCGAGGTTCGAGCCCGCCCGTACGGGCGCGGGCCCGGCGCGCCGGGCTGTGGACGGCGGGCGCTCAGGCGTAGATGCCCGGCCTCGGTGCGAGCCGCACCGGCACTCGCCCGCCCGAGTGGAGCGAGGCGATGCCCGCCTCGGCGACGACGCTCGCGACGTACCCGTCCCACACGCTCGGCCCGCCGGTGGGCCCGCCCGCGCGGACCGCGGCGACCCAGTCCCGTACCTCCGTGTCGTACGCCTGCACGAAACGCGTGAGGTAGTCCTGGGCGATCTCCTGGCCCGCGCCGGCCGCGGAGTGCACGATCATCGCGTGGTCCTCGCCGATGCGCGCGCCTCCGCCCTCGCACACCGCCTCGCAGCGCACCTGGTAGCCGAAGCCGGAGTTGACGTAGATCTCCACGTCGACGAGGACGCCGCCGCTCGTCTCCATGACGACGAACTGCGGGTCCGTGAGCCCCTGCGGGGCGTGCGCCGTGGAGCGGGGGCGCAGCACGGTGACGGCGTCGATCTCCTCGCCGAGCAGCCAGCGCGCCGCGTCGATCTCGTGCGAGACCGAACTGCCGATGAGCATCTCGGAGGTGAAGTGCGGCGGCGAGGAGACGTTGCGGTGGGTGCAGTGCAGCATGAGGGGGCGGCCGAGTTTGCCGCTGTCGAGCAGGTCCTTGAGGGCCTGGTACTCGCGGTCGTAGCGGCGCATGAAGCCGACCCGCGCGAGCCGGGCGCCGCTCGCGGCCTCCGCCTCGGCGAGCCGCAGCGCGCCGCGCGCGTCGGGGGCGAGGGGCTTCTCGCACAGGACGGGCAGGCCGCGCGCGAAGCAGCCGAGGAGTGCCGCCTCGTGCGCCTCGGCTGGCGAGGCGATGAGCACCGCCTCGACCCCGGGCGCGTCGAGCGCGGCCAGCGCGTCGGTGTGCACGGTGCAGTCCGGCAGTCCTGCCGCCGCCGCCCTCGCCCGGTCCGGGTCCGGGTCGGCGACGGCCGCGACGCGCGCACCGCTCACCACCCGGTCGAGACGTCGTACGTGGTCGGCGCCCATGTGCCCGGCGCCGAGCACCGCGACTCCCAGTGCCTCGCCCATCCCTGGCCTCCTGACTGACCCTCGCGTGTCTGCCCGGCGGCCAGCGTAGATCACCACGGGCGGCGCGCGGTGGCCGCCCGCCCGCGGAGGCGCCCCGGGCGCGGGGGCAAAGCGGGGACGGGGGCACGCGCCCGTGCGAGCGCGCCTCCCGTCCGGATGCCGGGCGCCCTTTCTGTGCCGTCGCGGGCTGGAGGAGGATGGGAGGCTGTTCGATCGAGCTTCTTCCTTGGAAGGACAACAGCGCTCTTGAGGCAGAACCCTCCGCCCTCCGCGGTGCGGAAGCCGCCGCTCGACCACGCCTACGTCGGTGAGCATCCGCTGCGCACGCTGGGCTACCTGCTGCGCCCCGACCGGCGCCGGCTGACGCTCGCCGTGCTCGTCTTCGCCGTCAAGCACATACCCGTCTGGCTGCTGCCGCTGGTGACGGCCCGCATCATCGACATCGTCGTGGACCACAAGCCGGTCTCCGCGCTGTGGTGGAACACGGCGGCCGTCCTCGTCGTCCTCCTTCTCAACTACCCGCTGCACATGTACTTCTCGAAGCTGTCGAGCCTCGCGATCCGGCGCACCGGGACGGAACTGCGCGGCGCGCTGTGCCACCGGATGCAGCACCTGTCGATCGGCTACCACTCCCGGGTGAGCGCCGAGGTGCTCCAGACGAAGGTGGTGCGCGATGTGGACGCGCTGGAGACGATGCTCCAGCAGACCGCGCAGAACGGCCTCGGCGCCGTCATGACCCTGCTCGGCGGGCTCGCGGTCATCGGTTTCCAGGCACCGATCGCGCTCCCGCTCTTCATCGTCGTGGTGCCGCTCGCCGCGCTGCTCGTACGGAGCCTGCGCGGCCGCATCCGCGCGGACAACGAGGCCTTCCGGGTGGAGGTGGAACAACTCTCGGCGAGGGTCGGGGAGATGACCACGCTGATACCCATCACGAGGGCCCACGCCCTGGAGCGCACCGCGCTGCGCCGCGTGGACTCCTCGCTCCAGCGGGTCCTGACGGCCGGTTTCCGGCTCGACATGCTGGGCGGCCGCTTCGGCTCGCTGTCGTGGATTCTGCTCAACGTGATGGCGGTGGCCTTCCTGTCGGGCTCCGCGCTCGTCGCGTACTACGGCCTCTTCGGCATCTCCCCCGGTGACGTCGTCATGATCAGCACCTTCTTCACAGGTCTGACTGCCTCGTTGACCGCGCTGCTCAACCTCATGCCGATCGTCTCGCGCGGCCTGGAGTCGGTGCGTTCGGTCGGCGAGGTGCTCCAGGCGCCCGACCTGGAGGTGAACGAGGGCAAGACGGAAGCGGGCGAGGTGACCGGGACCTTCACCTTCGACGAGGTGGGCTTCCGCTACCCGGACGCGGCCGAGCACTCGGTGCGCGATTTCAGCCTGTCGGTGCGGGCCGGTGAGACGGTCGCCCTCGTGGGCGGCTCGGGCGCGGGCAAGTCGACCGTGCTCAACCTCGTCATCGGCTTCATCCGGCCGACCGCGGGCCGCATCCTCCTCGACGGCGAGGACATCGCGGGCCTCGACCTGCGCACGTACCGGAGGTTCCTGTCGGTCGTGCCGCAGGAGTCGATCCTCTTCGAGGGCTCGATCCGCGAGAACGTCTCGTACGGGATGGACGGCGAGGTGCCGGACGAGAAGATCCGCGAGGCGCTGGCCGCGGCGAACGCGCTGGAGTTCGTCGACCGGATGCCGCAGGGTGTCGAGACGGTCGTCGGGGCCAGGGGCGCGCGGCTGTCGGGCGGTCAGAAGCAGCGGCTCGCGATCGCCCGCGCCCTCGTGCGCGACCCGAGGGTCCTCGTCCTGGACGAGGCCACGTCGGCGCTCGACAACCAGTCGGAGGCGCTCGTGCAGGAGGCGCTGGAACGCCTCATGCGGGGGCGGACGGTGTTCGTCGTCGCGCACCGGCTCTCCACGATCCAGGACGCGGACCGCATCGTGGTGATGGACCGCGGGCGGCTCGTGGAGGTGGGCACGCACGAGGAACTGCTCGCCGGTAGGGGTCCGTACGCGACGACGCTCCAGCCGCGCGCGTACAGCCGCTGAGGGCGTCCGCCCGGGACCCCCGTGCGGGCCGGGGCCGGTCGCGTGCGGCCGTACGGGTCCGCTCCCGTCGCCCGGCCGGAGGTTTTCCGGCGGGCGACGGGCGCTCCGGCCCGTGGCGGGGAAGGTGCCCGCCGGGAGCCGGGCGCAGGGCCGGGCCCGTAGCGGCCGGTGCGCGGCGCGGACGAGGAGCGGCATGACCGAGGAGCAGGCCCCGGCAGGGGTGCGGGTACCCGACACCCGTCTCGCGCGCGAGGCGACGGCGCTCGTGCGCGAGGCGACGGACGACCTGATCTACGACCACTCGCGGCGCGTCTACTTCTTCGGCGCGCTCCTGGGGCGGCGCAGGGGGCTGAGCTTCGATCCCGAACTGCTGTACGTGGGAGCGATGTTCCACGACCTGGGGCTGCTCCCCCGCCACCGTGGGAGCGGGCGCCGCTTCGAGGTGGACGGCGCCGAGGAGGCGCGCGCCTTCCTGCGCGCCCACGGCGTCCCCGGGGACAGCGTGCGCCGCGTGTGGACGGCGATCGCGCTGCACACGACGCCCGGCGTCCCGGAGTTCATGGAGCCCGAGGTGGCGCTCGTGACGGCGGGGGTCGAGTACGACGTCCTCGGCATCGGGTACGGGGACCTGACGGGCGAACAGCGCACGGAGGTCGTCGGCCTCCACCCGCGCCCCGGCTTCAAGCGCCGCATCCTGGCGGCCTTCACGGAGGGCATCGCGCCGAAGCCGGGGACGACGTTCGGGAACGTGAAGGCGGATGTCCTGGAACACTTCGTGCCGGGTTTCGAACGCGGCGATTTCGTGACGACGATCGAGGACTCGGAGTGGCCCGAGTGAGGCGGCAGGCGGACCAAGAGGGCGGTGAGTGGTCCGAGCGGGGCGGTAATCGGGGCGCGCGGACTCCCTCGGTGGTCCTACTGTCTCCGCCATGACCACCTTCACGAACCGCCCCGGCACCGCGCTCCTCGTCATCGACATGCAGAACGGCGTGGTGGCGGGCGCCCATCGCCGCGACGAGGTGGTGGCGACGCTCGCGGGCCTGGTCGCGCGGGCGCGCGGCGAGGGGGTGCCGGTGGTGTGGGTGCGGCACCAGGACGCCGCGCTCGTGCCGGGGACCCGAGCGTGGCAGCTCGTGCCCGAACTCGTTCCGCTGCCCGGCGAGTCGGTGCTCGACAAGGAGTACGCGGACGCCTTCGAGGCGACGGAGCTGGAGCCCCTTCTCGCGGGGGCGGGCGTCGGCCGGATCGTGGTCGCGGGTGCCGCGACCGACGTGTGCGTCCGCTCGACGCTCCACAGCGGTTTCGCGCGCGGCTACGACACGGTCCTCGTCTCGGACGCGCACACGACGGAGGACACCGGAGCCGAGGGTGTCCCCGGACCGGCGGCGATCATCGCGCACACGAATCTCTACTGGTCCCAGCAGGTGGCCCCGGGGCGGGTCGGGGGGACGGCCGAGGCGGCGGAAGTGGTCCTCACGGCCGGGTGACGCGTTGCGTGCGCGGGCGGGCGCGGCCAACACTGCCCGGATGTATTCGGACAGCGACGTGGCCGCGCTCTACGACCTGCTCAACCCCTGGGACCCCGGGCTGAACGCCTGCGACCGCTTCTACTACCCGCTCGTCATGGGCGCGGACGCGGTGCTCGACGTCGGGTGCGGCACGGGGGCCATGCTGACGCTCGCGCGGGAGCGGGGGCACCGGGGGCGGCTCGTCGGGCTCGACCCGGACCGGGCGGCCCTGGAGCGGGCTCGGCGGCGGGGCGATGTCGAGTGGGTCGAGGGGCGGGCGGCCGACGCGGCCCCGGGCGCGGGGTTCGCTCTCGCGACCATGACGGGGCACGCCTTCCAGACCCTGCTGACCGACGACGAGGTGCGGGACTCCCTCGCGGCGATCCGCGGCGCGCTGCGCCCCGGCGGTCTGTTCGCCTTCGAGACGCGGCACCCCGCCGCGCGTGCCTGGGAACGGTGGACGCCGGCGAACCCGGACGACGTGACGGAGCTGGTGGACGGCGCGGGGCGGGCGCTGCGGTACTGGCACGGTGTCGACTCCGTCGCCGGGGACGTGGTCACGATCCGGGGGACGCTCGCCGACGCGGAGGGGAGGGTGCTCCGTGTCCTCGGCGAGAGCCTGCGCTTCCTGGGTGCCGCTCGGCTCGACGGCTTCCTCGCGGGGGCGGGTTTCGTGGTCGAGGAGCGGTACGGGGACTGGGACCGGACGGCGGTGGGCGGCACGGGGCCGGAGATCATCACGGTCGCGCGGCGGCCGTGAGCGGGCGCAGGGCGTAGAAGGCCGCGCCCGCGAGGAGGTTCAGGCTCGCGCCCGTGAGGAGCGCCGCCGTCAGGGAGTGGGCCGCCAGGGTGCCCGCGAGGGCGGCCCCGACCGCGCGGGCCGTGATCTTCAGGCTCGCGCCGGTCGTGAAGACCTGACCGCGCAGGCGGGCCGGGGCGTCGCGGTGGCGGATCGCGAGGAGCGCGGTGAGCTGCGGACCCTCGCCCGCGCCGGTGAGCAGGACGGCGGCGAGAAGGGCCCACGGCGAGGGGACGGTGGCGAGGAGGTGCGCGGCGGCGAGGACGACGACGCTCGCGCCGAGCACCGCGTCCGGGGGCAGCGCGGTGGGCCGGCGTGCGAGGACGGCGCCCGCCGCGAGCGCCGACGCTGCGCTCAGCGCGAGGAGGGAGGTGCCATGGGCGGCGCCGCCCAGCAGCCGGGCACCGAGCAGCGGCATACAGGTCACGAAGACGCCGTCCCCCGCGCAGGAGACGGTGCTCACGACGGTGGCGCGGGCAAGGGGCCGGGTGGCGCGGAGGGCGGACACGCCGTCCCGGAGCTGGGCGAGCGGGCGGGACGAGGGGCGGGGCGTGGTGAGCGCGGGGAGCCGGAGCGCCGCCGGGGCCGCGAGGAGCACCAGCGTCACGGCCGCCGCGACGGAGACGGGCGCTCCGGCGAGGCTCGCGCACAGTCCGGCGAGGGCGGGGCCCAGGAGCGAGGCGACGGTGAAGCCGAGGGCGTCGAGGGCGGCGGCGCGCGGGAGCGCGGCGGGCGCGACGAGTGCGGGGACCTGGGAGGTCCAGCCGCCGGAGAGGGCCGGGCCGAGCAGCCCGGTGAGGAAGGCGATCGCGAGGAGGAGGGGGTACGGGGCGCGCCCGAGTCCCAGGAGGAGGAGCGCGAGCCCGGCGGCGTAACCGGCGAGCGCCGCGGCGAGTACGAGGCCGGGGCGCCGCGCCCGGTCGAGCAGCACCCCGAGTACGGGCCCGCCGAGCGCCGCGCTCAGCAGGAGAGCCCCGAACAGGCCGCTCGCGCGGGCCGGACCCCCTGTGACGCCGAGCGCGAGCAGCAGCAGCGCCGGGCCCGCCATGTCGTCCCCCGTCCGGGCGAGAGCGGCGGCGAGGAGGTGGCGGGCGAGCGGGGACGGGCGCGGGAGCATGGCGGGGAGCGTAGAGACGTAACGCTGACATCTGCCAGTAGCGTTACACCCGTACGGCGAGAGGGGTACGGCATGGAGCGGGCCGAGAGGCTGCGGCAGGTCCGGGCGGCGGGGCTGGAGCGGGCGGAGTGGCGGGGAAGGCTCGCGGGCGACCGGGTCGCGGCGCGGACGGTGGCGGTGGTCAACACGCTGCACGGGGGCGCAGCGGGGCCCGCCGAGGTCGCCGCCGTGCTCCTGGAGTACGGGGAGCGGCCCCCGGTACGGCTCACGGAGGCCGATGTCGCGGCGCTGCGGGTGGCCGCCGAGGAGGTGCGGGGCGTGCTGGTCGCGCCGGACACGGAGGCGGCCGTGGCGCGGCTCAACGCGCTGCTGGCACGGTGCGCGGGCCCCCTGCGGCTCACCTCGCACGGCGGCGAGGCGCCGTGGCACCCGCACATCGACTCCAGCGACGACGCACCGTGGGACGAGTGGTTCCGCGCCACCTCCGCGATCGCGCTGCTCTCGGTGGTGTGGGAGCGGCAGGGGCCGCCCGGAGCCGTCTGTGCGGCGCGGGGTTGCGCGCGCGTCCTGATCCCGTACGGGGCGGGACCGCGGCGGCGCCACTGCTCGCGGCGGTGCGCGACGCGGGAGCGTGTGGCGGCGCACCGGGCGCGTACCACCCGGGGCGCCTCACCCTCAGCTTGAGGGTTCGAGTTCCCCCGCCCGGCCCGCCGGGCCCTCCACCGGGCCGCCCCCCAGCTCCCGCGTGGCGCGGTCGAGCGCGGCCGTGAGGCGGCCGAGGCGCTCGCGCAGGTCCTCGACCTCGTCGAGGCCGAGTCCGGTCGCCGCGGCGATGGCGCGCGGGACGCGCAGGGCGGAGGTGCGCAGCTCCGCGCCCTCGGGGGTGAGGCGGACGGCGACGGAGCGCTCGTCGCTCGCGAGGCGTTCGCGCCGGACGAGCCCCGCCGCCTCCAAACGCTTGAGCAGCGGCGAGAGCGTTCCCGAGTCGAGGCGCACGAGCGCGCCGATGCGCTTGACGGGCAGTTCACCGTGCTCCCACAGCACGAGCATCACGAGGTACTGCGGGTAGGTGAGTCCGAGGTCCTTGAGCACGAGCCGGTACACACCATTGAAGGCACGCGAGGCCGCGTTGAGGGAGAAGCAGATCTGGCGGTCGAGGCGCAGGAGGTCCTCCCCGGGCGCTGTCGTGTCTGTCATGACTCCAGCCTAGCGCCACACCCCTTTTTCGGTTGTGCACAACTTAATTGTGTGCTCTACTTCTCGCACGGCAATACACCACACGACCAGCACACCTCACGACAGCGAAGAGGGATGGACTCCATGGACGCGATCTACACGGCGGTGGCCACGGCGAACGGGCGCGAGGGCCGCGCGGTCAGCTCGGACGGTCAGCTCGACCTCGGTCTCGCGATGCCGCCCGCGCTGGGCGGCGACGGCAAGGGCACCAACCCCGAGCAGCTCTTCGCCGCCGGTTACGCGGCCTGCTTCGCGAGCGCCCTCGGCCTCGTCTCGAAGCAGGCGGGCGCCGACACCGGCGACGCCTCCGTCACCGCCGAGGTCGGCATCGGCAAGGACGGCGCGAGCTTCGGCCTCAAGGTGACCCTGCGCGTCGAGCTGCCCGACACGATCGACGCCGAGACGGGCCGCCGGCTCGTCGAGCAGGCGCACCAGGTGTGCCCGTACTCCAAGGCCACGCGCGGCAACATCGACGTGGACCTCGTCGTCGAGTGACCCGCCGTACGGGCGCGTCCTCGCCCCGTACCGACCGTGCTCCCGGGCCCGGCACGCACCCGCGTGCCGGGCCCGGAGTGTTGCGGCGGGCCCCGCCGCGCGCGCGTCCCACCAGGTGGGAACCTTGGTCCGTCCCCGCCACCCTCCGGCCGCGCCCTGCGCGGCCCGCGCCCCTTCGTGGAGCACCCGCTGAGCACCGTCCCCGCCGAGATCCTGTCCGTCGCCGTCCTGCTCGGCGTGCTCTTCTTCGCGGTCGCGCGCCCGCGCGGGCTGCCCGAGGCGGTCGCGGCCGTGCCGGGGGCCGTGCTGCTCGTCGCGGTCGGCGCGGTGTCCTGGCACGCGGCCTGGGAGCAGGTGCGCACGCTGCTCCCGGTCGTCGGTTTCCTCGCCCTGGTCCTGATGCTCGCCCAGCTCTGCGCGGCGGACGGGCTCTTCCACGTGGCCGGGGCCTGGGTGGCGCGCTGGTGCGGGGGCAGCGCACAGCGGATGCTCGGCGGCGTCTTCGCGGTCGCGGCCGTCGTGACGGCGGCACTGAGCCTCGACGCGACGGTCGTCCTGCTCACGCCCGTGGTCTTCGCGACCGCCGCGCACGCCGGGGCCCGCCCGCGCCCGCAGGTGTACGCGACCGCACACCTGGCGAACGCGGCCTCGCTCCTGCTGCCCGTCTCGAACCTCACCAACCTGCTCGCCTTCTCGGCGAGCGGCCTGAGCTTCCTCGGCTTCGCGGGACTCATGGCGGTGCCCTGGCTCGTCGCGATCCTCCTGGAGTACGGGGTCTTCCGGGCGTACTTCCGCGAGGACCTCGCCGCGGGGGTCACCGCCGGGGAGCGGCCGCCCACCCCGCGCACCCCCCGCTTCACCCTGGTCGTGGTCGGGCTCACGCTCGCCGGTTTCTTCCTCACTTCGCTCGCGGGCCTCGAACCGGCCTGGGCCGCGCTCGGCGGGGTCGCCGTACTCGGCGGGCGCGCGCTCACCCGGGGCCGTACGACGCCGCGCCGTCTCGTCGCCTCGGCCGCGCCGCTCTTCTGCCTCTTCGTCCTCGCCCTCGGGGTGGTCGTACAGGCGGTGGTGGGCAACGGGCTGGAGCACGGGCTCGGGCACCTCGTGCCCGCCGGGGACTCCTTCGGCGCACTGCTCGCCGTCGCGGGCCTCGCCGCGCTGCTCGCCAACGTGATCAACAACCTCCCCGCCGTGCTCGCGCTGCTGCCGATCGTGGCCCCGGGCGGGGCCGGGCCCGTCCTCGCCGCGCTCATCGGCGTCAACCTCGGGCCCAACCTGACGTACGCGGGCTCGCTCGCCACCCTGCTGTGGCGCCGCGTCCTGCACGAGCACGGGGAACGCGCCTCGCTCGGCGCCTTCACGCGGCTCGGCCTCCTCACCGTGCCGCTCACGCTCACCGGGGCGACGGCGGCGCTGTGGGCGGGGCTGCGGCTGGGGCTCGGCTGAGCGCCGACCGGCGATCAGTCCGCGACACACCTCATATAAAAACCGGATAAACGTAATCAAATGACTGTGCCCGCTTAATCTGCCGCCGTGAACAGGCAGCACACGAGGACGTACAGAAGACGGACCCGGCTCGGGCTCCCGGCCGCCGCACTCGGCCTCGCCGCGGCGACCGTCGCGGCCGCCTGGCCCCCGGCACAGGCGACATCCCCGCCCACCGCACCCGCGCACGTGGCCGCGCGCGGGGCGCACGCGGAACTCGCGCGTCTCACGCTCACACCGGTCGCCCCGCTCGGCATCGGCCGCTTCCACGGCACGTACGGCGTCGCGGACTCGCGCCGCGCGAACGGCTCCGGGACCGGCGACTTCACCGACCCGGACGGGGTGCTCCCGTACCTGACCCTGACCGGCCCGAAGGCCGTCCGCACCACCGGTACGAGCGCGCGGGCGCTGGTGCCGGGCGCGACCCTGAGGGTCGGCGGGACCGAGTGGGCCACGGTCCGCCCCAGGTCCGGCACGCCCGGCACGTACGCGGAGTGCGCCCCGCCTCCCGCCGCTTCCTCCGCGCGGGCGTACGCGCGGACCGACGCGCACGAGGTGGAGGTCCTCGGGCACCCCGTCCCGCGCGGCACCACGACGCTGCACGTCTCGGGCGCCGAGTTGCAGCGCTCTTCGACGGTCGGCGCCGTCACGCTCACGGTGACCTACGCGGCGTACGAGCAACCGCGGGGCGGGGCCCGGAGCGGAGCGTACGCGGCGCGTGCGGGGCTGCGTCTGCACGTGTCGGGCACGATCAGGAGCACCCGGGGCGACCTCGCCCACCAGGGCGACATCCTGGACCTGCGCCTCGGGGAGGTCGCGGCCGACTGCGCCCCTGCGACGTCGCCCTCACCGGCGCAGGCACCGGCCGAGAGCGCCCCGCCAGGGGCGGCCACCACCGGCTCGGCCTCCCCCACCCCGTCACCCACGCCGTCCCCGAGCGCGAGCGCGAGCCCGTCCCCCGCTCCGGCCGTCCCGCCCGCACCGGGCGCGCCCGGGATGCTCGGCCCCGGGGCCGGTACGTTGCCGGGCGGGCCCGGGATGCTCGCGGGAACCGGGCGCCCCGCCGCGATGTGGCTGATCGGCCTCTCGGCGACGCTGCTCCTCGCGGGCACGGGACTCGTCCTGCGGGCCCGCCGCGACATCCGCTCCTGAGAGCCCCCGACGCGCCGGAGCCCCGCACCGAGGTGGTACGGGGCTCCGGCGGAACGGCTGCCGCGCGGGACCCGCGGCCTCAGCCCTGGCGGGCCTTCTGGCGGGGGTCCTTGCGGTTGAGGACGTAGACACGGCCGCGCCGGCGGACCACCTGGGAACCAGGACGGTTCTTGAGGGCGCGGAGCGAGTTGCGTACCTTCACGGCGCCACCTTTCGCTACGGGGCGGGGCTTCGGAGACACCCAGCCGACGATGTGCATGACAACCACGCCGGGGTCCGGCGCATTCCCCGCCCGTCGGCCCCGTACCGCACCTCACCTCACCTTTCGCCGCCGGTCCGGCACCCCTCACGCCCTCGCCTGTCCGGCGCCCTTCTCGCGGTGCCCGGCGACCACGTCCGCCACCGCGACGAGCAGCGCGGCGATGACGAAACCGACCGAGACGATGAGGCCGTGGTCGTAGGCGTTCGACCAGCCGTCGTCCGCGAGGCGGCCGAAGAAGACGGAACCCACGGCCGCGATGCCGATCGCCGAGCCGACGCGCTGCCCCGTCTGGAGGGCGCCGCCCGCGCTGCCCGCCCTGCGCACCGGTACCTCCGAAAGAGTGAGGGTCTGGTTCGGCGAGATGACAAGACCGCTGCCGAGCCCGGCGAAGAGCAGCGGGGCGATGAGGGCCCAGCCGATGCCCTTGCCGGTCACCTGGTGGACCGCGAAGGCCGTGCCCGCGAGGCCGATCGCCACCATGAGCAGGCCCCCGACGACGAGCGGGCGCCCGAGCCGGTCGACGAGCCTGCCGCCGATCCCGGCCGAGAGCCCGGAGCCGAGCGCGAAGGGCGTGAGCGTGAGCCCCGCCTGGAGCGCCGTGTAGTGCAGCCCGCTCTGGAGGTAGAGCGTGCTCACGAAGAAGATCGACGTGAACCCGGCGAAGTAGAGCAGGCCGAGCGAGGAACCGAGCGAGTACGAGCGCACCCGGTAGAGCGCGAGATCGAGCAGCGGTTCGGCGCCGGAGCGGGTGCAGCGGCGCTCCCACCACGCGAAAGCGGCGAGCAGCGCGGCGGCGACGACGAGCAGCAGGTACTTCTCGTCGCCCGGCCACTGCCGGGACTGCACGAAGGGCAGCAGCAGCGCGACGACCCCGGCCCCGAGCAGCAGCACGCCCAGCGGATCGAGTTCGCGCAGCCGCACGCCGCGGGCGCCCGGCGTGTCCGGGAGCAGGCGGTGGGCGAGGACGAGGCAGAGCACGCCGATCGGGAGGTTCACGTAGAAGACCCAGCGCCAGCCCTCGTCGGCGCCCGCCGCCTGGATGAGCAGGCCGCCGAGCAGGGGCCCGACCGCCGTCGAGATGCCGACGACCGAGCCGAAGGCACCGAACGCCTTGCCCCGCTCCCGGCCCCGGAACATCTGCTGGATGAGCGCCGTGATCTGCGGCGAGACGAGCCCGCCCGCGACACCCTGGACGAGGCGTGAGATGACGAGCCACAGGCTCGACTGCGCGGCCCCGCAGGCGGCGGAGGCGAGCGTGAACAGGACGAGCCCGGCCATGAAGACGCGCCGCCTGCCGCGCGCGTCGCCGAGCCGGCCCGAGGGGACGAGGAAGAGGCCGAAGGCGAGCGCGTACCCGGACAGGACCCACTGGAGGTCGGACTCCGGCGTGTCGAGACCGGTGCGGATCGAGGGCAGCGCGACGTTCACGATCGACACGTCGAGGAGGGTCATGAACCCGGCGACCAGACAGACGGCGAGCGCCTTCCACCGGTTCGGGTCCGGGGTGTACGGCTCCTCCGGGGCCGGGGAAGCCGGTTCCTGCTGGGCCACGTGGACTCCTCTGTGCGTCGGACGGGTGGGGTTCCGTGCGTGGGGGCGGCCGCCGGTCGCGTGGCGGCCTGGCTGCGCGTACCCCGATTCTGGGCCGGTGCGCGCTCTCCCGCCCGCCGGTGGGCGCGCTCCTCGCCCGGTTCGGGACGGGCGCGTGGTGTGCTGGCCGGGCACGGGGCCGCGGGAGGTCCCGCCAAGCGGGTGCGTACTCACCCACCTCGGGACCCAGGGAGCGGAGGACCATGTGAAGGAGCCGCGGAGCGGAAACACCCGCGTCGTCACCCGGCGCGCGGCGCGCGTCCGGGTGTGGCCGCTGCTCGCGCTGAGCCTCGCGTCCGGCGCGGTCGACGCGCTCGCCGTGGTGGCGCTGGGCGGCGCCTTCGCGGGGGTCATGACGGGGAACCTGGTCTTCCTCGGCGCGGCCCTCGGCGGCGCGGGACTGCCGGAGGGTGTCGCCGCCCCGGCGGCCGCCGTCGGCGGGTACGTGCTCGGGACGGTGTGCGCGGCGCCCGTACTGCGGGCCCGGTGGGGCGGCCCGCTGCGGGTGCTCGCCGCCGAGACGGTGGTGCTCGCGGTGGTCGCGGGGGTGTGGGCGGTGGGACGGCCCACGGGGGACGAGCCGTACGCGCTGCTCGCGACGCTCGCCGCGGCGATGGGCGGGCAGGCGTCCGCCGTCCTCGCGCTCGGCCCCGCGGGCGCCCCGACGACGTTCTTCACGAGCACCCTCACGACACTCGTGCTCGACCTCGTACGCGGAGGTGGTGTGCGGCGCGCCGCCGCGCCCCTGGCCCGGCTGTGCGCCCTCGTCCTCGGCGCCGCGCTCGCCGCGCTCCTGCTCCGCACGGCGCGGGTGTGGGCCGCGGCCCTCCCCGCGGCCGTCCTCGCCGCGACGGTGACGGCTCTCGCGCTCGCACGGGCCCGGCGGCCCGGACGCGGACAGGCATCGCCGGGGGACTGACCGGCACCTCCCTTCGCGCCCGTTTTGCGCGTGCGTACGGGTGGCCGCAGCCTGGAGACATGACCCCACGCACCTCCGGCGACACCACGGACACGTATCCCGTACCCGCGCACACCTCGGGCCCGGACGGCACCGTCGTCCGCTACGGCGACGAGGGTGCGGGGCGGGTCCTGAGCGTGTACCTCGATCCGCGCTGCCCGTACTGCAAGCGCATGGAGAACGGGCTCGGCATGGTCATCCAGGAAGCGGCCGACGCGGGCCGCTTCCGCGTCGAGTACCACTTCGCGACCTTCATCGACGACGGGGCGGGAGGCAGCGGCTCGCTGCACGCGCTCGCCGCGCTCGGCGCCGCGCTCGACGAGGGCCCCGAACGGTTCGTGCTCTTCCTGCGGCTCCTCTACGCCGAGCAGCCGCCCGAGGAGGACGACCGCTTCGCCGACGACGACCTGCTCGTCCGGCTCGCGGCCGAGGTGCCGGGGCTCGGCGAGGACGGCTTCGCCGACAAGGTGCGGGCGGGGACGTACCGGCCGTGGGCGCGGTCCGTGTCCCAGGCCTTCGTGGACAGTTCGGTGCACGCGACGCCCACCGTGCTGCTCGACGGCGATCCGGTCGCGGTGCTCGGGCCCGGCGGCTACCCGGTCACGCCGGAGTCCTTCCTCGCGCAGGTGTCCTGAGCGCCCGCGGGATCTCCCCCGGCCCCGCGGGCGCTCGGCGCAGGTGTCCTCGGCCGTGCGGCGGGTAGGCGGCCCGGCACGGCCGGACGCGCCCTCCCGCCGAGTGGCCGGGTGGCGCGGGGCCGACGAAGATTGACGGACAGGGACGCGCGGCTCCCCGCGCCGCGCCGACACCGAGGAGGCCGCAGATGGCAGGCGAGAAGAAGCCGGAGGATCTGCCCCGCGTCGTCACCCCCGACGACGAACTGCACACGGGTGCGGACCAGGAGGTCACGCCCGAGGAACTCGTCCAGGCCACCGGTCGCGACGTGACACCCGAGAACCTGGAATGGGCGCGCAAGAAGCTCGCCGAGGAGGGCCGCGAGGCCATCGAGCGGCTGCTGCCCTGAGCCGGGCGGATACGGGCGAAGGGGCGGCTCCCGGAACGGGAGCCGCCCCTTCGCCCGTATCCGGGCGCGGTCAGCCGCCCGGCGTCGGCCAGGACTGGGCCGCCGCCCAGTCCGCGTAGGAGGTCCAGGGGATCTCGGGGAACGCCGTACGCAGCGCGGGGATGTCGACCTGGTAGCCGACCTCGGCGAGGTACGTGTACATGGCTCCCATGTCGGGGCTCGCGCTCGCCACGGCCTCCAGCGGGATCTGCCGGTAGTCGACCTGCCCGCCCGCCGCGCGGCCGATGTCGCGGGCCATCTCGGCGGGGGTCGGGTCGTCGCCCGCGACTTCGATGCGCTGCCCGCGCCAGCGCACGGGGTCGTCGAGCACGGAGGCGACGAGCCGGCCGAGGTCGGTGCGAGCGACCTGCTGGAGGCGGGTGTCGGGCGGCAGCGGCATCGTGATCTCGCCGTCGGCGACCTCCTGGAGCTCACCGAAGACGTTGTCGTAGAAGTACGTGGGCGCGACGACCGCGGCCGGGAGCCCGGAGGCGGCGAGGATCTTCTCGGTGTGCGCCTTGGTCTCGAAGTGCGGGATGCCGGTGTCGCGGTCGGCGCTCGCGACGGAGGCCATGACGAGGAAGGGCAGCGCGGAGCGGGCGGCGGCGTCGACGATCGCGACACCCTGCGCCTTCTCGGCTTCGAGGCCGTCCTCGAAGGGGGTCGTGACGGCGAAGGCGGCGGCCGCGCCGTCGAAGGCGGCGGCGAGCGAGCCGGTGTCGCGCAGGTCGGCGGCGACCACCTCGACTCCGGAGGCCGCGAGCGCGCGCGCCCTGGCCTCCCCCGGGTCGCGTACGACGGCGCGCACGGGCCGCCCCGCCTCGCGCAGAGCGGTGACCACGGCCCCGCCCTGCCCTCCGGTCGCCCCGAGTACGGCGATCTTCATCGCGCCACCTTCCTGCCGCTCCACACCACCGGAAACCCCCGCCGAGCCGCACCCCGTCCCACCCGAGCCCGCACGCACCCCCACCTTCGCCCCCGAGCACCCGCCGGGGCGAGAGGAACGCGCCGAACGGGCGAGCGCTGAGCCGCCCCGGCCGTACGTCGGGGACGCGCCCCGGCCGGTCCCGCTCCCCCGCGCGGACCGCGCACCGTGGGGGGCACCGCGCCGTCCCCTGTCGCCGCGAGCGGCCGCTCTGCCGGAGGCACACCACTCGCGCCCGGGCTCACGGGGCGGCAAGCTGAGCGGGACCCAGGCCGCGCCCGGCGGCGGGGGCGAGGGAGAGCGATGAGCGAGAAGTCGGCCGCGGCCGAGGTGCGCGACAGCCCCGAGGCGGACCGGTACGAGGCGACGATCGGCGGCGAGGTCGCCGGATTCGCCCAGTACATCCGTACGAAGGACCTCGTCGCCTTCGTGCACACCGTCGTCGAGCCCGCCTTCGAGGGCCGGGGCGTGGGCAGCGCGCTCGTGCGGACCTCGCTCGACGAGGCGCGCGCCGCCGGGGTCTCGGTGCTCGCGGTCTGCCCCTTCTACTCCGGCTGGATCGCCCGTCACCCCGAGTACCAGGACCTCCTGTACGCGGAGCGGAGCAAGGTCACCGACTGAGCCCGCGGGAAGCCACCGCGGCACGCGGCCGATGAGCTGAGCGATGCCGGACGCACGGCCGCGCGGCTGAGGGCCGGTCGGCCCGGTGGGCAGGGCCGGTCGGCCCCGCGTGCGGGGGCGGGTGAGGGGAACGGGGAGGGAGCGGGGTGCGGTGCGGTCATCGCCCCGGCGACCAGCGGTCATGGCCCGCGGGCCATGACCGACAGGTGTCATCAACCGCCGTGCTGAGAGGCTTGCGATGCAGGAATTCACGTACGAGACACCGGCCCCGGTGGCGCCCGAGCTTTCGGACGCGGAGCTGGACGCGCTGCTCGCGCACTGGCGGGCCGCCAACTACCTGGCGGTCGGGCAGGTCTACCTCATGGACAACCCGCTCCTGCGGGAGCCGCTGCGCCCGGAGCACATCAAGCCCCGTCTCCTCGGCCACTGGGGCACCGTCCCCGGCCTGAACCTCGTCTACACGCACGTCAACCGGCTGATCCGGCTGCGCCGGCAGCGGGCGGTGTGCATCTGGGGGCCCGGTCACGGCGGCCCCGGGGTGCTCGCCAACAGCTGGCTGGAGGGCTCGTACTCGGACATCTACCCGGACATCAGCCGCGACGAGCCGGGCATGAGGCGCCTGTTCAAGCAGTTCTCGTTCCCCGGCGGGGTGCCGAGCCACGTCTCGCCCGAGTTGCCCGGCTCGATCCACGAGGGCGGCGAGCTGGGGTACTCGCTGCTGCACGCGTACGGGGCGGCCTTCGACAACCCGGACCTGCTCGTGCCGTGCGTCGTCGGTGACGGCGAGTCGGAGACCGGGCCGCTCGCGGGCTCGTGGCACTCCAACAAGTTCCTCGACCCGGTGCACGACGGCGCGGTGCTGCCGATCCTGCACCTCAACGGCTACAAGATCGCCAATCCGACGATCCTCGCGCGGCTGCCCGAGACCGAGCTGCACGACCTCCTGCGCGGGTACGGGTACCGCCCGATCGAGGTCGCGGGCGACGAGCCCGCGCTCGTGCACCGGCAGATGGCGGGGGCGCTCGCGCAGGCGGTGGGCCGGATCGACGAGATCCAGGCCGAGGCGCGCAGGGGCCGCTCCACGGACCGCGCGCACTGGCCGATGATCATCCTGCGCACGCCGAAGGGCTGGACGGGCCCGGAGATCGTCGACGGGCTGCCGGTCGAGGGCACGTGGCGCGCGCACCAGGTCCCGCTCGCCGAGGTGCGGACCGAGCCCGAGCACCTGCGGCAGCTGGAGGAGTGGATGCGCTCCTACCGGCCCGAGGAGCTCTTCGACGAGCAGGGCAGGCCGCGCGCGCGGGTACTGGAGTGCGTCCCCGACGGGGATCTGCGGCTCGGCTCCAGTCCGCACGCCAACGGCGGCCGGCTCACCGTCTCCCTGCCCGCTCCCCCGCTGGAGGACTTCGCCGTCACGGTCGAACGGCCGGGTACGAGCACGCACGAGCCGACGCGGGTGCTCGGCCAGTACCTCGCGCGGATCATGGAGCTGACGGCGGACCGGCGGGACTTCCGCCTCATGGGGCCGGACGAGACGGCGTCGAACCGGCTGGGCGCCGTGTACGACGTGACGGCGAAGACGTGGCAGGAGGAGATCCTGCCGGTCGACGAGCACCTGACGCGCGACGGGCGCGTCATGGAGGTGCTCTCGGAGCACATGTGCCAGGGCTGGCTGGAGGGGTACACCCTGACCGGCAGGCACGGCATGTTCTCGACGTACGAGGCGTTCGCGCACATCATCGACTCGATGGCCAATCAGCACATCAAGTGGCTGGGCACCGCGCGGAAACTGCCCTGGCGGGCCCCAGTCCCGTCCCTCAACTACCTGCTCTCCTCGCACGTGTGGCGCCAGGACCACAACGGTTTCTCGCACCAGGACCCGGGCTTCATCGACCACGTGCTCAACAAGAGTCCCGAGGTCGTACGGGTCTACCTGCCGCCGGACGCCAACACCGCCCTCTCCACGGCGGAGCACGTCCTCCAGAGCCGCGAGTACGTCAACGTCGTGATGGCCGGCAAGCAGCCCTCGTTCGACTGGCTGACCCTCGACGAGGCGCGGGGGCACTGCGCGCGGGGCGCGGGGATCTGGGAGTGGGCGGGTACGGAGGAGGGGCGCCTGCCCGATGTCGTGCTCGCGTGTGCCGGGGACACCCCGACGCTGGAGATCCTGGCGGCCGCGCAGATCCTGCGGCAACGGCTCCCGGAGCTGGCGGTCAGGGTCGTGAACGTCGTGGACCTCGCGCGGTTGCTCCCGGCGAGCGAGCACCCGCACGGCATGCCGGACGCCGACTTCGACGGTCTCTTCACGAAGGACAAGCCGGTCATCTTCGCCTACCACGGCTATCCGTGGCTGATCCACCGGCTCGCCTACCGCCGTGCCGTGCACCCGCACCTGCACGTGCGCGGGTACAAGGAGCGCGGCACCACGACGACGCCCTTCGACATGGTCGTCCTCAACGACCTGGACCGCTACCGGCTCGTCATGGACGTCATCGACCGGGTACCGGGGCTCGCGCAGCGGCAGGCGGCGCTGCGCCAGGAGATGGCCGACACCCGCACGCGGCACCGGGCGTGGGTGCGGGAGCACGGCGAGGACCTGCCGGAGGTGGCGCAGTGGCACTGGGAGGGCTGAGCCCCTGGCCCCTCGGCGGGGGCGCGTGGTGAGCGCCGCCGCCGCCGGGCCGGCGCCCGGCATCGAGCTGTCCTCGGCGCGCGGGCGCTGGGTGCTCGCGTGCGCGGTGCTCGCCTCGGGGATGTCGATGCTCGACGGGACGGTCGTCAACGTCGCCCTGCCGCGCATCGGGAGCGACCTCGACGTGTCGCTCGCGACGCTCCAGTGGGTCGTCAACGCGTACATGCTGACGCTCTCGGCGCTCCTGCTGCTCGGCGGGGCGCTCGGCGACCGGCTCGGCAGGCGGCGCACGCTGGTCGCGGGGGTGGTGTGGTTCGCGCTCGCCTCGGCGCTGTGCGGCTTCGCGTGGGACGGCGGGCTGCTCATCGCGGCGCGGGCGCTCCAGGGGGTGGGCGGGGCACTGCTCACTCCGGGTTCGCTCGCGCTCGTGCGGGCCTCGTTCCGCGAGGAGGACCAGGCGAAGGCGGTGGGCGCGTGGTCGGGGCTCACCGGGGTCGCGGGGGCGGTGGGGCCCTTCCTCGGCGGGTGGCTCATCGACGGACCGGGCTGGCGGTGGATCTTCTTCATCAACCTGCCGCTCGGCGCGGTCGTCCTCGCGCTCGCGCTGCGGCACGTGCCCGAGAGCCGCGACCCGGCGGCGACGGGCCGTTTCGACTGGGCGGGCGCGGTGCTCGGCGCGGCCTTCCTCGCGGGGATCAGCTACGCGCTCATCACGGCGAAGGGCGCGAGTCCCGGCCGACTGCTTGTCCCGCTCGCGGTGGGGCTCGCGGCGGGTGCGGCGTTCCTCGTGGTGGAGCGGCGGGCGCGGGAGCCGATGCTGCCGCTCGGTCTCTTCTCCTCGCGCCTGTTCAGCGTCACGAACCTCATGACGCTGTGCCTGTACGCGGCGATCGGCGGCGTGCTGTTCCTGCTGCCCGTGCAGTTGCAGAACGGCCTGGGCTACGACGCGCTCGAAGCGGGCGTCGCGAGCCTGCCGATCACGCTGCTCATGCTGGTCCTCTCGGCACCCTCGGGTGATCTGGCGCGGCGGATCGGGCCCCGGGTGCCGTTGACGGTGGGGCCGCTGGTGGCGGCGTGCGGGGCGCTTTTGATGCTGCGGATCGCGCCGGGTGCCTCGTACTTCCCCGACGTGCTCCCGGCGGTCGCGGTGATGGGCCTCGGGATGAGTGTCTTCGTGGCGCCGCTCACGGCGACGGTGCTCGCCTCGGTGGACGCGGAGCGCGCCGGGCTCGCGAGCGGCGTGAACAACACGGCGGCGCGCATCGCGCAGCTTCTCGTCGTCGCGGCGCTGCCGCTCGCCGTCGGTCTCTCGGACAACGCGTACCGCCACGCGCCGCAGGTGAACGCGGCGTTCCACCGCGCGGCCTGGGGAATGGCCGGTCTGCTCGTTCTCGCGGCGGCCCTCGCCCTCTGCTTCGTACGACGCCCCGGCGAACCACCCCGCGACCAGGAGTCCGCCGAACCGCGCTGCCGTACGCACGCGGGCCTCACCGCTCCCCCGCTGGAGCCGGGGGACGGGAAGCGCGACTGAGGGGCCGGGGCGGCGGACGGGGCCCGGGAGCCCCGGGCCGTCTGAGAGCATCCTGATCATGGAATACCCCCAGGAGCAGGACCCGGGCGCCCCGGTGCGCGGCGGAGTGCCCGAGCACGGCCGGGTGCCGAAGTACTACGCGGTGAAGGCGCGGATCTCCGCCCTGCTCGATACGTGGGAGGGCGGCACGCCGCTGCCCACCGAGCGCGAACTCGCGGCGCGGTACGAGGTGGCGCGCGAGACGGTGCGGCAGGCGCTGCGTGAACTGCTGCTCGAAGGGCGGCTGCGGCGGCAGGGCCGTGGGACGGTGGTGGCGGGTCCGAAGCTGGAGCAGCCGTTGTCGCTGGCGAGTTACACGGAGGGGGTGCGCAGACAGGGGCGCAGGCCCGGGCGGTCCCTGATCGGGCTCGACCGGTTTCCGTGCCCGCCCGCGCTCGCGGCGGAGCTGGGACTCGCGCGGGGCGAGGCGGTGTGGCACCTGGAGCGGGTGCTCCTCGCGGACGACGAGCGGGTCGGCCTGGAGAGCACGTACGTGTCGGTGGGGCGGGTGCCCGGCCTCGACCGGGACTTCGACCCCGACTCGTCGTTCTACGCCTATCTGCGGGAACGGCTGGGCATCGTGTTCGGTGCCGCCGAGGAGCGGATCGAGACCGTGCTCGCCTCGCCGCGCGAGGCGCTGCTGATCGGGACACCGCCCGCGCTGCCGATGCTGCTGCTGCACCGCGTCTCCAAGGACGCCGAGGGGCGGCGCCTGGAGCGGGTGCGGACGCTGTACCGGGGGGACCGGTTCTCGTTCACGACCCGGCTGGGCGAGGCGGCGGAGTAGCGGCCGTACCGGGGGGAACCACCTCAGACTCCACCGCTTTAGTCACGAAAGGATAACGGGTCTGGTCCAGGATTGGCGGTCGGTTCATCCGCCGGTCGTCGGCCGGACCGCTGGGCGCCATCCGCCGCCGTGAGTCTCTCCGGCATGAAGGTCATCGTCGTAGGAGCGGGCGTCGTGGGCGCCATGCACGCCTGGCACGCGGTAGCGCGCGGCCACGAGGTCGTGCACATCGAGCGTGAGGCGGAGGCGCGGGGCGCCTCGCTGCGCAACTTCGGGCAGATATGGGTGAGCGGACGGGCCGGCGGCCCGGAGCTGGAAACTGCCCTGCGCGCCCGGGAGTTGTGGGAGGAGATCGGGGCGCGGGTGCCGGGGCTCGGCTTCCGGGCCTGCGGCTCGCTGACCCCCCTGCGCACCCCCTTGGAGCGGAGCGTGGCCGAGGCGGCGCTCGCCCGGCCGGACGCGGGTGAACGCGGCTTCAAGCTGCTCACCGCCGAGGAGGCGCGTGCGGTCAACCCTGCGCTGCGCGGCGATTTCGACGCCGCGCTGTGGTGCGAGCGGGACGCCGCCGTCGAACCGAGGACGGCGCAGCTCGCCCTGAAGGCGGAGTTGCTCGCCTCGGGCCGGTACACGTTCCTCGGCGGGCGCGAGGTGCGCGAGGTGACGGGCCCGGGGGTGGTGCGCGACGACCACGGGGACACGCACGCGGGCGACACGGTGATCCTCGCCACGGGCGCGTGGCTCGGCGGGCTCGTACGGGAACTGGCGGGCCCGGACCTGCCGGTGCGCCGGGTGCGCCTCCAGATGATGCAGACCGATCCGCTGGGCGAGACCCTGACGACCTCGGTCGCCGACCCCGACTCCTTCCGCTACTACCCGGCGTACGCGGGCGAGGCGCTCGACGCGCTCGCGGCGGGACAGCCGCAGGCCCCTGTCGCGGCGGAGCACGCGATGCAACTCCTCATGGTGCAACGGCGCGACGGGGGCCTGACGATCGGCGACACGCACGCGTACGCGCACCCCTTCCCCTTCGACACGGTCGAGGAGCCGTACGAGCACCTGACAGCGGTCGTCGAGTCCTACCTCGGCCGCCCGCTGCCCCGGATCAGGCACCGCTGGGCGGGGGTGTACGCGCAGTGCACCGACCCGTCCCGGGTCGTGCACCGGCAGGAGGTCGCCGACAGCGTGTGGCTCGTGACCGGGCCCGGCGGCCGGGGCATGACGTGCTCGCCCGCGATCGCGGAACGTACCGCAGACCTCATCGGATGGTGACCCCATGACCACAACCCCCTTCCACGCTCTGGTCGTTCTCGACATGGCGGGCACGACGGTGAGCGACGGCGGTCTCGTCGAGAGCGCCTTCACCGCCGCCGCCGAGCGGCTCGGCGTCCGCCCCGGCTCGCCGGAGCACTCCGCTCAGCTCGCGCACGTACGGGCGACGATGGGCGAGTCGAAGATCTCCGTCTTCCGGCACCTGTACGGCGAGGAGGAGCGCGCCCGGCGGGCCAACGCGGCCTTCGAGGAGGCGTACGCGCGGCTCGTCGGCGGTGGCTCCGTCACGGAGGTGCCCGGGGCGCGCGAGTGCGTGGAGCGGCTGCGCGCGGAGGGCCGGACGGTGGTGCTGACCACCGGTTTCGCGCGGCCGACGCAGGACCTCCTGCTCGACGTACTCGGCTGGCAGGCCCTCGCGGACCTGACGCTGTGCCCGGCGGACGCGGGCGGCAGGGGCCGCCCGTACCCGGACCTGGTGCTCGCCGCGCTGCTGCGCACGCACGCCGTGGACTCCGTGGCACGCGTCGCCGTGGCCGGGGACACCGCGTACGACATGCGCCAGGGGGTACGGGCCGGGGCGGGCGTCGTCGCCGGCGTACGGACCGGGGCGCACGAGGAGCCGGCGCTGCGCGCGGCGGGGGCGACGGCGGTGCTCGGCTCGGTCGCCGAACTGCCCGCGCTGCTGCGCGCGGTGGAGGAACGGGAGGCCGCCGCGTGAGCGCCGCCCAGGCGCCCGCGGGCGGCATCCGCTTCGAGCACGTCAGCGTCCGCTACGGCGGCACCACCGTGCTCGACGACTTCGACCTGAACGTCGAGCCCGGCGAGGTCATGGCGCTGCTCGGCCCCTCCGGTTCCGGCAAGACGACGGCGCTGCGCGCGGTCGCCGGTTTCGTCCGGCCCTCGGAGGGGCGGGTGCACCTGGCGGGGCGCGAGGTGACGGACCTGCCGCCGCACCGGCGCGGGCTCGGCATGGTCGTGCAGCAGTACGCGCTCTTCCCGCACCTGCGCGTGCGCGACAACGTGGCCTTCGGGCTCCGGGCCCGGCGCGTCCCGCGCGCGGAGGCGGCCGAACGGGTCGCCGAGGCGCTGGAACTGGTGGGCATGGGGGACTTCGCCGACCGGTACCCGCGCGAGCTGTCCGGCGGGCAGCAACAGCGCGTCGCGCTCGCCCGCGCGCTCGCCATCCGCCCCGGAGTGCTCCTGCTCGACGAACCGCTCTCGGCGCTCGACGCCCGCCTGCGCAGCGGAATGCTCGCCGAACTCGCCCGACTGCACCGCGAGTTCCCCCGTATGTCGATCCTGTACGTGACGCACGACCAGATCGAGGCGCTGACCCTGGCGGACCGCGTCGCGGTCCTCGACCGGGCCAGGCTCCAGGAGTGCGGTACCCCGCGCGCGCTGTACTCCAGGCCGCGCACCGCGTTCACGGCCTCCTTCGTCGGCGAGGCCAACCTCCTCCCGGTCGAGGTGGCGGACGGCGACGGCACCGCGGTCTTCGCCGGGCAGCCGATACGCGTCGCGGGCGCGGCGGCGGGCGGGACGGTCGCGGGCGCGGCCACCCTGCTCGTACGCCCGCACCAACTGCGCCTCGGCGCGGAGGGCGGCCCGGGGGCGGCGCGCGGCCCGAACGCCCTGCGCGGCACCGTCGCCGAGCGGCAGTGGCGGGGTGACGCGCACCGTCTGCACGTCCGCGTCGGGGAGCACCTCCTGCTCGTGGACGTGCCCGGGAGCGCGGAGCCCGCCGGCGTCGGCGAGGACGTGACGGTCGGCTTCGCGCCGGACGACGCGGTGCTCCTCGCGCGCGGGGGTGCCTCATGAGCGGCACCGCGATCGGATCGCCGGTCGACAAGAGCGCGGCCCTCCCCGCGCGCGTGCGCCCCGTACCGCGCTGGGTGTGGCTCCTGCCGCCCCTCGCCGCGCTCGCTTTCGCCTTCCTCTACCCGCTCGTCCTGCTCGTGCGGCAGTCGGTGACGCCGGAGGAGGGCGGGACGTCGTTCGCCGCGTACTCCGGCGTGTTCGCCTCGGGCGCGTTCCGCGAGGCACTGGTCACGACGGTGTACCTGGCGGCGGGGACGACGGCAGGGTGTCTCGCGCTCGGCTTCTTCCTGGCGCTCGTCCTCGCGTTCGTGCCCTTTCCCGGGGCGCGGCTCGTCGCGCGGTGCGTCGAGGTGTTCCTGTCCTTCCCCTCGTTCCTCATCACCCTCGCGCTGCTCTTCGTGTACGGGACGGTGGGGATGGCGAACGGGCTGTGGACGGACGTGACGGGCGCCGCGCACGGGCCCTTCGCGTTCCTCACCACACCGTGGGGCGTCCTGCTCGCGGAGATCATCTACTTCACGCCGTTCGTGATGCGTCCGGTCCTCGCGGCCCTCGCGCAACTCGACACCGCGCAGGTGGAGGTCGCCGCGTCGCTGGGCGCGCGGCCCGCGCGCATCGTGCGGCGCGTCATCCTGCCGGAGGCGCTGCCCGCGCTCGCGGCGGGCGGGAGCCTCGTCCTCGTGCTGTGCCTCAACGAGTTCGGCATCGTCCTGTTCACGGGCGCGAAGGGCGTCACGACCCTGCCGACGCTGATCTACGGCAAGGCGATCCTCGAATCCGACTACCCGGCGGCATGCGCGGTCGCCGTCGTCAACATCGTCGTCTCCGTGGGCCTGTACGGCCTGTACCGGGTGGTGAGCCGTCGTGCTGGTGCGTAGCCGGGCGGGCAGATACGCCGTGTGGGCGCTGTTCCTCGTCCTCTTCCTGCCGCTCTTCGCGCTGCCCCTCGCGGTCATCGTCGCGGCCTCGTTCGCGGGCCGCTGGTCGGGGGCGCTGCCCTCCGCGCCGACGCTCGCGCACTACGCCACGGCGACGCGCGGGGACGCGCTCGACGCGCTGACGACGAGCCTCGTGACGGCGGTCGTGGCGAGCCTGCTCGCGCTGGTCGTCGGTACGTGGGCGGCGCTCGCCGCCGAGGGACTCGGGCCGCGCGGGCGACGTGTCGTGGACGCCCTGTTCGTGCTCCCCGTCGCGGTGCCCTCGGTCGTCGTCGGGCTGTGCCTCCTGGTGGCGTTCAGCCGGCCACCGGTCCTGCTCAACGGGACGCGGTGGATCGTGATCCTCGCGCACACGGTGCTGGTCACGGCGTTCGCCTACCAGTCGGTGAGCGCGGCCACCCGGCGGCTGGACCCGGCGTTCGCGCAGGCCGCGGCGGGGCTCGGCGCCCGCCCGTTCACGGTGCTGTGGCGCGTACGCCTCCCGCTGCTGCTGCCCGCGCTCGGCGCCGCGGCCGGACTCTGCTTCGCGCTGTCGATGGGGGAGCTGAGCGCCACGATGATGCTCTACCCGCCGGACTGGGTCCCGCTGCCCGTTCTCGTCTTCTCGGCCACCGACCGCGGTTCGCTCTTCACGGGCGCGGCGACGGCGGTGGTGCTCCTGGTGACGACGCTCCTCGTACTGCTCGGGCTCTCCCGGGTCCGCACGCGGGCCTCGTACCGCTGAAACAACCTCGTACCGCTGAGGAAACCGCCTCCGCGTACCGCTGGAAAACCCCTCCCCGCCCCGCAGTTCCCTCCCCCCGGAGTACGTACGTCATGCGCACACGCCCTCTCACCCCGCTCGCCGCCCTCGCCTCCTGCGCCGTCCTCGCCGCCACGCTCTCGGCGTGCGGCGGCTCGGCCGCCGCCGACGACAAGACCGTCACCGTGTACAGCGCGGACGGGCTGAAGGGCGAGAACGGCGACGGCTGGTACGACAAGGTCTTCAGGGACTTCGAGAAGAAGACCGGCATCAAGGTCAGGTACGTGGAAGGGGGTTCGGGCGAGATGGTGCAGCGCGCCGTGCGCGAGAAGTCCCACGCGCAGGCCGATGTCCTTGTCACGCTCCCGCCCTTCATCCAGCAGGCCGACGGCAAGGGCCTGCTCCAGAAGTACGCGCCCGAGGGCGCGGACGCCGTCCCCGCGGAGACGAAGTCGGCGGACGGCACGTGGACGACCGTCGTCAACAACTACTTCGGTTTCATCTACAACAAGAAGGAGCTGAAGCGCCCGCCCAAGACGTGGGACGACCTGCTCGACGGGAAGTTCGAGAACCGCCTGCAGTACTCGACGCCGGGCGTCGCGGGCGACGGCACCGCCGTGCTCGTCAAGGCGATGCACGACCTCGGCGGCAAGGACGAGGCGATGGCGTACCTGAAGAAGCTCCAGGCCAACAACGTCGGCCCGTCCGCGTCGACGGGCAAGCTCGCGCCCAAGGTCGACAAGGGCGAACTTCTCGTCGGCAACGGCGACGTGCAGATGAACTACGCGCAGTCCACGAGCATGCCGAACCTCGGCATCTGGTTCCCCGCCGGGGACTCCGGCAGGCCGACGACCTTCGCGCTGCCCTACGCGGCCGGGCTCGTCACCAAGGCCCCCCACTCCGCGAACGGCCGCAAGCTCCTCGACTACCTCCTCTCCCCCACCGCGCAGCGCGAGGTCAGCTCGGTCGGCGGCGGCTTCGCGGCGCGCGCGGACGTCAAGGCGAGCGACGCCCGCGCCACGGACCTCGCGAAGATCATGAACGGCGTCGAGGTCTTCACCCCGGACTGGGACGACCTGAGCGAGCACCTCGACACGTACGTCGACGCCTGGAAGACCGCGACCGGCAACTGACCGGCGGCCGAAGCCCGCGGGGGCCGGACACCGTCTCCGGCCCCCGCGGGCGGCCGCCACTCACAACCCCCTCCACCTCCCACGGAAAACGAGGCCCTGTGATGCCCGCTGACAGCACGACCGGTCCCCTCGCCCCCTCGCGCCGCGCCCTGCTCGGCGGCGTCGGCGCCGCGCTCCTCGGCGCCGCCCTCCCCCTCTCCCCCGCCCGCGCCGCCGACCGCGTCCCGAAGGTGCTGCTCGTCGGCATCGACGGCGCCCTGCTCTCGCGTACCGCCGCGGCCGGCACCCCGCACCTCGACGCCCTGCGCGCCTCCGGCGTCACAGCCACGAGCCTGCTGTACAGCGAACCCCTCGCGCCCACCCTCTCCGGTCCCGGCTGGTCGACGATTCTCACCGGCGTGTGGCCCGACAAACACAAGGTCCGCGACAACGACTTCACCGGCCGCCGCTTCGACCTGTACCCCGACTTCCTCACCCGCGCCGAGCGGTACCGGCCCGGGCTGTCGACGTACGCGGTCGCCTCGTGGAACCCGCTCACGACGACCGTCTTCTCGCCGGAGGTCGACACCCGCGTCTCCACCCCGTCCGTCGAGTACGACACCGGCACGACGGCGCGCGCTGTCGCGGCCCTGCGCGACCAGGACCACGACGCCGTCTTCGTCCACCTCGACAACGTCGACCACGCCGGGCACTCCTACGGCGCGGCGAGCGGCCAGTACCTCCAGGCACTCGCGACCGTCGACACCCAGCTCGGGCAACTCCTCGACGCCGTGCGCGACCGGTCCGCGTACGCGCGGGAGGACTGGCTCGTTCTCGTGACGACCGATCACGGGCACACCGACGCGGGCGGGCACGGCGGCAACACCCTGCCCGAGCGGCAGACCTTCCTCGTCGCCTCGGGCGGCGGCCTGCCCGCCGGGGGTGTGCGCCACGACGTGCGGATGCCGGACGCCGCGGCGACCGCGCTCGCACACCTGGGCGTGCCGATCGACCCGGCGTGGGGGCTCGACGGGCGCCCGCTCGCGCAGGCGTCCACCGACCCCTTCGACACGCTGCGGCCCGCGCTCGGCGGCCGCGTCGACGAGACGGGCGTCCCGGCCGGGACGCTCGGCTTCACGCACACCGCGCCGAGCGGCTGGAGCGTCGAGAACACCGGCATGAGCGGCGGTGTCACCGAGTGGCGCGGCTGGAGCTTCACGACGGACGAGTTCTGGAGCGCCGCCGAACGCGGCCAGGGCCGCGAGAACAACGTCCGCGCGCGGAACGTCTTCGCGGTCGCGGACGGCGACGAGTGGGCCGACCGCGCGTTCACGGGCGGCTTCGACTCGACGCTCGTCAGCCCCGCCTGGCCGGTGTCGGCGGGCGGCGTCCTGCGCTACACCACGTACTACCGGCAGGAGTCGCCCCAGCGCGGCGAGGTGCTGGTGTCGTACGACGGCGCCGCGCCCCTCTCCCTGCGGACGTACACCGCGGACGTCCCCTCGCGCACCGAGACGATCCCGCTCCAGGTCCCGGCGGGAGCGCGCACGGCGCGGTTCCGGTTCCGGTACACGGCGGGCAACAACTGGTACTGGACGGTGGACGACGTGACCCTGGTACCAGGCTGAGGTCCCGTCGGTGCGGGCGGGAGGGCCACGCTCTCCCGCCCGTTCCGGGCCGCCCCGGGGGGAGGTCTACGGCCTCGGCGCGTCCCCCGCCTCCGGAGCCCCGCCGCCGTCCTCGTCCTCCGGGCTCAGCTGCGGGTCGAGGTCGTCGCGGATGAGGTCGTGGGCGACCAGCTGGCGGGTGCGGTAGGCGGAGCGGGCGACGAGGTGGGAGGCGACGGGGGCGGTGAGGAACTGGAAGAAGACGACGAGTGCGAGGGTGCCGTTGTCGATGCCGTTGCGCAGCCGCAGCGCCACGCCCGCGACGATCAGGAGCAGGCCCAGGGTCTGGGGCTTGGTCGCGGAGTGGCTGCGCGCGAGAACGTCGGGCAGCAGGAGCATCCCGAGGACGCCCAGGAGGCACTGGAGGCAGCCGAGGAGGAGGAGCAGGGCCCCGGCGAGATCGGCGGCGCGGGTCCAGGCGCTCATCGGTGGTCTCCCTTGGGGGGCGCGGGGCGCGGGCGGTCGCGTACGGCGATGAAGCGGGCGATGCCGACCGAGCCCGTGAAGCCGAGGAAGGCGAGGACGAGCATCACCGGAATGTAGAAGGGGTCGCGGTCCCAAGCGGCCTTGACGCCGATGCCCGCGGTGATGAGCGCCGCGACGACGTCGAGCGCGACGGCCCGGTCGAGCATCGAGGGGCCGCGCCAGATCCGTACGAGAAGCAGCGCGCCCGCGAGCGGGACCATGGCCCCCGCCGCGAGGATCAGGTCCTTCTCCAGGGTGTCGAGCACGCTCACGTTTCCTCCTCGGGGGGCGGGGCGGCGACGAGGCGGACGTCCTCGGCCGTGCCGAAGGCGCGCGCGGTGAGCCGTTCGGTGTGCCACACGGAGCGGCGGGCGCGTTCGATCTGCTGGGGGTCGTCGGCGTCGAGCACGTGGACGAAGAGCGTCGCCGTCGCCTGCCTGACCTCGATGACGGAGCCCCCGGGCACCGCGGAGACGGCGAGGGCCGTCGCGGTGAGCATGAGGTCGCTGCGGCAGCGCAGCGGCACGGCGACGACGGCGGCGGGGTATGGGCCCGGGGTGAGGATCATGCGGGTGACCCGGACGCTGGAGACGGCCATGTCCCACAGCAGGTAGAGCACGAGGTGGACGATGCCGAGCGGGCGCAGCCGCAGCCCGAGGTCGACGGCGGGCAGCGGGAAGAGGAGGCACACGGCGACTGCGACGACGACGCCGTTGACGAGGTTGGCCCAGGAGAGCGTGCCCCAGAGCAGCACCCAGATGACGGTGAGCCAGGCGATGAGCGGCAGGTCGAGGACGCGCCTGCTCGTGCCACCGCCCAGGGTCCAGCTGTACGGGGAGCGTCTGTTGCCCCGGAAGAGGATGCTCAACGGTGCAGCACCGCCTCGATGTAGGGGGTACGGGCGAGGAGTTCACCGGCGGAGCGGTCGGTGAAGGAGGTGAGCGGACCGCCGAGGACCGTGTACGCGAGGCCGAGCGTGACGGCGGCGGCCGTGGCGAGCGTCATCGTGGGCGGCAGTCTGCTCGTGGTCTTGGTGACGGCGCGCCCCGAGAGCGTCGCGGGGGCCGCGCGCCCGGCCGGTTCGGGACGGGTCGTCTCGTCGTCGCCCTCGTCGTCGTTCTCGCTCTCCTCCAGGACCGCGCCCTCGGCGAGCTGTCCGGGCGGGGCCGCGCGCCAGAACGCGAGGTTCCACACCTTCGCCATGACGTAGAGCGTGAGCAGGCTCGTGGCGACGGACCCGGCGACGAGCGTCCAGGCCCAGCCGCCACCGGACTGGGCGCCCGCGCGCAGGAGTTCGAGCTTGCCGATGAAGCCGGAGAGCGGGGGGACGCCCGCGAGGTTCATCGCCGGGACGAAGAAGAGCACGGCGAGCAGCGGGGCGCCGCGGGCGAGACCGCCGAGCCGGGTCAGCTCGGTGGTACCGCCGCGCCGCTCGATGAGTCCCGCGACGAGGAAGAGGGTCGTCTGCACGGTGATGTGGTGCGCGACGTAGACGATCGCGCCGCCGAGCCCCGAGCGGGTCGCGAGGCCGATCCCGAAGACCATGTAGCCGATGTGGCTGATGAGCGTGAAGGACAGGACGCGTTTCAGGTCGGTCTGCGCGACGGCGCCGAGGATGCCGACGACCATCGAGGCGAGCGCGGCGAGCAGCAGGAGATCGCCGAGGCGGTGCCCGGGGAAGAGCAGCGTCTGGGTGCGCAGCATCGAGTACACGCCGACCTTGGTGAGCAGCCCGGCGAAGACGGCGGTCACGGGCGCGGGCGTCGTCGGGTAGGAGTCGGGCAGCCAGGCGGCGAGCGGGAAGACGGCGGCCTTGATCGAGAAGACCGTCAGGAGCATCGCCTCCAGCAGGGTGCGCGCGCCGAGCGGGATGTCCTGGAGGCGGACGGCGAGCTGACCGAAGTTGACGGTGCCGCAGGCCGCGTACGTCATGGCGATCGCGACGAGGAAGAGCATCGAGGAGAAGAGCGAGATGATCACGTACGTGGCGCCCGCGCGCACGCGGGGCTCGGTGCCGCCGATCGTGAGCAGGACGTAGCTCGCGACGAGCATGATCTCGAAGCCGACGTAGAGGTTGACGAGGTCCCCGGCGAGGAAGGTGCAGGAGACCCCGGCGACGAGGACGAGGTAGGCGGGGTGGAAGACGCCGAGCGGGCTCTCGTCGTCGCGGTCGGCCATGCCCTGCCCGAGCGAGTAGAGCAGGACGAGGAGGGTCACGGCCGAGGAGACGGTGAGCATGAGCCCGGCGAGCCGGTCGGCGACGAGCGTGACGCCGAGCGGCGGGGCGAAGTCGCCGAGGTGCACGACGAGCGGCCCGGTGCGGTCGGCCTCGACCATGAGGATGACCGAGAGCACGAGCACCGCGGTGAGCACGGCGACGCTGATGAGCCGCTGGAAGCGGTGCAGGCGGGCCCCGATGGCGAGCTTGAGCCCGGTGACGAGGAGCGGGAGGACGACGGGGAGCGGGACGAGGGAGTTCACCGGGGCTCTTCGCCTTCCTGTCCTGGGTCGTTGGCGGGACCGGGGTCCTCGGGGGCGGAGGGGTCCTCGGGGGCGGAGGGGTTCTCGGGGGCGGAGGGGTTCTCGGGGGCCGACGGGGCCTCGGCGGGGCGGGGTTCTTCGGCGGTACGGGGGTGGGGGCGGCCCTCCTGGTCGGGGCGCCCCGGACCGCCGCCGTCAGGCCCCGTACCGCCGCCGCCCTCGCCCTGCCCCGTGCCGTCCCCGTCCCCGTCCCCCGTCTCCGCGTACTCCTCCGGGTCCGCGCCGAGGATGTCGTTCCACAGGTCGCCCGAGGCGTCGCGGGCGCGGGCCTGGTAGGCGCGGTCGGCACGCAGGCGGGCGCGGAGTTCCTTGCGTTCGGCGCGGTAGCGGGCGCGGGCGCGCGGGGAGTGGCCGCGGGCGGCGCGGATCTCGCGGTAGCGGGCGCGCAGGGCGCTGCGCTCGTCGAGGACTTCGGCGCGCAGGGCGACGAGCCGGTCCTCGGTGTCGTCGCGCAGTTCGTCCGAGCCCGTGACCTGGTGGGTGCGGTAGGCGAGGGCGAGGAGGAAGGCGGTGGTGGCGAGGGCGATGACGATGGCGGTGAGGGCGACGGCCTGCGGGAGCGGGTCGGTGACGCGGTTGCGGATGATCCGCGGGTACAGGAGCGGGGGTTCGGCGGCCGAGCCCGTGGAGGCGAGGACGAGGAGGTTGGCTCCGTTGCCGAGCACCACGGTGCCGAGCAGGATGCGGGTCAGGGAGCGGGTGAGGACGAGGGCGCCGCCGACGGCGCAGAGCACGACGGCGGAGACGAGCACAGCGAGGCTCAGGGTCACCGGGCACCCCTCTCCTGCTGGGCGGCGCGCAGGGCGGCGAGGCGCTCGATCTGCCGGTCGATCTTCGCGCCGAGGGCGCGGACGAGGTCGAGGACGACACCGAGGACGAGGAGGTAGACGCCGCAGTCGAAGAGGACGGCGGTGGAGAGATGGACCTTGCCGAAGACGGCCCAGTCGCCGTGCCAGGTCCAGCCGTGGAGCACGGTCCCTTCGGCGAGTCCTCCGAGCGCGACGCCGGTGGAGACGAACAGGCCGAGCCCGGTGAGGAGCCCGGGTCCGAAGGGCGCGGCGGCCGCGAGTTCGAAGCGGCCACCGGCGAGGTAGCGGGTGATGAAGGCGACCCCGGCGACGAGTCCCGCGACGAAGCCGCCACCCGGCATGTTCTCGGCGCAGAAGAGCAGGTAGACGGAGAGCACGAGGATCGGGTGGTACACGAGCCGGGCGACGACTTCGAAGATGACGGAGCGGTGTTCGGGCGCGAGGGTCTTGCCGGCCGCGAGCCACGTGCGCTCGGGAGCTGTCTCGTCGCCCTCGGGGAGCCCGGCGAGATCCCGGTTCGGGAGGGTCCACGCGGTCCAGCGGGTCGCGCCCGAGGGACGCCGCTCGCCGGGGCTCGCACCCGTCGTGTGGACGGGGGACGGGCGTTCCCCCGGGGGCCTGGCGGGGAGCGGTTCGTCGCTCTCGGTGCGGCGGTGCAGGTAGATGAGGCTCGTGACGCCGATGGCGGCGGCGGCGAGGACGGCGGACTCGCCCATCGTGTCCCAGGCGCGCAGGTCGACGAGGATCGTCGCGACGACGTCCTTGAGGCCGTGGTGCGCGGTCTCCTCGACCATCGCGCTCCCGGCGGGCGAGGCGGAGCGCGCCCCGGCCATGATCCACACGACGCAGCCGATGGCCGCCGCGCCGAGGAGGGCCACGGGGGCGCGCAGGACGCGGCGCCAGCGCGTGTAGTTCTCCTCGAAGTGGACGGGCATACGGCGCAGGACGAGGACGAACACGACCATCGAGACGGTCTCGACGCAGAACTGGGTGAGCGCCAGGTCCGGGGCGCCCTGCACGACGAAGAGCAGCCCCGTCCCGTACCCGCTGAGCCCGACGAGCACGACGGCCTTCATGCGCCGCCGCGCACCGAGGCACAGCAGCGCCACGACGCACGTCAGGACGGCGACGCCGGCCTGCGCCGGGGTGTCCCACAGCCGGGGCGCCGGCGCGTCGGTCCACGGCTCGTCCACGGCGAGGACGGCGATCTGCCCGGCGAGGACGACGGCGAAGACGGTCGCGAGGTACGCGGAGAGCGAGCCGCGCTGCACGAAGCCCGTGCACTGGAGCGCGAGGCGTTCGAGGGCGAGGAGGAGGCGCCCGAAGACGAGGTCGGCGGAGCGCCAGGCGAGGGCGCGCCCGAGCAGCTCGACGCGGTCGCGGAGGAGGAAGAGCCCGATGCCGGCCGCCCACGCGGCGGCGGAGAGCGCGAGCGCGGTGCCGACGCCGTGCCACAGCGCGAGGTGGTAGGGGTGCGCGGGCCGCCGGAAGGCGGCGGCGTACGTGGCGAAGAGGTCCTCCGTGCCCTGGACGGCGGGGCCGAGGAAGAGGCAGGAGGCGGCGAGGACCGCGGGGGCGAGGAGGAAGCCGGGCGCGACGGCGTGCGGCGCGGTGTCGGGCGCGCCGGGCTTGCGTGCGAAGGCGCCCCACAGGTAGCGCAGGGTGTAGCCCGTCGTGAGGGCCGAGCCGAGGACGCACCCGGCGAGGGCCCAGTGGTCGGCGGCGTCGCCGTTGAGGAGCGCCTGGAAGGCGGCCTCCTTGGCGGCGAAGCCGAGCAGCGGTGGCACCGCGGCCATGGAGAGGCCCGCGACGACGGCGATCGCGGCGAGGACGGGCAGGCGGCGGCCGAGCCCGGACAGGGAGCGCAGGTCGCGCGTCCCCGTCGCGTGGTCGACGACGCCCGTGACGAGGAACAGCGGGGCCTTGAAGAGAGCGTGCGCGAGGATCATCACACCGGCGGCGAGCCCGGTGTCGTACGCACCGGCCCCGGCGAGGACGGTGAGGAACCCGAGCTGGCTGACCGTGCCGTAGGCGAGGACGAGTTTCAGGTCGTGCAGGCGCAGGGCACGCCAGCCGCCGAGGAGCATCGTCGCGGTGCCGAGGACGAGGAGGAGGGGTCGCCAGGGCTCGATGTGCGCGAAGCCGGGCGCGAGCCGGGCGATGAGGTAGACGCCGCCCTTGACCATCGCGGCGGCGTGCAGGTAGGCGCTGACCGGGGTGGGCGCGGCCATCGCGTTGGGCAGCCACAGGCTGAAGGGCCAGATCGCGGATTTCGACAGCGCGCCGCACAGGATCAGGACGAGGGCTGTCGCCACGGTGCCGGAGGCGGGCGGGGGGTGCGCGACCAGCTCCGAGATCCGGTACGTGTGCGTGACGGTGCCGAGGATGACGAAGCCGACGAGCATCGCGAGCCCGCCGCAGGTCGTGACGGTGAGCGCCTGGAGCGCGGAGCGCCGGTTCTGCTTGACGGTACTGCCGTGGCCGATGAGCAGGAAGGAGAAGACGGTGGTCAGTTCCCAGAAGATGTAGAGCAGGATCAGGTCGTCCGCGAGGACGAGGCCGAGCATCGCGCCGGCGAAGGCGAGCAAGGCGCCGCCGAATCGGCCGAGCTGAGGGCTCGTGTCCTCGAAGTACCAGACGCAGTACAGCAGGACGAGGGCCCCGACGCCGCCCGCGAGGAGCACCATCAGCTCGCCGAGCGCGTCGAGCCGCAGCGCGTAGTCCACCCCGTACGCGGGCAGCCACCGCCGCACCGTGACGCTCTCGCGCCCGTGCGAGACGTCCGCCCACGAGGCGAAGCCCCAGCACGCGGCGGCGGCCGGGGGCAGCGCGAGCACGGCGAAGGCCCGCCGCCCGAGCCACCGCACGAGGGCGGGGGCGCACGCGGCGAGCGCGAAGTGGGCGAGGAGCAGCGCGGTCATGCGGCGGGGCGGGCGCGCGGCGGGGGACAGAACACCCGACAGTGATATATCGGGCACACCTTCGGGGTCCGTCCGGCACGCCGCGCGAAAGAAGCCCCTTCGGCGATCGAGGATGCGGAAACGGGCAGACGCACCTCACGACACCCCCTCCCCCTCCACGATGGGAGCCCCCCAATGCATGTCACCCTCGACGGCAGGACCGCGCTCGTCTCCGGATCGACCCAGGGCATCGGCGCGGCGATCGCCGCCGGACTCGCCGAGGCGGGCGCGCGCGTCGCGGTCAACGGCCGCGACGCGTCCCGTACGGAAGCGGCGGCGGCCTCGCTGCGTGAACGCTTCCCCGACGCGGAGATCCTGGCGGCGCCCGGTGATCTCGCGAGCGACGAGGGCCTCACCGAGGTACTCGACCGGCTGCCGCGCACCGACATCCTCGTGAACAACCTCGGCATCTTCGGCGCACGTCCCGCGCTGGAGATCGACGACGCCGAGTGGCGGCGCTACTTCGAGGTCAACGTGCTCAGCGCGGTGCGCCTCATCCGCGCCTACCTGCCGGGCATGATCGAGCGCGGCTGGGGCCGGGTGCAGAACCTGGCGAGCGACTCGGCCGTCGTGATCCCGGCCGAGATGATCCACTACGGCATGACGAAGACCGCGCTGCTCGCGGTGACGCGGGGCTTCGCGAAGGAGGCGGCGGGCAGCGGCGTCACGGTCAACTCGGTGATCGCGGGACCGACGCACACGGGCGGCGTCGAGGACTTCGTCTACGAACTCGTCGACCGTTCTCTGCCCTGGGACGAGGCCCAGCGCGCCTTCATGCGCGAGCACCGGCCGCAGTCGCTGCTCCAGCGCCTCATCGAGCCGGAGGAGATCGCCCACATGGTGGTCTACCTCAGCTCCCCGCTCGCCTCGGCGACGACGGGCGGCGCGCTCCGGGTGGACGGCGGGTACGTGGACGCGATCCTGCCGTAGAGGGCGAGGGCTCTTCCCCGGGGTACGGGCGCGTGCGCTCGGTAGCGGACGGCGGCGCGCCCCGTACCCGATCGGGCGGGCCCGATTCCAGGCGCCACGCCGGGCGCGGGGGCGGCGGGGCATGGCACTTTCGGGGGGAGCGGCCCCATCCGGGTGGGGGTGCGGCGGGGCGCGTGTCATCCGATCGGCGGAATGCGGGGGCCACTTTGCGTAACCGGGGCATCGGCTGAGCACGGCTAGCTCCATGAGGCACCAGAGCTTTTCCGTGCGCCGCGCCCGGCGGGCGCCCGGATTACCCGGGATACCGCTGTTCGGGCGATATGCTCACCCGGTCGGTGCGGGCTCCGGCCCGCGAAAGGGCCGTGGGCTCCGTTCCGTTGACGGCCCGTCCGGCCGTACGTCCCCGCGACCGCCCGGCGCCCCGGTCCCCCTCGGCGCCCCCGTCCCCACCTCTTCCGTACGTCCCCCGAAGGTGCTCGATGCCTCGTCCCCCCGTCTCTCCTCCCGGCCCCGTCCCGGCGCCCGCGTCGCCCGGTCGCGCGACCGGCGTGCTGTGGCCGGCGACGCTGCTCACGCTGTTGTGCGGCTACGGCGGCGCGGTCTCGCTCCTCGCCGCGCAGCGGCTCGCGACCGCCGTCCTGCTCGGCACGCTGATGGTGCTCGCGCTGTGCGGCCTCGAGGCGCTGCGCCGCCAGCACCGCACGGCGGTCGCCGACGGCGAGTCGCTCGCCCTGGAGCTGGCCCGGCGCGCGGCGCAGTCCGAGCGCCGGGACGCGGACTGGCAGTCGTACCTGACCGAGCAGTCGGAGCTGATGCGCCTGGAGCTGGAGCACTTCGTCAAGGAGCGGCTGCCGGCGGCGGTACGGGGCCGGACGGTGCCGCCACCGCGTCCGCAGAGCGCCGAACTGACGCAGGCCGTCGCGGATCTCTTCGAGCGGGTGCTGTGCGAGGTGGCCGAGGAGTGCGAGTACCTGGAGGAGACGCGCCGGCTCGTCCTGGTGGAGCTGGCGGGGCGGGTGCAGAGTTCGGCGCACCGCATCCAGTCGGCGGTCACGGGCCTCTCGGACCGGTACCCGGAGGACGCCGAGTTGCTGGAGACGACGATGCTCGCCGACCACGCGGCGACGCAGCAGGCACGGCACGCGCAGAGCCTGAAGGTGCTGTGCGGGGAGTGGCCCGGGCAGGAGTGGCGGCAGCCCCTGAGCCTCGTGGACGTCGCGCGCGCCGCCTCGGGCCGCATCGTCGCGTACCGCAGGGTCGAAGTGACGGGTGATCCGGCACCCGCCGTACGGGCCGCGCTCGCCGAGCCCCTCATCCACCTCGTCGCCGAACTCCTCGCCAACGCCACGGAGTACTCGCCGCCGCGCACGACGGTCCCCGTCACCGTGCGGGCCGTGCAGAAGGGCGCGGTCGTCGAGGTGCACGACGGTGGTCTCGGTCTCGCGACGGACCGGCTGAACACCGCGCGCGAGATCGCCTCGGGCCGCAGGCCACTCGGCCTGCGCGAGGTCGGCGAGGTCCCGCAGACAGGCCTCGCGGTCGTCGGGCAGTACGCGCGGCGGCACGGTTTCCAGGTCGACCTGGGCCCGTCCCCGTACGGCGGCCTGCGCGCCGTCGTCCTCGTCCCGGCCGCCGCGCTCACGGACGGCGAGCCGGCCGACGAGCCCTTCGACGCCGTTCCCCGGGCCGTACTCGACCAGGCGGAACGCACCGCCGACCTCGTCCCGCACCCGACGGGCACGGCATGAGCGCCCCGGCGGCACTGCGCCCGTACGTCATCACCCGCGGCCGCGCGCGGGCGGCGTACGGCATCGCGCTCGAAGGTCTCCTGACGACGCGCCACTCCGCGCGCCCCCTCCACCTCAACCCGGAGGAGCACACCCTCCTGGACCTGTGCGCCCGCCCCACGGCCCTCGCCGAGGCGGCGGCCAAGCTCGGCATCCCGGTCGGCCTCACCCGCGTCCTCGCCTCGGACCTCGTGGTTCAGGGCCTCCTGACGGTGAGCGAGAGCGTGCCCCCTGAGGTGCGGCTGCTGCGGGACGTGCTGGCGGGGTTGCGGCGGATGACGTGAGCACGCGGGCGGTTTCCCGGCTCCGGCGGGACCGCCCGCCCCCGCGCGGGACGGGGGCTCGCCCCCTACACCTCCTCCCCCGTCCCCTTCCCCAAGTACGTCAGCTCGCCCGCGTCCGGGACCGGGATCTCGTGGAAGCCCAGGCGGGCGTAGAAGGCGTGGGCCGGGGTGTTGGCGGTGACCATGCCGAGGTGGACGCGGGGGGCGCCGTGGGCGGAGAGGGCTGCGAGGTGGGCGCTCATCAGGCGTCGTCCGAAGCCCCGGCGCTGGAAGGCGGGGAGGAGGTCGATGTGGAGGTGCGCGGGATAGTCCTTGAGCGCGGGGACGCGCATCCGCTCGGGGTCGTGGAGCAGGCCCGCCATCACCTCGTCGTTGTCGGCCGCCGGTCCGGCGGGGAGCGGGTAGCGCTCGGCGTGACGCGGCAGCCACTCCGTGCGGAAGCGGTCGACGAAGCGGTCCGTGTCGGCCGTGCCGAGGACGTAGCCCACCGCGCGCCCGCCGTCGTCGAGGACGAAGCACAGCTCCGGCTCGAAGGCCGCGTACGGGTGCGCGAAGAGCACAGGGAGGACGGACGGGTCGCGGTAGTGCGGGCGGGCGTCGCCGCCGAGGTGCGCGGTGCGCACGCAGATCTCGGCGAGCGCCTCGTGGTCGGCGGGTCGGTAGGGCCGTACGTGCGGGGACATGCGTCGTTCCTCTCCGGGCGGCGCGCCTGCCGCCCGCCCCCGCGCGAACCTACGACACGGTGCGGCGTGACGACAGGGGTGCGGGAGAGCGCTCCCATCCGGCCCCCGCCGCGCACCTCCGCCCCGGCCCCGCCGCCCCGGAGCCTTGTCGAGACACCCTGAGGTCGATTAGCTTGCGTGCGGCGCCTGCTGACGGAGAGACGGACTGCCGCCGTCGTCACTCCCCCCACCCCAGCAGGCGTGACGTTCCGTGCGCGGCGGCGCCTCGTGGTGTCCTGCCGCGCCGATGAGGCAGACCGAGAGGCACACCCGCATGAGCATCTCCCGCCGTTCCTTCCTCCTGACCGGTGCGGCCGTCGTCGCGGCAACCGGGACGGGCATCGCCGCGAGCCAGGCAGGCGCGGCCCCCGCGCCGAAGGCAGGGCCCGCCGCCTCGCCCGCCGGTGACGTCGTCGGCAAGGTCACCGTCGGCTACCAGGGCTGGTTCGCCGCGCCCGGCGACGGGGCCCCCATCAACGGGTGGTGGCACTGGAGCCCCGACATGAGCAAGGCCCCGGCCCCGGGCGCGAACAGCGCGAAGTCCTGGCCGGACGTCTCCGAGTACACCCGCACGTATCCGACCGCGATGCCGGACCTCAACGGCGGCGGCAAGGCCGCGCTGTTCTCCTCCTGGGACCAGCAGACCGTGGACACGCACTTCCGGTGGATGCGCGAGTACGGCATCGACACCGCCGCGCTCCAGCGCTTCAACCCCTTCGGCTCCGAGGGCCCCACGCGCGACGGCATGGCCCAGAAGGTGCGGCAGGCCGCCGAGGCCAACGGCCGCAAGTTCTACGTCATGTACGACGTGACGAACTGGGACGGCATGCGCGAGCAGGTCAAGCAGGACTGGACCGAGAAGATGAGCGCACACACCTCCTCCTCCGCGTACGCTCACCAGAACGGCAAGCCTGTGGTGTGCGTGTGGGGCTTCGGCTTCAGCGACGACGCCCGCCCCTTCGGCGCCGAGGAGTGTCTCGACGTCGTGAACTGGCTGAAGGGCCAGGGCTGTTACGTGATCGGCGGGGTGCCGACGCACTGGCGCACGGAGAGCGAGGACTCCCGGCCCGGATTCTCGGAGGTGTACCACGCCTTCGACATGATCTCGCCATGGATGGTCGGCCGGATCGGCTCGGTCGCCGACGCCGACAACTTCTACGCCAACGTCAACACCCCCGACCAGGCGGAGTGCGACGCGCACGGCATCGACTACCAGCCCTGCGTGCTGCCCGGCGATCTCCAGGACGGACAGCGGGCCCACGGTGACTTCATGTGGCGGCAGTTCTACAACATGAAGCGTGTCGGGGTCCAGGGCATCTACATCTCGATGTTCGACGAGTACAACGAGGCCAACCAGATCGCGAAGACCGCGGCGACGGCCGCCGACGTGCCCGCCGGGTCCGGGATCAAGGCGCTCGACGAGGACGGCACGGCCTGCTCATCGGACTACTACCTCCGCCTCACGGGCGACGGCGGCCGGCTCCTGCGGGGCGAGATCCCGCTGACCGAGACGAGGCCCACGCGGCCCGTGGCGTAACGGGGGCTTCGCGCGCGGGGGTGGTGCTCCAGGCGGTACGGGCCCGGAGCACCACCCCCGCGCCAGAGGTCTTGACAACGCGATTGGTCTGGACCATCCTCCGGTCAGACGGTGGCCACCGTTCCGCACCCGCAGTGCCCGCAGTGCCCTGTTCTCCTCCAAGTAACTCCCTTCCGGAGGTAGTTGTGGAACGCGCCCCCTCTTCGACGACCGGCAGACCCGGCCGCACCCGCCCCTCCCCCCGCTCCCGCCTGCGCCGGTTCCTCGGCGCGGGCGCCCTCGTGTCCGCGACCGCGCTGCTGCTGAGCGGGCTCGTCGCGGGGACGGCCCAGGCCGCCGACGTCAACAACGCGCAGAACCCAGGCTTCGAGTCCGGGCTCTCGGGCTGGACGTGCGGCAACGGCAGTGGTGAGGCCGTGGGTTCGCCGGTCCACGCGGGCAGCGCCGCGCTGAAGGCGAGCCCCTCAGCCTCCGACACGGGCCAGTGCGCCCAGACCGTCAAGGTCAAGCCGAACGCCACCTACACGCTCAGCGCCTACGTGCAGGGCTCGTACGTCTACCTCGGCGCGAGCGGCACGGGGACGACGGACGTCTCCACCTGGACCCCCGGCGCCTCCGGCTGGTCGCAGCTGAAGACCACCTTCACGACCGGCGCGAACACCACCTCGGTCCAGGTCTACCTGCACGGCTGGTACGGGCAGCCCGCGTTCTACGCCGACGACGTCTCGGTGCTCGGCCCGGACGGGGGCGGCGGCGGGGGCACCACGCCGAGCGTGCCCGGGGCCCCCGGCGGTCTGAAGGCCGGCGCCGCGGCGGCGACCTCGATCCCGCTGAGCTGGAACCCCGTCACGAACGCGACGAGCTACAACGTCTACCGCGACGGCGCGAAGGTGCAGTCGGTGACCGGCGCCTCGGCGACCGTCACCGGGCTCACCTCGGCCACGACGTACAGCTTCCAGGTCACGGCCGTCAACGCGGCCGGCGAGTCCCCGAAGTCGGCGGCGGTCTCGGCGACCACCACCTCGGGCGGCAACCCCGGGGGCGGCGGCTCCGTCCCGAAGCACGCCGTGACCGGCTACTGGCAGAACTTTGACAACGGCGCGACCGTGCAGACGATCGCTCAGGTCCCGGCGCAGTACGACATCATCGCCGTCGCCTTCGCCGACGCCACCACCACGCCGGGCGCCGTCTCCTTCACGCTCGACTCCGCGGGCCTGAAGGGCTACACCGTCGACCAGTTCAAGGCCGACATACGGGCCAAGCAGGCGGCGGGCAAGAAGGTGATCATCTCGATCGGCGGCCAGAACGGCACGGTGTCCGTCGCCGACAGCACCTCGGCGACGAACTTCGCCAACTCCGTGTACGCGCTCATGCAGACCTACGGCTTCGACGGCGTGGACATCGACCTGGAGAACGGCGTCAACTCCACCTACATGTCCCAGGCCCTGCGTTCCCTCTCCGCGAAGGCGGGCAGCTCGCTCGTCCTCACGATGGCGCCGCAGACGATCGACATGCAGTCCACGTCCGCCGAGTACTTCAAGACGGCACTCAACGTGAAGGACATTCTCACGGTCGTCAACATGCAGTATTACAACAGCGGTTCGATGCTCGGGTGCGATGGCAAGGTCTACAGCCAGGGCTCGGTGGACTTCCTCACCGCGCTCGCCTGCATCCAGCTCCAGGGCGGCCTCGCCCCCTCGCAGGTCGGCCTCGGCCTCCCGGCGTCGACGCGCGGCGCGGGCAGCGGCTACGTGGCGCCGAGCGTCGTGAACAACGCGCTCGACTGCCTCGCGAAGGGCACCAACTGCGGCTCGTTCAAGCCCTCCACGACGTACCCGGCCCTGCGCGGCGCGATGACCTGGTCCACGAACTGGGACGCGACGGCGGGCAACGCCTGGAGCAACGCGGTGGGGCCGCACGTGCACGCGCTGCCCTGACGGGCGGAGCACGACGTACGGAGCACGGGGGCGGTACGGGCGGGTGGCGAGCCACGGTCCCGTACCGCCCCGCCCCGTACGCCCCTTTCAGCCCCCGTGCCGCGGCGTCGGGCCGCCGAAGGCCAGGTGGAGGCGGCGGTGGGCGAGGAGCCAGGTGCCGTCGAGGCGGCGGAAGGTGTCCTCGTAGTGGCCCGCGTTGGCCGGGGGCGGGGGCGGGACGAGGCGGGCGGGGTCGTCGCCGTCGACGCGATAGGTGACGAAGTAACTCGTCGCGTGTGCCGTGCCGGGCGAGTCGACGGTGACGCGGATGTTGGTGGCGAGGCGGCGCGAGAGACGGTCGGCGGGGCGGCCGCCGAAGTAGGCGGCCAGTTCCGCGCGCCCGGCGATCCGGCGACCGCCCGCCGCCCACTCCCAGACCCCGTCCGGGGTGAACAGCTCGGCGACGGAGGCCGGTGCACCCAGGTCGAGCCGGTGGACGAGGTCGAGGACGAGGCGTTCGCAGGCGCGGGCCGCGAGCAGTTCCCGCAGGGGGTCTTCGTGTGCGTCCATGCCCCAGGGGTAGCAGAGCGCCGGACGGCCCCGCCACGGCATTCCGCCGCGGCGGGGCCCCGGGCCCGTGGGTGTGCGGCCCCTCAGACGCGCCCGGTCGTCACGAGCCTCGGCACCTCGCACGTGCTGGCCACCTCACGCGTGACGCCCTCGTGCGCCGAGTCGAGCAGCGTCAGCATCGTGTCGAGCACGTGGTGCGCGAGCCCCGCGGAGGCACGGTGCGCCCGGCCCGTACGGAGCGAGTCGGCCAGGTCGGCGAGACCGATGCCGCGCCCCGCGCCCGGGAACCCGGCGCTGACCGGGAGTTCCTCCCAGCCCTCGCCCCGGTTCAGCTCGACGGGCCCGTCGAAGCCGTTGGGGTCGGGCACCGAGAGGGAGCCCTCGGTCCCGTACACCTCGATGCGCGGCAGCCGCGCCGCCGGGATGTCGAAACTCATCACGAGGGTGCTCAGCGCGCCGCTCGCGTGGTGCAGGACACCGGTCACGTGCGTGTCCACCTCGACGGGGAAGCGGTGGCCCGCGCGCGGGCCACCGCCGATGACGCGCTCCGCGCGCGGAGTGGAGACCGCGCCCGTCACCTTGGCGACCGGGCCGAGGAGGTGGACGAGCGCCGAGAGGTAGTACGGGCCCATGTCGAGCAGCGGGCCGCCCCCGGGCCGGTAGTAGAACTCCGGGTCCGGGTGCCACGCCTCGTGGCCCGCCGTCGTCATGAAGGCCGTCGCGGCGACGGGTGTGCCGATACGGCCGTCCTCGACGGCCCTGCGCGCGGTCTGCGTTCCCGTACCCAGCACGGTGTCGGGGGCGCAGCCGACCCGCAGTCCGCCGGCCTCGGCCGCCGCGAGCACCGCGGCGGCCTCCTCGCGCGTCGCGGCGAGCGGCTTCTCGCCGTAGACGTGCTTGCCCGCGGCGAGCGCGGCGAGGGCGACCTCGGCGTGCACGGCGGGGATCGTCAGGTTCAGTACGGCGTCGACGTCCTCGCGGGCGAGGAGTTCCCCGACCGAGTCGAGCGCGACCGCGTCCCCGGCCCGTCCCGCGGCGCCCTTCGCGCGCGTCAGGTCGAGGTCCGCGACGGCGGTGACCCGCAGCGGGCGGGTGAGGCGGTCCAGGGAGTCGAGGTAGGCGCCGCTGATGGCACCAGCGCCGATGATGCCTATCCTCAGCGGCTCGCCCACAGCAGCCCCCTCTCCGTCAGGACACGCGCCCCGGGCACGTCGAAGTCGTCGGGCTTGTGGCCGATCGTGTTGACGAAGACGCGCCCCGCGCCGTAACGGCGGCTCCACACGGCCGGCATGACGACCTCCTGGCCGTGCTCCTCGCCCGCCGGGAAGACCGTCGTGGCGTGCACCTCGATCGCGGGGTCGGTCGCGACCCAGTACTGCTCCGTGTGGACGTCGAAGTCCTCGATCCCCGCGACCAGTTCGTGCCCTGGAACGATGTGGACACGGTGGTCGTGGTAGCCCTCGGGGTGCATGAGGAACTGCCCCCCGGTGAGCCGCTGGTAGTCCAGATCGCCGCGGAAGGCGTCCACGATGCCGCCGTGCCACCCGGCGAAGCCGGTGCCCGCGCGAACCGCCGCGACAAGGCCCGCGCTCTGACCGGGAGTCACCTGGCCCATCGTCCAGCACTGGACGATCAGGTCGGTGGCGGCGAGGCGCTCGGCGTCGGTGTAGATGTCGAGGGTGTCCGAGGTGTCGACCGCGAATCCGGCGTCCTTGAGGAAGGGCAGGAAGAGGTCGGTGATCTCGACGGGTGAGTGTCCCTCCCACCCGCCGCGGACGACGAGCGCCCTTCGGCTGGGGTTCGTCATGGTCTTGCACGCTCCCATCGGTGCTCACGGCCCCGTACGGCCGGATCGAGGCCGGTGGGAGCCGGTCGGTCGCACCGCGCGGGCCCGGGGGAAGGGCTTCGCGGGCACGGGGTGGTTCACGGTGTCGTCGCGCCGGCGACGCCGCCACCGGCGCGGGTGCTCCGCTCGGCCACACGAACGTACGGAGGGCGCGCCAGGTTTGTCAATCGGCTTGACTAATGGATTCACGGCGGGCGCACAGGGCCCGGACAGCCGAGCTAGAAAACGCTTTCCACCCGGGCATGGGCGGGGTAGCGTGCCCGGAACGCCCGCCGAAGGAGTACGCGTCATGCCGCAGCCAAGCACGCCGGACCCCGCCCGCACAGCCCCCGGTACCGACCCGGCCGCGTGGACCGGCCGGGCCCGTTGGGGGCGGCTCGCCGACGACATGCTGCGCGCGGTGCGCCCGTACGCGAGCGAGCGGCACGCGCTGATCCGGCTGCCGGGCCCCGCGAGCGCGAGCGGCGAGTGGAGCGACGGTCTCGAAGGCTTCGCGCGCACGTTCCTCCTCGCCGCCTTCCGGCTGCGCGGCGAGGAGGGGCAGGACCCGCACGGCTTCGCCGAGTGGTACGCGCGCGGCATCGCAGCGGGTGTCGACCCGGAGAGCCCCGAGCGCTGGCCCACCTTCGCCGAGGCCAACCAGGCGAAGGTCGAGGCCGCGTCGATCGCGCTCGCGCTGCACGAGACGCGCCCGTGGATCTGGGACCGCCTGAGCGAGCGCACCCGCGCCCAACTCCTCGACTGGCTCGGCCTCATGGTCGGCACCGACATGCCGCAGAACAACTGGATCTGGTTCCAGGGCGTCACCGAGGCCTTCGCCCGCACGGTGGGCGGGCGGTGGCGCCAGGAGGACCTGGACCGCACGCTCGCGACGACGGAGGAGTGGTACCAGGGCGGGGGCTGGTACTCGGACGGGCTGACCGGCGGGGCGCACCGCAACCACGACCACTACAACGGCTGGGCGATGCACCTCTACCCGTTGTGGTTCACGCGCATCCTCGGCGAGCAGGCCCCCGAAGGGCTCGCCGAGCGCTACCGCGAGCGGCTGCGGCTCTTCCTCGCCGACTGGCGCCATCTCGTGGGCGGCAACGGGGCCCCGCTCTTCCAGGGCCGCTCGCTCACGTACCGCTGGGCGGCGCTCGCCCCGCTGTGGACGGGCACGCTCTTCGACGCGAGCCCGCTGTCACCGGGCGAGGCGCGGGGCCTCGCGGCGCGCACGCTCTCCTACTTCACGGAGAACGGGGCGCTCACCGGGGACGGGCTGCTGAGCCTGGGCTGGCACCGCCCCTTCCGGGGCCTGCTCCAGGTGTACTCGGGCCCGGCCTCTCCGTACTGGGCGAGCAAGGGCTTCGCGGGACTGCTGCTCCCCGCCTCGCACCCCGTGTGGACCGCGGAGCCCGAGCCGCTCGCGGTCGAGCGCGGCGACTTCACGCGCACGCTGGACGGGCCCGGGTGGCTCGTGACGGGTACCGCGTCGGACGGGGTCGTACGGGTCGTCAACCACGGCGGCGACCACAGCGATCCGGCGCGGCCGTGGCCCGACGACCCGCACTACGCGCGGCTCGGCTACTCCACGCACGCGACGCCCGAGTACCCGGCGGACGCGGGCGCGGGGGCCTGGGAGGCGAGCGCGACGCTCGTCGACGCGACGGGCCGGGCGGCGCACCGCCGGCCGCTGGAACGGCTCTCGGTCGCGAACGGCACGGGCGTCTCGCGCTCGCGCGCGCACTGGCCCCTGGACGCGGCGGGCGCGACCTGGGACCCCTTCGGCGGCCCGCCCGCCGACTTCCGCACCGGGCCCTGGCTCACGGTCGGTTCCGCGGTACGGGGCTCTGTCGAGGTGCGGGTGGCCCGGGTGGACCCGGCCGCCCCCGGTGACGTTCCGGCGGTGCGGGTGCGGTTCGGCGGCTGGGCGCTCCCGGTGGGGACGGAGCCGGTACGGGAGCCGGGAACGGCCCCCGTAGCGTCGGACGGAAACGGTGCGGGGCCACGGGTCGAGGGGGGCACCGGCACCTTCGCCGACGCACCGTCGGGGACTGTCGGCCACGCCGCGGTGACGTCCCCGGAAGGGCTCGTCTCCGCCGTGACCGACCTGGGCGGGCTGCCGCTCGCCTCGGTCCGCTCCGGCACGGGGTGCAGCCCCCTGGCGCTCGACTCGGCCACTCCCCTGCTGACTTCCTCGGCGGAGGTCACCCCCGGCACGCTCTACGCCGCCGCCGTCCACCTCGGCGCGGGAGCCCCGCCGGCCCCGCCCACCGTCCGCACCACGTGGGAGCCCGACGGCACGGCGCGTGCGGAGATCACCTGGCCGGACGGCCACACGCACACCGTCCGGCTCCCGGCGCCGCCGTCGGCGTGAGCCGGGCGGCACCGGGGCGGGCGCGGGGCCCGCGCGTACCGTTCAGACCAGGATGACGCGGCGCCCCCTCGTGTGTCCGGCCTGGCTGTCGCGGTGGGCTCGCGCCGCCTCGGCGAGCGTGTAGGACTCCTCGACCGGGATGTGCAGCCTGCCGCGCGCGATCAGGTCGGCCGCCTCGGCGAGCGCGTCCGGCACGCTCCCCGCCGTACCCGAGAACCGGACCCCGAACTTCGCCGCGTCCGTATCGGCTATGGAGATCACCCGTTCCGGGTCCCCCGTGAGGTCCACGAGTTCGGGGAGGACCCCGGAGCCCGCCAGGTCGAGCGCCGCGTCGACCGCGCCGAGGCGCCGCACACGCGCGGTCCAGCCCTCGTCGTAGGTCGTGGCGAGGGCCCCGAGCCCGCGCACGTACTCCTGGTTCGCGGCCCCCGCCGTACCGATCACCCTGATTCCGCGTTCGCGGGCGATCTGGAGGACGGCGGAGCCGACGCCTCCCGAGGCGCCGCTCACGAGGAGCGTCTGTCCCGGCCGCACCCCGACCTCGCGCAGCACGCGCAGCGCGGTCTCCACGACGGAGGGGTACCCGGCGGCCTCGGCGAACGTCAGCCCCTCGGGCATCGGCGCCCAGGCCGACAGGACGGCCAGTTCGGCGTACGTGCTGGCGCCCTCCCCGAAGACGTGGTCGCCGAGCGCCACGCCTCGCACCCCCGCGCCGATCTCGTCCACCACTCCCGCGGCGTCCAGCCCCACCCCCGCGGGCAGTTCGAGCGGGTGGGCGCCCAGGACCTGCCCCTCGCGAAGTCTCCAGTCAACGGGGTTCACCCCGGCCGCCCGCACGGCGACACGTACCTGTCCGGGGCCGGCGTGCGGCTCCTCGGCGTCTGTCAGGCGCAGGACTTCCGGACCGCCGAATTCGGCGAAGCTCACTTTCTTCATGCCGGGAACGTAGCACTAACGGTTAGCTTTTCGAAACCGTTGTTGTTTCGCACCTGATAGCGTGCGGGCATGACCGTGCCGACCGGGCGTCGTGAGCGCAAGAAGGCCGCGACCCGTCAGAAGATCGCGGACACCGCCATGCGGCTCTTCATGGAACGCGGGTACGAGGCGGTGGGTATCCGCGAGGTGGCGGCCGAGGCCGACGTGGCCGTCACGACGCTGTTCGCGCACTTCTCCTCGAAGGAGGCGCTGGTCTTCGCGCGCGACGAGGACTTCGAGGAGCGTCTCGCCCGCGCGGTCACGGAGCGCGCGCCCGGCGCACCGCTCCTGCCGCCGCTGCGCCTGGAGGTCCACGCCCTCGTGCGGCACTGCACGGCGGAGAGCGCCGTTCCCGTGTGGAGCATGATCAACGCGTCTCCCGCGCTGCGGAAGTACGAGGAGTCGATGCGGGTGCGCCACGCCGAGCGGCTCGCCGCGGCCGTCGCGGCCGACCCCGAGGCGTCCAGGACTGCGACGGCGAGCCGGGCACTCGCCCAATTCGTCGTCGACGCCTACGCCCTGGCCCGCGAGGCGGCCGATCCCGAGGGCGCGGTGGACGAGGTTTTCCGGATGATCGAGGCGGCCTGGGAAGTCACGGCTCCTCGCGAGCCCGCCGCCTGAACGCCTCTTCTCGCGAGCCCCCTGCCTGAACCCCCCTCAGCGTGGGCCCCCGTCCGAACACCTCTCACCGCGGGCCGGCCGCCGGGCCGCCCGGCGCCGTGAGCGTCACCTCGTGGTCCGTGAAGCCGTGCCGGTGGTAGAAGCGGAGCGCCGCCGTGTTGCTCGCGTAGGCGGAGACCTCCGTGCGGAAGGCACCGTGGGCGGCGGCCCAGTCGAGACAGCCGGCGAGGAGGCGGGAGCCGGTGCCCGCGCCGCGCATCGCGGGGCGCACGTAGAGGCTCGCGAGCGTCACCGTGCGGACGGGGAGGAGGGGTTCGGGCGGGCGCAGCATCGCGGTGAGGTGGCCGAGCACCTTGCCGGCGCAGTCCGCGACGAGCAGGAGCCGGGCGGGGTCGTCGAGTCCGGCCGCGAGCGCCGCGCGTCCGTGCCCCCTGAACCAGGCGGGATCGGCGGCCGCGTCGCGCGGCCCGGCGTCCTCGGCGAAGAGCGCGGCCATCGAGGCCAGCAGCCCGTCGAGGTCCAGGTCGGTCGCGGGCCGCACGTGGACCACGGGCTCGGCCGCCGCCGGACCGCGCGGGACAACGGTTCGTTCGGTCATGCCTTCGACGCTAACGGGCGGCACTGACAACGGCTCCGCGTCGCCCGGTCCTCGCGGGACTACTGGCGCGCGGCAGCGGTCGTCGCACCCTGCGACGGTCGCGGACCGGCCGGTGCCGAGCCGTCACCGCCCCCGCCCGCGAGTGCGAGCAGCACGAGCAGCAGCACCACGAAGCCACTCGCCCCCGCCGCCTTGGCCTCGCGCGGACCGAGGGAACGCCGGTGCCCCCGCACCCGGGTGCCGTCGGCGCGGACGTAAGGGTGTACGTACGTGGAGGGACCGGTCCGGGCGGGCAGGGGCGGACGCCCGATGGGCGGACGCCCGATGGGCGGACGAGTCGCGGGCGGACGAGTGGCGACCGCCGGACGCGGGCCTGTCGCGGCGCGGGGCCGCTGACGACGGTAGTGGCCTTTGACGTAGGTCCCGTCGCGGCGGACGTGGGGGCGGACGTAGGTCACGGAACCTCGCTGCGGGAAGGGAGGGGGCGCCCTCGGCACGGGGCCGGGTCGAATCCGGCTCCCGAGGGAAGCTACCGCTCGCCGCCGACATCGAGCAGCCCGTCAAGAGGTCTCGCCGGTAGACGCGTTGACGCGCACCGACCACTTTCCGGCCGACCGGCGCAGCGGCCTCAGCCGTGGCGAACACGGCGTGACGACCAGGTTCTCACTGCTCGGAGCCACCCCGGTGACACCGCCCCGGAGTCGGCGGGCGCGGAACGCGGGGCGGCGCACGGCTGGTTCTGGGCGTCAACCCAGCGCGCCCGTTACGTCCGTTCGCGGGACGACCGTGCACGCTGTCCGTATGCCGTGTACGCCGACCGCGTCACGCTGACCACCACCCCCGCGCCACAGCACGCCCTCTCTCAGACCGTCAGCCCCTCCAGCGCCGAGCGCAGTGCCGCCCGCAGCGCCTCCTCGTGGGTGCGGCGGTCGTCGCCGCCGCGGGCCCAGTGCTCGGCGCCGACGCGCATGGCGCCGTTCATGATGACCGCCTGGACGCGGACCGCGAGGTCGTCGGCGGGGCGGCCGGTGCGGGCCGCGACGAACTCGGCGAAGACCTCCTCGGCCTCGTAGTGCATCTCCAGCCACACGGCGTGCAGCGCCGGTTCCCCGACGGCCATGGCGACGAGCTTCTTCGTGAGTCCCGCCTCCTCGGCCCCGCCGTCAGGCCCCTGCTCGGCCATCGCCTCCGTGAGCGGCCGGTCGGCGGGCCAGTCGCGCAGCTGGGCGATGGCCCGTTCGAGGCCGAGCGCGAGGAGCGGCTTCACACAGTGCTCCTTGGACGGGAAGTACCGCCACAGGGTGCGGGTCGAGATCCCGGCGGCGCGGGCGATGTCGTCCCCGGAGGTCGCGGCGACGCCGCGGGTGCTGAAGAGCCGTACGGCCTCGATCGCGATCTCCCGCCGCGTCGCCGCCTTGCGCCGCTCGGTCAGCGGCGGGCGCCCGGTCCGTGCCGTGCCCCGCCCCTCGCCCGTGGGCACGCCTGCGCCCGTGTCCGTGTCCGTGTCCGTCATCCCGCTCCTCGCCAGCGCGTCACCCATCGGCTCCCCCATTGTCCCTCGTCAGCCTTTTATGTCACCTGACGCCTTTCTGTCACTGCACGACAGAAAGGAGTACGCTCGGCAGCGCCGAACCGGAACCCACTGTTCCGCACCGGCGGTACCGCCTCTGCACAGGGAGTCACCATGAGCACCACAGGTCTTGAGGGTCGCAGCGTCGTCATCACCGGCGCCGGTTCGGGCATCGGGCGCGCCACGGCGCTGAAGTTCGCCGCCGAGGGCGCGCGGGTCGTCGCCGCCGACCTCGACGCCGAGCGCGCGAAGTCCGTCGTCGCCGAGATCGAGCAGGGCGGCGGCAGCGCCTTCGCCGTCGTCGGGGACCTGAGCGAGCAGGCGGTCGTCGACGAGGTCGTGACGCGGACCGTCGAGCGGTTCGACGGTATCGACGTGCTCGTCAACAACGCCGGGATCATGGACCGGATGTCGGCCGCCGGGGAGACCGACGACGCGGAGTGGGAGCGCGTGCTCCGTATCAACCTCACCGCGCCGTTCCTGCTGACCCGCGCCGCGCTCCCCCACCTGTTGGAGAGCGGACACGGCGCGATCGTCTTCACCGCGTCGGAGGCGGGGCTGCGCGGCAGTGCGGCGGGCGCGGCCTACACGACGTCGAAGCACGGCGTCGTCGGCCTCATGAAGTCCCTCGCCGTCATGTACCGGGAGCAGGGCCTGCGCACCAACGCGATAGCCCCCGGCGGCACGGCCACGAACATCTCGGTGAACGCGGCGGACGGCGCGCGGGGTCCGGCGACCATCGGCAAGTACATGGCGAACGTGGGCAAGCCCGCGCAGGCCGAGGAGCAGGCGGCGGCCATCCTCTTCCTGGCCTCGGACGCGGCGAGCAACATCAACGGAGCGCTGCTCCCGGTGGACAACGGCTGGGCTGCTGTTTAATCGCGTCGGCTGAGCCGAAGGGAGCGCGACGGTGTCGAGACGCCCGTCGCGCGCAGGTCGCGAGGAACGAGTGACCGAGCACGTCGGGTGACTCGACACCGGCACGAGCGCTCCCGGAGGCGAAGCCGACGCAATTAAGAGGCGCACCCCACGTGGCCCCACCCCTTGCCCACCTTCGTGATGTCCTCGCCCGCCGCGTAGGACTGCCCGCAGGCGCCGCAGCGGCCGGGGTACTTGGCCTTCAGGGTCGGGGCCTTGCCGCCGGACTTCGCGCCCGTCCTGCCGCCGGTCTTCGCGCGGGTCGCGCCGCTCGTGCGGGCGGGGTCGGTGCGCGAGGCGCTCGGGGCGGGGGGCGCGGGGGCCCCGTACGCCGTCCCGGCCGCCTCCTGGCTGATCGCGCACTCGCTCGCCGCCTGGTCGGCGATCGCGTTGAGCGGGTCGCCGCCGACCCGGTGGGCCGGCACGTACCGGAACTCGACCTCGCGTCCCTGGAGCAGCGCGTCGATGGCCTCCACGAGTTCCTGGTTGGCGACCGGCTTGCCGCCCGCCGTCTTCCAGCCGCGCCGCTTCCAGCCGGGCAGCCACTCCGTGACGGCCTTCATGGCGTACTGGGAGTCCATCCGGACCTCCAGCGGGCGGACCGGGTCCGTGGTCTCCAACAGGCGGAGCAGTGCGGTGAGTTCGGCGACGTTGTTGGTGGCGGTGCCGAGCGGGCCCGCCTCCCAGCGCTCCGGGGTTCCCTCGGCGTCGGCGGCGACCCAGGCCCAGGCGGCACGGCCCGGGTTGCCCTTGGACGCGCCGTCGCAGGCGGCGATGATGCGATCTGACATTCCTCGATCATGCCAGTCGCCGCCGGGTGCCCGGACCACCCCTCACTCCTCCCCCGGGCCCGGCACCCCGTCCTCCGGGTGCAGTCCGCGCCCGTGCCTGCTGCCCGCGAGCGGCGTCGGGGAGAGGCTCGCGCTCTCCTCGCCCGGCTCCAGGAGCGTGTCGGCGGGCCCCACGATGAGCGGATCGGGAATGCCGACGACGCCCGGGTCCTTCGCCGGGTAGTCCAGCCGGGCGAGCAGGCTGCGCATCGCCTCCAGGCGCCCGCGCCGCTTGTCGTTGTTCTTCACGACCGTCCACGGCGCCGCGTCGGTGTCCGTCGCGCGGAACATGTCGACCTTCGCCTCCGTGTACGCGTCCCACAGGTCGAGCGAGGCGATGTCGATGGGCGAGAGCTTCCACTGCCGTACGGGGTCGATCTGCCGGATCGCGAAGCGCGTGCGCTGTTCGGCGCGCGAGACGGAGAACCAGAACTTCACGAGCAGGACGCCGTCATCGGTGAGCATCCGCTCGAAGACGGGGGTCTGGCGCAGGAAGTGGTAGTACTCGGCGGGCGTGCAGAAGTCCATGACCCGCTCCACGCCCGCGCGGTTGTACCAGGAGCGGTCGAAGAAGACGATCTCCCCGGCGGAGGGCAGCTGGCTCACGTACCGCTGGAAGTACCACTGCCCCGCCTCGCGCTCGGTCGGCTTCTCCAGCGCGACGACGCGCGCGCCACGCGGGTTGAGCCGTTCCGTGAAGCGCTGGATCGTGCCGCCCTTGCCCGCCGCGTCGCGGCCCTCGCACAGCACGACGAGGCGCTGGCCGGTGTCCTTGACCCAGCGCTGCATCTTCAGCATCTCGATCTGGAGGACGCGCTTGCGCTTCTCGTACTCGCGGCGGCCCACCTTGTGCGGGTACGGGTAGTTCTCGCGCCAGGTGTCGACGGGTGCGCCCGAGGCGTCGCGGAGCAGCGGGCGCTCGGGGCGGCTGTCGTCGATCGTCAGCCCGTCGAGGAGGGCCGCCCCCGGGTCCTGCGCCGCGCCGGAATCGGAGGGCGGCGGGGCGGGCGAAGGGCTCGGCATGGGGCGGCATCCTCACGGGCGGGGGCGAAAGGCGGCCGGTCACGGCCGCTCTCTCGTCCCTACCCCCGCACCGGGCGGTACGCACTCCGGAAAGTGCGACCGGCGTACGCGCGGGGCGAGCGGGCGGTGGTCCCGCGCCCCGCGCCGGTGGCGGCTCAGCGCCGTACGCGCACGAGCTTCTTGTTGGCGAACTCCTCCATGCCGTACTTGCCCAGCTCGCGCCCGACGCCGGAGCGCTTCACGCCGCCGAAGGGCAGTTCGGCCGCCGAGCCGCTGGCCTCGTTGACGTAGACCATGCCGGTGTCGAGCAGGGCGGCGACGCGCAGGGCGCGCTCGGGGTCGTCGGTGGCGATGGCCGCGCCGAGGCCGTACGGCGTGTTGTTGGCGAGCGCGACGGCCTCGTCCTCGGTCTCGACCTTGTAGATGACGGCGGCCGGGCCGAACAGCTCCTCCTGGAAGGCGCGCATGCCGGGGCCGACGTTCGTGAGGACCGTCGGCTCGAACCAGGCGCCCTCGCGGTCGATGGGCCTGCCGCCCGCGAGGAGGGTCGCGCCGTTCGCGACGGCGTCCTCGATCTGCGCGGCGAGGTTCTCGACGGCCTGGCGCGAGGAGAGCGGGCCCATGAAGGTCCCGTCCTCGGTCGGGTCGCCGGGGGTCACGCCCTTCACGGTCTCGGCGAACTTCCGCGTGAACTCCTCGTACTGATCGGCGAGGACGATGATGCGCTTGGCGGCGTTGCACGCCTGGCCCGCGTTGCCGTACCGGCCGAAGAAGGCGGTCTTGACGGCGCGGTCGAGGTCGGCGGGCTGGAGGACGAGGAAGGGGTCGGAACCGCCCAGCTCCAGGACGACCTTCTTGAGGTGGCGGCCGGCCTGCTCGGCGACGGCCGACCCGGCCCGCTCCGAGCCGGTGAGCGAGACGCCCTGCACCCGCGGGTCGGCGATGATCGTCGAGACCTGCTCGTTGCTCGCGAAGAGGTTGATGTAGGCGCCTTCGGGCAGGCCCTCGTCCTGGAAGATCTTCTCCATGGCGAGCGCGGACTCGGGGCACTGCGGGGCGTGCTTGAGCAGGATCGTGTTGCCGAGCATGAGGTTCGGGGCGGCGAAGCGGGCGACCTGGTAGTACGGGAAGTTCCACGGCATGATCCCGAGCAGCGGGCCCATGCCCTCCTTGCGGACCACGGCGCTGCCGCCCGCGACGACGTCGAGTTCCTCGTCGGCGAGGAAGCCGGGACCGTTCTCGGCGTAGTAGCGGTAGATCGAGGCGGTGAGGTCGATCTCGCCGCGCGCCTGGGTGACGGGCTTGCCCATCTCGCGCGTGATGAGGGAGGCCAGCTCCTCCTTGCGCTCGGCGTACAGCTCGGCGACGCGCTCCAGGACGGCGACGCGGTCCTTGACGTCGCTCGCGCGCCAGGTGCGGAAGGCGCCGGCGGAGCGGTCCAGGGCGTCCTGGATCTCGACGTCCGTGGCTTCGGGGAACTCGCTCTCGGTCTGGCCGGTGGCGGGGTTGACGACCTTGTAGGCGGTCATGGTGTCCCTTCGTGCGGTACGGGGATGGAGTGCGGTGCTGCCTCTTCCCACCGTCTCACCGACCGGCCCGAAACTATCCACGGGGGCACGCGTCTTTTTCCCCCGGCTCCCGCCGTGACCAGGCAGGACGTCTCCGGCGCGGGCTCAGTCGGCGGGCAGCCGGGCGGCCCGGTCGCCGGTGTCCCGCATGAGGAGCGAGAGATCGCCCCGTACGTTCACGAAGGGCCGTACCCGTGTGGTGCCGCCCGCCGGGTGCTCCAGAGCCGTGTACGGCAGTACGGCGACTCTCTTGCGGTCGACGAGGTCGCCGAGCACCCGGCCCAGGGGGACGGGGGCGACGCCCGGCTCGGGGAGCAGCGCGAAGTCCCACACGTCCTGCGGGGCCGCGTGCCCGGCGAGCGGCATGACGTAGGGCAGCCGGAAGCCGAATCGTCCGCGGCCCTGGTCGCGCGCCGCGAGCAGGAAGCTCTCGCTGCCCTCCTCGCGGGCCTTGACGCGGACCATCGCGCCGCGCGGCAGGGAGCGGACGATGCCGTACAGCTGGGCGGTGACGAGGAGCCCGGAGTCGCCGGTCTCCAGGGCGAGGATCTCGGCGTGCGCCGGTCGCCGCCAGGCCCGTACCGCGAGATAGCCGTCCTTCGTGCGGTAGGGAATCCAGTGGGCGAAGCCCGTCCCGTCCTCCAGCGGCGGCAGCCCCAGCAGCGCGCCCTGCTCGACGAGCCCGGCGCGCAGCCTGCGGCGGGTGGTGCCCGCGAGGAGGTACGTGTCCCAGCGGCCCTCGTCGAGGCGGTGCGTGGCGCGGCCGAGGACGGCGGGGCCCGGATCGGGGACCGGGAGGCGCACTTCGCGTGCGGCGGGGTCGTCGCGGAGCGCGAGGAGGAGTTCGTACGGGCCGGGGAAGGGCGCCGCGGGGCGTATCTCGATCGCGCCCGTGGGCGTGACGAGGGCCCGGGCCGCGGTACGGGGGCGGGGGGCCTTGCGCGGGGGGCGGGCGCGGCGGGGCGGGGCGGCGCGGTGGGGTGCGCTGAGGCGGGCGGCGGCCCGGGCGGCCCTGCGGGGGCGGGGGGTGAGCGCGTCGAGTTCGGCGCGGTCGCGGGTCCTGCGGGCGTGGATGTCGTCGAGGATGCGTTCGTACGCCTTCGCGGCGGCCTCGGCCGTGTGGGCGGCGGCGTGGACGCGTGCGGTGCGGCCGAAGCGGTCGCGCGTCTCCTGGTCGTCCATGAGGCGGCCGAGCGCGGCGGCGAAGGCGTCGGTGCCTCCGGCGAGGGGGACGAGCAGCCCGGTGACGCCGTCCGCGACGAGTTGGGCGGGGCCGTGCGGGGCCTCGGTGGCGACGACGGGTACACCTGCCCGCATGGCTTCGAGGATGCCGTGGCCGTAGGGCTCGATGTCCGAGCTGACGGCGGCGATCGCGGCCTTGGCCCACTCCGGTTCCATCGGTGTGACGGCGCCCATGAGGAGGACGTGGTCGTAGAGGCCGAGGCGGTCGACGCGGCGGCGCAGGGCGGCTTGTTCGGGGCCGCGCCCGTAGATGCGCAGAGTCCAGCCGGGGTGCTCGGGGAGCAGCTTGGCGAAGGCGTCGACGAGCCGGTCGTAGCGCTTGGCGGGGACGAGGCGCCCGGCGGCGACGATCGTGCGGGAGGTGCGCGGCGAGGGGGTGAGGCCGAGGTCGGGACTGCCGGGCGGCACGGCGTGGACGCGGTCCGCGGCCTCGGGCACGGCGGCGCGGTAGGCGGCGGCGTCGGCCTCGGTGAGGGTGACGAAGGCGTCGAGGTGGGGCAGGCAGCTGTTCTGGTCGGCGCGCAGTCCCGGCTCGTGCGAGCCGAGGGTGAGGTGTTCCTGGCCGATGCGCAGGTACCGGTCGCTGCCGTGGCGGGCGAGGTAGCCGTTGAGCAGGGGGCGGGTCGCGACGACCACGTCCGCGTCGGTCCAGGCGAGCCATTCGGTGAGCCGCAGGTCGTGCAGGGTGCGGTAGCGCAGGCGGCCGGTCTCGACGGCGGGGTCGGGGAACATGCGGTGGGTGCCGGTGTTGAGGACGTGGTCGCCCTCGTAGCCGGGGGTGTCCTCGCGCATGTCGATGAGGGAGCTGAGCCGCACACGCGGGTCGAAGGGGAGCGCGGGGCTGTCTGCGACGCGGTGGACGCTCATGACCTCGACGTCGTGGCGCTCGGCGAGGGCCGCGGAGAGGTGGGCGGTACCGCGGATGGTCGCTCCGATCCCGTAGGCGTTGTGGATCAGGAATGCGATGCGCATGCGCGGGCCTCCCCCTTGGTCGTGCACAAGTGTCCGGGAGGTCAGACGGTTGTGCGGGTGGGAGGTTGTACGGGTGAGGTGTACGTCACACCGGCGGGTGGCCCTTTCGGCTGGGCCGGCCTCTTGTGGGGCTCCGCCCCACACCCCGCTCCTCAAACGCCGGAGGGGCTGGATTTTTGGGTGCAGGCCGGATTTTGGGTGCCAGGTCGATTTTGGGTGCCAGCTGGATTTTGGGTGCCGGCTGGAAATCCTGGGGCCCCGTCCGTTGGGCGGGGCCCCTCTCAACGCGTTAGTTCTTCCGTTCGTCCATGATCCGCTTGATCTTGCCGACCGAGCGTTCCAGGGTGTCGGGGTCGACGATCTCGATGCCGACGCTGACACCGATCGTGTCCTTGATCTGCTTGAGGACGACGGCGGCGGCCGCCTCGCGGGCCTCGGGGCCCGAGTCCTGGCGGGCCTCGACGCGGACCGTGAGGTGGTCCATACGACCGCGGCGGCCCAGGTGGATCTGGAAGTGCGGGGCGAGCGCGGGGACGCGGAGCAGGATCTCCTCGATCTGGCTCGGGAAGAGGTTCACGCCGCGCAGGATGATCATGTCGTCGCAACGCCCGGTGACCTTCTCCATGCGCCGCATCCCGGGCCTCGCGGTGCCGGGCAGGAGGCGGGTGAGGTCGCGGGTGCGGTAGCGGATGATCGGGAGGGCTTCCTTGGTGAGCGAGGTGAAGACCAGCTCACCGGAGGTGCCGTCGGGCAGCACCTCGTCGGTGATCGGGTCGACGACCTCGGGCAGGAACTGGTCCTCCCAGATGTGCAGGCCGTCCTTCGTCTCGACGCACTCGCTCGCGACACCGGGGCCCATGACCTCGGAGAGACCGTAGATGTCGACCGCGTGGATGCCCATGCGGTCCTCGATCTCGCGGCGCATCTCCTCGGTCCACGGCTCGGCGCCGAAGACGCCCGCGCGCAGCTTCGTGGAGCGCGGGTCGACGCCCTGGCGCTCGAACTCGTCGAGCAGCGTGAGCATGTAGGAGGGCGTGACCATGATGAGGTCGGGCTCGAAGTCCTGGATGAGCTGGACCTGCCGGGCGGTCTGGCCGCCGGAGGCGGGGATGACGGTGCAGCCGGCCCGCTCGACGCCGTAGTGCGCGCCGAGGCCGCCGGTGAAGAGCCCGTAGCCGTAGCTGACGTGCACGCGGTCCCCGGGGCGGGCCCCGGCGGCGCGCAGCGAGCGGGCGACGAGGTCGGCCCAGTTGCTCAGGTCGCTGTCGGTGTAGCCGACGACGGTGGGGCGCCCGGTGGTGCCGCTGGAGGCGTGCAGCCTGCGGACTCTCTCGCGCGGGACGGCGAACATCCCGAAGGGGTACGTCTCGCGCAGGTCCGCCTTCGTCGTGTACGGGAAGCGGGCGATGTCCTCCAGGGTGCGCAGGTCCTCGGGGCGCACCCCCGCCTCGTCGAACTTGCGGCGGTACAGCGGCACGTTCGCGTAGGCGTGGTCGAGGGTCGCGCGCAGCCGCTCCAGCTGGAGGGCGCGGATCTCCTCGCGGCCGAGCTTCTCGGCCGGGTCGCGCAGCTCGCCGGGGAGTGGCTCCCCGAAGCGCGCCGCGCGGGCGCCCGGGGCGGTCTGCGGCTGCTCTTCGGGCCAGGACTCCGTCGTTCCGGCCTCAGTGGTTGTCATGCTCGTTCCTCCACGCCTCGGATCACACGGCTGCGACCGCGGAACTCCACGACGACGGTGCGCTGGGGGTCCTCGCGCTCGACGCGCACGTCGTACAGACCGCTGCGGCCGAACCGGGTGCGCTCTCTCGCCTCGGCGACGAGTACGTCGCCCTCGAACGCCGGTGCCACGAAATCGATGTCGGCGCCGGCCCCCACGGTCACGGGACCGCGGGAGTTGCAGGCGACGGCGAAGGCCGTGTCGGCGAGGGTGAAGAGAAAGCCGCCGTGGGCGACGCCGTGCCCGTTGACCATGGCACCGGTGATCTCCATCCGGACCCTGGCGGTGCCGTCCCCAGAGGACAGCAGCTCCATGCCCAGGCCCTGGGAAGCCTTGTCCCTCGCCCACATGGCGTGTTCCGGACCCGTGCCGCTCCCGGCGGGAACGGTCGGCTCGGCCGCTCCCGCATTGTGCGCTTCGACCGGCTTCGTGTCACTGCCACGTCCCATGTGGCGCTCACCACCCTTGCTGCCCGACCGAACATTCGGTTAGCTTTCGACCGGGTCAGTAATTCAGCATCCGATTCGCCTGTCAAGGGGTCCCATGTCTTCTCCCGCCACTGCCAGGACCGATTTCTTCGCACGTCACGAGGGTCTGCTCCGTGCCGCCGCCGAGGCGATCGCCACGCGCGGTTTCCACTCGGCCTACCCCGAGTCACCGAGCAAGTCCGTCTACGGCGAGGAGGCCCCCGAGGCCGGTGAGCGCGCCTTCCGCGCCCTGCTGGAGCGGCCTTTCGAGCTGCCGGGCCATCCGGGCGAGGCGGGGGCGGTGGGCGGCGAGGTCTCCCCCTACGGGCCGCGGCTGGGCGTCACGTACCCGCGGCTCGACCCGCGTGAGGCGGTGGCCACCGCGAAGGCGGCGGGCCGCGCCTGGCGCCGTACGAGCCCCGACACGCGGGCCGGGGTCGCGGCCGAGATCCTCGCGCGGCTCAACGCGGCGAGCTTCCAGATGGCGCACGCGGTGCACCACACGACCGGGCAGCCCTTCGTCATGGCCTTCCAGGCCGGTGGCGCGAACGCGCAGGACCGCGGGCTCGAAGCCGTCGCGTACGCCTGGGTCGCGCAGCGCCAGGCGCCCGCCGCGGCGACGTGGGCGAAGCCGATGCGCAAGGGCGAGCCGCTGACCCTGGACAAGACGTTCACGCCCGTCGGGCGCGGCGTCTCGCTGCTCATCGCGTGCAACACCTTCCCGACGTGGAACGGCTACCCGGGCCTCTTCGCGAGCCTCGTCACGGGCAACCCCGTCATCGTCAAGCCGCACCCGGCCGCCGTGCTGCCGCTCGCGCTGAGCGTCCGTATCGCCCGCGAGGTGCTCGCCGAGGCCGGCTTCGACCCGAACACGGTGCTCCTCGTCGCCGAGGCCCCCGAGGACCGCGTCGCGGCGACGCTCGCGACCGACCCCGACGTACGGATCGTGGACTTCACCGGCTCGACCGGCTTCGGCGACTGGCTGGAGCAGAACGCCCGCCAGGCCGCCGTGCACACCGAGAAGGCCGGGCTCAACACCGTTGTCCTCGACTCGACCGCCGACTACAAGGGCCTGCTGCGCAACCTGTCGTTCTCGCTGTCCCTCTACAGCGGCCAGATGTGCACGACCCCGCAGAACCTGTACGTGCCGCGCGAGGGCCTCGCCAGCGATCAGGGCGTCAAGACGCCCGAGGTCTTCGCCGCCGACCTCGCCGAGGCCCTCGGCAAGCTGCTCGGCGACCCGCAGCGGGCCGCCGGGACGCTCGGCGCGCTGACCGGTGAGGCCGTGCGCGAGCGGATCGAGAAGGCGCGCGCCCTCGGCGGCACGCGGTTCGGCGGCGAGCCCCTGACCCACCCGGAGTACCCCGAGGCCGTGCTGCGCACCCCCCTCGTGACGGTGCTCGACGCGGAGCGCGACGCGGAGACGTACCGCGCCGAGTGGTTCGGGCCGATCTCCTTCGTCATCGCGACCGAGTCCACCGCGCGGGCGATCGACCTGCTGCGCGAGACGATCTCGGCGCACGGCGCGCTCACCGCGAGCGTGCACTCCACCGACGAGGAGGTGCTGGAGGCGACCCGCGAGGCCGCGCTCGACGCGGGCGTCCACCTCGCGGAGAACTTCACCGGGCAGGTCTTCGTCAACCAGACCGCCGCCTTCAGCGACTACCACGGCTCACAGGCCAACCCCGCCGCGTCGGCGACCCTCAGCGACTGGGCCTTCGTCACCGGGCGTTTCGCGGTGCTCCAGTCCCGCCGTCCGGCGGTCGCGACCGAGGAGGCCAAGGGTGCCTGAGGACGTCTACCTGATCGACGGGGCCCGTACCCCGCAGGGCCGGTACGGCGGCGCGCTCGCCTCGGTCCGTCCCGACGACCTCGCCGCGCTCGTCGTCGGCGAGGCGGTGCGGCGGGCCGGGGTGCCCGCCGAGGCGATCGACGAGGTGATCCTCGGCGCCGCCAACCAGGCCGGCGAGGACAACCGCGACGTGGCCCGCATGGCGGTGCTCCTCGCGGGCCTGCCGCACACCGTGCCCGGCTACACCGTGAACCGCCTGTGCGCCTCCGGGCTCACCGCGGTCGCCTCCGCCGCGCAGGCGGTCCGCGCCGGAGAGGCCGAGATCGCCGTCGCGGGCGGCGTCGAGTCGATGACCCGCGCCCCGTGGGTCATGGCGAAGCCGGGGACGCCGTGGGCGAAGCCCGGCGAGGTCTTCGACACCTCGCTCGGCTGGCGCTTCACCAATCCCCGCTTCAGCGCCGCCGACCGCGCCGCGGGCCCCGGCGAGGTCCGTACGACCCTCAGCATGGGCGAGACGGCAGAGGAGGTCGCGGCGCTCGACGGGACGACCCGCGAGCAGTCCGACGCCTTCGCGCTCCGCAGCCACGAGCGGGCGGTAGCGGCGGCGGAGGCCGGGCGCTTCGACCGCGAGATCGTCGGCGTCCCCGTGAAGGACGGCGTGGTCACGCGGGACGAGGGCCCGCGCCCGGGTTCCTCGATGGAGAAGCTCGGCAAGCTCCGTACCGTCTTCCGCGCCGACGGCATCGTCACCGCGGGGTCCGCCTCGCCGCTCTCGGACGGCGCCTCGGCGCTCGTCGTGGCGAGCGCGGCGGCCGTGGAGCGGTACGGGCTGACGCCGCGCGCCCGGATCGTCGGCTCGGCCTCGGCCGGGGTCGAGCCGCACCTCATGGGCCTCGGCCCGGTCCCGGCGACGCGCAAGGCGCTCGACCGGGCGGGCTGGTCGGTGGGCGACCTCGGGGCAGTCGAGCTGAACGAGGCGTTCGCCGCGCAGGCGATCGGCGTCATCGACCGGCTCGGCCTGGACGACGCGCTCGTCAACGCGGACGGCGGCGCGATCGCCCTCGGCCACCCGCTCGGCTGCTCCGGCTCGCGCATCCTGCTGACCCTCCTGGGCCGCATGGAGCGCGAGGACGCGGCGAAGGGCCTCGCGACGCTGTGCGTGGGCGTCGGCCAGGGCGTCGCGATGCTCGTGGAGCGGGTGTGAGCGCGGTGGACGACCTCTCGTACGAAGACCTCGCGGCGCGTTCCTTCGCGACGCTCGCCGTCGAGGTGCGCGAGGACCGCGTGGTCGTGACGCTCGACCGCCCCGAGGCGCGCAACGCGATCAGCGGGCTCATGATCCGCGAGCTGCACGCGGTGTGCGCCTGGCTGGAGGAGCACCCCCGGATGCTGCTCCTGACCGGGGCCGGGGGCTCCTTCGCGGGCGGTGCCGATATCGCGGAACTGCTCGAACGGGGCAGGGACCAGGCGCTCCAGGGCGTCAACAGCCGGCTCTTCGAGCGGGTGCGCAGGCTGCCCATGCCGACGCTGGCCGCCGTGGACGGCTGGGCGCTCGGCGGGGGCGCCGAGCTGAGTTACGCGTGCGATCTCAGGATCGCCGGGCCGAAGGCCGCCTTCGGGAACCCGGAGCCCGGCCTCGGCATCCTCGCGGCGGCGGGCGCGGCATGGCGGCTGCCCGCGCTGGTCGGCGAGTCGGTCGCCAAGCAGGTGCTCCTCGCCGGGCGCACCCTGGACGCGCGGGCGGCGCTCGCCTGCGGGCTCGTCATGGACGTCGTACCGGCCGAGAAGCTGCTCGACGAGGCGCACGCGGTGCTCGACCGGATGGCGAAGTCCTCCGCGACGGCGCTGCGGCTGACGAAGCTCGTCGTGGACGCGCCCGGGGCCCATCCGGTCGCCGACGACCTCGCGCAGGCCGTGCTGTTCGAGGGGCAGGACAAGAAGGACCGCATGACGAGATTCCTGGACCGCAAGCGGGACCGGGAAGCGAGCGGCGGGAACAACGGCAATGAGGGCCCCGGTACGGCGGGGCACCAGTCCTCCGGCACGCCGGAGGCCGGGAGCGAGCGGACGGAGGGCCGGGCATGAGCGCGGCAGTGCCGAAGCAGGCCGGGGTCATCGGTGGCGGGCGGATGGGCGCGGGCATCGCGCAGTCCTTCGCCACGGCGGGCGCGGCCGTGACGGTCGTCGAGCAGGACGAGGCGGCGGCGGCGAAGGTGCGCGAGCGCATCGCGGGTTCCCTGGAGCGCGCCGCGAAGCGCGGGCTGCTGCCCGCGACCCCGGAGGAGATCCTGGGGCGGCTCGCCTTCGTGGGCGACGTGAGCGGACTCCCCGCCGAAGCGGACGTCGTCGTCGAGGCCGTACCGGAGAACGCGGGCCTCAAGGCGAAGCTGCTCGCGGCGGCCGAGCGGGTCGTCGGCGCGGACACCGTCCTCGCGACCAACACCAGCTCCCTGTCCGTCACCGAGCTGTCGACCGCCCTGACCCGTCCCGGCCGGTTCCTCGGCATGCACTTCTTCAACCCGGTGCCCGCCTCCGCGCTCGTGGAGCTGGTCGTCCCGGAGGCGACGGAGCGGGCCGTCGTGGACCTCGCGCTCGGCTGGACCGCCGGGCTCGGCAAGAAGGACGTCGTCGTCAAGGACTCGCCCGGCTTCGCGAGCAGCCGCCTCGGGGTCGCGCTCGGCCTGGAGGCGATCCGCATGGTCGAGGAGGGGGTCGCCGAGCCGCGGGCCATCGACGACGCCATGACCCTCGGTTACAAGCACCCGATGGGACCGCTGCGCCTGACCGACCTCGTGGGGCTCGATGTGCGGCTCGCGATCGCCGAGTACCTGCACAGCACGCTCGGGGAGCGGTTCGCGCCGCCCGCGCTGCTGCGCGAGAAGGTCGCGCGCGGCGAACTGGGGCGCTCGACCGGGCAGGGCTTCTACACGTGGAACGACTGAACGCGACCGCTGGACCGGCAAGGACACGTACGACAGCTACCGGAAGGAGGGGCGGGCGATGACCGAGACCACCGCGACCCCGCTCGCGCACGAGGACGAGCTGAGCGCCCACTTCGACGCGACGATCGCGCGGGACCAGCGTGTGGAGCCGCGCGACTGGATGCCGGAGGCGTACCGCAAGACGCTCGTGCGCCAGATCGCGCAGCACGCGCACTCCGAGATCATCGGGATGCAGCCGGAGGGCGACTGGATCACGAAGGCGCCCTCGCTGCGCCGCAAGTCCATCCTCTTCGCGAAGGTGCAGGACGAGGCGGGCCACGGCCTGTACCTCTACAGCGCCGCCGAGACGCTGGGCGCCGACCGCGCCGAGCTGACCGAGATGCTGATCGAGGGCCGCCAGAAGTACTCCTCGATCTTCAACTACCCGACGCCGACCTTCGCCGACGTCGGTGTCATCGGCTGGTTCGTGGACGGCGCCGCGATCTGCAACCAGGTGCCGCTGTGCCGGTGCAGCTACGGCCCGTACGCCCGCGCGATGATCCGCGTGTGCAAGGAGGAGTCCTTCCACCAGCGGCAGGGCTACGAACTCCTCATGACGATGACGCGCGGCACCGAGGCGCAGCGCCGCATGGTGCAGGAGGCCGTGGACCGCTGGTGGTGGCCCTCGCTCATGATGTTCGGGCCGCCCGACGGGGACTCGCCGCACTCGGCGAAGTCGATGGCCTGGCGCATCAAGCGGCACTCCAACGACGAACTGCGCCAGCGCTTCGTCGACATGACGGTGCCGCAGGCCGAGCACCTCGGCGTCACGCTCCCCGACCCGGAGCTGCGCTGGAACGAGGAGCGGGGCAGGCACGACTTCGGCACCCCGGACTTCGAGGAGCTGAAGCAGGTCATCTCGGGCAACGGCCCGTGCAACGAGGAGCGGGTCGCGCGGCGCAGGTCCGCGCACGAGAACGGCGCCTGGGTGCGCGAGGCGGCCGCGGCACACGCGGCCCGGCACGCGGGCGACCGCGGGAAGAGCGAGGTCGTGGCATGAGCGGGACGAGCGAGCAGGACACGGCGGCCCCGAGGGACTCCTGGCCGCTGTACGAGATCTTCGTACGGGGCAAGCGGGGCCTGAACCACGTGCACGTCGGCTCGCTGCACGCGGCCGACGACCGGATGGCGCTGACGAACGCGCGTGACCTGTACACGCGGCGCAACGAGGGCGTCTCGATCTGGGCGGTGCGCAGCGAGGACATCGCGGCCTCGGCGCCGGACGAGAAGGACCCCTTCTTCGCGCCGAGCGGCGACAAGGTCTACCGGCATCCGACGTTCTACGACATCCCGGCGGACGTCCCGCACATCTGACGTGCCGCCGCCTCCGGGCGGGGCGCCCCGCTTTCTTCAGGATTTCAAGGAGTAGTGAGCGCAATGAGCGACGATCACCTGTCGCTGGCCGCCGACGCGGCCGAGGGCGACGGTCACTGGGCCTTCGGCACCGGGTTCGAGGACCCGCTGCACGGCGTGGACACGACCGTCCCCGAGGGCGTGGACACGGCGGCGCTCGCGGCGCTGTGCCTCGCCCTCGGTGACGACGCGCTGGTGAGCGCGCAGCGGCTGGGCGAGTGGGTCACGGCGGCACCCGAGCTGGAGATCGAGCTGGCCCTCGCCAATATCGGCCTGGACCTGCTGGGCCAGACGCGGCTGTTGTACGCGCGGGCCGGGCTGCTCGACGGCACGGGCCGCGACGAGGACGCGTACGCGTACTTCCGCGACGCCGACGAGTTCCGCAATCTGCGGATCACGGAGCTGCCCAACGGGGACTTCGCCTACACCGTGCTGCGGCTCCTCGCGCACTCGGCGTGGCGGCTCGCGCTCCTGCGCCGGCTCACCTCCGCGCCGGACCCGGTCCTCGCGGCCATCGCGGCCAAGGGTGTCAAGGAGCTGGCGTACCACCGCCAGTTCGCCGCCGACTGGGCGATCCGGCTCGGTGACGGCACCGAGGAGTCGCACCGCAGGATGACGGAGGCGGCGCGCGCGCTCGCGCCGCTGCTCGCCGAGTTCGGCCGCGACGGGAGCGCCGCCTTCCTCGGAGTCGACGCCGCCGAGGTGGCGGCGGAGGCGCGCGAGGTGTGGGAGCGGGTGCTCGGCGCGGCGACGCTGGAGCTCCCCGAGGCCGTCGCGGAGAGCGCCGACGGGCGGCGGGGCGCGCACACCGAGCACCTGGCCCCGCTCCTGGCGGAACTCCAGGTGGTGGCGCGCGCGCACCCGGGGGCGACGTGGTGAGCGCGGCGGCCCCGGTCACCGACCCCCGCCTGCGGGCCGCCTGGGAGGCGGCCGGGCGGGTGCCCGACCCCGAGCTGCCGATGCTGAGCCTGCACGACCTCGGGGTACTGCGGGATCTCGGGTACGAGGAGGACGGCACGCTCGTCGTGTCGCTCACGCCGACGTACTCGGGCTGCCCGGCGATGGCCGAGATGCGCGCGGCGACGGTACGGGCCCTGAACGAGGCCGGTTTCGGCGCGGTCCGGGTCCGTACGGTGCTCGATCCGCCGTGGACGACGGACTGGATGACGCAGGAGGGCCGCGCGGCCCTCGCCGCCCACCACATCGTCCCGCCGGGCCCCGCGCCGGGTGGCCGCCGCGGCGGCCCGGTCCCCCTCTCCCTCTCCCCCACCCGTCACGCGGGCGAGGCCGAGGCGGTGCGCTGCCCGCAGTGCGGGGCGGACGACGCCGAGGAACTGTCCCGCTTCTCCGCGACGTCCTGCCGCTCCCTGCACCGCTGCCGCACGTGCGGGGAGCCGTTCGAGCGATTCAAGGAGATCTGAGGAGCATGGACCGCCGCGCCCGCGCTGCGAGCGGACGGCGTGCGAAGGGTCAGCCGCGGGCGGTGTCAGGGGCCTTGGGCTGCTCCGGGGCATCGCCGTGGTCCGGTACGGGGAGTTGGGCGCCGCCCGCGAGAGCCGAGCGGTGGGCCACGATGCCGGGCAGTGTGTAGCGGGCCGCCGTCCAGGCGTTGACGGGGGGCTGGGTGCCGCTGAGGCAGGCGGTGACGAAGTCGTCGGCGAGGAACTGGTGCGAGCCCTCGTGGCCGTTGGGCCGGCCGGCGAAGGCGGCCGGGAGCCGGGTGCGGTCGTGGACCTGGGCGAAGCCGCTCACGAAGGCGTCGCGCAGCGCGGGGTCGATGTCGGCGAGCGCCGCGTCGTCGAGGCCCGTGCTGGGCGCGGTGCGCAGCAGTGCCTCGACGCTGACGGCCTTCTCCTTGTCCTGCCAGAGAGATTCCGTGGCGAGTTGTTCGAAGGAGCCCTCGGTGCCGAGGAAGCGGAACCGGGACTCGCGCACGGGCGAGGGGTAGCCGACGCGACGGAACTCGTTGGTGCGTACGACGCCGCCGTCCGCCGTGCGGAAGAGCGCGGTGGCGTTGGAGATGTCGTTGCCGAAGCGGCTCACCTCGCGGTCGAAGACACCGTCGTCGCGCTTGTCGGTGACGCCGAGGCAGGACACCGAGGTGACGTGGGAGCCGGTGACGGCCAGGACCCCGCCGAGAGCGTGGGTCGGGTAGTGCATGGGCGGGAAGCTCGCCGTCTCGCGCCAGCGCTCGCCCCCGCTGTAGCGGTAGGCGTCGTAGAAGCCGAGGTCCATGTCGTGGACGTAGTCGCCCTCGGAGTAGAAGATCTCTCCGAAGGCGCCCTCCGCCCTGCGCGCCCGGCAGTAGACGGCGGCCGGGTTGTAGTAGCTCGTCTCGCCCATCATGTACGTCCGGCCGCCGGCACGGACCGCCGCGATGATCGCGGTGATCTCGTCCTCGGTGAAGGCCATGGGGACGCTGGAGTAGACGTGCTTGCCGGCCTCCAGGGCGGCCACCGCCATCGGGCCGTGGGTCCAGCGCTGGGTGAACAGGGCGAGGGCGTCGACGTCCGAGGCGCACGCCTCCTCGAAGGAGGCGAAGGTGCGTGTGACGCCGTGGCGGGCGGACTCGGCCTCGCGACGCTCCGGGTCGGTTTCGGCGACGGCCACCTCGCGCACGCCCGGGTGGGCCTGGAAGAGGGGGATGAAGGCACGAGCGAACTGGCCCGCGCCGACGACGGCGATGCTGATGCTCAACGGGTGCTCCTGGCGGGGGAGGTGGCTGTCCGGGGGTCGGGGGCGGGGCCCGGCGACGGGCAGTCAGCGCGCCTTGCGGAGAACCCCGCTCGTACGCGGAGCGGAGCTGATCGCCGCCCTCCTCGCGCCGGTCGGCGTGGGCTTCCCTGAGCGCGCTCGGCGGCCTGTCGCCGGTCACGACACCGGTCATGAGGTCGTTGACGAGCTGCTGGCGAGCAGGAGTCTTGCCGATGGCCGCCCGGGAGTACAGACCGTGGGCCGGATCGGTCCGACTCGGCGGCATCGCGTCACGGATGTACTTCCGGCCGTCGGCGGCGACGTTCGCGGGCACGGCGTACCGCGCTCGCCGCCGCGGGGGCGGGGCTGATGCGGGTGGCGGGTGGGAGCGCGGCGGGGGGAAGCGCGGTGGAGCGGGGCGGGTGGGAGCGCGGCGGGAGCGGGGCGTGTGCGGGTGAGGGCCGGAGGGAGGGCGCCGCTCGTCACCCGCTCAGGGCGTCCGCCTCGATGACGGCGTCGGTGAAGGCGTCGGGGCGTTCCTGGGGCACGTTGTGCCCGGCGCCGGGGACCACGTGGTGCTTCCAGGGCCCCGTGAAGTGGGCCGCGTAGCCGCTCCCGTCGGTCCAGGGGATGACACCGTCCGCGTCGCCGTCGAGTGTCACCGAGGGGACCACGATCCTGGGCTGCTCGCGCAGGCGCGCCTCCAGTCCCGCGTACTCGGGCGCGCCCGGCGCCGCGTCGAGACGGTGCCGGTAGCCGTGGATGACCACGTCCACGTAGTCGGGGTTGCCCCACAGCTTCGCCGCCCGCGCGAACTCGGCCTCGGTGAAGCGCCATTGGGGCGAGTTGTACTTCCAGACGACGCGCGCGAGTCCTTCGCGGTCCTCGCTCAGGCCCTTGCGGCCGCGCTCGGTGGAGAAGTAGAAGAAGTACCAGTAGCCGAACTCGGTCGAGGCGGGAAGGGGCTTGCGCGCCACGGCGAGGTCCTGGATCAGGTAGCCGTTGACGGAGACGAGGCCGGTGCAGCGCTCCGGCCACAGCGCCGCCGCGACGTCGGCGGCGCGACCGCCCCAGTCGTACCCCGCGAACAGGGCGCGCGGGATGGCCAGCGCGTCCAGGAACGCGAGGAGGTCGGCGCCCAGCGCGGCCTGTTGGCCCGAGCGGAGGGTGTGCGTGTGGCGGAAACGTGTCTCGCCGTGACCGCGCAGGTAGGGCACGTAGCAGCGGTACCCGCGCCGGGCGAGGGCGGGCGCCACCGCGCCGTACGAACCGACCGGATCGAACGGCCAGCCGTGCAGCAGCACGACGGGCTTGCCGTGCGCGGGGCCGAGGTCGTGGTAGGCGATGTCGAGGACGTCGGTCCGCACGTGCCGCAGGGGTCCCATCGCCTCGCGCGCCGCATCGGTCGTCGTATCCGCCGCCGTCCGCACGTGTCCTCGTCCGTCGTTCACGTGGTTCCTCTCGCTGGTCCCGGGTGATGTGTGTGGTCGTGCTGGTCATACGTGTCGCGGTCGCCCGGGGTCAGCGCCCCAGGCTCGGGCCGCGCCTGCCGCGCCCCGTCAGGCCGCCATGCGCAGCGGGCCCGCGAAGGACTTGCGGAGCGAGGAGGGGCCGACCAGGGGGAGCAGGGCGGCGAGGAGTCTGCCCTTGGCGGTCGCGGGGGTACGGGTGAGCTCCACGTCGATGCGGGAGCCCGCGCCCTGCGGGGTCATCCGGAAGGTCCAGCCGCCGCCCGCGCCGAACAGCTTCGAGTCGAGCGTGGTGATCGTGACCTGTGCCGCCGCCTCGTCCCACTCGTAGCGAGCGCGTTCCCAGGCGGCGGAGGTTCCCTCGGTGACCTCCGCCCAGTCGGCGCCCCGGGCGTGGACCGTGAAGTGCTCCTCGTCGATCGACGGCCACTGCCGGGGCCGCGAGGGCCCGAAGTCGGTGAGGACGGCGAGGGCCTGCGAGGGCGTGAGGGTCGAGTCGAGGTGGAAGCGGACGACAGCCATGGAAGATCCCCCAGGCGCTACGGGAACCGGCCATGAGTAACCGGTTCGACTGGTGATGATCCTGGCACGCACTTCATAACCCGTCAAGACGGTTACTTCCATCGCGTCCCTTCGCCGCCGGTATCCGTCCATACGCCGACAGCACCCTCCACGCCCCCCTCACGCGCGCCGCCGGTTCAGCAGCCACCACGACGTCACCAGGTCCTCTGTGCGTCGCAGGTTCAGGTCCGTCAGCTCCTGGAAGCGGCCGACCCGGTACCGCACGGTGTTCGGGTGCACGGCGAGCCGCCGGGCCACCTCCCGTACGTCCTGGTCGCATTCGAGGTAGACCCGCGTGGTGTGCTCGATCTCGTTGCTGGAGCGCCCCGCGCCGTCGAGTGCCGCCAGGTGCCGGGCGGAGAGGTTGTCCGCGGTGAGCGGGTCCGCGAGGACGAGGGGCCGCGGGCCGAGGCCCGAGAGGCGCACGACGCCGGACATGGCGAACTGCCGCGCGGTCTCCAGCGCGAGCACCGCTTCGCCGAAGCCGGTGCCGAGCCTGTCGAGCGGCAGCGCCGGACCCGCCGCCACCAGGTGTCCCGCGACCGAGTCCGGCGCCCTCGGCGCGATGAAGCCCAGCACGGTGCCGACCTGGGCGAGCAGGAGGCGGTCGGCGGGGAGCCGCAGGGCCCCGGCGACGGCGAAGCGCAGCGCCTCCGCGTCGGCGTCGTTCGCGGCCCGCGCGGCGAGGGCGACGTGGCGCGCCTGAGGCACGAGCCCGAAGAGGCGCGCGTCGTGGCCGATGCGTTCGGCGGGGAGGGTCCCGCCGAGCACGGCCGCCGCGAAGGCGGCGCGGCGTTCGGCGTCGAACTGGACGCGCTCCAGGGCCAGATCACGTTGGACGCGGGTGAAGATCTCGGCCGCCTCGTGGGTGAACTCCCAGGTGCTGTCGTGCGCGGCGAGCAGGAGTGCGGGCGGCAGGCCCACCGCGGCCCCGACCTCGTCCATGAGGGCCAGCATCACCCGGGAGCCCCACTGGTACCCGAGGGCGAGCACGTCGGGCGGCACCCCGTGCGCGGCTCGCTCGCTCGCGAAATCGGCGAGCGTCTCGCGCAGCGCCGCGTCGGGCACGCGCAGCGCGGACAGCTCCGCGAGAACGACGTCCATGAACCGCCGTGCGGAGGAACGGATGTCCTCGGGTCCGAGCACGGCGTAGCCGGGCACGTGCCGGCGGAGCAGCGCGAACACGCGGTCGGCGAAGACCTCCCTCAGCCCGCGCAAGCGCTCCACGGCGGCGGCCACCGCCGCGCGGGCCGGGGGGTCGAGGCCGGCCAGGTCCGGCAGGCCCCGGCGCTCGGGCCATGTGTGGGGTGTCTCGGCTTCGATGGCGACGGCCTCCTCAACCAGGTTCGCTCCAGGAGGGGTTGGGCGCGCCACAGAGGTCGGGCGCTGCCGTCCCCGGGCGGCCCGGCGGACTGTACCACTGCCCAAAGTTGTTTGTGTCGAGAAACATAGACGCGCGCACGAGGTCGACGTTAGAACTACGCAGACGATCGATTGCGTTGTTAATTGGTGGCTTATGTTGGAAAAGTCGGCTGAGCGAGCTTCGTTCCGCCACTCTCAACTCGCCGCCCTGCACAATCACTTAAGCGATGGAGGCACCATGTCGCCTGTCGACCCGTCCAACGGCGTCACGGGTTTCGCCCACACCCGTAGAGGTCTGCTCAAGGGGGTGGGCGCCGCTGGGCTGACAGTGGCCGCGGGAGGGCTCCTGTCGGCCTGCGGGGACGACGACGATTCGAGCGGGGGGAAGAAGTCGTCGGGCCCGGTGGCGGGCAGCACGGTCACCTTCGGCTCGAACTACTCCGACCCGGCGACGAAGAAGGCGTTCGCCGCGCTGACGGCCTCGGCGACGGCGTCGACCAAGGCGAAGATCAAGATCAACACCGTTGACCACAACACCTTCCAGCAGAACATCACGAGTTACCTGCAAGGCACCCCCGACGACCTCTTCACGTGGTTCGCCGGGTACCGCATGCAGTACTTCGCGGCCCAGGGGCTCGCCGCCCAGCTCGACGACGTGTGGGAGAAGATCGGCGGCAACTTCGGCTCCGTCGCCAAGGACCTCTCCACGGGCCTCGACGGCCACCAGTACTTCGTGCCGCTCTACCAGTACCCGTGGGTCGTCTTCTACCGGAAGAGCCTGTTCAAGAAGAACGGCTACACCGTCCCCACCACGTGGGACGCCTACCTGGCGCTGTGCGGGAAGATGAAGAAGGACGGGCTCATCCCCGTCGCCTTCGGCGACAAGGACGGCTGGCCGGCCCTCGGCACCTTCGACATCCTCAACATGCGCATCAACGGGCACGAGTTCCACAGCAAGCTGATGAAGCACGAGATCCCGTGGACGGACCAGGGGGTGCGCACGGTCTTCCAGCACTGGGCCGAGATGATGCCGTACGTGCAGAGCGGCGCCAACGGCCGGATCTGGCAGGACGCGGCCAAGGCGCTGGAGGGCCGCAAGGCCGGGATGATGTTCCAGGGCACCAACCAGGTCGCGGCCCAGTGGGTCAGCGACAAGGAGGACCTGGACGACCTGGACTTCTTCCCCTTCCCCGCGATCAACGCGAAGTGGGGCCAGCAGTTCATGGACGCCCCCGCGGACGGCTTCATGCTCAGCAAGAAGGCGAAGAACCCCTCGGCGGCGAAGGCCGTCCTGGAGTACATCGGCTCGGGCGAGGCGGAGGCCGAGTACCTCAAGAGCGACCAGTGGGACGTGGGCCTCGCGAACGGCCTCAAGGTGCCCTCGTACAACGCGATCCAGAAGAAGTCCGTCGAGGAGATCGCCAAGTGCAAGGCGGTCGGGCAGTTCATGGACCGCGACGCCGACCCGGCGATGGCCACCGCGATGATCTCCGTCATCCAGAAGTTCATCGACGATCCCAGCAGCGGCAACATCACGACGTTGCAGAAGAGCGCCGAATCGCAGGCGAAGGCGATCTACACGGGATGAGCACGCTCACACGTACGCGCCGGGCGCCGACCCCGCCCGGCGCCCCCGCCACCGGGCGCAAGCGGCGGCGGCTGCGACACCTCAGCACCGGCGACCGGGTCGTGGCCGGGCTGCTGCTCGGCATCCCGCTCCTGCTCAGCCTCGCCTTCGTGTGGTTCCCCGCCCTCGGCACCATCGCGCTGTCCTTCTTCCGGTGGAACGGCGTCGGCGATCTGCACACGAAGGCGTGCGACCCGGCACTGCCCACGGTCCTCAACAACGGTTGTGTCACCGGTTTCCAGAACTACCACCAGGCCGCCACGAACTCGCCGGAGTTCTGGCCCGCCGTCCAGCACAACCTGATCTGGCTCGCGGTCTTCGTCGTCATCGCGACGCCGCTCGGAATGCTCTTCGCCGTCGTGATCGACCGGGGCATCGCGGGCAGCCGCATGTACCAGAGCATCCTGTTCCTGCCCGTCATGCTGTCGCTCGCGCTCATCGGCATCATCTGGGAGTTCGTGTACTCGCAGAACTACGGCGTGATCAACACGCTCATCGGGCGGTCCGGGGACAGCAACGCCATCGACTGGCTCGGCAACCCGCACCTCAACCTGTGGGCCGTCCTCCTGGAGGCGACCTGGCGCCAGGCCGGTTACGTGATGGTCCTGTACCTGGCGGGCCTGAAGGCCGTGGACCCGAGCCTGCGCGAGGCCGCCCGCATCGACGGGGCGAACCCCTGGCAGACGTTCTGGCGGGTCGTGTTCCCGACGATGCGGCCGATCAACATCGTCATCATGGTCATCACGGTCATCGAGTCCCTGCGCGCCTTCGACCTCGTGTACATCACGAACAAGGGCATCAACGGCCTGGAGCTCCTCTCGGTCCTCGTGACGTCGAACATCGTCGGCGAGACCCAGCGGGTCGGCTTCGGGTCCGCGCTCGGTGTCGTCCTCCTGCTGATCTCCCTCGTCCCGATCTGTCTCTTCCTTCGCCAGTCCTTCCGCAAGGAGGAAACACCGTGAGTACGCAGACGGCGCCCGCGCCCGCCGTACGGGGCGGCGCCGGCCCCGCCGCCCCGGGGGGCAGGAGGCCCCGCCCGCGGGGTCAGGTCCTCTCGCAGGTCTTCCTCGTCTGCGCGTCGGTGCTGTGGCTGCTGCCGATCCTCTTCGCGCTCTACGTCGCGGTCCGCCCGTACTCGGACACGCGCAAGCACGGCTACGTGTCCCTGCCGCACAGCCTGACCCTGAGCAACTTCTCCGACGCCTGGTCCCAGGCGAACATGGGCCGGTTCTTCTGGAACTCGGCGCTGATCACGATCCCCGCGGTCGTCATCGTGCTCGTCCTGGCCTCGGGTGCCGCCTTCGTGCTCACCCGGGTCAACGTCAAGGTCAACGTCGCGCTGCTCATCGTGTTCACGGCCGGGAACCTGCTGCCGCAGCAGGTGATCATCACGCCGCTGTTCCGGATGTACCTGAAGATCCCGCTGCCCCACTTCCTCGCGGACAGCGGCCTGATGTACAACTCGGCCTTCGGCCTCATCGTCATCAACGTGGCCTTCCAGCTGGGTTTCTGCGTCTTCGTGCTGAGCAACTACATGAAGTCGGTGCCCGGCGAGATGTACGAGGCGGCCCTCGTGGACGGGGCGGGGCTGTGGACCCGCTTCTGGCGGCTCACGGTGCCGCTGTGCCGCCCGGCCCTCGCCGCGCTCGCCACGCTGCTGACGACGTGGATCTACAACGACTTCTTCTGGGCCATCACGCTGATGTCCTCCGGCGACAAGCGTCCGGTCACCTCGGCGCTCGCCAATCTCCAGGGGCAGTTCGTGACGAACCAGAACCTCATCGCGGCGGGCGCCATGATCGCCGCGATCCCGACCCTGGTCGTCTACGTCCTGCTCCAGAAGCAGTTCATCTCGGGTCTCTCGCTCGGGGCGAGCAAGGGCTGAGCGGACACGTGTCGTGGGCGGGGGCCGGAGCGTACGCGCTCCGGCCCCCGCCCTGTGCCAGGTCTCAGCGGGCTGTCACTGCCAGACCTTCACGTAGTCGATGCTCATCTTCTGCGGCAGCCGCGTACTGGCGTCGGGACCGCCGGGCCAGTCACCGCCCACGGCGTTGTTGAGGATGATGAAGAAGTCGTGGTCGAAGACCCAGGGACCGCGCGTGGCTTCGAGGGTGGCCTTGTCGACCGTGTGCATGACCTGCCCGTCCACGCGGAAGGTCATGCCCTTGCTGTTCCAGTCGACGGTGAAGGTGTGGAAGCCGGCGGCGAAGTCGGCGCCCCCGGGCAGGGTGTAGGGCGAGCCGAAGCCGTTGGCGCCGTTGTAGGCGGGCGCGTGCAGGGTCGAGTACGTCGTGCCCGGCTCCTTGCCGACGTGTTCCATGATGTCGATCTCACCGGTGTACGGCCACGGCCTGCCCTGGTCGAAGTAGTCCGCGCCCAGCATCCAGAAGGCGGGCCACAGGCCCTGCGTCCCGGACACCTTGATGCGCGCCTCGACCCGGCCGTAGGTGAACTTGAACTTCCCGTACGTGTTGAGGCGGGCCGAGGTGTACTGGCACGTGCCGCTCCCGGTCAGCGGGTCACGCGGGCACGCGGAGCCGGGGGTCTCCTCCTTGCGCGCTTCGAGGACGAGGTTGCCCGCGCCGTCGAGCGCGGCGTTCTTGTTGTTGGTGTAGTACTCCAGCTCGTTGTTGGGACCGGGGCCGGTCTCCGGTACCCACTTGCTCGCGTCGGGCGCGCGTCCCGCCGGGCCGTCGAAGTCGTCGTTGAAGACGAGCTTCGAGTAGTCCGGGTCGGCCGGGAGCGGCGGCGGCGTGGTGGGCGCGCCGCCGGTGCCCCAGACCTGGAACTCCCAGAGCGAGTAGCCGTACTGGCCGGAGCGCTGCGTGCCGTACACGCGCACGTGGCGGCCCGTGGTGTCGAGGTCGATGGTCTCCTTGAAGCCCTTGCCCGTCGTGGTCTGGTAGACGGTGCGCCAGGCGGTGCCGTTGTCCGAGACGTCGATGCGGTACGACTTCGCGTAGGCGGGGTCCCACTGGAGGACGACGCGGTGGATCGCCGCGTTCGCGCCGAGGTCCACGGCGATCCAGCCGGGATCGGTCCAGCCGCCCTCGGGGCTCGTGGCCCAGCGGCTCGCGGGGTCGCGGTCGAACGCCTTGTCGGGGCCGCACAGCCAGCAGGTGCCGTCGTTCTGCGAGGTCGAGGCGGTGCCCTGCTTCCCGTACGAGAGCAGGACGTCGCCGCCGGGCTGCGGACCGCCCCCGCCACCGGCCGAGTAGACCTGGAACTCCCAGAGCGAGTAGCCGTACTGGGTGGCGCGCTGGGTGCCGAGGAGGCGGACGTAGCGGCCCGTGCCGGAGACGTCGAGCGTCTCGTTGCCGCCGGTGCCGCCCGTCGTGGTGTGGATCGTCGTCCACTGCTGGCCGTTGGCCGAGACCTGGATCTGGTAGCCCTTGGCGTAGGCGGCTTCCCAGCGCAGCACGACCTGGCCGATGGCCGTGCTGCCGCCCAGGTCGACCTGGAGCCACTGGTTGTCGCTGAACTCGCTGGACCAGCGGGTGCCGTTGTCACCGTCGACGGCGGACGCGGCGGTGAAGGGGCCCTCCTGGCTGGAGGCGGTGGCGGGCTTGCCCTGGGAGACGAGTACGGGGGCGGCGGCGACGGCCCGCCCGGGCGCGGTCACCACCGCGAGCGAGAACAGGAGCGTCACGGCGGCGAACACGGCGAGGAGCCCCCGGGGAGGGGTTCTTCGGCGGCCGAGGGTGCGGCTTCGGGTGCGGGTGGTCATGCGAACTCCTCAACGGGAGACGGAGGTTGGGCCGAGAGAGCACTCCCTCCGCTGGGGGAGACTCGCGGCGGCGGTTGCGCCCGTCAAGAGAGCTGACCAATCGATTCAAAAAGCGACGCCGGTTTGGCCGAATCCCGAGCGGAACGGCCGGTTGCCGCGGCATCCGGTTCGAGAGATGAAGGATCTCGCCATCTCGCCCCTCCGCCGCGCACACCTCTTGACGCCAGGCGGATGGGCGCTCCATCATCCTGCTCACCGAGAGAGCACTCCCCCACTTCCGCGCCGCGAGCCCTTCGAGGCCGCCCTCCCTCCGCGCCCTCCCCCGCCCCCGCCCGCGCGATCCCGCGCCCACGCCATGGCTTCGCGCCCACGCCGCGACCTCGCGCTCGCGCGCCCCCACGCCCGTGCGCGCGGGCCCGCGCCCCCGGTCCCGCGCTCGCGCGCGACGGTGAACCCCCGGCCGACAGGGAGCGGACACAAGCCACCCGGAGGCGGAAGAATTCCCGGCGTCTGAGTTGTGGTCATTAAGTTCTGAGCTTTTCCTGAGCCAAGTCCGACCACATTTGCCGGTTTTCAAACCTAAAGAGCCGTTACCGAAAGTGGTACAACGCACCTAGTCTCCTCTCCGGAAGCGCTCCTCACCGCCCCCGCCTCATCCTTTTGAGTGAGTCTTTGGAGCAGACCCATGGGCCACGTTCCCCCGGATGCACACACCGCTTCACCGCCCGCCGAACGGCACCGTGCCCGGCTCCTGCGCTATGCACGCCTGCACGCCTCCGGCGACTTCCATCGCGCCGAGGACATCGTGCAGGAGACGATGCTGCGCGCCTGGCTGACCCTCGACGAGCTGGACCGCCAGGGCGATCAGCGTCTCCAGGCGTGGCTGTACCGCGTCGCGCGCAACCTCGCGATCGACGCGCACCGCCGCGACCGGGCCGTCCCCGTCGGCCTCGTACCCGAGGAACCGGCGCACCACGGCGGCGAGGCCGAACTCGCCGACGTTGTGGCGACCCGTCAGGTGCTGTACGAGGCGCTGTCACACCTGTCCCACGAGCACCGCGAGGTGCTCGTCCACATCCATCTGCGGGACCGCAGCCGCGCGGAGACCGCGCGCGTGACCGGAGTGCCCCAGGGCACGGTCAAGTCCCGCAACCACTACGCGCTCGAAGCCTTGCGCCGATCCCTCCCTGCCGCGTGAGGGGCGGCGATCTGTGAACAGGAACACCGATCCCTTCGACTGGTTCCGCGCCCACGCGGACGCCATCTTCCGCTGGCTCGGCATCATCGGGCTGCTCGTCCTGATCTTCGTCCTGCTGCGCTGGTGGGCGATGCGCTGGGGCGGCTGGCGACGCTGGGCGGCCCGGCTGCGGCGCGAGGGCGCGCTCACCGTCGCCGCCTTCACCGAGCCGGTCCGCTCCCTGATCCGCCACCGCCGCGCGCTGCGCGCGCTCGTCACGAGCCTCGGCGATCCCGGCACGTGGCGGGACGCCGAACTCGCGCTGGCCGCCGCCGCGCGCGACCCCGAGGCGGGCGGACGCCCGTACGCCGCCCTCGTCGGACCCGAGACCGTCACGGTGCTGCTCGCCGGGCTCGGCTCGCCCGAGCCGTGGACCTCGGCGCGTACCGCGCTGCCGCTCGTCGCGGTGCGCACGGCCGAGGAGCGGCCGCTCGTCGTGGCGCTCGGCGCGCAGCGCGCGGACGGCGCACCGGCGTGCGTCTTCCTCGACCTCACCGTCGGCCCGCCCGTGCTGAGCGTGGACGGCGACGAGCGGGCCTCGCGTGCTTTGCTCCAGGCCCTCGCCGCCCAGCTCGACGCCCGGCTGCCCGCCGGCCTGGTCACGGTCGCCGAGGGCGTGCACCCGGGCCACGCGGGCCCTGCCGTGCGCACCGCCTACCGCGAGGCCCGCGACACACCGCGGCGCCTCGGTCTCGCGCCCGTCCTGGTCGCCGCCGAGCTGCCCGATCCGCTGCCGCCGGAGATGGCGGCGGCGCCGGACGGCGCGCCCGGGGTGCGGACCCTCGTCCTGGGGGAGGCGCGCGCGTACGCCTGGCGGTTGTTCACCGACCGGTACGGCAGGGTCGCCGTCACCGGCACCCCGCTGCTGCCGCGCTGCGACGGCCTCGGCCGTGCCGTGGTGCGCACGCTGGACAACCTGCCGCCCGTGCTGCCGCCCGCCTCGGCCGTCGAGAGCGCCGCCGACCTCGTCGAGGAGAGCGAGGTCCGCGAGCCGGAGCCGGCCCACGACGCGACCGAGGAGGAGGCGAGCCCGGCCGCCCACGCCGGAGTCGCCGCCCGCCCCCTGCCCACTCCCGCGCGGCCCGACGAGGGCGCGACGCGGACCAGTTCGTGAAACGGACCACCACCCCGTGAAACTCGCTGTCAGCACCATCGCACCCGACGCAGGGCGGACCGATCATCTGCTCGACCTGCCGGAGAGCGCGACCGTCGCCGAACTCGGCACCGCACTCGGCGCGGAACGGCTGTACCTCGGTGAGCGACTCGTCAGCCCCGAGCTGCGCGTGGGGTCCGCGGGCATCCGTGCCGGGGCCGTACTCGGGCTCGGCACCCCCGTCCCCGCGGCGACCGCGACGCGCGCGTGGCAGCCGCCGCCGCGCGATCCCGTCCTCGTCGAGGTCCGCCACGTCGGCGGTCCCGGCGCCGGGCGGACCTGGCTGCTCGGCCCCGGCAGCCACGAGGTCGGGACCGATCGTGGCTGCGCGCTGCGCCTGGAGGGCGGTGGGGCGCCCGCGCGCGGCACGTGGATCACGGTCGGCATGGACGGCGCGCTCGCCTTCCGGCTCCCCGCCGACGCGGACGAAGCCCGCGACGGGCTGCGCAGTCTCACCCCGCCGCCGCCCGTGGACCCCGAGACCGGCACCCCGCTCACCACCGAGGAACCGGCCGGCCCGGTGGACGGCGGGCCCGGCGGCCACTCCCCCGCCCCGGCGGAGCCCGGCCCCGACGGGCTGCCCGCCGAGCCCGCCCCGCACCCCGCCACCGAGCGGCCCGCTCCCGACGACGGCTCGCGGGAGTGGCCCTGCCACGCCGATCTGGCCCTCGGCGACCACCTGCTGCGCCAGGCCGATCCCTTCGACGCGGACGCGGCGGTCAATCCCTCGCGCGACGGTTTCGCCGTCGAGTACAACCGGCCGCCCCGCATCGCGCCGCACCTGGACACCGAGTCGATCCGGATGCAGGGCCCGCCGGGCGAGCGGAAGAACCGCCCCTTCCCGTTCATCATGATGATGGCGCCGCTCGTCATGGGCCTCGTGATGATGAGCCTCTTCCGCACCTTCTACTTCGTCATCTTCATCTTCTTCACGCCGATGATGGCGATCGGCAACTGGCTCACGGGCCGCCGCTCGGGGCGCAAGCAGCAGGAGGAGGCGCTGCGGATCTACCGGCTGCGGCGCGCCGCGCTGGAGCGGGAGGTACGCCAGGCGACGGTCGAGGAGCGCGAACTGCGCAACGACACCTTCCCCGACCCGGCGACGGTGCTGCTGCACGCCAAGGGGCCCGGCACCCTGCTGTGGCAGCGGCGGCGCCGCGACCCGGACTTCCTGACGCTGCGGCTCGGCACCGTGACGCGGCCCTCGCTCAAGCGGATCGAGGACCACGCGCGCGAGACGAACCACCGGGCGGTCCACTGGCGGCTCGCGGACGTGCCGTACGGCCTGGAGATGACGGACCAGGGCGTGGTCGGCCTCTCGGGTCCCGGCCGGGCGCCGCGTGACCTGGCGTGCTGGGCGGTGGCTCAGGCGGCGGTCCTGCACAGCCCCCGCGATCTGCGGATCGTCGTCCTCACGACGAAGGAGCACGCGGAGTCGTGGAACTGGGTGCGCTGGCTGCCGCACCTGGACTCCGGGCGGCCGGGTTCGCCGGTCGCGATCGGCAACGACCCGGAGAGCACCGCGCACCGGGTCAACGAGCTGATCTCCGATATCCAGAACCGCGTGGCGGCCAGGTCCTCCTCGGCTCTCGCGCACACGTTGCTGCGCGAGCCGGACATCCTCGTGGTCCTCGACGGGGCGCGGCGGCTGCGCGATGTACCGGGCATGGTCCAGGTGCTTACGCAGGGGCCGGGTGTGCGGGTCTTCGGGCTCTGCGTGGACGAGCGGGAGCGGCTGCTGCCGGAGGAGTGCACGGCGGTCGTCGTCGCGGAGGGCAACCGGCTCTCGGTGCGCAGTTCGGGGGTGCCGAAGGTCGAGGACGTCCGGGCCGACCTCGTCGACGCCGCGTGGTGCGAGGAAGTGGCGCGCGCGGTGGCCCCGGTGCGGGACGTGACGGTCGACAGCGACTCGGGGCTGCCCCCGCAGGTGCGGTTGCTGCCGCTGCTCGGCCAGGAACCACCGGACCCGGCGGCGCTGGCCGGGGCCTGGGAGCGCCGTCCCGCGTCGACGACGTTCGTCCTGGGCGCCGGGTACGAGGGGCCGTTGCGGCTCGACCTGGTGCGGGACGGGCCGCACATGCTGATCGGCGGCACGACAGGGGCGGGCAAGTCGGAGCTGCTCCAGACGATGATCGCCTCGCTCGCCGCCGTGAACCGCCCCGACGAACTCACCTTCGTCCTCGTGGACTACAAGGGCGGCAGCGCCTTCCGCGAGTGCGCGGAGCTGCCGCACACGCTCGGCATGATCACCGACCTCGACGGGCACCTCGTGCAGCGCGCGCTCGCCTCGCTCGACGCGGAGCTGAAGCGGCGCGAGCGGCTGCTCGCCGAGGTGGCGGCGAAGGACCACACGGAGTACCGGGCGAAGCGGGCGCGGGAGCCGGAGCTGGCGCCGTTGCCGCGCCTCGTCCTGGTGATCGACGAGTTCGCGACGCTCGTGCGGGAGCTGCCGGAATTCGTGCCGGGGCTCATCAGTCTGGCGCAGCGCGGGCGTTCGCTCGGTCTGCACCTGGTGCTCGCGACGCAGCGCCCCGGTGGCGCGGTGAGCAACGAGATCCGCGCCAACACCAACCTGCGGGTCGCGCTGCGCGTCACGGACCGGGCCGAGAGCCAGGACATCATCAACGCGACGGACGCGGTGAGCATCTCCTCCGCGAGTCCCGGGCGGGCGCTCGTGCGGCGCGGCGCGGACGCCCCGACGCCCTTCCAGACGGCGTGGGCGGGCGCGGAGCGCGACACGGGCTCGGGGGTCTCGGCCGGTCCCGCGCGTCCGGTGCGGGAGGTCGAGCTGGCCTGGCACCGGCTCGGGCGTCCGGCCGAGTGGGGCGAGGAGGAGGAGCACGAGTGGGCGTCGGCGCCCGAGGAGGAGCCGGTCACGGACCTGCGGGTGCTCGTGGAGGCGATCGGGCGGGCGACGGAGTCGCTCGACGACTTCACGCCGCAGCCGAGTCCGTGGCTGGAGCCGCTGGAGGACCGGGTACGGGCCGAGGACCTGCCGCCCGTGCCGAAGCCGGCGCCGGGGGCGCTGCCGGCGGTGCCGTACGCCCTGCTCGACCTGCCGCAGTCGCAGGAGCGCCGCCTCGGCGTCATCGACTTCGCGAGCTTCGGGCACCTCTACGTCATCGGCTCGCCGCGCTCCGGGCGCACGCAGGTGCTGCGGACGATCGCAGGCTCGGCGGCGCTCGCGATCGGTACGGCGGACCTGCACATCTACGGGATCGACGCCTCCGGCGGCGGCCTGTCGGTCCTGGAGTCGCTGCCGCACTGCGGCGCGGTCGTCTCGCGGCACGACGCGGAGCGCCTGGAACGGCTCATCACGCGCCTCGGCCGGGAGCTGACGGAGCGCCAGCGTCTGATCGCCCAGCACAACGCGGCCGATCTCGCCGACGTGCGCGCCAAGGTCGGCAAGGACCGGCGGCCCGCACGGCTGCTGCTCCTGATCGACGGGTGGGACGCGCTCGGCTCGATGCTCGACGACTACGACGGCGGGCGCGTCTACGCGGACGTCGTCCGGTTGCTGCGCGAGGGCGCGGCGGCGGGCATCCACGTGATCGCGACCTCGGAGCGGGTCCTGCTCGGCGGACGGCTCGCGGCGCACAACGACCGCCGGTTGCTGCTGCGGCAGGCGGACCCGGGGGACTACCACGTGGCGGGGATGCCGCGCAACAAGGTGCCCGCGCACATCCCGCCGGGCCGGGGCTGGCTCGCGCCGGAGGGCATCGAGGCGCAGATCGCGCTGCTCCCCTCCGAGGGCGGGGACCAGGCGGAGGCGGTACGGGAGATCGGCAAGCGCACCACGGCGCGCGATGCCGCCCTGCCGGCCTCGCGGCGTCCCTTCCCGGTCAGGGAACTGCCCTCGGTGGTGGGCTTCCAGGAGGCGATGGACCAGGTACCGGCCGGGGAGCGGGCCCCGCTGCGGGCGCTGCTCGGGATCGGCGGGGACTCGGGCGAGCCGCTGAGCTTCGACTTCGCGACGGGCGGCGGGGCGTTCATGGTCGCGGGCCCGCCGCGGACGGGCCGCAGCACGACGCTGGCTTCGATGGCCGTCTCGCTGCTCCTGGGCGGCACCCAGCTCGTCGTCCTCACCCCGCGCGACTCGCAGTTGCGTCAGCTCGCGGCGCACGACCTCGCGAAGGTGTTCGCGGAGCCCGACCCGTCGGCGGACGCGGTCGCGCGAGCGCTGGAGGAGGTGGAGGGCCGGCCTGTCGTCGTGGTCGTGGACGACGCGGACCTCATGCTCAACTGCAAGGCGGACAAGGTGCTGCGGCAGGTGGCCTCCTCGGGCCGCGACCGGGGGCAGGGGCTGCTCCTGTCGGGGCTGCCGGAGTCGATGAGCTCGCTCGGCTGGGTGGGCATCGCACGGCGTGCCCGGCGCGGCATCCTCCTCGGCCCGAAGAGCATCGGAGAGGGCGACCTCATCGGCGCGCGCATCTCGGCGGAGCAGGTGCGCACACCGCTCGTGACGGGCCGGGGCTGGACGGCGAGCGCGGCGGGGGCGGCGATCACGGTGCAGGTGCCGCTGACGGTGCTCGGCTCGTAGGACGGACGGGGGCGGGGCGCGCGGCCCGGGGAGGATTCCCGGCGCCGTGCGCCCCGCTCGTCGTGCGGCCTCGCGTTCCCGGTCGTCCCAGCCGTCCCCAGCCGTTCGCACGCTCTCCCGCGTGCTCCGCACGTACGAAGGCCCCGCCTCCCGGTCCGGGTGGCGGGGCCTTCGTGGCCCGGGCGGCGGGGCCGCGGGGGTCAGCCCTCGTTGCCGCTCTGGGCGTTCTTGACTCCGGTGGCGATGTCGCCGTCGGAGTCGGCGATCGCCTTCGCGATGTCGTTGAAGGTGTTCGCGTACTCCTGGATGTTCTTGGCGGACGTCTTCATCTGGTTGCTGAAGTCGTGGTACGCCTCCTGGAGGGCGGGGCTCGCCTTCTCGAAGACGAGGCCGTCCTGGAGCAGACCGCTCACCGTGGTCTCCAGGTCGCCCAGCTCGGTCGAGATGTCGCTGAGCTTGGTGCCCATCGTGGTGGCGACGCGGGCGATCTCGTCGTAATCGAAAAGGACATCGGGCTGCGCCATGGTGCTGTTCTCCTCGCGGATCGGTGAAGGGGGCGGGGGCACGGGGCCCCGGGGGGCTTACTGGCCGCTGCTGTTGACCTTCTCGGCGATGTCGTGGTCCATGTCCTTCACCGAGTTCATGATCTGGCGGAACTGCTCGGCGTAGCCCTTGATGCTGTCCGTGGCCTCCTTGAGGGAGGTCGTGAACTTCTCGTACTGCGTCTGGAGGGCGGGGCTGGACTGGGTGAGGACGAGGGAGGTGTCGAGGAGGTTGTCGACCTCGGTCTTCGCCTCGTCCATGCGGGGCACGAGGGTCTGCTCGACGCTCGTGTCCAGGAGGTTGGACACTCGCTCGATCTCGGCGTACGAGAGGCTGATGTTGGCGGGCACGGGGGTGTCCTTTCTGTCGGGGGCAGGGGTCCCGGGCGTCCGGCCCGGGCCTGGTCGGTGGGGACGGGGTCAGTCGTCGTCCTCGGGTTCGGGCCAGTCCTCGTCCGGGCCGCCGCGCGTCACGGTGGTGACCTCGCCGTCCTGGTCGGTGGTGGTCATGGTCCCGGAGCCGTCCTCGTTGATGACGACCTTGGTGGAGGTCTTCGAGCCGTCCGCGTACGTCGTCTCCATCGTGTAGTCGCGGGCGTCGTAGCGGTCGCCGTCGGAGGTCTCGTGGTACTCGGGCGCGGAGTCGTACGTCGTCACCGAGGTGTAGGACTGGCCGTCGGGCGTCGTGATGGTGGAGCTCTCCTTCATCACGTTGTAGTCGTCGTCCACCTCGACCTCGACCGACACCTTGCCGTGCTCGTCCTCGTACGAGTACGACAGCGGCGGATCGTCCGCGGGCTTGGGCGGCGCGTCCCCGGGGTCGTCGGGCGCGTCGTCGTCATCGATCCAGGTGTCGCAGAAGTCCGGCGCGTCGTCGGCGCGGCACAGCTCGCCCATGTTCGCGTCGGGGTGCTCGGCGAAGTAGTCGGAGGCGCCGATCTTCTCCAGGTAGTCGTCCCACGCCGTCTTGTCGTCCTGCCACTGCTCGTACGCCTCCTTCTGGTTCTTCCAGTCGTCGAGGCCGAGGCTCTGGCTCATGAGCCCGGCGGCGGAGGAGAGCTGCGCGTCGGCGTTGAAGAAGGTGTCCGAGACGCCCGAGAAGGTGTCGGCGAGCTGGCCGAGTCCGTCCTTGGCGTCCTTGGTGCGGGAGGCGGAGTACGAGTAGAAGAGGTTGAACGCGTACGAGAGGTCGGAGCTGCCGAGCACCGCCTTGCGTTCGGAGCTGCTCGACTCGCCGACCTCCTTGAAGGCCCCGGTCGCGCCACCGCTGCCGGCCGCGTCCGCCAGCTCGTGCATCTTCTTCTGCACGATGTGCAGGTTCGAGTAGTCGATGGAGAAGTCGGGCACCCCGTACCTCCCTGGTCCCTCGGTGGCCCGGTGCTCCGGACCGGCTGTCCGCTGTGTCCACGCACGGGCCCCTCGAAAGGTTCATCCGGTGCCCGGAATCCGGGCTGAACCTTTTGGCGCTCCCGTGCGTGGACAGGTCAGCGGCCCCTCGCGGCCGGTGACCGACAGGCCGGATGGCAGCCCGGACCGGGCCGTCGTGGAAGGAGCGCGCCCCATGCCCCGCCCCTCCGACTGGAGCGCGCTCGGACTCGGCGGCGACCCGACCCCGGGCGACGCGGACCGCATCGACGAGGTCATCTCCTCGCAGGAGAACCTCGTCTCGCTCGCCGACACGATCGACGACGGCCTGACCTCGGTGCTCAACACGACGGACGGCATCTTCGTCGGGGAGACGGCCGACGCGCTGCGCAAGAAGATCGACGGGGACCTCCGCAAGTACGTCTCCTCGTTCCGGCAGGCGCACAAGGACGTGCAGGGCGCGCTGCGCACGTACGTCGACGTCATGCGGACGCAGCAGAAGCGCGCCGACGACGCGCTGAGCGCGGCCGCGGCCCTGGACGAGGACGACGACGCGGGCCGCGAGGAGCAGAAGGGGATCGCGGAGGACGCGAAGAGCCAGCTGGAGACGGCGGCGAGCACCGCGTCGGACACGATCACCGACGCCGCGTACAGCATCGCCTCGCCGATCGACGAGTGCGAGGAGTTCTGGAAGGCGCTGGGCTGGCTCGCGCTCATCCTGATCATCCCGGCGATGATCGTGGGCGGTCCGCTCGCGCTCTTCGCGATCGGCCTGAACGTCGCGCTGCTCATCAAGACGGCGATCGACTTCTCTCAGGGCAAGGCGAGCATCACCGACCTCGTGCTCTCGATCATCGGGGTGATCGCGCCGACGACGAAGGGCATCCGTCTCGGCGACCTGTGGAAGGGGCTCAAGGGCTTGGGGGCGGGCGCCTTCAAGGGGGCGGGCAACCTCTTCTCGGGCGCCAACTCGCTGGGCTCACTTGCCCGGCTCGGGCTCGGCTTCGACGACGTGTTCGCCGCCTCGGGCAACTGGCTGCGCGGCCTCAAGGGGCTCAACGGGCTGAAGATCAGCGGCGCGGGGCTGCACTTCATGCCCGGCGCCAAGGGCTTCACGATGGGGATCAACGGCATCCGCGACATCAAGCTGGTGCCCGCGGTCAGCGGCCTGACGGTCATCAACCTCGCCGGCGCGAAGACGTTCTTCGCGATGAAGACGGTGATCGGCGGCCTCAACGGCATCCGCGCCCTTGGCACGTCGCTGGTCAACACGACGGTCAACGGGCTGCGCGGGACGAACTCGCTGCGGCTGCTCCTGCCGGTCGCCGCGGACGAGCTGGGGCACGGCGTGCTCTTCGCGCTGAAGATCGGTGTCATCGACCGCGGTGTCTTCGGCCTCTACCGGTACGGGGCCTTCGCGGGCGGGCAGTTCATCGGCGCCGCGAGCAAGATCTCCGGGGGTGTCGCGCACGGTCTGCAACTGGCCCCGCCGACGGGCGGCTTCGGCTCCTTCGCGCACGTCAACCTCTCGGGATTCACGCCGACCCCGCCGACCGGCATCGGCGGCGGCTTCACCTCGGTCCACGGGCTCACCGGGGCCTCGGCGATCGGCGGCATCAACACGAGCGCCTTCCACGGCCTCGGCTCGACGATCAACTCCTCGGTCCCGGCGCTCGGCGCGAGGGTCGTCGACGTCCCGACGATCTCCACCCTCTCCGGCGTCAACGCCGTGCACATCCCCACCCTCGGCCCGATGAACGCGGTGTCCGCGCCGGGCATCGGCGCGACGCACATCCCTGGCGGGGTCACGGACGTGGGGCAGGTCGCGGCGCACGGGGTGGACGTGCCGCACCTCGGGGCGGGTGTGGGCCGCGTCGAGACGCCCGCGCTCGGCGGGCTCGGCCAGGTGCACACCCCTCAGCTCGGCTCCGTCGCCGTCCCCGCCCCCACGCAGGGGCACATCGCGGCGCCCGGCCAGATCAACGCCCCGGCCGTCCACCAGATCAACGTGCCCTCGCTCGGCTCGGTGTCGCAGGGCTCGGTCGTCGGGAAGCTGGACGCGCCCCCCGTGGGCGCCCGCGTCAGCGACCTGCCGTCCGTGAACGTGGGCGTCACCCACGTCAACCTGCCCACCACCGGGCACGTGTCGGTGCCCGCGCTCGGCAACGGCTCGGAGGTCTCGCTGCCGTCCGTGGGGCGGGTGGACATCGCGGCCGTGGGCCGGGGCACGGAGATCAACGCGCCCACCGTGAGCCGCGTCGACGTACCCTCGACCGGCGCCTCCGCCCCGGTCACCGCACCGCCGGTCGGGCACGTCGACATCCCCGCCGTCGGCGCGACGTCCGCCTCCGCCCCGCCGGTCGCGCACGTGGACGCCCCCGCCGTCCGTACCGGCGACACCACGGTGCCCCCGGCGGCGCAGGTCCACTCCCCCACGGTCCACCAGCCGGGGCAGACGCAGGTCCAGGCCCCGGCGACGTCCGGGCACGTGACGGCGGTCCCCGGGGGCGGGCAGGTCACGGTGCCGCCGCTGTCCTCGGGTGCCGGGGCGGGCGACGGCGTGAACGGCCTCGGCCACCTCAACGGCTCGGTCACGGGTATCGACGCGAAGCCCACGGCGATGCCCGCGACGACCGGCGGGCTCGCGCTGCCCGGCAGCGGCTCGCTCATCGCCGACCTGGGCAAGGGCGGGCTGATCGACCTCTCGGCGCTCGCCCAGCGCACGATCCGCGTCAACATGGTGCACGCGGTCCAGTACGACCTCCAGCACACCTTCCGCAACATGGACGAACTGCTGCCGGGAGTCGTCGTGGACGTGCGCCCGGGCACCGGTGCCGCGCGCGCCGACGTCACCGTGTCCCACACCGGCGGCCTCAGCGGGGTGACGGCCCACCACGTCCACGAGGGTGGCCGGGACATCCTGCGGATCGAGCGGACCCTCGGCGACGGCACCATGCACCGCTGGAACTACCACCTGGAGGCGTCCAGCGGCTACCCACAGATCGGCGCTATGGAGGTCGTCCCGGCCGGCACGCGCGGCAGCGGCGACGTCGAACTGACGGCACTGCCCGGCGGTTCGCACCATCCGCCCGCCGCCTCCACCTCGGCCGCCGTGCCCGTCCCGGCCCCGGCCCCGCTCACCCGGACGCTCGACGTGCCGGGCGTCAACGGGGTGCAACTGCACGTGACCCACGACGGCATGGGCGGCATCGCGCACGCCACGGTCGCGGTGCCACCCGGCGGCGGGGCGTGGACGGCGACGGTGCGGGCCGGGGATGCCCCGGGGACGCCCGGTGTCGTCCACATCGAGCAGCGGGTGAACGCGGTCGAGGTCCGGCACATGGACCTGTCCCCGCAGGACGGCGGGGGCCTGCGGGTGCTCTCCGACGAACGGTTCGTGACGCTCTCGGGCGGGCAGTTCACCGGGGCCGTGGTCGTGCTCGACTCCTCCCGGAACGTCGTGCGCCACGTGCCCGCGCCGGGTGCCACGGCGCCGGGCGTGACCCCGGGGATGGTCGGGCACGAGATACGGATGCCCTCGGGCAGCGGCTTCCAGCTCTACGACCCGGCGACGGGCCTGCCGACGCGCTCCGGGCTGCGGCTCGGCGACGGGGCGGGCGGCGAGATCCACGTGCTGCCGAGCGGGAACGGGCAGCAACTCGGCTTCACCGGCCCGGACGGGGCCCCGGCGCCCGCGCCGCAGGCGCAGGTCACCGCGCAGGCGGGCGGCGGCTTCCGCGTCCAGTACGGCGAGAGCCACGTCGTCGTGGACGCGACCGGCGCCCGTACGCACACGGTCGTACCGCTCGGCGGCACCAACGACTTCGTGCTCACCCCCGCCGGGGGCGGCGGCCACACGCTGGTGGACGCGGCGGGGGCGGCCCACGCGCGGCCCGTCACCGCGCACGGCACGGACTTCCACGTACCGGACGGGACCAACCCGCGGCTCACGCACGTGTACGACGCGCACGGCGCGCCGACGCACGACCTGCTCTCCGTCCAGCACCCGGGCTTCGCGGGCCGCGACCTGCGCCTTCCCACCGACGGCACACCTCCCACCCTCCACGGAGCCACCGTCACCCCGCAGACAGGCGGCGGCTTCCGCGTCGACGACCCGACCAACGGCCACCACATCGTCGTCGGCCCGCAGGGCACGCACACCCACGACGCCGTCCCCCTCGGCACCACCGGCGACCTCGCCCTCCGCCCCACCGGGCCCGGCCCCGCCCCCGTCACCCGCGTCGACCTCAACGGCGCCGCACGCGGCCCGATCACCACCCACGGCACCGACTTCCACGTCCCCGCCGGAACCCCGGGGCGCCACCACGTCTACGACGCCACCGGCACCCACACCCACGACACCCTCGCCCTCGGCCACCCCGGCTTCACCGGCCGCGACCTGCGCCTTCCCACCGACGGGACACCCCCCACCCTCCACGGAGCCACCGTCACCCCGCAGACCGGCGGCGGCTTCCGCATCGACGACCCGACCAACGGCCACCACATCGTCATCGGCCCGCAGGGCACGCACACCCACGACGCCGTCCCCCTCGGCACCACCGGCGACCTCGCCCTCCGCCCCACCGGGCCCGGCCCCGTCACCCGCGTCGACCTCAACGGCGCCGCACGCGGCCCGATCACCCCCCACGGCACCGACTTCCACGTACCGGACGGGACCAACCCGCACCTCACCCACGTGTACGACGGCACGGGCACGCCCACCCACGACCTGCTCGCGCTCCACGGCCACCCGCACCTCAACGGCCCGCTGCGCACCGACCCGGCGGGCGGAAACCCGTCCCTCGGGGCCGGCGACACCGTCGTGCGGCAGGACGGCGGGAGCTTCCGGGTCGAGGCGGGCGGCAACCACGCGGTCTTCGACGGGCGGGGCGCCCACACCCATGACGTGGTGCGGCTCGGCAACGCCGACGAGTACTCGCACATGCCGGTGGGCGGCGGCGCGCCACGCGTCGTGGACGCGGGCGGCACACCCGTACCGCACGCCACCGTCGTCACCCGTGCCGATGGGCACTTCGTCGCCGCCGGCACGGGCGGCAAGGTGCTGTACCGGCCCAACGGCACGGTGCACACCCAGGTCGGCCACGTCCTCGGCAGCGGGGAAGGCGTCCGCGCGTACCCGGGCGGGCACCTGGAGCTGTACAGCCGCGACATGAACCCCGTCGCCGACGTGACCGTCACCGCCAGGCCGGGCGGCGGCCACCGGGTCACCGGGGCCGATGGCCACGTGCGGCTCTTCGGCCCGGCGGGAGCCCACGAGTACACGATCACGCCGCCCGGCGCGGGCGCGCACACCTTCCGCGTCACCGACCACGCGGGCGGCGGGCACTTCGACGTCGCGCAGCTCACGGACGGTGTCGGCACCCGTTTCGTACGGACGGACACCCACGTCCTGCTCGACGGCGACATGGCACCCGTACCGATGGGCACGCACACCCTCACGCACCAGGCGGACGGCAACTACCGCCTGACGTTCAACGGCGGCGGGCGCGCGAACGAGTACGACCTCTACAACGGCAACGGACAGCTCTTCGAGCAGCGGATCAACGTCTTCGACAAGGGCACGCTCAAGAACGACCAGTTCCTCAAGGTGACCCACCCCACGGACGGCGTGACGAAGCCGAGCTGGGAGCGGGTGCGGCTCGACGGGACGGGACAGCCGGTCGCCGCTCCGGCGATCAAGAAGTGGTACGACGCGGGCACCGTGGACACGAAGGGGCTCGGCAACGGCCGGATCAAGCTGACGACGCACTCGGGCGTCGAGCTGATGGAGCGCAGGCCGCTGCCGAACGGGCACGTCCTGGACGGCTACCACTCGGCGGCGGGCGTCGGCTCCTTCGGCCGCTTCAACCAGCGCGGAGTGTGGACCGAGTTCGACGGCACCGGCACGGTCGTCGGCTCGGGCACGCGGCACTGGGGCGAGAGCGGGCGCAGCTGGTTCGACGTCACGGGGCACACCGGCACGCGCGTGCGGCACTACCAGGAGCTGCCGGACGGCGGGCACGTCCTCGCGGATGTCGGCCACCGGCCCTTCTCGCAGAGTTTCTCCGGTGACACCCGCTGGACCCGCTTTGACAGCGAGTTCAAGAAGGTCGCCGAGGGCGACCGCACGTGGGGCCCGGGCCGCGGCTTCACGGACCGCCTGCCCCACCCGAAGACCGGTGAGCAGGTCGTGGCGCAGGAGAAGTTCGGCCGTTTCAACTGGTCCGTGGACGATGTGCGGCGCCTGAACCAGATGGAGTTCGGCGCGGACGGGGTGCCGAAGAAGGACTACACGTCGTGGTCCGCGCACGGCAAGGAGAACGGCCGGGGCGTGACGCTGAAGGACGGCGGTTTCCTGGACAGCGCGCGCTTCTCCGAGCAGCGCCCGCCGCGCGCCTTCCGCTGGATCATGAGCTCCGAGTACCGGGCGGCGAACCTGGACGGCGTGCCCTGGCTCGCCAAGGACGGCCGGCTCCAGATGCACACGTGGACCGAGACCGGCGCGGGCGGCGGCGTCACGCACGGCGTGCGCTTCGTCAGCAACAACGGCACGATCACGGACATCAGCAGGGCGGGCGACCTCGTCCGCGAGACGCGCAAGCCGCTCGACGGCAAGGCCGTGACCACCGGCGACGTCGCGATGCCGGACGGGGTCGCGAAGCAGAACGGCTACCTGCCGTGGAAGCAGGGCGACGACGGCCTCAAGGGCCACCGCACCTACCAGGCGACCGACTTCGACACCACACACCTGCCGACGGGGGTCAACGCGGGCGACATCCGCTGGCAGGAGCGCTTCACCGACGACCTGGCCGACGGGAACTGGTACACCCCGAACGCGGGCAAGCAGTGGCACGTGGCCCGGATGGGTCTCGCCGACGGCTCCGTCGTGGACTTCCGTCCCCCGCCCGGCGCCACCGGGCGTGCGGGCCGGATGGACGCCGGCAGCGATTGGACGCGGTACGACCACCACGGCCTCGTCATCTCCCGCCAGGACACCTTCCCCGACCCGGCGGGCGGCGCGAACGGCATCCGGATCACCTCGCAGGGGATGCTCGACGGCACGGTGCGCTGGAGCGACGGGACGCCCGGCGGTGGCGGCATCCGCACGCTCAACCACCACCGGGGCGAGGTCACGCCGTGGGGCTGGGACCGTGAGAGCTTCCAGGACTTCGACGCGGCGGGCGCGCTCGTGCGTGACCACAGGCTGCTCGCGGACGGCACGGTGGTCGACGCCTGGAAGAACCCGCGGACGAACACCTGGCACTGGAACAAGACCGGGGCGGACGGGGAGATCAAGGGCTTCGGCAACGGCGTGGGCGACCGCGTGCGGCAGTGGTTCGACGGGAACGGCACCCAGCTCCCCAACTTCCGGCCCGGCGCCGTCTTCAAGGACTTCGACAACAACGCGGGCCACATCGTGCAGGAGATCCCGACCCGCCCGGCGAACACCCCGCACTTCCAGGACTCGCCCTACCGGGTCCGCGAATACGTACAGACCCCGGGCGGCGCCCACAACCCGCACGTGTGGAAGGAGTACGACAACGGCATCGAGCTGGGCCGCAAGACCGAACTGCCGGACGGCAGCTTCCTGGAGAGCGAGGACTGGCACAAGCAGTGGCGCCGCTTCGGCGCGGACGGCGCGAGCCTGATCGACGAGCGGACCATCCCCGGATACGTGTGGCACCGCGACACCTTCGGCCGCACCTCGCTGACGGGCCGCGAGACCAACTTCACGGGCATCCTCTCCGAGTACCGCGGCTTCAACCGCATGTGGCGCGAGCCCAACCGCTGGGAGTGGGGCCACACCGCGGGCGGCGTCAGCACGTACACGTCGTTCCCGTACAAGGCCGGGCAGGCGCTCGCCGTCGACCTGATCCAGGAGTGGCTGCTCGACTTCGGTATGAACCTGGCGGTGTACGGCATCGTCGCGGCGGCCACGGGCACGCCGTTCGGCTGGAACGAGGTCGGCAAGGCCGCGTTCGGCGCGACGGTCGGCGCGGGCGTCAAGGGGGCCTTCTCGCTCGGGCACTACGCGACGTTCCGGGGCGGGCCGTGGAAGACGGGCCTCAGCCAGGTCGACCAGGGAAACCCGTACGCGCGGCGCCCCAACGACGACTCGTGGACGGCGGAGTTCGCGGGCAACGAGAAGGTCACGCGCTGGCGTTCGGGTACCTACGACTGGGGTGTGGGCCTCATGACCGGCGCGGTCTCGGGCTTCATCTCCTCCGCCGCGAACTCCGCCATCTTCGGGGTCAGGGACGCCAACGGCGACATCGTGCACCTGCACGGCAGCGACGCGCTGCTCGCCGGCGCGGTCGGCATGGCGAGCGGGGTCGCGGGCGCGGTGAGCCTCGGCGCGGCCCGGACGGCGATGATCCAGAGCTTCGGCGGGCGCTTCTACCACCGGGGCGGCGTCTTCGACACCTTCGTCGTGGCGGGTCTCGGCAAGTTCATCGACAAGTCGTTCGCAAACCTGTACCTTTTCTCGGCCTTGCAGAAGCAGGTCTTCCCGGGCCACGACTTCTACACGGGCGAGCAGAGCAACGAGCAGAACGGGGGGCCGCAGTGACGGCCGTCAGAGTCGGCCCGCGGGGCCGCGGGGTCCACCGTACGATCGCCGCAGCGCTCGCCGCGGCCCCGGCGGGGACGACGGTGCTGGTCGCCCCGGGCACGTACGTGGAGAGCCTCGTCCTGTCGCGCCGGGTCACCGTCGAGGCGGAGAGCGGCGCGGGTTCGGTGCGGCTGCGCGCGGCGCACGGGGTCCCCGTGACGGTGACCGCGCCCGGGTGCGTGCTGCGCGAGCTGCACCTGGCCGGTTCCGATCCCGACCAGCCCGTGGTGCGGGTCGAGGACGCGGCGGGGCTGACGGCCGAGCGCTGCGAGCTGACGGGCGGCCGGGTCGAGGTGCTCGGCTCGGCGTCGGGGGCGTCGGCGGCGGCGAACGCGCGGCTGGGCGCGGAGGACACGCTGCGGGGCGAGGTGGCGGACCCGGTCGACGGGGGCGGCGTGCTCGTGCTCGACAGGACGCGGCTCAGCGGTGCGCGCGGCGCGGCGCTGCACCTCGTGGGCGACGCGCGGGCGCGGGCGGTGGACACGGAGATCTCCGAGGTCGACGGGATCGGCGCGGTCGTCTCGGGGCAGGCCGTCCTGATCGCCGAGCGCCTGCGGGTGCGGGACACCTCGGGCTCGGGTGCGCGCGCCAAGGGCGCGGGCAGGTTCCTCGCCCGCGGGAGCGTCTTCAGTGGGACGGGGCGGCACGGGGTGCTGGTCGAGGAGGACGGTGCCGTCGAACTGACGGACTGCCGGGTGGAGGAGAGCGGGCGGAGCGGGGTACGGCTCGCGCACCGCGGTCGCGCCGCCCTGCGCGAGACGCGGATCAGTGGCCCGCGCGAGCACGGCGTGCGGGCCGACGACCAGGGCGGTGTCTCGCTGCGGGACTGCCAGGTGGTGCGTCCCGGCGGGCACGGGATCAGCGCGGCGGGGGCGAGCAGCGTGCGCGTCACGGACGCGCTCCTCGCGGAGGCGCACGGGAGCGGGCTCGCGCTCGCGGGACAGGCGCGGGCGGTGCTCGAAGGGCTGCGGGTGCGCGGCGCGGGCGAGCACGGACTGCGGGTGTCGGGAGCGGCGGGCGCCGAGGTGACCGACTCCTCCGTCGCGGGGGCGCGGTTGTGCGCCGTGCACGGCGACGAGGAGGCGCGTCTCGACCTCACCGGTCTGCGCGCGGTCGGCGCGGAGACGGGGCTGCGGCTGCGTTCGGCCGCCGAGGAGGAGTCGCGGGTGCGCGCGTGCGTCTTCACCGGGCAGGGGCGCAGCGGCGTCGAGATCGGCGCGGGAACCGCGGTGTCGCTCACCGAGGTGCGGGTGAGCGGCGCCGGGGGCGCGGGCGTGACCGTGGACGCGGGCGGACGGCTGACCATGACGGGCGGCACGGTCGCGGGCGCGGCCGGCAGTGGTCTCGTCCTGGAGCGGGAGGCGACGGCCGAGGTGCGCGGGGTGCGCTTCGAGGACTGCGGCAAGAACGGCGTCCTCGTCGGCGAGCAGGTCAGCGGCACGTTCGCCCACTGCGACGTGTCGGGCACGACGTTCCCCGCCCTGCACGTCGGCAAGGGGGCGCGCGTACGGTTCCTCGGCTGCCGGGTCTTCGACAGCGCGCAGGACGTCGGTCTGGCGGACGGCGCGGAGCCGGAGTTCGAGGACTGCGCGGCGGTACGGGTCCGCACGGCGTCGCTGCCGAGCCTGTCGGACCGTACCCGGCCGCCCGCCGCGCCCGCGTACGTCGCGGGGTCCGGGGGCGACTCGCGGGCACCGGATCAGGCCACCCCGGAGGGGGAGGGCGTGCTGTGGGACCAGGGCGAGCCGGCGCCGGAGCCCGAGAGCCTGGAGGACCTGCTCGCCGAGCTGGACGAACTGGTCGGCCTCGACGGCGTCAAGCGCGACGTCAACGGCATGGTCAAGCTCATGCAGACGGTGCGGATGCGCGAGGAGGCGGGGCTGCCCGCTCCCCCGCTGAGCAGGCACCTCGTCTTCGCGGGCAACCCCGGCACGGGCAAGACGACCGTGGCCCGGCTCTACGGCAGGCTGCTGCACGGCCTCGGGCTGCTGTCGCGCGGTCACCTCGTGGAGGTGGACCGCAGTTCCCTCGTCGGCGAGTACGTCGGTCACACGGGCCCGAAGACGACGGAGGCCTTCCTGCGGGCGCGCGGCGGGGTGCTCTTCATCGACGAGGCGTACGCGCTCGCCCCGGCGGGCGCCGGCAACGACTTCGGGACGGAGGCCATCGCCACGCTCGTCAAGCTCATGGAGGACCACCGGGACGAGGTCGTCGTGATCGCGGCGGGTTATCCCGGGGACATGGACCGCTTCGTCTCCTCCAACCCCGGGCTCTCCTCCCGGTTCAGCCGGACGCTGCTCTTCGCCGACTACAGCTCGGAGGAACTGGTCAGCATCGTGGAGCACCACGCGCAGCGGCACCGGTACGAACTGACGGAGGCGGCGCGCCGGGCGCTCACCGCGCACGTCGGGACGATCCCGCGCGACGCGGGCTTCGGCAACGGCCGCACGGCCCGGCAGCTCTTCCAGGCGATGACGGAACGGCAGGCGATGCGCGTCGCCGAACTGACGTCCCCCGATTCCGCCCAGCTCATGCAGCTCGACGAGCACGACCTGCTCTGACCGACCCCTCAGGAGTTTCACACCATGCGCCCTTCGCACCGCACGCCGGAGCCGGCGGAGCCGGCCGAGCAGAGCTTCGCGGACACCTTCCGCCACCGTCCCGCCAAGGCCCCGCACGGGCTCGTGCCCGGCCGCCGGGTGTGGGTGACGCTGGGCTGGGCCGCCGCCGTCTCCGCGACCGTCACGCTCTCCGCGGTGGCCGCGCGCGGCACCCTGCTGGACAACGACGGGAAGGAGGGCCCGGCGCTCGCGGCGAGCGACACCTCGGCGCGCGTCGCGGCCGACCCGACGGCCTCGCCCTCCGGCTCGCCCGCCTCGTCCTCCCCGTCCCCCTCGTCCTCCTCGTCGAAGGAAGCAGGGAAGCCGCACGAGAGCCGGGCGGGCGGCTCGGGGGGAGGCGGCGCGGCGGGAGAGGCCCCGGCAGGCGCGCCCGCGGCCCCGGCGGCGGGGACGCGGGAAGGGAGCGGTACGGGCGGCTCGGGAGGCGGCGGGAGCGACGGCGGCGCGCCGAAGAGCGACACGAGGAGCGAGAAGGCGTCCGGCTCCTCCGGCTCGTCCGGCTCGTCCGGCTCGTCCGGCTCTTCGAAGTCCGGTTCCTCTAGTTCCTCCGGCTCCTCCGGTGGCAGCGCGCCGAAGAAGGCGCAGGCGCCCGCGCAGAACTTCTTCCGGCCGCTCGGAGCGATCGTCGGGCGGTACGGCGATTTTCAGGGCCACTGCGTGCAACTCGCGGGCAGCGCACTGAAGTTGTTCCCCTGCGACGGGGGCGCGGACCAGCAGTGGCAGTTCGCCAAGAACGGCACCCTGCGCAAGAACGGCCGCTGCCTGTCACTCGCGGGCCGCTCGACCAACGACGGCACGCACGTGGTCATGGCCGGGTGCGACACGACGAACGTCATGCAGTGGCGCTACTCGCCGGGCAACGACATCGTCAACGTCGCCGCCGACAAGTGCCTGGACGTGGCGAACGCGAGCACGAAGGCCGGTACACCGCTCCAGATCGCCATTTGCTCGGGCAACTGGGCCCAGAAGTGGAACGTGCCCTGACCGAGCGGGACTTCACGTCCTCCGCGCCCCGGGGTCCGGGGGGCCCGAACACGGCCCCCGGAAGCGGCTCCCCGGCGTCCCGGCAGCGGTTTCCCGGACGCGCCCCGCGTGCGAGCGGTCTTGACAGGGGCATTGGTCTGGACCATCTTGGGGCAGCACTTCCCGCACCACGACGGTCCGTTCCACCCCCTTCGCGTCCTCCGCCCCGGCACACCCGTGCCGGGGCACGCCCCGCTCCGGAGGCAGTCGTGCACCGTAGAAGATCCCTGTCCCGCGGCAGATCCCTCGCCGCCTCGCTCGCCGCCGCCCTCGCGCTCGGCGGCCTGCTCGCCCTCTCCCCCACGGCCTCGGCGGCCGACGCCGAGCTCGTCATCAACGGCGGCTTCGAGTCCGGTACGAGCGGCTGGAACTGTTCGGCCGGCAGCGCCTCCGCCGTCACCACACCGGCGCACGGCGGGAGTTCGGCGCTCAAGGCCGTGCCCGCCGGAAGCGACAACGCGCGGTGCGCGCAGACCGTCCGGGTCAAGCCCGACTCCGCGTACACCCTGAGCGGCTGGGTGCGGGGCGGTTACGTGTACCTCGGTGCCGCGGGGACCGGCACGACGGACGTGTCCACGTGGACGGCCTCGGCGGGCGACTGGCAGAAGCTGAGCACGTCCTTCCGCACCGGCCCCTCGACCACCTCGGTCGAGATCTACACGCACGGCTGGTACGGAACCCCCGCCTACTACGCCGACGATCTCTCCCTCGTCGGGCCGGGCGGCGACCCGGTCGCCGTGCCCGCGACCCCCGGCGGCCTGAGCGCGGCCACACCCACCGCGACCTCGGCGACTCTCACGTGGAACGCGGTGCCGGGGGCGAGCGAGTACCGCGTGTACCGGGGCGGGAGCAGGGCCGCGACGGTCACGGGGACTTCGGCGACGATCTCGGGCCTCTCGCCCGCGACCGCGTACAGCTTCCAGGTGAGCGCGGCGAACGCCTCCGGCGAATCGGCCAAGTCGGCGGCCCTGAAGGTCACGACAGCGGCGGGCGGCGACAACGGTGGAGGCACGAGCGGGCAGTTGCCCGCGCACGCCCTCGTCGGCTACCTCCACGCGAGCTTCGCCAACGGCTCCGGGTACACGCGGATGGCCGATGTGCCCGATTCCTGGGACGTCATCGACCTCGCCTTCGGCGAGCCCACCTCGGTCACCTCGGGCGACATCCGCTTCAGCCTGTGCCCCGCGAGCGAGTGCCCGGGGGTCGAGACGCCCGCCGAGTTCAAGGCGGCGATCAAGGCGAAGCAGGCCGCGGGCAAGAAGGTGCTCATCTCGATCGGCGGGCAGAACGGGCAGGTGCAGCTCACGACGGCCGCCGCGCGCGACACCTTCGTCTCCTCGGTCTCGAAGATCATCGACGAGTACGGGCTCGACGGCCTCGACATCGACTTCGAGGGCCACTCGCTCTCGCTGAACACGGGCGACACCGACTTCCGCAATCCGACCACGCCCGCGATCGTCAACCTCATCTCGGCGGTCAGGACCCTGAAGGCGAAGTACGGTTCCGGCTTCGTCCTGACGATGGCGCCCGAGACCTTCTTCGTCCAGCTCGGGTACCAGTACTACGGCTCGGGCCCCTGGGGCGGCCAGGACCCGCGCGCCGGGGCGTACCTGCCGGTGATCCACGCCCTGCGCGACGACCTGACCCTCCTGCACGTGCAGGACTACAACTCCGGCTCGATCATGGGGCTCGACAACCAGTACCACTCGATGGGCGGCGCGGACTTCCACATCGCGATGACGGACATGCTCCTCACGGGCTTCCCCGTCGCGGGCGACGCGAGCCGGGTGTTCCCCGCCCTGCGCCCCGACCAGGTCGCGATCGGCATGCCCGCGTCCACCCAGGCGGGCAACGGGTGGACGGCCCCGGGCGAAGTCACCAAAACGCTCAACTGCCTGACGAAGAAGACCGATTGCGGCGGCTACCAGACGCACGGCACCTGGCCGGCCCTGCGCGGGCTCATGACCTGGTCGATCAACTGGGACCGCTTCAACGGCGGCGAGTTCTCGAAGACCTTCGACGCCTACTTCGGCTGAACGGACCTTCAGCCGGATAACTGCCCCGTCTCCGGCCTCGGTGTCCGGCCTCGGCCCCGTCTCCGGCTCCGGGCCGGGCCGGGCCGGCCCGGCCGCGCGGTCTACCGCGGCTGACCGGCCGCCTCCTGGCGCTTGACCGTGTCCGGCGGCCGGAAACAGGCGGTGACGTCCTTGCCACGGCGGCAGGGGTGGATGTCCCAGGTGTCGGCGAGGAGGCCGACGAGGAACATGCCCCTGCCGCCGGTCGCCTCCGGTCCCACCTCGCGCGCCTTCGGGAGACCGGGCGCGGAGTCGTGGACGGTCACGTGCAGGCACTCGTTGTCCCACGTGAGCAGGAGGTGCGCCGTGCTGTGCGCGTGCACGTGCGCGTTGGTGACGAGTTCGGAGACCGTCAGCAGGACGTCGTCGGTGGTCGAGGGGGCGGTACGCGTCCAACCGAGCGTGTCGAGGTGGCCGCGCGTCCACTCGCGCGCCGCGCGCACCTCCGTGTTCAGCGGCAGCGAGCGGGCCCAGCCCACCGCCTTGAGCGAGTTCTCGTCCATGACCGTGCTCCTTCACCGTGGCCCGCGTCCTGCTGAGCGGGCGCCCCGTTCTGCCGACCGGGTGCCCCCTCAGGGCGGAGACAGACACGGACGAGGACATTTCGCACCCGCGGAAGAGACGCCGTAGGGGGAAGCCGTACGGGAGAAGCCCGCCCGGCACGGTCCACCACTCCCGCCGCCCGCCCCCTCCGCCCCGCCTCGGCCCGTCTTCGGAGCCTCCACGCCCGCAGAGCGGACCCCATGCCCGCAGAGCGGCCCCCCGCGTCGAGGCCGATTCCCGCTCCCGCTGTCTCGACAACGCGCCAACGTCCGCGACTTCCTGCCGCCCGTATTGACATGCCCGCCGCAAGCCCCGACGGTGGGAGCGCTCCCGCATCGTGACCGCCCTCCGAGGGCGGCGCTCGCGGGCGCTCGGCATCCGCATGTCCGTACCGGCCTCCCACACCGAGGAGCACCCGTTGAACGTACGAGGACCCGTCCGACCCCCCACCCCCAGACGCCGCCCGCGTGCCCTCGGGGCACTCGCCGCCCTCGCGCTCGCCGCGGGGACCGCGCTCGTCGCCGTCCAGCCCGCGGCGGCGGCCCCCGCCGCCCGCGTCGACAACCCCTACGCCGGTGCCACCACCTACGTGAACCCGGACTGGTCGGCGCTCGCGGCCGCCGAGCCCGGTGGGGACGCGGTGGCCGACGAGCCGACCTTCGTGTGGCTCGACCAGATCGCCGCGATCGAGGGCGACGCCGAGAAGCGCGGCCTGCGCGAGCACCTCGACACCGCCCTCGACCAGGGCGCGAACCTCGTCCAGCTCGTGATCTACGACCTCCCGGGCCGCGACTGCGCGGCGCTCGCGTCGAACGGCGAGCTCGGCCCCACCGAGATCGGCCGCTACGAGAGCGACTACATCGACCCGATCGCCGACATCCTCGACGACCCGGCCTACGCGAACCTGCGGATCGTCACCCTCATCGAGCCGGACTCGCTCCCGAACATCGTCACCAACGCGGGTGGCACGGCAGGCTCGACGGACGCCTGCGCCACGATGAAGGCGAACGGCAACTACGAGAAGGGCGTCGGGTACGCGCTGCACACCCTCGGCGCGATCCCCAACGTCTACAACTACGTGGACGCCGCGCACCACGGCTGGCTCGGCTGGGACAGCAACCTCGTTCCGGCCGCGCAGGAGTTCAAGAAGGCCGCCACGACGAGCGGCGCGACCGTGAACGACGTCGCCGGGTTCATCGTCAACACCGCCAACTACTCGGCCACGACGGAGCCGTACCTCAAGGTCACCGACACCGTGAACGGGCAGACCGTGCGGCAGTCGAAGTGGCTCGACTGGAACCAGTACGCCGACGAGCAGACCTTCGCGCAGGGCCTGCGCACCGCGCTCGTCGCGCAGGGCTTCGACTCCGGCATCGGCATGCTGATCGACACCTCGCGCAACGGCTGGGGCGGCTCCGCGCGACCCACGGCCCCCTCGACCGCCACGACGATCGACGGCTTCGTGGACGGCTCGCGCACCGACCGCCGCATCCACGCGGGCAACTGGTGCAACCAGTCCGGGGCCGGGCTCGGTGAACGCCCCGCCGCCTCACCCGCCGCCGGGATAGACGCGTACGTGTGGGCGAAGCCACCGGGCGAGTCGGACGGGTCGAGCAAGGCGATCGACAACGACGAGGGCAAGGGCTTCGACCGGATGTGCGACCCCACGTACACCGGCAACGGCCGCAACGGGAACAGCATGTCGGGCGCGCTCGCCGACTCCCCCGTGGCCGGGCACTGGTTCTCCGCCCAGTTCCGCCAGCTCCTCGCCAACGCCTACCCGCCGGTGGGGAGTTCGGGCGGCGGCGGTGACGAGGACACGCAGGCGCCGAGCGTCCCCACCGGGCTGAAGGTCACCGGCACGACGTCCGCCTCGGTCTCGCTGAGCTGGTCCGCGTCCACCGACAACAAGGCCGTCACCGGCTACGACGTCTACCGCGACGGCACGAAGGTGACGACGACCAGCGCCGCCTCGTACACCGACTCGGGGCTCAAGGCGTCCACCGCGTACGCCTACACGGTGCGCGCCAAGGACGCGGCGGGCAACGTCTCCGCCGCATCGGCCGCCGTCACGGGCACGACGGCGGCGAGCGGCGGCGGAGGCGGTACGGGCGCCTGCGCGGCCACCTGGAAGGCGAACACCTGGAGCGGCGGCTTCCAGGCGGACGTCACACTGAAGAACACCGGCGACAAGCCGCTCACCGCCTGGAAGGCGACCTTCACCGTCCCGTCCGGGGCGACCGTGACGAACGCCTGGAGCGCGACGGTCTCCGTCTCGGGCACGACGGCGACCGCCACGCACGTGGACTACAACACCGACATCCCGGCCGGGGGCAGCGTCTCCTTCGGCTACCAGGGCACGGGCACGTACGCGGCCCCGACCGCGGTGACGGTGAACGGGCAGAACTGCACACTGAGTTGACGTACCTGTAGTCCGCCGGGCGGTGGGGCCACGTGTCCCGCCGCCCGGTGGCGTATTCGCGCACGGCCCCTGAGAGATCGCACACTGGCCCCATGCGAAACGAAGAACTCCGGGCGATGGCCGCGCGGCTCACCGAGGTGGACGGGATCTTGGCCGTCGCGCTCGGCGGGAGCCGGGCCCGGGGCCTCCACCGGCCCGACTCGGACTACGACCTCGGCCTCTACTACCGGGGCCGGCTCGACACCACCGCGCTGCGCGCGCTCGCCGGGGAGGGCGTCGAGGTGAGCGAGCCGGGCGGCTGGGGCCCCTGGGTGAACGGCGGGGCCTGGCTGACGGTGGGCGAGGACAGGGTCGACTGGATCTACCGCGACCTGGACCGCGTGGAAGCCGTGTGGGAGGGCTGTCGCGAGGGCCGCTTCGAGACCGGTTTCCAGCCGGGGCACCCCTTGGGCTTCCACTCCCCCGCGTACGTGGGCGAGGTCGCCGTCTGCGAGGTGCTCGCCGACCCCACGGGCGCACTGACGGCGCTGCGCACGGCGACCCGCGACTACCCGCCCGCGCTGCGCGCGGCGGTGGTGGAGAACGCCCGCTGGGAGGCCCCGTTCATCCTGGCCGCCGCCCGCAAGGGCGCGAAGAGCGCGGACACGGCCTACGTGGCGGGCTGCCTCTTCCGCGCCACGGGCCTCCTCGCCCACGCCCTCCACGCCCACGCGGGCACGTACCTCCTCAACGAGAAGGGCGCCCTGCACGCGGCGGCGACCCTCCCCACGACCCCACCCGGCTTCACCCCCCGCACCCAGTCCCTCTTCGCCCACCTCGGCACCAGCCCGCAGACCCTGAACGCGGCGCTGGACGAGGCGGAGGCGCTGGTGGCGGAGGTGCTGGGGGTGGTGGGGGTGTAGCTCCGTGACGGGTGCGACGGTCGGAGCTCACCTCTGCCTCCCGGCGTTTGTCGGCCAAGTTGTCCCGCTGCCGCGTTTTCGCGGGGCGCGCGGAACAGGAAACGGGAAACACCAGCTATCGCCTTGTCGCCCCGGCGCCGCGTGCCGCACGCTTTTCGAGGTCACGCGGGGCACCGGGCGGCCGGGTGGGGAGGTCCCGTGTCACACCCGTCCGTCCTCTTCGGCACGGAGCTGCGCAGACGGCGGCTCGCAGCAGGTCTGAGCCTTCGGGCGCTCGCTTCGGCGGTGCACTACAGCACGGCGCAACTCAGCAAGGTCGAGCGCGGCCTCAAGGCGCCGAGCCGGGATCTCGTCAGGCTGTGCGACGCGGCCTTGCGGGCGCAAGGAGAACTGCTCGCCCTTGTGCCGGGCGCGAGCGGTCCGTCGGAGGAGCCGGACCAACGGGAGGGGAATGAGGAGGAATGGGAGATGCGGCTCACGGACGAGGGGGGCGGCTTTCGGGCCGTTGGACGGAGGCAGGCGGTCGCGGCGGGCGCCGCTTCGCTCATGGTGTGGCGTGCGCCGACGGCGGGGGCGCTTCCCCCAGGAACGGCCCAGGAGTTGCTGACCGCCTCGCGCACGCTGTTCACGCAGTACAGACACCTCGGGCAGAGTATGCCGCCGGGTGTGCTGCTCCCGGCGCTCGTGGCGCAGACGCACACGCTGCGCGGAGTGGCCGCGCTCTCCCGCACCGGCGCGCGGGAGCGATTGCTCACGCTGGGCTCGCGGTACGCCGAGTACATCGGCTGGCTCTTCCAGGAGGACGGGGACGAGCGGGCCGCGCTGTGGTGGACCCGTGAGGCCGTCGATCTCGCAGCGGCGGGCGGCGACCGTGCGCTCGCCGGGTACGCGCTGGTCCGCCGCGCCCTGGTGACGCTCTACCGCGAGGACGCCGCCGAAACGGTCACGCTCGCGCGCCGCGCCCAGCACTCGGCGCTGCCGCCCCGGATTCGCGGGCTCGCGGCCCAGCGCGAGGCGCAGGGCCATGCGCTGGCCGGTGACAGCGACGCGTGTCTACGGGCCCTGGACCGGGCGCGGGAACTCCTCGCGCGCGGGGAGGACTCCGGACAGCCCGTGCTCGGCACCACGCATCTGCCCGACCCGGCGGGCATGGTGACGGGCTGGTGCCTCGTCGACCTCGGCAGGCACGGCGAGGGGGCCGACCAACTGGCCGGCCACTTGGCCCGCATCGCTCCCGGCGCGATGCGCACGCACGTGCGATACGGGGTGCGGCAGGCGCTCGCGCGCGCCTTCGAGGGCGAGATCGACGAGGCATGCGCACTGACGGCCCGGCTGCTCGACAACGTGTCCGTGCTCCACTCCGCGACGGTACGGGTCGACCTGCGCCGCCTCGCCCGCGCGCTCGCCCGGCATCGCAACCACCCCGGGGTGCGGGAACTCGCTCCGCGTCTCGGCCCTTTGACGGCACTCCGCCCGTCCTGAGCACCCGCCTATCCGGAAGACCTCCACGCCCATTCCGAGAGACAGAGGTTTGTCATGCCCGAAATCTTCATCAACTACCGCACAGGTGACGGCGAATCGGCCGCCGCCCATCTCCGGGACAAGCTCGTCGAGCGCTTCGGCAACAGGCACGTGTTCTACGCATCGCGCTCCATCGAGCTGGGCGACGACTACGAGGAGAAGCTGGAGAAGGCGTTGCGACAGTGCTCGGTGCTGATCGCTGTGATCGGCCCTCGCTGGACCACTTTCGGGAAGAAGCTGGCGAGCCGGGAGGACTGGGTACGCCGGGAGATCGAGAAGGCCCTGCACTGGGGCACCCCCGTCATCCCCGTCCTGCTCGGTCGCCATATGCCGCGTATCTCGGCCGCCGATCTGCCGGAGGAACTGGCGCCTCTCGCGGATCTCCAGTCCGCCGTGTTCGACACGCACGACGTGGAAGGCGGCGTCCGGCGGATCGGGGACGCGGTGGCGACCCTGGTGCCCGGCCTGGAGGTGGAGCCGGACAGCACCGCCCCCGAACCGGGCGCGGTCGCGAACAAGACAGGCGACGTGGGCGGGAACGCGGTGCAGGCCCGGGACGTCAGCGGCGGGCTCGACTTCGGGACGCGGATGGGCGAGGTGAACGGGCAGGTCCACACCGGCAGCGGCGACCTCCTCCACAACCCGCGTTTCCACCACGGGGACCGGCATTTCCACGGGGACGGGGCGACGTACGTCGAGGGCGATCAGCGCGGTGAGACGCGGCACTACTACGGCGAGCGGCGGCGCGACGCGGAGGAGGGGCGTTGAGCGGCGCGAGCACGCGGATCGGGCGAGTGCACGGTCCAGTGCACAACGGTCCCGGCGATATGTACAACATCCTGTACCAGGAGCGCGCGTCGTGGGACTTCCGGCAGACCGCGGACGACCAGCTCGTGCACCTCAAGCAGGTGTTCGTTGCTCCCGGACGGATGGGCGAGGCGCGCGGGTGCCTGGAGGAGAGCCGTACCGTGTTCCTGGACGGTTCCCCGGGCAGCGGCCGTCAGGCAGCCGCCCGGGTGCTGCTCGCCGAGTACGGTTCCTTCCGCGAGTTGCTCCCCGGCGAGCAGGACGAACCGAGCCTGCGGGACCCCGGCCTGCTGAGCCAGGGGGACTTGGTCCTGCTCGACCTCTCGGAGGCGGACCGACACCGCTGGGCCAGGATTCACGCCGAGCTGGGCACGCTGCGAAGGTCGGCGCACACGAAGGCCGCACGACTCGTCGTGGTCATGCCGCACGGGGAATCGCTGCCACCGGAATTGGGGCGGTTTCAGGTACGGCTCGAACGCCCGCCGGAGCGGCCCGTGCTGTACCGCCACGTACGCGTCGCGAAGGTCCCCCTGCCGCTGCCACCGCCCACGGTGCCGGCAGTTGACGAGTTTCTCGGGGCCGAGGGCTCCCGCTCGACGGCGCAGATCGCTCTCTTCGCCGATCTCGTCCGGCGCGCGTACGAGGCGGACACGGCGAGTTCGTACGGCCGGTGGGCCAAGAGCGCCCTGCGCTCCTTCAGGGGCCGGGGAGCGGAGGTCGCCGCGCAGGTGGCGAAGCTGGACGACGCCGGAGCGCGGGCGCTGCTGCTCACCCTCGGCTTCCTCCACGGCGCGCACGCGGACACGATCCACGAACAGGCGGCCCTTTTGCTCCACGCGCTCGGCGGCCCCGCCGACGAGGCTCCGCTGCTCCAGCGCAAGGACCTCGCCGAGCGTCTGGATCAGATCGAGGCACGCATCGGTACGGACGGCCACGTCCGCTTTCTCGTACCCGGCCAGGACGCGGAAGTCCGCGCGCACTTCTGGGACACGATGCCGGACGTCCGGGAGCCGCTGTCACGGTGGTGCGCGCGCACCATGAGGCTGGGTTCCGGCACCGCCGGGCACTTGGCCGACGAGTACCTGCGGACAGAGCGGCCGGACGCGTTGCTCCACCTCGTTCTGTCCTGGTGCGAGGGCGCCGGCGACACCCCCCTGCTCGCGGGGGCGGCCCACCTGCTCGTCCGGGGTCTCGGCCGCTCCGCTTTCGCCTCCGGCGTACGCCGGTGGCTGTACGCGCGCTGCACCCAGCCCCGTCCCTCCCCCGGCGAAGCCCTCGTCCTTGCCCAGGTCTGCGGGAATGTCCTCGCCGTCACGCACCCGCGCCAAGCGCTCATCCGTCTGCACCACCTCGCGCGCAACGAGGAGGTCAGCGGGCACGGTGTCTCGGCGTTGCGCGCACTCGTGCTCACCGATCCGCGCGTGCTGCCACCACTGCTGGACCGGCTCCAACGGGACCAACATCCCGCCGACGCCGGCGTCTTTCTCTCCACGTGTCCGGCCGAGGCCATGACGCCGGGCGTCGCGCGTCAGGCGCGGAGCTGCTGGACTGCCGTCTTCGGCCGTTTGTCCCCGCGCACCTGGCAGCCCTATGCCGAGCGCTGGCTCCACCGCGCGGCGGGCTCACAGCTCCGAGACACCCTCCTCGTGATCCTCGTCGGTGCCGCCGCCTCGCTCCCGCGCGGACGCGGGTCGGTCTTCGCCGCCCTCTACGCCTGCGCACGGAACGCCGAGCGGACAGACCCCGAGGACCCCGCCCGTGCTGCCGCCACCTCCGCGGCGCTGCTCACCCTCATCACGGATGCCCAGCGCGGGGTCGCCACCGAGGGGAGCGTCTACGCATGACCAGTGGAAGCAAGACCGCCACAGTCTTCCTGACCGTCATCGGCGGGCTCCTGCTCGCTCTGGCGGCGGTGTGCCGGACATGGCCGGTGTGGGTGTGGCCTGTGCTCGGCGTGCTCGTCCTCGCCGTGCCACCCGTGCTCTTCGCGATCGCCGCCCGGCGGCGTGGTGAGGTGCCGGCCGCGTTCGAGGAGCAGCAGACGGCGAGCCCCGTCGAGCGCACGGAGCGGCGGATCAACGAGGTGGCGCTCCCGAGCGCGTGGCCCGACTACGACTTCCTGCTCTCGGGAACGGTGCGCTGGTGGCCACTCGCCCCGCCGGGGAGCAACGAGGTGATCGGTAATCCGGGCGGCCTCGCGGTCGAGGCCGTCCTTGAGCGGGCGCGGGTCATCACGGAGCGCCGCGAGCCCGGCCGGGTCTCCTTCGTACGGCACGAGGTGAGCGGGGCACTGAGCACGATGCGCGCGGACCGCTCGGGTCACGTACGCGCGATGGCCGAGGACATCAGGCTGGTCCTGCGCCCGCGGGATCAGGAGCGGCTTGAACGGCTGGCCGAGCTGCGCAAGCGGAAGGCGGTGTGGGAGCACGAGCGCACGCACGAGCAGAGCCGTCGCGCGTACCTCGGTGACGACGTACTGAAGGACACGGGGAGCGCGGTGGTGTGGTGGCTGGCCAGGAACGACGGGCGGATCGACAAGACCGTGGAGGACCTCGGTCTCCTCGCCCAGCTCACCTCGGCGGCCAATGACACCGAGGTCCCGGAGCGGCTGAGGGCACTGCTCGCGCCGCCGCCCGGCGAGGACGGGACGGAAAACGGTGCTGTCGATGCCTCGGTGGAGGAGCAAGTGGCGGGCTTGTTCTCGCTCTTGGACCTTCCGGACGGCGACCCTCGCCGCGTGATGCTCGCCAAGCAGTTCGCCGAGCACCTGCGCGGCCTGGACTTCCCCGAGTCGGCGGACCGGCTGCTGCGCCGCTTCGACCCGCCTGCGGAGTACCGCGCGAGGGAGACACCCGATCCGGCGGGGGGTTGAAGCGACGCTCCCTCAGAACGAGTCCCCGTACCAGTGCGCCGCCCCCTTCGCTCCCACCGTCGCCCCGATCTCGGCCGGTGTCGTGGTGAGGGGGCGGGTCATGCCGGGGTGGTGGGGGGTGGGGTGGGCGGTGGTGAGGAGGGTGGGCAGAAACGGGGTGAGGGTGGCGGGGAGGTGGGTGCGGGCGTGGTGGTGGCCGGTGCGGCGGGCCTCGTGGGCGGTGGCGGTGAGGAGGCGGGTGAGGGTGGGGGTGTCGGCGGGGTCGGCGAGGGCCAGTTCTTCGACGGTCGCGGTGCCGGGGCTCGTGTGGTGGCGGAAGGTCAGGTAGCCGGTGGCGTCGGTGGTGAGGAGGGTCGTGGTGGTGGCCGGGGGGTACCAGGCGGGGACGCGGTGGTGCCAGTCGGCGGGGGTGCGGACGGTGGTGAGGGGGCGCGCCGTGTCGTAGGCGGTGCGCAGCCGGGCGAGGTCGGGGAGGTCGGCCGCCGTCGCCGCGCGGACGCCACCGGGCGCGCGGGGCGGTGCGGTGAGGGGGCCCTCCCGGGCGGAGGCCTCGTACGTGGTCCAGCCCGCGCCCTCGTAGACCCGGGGCGTGCCGGTGAAGAGGAGGGACCAGGCGCAGCCGTCCTCCGTCATCCGGGCCACGGCGAGGTCGAGCATCCGGCGCACGTGCCCCCTGCCGCGCGCCTCGGGGAGCGTCGCGACGCCGCCGAGGCACGCGACGCGCGCTGCCGCGCCCCCGGGCGCGGTGCGCACCGGCCGCGGCTGGTAGTGGAGCGCGGCGACGAGCCGCCCTGCCTCGGTCGTGACGAGGGTACGGGCGTGGCGTTCTTCGCCGAGCGCCCACAGCGCCGCGACCGGGGCGGAGCCGAAGACCTCCGCCCACAGGGCGCGGAGGGCGGGTTCGTCGGCCTCGGTCGCGGTGCGGTGGATCGTGGTCATGGGTGCTCCCGGGATCACAGGAGGAGGTTGGCGGTCCAGCGGACGCGGGGGCCTTCCTCGGGGACGGCCTCGCGCGTGACGTTGTCCTCGATGCAGTGGGCGTGGACGAGGGTGGAGTCGCCCCGGAAGGCCGCCGGTTCGAGGCGCAGGCGGCCTCCCCTCAGTTCGGCGCCGAGGGCCCTCCAGTGGTGGACGCCCCGGGTGAGGACGGCGTGGGCGGTCGTGGCGGGGGCGGTGGAGTGGAGCGCGCCGAGGTGCCAGTGCGTGGCGGCGTCGGCCGGGCGGTGGGGGCCCGACGCGAGGAAGGTGTGTGCGGCGTTGTCGCCGCCGAGGCGCGTGGAGCCGGTCAGGCTCAGGCGCTGGGTGCCGGTGGGGGCGTCGAGGACGAGGCCGGTGTCGCGCAGCTCGCTCTCGGTGAGGCGCAGTTCCGGGCAGGTGACGGTGAGGGGTGCGGCGTCGGGGCCGCTGCCGTTCAGGGTGCAGGCGGTGAACGTCACCGTTCCCGTCCCCGCGAGGGTGTTGCCGTCGAGTCCGTCGATGACGCAGCGCGTGAAGTGGACGGGGGTGTTGACGGCGGAGTGGACGAGGACGCTCTTCGCGGGCGGGGCGAAGTGGCAGTCGGTGAGGGTCGTGGGGCGCGCCGAGCGGCTGGAGCGGCGGGTGAGCGAGAAGGTGACGGCGGTGCAGCCGCGCAGTTGGGTGCCGTCCGCGTTGACGCTGAGGGTGCCGGCCTTGTCGAAGGTGGGGCGGGCGAGGACGGTGACGTTGTCGAGCGTGAGGTCGGTGATCCTCGTGTCGGCGACGAACCAGGAGCACACGTGGTCCCGCACGGTGATGCGCTTGGCGGATGTCCCCCAGGGCGCGCCGGAGTTGGCGATGTCCATGAGCCCGGAGTTGCCCTGGTAGAGCAGGTCGTGCTCGTACTGGCCGTGGGTCGTGAAGGGGTTGCCGCCGCTGTCGTCCCCGTCGCCGTGGCAGTTGACCACCTGGCAGTGCGCGGAGGCGGTGAGGTCGCTGAGGTGGCGGACGTTGCTGCTCGTACAGTCGCTGACGCGACCGTCGAGGCAGTAGATCTGCTGGGTGAGGTAGCCCGCACCGCCGTACTCGACGGTGGGCGGGTTCTTGAGGGAGCAGCGCTCGGTCGTGAAGCGGGTGTTCCAGCGGCGCATCACGACGGGCCAGAAGGTGCCGGTGGCGTGGATGTCGCGGGCGTGGCAGTCGACCGCGTACTCGAAGGAGACGGGGTGCGAGCCGGTGTACTCGTCGTCCTTCGCGCCGGTGTCCTCGCCCGCGCCGAGGAAGACGAGGTCGCGGACGGTGACGGAGTGGACGGGCCGGACGGGGACCCAGGTCAGTTCACGTCCGGCGGGCAGTTCCCAGCCGGAGAGGTAGCCGACGCGGACGTGGCCGCCGTCGGGGATCTCGGTGATCTCGACGAGTTTCTGGAGTTCGCGTTCGTACTGACCGCCGCCCGGCACGGGCGCGCACGTGAGGCTCCACCACTCGCCGACCGCGAAGGCGCCGCTGTCGGGGACGGGGTAGAGGTCGGTGAGTTCGGGGACGGGCGCGGTGAGGGCGTGGGTGAGGGAGCGCTCGGGCTCGGTCGTGCCGGTGAAGGCGAGGACCGCGCCGAAGGGGTTGTCGTGGGTGTTGCGCGCGATGCCGCCGGTGTGGACGGTGCGGCCGCCGAAGTCGAGAGTGAAGCGGGAGCGGGTGAAGGTGTGGCGGCGGCGGAAGAGGAGATCCGTGTGGGCCTCGACGCGGGTGACCGAGGGGTCGGCCGCCATCGCGTCGAGTGCGTCGTCGGCAGTGGTACGGGGACCGAGGACGCCGAAGGAGCGGAAGTCGACGGTGCCGTCGTGGACCTGGCGCCAGCGGCCCCGGCGGGGGCGCGCGGCGGGCCTGTGGACGAGGCCGCCGTCCGGTGCGTCGCTCGCTTCCGCGTCCCAGCGCAGGAGGGTGCCGCCGCCGTCGCCGGGGGTGCGGTAGCCGCTGAGCAGGGCGTGTTCGCCGTCGGTGAGCCCGTGCGGGGAGCGGCCGAGGAGGGCGGCGAGGGTGGGCCAGGCGCGGGCGGCGGAGGCGGCTTCGGGGGTGGCGGGGGCCGCTTCGGGGGTACGGGCCTGGGCGGGCGCGGGCGCGGCGAGGAGGGCCCCGGCGGCGAGCCCGGTCCCGGCGCCCGCGCGCAGGAGGTGGCGGCGGCTCGGCGAGGCGTGGCCGGGGCTGTCCGGGGCGGGGGCGCGCGGCGCGGGTCTCTCCGGTTCCTCGTGGTCGTGCGAGGCGGTGGTTCCGGTGCTCATGGGGTCTCCGGGGATGCGCTCTCGGTGGGCAGGCTGCTGCGGTAGGGCGGCATGAAGCGGGTGCGGGGCATCTGGTCGGCGAGGACGCCGCCGTCGACGAGGAGGTGGGTGCCGGTGACGTACGCGCCCGCGTCGGAGGCGAGGAGGAGCAGGGGGCCCGCGCACTCCTCGGGGCTCGCGTAGCGGCCGAGCGGGATGCGCTCGCGGTAGGCGGCCTCGAACTCCGCGTGGGCGAGCGGGAACTCGTCGTCGATCGGGGTGTCGACCATGCCGGGGGCGAGGGTGTTGACGGTGATGCCGTGCGGGGCGAGTTCGATCGCCAGGGTCTTGCTGAGGAGGTCCACGGCGGCCTTGGAGGCGTTGTAGTGGGCGAGGCCCGCCTCGGCGACGTGGGCGTTCTTCGACGTGATGTTGATGACGCGGCCGGGGACGCCATCGGCGATCATGTGCTCGGCGAAGCGCTGGGAGAGGAAGAAGACAGCGTCCGTGTTGACGCGCATGACGTGCTGCCAGCTCGCGGGGGTGATGGTGTTGAAGCGTTCGAGCGCGGCGACCCCGGCGTTGTTGACGAGGATGTGCACGGGCCCGGCCGCCTCGCGCACCCGGTCGGCGAAGGCGGGCAGTTCCTCGGTGCGTGCGAGGTCCTGGGGGTGGAGCGCGGCGGCGCGGCCGGTGGCCCGTACCGCCCGCGCCGTCTCGTCGAGGCCCTCGGCGCCCGGCAGGTCCACGAGGAGGAGGTCGGCGCCGGCTTCGGCGAGGGCGAGGGCGAAGGCACGGCCGAGGGCCCCCGCGGCGCCGGTGACGAGGGCGGTGCGGCCGGTGAGGTCGAATCGGTCCATGGGGGCTCCAGGGGTACGAGGCCGGCGCGCCCCCACGCGAGAGGGCGCGCCGGGGTGTCAGGCCAGGCCGAGGAGGTCGAGCGCCGGGCGGTGGATGAGGGCCTCGACCGCGTCCTGGTCGAGCGGGTCGAGTCCCGGGATGCCGGGGACTCGGGCGATGCGGCGCACGCCCTCGATGGAGTCGTTCACCGTCGTGAAGGGGTAGTCGCTGCCGAAGAGGAGCTTGTCCCACACCCCGTAGTCCTGGACGAGCCGCAGGCTGTGCCAGAGCTGGAAGGGGCGGTAGTGCAGGGCGCTGATGTCCGCGTACACGTGCGGGTGCTTGCGGATGACGGCGACGCACTCGCCCTCGAAGGGGTGGCTGAGGTGCGCGAGGACCATGCGCAGCTCGGGGTGGCGCATCGCGACCCAGTCGAGGTGGCGGGGCATCGCGTACTCAAGGGGTGCCTGCGAGACGAAGGTGGTGCCGGTGTGGACGAGGAGCGGGAGGCCGTGCTCCTCGGCGTAGCCGAAGAGGTCGTCGTACGCGGGGTCGGCCGGGTCGAAGCCCGCGTACATCGGCATGATCTTGATACCGCGCAGGCCCAGTTCCTGGTGCCCGTACCGCAGTTCCTCGCGCCAGCCGGGCTGCGTCGGGTCGATCGCGAGGTAGCCGATGAGCTGCTCGGGGTGCTGCGCGACGTAGGCTGCGACGGCGGCGTCGTCCACCCACAGCCCGCTCCTGCGGGCCTTGCCGCCGACGACGACGGTGCGGGTGCCGGGCGGGGCGCTCGCCGCGTAGTCCTCGTACCGCACCGTCAGGTCGACCTCGCCCGCGTGGGCGCGCGCGGACTCGGCGCGGAAGGTGGCGTCGAAGTCGTGGCTGTGGCGGAAGAGGTGGGAGTGGACGTCGACGACGGGGCCGGAGACGGCGGGGGTGGTGGGGATGGTGCCGGTCGGGGTGGTGCTCACGTGCGGTTCCTCTTCTCCCAGCCCTCCGCGAACATGTTCCAGAAGCGGTGGCTGGGCGGGTGCTCCTCGAAGACCTCGTCGACCAGTTCGATGCCGAGTCCGGGCGCGGTGGGCAGCTCGATGTGGCCGTCCTTGACGGGCAGCGCTCCCTTGACGGCGTCGAAGACGTACGGCTCCAGGAGGCCGTCGAAGGTCTCCAGGATCTGGAAGTTGGTGATGCCGAGCACGGCGTGCACCGAGGCGGTCGTGCACAGCGGGGAGTTGGAGTTGTGCGGGGCGACGGTCATGCCGTGCGTATCGGCCTCGGCGGCGATCTTGCGCAGCTCGGTGAAGCCGCCCGCCATGGACAGATCGGGCTGGACGATGTCGACGGCGCGGGTCGCGAAGAGCTGCTTGTACTCGTGGCGGTTGTGGAAGTGCTCACCGCCCGAGATCGGGAAGGGCGCGCGTTCGCGCAGCTCCGCGTACCGCTCGATGAGGGTCCAGGGCAGGGGTTCCTCGAACCAGCCGGGCTCGTAGGGGGCGAGCGCGTCGACGAGTTGCCGCGCGGTCCCGGTGCCGAAGCGGGCGTGCCCCTCGATGAAGAGGTCCACGTCGGGGCCCACGGCCTCGCGCACCGCCGCGACGAGGTCGACGCTACGGCGCAGTTCGGCCTTCTCCAGATGGTGGAGCCCGGCGCCGAAGGGGTCGAACTTGAGCGCCGTGTAGCCGCGTGCGACGGTCTCCTCGGCCTTCGCGGCGAAGATCTCGGGCTCGCGCTCGCCGGTGTACCAGCCGTTGGCGTAGACGCGGACGCGGTCGCGGGTCGCGCCCCCTGTGAGGCGGTAGACGGGGACGCCGAGCGCCTTGCCCATGAGGTCGTGCAGGGCCTGGTCCACGCCCGAGACGACGATCCCGCCGACGTCGCCGCCGCGCAGGAAGTCGCCCTGGTACATGCGCAGCCAGATCTCCTCGGTGTCGAAGGGGTCGGCGCCGATGAGGTGGCGGTGGCCCATCGCCTCGGTGAGGGCGCAGGTCTCGCGGGGGCGGTAGGGGTGGGTGATCTCGCCGACGCCGGTCAGGCCCTCGTCGGTGTGGAGGCGGACGTAGGCGAAGTCGCGCCAGGCGGTGCCGAGCATCAGGGTCTCGACGCGGGTGATGCGCCCGGCGGGCCCGGCGGGCCGGGTGGTGTTGACGGTGAGCATCAGCGCGCTCCGCCCATGGTCGAGGTGTGGGCGAGGTCGGTGGGGGTGCCTTCGGCGAGCACGGTGCGCACGGCCTTCCCTGTCGCTTCGAGCAGCCGGTCGATGTCGTCGTCGGTGTGCGCGTACGAGACGTGGCTGCGTTTGAGGTTGAGCGGCAGCTCGAAGATCCCGTGGTCGGTGAGCGCGCGGCGCACCCCGATGAAGCGGGCGGCGTCGTTGGCGAGGAGGTCGTCGTACGTGAGCGGGGCGGGGCCGTCCATGAAGTACGTGACGAAGACGGAGCCGAAGCCGGTGACGACGGCCGGGACGTCCAGCTCGCGGTAGAGCGCGGTGAGCCCGTCGCGGGCGCGGGCGCCGAGGCGGTAGAGGTGTTCGTGGACGGGTTCCTCGCGCAGTTTGCGCAGGGTGGCGCGGGCGGCGGCGACGACCTGGGGGTGGCCGTTGTACGTGCCGGCGAAGAAGGCGGGGCCCCCGGGGCGGGTGCTGAAGAGGTCCATGAGGTCGGCCCGGCCGCCGAGCGCGCCGATGGGGGCGCCGTTGGCGATGGCCTTGCCGAGGGTCGTGAGGTCGGGGGTGATGCCGCAGATCTCCTGGTAGCCGCCGAGGCCGTGCCGGAAGCCCGTGATGACCTCGTCGAAGACGAGGACGGTGCCGGCCTTCGTGCACTCCTCGCGCAGGGTGCGCAGGAAGGTGTCGGTGGGCAGGAGGGCGCCGACGTTGTGCGGGACGGGTTCGAGGATGACGGCCGCGATGTCCGTGCCGTGCTCGGCGAAGACGCGGCGCACGGCCTCGGGGTCGTTGAAGGGCAGGACGAGGGTCGCGTCGAGTACGGGGGCGAGGATGCCGGTCGACGTGGGGTCCTTCGTGCCCACCCGCTCGGGTGCGGAGATGACGTTGAGGCTCACGGCGTCGTGCCAGCCGTGGTAGCAGCCCTGGAACTTGACGACGAGGTCGCGGCCGGTGGCCGCGCGGGCCACGCGCAGGGCGTGGAAAGTGGCCTCGCTGCCGGTGCTGGTGAGGAGGACCTTCTCCAGCGAGGGGACGAGCGCGGTGAGTTCCTCGGCGAGGGCGACCTCGGCCTCGGTGACGCCGACGCCCGCGAGGGCGAGGGTGGTGCCGGCCTCGGCGGTCGCCGCCGCGACGTCGGGGTCGTTGTGGCCGAGTACGGCGGGCCCGAAGGCCGCGTGGTAGTCGGTGAACTCCCGGCCGTGCTGGTCCCAGAAGCGCGAGCCCCGAGTCCGGGCGATGACCAGCTCGGTGAAGCCGGGGATGCTGCGCTGGCCGCTGTTGACACCCCCGGGGATGACCCGGCGGGCGCGTTCGGCGAGCGTCATGTGTGGTGCTCCTTGCGTCGAGTGCTGTCGGCCGGAGGCCCGCTCTGCTCAGCGGGATTCCGGTGCCATCCGCCGCATTCGTCGCGATTGCTGTGCCGTGGTGAGGCTCGGTGGTGGTGCTCGGGTCTCGTTTTTCAGAACAGTGTTCTGTTATTCGGAACAGCGCGCTCAGCGTAGAGCCGCCTGTTTGCGGCGTCAAGAGGCGTTCTGCGGACAGGGGATCAGGTACGGACTATCGTGTTCTGCTATGCAGAACAGTCAGCGGAAGAGTCAGGGTGAGGCGGCGGTACCGGCGGGAGAGGCGAAGTACTGGGTGAAGACCGTGGGGCGCGGCGCGGAGATCCTGGAGGCACTCGCCGCCGGGGGCCCCGGGCGGGGGCTCAGTGTCACCGAGGTGGGCAAGGCGTGCGGGATCTCCAAGAGCGCGGCCTTCGGCATCCTCCAGACGCTGCGGCACTACGGGATGGTCGCCGACGAGGGCGAGGGGATGAACCGCCGCTACCGGCTCGGGATGGCGCTCGCGCGGCTCGGGGACCGGGCCAGGGCGCAGGTCTCGCTGCGGGACGTGGCCCGTCCGGTGCTCGCGCGGCTGTCGGAAGCGACGGGGATGGCGGCGCGGGTCGCGGTGCCCGAGGCGGGGCAGGCGGTCGTGATCGACCAGGTGGACCGGGCCGTGGGGCCCGGGCTCGACCTGCGCATGGGCACGCGCGAGCTGCCGCACTGCTCGGGGCTCGGCAAGGCGCTGCTCGCCGCGCTCCCCGAGGACGAGGCGCGGGCGCTGCTCGCCGCGAGCGGGCTCCCGCGCAGGACCTCGCGCACCATCACCGACGAGCCGACCCTCCTCGCGCACCTGCGCGACGTCCGGGCCTCGGGGTACGCGCTGGACGACGAGGAGGACGCGGAGGGGATCTTCTGCATCGGGAGCGTGCTGAGGGACCACCGCGGGGAGCCGGCCGGGGCGATCAGCGTCACGGGTCTCAAACTGGACCTGCCGAGCTGGCGGTTCCAGGAGCTGGGGCGGGAAGTGCGGGACGCGGCCGGGGAGATCAGCGGGGCGCTCGGGTACGTGGTGGAAGCGGCCGGGCGACAGGGGCCCGGGGCGCTCGATACGTGAGGGGAGCGGCCGGGAGGGAAGGGCGGGGCGGAAGGGGCGGCGCGCGGGAGGGGTTGACCTCGCTCGCCGGGGGTGCTTAGGTACCGGCAATCCGGCGGGCCAGTGCCCGAGCCGGGCCGTGACCGGTTTCTCTCGGGCTGCTCTCCCGGGGTCACGGCGCGGGGCCGAGCGCCCCGCTTCCCCACCTCGCCATCCGCCCCCGCTCGTACGGGCCCGCAACGGCCTTCGTGCGACCGGTAGTCGTTCGCCGCGGGAATGCGCCACCTCACCAGCCGGTCCACCACCCGAGGTTGAGTCCCCCGTGAGCACTGCGTCCCGTCCTCCCTTCCCCGAACCACTCCCCGAGACCGAGACCGAGACCGAAGCCGAAACCGGGCCCGGCACAGCCCGCCGCAGACAACTCCTGCGGGCGGGCGGCCTCGGCGGGCTCCTGCTCGCCGCGACCGCGGCCGGCACGGCCAGCGCCTCGGCCGCGCCCGCCAAGGGCGCCCCCGCGCCCCGTACCGTCACTGACGTCAAGGCCCTGCGGGCCCTCCCGGGGCACACCCTCTCCTCCGGCGAGACCGTGCTCGTCACCGGCTACCGCACGCCGGGCGACGGCGGCGGGATGCTCCTGCGCTGGGACGCGAAGTCCGGCGCCGACGACGACGGCGGCACCGTCCTCGCCCCCAAGGGCGCGGGGAGGAAGGGCCGTTGGCTGCGCCTGCACGACGGCGTGATAGACCTCCGTTCCTTCGGTCTCTTCGGCGCGGACGCCCCCGCCGACGCCGCGCTCGACGCGCTCGTGAACGATCCGTCCGTGCACCGCGTCGAGGCGCACACCGATCTGAACTTCACCGAACGGCACACCTTCGACCGCTCGGGCATCGAACTCGACTTCGGCGGCCACCGCGTCACCACCACCGGCATCGAGCCGAACACGGACGACAACCCCTTCGGTGCCGTCCTCTACTTCAAGGGCAAACGCACCGGGACGACCGTCACCGCGAAGCTCTCGGCTCCTATGCCCGACCTCGCCGACGTCTTCGAGGTACCCGCGTCGAGCGCGTTCCAGGTCGGCGAGTGGTGGGCCGTCGAGATCGACGCGAAGCCCGGCGGCGGCCAGTACGAGAAGGAGGTGCAGCGCCTCGTCCAGGTGACGCAGCGGGTCGACGCCACGCACATCCGCGTCAACTACAAGATCGGCTGGGACCTCGCGGCGGGCCGCACCTTTAAGTGGACGAAGGTCGAGCCCGTGACCCGCAGCCACGTGCGGAACATGGTCTTCGAAGGGGTCCCCGACGCCGACCAGCTCTCCGGCTCGCACCCGGTCGCCTACGAGTACGCCGTCTCCTGCGACGTCTCCGGCATCGACGCGACCGGCACGTTCTGGCCCGTCGTGATGCGCCGCTGGTGCACGTACTTCCACACCCACCAGTGCCAGTTGAAGAACCCGTCCTCGGTGACGTGGGGCGGCGCGGGCTACCTCACCCAGCAGATCTACTGCCTGTACGGGCACGTCGAGGACTGCCACACGGCGAACGCACGCCACCTCAACGACTGGACGGCGTCCGCGTACGGCTACGTGACCAACTGCCACGGCGACGGCGACGACCAGGGCCCCTTCGTCACGCACGGGCAGTTCGAGCACGACCTCGTCTACACCGGCAACTCCGGGCTCATGACCTTCGCCAACTCGGGGACGGCCTGGGGCGGTGCCGCGAAGCGGGTCAGCGTCACGCGGCACGTGTGCTCGTGGTTCGTGGCGCGCGTCGCGGTGACCGACCTGACGCTTGAGGACATGCGCGTCATCGGCAACGCGCAGTCCGGCTCCGGGATGATCTGGATCAACGCGGACGGTGCCCAACTGCGGGGCTGCACCGCGTCCGGGCCGCTCGTGATCACGCAGACCTCGACGCGCTCGACACGTCCCACCGTCGTCGCCGACTCCGCCTTCACGCTGGGCAAGGGCGCCGAGGTGACCGCCGCGAACGTGAGCACGGCCGTGCACCTGGAACGGGTCGCGCTCGACGGACTCGACGGCGCCTCCTTCAAGGGCACCGGGCCGCTCGTGCTCCAGGAGTGCTCCTTCACGGGGAAGGCCGACGCGGCGCCCAGCACCTTCGCGCACTCCTCCACGACCGTGCGCGGTGGCCGCCACCAGGACACCGGCCTCGTGCTGAACGGCGCGAAGGACCAGGAGGTCGTGGTCGATGGGGGCGCGGTGCTCGGCGGCACCAACGCGGCCGGCGCGTTGCTCTCCCGTACGGGCGACAAGGACCGGACCGTACGGTGGCGGCTCGGCGCCTGCACGAGCGAGCCCGCGGGTGACACCGCGCACGTGCGGCTCACCGAGGGCGCCAACGAGTACCTCGCCCAGGGCGCGGTGCTCCGCGGCGGCAGCCTCGACCTCGCCGACGCCGCCTTCGCCAAGGGCTGGCTCCTGCACAGCGGGTGCGTCGAGGACGGCACGACCCGCACCCGGCTGCCCGCCGAGGGCGACCGCGTCCGGCACCAGGACGGGAACCTTCTGCTCGGCTGACCGGCCCGGGACACCGGCCCGGTGGGCGGCACCCCTGGCCGTGTGCCAACTCCCGCCGGGCCATAGCGCCCGCACCACCCCCGCACCACCCCGTACCGCGAGGACACCTCACCATGACTGCTCCACTCCGCAGCACCGCAGGGCCCGTGCGTATCGCGCTCGCCGGCGCGGGCAACCGCGGCCTGACGTACACCGACTGGATCAACGCGCATCCCGGGCGGGCCCGGCTCGTCGCCGTCGCCGACCCGCTGCCCGCCGCGCGGGCCCGTGCGGCGGCGGGCGCGGCGGGGCCCGTCGCGGAGTTCGACGACTGGCGGGGGCTGCTGCCGGGCCCCGACGGCGAGCGGATCGCGGACGCGGTGCTCGTGTGCACGCAGGACAGGGACCACGTCGAGCCCGTCCTCGCGCTCGCCCGCGCCGGGTACGCGCTGCTCACCGAGAAGCCCCTCGCGCCGGGTGAGGAGGAGACCCGCCGCCTCGTCGAAGGGGTCCTCGGCACCGGGGTGCCCTTCGCCGTGTGCCACGTCCTGCGGTACACGCCGTACACCGACCTCGTGAAGGGCGTCGTGGACAGCGGGGTGCTCGGCACGGTCACCGGGATCGAGCACCTGGAACCGGTCGGCTGGTGGCACTACGCGCACAGCTACGTGCGCGGCCCCTGGCACAGCGAGGCCGCGTCGTCCCCGATGATCCTCGCCAAGTCGAGCCACGACCTCGACTGGATCGCCTACGTGACGGGCCGCCGCATCGAAACCGTGGCGAGCTTCGGCTCGCTCGCCCACTTCCGCCCCGAGAACGCCCCCGAGAACGCGGCGAGCACGTGCCTCGCCTGCCCCGAGGCGGTCGAGTCCGCGTGCCCGTACTCGGCGCGCAAGCTCTACTACCCGGCACTGCGGAAGACCGGCGGCGCGTGGCCCGTCAGCCACGTCACCGACCGCGCGCACGGGCCGGAGGACGAGGCGGTGCTCACCGAGGCGCTGCGCTCGGGCCCGTACGGGCGGTGCGTCTACCACGCGGACAACGACGTGGTCGACAACCAGGTCGTCGCGATGCGGCTCTCCGGCGGGATCACCGGGACCTTCACGATGAGCGCCTTCACCGAGCAGACGCACCGCCAGACCCGGATCTTCGGAAGCCACGGCTGGCTGCGCGGCGACGGCGAGCGCGTCACCGTGCACGACTTCCGCGACGACACCGTCACCGTCCACGAGACGGAGGCGACCGGCTCGAACGCCGCCGAGGGGCACGGCGGTGGCGACACCGTCCTCATCGCCTCCTTCGTCGACGCGCTCGCCACCGGCGACCTCTCCCGCATCCGCTCGGGCCCCCTCGACTCGCTCGGCTCGCACCTCGCGGCGTTCGCCGCGGAACGCTCCCGCCACCGCGGGACCGTCGAGCAGGTCCCCGCCCGCTGAACCTCCCCGCTGAAGCCTCTCGCTGAACCCCCCGCGCCCCGCACCGCCGAACGCCGCCCCCTCCCCCGTACCGCCTGGAGAACACCACCATGAGAATCCGCCGCAGCCTCGCCTGTACCGCCCTCGCCCTCACGACCCTCGCGGCGACCGCCGCCTGCGGTTCGGGCAGCGGGGGCTCGGGCAAGGGCACCGTCAACGCCTGGGTCTACCCCGTCATCACCGACGAGAAGGCCAACAAGGCATACTGGGACGGCCTGGTGAAGGAGTTCGAGAAGAAGAACCCCGACATCGACGTCAAGGTCTCCACCTATCCCTGGGCCAACCGCGACACCTCCCTCGCCACCGCGCTCTCCGCGAACAAGGGCCCCGACGTCGCCTATCTCATCCCCGACCAGCTCGCCGCCTACCAGCGCAACCTGGTCCCCGCCGACGAGTACCTGCCCGCCGCCGACGCGAAGGCGCTCCGCCCGGCGGCGCGCGAGGCCGTGACCGTGGACGGCAAGGCCCTCGCGACGCCGGTCCTCATGTCCGCGTACCCGCTGCTGTGCGACAAGAAGGTCTTCGAGGCCGCCGGGCTCGCGGACCAGTACCCGAGCACGTGGGACGACCTCAACGCGCTCGCGCCGAAGCTCAAGGCGAAGGGCTACTACGCGACGAGCTACAGCGGCGACACGACCGCGACGCTCAACATGACCTTCTACCCGCTGCTCTGGCAAGCGGGCGGGGACGTCTTCGCGAAGGACAACAAGAGCGTCGCCTTCGACAGCGCGGCCGGCGTCAAGGCACTGAGCTGGCTGCGCCGTTACGTCGAGAAGGGGTGGACGCCGAAGGACCTCGTCACCTCGACGCCGAAGATGGAGCAGACCGACCTCGCCAAGAACAAGGTCGCGTGCACGTGGCAGAACACGGCCGCCGAGGTCGCGCCCTTCTGGGGCGAGGACAACATCGTCGTCCGGCAGCCGCTCAGCGCCGACACGAGCGCCGCGTACGGCACCGTGGGCACCCTCGCGGTCTTCAAGGGCGGCGACACGAAGGCCGCGGGGAAGTGGGTGAGCTTCGTGAGCTGGGCGAAGAACAGCGCGGGACTCCAGAAGCCTGGCGGCTACTTCCCGACCCGCGAGGACGCGAGCGACCTCTACCCCGGCGACGCGCGCCAGCAGGAGACCGCGAAGGCGCTCGACACCACCAAGGTCGGCCCGCTCGCGACCGCCGCGCGCGACGTCATGGGCTCGCTCGCGCCGGAGATCCAGGCCGCGCTGCTGGGCAAGAAGTGCCCGAAGGACGCGCTCGACGCGGCGGCGAAGGCCGCGGACCAGGTCATCGCGCGCAAGCGCTGAGCCGGAGCGCCGTACCGGAGGGGGTCGGGCGAGCGCGCCCCGACGCCCCCGCTCCCCCACCCCTCGCGCCGCCCCCGCGCGGCGTCCGCACCACCCCGAAGGAGGTCCCGTGTCCGCTCTCGCGGAACGCCCTCACCCCACCGGCCGGCCCCGGCGCGGGCCGCACGCCCGGCGCGAGGCCAGGATCGGTCTGCTCTTCGTCCTGCCCGCTCTCCTCCTCTTCCTCGCCTTCCGCTTCGGGCCCGGCATCGCGGGCCTGCTGCTCGGCTTCACCGACTACACCCTCGGCCAGGACACGCACTTCACCGGGCTCGACAACTTCGACCGGCTGGTGCACGACCCGCTCTTCTGGTCGGCCCTCAAGGTCACCGTCGTCTACACGGTCATGGCCGTGCCCGTCACGATCGCCGCCTCGCTCGGCCTCGCGCTCCTGACCCGCCGCGCGTTCCGGGGCTCGAAGCTCTTCCGCTCCGTCTTCTTCCTGCCGGTCGTCACGAGCCTCATCCTCGCCTCGACGGTCTTCCTGTGGATCTTCTCCTCGGACGGCCCGTGGTCGAAGGTCATGGGCTTCCTCGGACTGCCCGATCAGTCGTGGCTCGCGGATTCCGCGCTCGTACTGCCCGCGCTCGCGATCGTCGGCGTCTGGTCGCGTTGCGGGTACGGGATGCTCATCCTCCTCGCGCGCCTCCAGGAGGTGCCGCGCGAACTGGAGGAGGCGGCCCTCGTGGACGGGGCCGGGCCCTGGAAACGGTTCCGGTACATCGTCGCGCCGCAGCTCAAGGGCTCCTTCTTCTTCCTCGCGGTCATCGAGACCACCGCGAGCTTCCAGGTCTTCGACGCGGTCTACATGATGACCGGCGGCGGCCCGGCGAACGCGAGCTACAGCCTCGTCTTCCAGCTCTACGACGCCGGCTTCAAGTACTTCGACCTCGGCTACGCCAGCGCGATCGGCTGCGTCCTGTTCGTCCTGACCCTCGTGGTCGCGGCCGTCCAGCGGCTGGTCATCGGAAAGGAGAGCTGACGATGAGCGACACCGCCGAACTGCCCCGTACCGCTGCGGATTCAGGGCGGGAGGCCGCCAGGGGTTCCCTCGGGAAGCCCGCCCGGTCGTCCGCCGGAAAACGCCCGCGCGAGCCCAAGCCGTACGAGACGCTGCCCGCCGCGCTGCGGATGCGCCGCCGGGGCAAGGTGCTGCGCGGGGTGCTGCTCGTCGTCGCCGCGCTCCTCACGATCTTCCCGTTCTACGCGATGGTCGTGCTCTCGCTGAAGCCCGAGGGAGCCGTCGACCTGCCGGGCAGCCTCGCGCCGTGGCCGCTGCACGGCGGCGCGTACGGGGACGTGCTCGGCTCGCAGGACGTGCCGCGCTGGCTGCTCAACACCCTCGTGTACTCCGTCGTCTCGGTCGTCGGGGTGCTCGTGCTCTCGGCGCTCGCCGGGTACGCCTTCGCGAAGAAGCGCTTCCCCGGGCGCGAGACGATGTTCTGGTCGTTCCTGTCGATGGTCATGGTCCCGTACCACGTCACGATGATCCCGACCTTCATCCTCATCGCGAAGCTCGGCGGCGTGGACACCTACTGGGGTCTCATCCTGCCGACCCTCGCCAACGCCCAAGCCGTGTTCCTCATGCGGCAGTTCATCATGGGGCTGCCCGACGAGCTGTTCGAGGCGGCCCGTCTCGACGGCTGCTCGGAGCTCCAGATCTTCTTCCGGATCGTGCTGCCGCTCCTCAAGCCCATCCTCGCGACGCTCGGCACCTTCGTCTTCCTGTGGCACTGGAACGACTTCCTGTGGCCGCTCATCATCGGCCAGTCCACGGACATGCGCACGCTCACCGTGGGCATCGCCTCGCTCCAGCAGCAACAGGTGCCGCTCAACCAGGTACTCGCCGGTTCCGTCGTCGCTTTCGTTCCGATCTTCAGCGCCTACCTGGTGGGCCAGCGGTACTTCACCGAGGGCGTCACCGGTTCGGCCGTGAAGGGATGACCCGCACCCCCATGTCCACCACTCTTTCCTTCCCCGGGGACGAGAAGGGTCTCAAAGACCTCCTCGCCACTCCCTCCCCCGGCCTCGTCGCCGATCTCGCGGGCCTGGAGGGCGATCTCGTCCTGCTCGGCGCGGGCGGCAAGATGGGCCCGAGCCTCGCCCGGCTCGCGCGCCGCGGGCTCGACGCCGCTGGACGCGCGGACGTCACCGTGCACGCGGTCTCGCGGTGGAGCGACCGCGCGGCGGCCGACGCGCTCGCCGCCGAGAACGTCAGGCCCGTCGCCTTCGATTTGATGGCGGGCGACCCCGCCGACCTCCCCGACGCCGGGAACGTCGTCTTCATGGTCGGCGCGAAGTTCGGCTCGGCCGGGCGGCCCGACCACGCGTGGGCCGTCAATGCCGCGCTCCCCGACCGGATCGCGCGCCGCTACGCCGCCGCGCGGATCAGCGCCTTCTCGACCGGGAACGTCTACCCGCTCGTCCCCACCGCCTCGGCGGGCAGCGTCGAGAGCGACCCGGTGGGCCCGGTAGGCGAGTACGCGATGTCGTGCCTGGGCCGCGAGCGCGTCTTCACCCACCACGCCCGGGAGCACGGGCTGCGGCTCGCGCTGATCCGGCTGAACTACGCCGTCGACCTGCGGTACGGGGTCCTCGCCGACCTCGCGACGGCGGTGCGCGCGGGCAGCCCGGTGGACGTGACGACGGGACATGTCAACGTCGTGTGGCAGGGCTACGCGAACGAGGTCGCGCTGCGCTCCCTCGCCCACGCCGCGCGCGAGCCCTTCACGCTCAACCTCACCGGCCCCGAGACCGCCTCGGTGCGCCGCCTCGCCGCGCTCCTCGCCGCCGAGTTCGGGACCGAGCCCGCGTACGCCGGTACGGAGTCCGGCACGGCGCTGCTCTCGGACGCCTCGCGGTGCCACGCGCTGTTCGGCTACCCGGCTGTGCCGCTGCGCACGCTCGTCGGCTGGCAGGCCGAGTGGCTGCGGCGCGGGCTGCCGCTCTCGGGCAAGCCCACCAAGTTCCAGGTCCGCGACGGAAGGTTCTGATCACCGGTGCCCGCAATGCCCTCCCCCACACCGCTCTCCCCGCTCGCCCCCACGCCGCTCGACACGCTCGCCGCCGGCACGGTCGTCCCCGCCCACCCGCTCGCGCTCGACGCGGACCGCCGCCTCGACGAGCGCAGGCAGCGCGCCCTCACCCGCTACTACCTCGCCGCCGGGGCGGGCGGCGTCGCGGTCGGGGTGCACACGACGCAGTTCGCGATCCGCGAGCCCTCCGTCGGCCTGCTGCGCCCCGTACTCGAACTCGCCTCCGAGGTCGTCGACGAGGAGGCCGCCCGCCTGCGCCCGCCCGAGGAGGCCGCCGCGCCCTTCGTGCGGATCGCGGGCGCCTGCGGCTACACGCGGCAGGCCGTCGCCGAGGCGGAACTCGCGCGCGAACTCGGGTACGACGCCGTGCTGCTGAGCCCGCTCGTGCCCGGCGCCGACGAGGCCGGGCTCCTGGAGCGCACGCGGGCCGTGGGCGAGGTGCTGCCCGTCATCGGCTTCTACCTCCAGGAGGCGGTGGGCGGCAGGCGACTGTCCCCCGCCTACTGGAGCGCGCTCGCCGAGATCGAGTCCGTCGTCGCGATCAAGACGGCGCCCTTCGACCGCTACCGCACCGCCGACGTCGTCGCGGCCGTCGCCGCCTCGGGACGCGCGGGCGAGGTCGCGCTCTACACCGGCAACGACGACGCGATCGTGCAGGACCTCCTGACGCCGTACGGCACGGCGGAGGGCGAACGGTGGTTCGCGGGCGGGCTGCTCGGGCACTGGGCGGTGTGGACCCGCGCCGCCGTCCGGCTCTTCCACGAGGTACGGCGGGCCCGCGCGGGCGATCACGCGCTGCTCACCGAACTCCTCGCACGCGGCCCGCAGGTGACGGAGTCCAACGCGGCCGTCTTCGACGTGCGCTACGACTTCCGGGGCTGCGTCGCCGGGGTGCACGAGGTGCTGCGCCGTCAAGGGCTGCTCGCCGGGACGTGGTGCCTGGACGTGGACGAGGGGCTCTCACCGGGGCAGGCGGAGGAGATCGCCCGGGTCGTGAAGACGTATCCCTGGCTGACGGACGACGCCTTCGTCGCGGAGCACCTCGATGACTGGCTCCGCTGAGTCGGCGTCGGGGAGCCGCCCCCGCGTCGTCGTCGCCGTGCCGCCCGCGCTGCGCGCGCGACTGTTCACGGCGGCGGCGTGGGACCGGCTCTCCGCACTCGCCGAGCCGACGCTCGTGGACGCCCACGGCGACCGTACGGAGCTTGCCCGCGTCCTGCGCACGGCCCGCCCGCACGTCCTCGTCACCTCCTGGGGAACCCCCAAGATGGATGACGAACTACTGGCCTTGGCACCCGAGTTGGGGCTCCTCGCGCACACGGGCGGGGCGGTGAGCCCGTACGCGGGGCCCGAGGTGTTCGCGCGCGGGGTGAAGGTGACGCAGGCGGGCGGCGCGATGGCGCGGCCGGTCGCGGAGGTCGCGCTCACCTTCACGCTGAACCTCCTGCACCGCGTGCACCGCTTCGACCACGCGCTGCGCTCCGGGGCGCCGTGGGAGGAGGCTTCACGGGCGCCGGAGCGGCACGAGATCCTCGGCTGCCCGATCGGGGTCGTCGGGGCCTCGCGCACGGGCCGGGCCTACATCGCGCTCGTACGGGCGCTCGGCGCCGAGGTGACGGCGCACGACCCGTACCTCGGCGCCAAGGACGCGGAGCGGCTCGGCGTGCGCCGCGCGCCGCTCGACGAGGTGCTGCGCACGAGCCGCGTCCTCGCGCTGCACGCCCCTGCCGTGCCCGAGACGCGCCACCTGCTCGGCGCGCGGGAACTCGCCCTGCTCCCGGACGGCGCGGGGCTCGTCAACACCGCCCGCTCGTGGCTCGTCGACGAGGCGGCACTGCTCGCCGAGGTGCGCGGGGGGCGGCTCGACGCGGCACTCGACGTGTACGACGCGGAGCCGCTGCCCGTGGACCACCCCTTGCGCGCGCTGCCGAACGTCCTGCTGACTCCGCACCAGGCGGCGGCGACCGTCGAGGGCAGGCACGCGCTCGGCACGAGCACCGTCGCCGAGATCGCCAGGTACCTCGCGGGCGAGCCACTGCGGCACGCGGTGGGACCCGAGGCGCTCGTACGGGTCGAGTGAGCGGTGCCCGTACGGATCGGGTGAGCGGTGCCCGTACGGGGCACGTCTCGCGGCCCCCTCCCCCGGTCCGCTCAGCCCGCGTACGGGAGCGGGGGCAGTCCGCGCACGCCGGGCTCGGCGCGGAACACCGCGCCCGCGGCGGGGTCCTCGTGCGGGGCGAGGTCCTGGCGCGAGGTGGTGATGTACAGCTCGCGGTAGCCGGGGCCGCCGAAGGCGCAGGCGCTGACCTGGCGGGCGCCGACGTCGACCACGGCGTCGAGCGTCCCGTCCGGGGCGTAGCGGCGGACCGCGTGCCCGCCCCACAGAGCGATCCAGATGCCGCCCTCGGCATCGCGGGTGATCCCGTCGGGACCGCCGTCCGTCGGGTCGATCCGCACCCACGGCTCCAGCGGGCCGAAGTCGCCGGTGACCGGGTCGGGGTGGAGGCGGAAGACAGTACCGGTGCCGGTGTCGGCGTAGTGGGCCTCGCTGCCGTCCGGTGCCCAGACGAGGCCGTTGGAGATCGTGGCGTTCCGGTGCACGACGCTCGTGGTGCCGTCCGGGGCGAGCCGGTGCACGCTGCCCGCGCCGCGCCTGGCGTCGTGGGCCATCGAGCCGCAGTAGAAGCTGCCCGCCGGGTCGCAGCCGCCGTCGTTCATCCGCACCGTCGGGTCGCTCCACAGTGCGGGCCCGGGACGCACCGTCCCGTCCGGGTCCACGCGCGTGAAGCCGCGCTCGACGGCCGCGACGATCCCGCCGCCGGCGCGGGGGCGCCACGCGGCGAGCACATCGCCGAGGTGCAGCCGCTCGGGCCTCGCCGCGCCGTCGAAGGTGAGCAGGTCGCCGCGCGTCAGATCGACGATCCGCAGCCTGCCCGCCGCCGGGTCCCAGCCCGGCCCCTCGCCGTGATGGGTCACCACCTCGCTCCACCGCTCCGCGCGCACCCGTACCCCTCACGTCCGCCGTGCGGCCCCCTTCATGGGGCCGTCCGCGGCGGACGATACCCATGATCACTCAGGCCGTGCGGCATGGGTACCCAGGGCGGGGCTGAGTACGACCACGGAGGCGCGCGGCGGCGCGCGTGGCGAGTCTTGAGGAGTCACCTCGTCCCGTACGGACGGCCCGTCCCACGCGGAGGGCCCCGTCCCGTACGGACATCCCGGTCACCGAAAGGCCACGCTCATGACCACGTCCCCGCGCTCCCTCGTCGCGACCGCCCGTCGCCTGCTCCTGCGCCCGCTGCCGCTCGCCTACCTGGCGCTCGTCGCCGCCGTGGTCTGCTGGGTGCTCGCGGACCACTACCTCGTCGCGCACGCCGACGCGAGCATGGCGGGTGTGTGGATCTTCTTCTCGACCGCTCCCGTCTCACTGGCCTTCGCGGCGCTGCCGACCGCGCTGTTCTGGATCGGGCCCGTCGTCGGCGCCCTCGTGAACGCCCTGGTGCTCGGGGTGCTCGCGGAGCGGTTCGGCGGGCGCGGCCGTTCGCAATCGCGGGCCGCCTGAGGCCGTACGCGCTCGCGCCCCGCGCGGCCGGGAGCCGTCGGCCTCAGTACAGCTTGTTCACCGCCGTCACCGTCGTGCGCTGGAACGCCTTGACGGGCGCGGAGTCGAAGGCGCCGAGCTGGGCCCACTCCACGAGCGTGACCGTGCGCCCGTCGCGGCCCACCGCCCACAGCGAGACGTCGGAGGCGCCCCCGCGCGTGACCGTGTGCAGCCCGTAGACGTGGGCGCCCTCCTCGACGTCGAGCCTTCCGTAGGACTTCCGCTCCGCGGTGACGTCGGGGTCCTCGGCCGCGTGCTCCGCGCAGCGCGCGAGGCTGCGGCGGAGCACTTCCGCATAGTCGGCGGCACGCCGCTCGTCGCGCTCCACGACGACGACCTGAAGGGCGCGGGCGTCGACGTCGGTGCGGAAGGCACGGTGGCTCGCGGTCGATGGCAGGGTCTCGCCGCCGCACAGGGGCAGCGGGTCGGGGCGCCCGGCCGTGACCGGCCCCGCGTACCAGCGCGAGGAGGGGTGCGGGGGCAGCTCGCCCGCGGTCAGGTAGTGCGGGCCCGCGCTCTGCGCGAAGGCCGGCGCGGCGCCGAGCAGTCCGCCCGCGGTAAGCGCGAGAAGGGCGAGGGCGGTGCGCCAGAGCCGGCGCGGCCGGGTGAAGGTGCGGGTCATGCGGTGTCCCCCTGGTCGTACGGTCTTCCCGCTCCGTACGACGGGTGGGCACCGCAGCCCGTTGCCAAAAGCCCCTCAAACCACCCGACGGAGTGATTCCGGGCGGTCTACGGGACCGGACGCACGGGTTCGGTCACGGGATCAGCACCGCGTACGCGAGGAAGAACCCCGCGAAGAACAGCACGAGCACCCCGACCGCGATGAGCGGGGCGGCGGTCCAGCCGCGGGCCGGGTCCTTCCAGGGGCCCGCCTCCGAGGTGCTGCTCTCGGCGGGCGGGGTCTCGCCCGGGGGCACGCCGCCGCCCGGTTCGAGGCCCGTCGTGAAGCTCGGATCGGCGTCGGTGTTGGACACGGGAGTCACGTAAGTACTCATGCGTGCGGGATGCCCGCCCCGCATGCCCCGTAAGCCCCATTTGTGCGTTTAATCCTCCGCGATACTCCCGAGCCGCCCGGCACCGAGTGGCGCGTGCCGCACCGGTCGGGGCTTGCACCCCGTGGGAATCTTTGGAAATCTACTCCCGAACGAACGGTCGGTAGATGTTGAGGAGTACGACATGACCGCGACCCCCGTAGAGGGCGCGCGCCCGTCCGCACGGCGCCGCCCCAGCTTCCACACGCTCCGCGTCGCCCAGGTGGAGCGGCTGTGCGAGGACGCCGTCGCGGTCGGCTTCGACATCCCCGAGGAACTCGCCGAGCAGTACGCGCACCGTCCGGGGCAGTCGCTGACCCTGCGCCGCGAGGTGGGCAGCGGCGACGAGCGGCGCTCGTACTCGATCTGCTCCCCGGCCGGGACCACGCCCCGCATCGGAGTGCGCGAGGTGCCCGGCGGCCTCTTCTCCTCGTGGCTCGTCCACGAGGTGCGGGAGGGCGATGAGGTCGAGGTCATGTCCCCGACCGGCCTCTTCACGCCCGACCTCACGACGCCCGGGCACCACGTGCTCATCGCCGCGGGCTCCGGGATCACGCCGATGCTCTCCATCGCCGCTTCCGTGCTCGGCGCCGACGAGGACTCGCGCGTCACGCTCTTTTACGGGAACCGGCGCTCGGGCACCGTGATGTTCGCCGACGAACTGGCCGACCTGAAGGACCGCTACCCGACGCGCTTCGAGCTGGCGCACGTGCTCTCGCGCGAGCCGCGCGAGGCGGAACTGCTCAGCGGCCGGCTGGACGCCGGACGCCTCGCGGCCCTCGTCGCCGCGCTCGTGGATGTCGAGGCGGCGGACCACTGGTGGCTGTGCGGTCCGCACGGCATGGTCACCGACGCGCGCGACGTGCTCGACGGGCTCGGCGTCCCGGCCGCGCGCGTGCACCAGGAGCTGTTCTTCGCCGACGGCGAGCCCGTCACCCCGTCCGTCCGCCCGGACCGCGCCGCCACCGGCGACGGCCCCGCGAGCGAGGTCACCGTCATCCTCGACGGCCGCTCCACGACCGATGCGCTGCCGCGCGACCGCACCCTCCTCGACGGCGCCCAGGCCACCCGCTCGGACCTGCCCTTCGCCTGCAAGGGCGGCGTCTGCGGCACGTGCCGCGCGCTCGTCACCGAGGGCGAGGCGGACATGCGCCGCAACTTCGCCCTGGAGGAGAACGAGGTCGCGGCCGGGTACGTGCTGACGTGCCAGACCTTCCCCGTCTCCGAGAAGCTGACCGTCGACTACGACAGCTGAGCACCCCCGGCCGGACCCGCCGCCCCGGCCAATCGGGGCGCGACATTCCCGAGCCGTCCACCGGACCTTTGGCCACGGATCAGCCCGGTAGGGTCCGGGCGGACGGAAAGGGGACGAAGGTGTCGGACAGGGAAGCGGGACGCGGCGCGTCGGGGCGGGGCGGGGAGGCGCCCGGGAGCGGGCGGTGCACCGTCGTGGTGCTGCACGGGGGGAAGGCCGAGGGGCGGGAGCCGGCGCGGCCCTGGCAGCCGGCCGCGCTGCGCATGCGGCCGTTCGCGACGGCGCTGCGACGCGCCCTGCCGAGCCGTACCGCGGAGGTCGTCCCGGTGCGCTACCGCTACCGGGGCTGGAACGGCAGCGCCGCCGACCCGCTCCAGGACACCCTGCTCGCGCTCGACGCCCTCGCCGCGCGCGACGGTGGCCGCCCCGTCGTGCTGCTGGGGCACTCGATGGGCGGGCGCGCCGCTCTGCGCGCGGCAGGACACCCCACCGTGCACGGTGTCGTGGCGCTCGCCCCGTGGTGCCCCGAGGACGAGCCGGTCGCCCAGCTCGCGGGCCGTGAACTCGTCATCCTCCACGGCGACCAGGATCGCGTCACCGCGCCCGAGGCCTCCTGGCGGCTGCTCGCGCGGGCCCGCGAGGCGGGGGCGCGGGCCTCGGGCGTGCGGCTGACCGGCGGCGAGCACACGATGCTGCGGTACGCGGGGGCGTGGCGGCGGCTCGCGGTCGGCGCGGTGACCGGGCTGCTCGGCGCGGGCCCACTGCCGCCGGAGGTCGCGGAAGGATTCACGGCGCCCGAGCCGGTCGCGGTGGGCGCGGGGCGCGCGGCGAGGACGGGCTGAGCGGCGGGAAGCACGCGGGCGGTGATGGGCCCCCGCGGCGGCGGTCCGCGGCGGCGGGGGCCCTCTTGACACCCCCCGCCGGGCGCCGTTTGGATCGGGGCATGGATCAGCGCACGGTTCTGACGCGGCGTCGCCACGTGGACCTCTCCCGGGTGTCGAGCGCGGCGTGTCGCTCCACCACGGGTGGTATGCGCACAGGCCGCACGCGCTGAGCGGCGCCCCACCCCGTACCGCCCCTCCCCCTCCCCCGTACGGCGTCCCGTCGCGCCCCACCGAGCCCGCGCGCGCCGTGCTCCTGCCCGCACGCCCCGGCGGGTCCCCCGTGCCGAACGGAGCTTTCCCGTGTCCTTGACCTTCCACTGGTTCCTGCCCACCAACGGCGACAGCCGCGAGGTCGTGGGCGGCGGCCACGGCACCCCCGTGACCGCGAGCGGCGGCGACCGGCCACCGTCCGTCGAGTACTTGAGCCTCATCGCGCGCGCCGCCGAACAGCTGGGCTTCGAGGGCGCGTTGACGCCGACCGGCACGTGGTGCGAGGACGCCTGGCTCACGACGGCGATGATCAGTCGGCACACCGAGCGCCTCAAGTTCCTCGTCGCCTTCCGGCCCGGCGCGCTCTCACCGACGCTCGCCGCCCAGATGGCCGCCTCCTACCAGTGGCAATCGGGCGGGCGGCTGCTGCTCAACGTCGTGACCGGCGGCGAGAGCGCCGAGCAACGCGCGTTCGGGGACTTCCTCGACAAGGAGGGCCGCTATGCGCGTACGGACGAGTTCCTGCACGTCGTACGGAAGTTGTGGCGCGGGGAGATCGTGGACCACGCCGGGGAGCACCTCAGGGTCGAGGGCGCGCGCCTCGGGCGGCTCCCCGAGCCCGTGCCGCCCGTGTACTTCGGCGGCTCCTCACCCGCCGCGCTGCGCGTCGCGGCGCGGCACGCGGACGTGTACCTGACGTGGGGCGAGCCGCCCGCCGCCGTCGCGGAGAAGATCGGCGCGGTAAGGGAGTTGGCGGCCCGCGAAGGGCGTGAGGTGCGCTTCGGCGTCCGGCTGCACACGATCACGCGGGACCGCTCGGCGGACGCGTGGGCGGAGGCGGCGCGGCTGCTCGACGGGATCGACGAGAAGCTCGTCGAGGACGTCCAGCGGGGGCTGGGGCGCAGCGAGTCGGAGGGGCAGCGGCGCATGCTCGCGCTGCACGGCGGGCGGCGCGACGCACTGGAGATCCACCCGAACCTGTGGGCGGGTGTCGGACTCGTCCGGGGCGGCGCGGGCACCGCGATGGTCGGCTCGCACGAGGAGGTGGCGCGGCTCGTTGAGGAGTACCACGCCGTGGGGATCGACGAGTTCGTTCTCTCCGGTTACCCGCACCTGGAGGAGGCGTACTGGTTCGGCGAAGGAGTGCTGCCGCTCCTGGAGCGCCGGGGGCTGTGGGAGTCCCCCGTGGGGCGACCGGTCCACGCGCGCTCCTAGTCAGGCGCGCGGGTACCCCAGCATCGAGTGCGTCACCGCGCGCTCGGCACCGGTCGTGTAGTAGTGCTCGACGGCGCCCGAGAAGCGGGCCGCGTCGCCGGGGGCGAGGGGGTACGGGGTCTCGTCGGCGACGAGCGTGACGTGTCCGCAGACCACCATCACGTACTCGACGGACCCCGTGCCGTGCGTACTGGCCTGGCTGCGGCTGCGCGACGGCAGGGCCGTGCGGTACAGCTCGGTCCTGCCGTGCTCGTGGCTGGAGAAGAGGAGGTGCACCGAGATCTCGTCGTCCGGCACGGCGAGTTCGGCGGCGCGCACGATCTCGGGGCGGGGCAGCGGGCGGCGCAACAGTTCGGCGCTGCTCGTGTCGAGTGCTTCCGCGACCCGGACGAGGACTTCGACGGTCGGGTTCGCCTCGGCGCGCTCGATCTGGGAGAGCAGCGCCTTGCTGACGCCCGTGGTCGCGGAGAGTTCGCGCAGGCTCAGGCCCCGGGCCAGGCGGAGCCTGCCGAGGTTCCCCGCCAGCGCGGAGCGCACGCCCGCGACGGTCCCTGGGGCTTCCGCGCCGCTCCGGGCGCGCGGCGCCCTGGGGGCCGAAGCTGCCGTGGTTCCGCTCACCGTCTCCTCCTCCGGGCGGGGCCGCCTCACTCTATCGGGCCCGTGGCGGGCCATCAGCCTGCGGCTTCTTTGGCCGGAGCGGGGACGTCCCGCTCCTCGGGCAGCGCGGCGAGCATCCTGCGCGTCCACGCGTGCGCGGGCGTGTCGAGTACGCGCGCGGTGTCGCCCTCCTCGACGAGCCCGCCCCGGTACATGACGGCGACCCGGTCGGCGATCTGCCGGACCACGCCGAGGTCGTGGGTGATGAAGAGGATCGCGAAACCCTCCGTGCGCTGGAGTGCGCGCAGGAGGTTGAGGAGCTGGGCCTGCACGGAGACGTCGAGCGCGGCGACGGCCTCGTCGCACACGAGGAGCCGGGGCCTGGTCGCGAGGGCGCGGGCGATCGCGACGCGCTGCCGCTCGCCGCCGGAGAGCGCGGCGGGCCTGCGGTTCGCGTAGGCGGTGGGCAGCCCGACCTGCGCGAGGAGCCGCTCGACCTCGGCCGCGCGGGCCGCCCTGCCGACGGGGCCCTTGCCGCGCGCGGCGGGCGAGGTGAGTGCTTCGGCGAGCGTCGCGCCGAGGGTGCGCAGCGGGTTGAGCGAGGCGTACGGGTCCTGGAAGACGATCTGTGCCTCGGCGGCGAGCGCGCGCCGGGTCGCCGCGCCCGGCCTGGCGCCCGGCGCGAGCGTCACGCCGCCGACGCGCGCGGCGCCCGTGTCGGCGCTCTCCAGACCGAGGGCGATCCGGGCGAGCGTCGTCTTGCCGGAGCCCGACTCACCGACGAGCGCGAGGACTTCGCCGGGCGCGACGGAGAGCGAGACCGCGTCGACGGCGGGCCGTTCGGCTCCGGGGAAGGTCCGGCTGACGGCGTCGAGCGCGAGGACGGCCCCCTCGGGTTCGGCGGGCGTCGTCTCGTCCCGTACGGGGCCGGTCGCGTCGTCCGTCACCGGAGCGACGTTCCCCTGCCGCACCAGCTCGTCGATCCGTACGCACGCGCTCAGCCGCCCTTCTCCCGCGCCCGGCACCGGGACGAGCGCGAGCCGTCCCGTGCCGCACACGTCCGTGGCGTGGGCGCAGCGGGGTGCGAAGGGGCAGCCGGGGGCGCGGTGGCCGGGGGCGGGGACGAAGCCGGGGAGAGCGGGGAGTGGTTCCCTGCGGGTGCGGACGGAGGGTTCGGCGGCGAGGAGGGCTGCGGTGTAGGGGTGGCGGGGGCGGGTGCGCAAGTCGGCGGGCCGGCCGTGTTCGAGGACGGTGCCCGCGTAGAAGACGTAGACGCGGTCGCAGACCTCGAAGGCGACGCGCAGGTCGTGCGTGACGAGGACGAGGCCCATGCCCCTGTCCTTGCCGAGGCGGCCGAGGAGGTCGAGCACGGCGCGCTGGCTCGCCGCGTCGAGCGCGGTCGTCGGCTCGTCCGCGATGAGCAGGTCGGGATCGCCGGCGAGCGCGGCGGCGATGGCGACGCGCTGGCGCATCCCGCCGGACAATTCGTGCGGGTAGCGGTCGGCGAGCGCGGCGTCGAGGCCGACCTCGACGAGGCGGCGGGCGACTTCGGCGCGGCGCGCCTCCCGGGCGGCGCGGCCCCGGCCGGTGTGTTCGCGCAGTCCGTCGGCGATCTGGCGGCCGCAGGTGAGCTGCGGGTGCAGCATCGTGAACGGGTCCTGGAGCAGCAGCGTGAGGCGCCGTCCGCGCAGGGCGTGCCGGGCGAGCGGGCCGAGGGCGAGGACGTCCTCGCCGTCGAGCGCGACCGTGCCGCCCGTGACGGACACGCCCTCGGGGAGGAGTCCGGTGACGGCGCGGCTCGCGAGGGACTTGCCGCTGCCGGACTCGCCGACGACGGCGACGGCCTCGCCGCGCGCGACGTCGAGGGCGACGGAGTCGAGGAGGGCGAGCGGTGCGCCGTGCGCGCGGGCGGCGGCGACGCCGAGGTTGGTGACGTGGAGCAGGGGCGGGGCGGCGGTGGTCATGCGGACCTGCCTCGGTCGGTGAAGGATTCGAGCAGCCGGTCGCCGAGGAGGTTGAGCACGAGGGCGGCCAGTACGACGAGGACGGCGGGGGCGAGCGCGGCCGAGGGGTTGTCGTAGAGCAGGGTGCGGTTCTCGGCGAGCATGCGGCCCCAGTCGGGAGCCCCTGGTGGGACGCCGAGGCCGAGGAAGGACAGCGCGCTGAGCGAGACGATCGCGCCCGCGAAGTTGAGGAGCGTGTTGGCGACGACGACGGGCAGTACGTTGGGCCAGATGTGCCGGACCATCACGGTGGTACGGGACAGGCCGAGCGATTCGGCGGCCTCGACGTAGGCGAGGTGGCGCTGGCCGAGGACCGCCGAGCGCACGAGGCGGATGTCCCCCGGCGAGGTGAGGACGATCAGGACGCACACCGCGAGGGCGTATCCGCCGCCGCCGATGCCCGCGACGACGAGCGTGACGAGGAGCGCGGGCAGCGCGAGGAGGAGGTCGGCCCAGCGGCGGACGAGGGCGTCGGTCCAGCCGCCGAGGTAGCCGCCGAGCAGTCCGAGCACGTTGCCGAGGACCATCGAGCCGAGCGCGACGAGTGCCGCGCCGACGAGTGTGGAGCGGGCGCCCGCGACGCACATCTGGAGGATGTCGCGGCCGAGTTCGTCGGTGCCGAGCCAGTGTTCGCCGCTCGGCATCGCGACGCCCGTGACGAGGTCCTGCTCGTCCCAGTGCGGCAGGACCCACTGGCCGAGCGCCGCCATGGCGACGAGGAGGGCGAGCAGGACGCCGAGGACGAGGCCGAAGGGGCGCGGCCGCGAGCGCCGGGTCCTCGGGGGAGCCGGGACGGGCGCCGGCGCTGTGGTGGTGGTCATGCGGCGGCCTCGGTCCCGAGCGGGGCGGTGCGGCGACGGGTGGTCGTGGCGGGCACCCGCAGGCGCGCGTCGAGGAGGGGGAGCAGGAGGTCGGTCAGGAGCGTGACGAGGCAGACGGTCCCGGCGACGAGGAGCGCTTCGGCCTGGACGAGGGGCAGGTCGCGGAAGGTGATGGAGGAGACGAGGAGCTGGCCGAGGCCGGGGAGGGCGAAGACCTCCTCGACCATCACGGTTCCGGCGAGCACGTACGCGAGGACGAGGGCGGCCGAGGTGACGACGGGCACGACGGTGCCGCGCAGCACGTACCGCAGGAGCGTCGCGCGGGGCACTCCCCTGGCGCGGGCGAAGACGACGTGGTCGCGGCCGAGTTCGGCGACGACGGCGGTGCGCGTGAGCTTGAGGAGCACGGCGGTGACGGCGACGCCGAGGGCGAGCGCGGGCAGCACGAGGTGCTGGAGCCGGTCGCCCGCGCCCCCGTCGCCGGGGCCGTAGGCGGGGAACCAGCCGAGCATGAGCGCGAAGACGTAGATGAGGACGAGGGAGCCCGCGAAGGCCGGGGTGGAGAGGGCGATGACGCCGAGGCCCTGGAGGGTGCGGTCGGTGGCGCGGCGGGCGCGGAGCCCCGAGACGATGCCGCCGGGGATGCCGAGGACGAGGGCGACGGCGAAGCCGAGGCCGACGAGCTGGGCGGTGAGGCCGAGGCGGGAGCCGATCGCCGAGGAGACGCTCTCGCCGGTGCGGAGCGAGTCGCCGAGGTCGAGCCGGACGGCGTCGCCGATCCAGTGCAGGTACTGGGTGACGAAGGGGTCGTCCAGGTGGTTCTTGGCGCGGACCGCTTCGAGCGCCTCGGGGGTCGCTCCGCGCGGCCCGAGGAGGGTGCGCGCGGGGTCGCCGGGGGCGAGCTGGAGCAGGGCGAAGACGGCGACGGAGAGGACGAGGAGCAGGACGAGGGTGCCGCCGGTCCTGCGCACGACGTAGCGCGCGGGCAGGACGGGGGCGCGGCGGGGCGCGGTGGGTGTCGTCATCGTTCCTGTTCCCTGGCGGGACCGCCGAAGGTGGGGGAAGCCGTGCCGGAGGGCGTTCGGGGGATGCCACCCTCCGGCACGGCGTCGTGGGCCCGGCCCGCCGGGGGCCGGGAGGGTGCCGTGCCGGGAGACGTACGGGGGAGTGTGTCTCCCGGCACGGCGGGTGCCGCGCCCGGGGCGGTACGGGGGATGAGACGCCCCGGTGCGGCGGTCCGGCGGGCGGCGGCGTGCGCGCCGCGCGCGGAGTACTGGTGGAGCCACTCCTCGACCCGTCCGGCGGCGTCTTCGAGCCGCTCGGGGTCGGTGAACTCGTGGCCCTCGCAGGGGTAGACGAGGAGTTCGGCGGGCGCGTTCCCGGCGGCCGTGAGGACCCGGTACAGCTCGTGGGCCTGGCCGATCGGGGTGACGCGGTCCGCGAGTCCGTGCACGAGGAGGGTCGGGGTGCCCGGGCCGCCGTGCGCGGCGACGGCGGAGGCTTCGTGGAGTTCCCTGAGGCCGGGGCCGATGCGGTAGGTGTCGTCGTAGCCGCCGCCGATGACACTGGTGTGCCGGAAGCTGTACCAGTCGGTGGGTGCGGAGACGACGACGGCGCTGGTGAAGAGGGCGCTGCGGGCGGCGGCGAGGGCGGCGAGGTAGCCGCCGTAGCTGTGGCCGAGGACGGCACTCGCGCCGGGATCGGCGAGGCCGCGCGCGTGCAGGTCGCGGACGCCGGAGAGGACGTCGTCGAGATCGGCGCCGCCCGTGTCGCCGACGACGGCGCGGGCGTGGTCGAGCCCGTAGCCGCTGCTGCCGCGCGGGTTGGGGAGCAGGACGAGGTGTCCGGCGGCGGCGAGCGCGGGGCCGAGGCCGAGGACGTCGCCGGGCGCGTAGCCGCTGCTCCACTGCCAGGAGGGGCCGCCGTGGAGGAGGACGGCGAGCGGGCGGGGGCCTTCGTCGCTGTCCGGGGTGTCGAGCAGGAGGCCGTGGATCGTCGTGCCGTCCGGTGCCTGCCACGCGTGCGGGCGGCTGCGCAGCGCGGTGAGCGCGGGGTCCTGCTCCTGCGCCGGGTTGAGTCGGGTGAGGGGGCGCCACCGCCAGGCGTCCGGGCCTGTGGTCGTCGCGATGACGGCCTCGGGGGGTGTGCCGGGGGCCTCGCGCACGGCGGTGACGAGGGTGCCGTCCGCGCCGTAGGAGAGGAAGGGCTGGTAGGCGGGCCCGGTGAGCGCGGCCTCCTCCGTGCGGTGGACGGTGATGGTGCCGTCGGGGGTACGGGTCCCGGCGCGGACGCCGGTCCCCGCGAGCCCGGCGAAGCGGAGGGTGCCGTCGTCGGCGAGTTCGCACCAGGTGGTGTCCTCGATGCCGGGGAGCGTCGTGCGCGTACCGGCTTCGAGATCCAGGAGCACAGGGCGTCCCGCGACGATCGAGATGCCTTCGACGACGACGGCGTGGCGGCGGTCGGGGCTCAGGGCGGGCGCCGCGAGCTGGCCTTCGGCGCTGTGGAGGGTGCGCGCGGTGCCGTGCGCGAGGTCGAGGGCCGCGCAGCGGGCGCGGTAGTAGCCGGCGGGCAGCGGGTCGTCCGAGACGGTCGCGACGGCGAGGTCCCCGCCGCGCCAGGCGACGTTCCACACCGTCAGTCCCGCCGGGCCGACCGCGCGCAGGTTCCCGGTGGCGAGGTCGAGGAGGTGCAGCGTGCGGTGTCCCGCGTCGGGGGTGTGCCGCTCGGGGTCCGGCGCGTGGTGCAGGCGTACGGGGAGGCCGAGGTGCATGCCGTCGCGCTCGGCGCCGTCCGGGGCGACGAGGAGCAGCGCCTCGGTGCCGTCGTCGGAGACGAGCAGGTCCTCTGCCTCGCCGGGGACGTGTGCGAGGAGGCGGCTCGTGCCGTCCCCGGTGCGCAGGCGTATCCCGGCCGGGCCGCCGCTCGCCGGTTCGGCGAGGTGGAGCAGGTCGGGGGTGCCCGGTATCCAGCGCGGGGCGTACCCGGGGATGCCGTCCTCGGCGCGGGTGGGCCGCGTCGGCTCCGCGTCGGCGGGGAGCAGGTGGACGCGGGGGCCCTCGGGGTGGAAGGCGGAGACGGCGACGGCCCGGCCGTCCGGGCGCAGCCGCGCCTCGCCCGGCTGCACGAGCCGCGACATGGCCGCGCGGACCCGGCGCACGAGGCGGTGCGCGGGGCGCTCGGGGCCGGTGGCGGTGGGAGCGGGGCCGGGCATGACGTTCCGTTCGGTGGAGGGGCGGAGTGGGGGTCAGGCGGCCGCGCGGACGCGGGTCGCCCAGGGGCCGATGAAGCCGAAGGGGCCGGGTTCGAGGAGGACGTGCGCGGCGGAGAGCGCGGTCGCGGTCTGCGCCCACCACAGGGGGAGGTAGGGCAGGTCGGGCGCGGCGGTGGTGATCGCCTTCATGAGGTCCTTGCCGCGCGTTCCCGCGTCCGTGTCCGCCTTGGCGCGGTCGAGGGCGCGGTTCACGGCCGGCTTGTCGTAGTGCGCGATGTCGGTGGCGACGGCGGCGGCGTTGATGTAGGCGTCGGCGAGTTCGGCGGGGTCGCCCGTGACGGGGAAGTACCAGAGGAACTGGAGGGCTTGCCTGCCCGAGCCGAGTTCGTTCACCCACTGCTCCAGGGTGATCTCCTTGACCTTGAGCGTCACGCCGATCTTCTTGAGCGCCCCGGCGAGGGCGAGCGCGGCCTTGCCGACCTGGGGGCCGCTCGCGGGGTAGTGGAGTTCGGCGGTGAAGCCGTGCGGCACCGAGGACTTGGCGAGTTCGGCGCGGGCCGCTTCGAGGTCGTAGCCGGGCAGGTCGATGTCCGCGTAGGCGGAGCGGACCTCGCGCGGGCTCATGAGGGAGCCCCACATGTCGCGCGAGGGCAGCGCGGAGGCGACCTCGGCCCTGCCGTGCAGGAGCCCGGTGACCATGCCCTCGCGGTCGGTGGCGTGGGCGAGGGCGCGGCGCACGTGGGGGTCGTCGAAGGGGGCCTTCTTCGTGTCGAAGGCGAGGGCGACGACGGAGCGGTCCCCGGTGTAGGTGACTTCCGCGCTCGATTCCCAGGTGCGGGCCTCGTCGGGCGCGAGCTGGAGGGCACCGTCGATCGCCCCGGACCTCATCGCGACGAGGCGGGTCCCCGCGTCGGGCACGAAGGAGAGGTCGAGGCGCTTGAGCGCAGGGGGGGTGCCCCACCAGTGCGGGTTGCGCTCCAGGCTCACGTGGTCGTCGGCGGCGAACTCGGTGACGCGGTACGGGCCCGTGCCGAGCAGGAGGGTCTTCGCGGTGCCGATCCTGCCCCGGTTGCGGCGCAGGAAGGCGCGGCTGCTGACGAGCAGACCGCCGGGGCTCGTGTTCCAGGCGAAGGAGCCGTCGGGCGCCTTGAGGCGGATCGTCACCTCGTGGGCCCCGGTGACGCGTACGTCGCGGACGCCCGCGAAGGCGTAGGCGAGCGCGTTGCCGTTGCCGGGGTCGCGGATCTCCTCGATCGAGGCGAGGACGTCGTCGGGGGTGAAGGGGGTGCCGTCGGCGAAGCGGACGCCCTGACGCAGGCGGTAGACGTACGTCTTCGGGTCGGGTTGGTGCCAGGAGGTGGCGAGGCCCGGGCCGAGTTCGCCGCTGGGGCTCACCGAGAGCAGGGATTCCTGCGCGAGGCAGGCGACGGTGTAGTTGAGGACGCCGGACTCGCGGCCCACGTCGAGGCTGGAGAGCGAGGAGGGCAGGGCGAGGCGCAGCCGTTCGACGGGGACGTCCGCTCCGCGCGCGACGGGCCCGGGCCCTGCGGCGTCCGCACGGCGGGGCGGGGCACAGGCGGCGAGGAGGGGACCCGCGCCGAGCAGGCCCGCCGTGGCCCCGGCGAGCCCGAGCACCCGGCGGCGGCTGAGCGCGCCCGCAATCCCCGGTTCCATCATCCCCGCCCGTCTCTCACTCGCCGTCCACTTCTACTACCCAAGTGGGCACGGACACTAGCCGAGCCTGGAAGGGACGTCAAAGCCCCGCTTATGGGTGCGGAAAGCAGGGCCTGGAGTCGCGTCGGGATCATTGGTCACGTTTCACAGCTTCGCGGGTGGACGGAAAGCCTGTGGGGCAACAGCGAGAGTGAGCAAGGCCACACCTGGAGCGCGACCGCTCGTATACGACAGGGAGCGGGCGCGACGCTCATCGGGACCGGCTTCGGCCGCGCGAGGGCGGCGCTGCCGCGCCTGATCCACCTCGGCGCCCCCGCGCGGAGCACAGCGCCTCGGCCGACGGGGTGAACACGGTGGCCCGTACGGTCGGCAGTCAGGGTCCTGTGCCGGTGGGCCGGGGGGCGGGGCCCGGAAGGGGAATAGCTGTGATCACCGGCGCGGTTGCCGGTGGGTGACAGAGGGTCCGACGGGAAGGACAGGCATGGACATCGGCCGTATCGGCATCTGGAACACGCTGCTGAGCAAGGGGGACCCGATCGCCCAGGAGGCGACCGGGGAACTGGAGGAGCTGGGGTACGGCGCCGTGTGGCTCGGCGGGAGCAGCAGCGTGACCGGGGCCGCCGCGCTCGTCGCCGCCACGTCGCGGATCACTGTCGCCAACGGCATCCTCAGCATCTGGCAGCACACGGCCGAGGACGTCGCGGCGCAGGCGGCGGACCTCGAGGAGGCGCACCCGGACCGCTACCTCCTCGGGCTCGGCGCGAGCCACGCACCGGCGGTGAAGAACTACCACAAGCCGTACTCGACGATGGTCGCCTACCTCGACGCGCTCGACGCGGCCCCGCGCCCCGTCCCCGCCGCGCGGCGGGTGCTCGCGGCGCTCGGCCCGAAGATGCTGAAGCTCGCCGGGACCCGCGCGGCCGGCGCCCACCCGTACCTCGTGACGCCGCAGCACACCGCCGAGGCCCGCGAGATCCTCGGCCAGGGCCCGCTGCTCGCGCCCGAGGTGAAGGTGGTGCTGAGCGAGAACGCCGAGCGGGCCCGCACGATCGGCCGGCAGGTCCTGGACATGTATCTCAAGCTGCCGAACTACACGAACAACTGGCTGCGCCTCGGCTTCACCGAGGAGGACTTCCGCGCGGGCGGCAGCGACCGGCTCGTGGACGCGAACGTCATCTGGGGCTCCCCCGAGACGGTACGGGGCCGGATCGCGGAGTACCACGAGGCGGGCGCCGACCACGTCGCCGTCCAACTCCTCGACGGCCAGACGGACTCGCTGCCGCGCGCCGGGTGGCGCGAGCTGGCGGGGGTGCTGGAGCTGAAGGGCTGAGGAGGACGGGGGCGGGCGCGGGCCGGTACGGGGACCAGGCGCGAGGGAGCCGGGGCCGCCCGGCGCGAGGCGCCCGACCGTACTTCCCGGCCCCGTCCCGCTCCCCCGTACTCCCCCGGTCCCTCAGCCGCGCCCGAAGGTGTCGATGCCCGTGCGCTCGGCGGACAGAGTCCACAGCCGGGCCGCCTGCTCGGGATCGATCGCCCAGTCCTTGGCGCCGCCGCTGCCCTCGGGCGCCTCGTCGGCGGGGACGGCGACCTCGCAGTCCTCCAGGTAGAGGCCGCCGAGGCCGTCGAGGAGGGGCGAGGTCGCGGCGAAGACGGTCGTCGCCGCGCCCTGCTCGGGGGTCTTGAAGACATCGGGGTCGATCAGTTCGCCCTGCTCGTCGATCCAGCCCCGGTCCACCATCTCCCGCCGCTCCAGGTGGCGCTGGAGCGGCGTGAGGATGCCGCCCGGGTGCAGGGCGAAGGCCCGGACGCCGTCCTCGGCCGCGAGGGCGTCGAGGTGGACGGCGAAGAGCACGTTGGCCGTCTTGGCCTGCCCGTACGCCTCCCACTTGTCGTAGCCCCCGCGGAAGTCGATGTCGTCCCAGCGGATGCCGGAGCGCAGGTGACCGGCTGAGGAGAGTTCGACGACGCGGGCGCCGCCGTCCGCGAGGAGCGCGGGGCGCAGGAGGTTGGTGAGGGCGTAGTGCCCGAGGTGGTTGGTGCCGAACTGGGCCTCCCAGCCGGGTCCGACGCGGGTCTCGGGGCAGGCCATGATCCCCGCGTTGTTGATGAGGAGATCGATCGGGCGACCCGAGGCGAGGAACGCGTCGGCGAAGGCGCGGACACTGTCGAGGTCGCCGAGGTCGAGCGTGGCGACCTCGGTGTCCTCGATGCCCGCGAGCGCCTCGCGCGCCGCCTCGGGCCTGCGCGCGGGCACGACGACGTGCGCACCCGCCCCGGCGAGGGCGCGGGTGGTCTCCAGGCCGATTCCGGAGTAACCCCCGGTGACGACGGCGAGCCTGCCGCCAAGGTCGATGCCGGAGAGCACCTCGCGCGCGGTGGAGTCGTGGCCGAAGGGGGAGCCGATGGGGTGCTGCTGGCTACGGGTCATGGCGACGACGCTACGAACTGGAGCGCACTCGAAGTCAAGCGCGGCTCGCGGCTGGGGAGAATTCCCCCCGCGACGGGGGAAGCGCCCGGGGCCGCGCTACGGAGCGGGCCCGCGGGCACCCTCGGCGTGCCGGAGGCCGCCTACGGTACGTAGTTGAACTCATCCGGGTCCGGTCCCGTGCGCTCATCGCGGTTGAGGGCCGAGATCTCGGACATGTCGCCCTCCGTCAGCTCGAAGTCGAAGAGGGCGAAGTTCTCCTCGACGCGGGAGCGGGTGACGGACTTCGGGAAGACGATGTCGCCGCGCTGGATGTGCCAGCGCAGCGTGACCTGCGCCGTGCTCTTGCCGAGGCGGTTCGCGATGCTCGCGATGACCGGGTCCTTGAGGACCAGGCCCTGGGCGATCGGGGACCACGCCTCGGTCGCGATGCCGTGCTCGGCGCCGAAGGCGCGCGCCGCCTCCTGCGTGAGATAGGGGTGCACCTCGATCTGGTTGACGGCGGGGACGACCTCCGTCTCCTCCAGGAGGCGCCGCAGGTGGTGCGGCTGGAAGTTCGAGACCCCGATCGCCTTGGCGCGTCCCGAGCGGTAGATCTCCTCCAGCGCCTTCCACGTCTCGACGAAGTCGCCGACCTTCGGCAGCGGCCAGTGGATCAGGAAGAGGTCGAGATAGCCGATGTCGAGATCGGTGAGGCTCTGGTCGAAGGCGGCGAGCGCGTCGTCGTGGGCGTGGAAGCCGTTGTTGAGCTTGCTCGTGACGAAGAGCTCCGCGCGGTCGATGCCCGACTCGCGGACCGCCTGCCCGACCTCCTTCTCGTTGCCGTACATCTCGGCGGTGTCGATGTGCCGGTAGCCGACGTCGAGGGCGCTGAGCGTGGCCTCCTTCGTCTTCTCCGGCGGGACCTGGAAGACCCCGAAGCCGAGCTGGGGGATCTCCACGCCGTTGTTGAGGGTGATGTTCGGTACTGCGGGCACGTGCCTCTCCTCGGTAGGTCGGCGAGGGCGGGAGCCGTACGGTCGCACGCGGGCGAGATGCTCCACCGCCACGGGGTTCGCCTCCCCGTTTTCGGGGGGCGGAAAACCCTGTTTCGGCCTGTTTCGTCACGGTGTGCGCGGCTTGTCACTCGCGGTACGGGCTTCGGCGCCGTGGCGGAGGGGGTGGCTCCGCCACGGGTCCGCGTGCCCTCGTACGCCGCCCGCACACCGGCCCGCGCGGGTCAGCCGCTCTCGCGGGCCCTGTGGAAGCGGTCGCGGCCCTCGGCGAGGTCCACGAGCGGCGCGGGATAGTCCTCGTACGCCCCGGGATCGAGCTTCCACGGCTCGTGCACCGCGCGCCCGTCGACGCCGCGCAGCTCGGGGACCCAGCGGCGTACGTAGTCGCCTTCGCGGTCGTACTTGCGCGCCTGCGTGAGCGGGTTGAGGACGCGCCCAGGGCGGGTGTCGGTACCGGTGCCCGCGACCCACTGCCAGTTCATCTGGTTGTTCGCGAGGTCGCCGTCCACGAGGAGGTCCAGGAAGTGCGCGGCGCCGAGCCGCCAGTCGAGGTAGAGGGTCTTGGTGAGGAAGCTCGCGGCGAGAAGCCTGCCCCGGTTGTGCATCCAGCCCTCGTACGCGAGCTGGCGCATCGCGGCGTCGACGACGGGATAGCCGGTCCGGCCCTCGCGCCAGGCGGCGGCCTCGCGCTCGGCGGTGCGCCCGGTGCGCCAGCGATCGCCGCGCGGACGGTAGTCCTCGTGGGCGGCGGCGGGGCGCGCGGCGAGCACCTGGTGGTGGAAGTCCCGCCAGCACAGCTGCCGCACGAAGGCGTCGGCCCCGGCCCCGCCGAGGGCGCGTGCCCGGTGCACGCACTCGGCCGCCGAGAGCGCGCCGAAGTGGAGGTACGGGGAGAGCCGCGAGGTGCCGTCGCCCGCGAGGTCGTCGTGCAGCTCCTCGTAACGACTGACGCCGTCGCGCCGCCAGTCCGCGAGCCGCGCGCGGCCCTCGCGCTCACCGCCCCGCGCGAGCCCGGGCGAGACCCCGGTGACGTCCGCGCGGCGCGGGACCTCGTCGGAGCGGACCTTCGGGGGAACGGTCAGCTTGCGGGGCGCGCCGAGGGGCTCGCGCAGGTGCTGGGCGGCCCACTGGCGGTGGTACGGGGTGAAGACGGCGAAGTGGTCCTTGCCGCCCGGGACCACTTCGCCCGGCGGCACGGCCGTGACGACCGCCTCGTGCTCGACGAGTTCCGCGCCCGTGCCTTCGAGCGCCGCGCGCAGCCGGTCCGCACGGCTCCTCGCGTACGCGCTGAGCCCGGCCGCCACGTGCACGCGTCGCGCGCCCGTAGCGCCGACGAGTTCGCGCACGACGCGGACGGGATCGCCCGCGCGCACCACGAGCCGCCCGCCGCGCTCGCGCAGTCCCGCGTCGAGGTCGCCGAGGCAGTCGGCGAGGAAGGCGGCGCGGTTGGGCGCGAGAAAACCGGCCTTCTCGATACCGGGGTCGCGGACGAAGAGCGGCACCACCTCCTCGGCCTCGCGCACGGCGGCGCGCAGCGGCGGGTGGTCGTGCAGGCGCAGGTCGGAGGTGTAGAGGACGATCGATGCCTTCACGGCGGGCTCCGCTGGGACGTACGGGACGGTCTACCGCGATGATCGCCGGACGAGGAGCGCGGGGCGCGCTTCCCACGCGGGAGCACGGGAGTCGAACACCCGCCCTGCGCACATGCGTTCGGGGCGGAGTCCGCGCGGGCGAGGGGAACTTCCGCGCGCGGCGCGGAGGATATCGCGACCCGCGCGGGACGGGGGCGCACTCAGGCCAAGCGCTTCCGCTCCCTTGACGTGAACACGTGACTCGGTATGGTCTAGTCCAAGTGGCCCAGACCATTGGGAACTCCGGTGCTCCCGTGCCGTGTTCACCGGTCGCGGCCAGAAGCCTTCGCGCCTCTTGCACCCCCACCCTGAGAGGCCCGCCCGGACGGCACGGCGCCCCAATCGCCGCACCGCTGCCGGGCAGACCGATCGCAGTGAAGGAGAACTCATGCACGCCAAAAGGAAGTTCGCCATCGGAGCGGGCGCCGTCCTGGCCCCCGCCCTCGCCCTCACGCTCGGTGCGAGCACCGCGAGCGCCCACGGCTACATCAGCAACCCGCCGAGCAGGCAGGCCCAGTGCGCGGCCGGCACCGTCTCCTGTGGCGAGATCAAGTACGAGCCGCAGAGCGTCGAGGGGCCCAAGGGCCTGACGAGTTGCAGCGGCGGCAACTCCCGCTTCGCGGAACTCGACGACGACTCCAAGGGCTGGGTGGCGACCCCGGTCAACTCCTCGACGCAGTTCAGCTGGAAGCTCACCGCGCAGCACTCCACGAGCACCTGGCAGTACTTCGTCGGCGGCCAGAAGATAGCCGAGTTCAACGACAACGGCGCCAAGCCGGGCGCCACCGTGACCCACACCGTGAACTTCGGGAACCTGAAGGGCAAGCAGAAGGTTCTCGCGGTGTGGAACATCGCGGACACCACCAACGCCTTCTACAACTGCATCGACGTCACGGTGCGGTAGAAGTGCCCCGCAGCAAGCGGTAAGCAGTAAGCGGTAAGCAGTATTCGGCAAAGGGCACTTCGGCGAAGCACGCGCCACGGAACCGGGCCCCACCCCGGCCCGTGGTGCTTCCCCGGCCTCCCCCCTCCCCCCACACCGGCGGGCCGCCGTCACCTCCTCACGGCGGCCCGCCGCACGAATGGAGCCCCCCGTGCGCGCACGACTGCTCGCTCTCCTCTCGGCGACCGCCTCGGCCGCCGCCCTCACCACCCTCGTCCTCGGCGGCCCCACCGCCGCGGCGAGTCCGCACACGGCGAACACCGGCACGAGTCAGCACGTCTCCGCCGCCGCCTTCGTGGTGAGCCAGTCCCAGTTCGACCAGATGTTCCCTGGCCGCAACTCCTTCTACACGTACGAGGGCCTGACGGCCGCGCTCGACGCCTATCCCGGCTTCAGCGGGACCGGCAGCGACACGACACGCAAGCAGGAGGCCGCGGCCTTCCTCGCCAACGTGAGCCACGAGACCGGCGGCCTCGTCTACGTCGTCGAGCAGAACACCGCCAACTACCCCCACTACTGCGACACCTCACAGCCCTACGGCTGCCCGGCGGGGACCGACCAGTACTACGGGCGCGGCCCCATCCAGCTCAGCTGGAACTTCAACTACAAGGCGGCGGGCGACGCCCTCGGCATCGACCTGCTCAACAACCCGTCCCTGGTGGAGAAGGACGCCGCCGTCGCCTGGAAGACCGGGCTCTGGTACTGGAACACCCAGAGCGGCCCCGGCACGATGACGCCGCACGACGCGATCGTCAACGGCCGCGGCTTCGGCGAGACGATCCGCAGCATCAACGGCAGTCTGGAGTGCGACGGGAAGAACCCGGCACAGGTCCAGAGCCGCGTCGACAGCTACACGCGTTTCGCGCAGATCCTGGGCGTCGACCCGGGTGCGAACCTGAGCTGCTGAGCTGAGCTGCTGAGCGGGTACTCCCGCGACGCAACGAGGGGCGGTCCGCATGTCGCGGGCCGCCCCTCCCCTGTACTCCCCGGCAACCGGCCCCCTCAGGAAGGGCCCGCGCCCGCGCTGACCGTCGTCACCGTGAAAGTGTCCCCGCAGACACGGAAGTTCCCCGCCCGCGTCGTCATCGCCTCGCGCGAACCGGGCGGGTAGACCCGCAGCAGTTCGCCCTTCGCCCGGCAGGGACCCCCGACTCCCCCGTTGAGCGTGTGCACCTCGCTGTGCGCCTTGCCCCCCGGCGCGAGCCGGACACCGGACCCCGCTCCTCCCTCGCGCTTCGCCGGAGCGCCGATCTGCGCCCCGTCCCCCGCGAGATGGGAGACCCCGGGGTAGCCGCTGAGCACACACGTACGGCCCGAGGTGTTGGTGAAGACGAGCGAGTAGTGGATGTTGCCCGCGCCCACGTCGCCGCGCCCGAGCACGAGCCGCATCCCGGCGGAGGTGCACCGGGGGGTGCCGCCCTCCTTCGGCGCGGTGCTCGGGGGTGTCGCGGAAGCGCTCGGCACGGCACTGGGCGGGGTGTCCCGCGGAGTAGCCGGTGAGCTGTCCCGCGTACCCTCCTGCGAGCTGCCCGGCGAGGTGCTCTGCGGGGCGGAGGTGCCCGGCTGCTCCGAGCCCGTGCCCGGTGGGCTCGCCGGCCCACTGGTGGGCGCGGTGGAGGCGTCCGAGGCCGGGCGGGCCTCGTTCCCGCCGCCGTCCCCGCCGGAGCAGGCGGTGAGTGCCGCCGCGGTCAGGAGGCACAGCAGGACGCCCCGCACGGGGCGGGCCCCCGCTCCGTACCGTCCCCGCCGCCGGTTCATGCGTGTACGCGTCACGTTCCCCATGGGGCCCGTCTTCCCGCCGTGAGGGTCCCCGAACCCGACCGGGGCGGGTCGTACGGGGGTACGAGGGCGGCTCGGGGCGGCGCGCGGGGCGTGCGCGCCGCCCCTGGCAACGGGGCCGCCGCCGGGGCGGGGTCAGTCGCGGGCGGTGGTTCCCGCGGCCGTGGTGTGCGTGTAGTAGACGGACTTCTGCTGGCGGGAACGCCGGACGACGCCCTTGGCGACGAGCGCTTCGAGCGTGGTGCGCACGACGTTGCCCTTGAGCTCGCGGTCGGGGTGCTCCTCGCGGAGGGTCGCCCCGACCTCGGCGGCGGAGCGGGGCTCGCCGTGGGCCGCGAGCTGTCGGGCGATCAGCTCGCGGAGCGTGACGCGCCCCGTGGGCGCCGGGGTGGTGTCGGCGGAGGTCGCGGGGGCGGTCACGGACGAGGTGGCGGGCTTCGCCTCGGCCTCGGCGGGGGCCTTGGCAGGGGCCTTGGTCGTGGCCGGGGACTTGGCCTGCGTCTTCGGGGCGTTCTTGGCGGCGGACTTGGAGGCATCCTTGGACGCGGACTTGGCCGAGGCCTTGCCGGCGGGCTTGGTCCGGGCCGCGGGCTTCGACGTGGTGCGCGCGGGCGCCTTCTGCGCCGCCCGGGCGGCCGGGGCCGACCCGGCGGCAGGGGCCGGGACGGGGGACGGGGCCGCCTCCGGTGTCGCCGCCGCGCTCGCGTTGGCCTGCGCCGGGGTCCCCGCGCGGGCGCGCGGCACCTTCGCCGACTCGGCGGCGGGCGCCGGAGCAGGGTCCGCGGTGGTGGCGACGGGGGCGCCACCGCCGAGGGCCTGCCGCACCCCCGTCAGCATCCCCTGTTCGCGGGCGAGGACGTCGAGCCGCTCGCGCAGCGCGTCGATCTCCTCGGCGATCCTCGACTGCTCCTCGGTGTTGGCGTGCAGGTCGGCGGCGACTTTCGCCTCGTACTGCGCCTTGAGGTTCTGCGCCTCTGTGGGGTCCTGGGTCACGGACGACTCACTTCCTGGACGTGGTGGTGGTCCCCGGCCGGGGCCGGAGTGGTGCCTGCCGCGTCCGGTGGCACTCCCGCCGGATGCCGCCCGCACTGGGACGCCTTCGAGGGCATCCGCCTGCGGAGCCGGGCCAGTTCGGGAACGGGGAGGGGACGCGGTGGGCCCGAGAGTACCGCCGTCGGGGCCCGTGCGGGGCCGGGCCGCGGGAAGTGCACTCTCTCGTGGCAGGACGTACGAGAGAGGCAGCGCGCGCACGCCCCGGAAGGCGCGGCGGCGCCGGGCGGGGCCCGGCGCCGCGACGTGGTGGTGCGGGCGGCTCAGCGCGGGGTCCAGCTGTACTGGTCCCCGCCGACCCACAGCACCTTGTCGGGGTCGTCGAGGTCCTCCGCGGTGAGGCCGAGAGCGAGGGCGACCGCCACCACCTCCTTCACGTTGGTGGCCTCGCCGACCACCTGCCCGTCCGCCTCGACGACGCGGAACGGGGGGTGGGAGGGCTGGGGAGCGAGGACCACGAGACGGGGCATCATCGAGCGGGGGCTGTCTCTCTCTGTCATGCCTCACGCGTTCCACCGGCCCGCGTCCGCCACACGTACCACCGGTGCGGCTACGTCCCTCCGGGGCGGCAGCCGGAGCAGAACGGGCTGTCAACTGTCGCTCGAACGGCTTATTTTGGCTTCGCGGGCGATTATCCGTACGATCCCACGATGATCTTGACGAAATACCGGGTGGCAGCAGCCGGAGGGGCGCTCGCCGTCGCGCTGGCCCTGCTGCCGGGGGCAACCGCCCAGGCCGCGGACGAGCCCGACGCGGGCACGGCACCGCCCCAGGTGGAACTGGTCCTCGACGTCAGCGGCTCCATGCGGGCGAAGGACATCGACGGCGCCTCGCGCATGTCGGCGGCGAAGCAGTCCTTCAACGAGGTGCTCGACGCGGTCCCCGAGGACGTCGAACTCGGCATCCGCACCCTCGGCGCCGACTACCCGGGCGAGGACCGCGGGACGGGCTGCGAGGACACCCGTCAGCTCTACCCGGTCGGCCACCCGGACCGCACCGAGGCGAAGGCCGCCGTGGCGACGCTCTCCCCCACGGGGTGGACGCCGATCGGCCCGGCGCTGCTCGGCGCCGCCGACGACCTGAAGAGCGGCGAGGCGAGCAAGCGGATCGTCTTGATCACGGACGGTGAGGACACCTGCCAGCGGGACCCTTGCGAGGTGGCCCGCGAGATCGCCGCGAAGGGCGTGCACCTCGTCGTCGACACGCTGGGCCTCGTGCCCGACGCGAAGACGCGCAATCAGCTCAGCTGCATCGCCGAGGCGACCGGCGGCACGTACACGACGGTCCGGCACACGAAGGAACTCTCCGGTCGCGTCAAGCAGTTGGTGCACCGGGCGGCCGACCCCGCGGTGACTCCCTCGGCGGTTTCGGGGGCGGCGCAGTGCGCGCGGGCGCCCGAGCTGAAGACGGGTCTGTACAGCGACCGCGCGAAGGTCGGCGAGCACCGCTGGTACCGCGTCGAGCTGTTGCCCGGCAAGGAGTTGCGGGCGGCGGTGACGGTCTCGGCGGACCGCGCGGTGGCACCGGACAGCGGAGTGCAGCTGCGCGCGGTGACGGTGCACGGGCGCGAGATCGTACGGGGCGAGGCGACGGGGACGGGACGCACCGACGCGCTCTCGACGGGCTTGCGCTACCCGAAGCCGGAGAGCGACGACGACGGTGACGAGCCGCGGCCCGAGACGGTGTGCCTCCAGGTGGCGCACTCCTTCACCGACCGGGGCGCGAGCACCGCGAAGGCCCCCGGTCTGCCGCTGGAACTGACCGTCGACGTGGTGGGCGGCCCCTCGAACGGCTCGGACGTGGCCTCCTTCGGGCTCGGGCACGGCTGGTGGCTGCTCGGTCTGCTCGCGGTGGTGGGTCTGCTGACCGGACTGGTGTGGGGCTTCGTCTCGCGCTGGCGCGTGACGGTGTGGAGGAGCAACTGATGAGGATGCGGAACAAGCCCGGCGCCCTCGCGCGCCGCGCGGGGGCCGCGCTCGCCGCGCTGTGCCTCGCGCTCGGCCCGGCGGCCGCGGCACGGGCCGACGACGGGGACGACAAGGGGGCCGCGCCGACGGAGGCGGGCACCTCGTTCCGTACCGCGACCGCGCTGGACGTCGGAGAGCGGGGGACGGCGCACGCCTCGACGGGCGACTACCTGTACTGGGTGTACCCCGGGGACGCGGGACGCTCGGCGACGGTGCGCGCCGACGTGAAGCTCCCGGCGGCGAGTGCCCGGCACGGAGCGCAGACGTGGCAGGTCGACGTGTACGACGGGCTGCGGCGGCGGCAGGCGTGCCGCTACGGCGCGCAGACCCGTACGGTCGCGGCCGAGACCACCACGGTCCGGCTGTCGTGCACGCTGCGCACGGTCCGCGCCTGGGCCGAGCCCTGGGCGAACGACCCGCTGCCCGGCGCCTATTACGTACGTCTGACGGTGCTCGACGCGCCCGCGCAGGACATGGGCCTGCCGGTCGACGCGGCCGTGGAGGTGTCCACGGTCGACAAGGGCGGGGCCGAGGCCGTGGGCGGCAAGCTCGCGAAGCCGCTCCTGCCCGCCTCGGCGCCCCAGGCTCCCGAGCCGGAGGACGGCTGGTCCTCGGGTCGCTGGAACGACCGCTGGTGGTGGACGGGCGGCGGCGCGGTGCTCGGCGCGCTGTGCGGGATCGGCGGGTACGTGCTGACGCGCGGCCGGGGCCGGCCGCACGGACTGCCCCCGCGGGTCTGAGCGAGGGCGCGGTCCGTACGTCGCGCGGGAGGGGCCCGGCACCTGTGACAGGTGCCGGGCCCCTCCCGTGTCCTGCCGCGCGGTGCCGAGCCGCGGCCCGGCGGACGTACGCCCGCCGGGCCGGTGCTCAGTCGCCGGCGAACACGGCGAGGACCCCGCACAGCAGGCTCGCGACGGCGACGGCCGTGCCGAGCACGGCGGTGGCCACGCAGCGGCGGCGCAGTCGCTCGTAGCGTGCCGTGTACTCGGCGCGCAGGCTCACCGAGCGGGCGGCGACGCGGCGCAGCATCTCCTTGGAGTCGTCGAGCCGGTCGGCGGTGTAGGCGCGTTCGATGTCCTCGCGCTGCGCGGTGGTGAGCCAGGGCAGGTGCTCGGTGAAGCACCGCGCGCGCCGCTTGGCCTCGGCCACCTCTGCGTTCCACAGCAGGTACCCCTCCAGCTGGACGAGTCCGCGCGCGCTGTCGGGGGTGGGCTGCTCCACGTACGGCTCCTTGCTGTCTGCGTCAGGGCTCTGCGCGTCAGGGGCTGTGAGTGCCAGGGGCGGGATGTCACGGGTGGTGGGGCCGCGCGGGGCGGCCCCACCGGTTCACTCGCCGCGGTGGTCGCGCTCGCCGGGGGCGATGGTCACGGACTCGTGCGGGGCGTTGACGGTCTGGTCCATCGCGTTGATCGCCGGGTGGTGCAGTTCGAAGGCCGGGGACTCGCTGCGGATGCGGGGCAGGGCGTCGAAGTTGTGGCGCGGCGGCGGGCAGGAGGTGGCCCACTCCAGGGAGCGGCCGAAGCCCCAGGGGTCGTCGACCTCGACCTTCTTGCCGTACTTGGCGGTCTTCCAGACGTTGTAGAAGAACGGCAGGAGCGAGAGGCCGAGGAGGAAGGAGCTGATGGTGGACGTGGTGTTGAGCCACGTGAAGCCGTCGGCGGCCAGGTAGTCGGCGTAGCGGCGCGGCATGCCCTCGGCGCCCAGCCAGTGCTGGACGAGGAAGGTGCCGTGGAAGCCGACGAAGAGGGTCCAGAAGGTGATCTTCCCGAGCCGCTCGTCGAGCATCTTGCCGGTGAACTTGGGCCACCAGAAGTGGAATCCGGCGAACATCGCGAAGACGACGGTGCCGAAGACGACGTAGTGGAAGTGCGCGACGACGAAGTACGAGTCCGAGACGTGGAAGTCCAGCGGCGGGGCCGCGAGGATCACGCCGGTGAGGCCGCCGAAGAGGAAGGTCACGAGGAAGCCGACGGACCACAGCATCGGCGTCTCGAAGGACAGGGACCCCTTCCACATGGTCCCGATCCAGTTGAAGAACTTCACGCCCGTCGGTACGGCGATGAGGAAGGTCGTGAACGAGAAGAAGGGCAGCAGCACGCCGCCCGTCACGTACATGTGGTGCGCCCAGACCGTGATGGAGAGCCCGGCGATGGCGATGGTGGCGCCGATGAGGCCCACGTAGCCGAAGACGGGTTTGCGGGAGAAGACGGGGAAGACCTCGGTGACGATGCCGAAGAACGGCAGCGCGATGATGTAGACCTCCGGGTGGCCGAAGAACCAGAAGAGGTGCTGCCAGAGCAGCGCTCCGCCGTTGGCCGGGTCGAAAACGTGTGCGCCGAACTTGCGGTCGGCCTCCAGCGCGAGGAGCGCGGCGGCGAGGCAGGGGAAGGCGAAGATCACGAGCACCGAGGTGAGGAGCACGTTCCACACGAAGATCGGCATGCGGAAGGCGGTCATGCCGGGGGCGCGCATGCAGATGATCGTGGTGATGAAGTTGACGGCGCCGAGGATCGTGCCGAAGCCCTGGAAGGCGAGGCCCATGATCCACAGGTCGGGCCCCAGGCCCGTCGAGTGGACGGCGTCGGTGAGCGGTGAATAGGCGAACCATCCGAAGTCGGCGGCGCCCTGCGGGGTGAGGAAGCCGCTGACGACGATGAGCGAGCCGAAGAGGAACAGCCAGTACGAGAACATGTTCAGCCGCGGGAACGCGACGTCCGGCGAGCCGATCTGGAGCGGCATGATCCAGTTGGCGAAGCCGATGAAGAGCGGGGTCGCGAACATCAGCAGCATGATCGTGCCGTGCATCGTGAACGCCTGGTTGAACTGCTCCGGCGAGATGATCTCCAGTCCCGGCCGGGCGAGTTCGGCGCGCATGACGAGGGCGAGGACGCCGCCGAGGCAGAAGAAGGTGAACGAGGTGACCAGGTAGGAGGTGCCGATCACCTTGTGGTCGGTGCTGGTGATCCAGCGGATCACCCAGCCCCCTGGATACCTCTGCCGTACGGGTTCGGGGGGCGTCGGGGGACGGGAGTCCACCAGGGTGTCTGCCGAGCTCACTCGGTCTCCATTCGTCATTCGTCAAGCGGCGGGCGGGAGTTCCCGCCTGCGCCCGTATGGCGACGGAAGAGTACGAACGACACGCGGTGTGCGAGGAGCGGGACGGGCGGTAACCGCCCGATCGGCCCAGTGGGGTGCACTCGGTTGGCGGAGCGCGGGCTCAGACGGTGACGGGCCTGCCCGTGAGCTCGAAGTCGTGGCGGGCGGGGTGTCCGTCCCGTATCGCGACCCGGGCGACGGCGGAGAGCCGGGAGGGCGCCGAGGCGATGACCACGACCGTCTGCTCGGCGAGCCCGGCGGCGGCGTAGGCGCCGTCGTCGTCGGTGGTGGCACGCAGGAGCTCCCTGCCGTGGGTGCCCGTGACGGTGATGACGACGTCTCGGAGCGGGACCCCGGCGGTGTCGGTGACGCGCCCGGTGAGCTGGGGCAGCGGGAGCAGGCTCGCGGCCCGGTGCGGGGGCAGCGCCTCGGGCTGCCCGGTCTCCAGGGCCGGGTCCTCGACGGGCGGTTCGGGTACGGCGGACGCCGCGGTGTCCCGGGCCGCGGCGCGGCGGGCGCGGAGGGCGCCCAGGGCGTGCAGGACGAAGGCGGCCGCGACCCAGGCGAGCAGGACGAGGACGTGCGGCACGACGTCCTTGCCGCCGAAGTAGAAGAGCCCGCGCAGGGCTTCGATGAGGTTGCCCATCGGCATGACCGGGTGGAGGGCGCGGAAGAATCCCGGGACCATCTGCACCGGGATGGCGCCCCCGCTGGAGGGCATGCTGAGCAGCACGAACAGGCCCATGGCGACGCCGGGCAGGTACTGCTTGACGAAGGGCACGAGGCCGAGCGCGGTCTGCGAGACGGCCTGGGTCATGAGGAAGAGGAAGAGCAGCGCGAGGGGGTCGTTCGGGATGACGTTCATCCAGCGGGCGACGCCGTAGGCGACGAGGGCGAGGACCGCTCCGGCGACGGCGAGGACGAGGATCTTGTCCCGCCGCCCAAGGTTCGTGGCCCGCAGCAGCATCATCACCATGACGTAGGCGGGGATGGTGCAGGCGAGCACGACGTAGAAGAGACCGGTGCCCATGCCGTCACCGGCCGCGATGGGGGCGACCTCGGTGATCTTGAGGGCGGACTGGCCGCCCGCGTGCCGGCTGTCCCCGCCGTTCTGGGCGACGGCGGTGAACGTCTTCTGGAGGACGGATTCGAGCGAGTAGCCGTCGGCCTTGGCGGTGAAGAGTTCGGGGGCGCCGGGGCCGGGCGCGTATCCGGCGACGGCGTCGCGGTCGGTGACGGCGGCGCGGGCGGCCTGGGCGTCGTGCACCGGTACGAGGTCGAAGCCGCCGGGGACGCTGTGGTCCAGCGCGCTCTGGAGGGGCGCGGCGGTGGCCGCGGGGGCGGCGACCTTGACGTGGTGCGGGACCGGGTTGTGGAAGGGCAGGAGGTAGCAGACGAGGAACCCCGTGAACATGAACGCGGGGAACCACAGGGTGCGGACAAGGGTCAGGACCGTCTCGCGCGAGGAGCCCTCGCCGCTCGCGGCCGGGTCCGAGGCCGTGCCGGGTTCCGATCGCGCCATGGGGTGCCTTCGCCTCCTCGTGGATATATGTGCGTAAACCAATATTTAGCGACGCTAACATTAACGTGCGGTCGTGCAAAAATTCATTCGTGCAAGTTCTGGCACAGAGAGGGCAAAATCGTGAGCGACGCCCTCCGGGCCCTCCGGACGGCGACGGCGGAAGACGGACGCGGTGAGGACGACGATGCCCGAGCACCACGCGCACGCGCGGGAACCGGCCGAGGAGGACGGGGGCGGTGGGCTGCGCGCCCGCAAGAAGCTGCGGACGCGGCGGGAGCTGCGCCGGGCGGCGACCCGGCTGTACGCGGAGCGGGGAGCGGCACATGTGACCGTGCAGGACATCTGCGCGGAGGTCGGCATCTCGCCGCGTACCTTCTTCAACTACTTCGAGAGCAAGGACGACGCGCTCTTCGGACTCGACCACCGGCTGCGGGAGCGGGTCGTGGCCGGGCTGCTCGACCGTCCGGCGGCCGAGGCCCCGCTGCCCGCGCTGCGCGAGGCGATCCTCGCCGCCGTACCGGCCGTGGTGGGGGCCGACACGGAGTTCGCCCGCAGGCGGGCGCTGCTCCACGCGGAGCCCGAACTCCTGGACCGGCCGCTGCGCAACAACCGCCGGATGGAGGAAGCCGTGACGGCCGCGCTCGCGAGCCGTACCGGGGCCGCCCACGGCGACCTCTACCCGCACCTCGTGGCGGCGACGGCGCTCGCCGCGATGCGCGCCGCCCTGCGCGGCTGGGAGCCGCACAGCGGCGCCGAGGGGCTCACAGCCGCCCTGGAACAGGCGTTCGGGCTGCTCGCGGCCGGGCTCCCGGTACCGCCCGCCGAGCCCGCTCCGGTACCGGCCGGGCGGGTGGGGCGGCCGCAGGTCCCGTAACTCCAAGGGCTTCGGACAGGTGGCGGCGCGCCGGGCGGGCCCCGACCCTTGAGACGTGGGCCCGACGGTGGGTCCGCGGGAGCCGCGTACCGGCTCCGCCCGCCCTCTCCCGTACCGGTGAGCCATGACAACCTCTCCCGCGCCCGCGCAGGACCCCGGCAGTGCGGCATCCCGCGAAGGCACGGCCTGGCTGCTCGTGGACGCGAGCGCCCGCCCGGCCGAGAGCCGTGTCCTGGAGGTGTCGCGCCGCGCCGCGCGCCTCCTGGAGCGCGCGCCCGACGAACTGGTCGGCGAACGGCTGGCCGCCCTCGTACCCGAGAGCAGCCTCAACAGCGTGATCGCCCTGCTCCTGGAGGCGGCCTCGTTGCCGCGCGACGGCAGGGCGGCCAAGGTGCTGCAACCCGTGGAGTTCGCCGTCCCGAGCGGCAGCGTCATCTGCACGGCGAGCGCCCGCCGCCCGCGCGGGGACGACGGTGTGCTGCTCGTACGGATCGAGGAGAAGTCCCCGCAGCGGCGCTGGGAGGCACTGCGGCTGGGCGTCGTCCTGACCGGTGAGTCGTTGTGGCTCTACGACCACGACGAGGAGCGTTTCCGCTGGCTGGAGGGCGAACCGCCGTTCTCGCTCATGGGCCCGGACCGGGACGTGAGCCCCGAGGAGTTCCTGGCGCGGGTCCATCCCCACGACCTCGACTCCGTCGCCGCCTTCTTCGACTCGCTCGTCTCCGGGCGCACCGACAGCGGTGAACTGCTCTTCCGGCTCCGCAGGAACGGGGAGGGCGCCGGTTACCGGAAGCTGCACACACGGGCCCGCGCGGCGCGATTCGGTTTCAGCGGGACGCGCCGCGTCGTCGGCACCACGGAGGACACCACGAGACTCTTGGAGCGCCTCGACGCGCTCCAGGCGGCGTACGTCAACGAGCGCAAGCGCGGCCGGCTCGTCGGCGAACTGGCCTCGGAGTTCATCTCGGCGTCGACGGAGGAGGAGCTGACCGAGGCGGTGCTGCACCGGCTCGCGCCCGCGTTCGGCGGGGTCGGCACGCTCTTCGCGTACGGCGAGAGGGAGCACCTGCGGGTCGTCTTCGGCGACGAGATCGACCAGGCGCTCGCGAAGGAGCTGGAGGGGCTGCCGCTGAGCGCCCCCAAACCACTGCCCGAGGCGATCCGTACGGGCGAGGCGGTCTTCATCGCGAGCCGTCAGGAGTACCGCGAGCGCTGGCCGATGGCGCACAGCCTGCTCGACGCGACGGACGCGGAGTCCTTCGCGATGGTGCCGCTGCGCGCGGCGGGCCGTCAGCTCGGGGCGTGGGTCATCACCTTCCACGAGCCCGGCACCCTCACCGAGGGCGACCGGACCCTGATGCGGACCCTCGGCACGCTCGCCGGGCAGGCCCTGGAGCGGATCAGGCTCCAGGAGGCGCGCGTCGAACTGGCGCGCATCGTGCAGCGCAACATGCTCCCCGAGGTGCTGCCGCCGGTGCCGGGGGTGGAGCTGACGGCCCTGTACCACCCGGCGCAGACCGGACTCGACGTCGGCGGCGACTGGTACGACGTCGTGCCGCTCCAGGACGGCGGCGCGGCGTTCGTCATCGGCGACGTCCAGGGCCACGACCTGCACGCGGCGGGGCTCATGGGCCAGGTGCGCACGGCGCTGCGCGCGTACGCCTGGCAGGACCCGCAGCCGGGCAGGGTCCTGGAACGCACCAACGAGCTGCTGCTCCAGATGGGGGTACGGGCCTTCACGACGTGCCTGTACGTGCGCATGATGCCGGACGGCCGGCTGCGCACGGCTCGCGCGGGGCACCCCCCGATGGTGCGCCTCGACGCGGAAGGCGTGGCGACCGTGTGCGAGGACGAGACGGGCCCGCCGCTGGGCGTCCTGGAGGGGGCCCGCTACCCGGAGCGGGCTTACGACTTCTCGCGCGGGGGCATCCTGGCACTGCTCACGGACGGGGTGGTGGAGGGCCCGAGATTCACCGCGGATGAGGGCCTGCGCCGCGTCGGCGACCTCTTGGCGCGCAAGGCCCACGAGCCCCTGGACGTGCTCGCGCAGTACCTGATGTCGACAGCGGGGAGCACGGGGCACCTGGACGACTCGGCGCTGCTGCTGGTGCGGGGCGAGTGAACCCCGGCCCGCCGCCCACCCCGCGCCGTCCCCGCCTCCCTCACGTACGGATGATCCGCCCCGTCAGCCGCTCGGGCCGCAGCGCGAACCACGTCGTGCGGTCGCCGCCCGCCCACGGCGCCGACCAGGCGGCGCGTGCCAGGTCCTTCGCGCGGACGGGGTCGCTGACGTGGCGCAGGGTGCCGGTGGCGAGGACCGACCAGCCCGCGCCGAGCGCCTCGTCGACGCGGTCGACCTCGAAGGCGATCGTGCCGCCCGCGGCCTGCGCCAGCGGACCCCGCTCCGTCGAGCGCAGCGTCAGCTCACCGTCCACCAGCGTGTAGTTGAGCGGCAGGATGACCGGCCCCGTCGCCTCCGTCGAGAACCCGACGCGGCCCACGCCGTGCGTGCCGATCCTGCGGCGGCACTCCTGCTCGCCCATCTCTTCCAGGACCGGTTCGGCGGCGGCCCGCCCGCGCCCGTCCGGGTACCCGGCGGCCGTCCCGCGCAGTTCCGCGAGACTCACACCGAGGGCGTTGGCGATCCGCAGCAGCACCGCCGTACCGGGCGCCGCGTTCTCCTCCTCGATGTACCGCAGGTACGAGGGATCGGCGCCGACCGCCTGCGCGAGTTCGGCGCGGCTCAGCCCGGCCCGCGTCCTGCTGTGCGCGATGCGGCGGCCCACGTCGCTGCCCGGACCGCCCCCGGGGGCGGTGAACTGCGATACCGGAGTCATGACTCGTGCCTTCCTGGGCCGGGGCGGGACCCGTGGGCGTGCCCCCGAGGCGGTGCTAGCGGGTGGGATCAGCCGCCGGTTCGTTCCGCGAGCGTGAAGATCGCCCCCGCCGGATCGCGCAGTACGGCCCGGCGGAACTCGGGCCCGTCCTGCCGCTCGACGAGCGAACCGGAGTGCCGCGCGGCCTCGGCGACGGCCGCGTCGAGGTCCGCCACCGGGAAGTGCACCCGCCACATGGGGCGTACGAGCGGATCGGGTGCGGCCTCGACGGCGCCCGAGCTGATGCGGGCGAGCTGGCTGTCGGCGTCCCGCACCACGACGGCCTCCTGCTCGTAGCGCACTTCGGGTGCCCCCGGGGTCTCCGTGCCCCAGCCGAGCACCTCGCCGTAGAAGATCGCCGCCTCGAAGGAGTCGCGGGTGCGCAGCTCGACCCAGGCGAGCCGGCTGCGCCTGCCGATGCGGCCGGGCGTGCCGTCGTCCTGCCAGACGCCGAAGACGGCGCCGTCGCGGTCGGCGGCGAGGGCTCCGCGGCCGCGCGGCAGCCGCAGCGGGCCGATCGCGACGGTGCCGCTGCGCTCGCGGACCCGGGCGACGGTGTCGTCGATGGCGGCGACGGCGAAGAAGGGAATCCAGGCGACGGCGACCTGGTACGTGGAGGCGACGGCGCCCAGTACCGCGACCGTCACGCCCTCGGCGTCCTCCGCCACGCAGAACTCGTCCCCGAGCGCGTTGCCCCGGAAGGTCCAGCCCATCACCGCGCCGTAGAAGCGCTGCGACTCGCCGAGGTCGTGGGTCATGAGGTTCACCGCGCCGCGGGAGCCGAGTGCGCGCTCCTCGTGGCGCTGTTGCGCGGGGCTGTCCGCCGTCACCTGGGGGCCGCCTTCCTGTGGTGCCTGGGGCTGTGGTGCCTGAACGCGTGAGGTCCGCGCGCGGGCGGGCTCGTTCATCTTGGGCCGGGGCGGGGGCCGCCGCATCCGGGGACATGCCGGGAGTTCACCCCCACGCGCGGTATGCCGTAACCCTGATCGACGGACGCACGTTCACGACGTTGACCCATGACCGCTACAGAACGGAGCGCACAATGGCCAAGCGTCGCCAGCAGAAGGGCCGCAAGCACCGCCAGGTGAACCGGACGCCGCGTCCGGTCACCCGCACGGGTGCCGCCCGGCTCACGGCAGCGGCCGGAGGCCCCGAGCGCCCACGTCCGGCCGGCACGCCCGCAGCCACCACCGCGACCGCCGCCACCACCCCGGCCGCGCGGGACGCGGGCACGTCCGCCGCTCCCGAGCCCGCCGCCGCGCCCGAGGCCCCCGTCCCCGCCAGGCGCCCCGCGCTCGTGGTGGAGCTGGGGGATCTCTTCGCCCCGGCCGCTGCCGGGGGACTCGGCCGCAGCGCGGCCCGCACCTTCGCCCAGCTCAGGGAGGGCGGCACGGAAGGGCTCGCGCTCGATCAGCTCGCCGAGCGCGCGGGCTTCCAGCCGAACACGGTCGGCAAGCACCTGAGCGGGCTCGCGGAACGCGGCGTCGCGCAGCAGCGGGGCGAGCGCTGGTACGCGACGGAGCAGGCCCCCGCCCCCGCCTGAGCCCTGCCGGCCGGGGCTCGTACGGCGGCGCGGACGCGGGTGCGGGCGGCGGTGCCGCGCGCGTACGGGCACGACGCCACGTGCGCACGCGGCCCGGCGCCCGTACCCGCCGCGCGCACGCCTGCGCGCACCGAAGCCCGTACGAGCCCGGGGACCGCCTGCTCCGCGTCCCTCACCGCGCGAGCGGCAGCTGGAGTTCGGTCACCCACGTCGCCTGAGCGCCCTCGCACTCCAGGTAGACCTCTCGGGTGAGCCCGGCGGGCCGGGCGTTCTCCGTCTCCAGCCAGCGCCCCATGAGCTGTTCGGAGGCGAGGACGGTGTCCATGGAACCGTGGTGGACGAGGGTGGCCGCGCGGGCGACGGGGGGCAGCGTGAAGGTCCGCAGTCCGCTCGCCGCCGGGGCGTCGGCGCCGACCGGGAAGAGGGCGTGCACCTCGACGGGGCCCTCCTCGTCCCCCTGCTGGACGTAGTGGGCGATGCCGGGGCCCCGCGGGCGGATTCCGGCGGCTTCCATGAGATGGCACACCTCGTCGAAGAGGGGGCCGACGACGGGGGTGATCGCGGCGGGGTCGAAGGAGGCCGCGACGGCGGTCAGTCCGGCGGCGCGGACGGCGGGCAGGGTCTTGACGACGATGTCCTGGGTGGACATGTGTCCCTCGCTCTCGATGACATGGAGCCGCGCCCCGACCCGGGCGAGCCGCGCACGGGCCGCCGCCGCCTCCCGCGCGAGCTGTGCCTGACGCAGGCGCAGCATCCCGCGCAGCTCGGCCGGGGCGACGTCCTCGGCGAGGAGGCGCCCCACCTCCTGGAGGCTGAAGCCGAGTTCCTTGAGCGCGATGACACGGTTGAGGCGGCTGAGCTGGTCTGCCGTGTAGAAGCGGTATCCCGTGTGCGGGTCGGTACGGGCGGGGCGCAGCAGCCCCAGGGCGTCGTAGTGCCGCAGCATGCGGACCGACACCTGCCCGTGCCTGGCGAAGTCTCCGATGGTGAACATGACTTCCTCACTGCACGGTCTGACACGGGGGGAGAGTCAAGCACGCGTGTGCCGGGGCGCGGATCAGTGGCGGGCGGGCACGGCCCCGCCCGGCGCTTCGTGACGCAATCGTTGAACGGATTCACGGCGAGTACGGGGAGAATGAGTGGGCCCGCCGCGACCCCACCGCTCCGGACGGGACGACCCCTATCCCTCCGGGTACGCCGGATTTCGCGAGAAAGCAGGACCGCACATGGCCCACTCCCCCGAGGACAGCGAGCGCCCGGGCGGCGCCGGGGAGCGACCCGACCTCTCCAAGCCGGCCGCGCCCGAGCAGCCGCCCGGGGAGCGCGATCCTTTCGCGGTACAAGACGAGCCGCCGCGCCCGGCGGACGCCCCCGGCCCGTACGCCCACGCTCCCGGCGGCCCGTACGGCCAGGCCCCCGGGGCCTACGGTCAGGCTCCCGGCCCGTACGCCCAGGCCGCTTACGCGGCCGGGCCCGGCCCCTACGGGCAGGCGCCGGGCCGGATACCCGGGCAGGACCCGTGGGGCGGGCAGTACGGCGGGCAGTGGCAGGGCGGGAAGCCGCCGGGCGGTGGGATGGCCGTGGCCGCGCTGGTGTGCGGGATCGCGGCCGTGGTCTTCTGCTGGACCATCGCGGGCGGGATCGTCCTCGGGGTGCTCGGGATCGTCTTCGGGATCATCGCGTTCCGCCGCTCGCGCCGGACCGGGGCGCCGAACCAGGGGCTCGGCCTCGCGGGGATCATCGTCGGCGCGGTCGGCGTCGTCGGCGGCGCCATCACCCTCGGCGTGGTCATCGCCGTGGCCACGTCGGACGACTTCCAGGACTCGTACGACTCCTTCCGCAACTACTCGGAGTGCCTCCAGCACGCGCAGTCGCCCGATGAACAGCGGATGTGCAAGGAGAAGTTCGACCGCGAGCTGAACGGCTGACGGCTCCTCGGGGGGCGCTCCACGAGGGTCCCCCGCGTCACCCCACCGCGGCCTCGCCTCCGCCCCGCCCGCGCCCGCGCGGGACCCCGTTCCTGAGGCGGGAGCGGAGGGCGGCGAGGCGGGGGTAGCGCTCGCGCTGGCGCGAGGTGATGCGGTCGAGTTCCTCGATGAGGCGGGCGGAGCGCTTCTCGACGTCGAGTTCGTCGAGGACGCGGTCGGCCTCGGCGAGCAGGGCGCCGTAGAGCTGCCACTGCGCGGCCTCGGTGCGGACGAGGTCGAGGAGGAGCCCCGCGAGGTGGTCGCGTTCGGCGTGGCTCGCGTCGAGGGCGCGGGTGAGCGCGTCCTCGGCGTCCTCCGCGCCCGTCGACAGGGGGGTTGTGATGAGCGCGGCGAAGCTCTCGACGGCGCTGCCCATGTGGAGCAGCAGCCGCGCGTAGCTGTCGGCGGCCTCCTCCGGAAGGGGGCGGCGGCCCGGGCGTTTGGCGGCGAGGTCGGTGAGGGTGCGGAACTGGACCCGCTGGACGACGGCGCAGATCTCCAGCGTGTCGAGCCCGGTGCGCAGAACGACGCGGTTGAGGAGTCCCTCGCGCACGCGGGGGTTGAGACGGGTGCTCTCCTCGGCCTGGCGCAGTTCCTCGTCGACCTCGGCGATGTCGTTGTCGAGGCGGCGCGCGGCGTGCAGCCAGTCGGCGGCGCGCGAGGCGTTGTAGTCCTCGCCGACCTGGAGGGCGACCTCGTTGTAGAGGCGGCTGCTGCGGCGGGCCATCGCGGTGATGGCCTCGTTCGCCGTGCGCACGTACACGGGAGGGGCGAGGAAGAGGTTGAAGGCGAGGCCGACGCCCGCGCCGATGAGGGTCTCGTAGACGCGGTCGAGCGCGGTGTTGGCGACCTGCGAGACGCCGAGGACGAGCATCGCCGAGATGGCGACCTCGGGGACGAACTCGCCGACCCGCACGACGCGGCCGATCACGAGCGCGGTGACGATCGTCAGCCCCAGGCTCCACCAGGTGAGGCCGACGAGCGAGGAGAAGCCGCTCGCGATGAGCACACCGGCGATGACGGCGTTGACTCGGCGGATGCCGGTCCTGATCGTCGCGAAGAGGGTGACCTGCACGACGAGGAGGGCGGTGAGCGGCGCGGTGAGGGGAGCCGGTTGCGGCAGGAGGTTGACGGCGAGGACGTAGGAGATGACGGCCGCCGCCGTGGAACGCAGCGTCTGGGCGACGAGGGGCTCGGCGGTCCGGCGCGCCAGGCCCTTCACGGGTGCGGGCGCCTTGCGCGCCAGGGCGGTCACGGGTGCGGGCACTTCGGGCATTGCCTCATCTTGGCCACGCGGGCGTGAGGGAACCGCCCGGCGCGCGGGTCCCGGCAGGTGATTCGTGCGGGGGACGGGGTGGTGGCGGGTAGGGGTCAGGGGACGAGGCCCCCGCCGTACCGGGCGGGGGCGGTGACGACGGGAGCCGGGACGATGGCGGACACGACGGACGGGGCGGAGGGGGCGGAGCGCGCCTCGGCGGGAAATCCGGGGGAGGGCGGCGGGAACTCCGCGTACGGCACGAAGCCGTTCAAGCGCTCGCGCAGCCATTTCGCCGACCGGGTGACGGCGGACGGGCGGGACGGCTGGCCGGTGGAGGCGGGCAGGTACCGGCTCGTGGTGAGCAGGGCATGTCCGTGGGCGAGCCGGGCGCTCGTCTCGCGGCGGCTGCTCGGTCTGGAGGACGCGATCTCGCTCGCGGTGGCCGATCCGCTCCAGGACGACCGCAGCTGGCGGTTCACACTCGATCCGGACGGGCGCGACCCGGTGCTCGGCATCCGCTACCTGGCGGAGGCGTACGACGCCCGTGAGCGGGACTACCCGGGCGGGGTGAGCGTGCCCGCGCTCGTGGACGTGCCGAGCGGCAAGCTCGTGACCAACGACTACCAGCGACTGACGCTCGACTTCGCGACCGAGTGGAAGGAACTGCACCGGCCGGGCGCGCCCGACCTCTACCCCGAGGCGCGGCGCGACGAGATCGACGAGGTCATGGACGGCGTGTACCGCGACCTCAACAACGGGGTCTACCGCGCGGGGTTCGCCGATACGCAGGAGGTGTACGAGGAGGCGTACGAGGACGTGTTCCGGCGCCTGGCGTGGATGTCACGGCGGCTGGAGCGGCAGCGGTACCTCGTCGGGGACTCGCTGACGGAGGCGGACATCCGGGCGTTCACGACGCTCGTGCGCTTCGACGCGGTCTACCACGGCCACTTCAAGTGCAACGCCCACAAGCTCGCCGAGGACCCGGTCCTGTGGGCGTACGCCCGGGACCTGTTCCAGACGCCGGGGTTCGGGGACACGGTCGACTTCGGCCACATCAAGCGGCACTACTACGGGGTGCACCGAGGCATCAATCCGAGCGGCATCGTGCCGCGCGGCCCCGAGCCGTTGTCGGCGTGGCTGAGCCCGCACCACCGTGAGGAACTGGGCGGGTCCCCCTTCGGCGAGGGCACGCCGCCGGGTCCGGTCCCCGCCGAGGAGGCGGTGCCGCCGCTGCGCCGCGGCTGACGCCCCCCGGCGGCGGCTCATTCCTCCCGCTCGAAGTCGGCCTGCGCCTCCTCCACGTCGAGGTCGTGCCGGGCCGCGTCGTACAACTCGCGGACGAAGCCGCGCGCGGTCTCCTCCTCGGTGCCGGGCGCGGTCTCGCGCAGGCGGACGGTCCACTGCTCGATCGCTTCTTCACTCATGACTCCAGGGGACTACGGGCGCGTGGACGCCGCCACTCGGGTGAGTGGTCCCCCCGGGGTCCTCCACCCGGGGCCCGGGCTCAGCGGGGCAGCAGGGCGCGCACGCGGGGGCGCAGGACGTAGGCGCCGACCCCGGCGGCGAGGGCGAGGACGCAGAAGGAGAAGGTGAGCCCCGCGGTGCGCAGCCCGACCCCCTCGGCGAGGGCGCCGACGGCGATGACGGGCAGGGAGATGCCGACGTAGGCGAGGACGAAGTACGCGGAGAGGGTGGCGCCGCGCCGCTCGCCGGGTGCCCGTACGCCGACCGCGGTGGTGCCCGCGCGGAAGGCGAGCCCCTGCCCGAAACCGCCCAGCAGGCCGCCCGCGACGAGGAGCCACAGGGACTCCCACGCGAGCCCCGCGGCGACCAGGAGGAGTCCGGCGACGAGCACGAAACAGCCCGCGGGCAGCGCGCGGCGCACCCCGAAGCGGCCGAACGCGCTCTGTCCCGCGATGGACCCGGCGAAGACGAGGAAGACGACGAGCCCTGTCGCCGCGAGATTGCGCACGCCGAGGGTCTGGCTCAAAAAGCTCGGCGAGACGGCGGTGAAGAGGCCGAGCAGGGCGAAGCCGGCGAAGGCCGCGCAGGCGGCGGGTACGAAGACGCCGCGCACTTCGGGCGGCACGGCGAGAGCGCGCGGGCGCGGCCGGGTGCGGGGGCGGGCGTCGCGCACCGGCTCGGGCAGGGTGAGCAGGGCGAGCGCGGCGAGGACGACGAGGCCGAGGTGGACGAGGTAGGGCAGGCGCAGCGGCCAGCGGGCGTACTCGGCGAGGATTCCGGCGACGAGGGGGCCGCAGCCGAGTCCGCCCATGTTCGCCGCGGTGGCGGCGAGCGAGGCGCGGGCGGCGTGGCGTTTCGGGGCGAGGTCGAGCACGTAGGCGGTGGCGGCGCCGGAGAAGAGCCCGGCGGAGAAGCCGGAGAGGAGCCGCCCGAGGAAGAGCGCGGGCAGGCCGCCCTCGAAGACGAAGCACAGCGCGCTCGCCGCGGAGAAGCCGAGGCCCCACCAGACGGCGGCGCGCCGCCCCGCGAGGTCGGACCAGTTCCCGGCCAGGAGCAGCACCGCGATGACGCCCACCGCGTAGACGGCGAAGACGATCGTCACCATGAGCTGGCCGAAGCCGAGTTGCTCTCGGTAGAGGCCGTAGAGCGGGGTCGGGAGGGTCGTGCCCGCCATGCCGATGGCGAAGACGGCCGCGGCGAGCGGGTAACCGTGCGGGAAGCGGGGACGGGGCGCGGTCATGGAGCCCACGGTAGGCCGCGCCGTCCCGGGCCGCCCGGCCGGGGCGCGGACGTACGAGGCGGGGAGGGCTGGGTCCCTCGCGACGCCTCAGGCCGTCAGGTCCGGGCTCGTGTGGTCCTTCGTCGCCTCCGGGGCCTCCGTGACGTCGAGGAAGACCTGGTCGGCCTCGGGCCAGCGTTCCGTGAGGCCCGCCTTGACGCGTTCCATGACCAGTTCGAGCTTCTCGCTCTCGTGGCCGGGCGCGAGGTCCACGCGGGCCGCGACGAGGAGCGAGTCCTGGCCCAGGCGCATGGTGAGGAGGGTGGCCACGCCGTCGATCTCGGGCTGTGCGTCGAGGTAGGCGGTGATCGCCTCGCGTGTCTCCGGGTCGGCGCCCTCGCCGATGAGCTGATCGCGCGCGTCGGCGCCGAGCTTGAAGGCGACGAAGAGCAGCAGCACACCGATGGCGAGCGAGGCGGCGGCCTCGTAGACGACCTGCCCCGTCGTCATGTGCAGCGCCATGCCGGCGATGGCCAGCAGCACGCCGAGGACCGCCGTGCCGTCCTCCGCGACGACCGTGCGCAGCGCGGGGTCGGAGCCGATGCCGCCCTCCTGGCCGCGCACCTGGAGCAGCGCCCGCGCCAGCGAGGTGCCCTCGGCGAGGAAGGCGACGCCGAGCACGACGAGCCCGACGATGTACCCGCTCGTCGACTCCTCGCCGGACGAGCGCAGCGCCTCGACGCCCTGGAAGACGGAGAAGCAGCCGCCCATGACGAAGATGCCGACAGCGGCGAGCAGCGACCAGAAGTAGCGCTCCTTGCCGTAACCGAAGGGGTGGCCCGGGTCGGCGGGGCGCTTGCTGCGGCGCAGCGCGGCGAGCAGGAAGACCTCGTTGAGGCTGTCGGCCACGGAGTGGGCGGCCTCCGAGAGCAGCGCGGGCGAGCCGGCGAAGAGCCCGCCCACGAGCTTCGCGACGGCGATGACGAGGTTCGCGGCGAGAGCGATCCAGACGGTCAGCTTGGTGTGCGCGTCACTGCTCCTGGGGGCGGGCGTGGCACCGTCCGTCCCGGCGGAGGCGTCACGGTCCGGCGCGGCGCCCTCGCGTTCCCGCACCTCCGTCAACCGCGCCCCGCCGTCGCGTGTCCTGCCGTCGTGGGTCTCGCTCATGGGTCCTCGCTCCCTCCCCGTCGTACGTGCAGGAGGCACGCACAGCCTCCGGATACCCCGCTCCGGGCCGCTCAGGCGGGCGCTCGTGGTGGACCGTACGGGCTGTGTCCTCACCTCTTCGGCCGTGCCGCGCGGCGCGGGGGGCCCGGGGCAAGGAGGGTACGCAGGGCGGGGCCGCCTCTTTCGCGGAACGGAGCGGCGCGACCCGTACGGGACCGTACGAGACGGGGAGAGGGAGCGGGATGCCGGAACCGAAACGGCGGCCCAGCACGGACCGGGCCAGGAGAGGTGACCGGCAGGCCACCGACCGGATGCTGCGGACCCTGCTGCGCCGCCGCAAGAAGATGTACGCGGCCCAGGACGTGACGGTGACCGATCCGCCGCGCATCCGGCGCGCGGTGACCGCGGCGGCGCTCGGCAACACGATCGAGTGGTTCGACTTCGGGGTCTACGCCTATCTCGCGGGCACGCTCGGGAAGGTCTTCTTCCCGTCGAGCTCGCCCGGCGCGCAGGTCGTGCAGACCTTCGCGACCTTCGCGGCGGCCTTCCTCGTGCGGCCCCTGGGCGGGCTGGTCTTCGGACCGCTCGGGGACCGGATCGGGCGGCAGAAGGTGCTCGCCGTCACCATCATCATGATGGCGGCGAGCACCTTCGCCGTCGGCGTGCTGCCCACGTACGCCTCGGTCGGCTTCGCCGCGCCGATCCTGCTGCTCGTGTGCAGGCTCGTGCAGGGCTTCTCGACCGGCGGCGAGTACGCGGGCGCGACGACGTACATCGCCGAGTACGCGCCCGACAAGCGGCGCGGGTTCTTCGGGAGCTGGCTCGACTTCGGGACCTTCGTCGGCTACTCGCTCGGCTCGGGTCTCGTGACGGTCCTGACGACGGTGCTCGGCGAGGACGGTCTCACCGACTGGGGCTGGCGCATCCCGTTCTTCGTCGCGGGACCGCTCGGCATCATCGGGCTCTACCTGCGGCTCAAGCTGGAGGAGACCCCCGCCTTCCAGCGCGAGGAGGAGGACCGCGAGGAGGCGCTCGCCGAGGACGATCCGGTCGAGGAGGCGCGGCAGTCCGGCAAGGGCAGGCTCAAGGACATCTTCGTCCACCACTGGGAGGCGATCCTCATCTGCATGGGGCTCGTCCTGCTCTACAACGTGACCAACTACATGGTCACGTCCTACCTGCCGACGTACATGTCCGAGACCCTCGGCGAGTCGGAGACCACCGCCCAGCTCCTCGTGCTCGGCACCATGGTGCTCGTCGTGCTCACCATCACGACGGTGGGCCGCAGTTCGGACCGCTGGGGGCGGCGCCCGGTCTTCTTCTTCGGCAGCATCGCGCTCATCGTCTTCTCGATCCCCGCGTTCCTGCTCATCCGTCAGGGCGGGATCGTGCTCCCGGCGATCGGCAGCGGCATCCTCGGGCTGCTGCTCGTGACGTTCGCCGGCACGTCCGCGTCGACGCTCCCCGCTCTCTTCCCGACCCGGATCAGGTACGGGGCCCTGTCGATCGCGTTCAACATCTCGGTCTCGCTCTTCGGCGGCACGACCCCGCTCTTCGCCTCGGCCCTGGTGGAGGCGACGGGCAACGAGATGGTGCCCGCCTACTACCTCATGGTGGCGGGCGTGATCGGGCTCGTCTCGACGCTCTTCCTGCACGAGACGGCGGGCCGTCCGCTCCGCGGCTCGGGGCCGATGGTCGAGACGAGCGAGCAGGCCCGCCGCCTCGTCGCCCGCAGCCGCGTCCACGCCGGGCGTCAGGCACGGGACGTGTGGGTACGGTTGCGGCACCCGTGGCACGGGGCGGAGGCGGGGGACGAGAAGGGCGGGAAGCGGGAGTGAGACGGGTAGGCGCCGGCGTCGCCGCCCCGGCCCGCTACAGCGCCCGGTGCAGGCTGTGGAGCCCGACGTATCCGAGTTCTGGGTGGCGGAAGCCCTCGGGGAGGGTGCCGAGGATCTCGAAGCCGAGGTCGCGGTAGAGGGCGAGGGCCGGGGCGTTGGTCTCGACGACGGCGTTGTACTGGATGCGTCTGAAGCCCGCCGCGCGCGCCCAGTCGAGGCTGTACGTGACGAGGGCGCGGCCCGTGCCGCGGCCCTGGTGCGCGGGGTCGACCATGTAACTGGCGCTCGCCACGTGCGCGCCGTTGCCGGACCGGTTGGCGTACATGTTCGCGGTACCGAGGACCGTGCCCGCCTCCTCTGCGACGACGACGTGCGCCGGAGCGGGCAGCATCCACATCGCGCGGGCCTCCTCCTCCGAAGGGTGGAGGGGGTAGGCGAAGGTCTCGCCCGCCGCGCAGATGTCCCTGAGGAAGGGCCAGATGCCCCGCCAGTCGGCCGCCGTGGCCTCGCGTATCAGCATGCGGACGATCTTCCGGGGGGCGCGAGACCGCGTCAACGGCTTTTCGGCACCGCTACTTCGCGGCGGCCCGCTTCTCGCTCTCCGAGGCGGTCATCGCGTCGACGCCGCCCTTGAGGAAGGCCATCGCGAGAGTGATCGCCCCGTTGCGGTCGGCACCCTCGGGGTGCTCGACGATCTCGGTGATGACGGCGGCGGCCGCGGCGGCGGCGAGGCGCGGGCCGAGGGAGCCCGGGCGCTGCCCGGTGTCCTCGGCGAGGATGCTGGCGCCCTCCTCGATGACGGCCGCCATGCGGGCGGTCTTCACCGCCCGCAGATCGGGGTTCGCCTCGAACATGCGCACGCCCATCTCGTCGAGTTCGTCGTGACAGGCGAGTTCCTCGCGCAGCCAGCGTTCCAGCGCGTGTACGGCGGGGAGTCCGGGGGCACGCGAGCGCAGGGCCTCGGTGAGGGCCGCGACGGAGCTGTCGAAGGTGGCGAAGGCGATGTCCTGCTTGGAGCGGAAGTAGAGGGTCACCGTGCGCGGCGAGACCTCGGCAGCGGCGGCGATCTCCGCGACCGTCGTGGCGTCGAAGCCCTGCTCGGCGAAGAGTTCGAAGGCCGCGCGCGTGATGGCGGCCCGCCGTTTGGCCTTGCCCCGCTCTCGCAGCCCCGCCCCGTCAGTGACCCTGTGCATGACATCGAGCATAGCGAGGGACGCGCCGCCACGAGCCTTCGGCGCGCTGCAAATTTACCGATGACTGCAAAGATGCACTAGAGTGCAGAAATCACGCGGAGCCGGTCCGCGGAGCACAGCCTGGAACGGGAGAGGCCTGCCGTGGCACAACGTTTGTACGCGCTGGGACGTTGGGCGGCGCGCCGTCGCGGGCGAGTGCTCGCGGTGTGGCTCCTGCTGCTCGCGGTGGCGGTCGGGCTCGGCACGACGCTCAACGGGAAGCTGTCGACCGAGTTCTCGGTGCCGGGGATCGAGTCGCAGGAGGCACAGGACCTCCTGAAGGAGAAGTTCCCGGAGGCGGCCGGCGGCACCGCGCGCGTCGTCTTCGAGGCTCCCAAGGGCGACAAACTGACGGGTGCGAAGGAACAGCGCGCCATCGGGGCCACGCTCAAGAAGGTCTCCGAGGTCCCCGGTGTCCTCAAGGTCGCCGATCCCACGAAGACGGGCACCGTCTCGAAGGACCGCACGATCGCCTACGCGGACGCCGTGTTCGGCAAGCCGGCCCAGGACGTGCCGCAGTCCGCGAAGGACAAGCTCGACGACGCACTCGACGCGGCCCACGACGCGGGTCTCAAGGCCGAACTCGGCGGCACGGTCTCCACACCCCCCGTCGAGGTGGGCGGCCCCGCCGAAATCGTCGGCGTCGTCATCGCCTTCGTCGTTCTCGCGATCACGCTCGGCTCGCTGCTCGCCGCCGGGCTCCCCCTGCTCACCGCCGTCATCGGCGTCGGGGTGGGCGTGATGACGGTGCAGTTCCTGTCCCGGTTCATCGAGATGACGAACACGGCGACCATCCTGGCCCTCATGATCGGCCTCGCGGTCGGCATCGACTACGCCCTCTTCCTCGTCTCGCGCCACCGCGAACAGCTCGCGGACCCCGAGCAGGACGTGCACGACTCGATCGGGCGGGCCACGGCGACGGCGGGCAGCGCGGTCACCTTCGCCGGGATCACCGTGATCATCGCGCTCGCCGCGCTCGCGTCGGCGGGCATCCCGTTCCTGACCGTGATGGGGCTCGCGGCGGCGGGCACGGTACTCGTCGCGGTGCTGGTCGCACTCACGCTCGTACCGGCGCTCCTCGGCTTCCTCGGCGAGCGGATGCGGCCGAGGAACAAGCCGGCGGGGGCAGGGGGCACGGGGGGCGGGAAGCGCGTGCCCGGCGCCTGGGGGCTGGCCTGGGGGCGTCTCATGACACGCTTCCCGATCCCGGTCCTCGTCGTGTGCGTCGTCGGGATGCTCGCTCTCGCCGTCCCCGCGAAGAGCCTGCGCCTCGGGCTGCCGAGCAACGAGACCCAGCCCACGGCGAGCACCCAGCACAAGAGCTACGAACTCCTCCAGAAGGGCTTCGGCCCCGGCTTCAACGCGACGCTGCTCATCGCCGTCGACGGGACGAAGGTGCCCGCGAAGGAACGCGAGAGCATCGTCAAGCAGGTCGCCGCGACGGTTCAGAAGGACCCCGACGTCGCGACGCTCGCGCCCCCCGACACGAACAAGGACGGCACCCTCACGGTCCTCGGCGTCGTCCCCAAGTCCGGCCCCGACGACCAGCGCACGACGGACCTCGTGCACCGGCTGCGCGACGAGGCGACCGAGCCCGTCGACCGGGCGGGCGGCACGGCCTACGTCGCCGGGCAGACCGCCGCCGGGATCGACGTCTCGGCCAAGCTCTCCGGCGCCCTGCCGCTCTTCATCGCGATCATCGTCGTTCTGGCGCTCATCCTGCTCATGATCGCCTTCCGTTCGGTCCTCGTCCCGCTCAAGGCGGTGCTCGGCTTCCTGCTCTCGATCGCGGCGAGCCTCGGCGCGGTGGTGTGGGTCTTCCAGTACGGGCATCTCGACGGGATCTTCCAGGTCGCCGCCGCCGCGCCGATCGTCAGCTTCCTGCCGGTCCTGCTCATCGGGGTGCTCTTCGGCCTCGCGATGGACTACGAGGTGTTCCTCGTGAGCCGCATGCGCGAGCACTACCACCACCACCGCGACGCACGCGCCGCCGTCGAGCACGGCGTGGAGCGCAGCGGACGGGTCGTCACGGCGGCGGCGCTCATCATGGCCTCGGTCTTCGGCGGCTTCATCTTCAACCACGACCCGATCATCAAGTCCATCGGCTTCGCCCTGACGATCGGCGTGCTCCTCGACGCCTTCGTGGTCCGCCTCACGGTGGTCCCGGCCGTCCTCGCCCTCCTCGGCCGCTACGCGTGGGCCCTCCCCCGCTGGCTGGACAAGGCGGTCCCGAACGTGGACATCGAAGGCGACAGCCTGCCACCGCGGCCGCAGCGGGGCACGGGTGGCGCCGAGGAGTGACCCCCTGGGCCGGGGACCTCAGACGTGAGCCGCCAGGAACGCGTCGAGGAACCCGGCCACGGCGTCCGGCCGTTCGAGGTGCACGTCGTGCCCGGCCCCCGGCACTCCGAGGGACCAGGCATCGGGCCGCGCGTCGAGCATGGCCCGCACGGCGGACGGGCGCAGGATGCCGCGCTCGGCGACGAGCAGCAGGACGGGCAGTCCCGGCGCGGTCCAGGCGGGCCAGGAGGGCGCGCGGAGGAGGGCGTCGAAGAGGCGGGCGAGCACATCGACGTCGAAGCGCGGCCGCAGCCCGCCGTCCCGCTCTTCGAGACCGCCCGCCCACGCGTCACCGACCGCTCCCCCACCGAGCCACGCCGCCGCGCTCGCGCGGTCCGCGAAGGGCAGCGGCCAGGAGCGCAGCCAGCGGATCGCGGCATCGCCGGGCGCCTCGGACGCGGACCGCGCGTCCGCCTCGACAAGCGCCAGGCCCCGTACGAGAGCGGGGTGTTCGTCCGCGACGCGCAGCGCGACCCGCCCGCCGAGCGACTGTCCGACGAGCACGGCGGGCCCGGCACCGAGGCGCCCGAGCAGTGCGGCGACATCGTCGGCGTGCGCGCTCGCGCTCGTGTCGCGCGGGTGGCGCACGCTGCCGCCATGTCCGCGCAGGTCCATCGCGACCACGCGACGCCCCCGCGCCCGCAGGCGCACGGCGACCGCCTCCCACTCCCCCGCGTATCCGGCGAGGCCGTGCAGGAGCACGACGGGCGGGCCGTCACCGCCCCAGTCCAGATGGGCCACCTGCTCGGTCACGTGACACTCCTCTCCACCGCGTCGCACCGCACTCGTGGGTGCGGCCGTCATGCCGTCAGGGCCGCGAGTTCCGCGTTGGCGCGCTCGGCGACCCGCGCGAGGACCCGCCCGGCGGCGGCCAGGTCGTCGGCGGGTATCCCGGCCCAGACGCGGGCCGTGACGGGGGCGACCTCCGCGGCCGTGGCGGCGAGGAGTCCACGACCCGCGTCCGTGGGCCGCAGGTGGGCGCCGTCCGCCACGAGCAGCCGCTTGGCCAGCAGTTCGTCGAGGTCGGCGCGGAGGGCGGCCGGGTCGGCCTTGAGGTAGCCCCGCACCTCGGCGACGAGGGCGTCCGGCGTGCGCGGGGACGCGGCCGTCACGGCGGCGCGCAGGGCGATCTGCTGCTGGAAGGTGACGCCGTGCCGGGCGAGGAAGTGCTCCAGGACACCGCGGGCGGCGTAGTGGGCCAGGGCGAGGCCGCGGGCGTCCGCGGCGGGGGTGGTGGTCATGGTGTGCTCCTCCGCGTGCTCTGGTCGTGCGGTACGGGTGGAGCGAGAGGCGTGCCGAGCAGGGTGGTCAGCTCGTCGGTGAACGCGTGTGTCCGCGCGGTGCCGGGGCCGCCGAGCGGTTCCAGCAGTCGCCGGTGCAGTTCCTGGACGACGTCGACGGCCCGGCGAGCGACGTCCTGGCCCTCGTCGGTCAGGGCGAGTCGCACGGCGCGCGGATCGCGCGGGTCGCGGGTGCGCGCGAGGAGACCGGACGATTCGAGGACGCGCGCCAGCTTCGATACGTAGAGCGCCTCCAGTCCGGCGTGGTCGGCGAGCCGGCGCTGGCTGGGCCGCTCCCCCGAACGTCCCATGCCGTACAGCGAGGCGACCACGACGTACTGCGCGTGGGTCAGCCCCAGCGGCCCCACCGCCCGGTCGACCGCCACCCGCCACTTGTTGGCGAGCCGCCACACGAGATAGCCGGGGGTGGGTTCCGGCGAAGCCTTGCTCATGCGAAATAAAGTACATGGACATGATGTCCATGGCTACTAAATACGGGGAGGCGAGTGCCTGGCGGGCCGGGGAGTGCGGTGGCGGTCCCGCCGGTTCAGGTGCGGGGGCGGGGGGCAGGCGGCATGGTGGGGGAGGCGGCCCGGGGGTGTCCCGGGGCCGGTGCCGACGAGAGGTGGTGCGCGCGATGCGTGGTGCGGAGCTGCTCAGTGAAGGGTTCGGACGGATCTCGGAGGAGGTGCACGCGGCGGTCGAGGGCCTGACGGGCGAGCAACTCGGCGAACGGCTCGATCCGGAGGCGAACTCCATCGCGTGGCTCGTGTGGCACCTGAGCCGGGTGCAGGACGACCACATCGCGGATGCCGCGGGTGAGGAGCAGGTGTGGACCGGCTCCGGGTGGGCGAAGCGGCTCGGGCTGCCGTTCCCCGACGGGGCGACGGGCTACGGGATGAGCGCGGCGGAGGTCGGCCGGGTGCGGGTGAGCGAGCCGGGCCCGCTGCTGGGCTACTTCGACGCGGTGCTGGAACGGTCCCTCGCGTATGTCTCCGGGCTCTCGGACGACGACTTCGACCGCGTGGTCGACGAGAACTGGTCGCCCCCGGTCACGCTCGGCGTCCGCCTGGTGAGCGTCCTCTCGGACTGCCTCCAGCACGCCGGACAGGCGGCGTTCGTCCGGGGCGCGCTGGAACGGCGCTGAGCCCCCGGACCTCGCCCGCCCCTTCCCGTACCGACACCCCGTTGTCAGACCCCGGTGCGAGGATGCCCGGCACGTAGGCACTGCACCCACGGGACTGGGGTGACCGGGATGAGCGGGACGGCGACGACGGCGGTACGGGGACACGGGGCCGGGGAGGTGACGGCCGGGCGGGACACGGCGGGGGAGCCCGTGATGCTCGGGGAGGTGCTGCCGGAGGTGCTCCGCGCGCTCCACGTCGCGAAGAGCGCTCCGCGTGACCACGGCGGGTACGCCGGTTCCTCCGCCGCTTGAGTCCGCGGCCCGGCCTCGCGGCTCGGGTCCGCCGCTTGAGCTCTCCACCGGGGTCCGCCGTTTGAGGGCGGCGCGCGCGGCACGGCCCCGCCCCCGTGCGGGTACGGGGCGGGGCCGTGGGGCGGGCGGTCAGCCCACCGGTACCGCGTCGCGTGGCACGACGGGCCGCAGGGGGCGGCCCGGGGGCACCGGCTCGGGGCGGTCCGGCTCGGGCGGTGCGATGGCGCGGCCCCTGCGGCGAGTGTCGCCGAGGTAGTGCTCGGCCGCGTGGGCCGCCTCGCGGCTCGTACGGCGCGCCATGAGCACGCACAGCGTGTAGGCGGTCGCCTCGAAGCGGCGGCGCACCGTGCCGTTCGCGGGGTGGTCGAGCGTGAGCCGTTCCCAGGCCCGGTAACGGTCGAGCACACGCGCCACGGCACGGCGCTCGGGGCGCAGCGGTGTGGGTTCGGCGGGCGCGGGCGCGGGCTGCTGTGCGCGTACGGGCCGTACCGGCCTCGCGGGGCGGCTCGCGCCGGTGCGGCGCACCGCTCCGGCGGGCCAGACCGGTGTCCGTACGCCGTCCACGGCGCTCACCGCGCCTCGGCCCCGGTCCGCAGCGGCCGCTCGGCCGGGACGGGATCGCCCTCCTGCGGGAGCGGCAGGGGCACGGGCAGCGGCTGCGCCTCCGGGGCGAGCGCGTCGGGGACGGCCTGCGGCAGGGGCACGCGCTGGGCGTCGGCGACCCTGCGTGTGAACCAGATGGTCTTGCCGCCGTCCTCGGTGGCGCACGTGCCCCAGCTGTCGCTCAGCGCGGCGACCCGGCCGAGGCCGCCCGTGCTCGCGGAGTGCAGCCGGGGCAGCCGCGGGTCACCGTCGGAGACGGAGACGGTGAGCTGCCTGCCGCTCCAGCGCATGTCGAGCGCGCACCGCCCGTCGCGCGCCTCGGCGTGCTCCGCGACATTGCGCAGCAGTTCGTCCAGGGCCGCGCACACGGGGGCGACCTGGAGGTCCAGGCCCCAGTGGCGCAGGTGGGCGGCGGCGATGCGCCGCATCTGGGAAAGCCGCTCCCGCGTGGGTTCGCACGCGAGGTGGTAGCGGCGGTTGACCACACCAGCCATGACTCTTGGCTCCTTACCCGAAGCCCACACCCCTGCCCCCGTACACGGGGGGTGAGCGCTGACGTTCTGAGGGTCAGTGCCAATCTGGCCCGAAAGGGTGACCCCCGCAACACGAGAGGTGTCGCGGGGTGAGCGCACCGGCTCGGGAGGCGTTCAGGGAGTACGGGGCGCGGCGGCCGGCAACTCCACCGTGGTCGCGGGACGCTTCCCGCCCGAGGCCGCCGCGGTTCCTGTTCCCCCGCCCGCGTTCCGCGGCCGGCCCAGGCTCAGCGCGCTGAGCAGTCCCACGAGGACGAGAACGCCGGTGTAGAGGGTGAGCGCGCTCCAGTGGCCGTGGCCGTAGACGGTGCCGCCCGCCGAGCCGCCGAGCGCGCTGCCCACGTAGTAGAAGAACAGGTAGACGGCCGCGCCCTGCACGCCGATGACCTTCGAGCGGGCCCCGACCCAGCCGCTCGCGACGGCGTGCGCCGCGAAGAAGCCCATGGTGAAGACGACGAGCCCGGGGATCACGCCCCCGAGGCTCGGTATCAGCATGAGCGCGAGGCCGCCGAGGGTGACGAGCAGCGCGGGCACGAGGACGAGGCGACGGCTCAGGCGGTCGACGAGGCGGCCCGCGAGCGCGGAGGAGAAGGAGCCGGAGACGTAGGTGATGAAGAGCAGTCCCGCGGTGCCCTCGGAGAGCGAGAAGGGCGGGGCGATGAGGCGGAAGCCGAGGTAGTTGTAGACGGTGACGAAGGCGGCCATCGCGACGAAGCCGATGAGATAGAGGCGCAGGAGCCCGCTGTCGGGCAGGGCCCGCACGACGCCACGCGCGAGGGCGCGGGGGGACGCGCCCTTGGGGACGAAGCGGACCGAGGGCGGGATGGTGAGGCGGAAGACGAGGGCGCACACGGCGGCGATGACACCGACCGCGCCGATCGACCAGCGCCAGGAGTGGGTGATCTGGAGGACGCCGTCGGCGGCGAGCCGGCCGAGCATGCCGCCGATGCCGTTGCCCGCCACGTACAGGCCCATCGCGCCACCGAGCGAGCCGGGGTGCACCTCCTCGGAGAGGTACGACATCGCGGTGGCCTGGAGCCCGGCGAGCGCGAGGCCCTGGAGCAGGCGCAGGACAAGGAGGGCGGGGAAGTTCGGGGCGAAGGCCGAGGCGACGCCGAAGACGGCCGCCGCGCCGAGCGCGAGCGACATCATCGTGGTGCGGTTCCAGGCGTCGGAGAGCGCGGTGAGCGGGATGACGCCGATGGCCATCGCGAGCGTCGCGACGGAGACGCTGAGCGAGGCACCCGCCGGGGAGAGGTCGAGGTCGTGCGCGAGGGACGGCAGGAGCGCCTGGACGCAGTAGAGCGTCATGAAGGTGCCGAGCCCGGCGGCGAAGAGGGCACCCGACGCGCGCCGGAAGGCGGGGGTTCCCGCGCGGTGGGGCGGCGGGAGCGCGAGCGGGGCGACGTGAGTGCGGGGACCGGGGGCTGAGGAGCCCGTGGCGGAGGGGTCTTCGGCGGGGGACGAGGTCACCCCAAAAATGTATGCATGACGCATCCAATGCGTCCAATGCATGAATGCGGCCCTCCTCATCCAGCGGGGGATCGATCCCGCGCGCACCGCAAGAAACCCGCCGTCACAGGGCTGCGCAGGTCGGAACAGGGGAAGGAAACCGGCGTGCTTGATCAACAGAGGGCGAAGCTCAGGGGAGAGCTGGGGGCGTCGTGGCGGCGGCTGCGCGGGGAGGGCAGCGCGCCGCAGCGCGTGGCGCACCTGTGGGGACGGGTGCGGCGCGAGGCAACGGTGGTCCGCTCCGTACGGGCCGCCGGGGCGGCGACGCTCGCGTACGTCGTCGCGCAGCACGTGAGTGACACCCCGGCCCCGCTCACCGCCCCGCTCACCGCGCTCCTCACCGTGCAGGTGACGCTCTACGCGACCCTCACCACCGGTGTCCGCCGCGTCAACGCGGTCATCGCGGGGGTGCTCGTCGCGATCGGATTCAGCGCGCTCGTGGGGCTGACGTGGTGGAGCCTCGGGCTGCTCATCCTCGCGGCGCTCGTCGTAGGGCACCTCGTACGGGTCAGCGAGTTCGTGCCGGAGGTGGCGATCAGCGCGATGCTCGTCCTCGGCGTCAGCCGGGTCACGGACACGGCCTGGGACCGGGTGCTCGAAACGGTGATCGGCGCGGCGGTGGGACTGCTCGTCAACGTCGTGCTGGCGCCGCCGGTGTGGACCGGGACGGCGGGGGACGCGCTGGAGGACCTGGCCCGCCGGATGCGGCGGCTCCTGCTGCGGATCGGCGAGGAACTGAGCAGCAGCGACGTGCGCGAGGCGCGGGCCACGCTCCAGGAGGCACGCGACCTGGACAGGGACATCGCGGAGGTGGACGCGGCGCTGCGACAGGCCGAGGAGAGCCTCCGGTTCAACCCGCGCGTGCGCGAGGGGCTCCTCAACCGGGTCGTGCTGCGCACGGGACTCGACACGCTGGAGATCTGCACCGTGGTCCTGCGGGTGCTCGCGCGCACGTTCACGGACCTGGCGCGGGTGCGGGAGTCCGAGGACACCGCCGCGCTCTTCGAGCCGAAGGCCGCGCGGGCCGTGGAGAACCTGCTCGCGCAGGTGGCCGACGCGATCGTGAGCTTCTCCGTGCTCGTGACGCACCCGGTGAGCGAGAGCGCGGAGGCCGCCGAGGACCGGCTCGCCGCCGAACTCCACGCCGCCCGCCGCGAACGCGCCCGCGTCGGCACGCTGCTGCGCGAGAGCGCCCGCACGGAGGACGGCCACTGGTACCTGTACGGGGCACTCCTGACCGAGGTCGACCGGATACTGGCCGAACTCGACCTGGAACAGCGCTCGCAGCGGCTCCTGGACGAACTCGACCGCAACGCCCGCGAACAACGCGAACGCCACCCCCTGCTGACGCGCGCCAGGACCAGCCTGACCCGCCTCGGCGGGCGCGGACCCCGCCTGCCGAGTCAGCGCGGCGGCGCGGCAAGGGGAAGGAAGGCGCGGGCGGAAGCGGGCGGGAGGGACGGAGCCTGACACCCGAGGCGCACGAGCCGGGCCGTCCCCGGGGAGACCGTCCCCGGACAGGCCGTCCCCAGGAAGTCAGCCGTTGAGAGGTCGCCCCCCCCCCGCGACCCGCGACGCCACCCCCCACGGAGCCGCGCCCCCTCCCCCGCTCACACCCCTTCGTGCAGCCCCCGGTCCGCCGGGCCCGTCGTGAAGCGGGTGAACCTGACGGTCAGCCCGGCGCGCTCCGGGGAGCAGCAGAACGGCCCCGCCGTCGCCTCCGCCTCCGGGGCGAGGTGGGCGAGGCGGACCATGCGCCACGGGCTCGTGGCCGTCCGTGCGCGGACCGTGAGGGCGTCGCCCGTGCGGCTCACCCGGATGGTGACGTCCTGGCCGGCCCACTCGGGGACGGGGGCGAGGGACCAGTCGGAGGTGCCGTGGGTGACGACGGCGCCGAGGTGCGGGACGCCGTCGCTCGTCTCGACGCCCGCCTTGACCCAGGTCTCGGGGGCGACCCGGACGAGGACGCCCGCCTGGTCGTACAACTCGGGGAGGTCGGCGCGGAAGGTCACTTCCACGGCGCTGTCACGGGCGAAGGGCGCGAGAAGGGCGTGGCCCGTGTCCCGGACGAAGCCGTAGGACGTCGTGCGCCAGAAGTCGCTGCCCTCGGCCGCCGTGACGAGCAGCGCCCCGTCCTCCTCGTCCCCGCGGAGCGCGGGCGGCCGGTTGAGCCACTCGCCCGCCGTCCACTCCACCGTGTGCGTGCTGTCGGTCGTCATGGGCGAGAGCTTCGCACGTCCCCGGCTCCTCCGGTTGCCCCGGTGGCGCGCGGGGTGCGCCATGGAGGGGGGACACCGCACGCCGAGGAGGTGGTCACGGTGACGAAGAGCAAGCGGCTGGGCCCGCCGGGTGAGCTGGACGGTCTCGATGTCTACGCCGACGACGGCGAGAAGATCGGCGGCGTGGACGAGGTCTACCTGGACGACCGCACGGGGCGTCCCGAGTGGGTCACGGTCCGCACGGGGCTGCTCGGGCTGCGCGAGCACTTCGTGCCGCTCGCGGGCGCGGTCCGCGAGGGCCGCCGCATCACCGTCCCGTGGCCGAAGGAACTCGTACGGGAGGCACCGCGTCCCGGCGACGCGGAGGACCACATCGACGCGGCCGAGGAGAGCGCCCTGTACGCCTACTACGGGCTGCCCGAGGACACGGTGCCGGAGGAGATCGAGGGGGACGAGGGCTGAGAGCCAGGCAGAGGCGGTCCTTGCCGGTAGCTCACGGCCCCGCACCCCCGCTGCCCCGCTCCCCCTTCGCCGCCCGTCCCGCGAAGGTCCCGCGTGGCTCCCGTGAAGGGTGTGCGGCGGGCGCGGTGAAGGGTGCGCGGCGGGGTTTGGGAGCGGGAGGGCCGGTCACCCGCATCGGAACGTTTCCGATACAAGGGGTGATTTCCCATGGAGTGGATGCGCCGTGCCGCCTGCGCGGACACCGATCCCGAGCTCTTCTTCCCCGTGAGCAGCGAGGGGCCGGGGGCCGTGCAGCGCGAGGAGGCGAAGCGGGTGTGCGCCGGGTGCCCGGTGCGCGCGCAGTGCCTGGAGTACGCGCTGGAGAGCAAGCAGCGGTCGGGGGTGTGGGGCGGACTCGACGAGCACGAGCGGGCCTCGCTGCACCGCGGCCACCGGTCCCGGCTGCGTTCCTCCGGTACGGGGCGGCACTGAGCCCCGTACCGGAGGAACGGCGCGTCGGCCGCGCCCCGGCCCGCGCCGCTTCGCGCCGGGAGGGCGCTCAGGCCCGTACCGGACTCTCCTCGCTTTCGCGCGGCGGCCCTGACGGGTCGTCCCCGGTGTCGGCGAGCCGGGCGAGGACATCCTCCGTCGCCTCGGAGGGTTCGGGGAGCAGGAAGCCGAGTCCCGTGTAAAGGGCCAGCGAGACGAGGACAGGGGTCGCGACGAGCCACGTCTGCGAGGTGTCGAAGACGTAATAGACGAGCGCGTACGCGAGCAGGCCGCCCGCCCAGGAGACGAGCGCCGCGCGTGGTCCGCAGGTACGGAAGCGCGGCAGCATGCCGAGCAGCAGCGGGACGGATATCGGGCCCATGAGCGCGGCGACCCAGTTCACGACGATCTGGAGGACGCCGCCGAGGTTCTCGGCCTGCGTCGCGACCGCCATCGTCAGCAGGACGAAGACGACCGTCGTGACACGGGCCGCCTTCAGGCCCTGCGCCTGCGTCCAGCGGCGGGCGCGCGCCGAGAGCACGGGGATCATGTCGCGTGTGATGACCGCCGAGATCGCGTTGGCGTCGGAGGAGACCATCGCCATCGTGTGCGAGAAGATCCCGGCGAGTACGAGGCCGATGAGTCCGTGCGGCAGGAACGTCGTGGCCATGACGGCGTAGGAGTCGTTGGGGTTGTCGAGGCCGGGGATGAGCAGCGGCGCGGCGAACATCGGGAACATGAGCACGATCGGCCAGACGAGGTAGAGCGTGGCCGAGAGCCTGGCGCCGCGCCGGGCCTCGCTCGCGCTCGGCGCCGCCATGTAGCGCTGGGCGAGGTTCCACATGCCGCCGTTGTACTCCAGCGTCTTGACCAGGACGTAGACGAGCAGGAAGACCGTCGTGTACGTCGAGGTCGTCGGGTGCAGATGGTCGCTGGGCAGATCGCCCCACATCGTCCACACCGCAGAGATCCCGCCGAGCTTGTCGAGCACGACGACGATCATGACGACCGCGGCGGCCCCCTGGATGATGAACTGTCCCAGCTCGGTGAGGGCATCGGCCCACAGGCCGCCGATCGTGCAGTAGGCGAGCGTGATGACGCCGGTGACGAGGATGCCGACGTTGTAGTCGATCCCGGCGAAGACGTGGAGCAGGGTCGCGATGGCGAACCATTTGGCCGCGATGTCGGCGATCTTGAGGAGGCTGCCGCTCCAGGCGAGGGCCTGCTGCGTCGCGATGTTGTAGCGGCGGGCGAGGTATTCGAGCGGCGAGGCGACACCGAGCCTGGAGCGCAGCCGGTTCCAGCGGCCGGCGAAGAGCCAGCTGCCGATGCCGACGCCGATCCCGATCGAGGCGAAGGCCCAGAAGTAGACGGTGATCCCCGTCGTGTAGGCGACCCCCGCGTAGGCGACGAAGAGCACCGCGCTGTAGCCGGACATGTGGTGCGAGATCCCGGCGAGCCACCACGGCATCCGGCCCCCGGCGGTGAAGAAGTCCTTCACGTCGCCGACCCTGCGGTGCGACCACCAGCCGATCAGGACCATGAGCCCGAAGTACGCGCACATGACCGTCCAGTCGAACGCATGCATCGATGACTTCCTTTCAGCGTCCGTCATTCCGCGAAGCGTTCACGAACATGAACGCGTATGCTGTACTGGAATCTGTCCATCTCCATGAATGCGACGGAAGCTAATATGACCTCCGTCACAAGTCAACGGAGCGGACAGGGACGGCTGGAACGCATGTGCGCGGACGGCTCCGGGACGAGCAACTCCGCTGGAACAGAGGGGACTTGAAACGCGTGGCGACACCGGGCACACAGGAGGCCGCACAGACGGCACGGATGACGCGGGCGCGGGCGGCGGAGGCGGGACAGGGGGACGAGCCCGTCGCGGACGAGGAGGAGCGCGCCGCCGGTGGGACGGGGGTGAAGTCGGCCAGGAGGGCGCTGGACCTCATGGAGACCTTCGCCGCGCACGACACCTGGCTCACCCTCGCCGAGCTCCACACGCTCACCGGCTTCCCGCGCTCCAGCCTCCACGGGCTGCTCCGCACGCTCCTCGACGTGGGCTGGCTGGAGCAGGACGCGGGCGCCGCCCGCTACCGCCTCGGCATCCGCGCCCTCGTCTGCGGGACCGCGTACCTCGACCGCGATGCCGCGATGCCCTTCGCGACCGAGGCCCTGGAGCTGATCAGGGAGCGCACCGGGTTCACCGCGCACTACGCGCGGCGCAGCGGCGACCAGATCGTCTACCTGGAGACCCGGGAGGCGAAGCGCTCCACGCACCTCATCTCGCGCGTGGGCCGTTCACTGCCCGTGCACGCGACGGCGCTCGGCAAGGCACTGCTCGCCGAGCTGACCCCCGCGGAGGTCGACGCGCTCCTTCCCTCGACGCTCACCGCGCTCACCGCGCACACCGTCGTGAGCCGCGAGGGGCTGCGCGGCGAGTGCGAACGGGCGAGGGAGCTGGGGTACGCGACCGAGCGCGAGGAGGGCACGCCGGGCATCCGCTGCGTCGCCGCCGTCGTCCCCTACCGCATCCCGGCGAGCGACGCGATCAGCTGCTCGCTGCCCGTGGACCAGATCGACGACGCGGGGGTACGGGAGATCGGCGAGCTCCTCGTGGAGGTCACCGCGCGGCTCGGGCGCGAGCTGCGGCGGGCGGGGATTCGCTGAGCGCTCCCCCGCCGCCGCGGGGAAGTCATCGTCGCCCCCGCCGGGGGCCGTCACGAAGGAGCACATGCGTGGGAGCACAGCGGCTGTTGATCACCGGCGCCGCGGGCGGGGTCGGGCAGTTGATGCGGGGGCGGCTGCGCCGCCCCGGGCGGGTGCTGCGGCTCCTGGACCTCGCGCCGCAGGAGCCGGCCGCCGAGGGCGAGAACGTGGAGATCGTCACAGGCTCGGTGACCGAACCGGAGGTGATGGCCGAGGCGTGCGCGGACGTGGACGCGCTCATCCACCTCGGCGGGCTGAGCCGCGAGAACTCCTGGGAGGCGGTGCTCGCGACGAACGTCCACGGCACGCAGGTCGTCCTGGACGCGGCCCGGCAGGCCGGCGTCACGCGGGTGCTGCTCGCTTCGAGCAACCACGCGGTGGGCTTCCGTCGCGTCGACGAGGCGGGGCCCGAGGGGCTGCCCGCCGACTCCACGCCCCGCCCGGACTCGTACTACGGCGTCAGCAAGGCGGCGATCGAGGCGCTCGGCAGCCTCTACCACTCGCGGTTCGGCATGGACGTGCTCGCGCTGCGCATCGGCTCCTGCTTCGAGACGCCGCTGCCGCTCGGCCCGCGCGGCCTCGTCACCTGGCTCTCGCCCGACGACTGCGCCCGCCTCTTCGAAGCCTGCCTGAGCGCCCCTTCGCCGGGCTATCGGCTCGTGTGGGGCGTCTCGGACAACACGCGCCGCGTCTACTCGCTCGCGGAGGCGCGGGCGCTCGGCTACGAGCCGGAGGACGACGCCGAGGCGTACGCGGACCTCCTGCGCGAGGCCCCCGAGCCCCCGCCCGAGGAGGCGGCCCACGTCGGCGGCGGCTTCTGCACGAACCCGCTGGGGGCACCGAATCCGCTGTGATGGCACCCGGCGGGGCGGCGGGCGGCCCCGGGTTCAGTCCCGCCGCACCTCCGCCTGTCCCCCGTTCAGGACGTCGCCGCGCGCGGCAGCCTGACCACCGTCACGAAGAAGTCGTCGATCTGCCGGACCGCGGCGATGAACTGGTCGAGGTCCACCGGCTTGGTGACGTAGGCGTTGGCGTGCAGGCGGTAGCTGCGCAGGATGTCCTCCTCGGCGGAGGACGTCGTGAGCACCACGACCGGGATGTGGGCCAGGTTGTCGTCGCCCTTGATGCGCTCCAGGACCTGCCGGCCGTCGTACTTGGGCAGGTTGAGGTCGAGGAGGATCAGGTCGGGGCGGGGGGCGTCGGCGTGCTCGCCCTGGCGGTAGAGGAAGTCGAGTGCCTCCTGCCCGTCGCGCACGACGTGCAGGGTGTTGCGGATCTTGTTGTCCTCGAACGCCTCGCGGGTCATCAGTTCGTCGCCCGGGTCGTCCTCGACGAGCAGGACCTCGATGGGCTGGGCTGGCGTGTTCACTGAGCGGCTCCAAGCGGGGCGGAGGACGAGGCTTGCGGGGACCGGGTTTCCGGCGACCGGGATTCCTGGGACTGGCCGGGGATCTCGGCGGCGGTCGCGTCCGCCGCGGGCGAATCGGGCAGGGCCGGCAGGGTGAAGCGTACTCGGGCGCCCTCGGTGACGGAGTGGTCGAGCCCGATCTGCCCGCCGTGGTGCTCGACGATCTTGCGGCAGAGCGCGAGCCCGATGCCGGTCCCGCCGTACTCCTCGCGGCTGTGCAGCCGCTGGAAGATGACGAAGACCTTCTCGCCGAACTCCTCCGGCACCCCGATGCCGTTGTCGGTCACCGAGAAGTGCCACATGCCGCCCTCGCGGGTGCTCGTGACGCGCACGTGCGGGGTGCGTTCGGGGTGGCGGAACTTGACGGCGTTGCCGAGCAGGTTCTGCCAGAGCATGGTGAGCGTCGTGCGGTCGCCGAGCACGCGGGGCAGCTCGCCCTCGGTCTCCACGACGGCCCCCGCCTCCTCGATGGGCACCTCCAGGTCGCTCAGCGCCCGCTCCAGCGTCTCGGCGAGCGGCATCTCGACGAGGTCGCCGCCCATGCGTCCCACCCGCGAGAAGGCGAGGAGGTCGTTGATGAGGACCTGCATGCGCTTGGCGCCGTCGACGGCGAAGTCGATGTACTGCTTGCCGCGCCCGTCGAGCTGCTCCCCGTACCGCTTCTCCAGGAGCTGGCAGAAGGAGGCGACCTTGCGCAGCGGCTCCTGGAGGTCGTGCGAGGCGACGTAGGCGAACTGCTCCAGCTCGGCGTTGGAGCGCTGGAGCTCGCCGGTCTGGGCGTCGAGTTCGGCGGTGCGCTCGGCGAGCAGCGCCTCGCGGGAGCGGGACTCGGACAGCTCCGCGACGATTCTGCGGCGCATGTCCTCGACGGCGAGGCCGAGGGCCCGTACGTCGGAGGGGCCGTCGATGGCGATGGGCCGCTCGAAGTCGCCCGCGCGCACGAGCTGGGCATCGCGTTCGAGGCTCGTGAGCGGGCGCCCGACGATGCGGCGCAGGAGGACTGCGAGGAAGCCGCCGCCCACGACGAGGACGAGGAGGATGCCGAGGAACGTGCCGTCGCGCAGCCGCTTCGCCGCGTCGAGTTCGTCGTTCGCCTTGTCGCGCACCGCGTCGAGGTGCGCGATCTGCACGCTGAAGAGCTCGCGGATGTGGTCGAACTCGGTCTTGCTGGAGTCCAGCGTGCCCGAGGGCACCGCGGCGCCGTCCCGGACGCGGTCGATGACCGGTGCGGCCGTGCCCGCGCGCCAGCGGGCGGCCGCCGCGCGCAGGTTCTTCAGGTCCTCGGTGGGCTTCGGGTACTCGGCGAGCAGGTCGGCGGCGGCGTCGCCGTAGCGCTTCTCGTCCTTCTGGCCCTGGGTGTAGGGGGCGAGGAAGGTCTTGTCGCCCGTGAGGGCGTAGCCGCGGACCGCCGTTTCCTGGTCGAGCAGCGCCTTCTGGAGGCGGAAGGAGGCCGAGCGCGCCGGCTGTATGCGGTCGACGAGGTCGGAGGTGCGGTCGTTGGTACGGGATATCTGCGCCGACACGAGGACGGCGGCGAGCACGAGGAGGACGCCGAGGATGCCGAGGACGAGGTTCATCCAGCCCTGGACCGAGAGGCGCCCGGTGCGGCCCGCGCGTGGGGGTGCGCTGTGGCCCTGTGTCATGACTTCTTCTCCCAGGCGAGGTGCAGGACGGCGAGGTCGTCGGAGAGTCCGCCCGCCGGTGCGGCGAGTGCGGAGACCTTCTCGACGACGGTGCGGACGAATTCGGGACCCGCCAGGTCGTTGTGGCGGCGGGCGAGGTCGAGGAGCCCGGACTCGCCGAGACGTGTTCCCGGTCCGGTGCGGCCTTCGAAGAGGCCGTCCGTGAACGAGACGACGGCGGTGTCCGGCTCGACGGCGAGCACCGCTTCGGGCCAGGCCGAGGTGGGCATGTCGGGGCCGAGCAGCCCGAGGGCCATACCGCCCTCCGGCTCGTACCACTCGATGCCGCCCGGCGTGCGGATGAGGCTGCCGTGGTGCCCGGCGCGCACGGTGTGCAGGGTGCGGCGGTCGGGGTCGAAGCGCAGGCTCACGTAGGTGGCGAAGACGTGCTCGCCCGCGCGCTCGGCGCACAGGATCTCGTTGAGCAACCGGGCCTGGTCGGAGCCGACGCAGCCGGTGAGCACCGCCGCGCGCCAGGCGACGCGCAGGCACACACCGAGCGCGGCCTCGGCCGCGCCGTGGCCGGAGACGTCGCCGACGACGGCGTGCACGGTGCCGTCGGCGGTCTGCACGACGTCGTAGAAGTCACCGCCCAGCAGCGCGTGGTCACGGCCGGGCTCGTAGCGCGAGACGACGGAGAAGTCGGCGGGCACGGTGCGCAGCAGCGGGGTGGGCAGGAGGCCGAGTTCGAGGCGGGCGTTCTCCTCGGCGCGCAGCCTGCTCACCTGGAGCGCGGCCGAGGCGCGCTCGACGACCTTGCGCTGGACGGCGTAGCGGACCGCGCGGCCGAGGGTCTCGGGGTCCACGCGGTTCTTGACGAGGTAGTCCTGCGCGCCGAGCGCGACCGCGTCGAGGCCGATGTCGCTCTCGGCGAGACCGGTGAGCACGATGATCGCCGCGTCCGGGGCGGCCGTCAGGACACGGCGGACGGCGTCGAGGCCGTGCACGTCGGGCAGGTGCAGGTCGAGCAGGACGCACAGCGGTCCCGCGGTGCGGGCGAGGACCGTCTGCGCCTCCGCGAGGGTCTTGCACCACGTGAGACCGAGATTGAGGGCGCTGTCGGCGAGGTACTCCTCGACGAGCAGCGCGTCACCGGCGTCGTCCTCGACCAGCACCAGGGTGACGTCGAGCTCCCACCCGGGATCAGCGTGCCCGGCACGCGGTCGCGGCAGCGAGGATTCGAGCCCCGTGGGCCGTTCGGCCACTTCACACCCCCACCTAAGAGCAGGCGTCCATGTGGCGGACCTCTGCGAGACAAGCAGAATCATACTGCTCGGTTCAGAAGGTGGAGGCGGCGTGGGGCGGAGGCCTCAGCGGGCCAGGACCGCCGTGACCGTCTTGCCGCCGTCCGGCTCGGACCGCACGGTCACGGACTCGGCGATCTCGCGGACCATCGGCCAGCCGAAGCCGCCCGTGGTGCCGTCCAGGCGCGGGGTCCGGGGGGTGGGGCGCTCGGCGCTCGGGTCGCGCACCTCGACGGTGAGCGTGCCCGGTGTCGCGCGCAGCCACAGCCCGCTGACCGCGCCCGCGTGCCGCAGCGCGTTGCTGACCAGCTCGGAGACGAGCAGCAGGAGGTGTTGCGCGGTACGGGCCGCGAGGGCGGGGTTCAGTCCGTCGAGGAAGACCCGTACGGCCTCGCGCGCCTCGGCGGCGTGCGTGGGCCGGCAGTGGTGCCCGGCGTGGGCGGTGGGGCCGGGCGGCGCGAGCGCCTGTCCGGTCTGGTTCAGGTGGTGCATGGTCTCACCCCGTCACTGGGAGCCCTTGGGGAACTCCCCATCGGTACGTGAAGTGGTGTACCCCGAGCGCGGGAGCTGAAAAGGGGGTGGTGAAAGGGGAGGTGCGGAAAGGGAGAGCGCGGGGCGCGGACGGCTTGGGGCGGCAGCGCGTAGGGCCGGGGGCAGCCCGGGTGAGGGCTGCCCCCGGCCCTACGTGCTGCCGTGGGTGGTGCGGGCCGAAGGCCCGGTCGTACGGGCCGGAGCGCGCGCGGGACGCGCGGGTCGCCCCGGACCCGTACGGGCGCGGTCGGCACCCGTACGGGCGGGGTCAGGACTCCGTCGTCGCGGGCTCCGGCCGCTCGGGGGCGGGCACCGGGGCCGCGGCCTGCGGCTGTGCCGGGGCCTGCTCCTGGGCCCCGGCGTTCGGCCGCGCGTCGGCGAGGGTGCGTGGGCGGGGGGCCGCGGGCGGGGCGGCCGGGCCGTTCGGGGACTGGTCCGGTGCGGCGGCACCCGGCCGCGTTGGCGGGGGGCTCGGGTGGGCGGACGTCGCCCCGGCGGGCGGCGCGGACGGTGCGCCGGGCGCCGGGGCGGCGACGGGCCGCGGTCGCGGCTCGGGGGCCGGGACGCTCGGCCTGCCGAGGGTCTGCTCCGCCTTCCTGCGAAGCGCGTCGGCGGTCTGCCGGGTGTCGTTCAGAACGTCACCCTGCTCCTCGACGAGCTGCTGGTAGATCGGGGTGGGGGAAGACACAATGAAGGACTCTCTGCCATCTCAGGGGCTGTGCATCGGCCCGCCACCGGCTGCGACGGGCTCACGCGGTGAGGATCGCAGACGTGTCACCCGGCGGGGACGAGGGGGGTCGGGCCGGAGCCGCTGATCCGGCGGGGCGCCGACTCCTTGGCACGGAGTGCCATGGATGCCGTGCGCTCCTCGACGGCGGCCCGGGCCAGCCGCTCGCGGGCGACGCCGAGTGCCGCGTCGATCGCGCGGGTGCCGGTGGAGACGCAGAGCGTGTACGTGACGTCGTCGAGGTCGCGGAGGGTCTCCGCGCCGGGGTCCTGAATGGCGCTCAGGGCTTCGTAACGGGCCAACAGCTTGCGCAGCACGACAGGGTGAGCAATCAGCACAATGATCCCTTCCACTTTTTCGCGTCGACATCGCCTCCCCCGGAAACGGGCTCAGCCGACATTGGCCGCAGGCGGTCTTCTGACCGCTTACCCGGCACTGGGTGCCCCAAGCGTCCGAAGTAAAAGGTTTTCAGTCATTGCGGGCGATGAATTCGGCCAGGAGGCGGCGTGGCGGGTTCAGGGGCGCCAGTAGCCCTGCGCGTGGACCTGGCGGCGCGGGGCGGGGAGGACGGCGCGGAGGTGAGTGGCGAGGGCGCGCGTCGTCGAGGTGTCGCAGGCGATCCAGGCCCAGGCGTCCGAGGGTGCGCCGAGGTGTGCGGGCAGGGTGGCCCGTACTTCCTCCACGAGGCGTTCGCCCGCGCGTTCGCGCGGGACGGGGAGCAGGGTGTGCGGCCCGGGACGGACGCGCACCGGCAGGTCCGCGTCCCCGAGGCCGCGGGTCTCGAACCACACCGTGGCCGACGTGTCGGGGTAGGCGTCGAGGAGCGAGTTGAGCGCGGGGAGCGCGGCCGTGTCGCCGATCAGGAGGAGCTGGGCGGGCTCGCGCGGCGGGGTGAGCGGGGTGCCGTGCACCGTGGCCTCGATGGTGTCCCCAGGACGCGCGGCGCGCGCCCAGTCGGCGGCCGTACCGGGGTGCAGGGCGAAGTCGAGCGAGAAGGTGCCGCTCGCCGGGTCGGGGTCGACGAGGGTGTAGGCGCGCTGATGGGGGCGGCCGTTGCGGCGGAACCAGAGCCGGACCCAGGTGGTGGGGAGCGTGCCGCTCGCGTCGAGCAGGCCGCCGTCGGTGACGCGCAGGCGCAGGTAGTCCGGGGCGAGGTGCTCGCTCGCGGTCACCGTGAGGGTGAAGTCCCTGGCGCGCAGCAGCCGCAGCACCGCGCCCTCCCAGCCGTGTCCCACGCCGCACCCCTCCGCCCCCGGGACCCCGGCCCCGGTCCGTACGCGCGCCCGGCCGCGGAAGTCACCGCCGGGCAGATAACTTAGGCAAGGCTAACCTCATCGCGCGCGAGGGGACAGTCCGGCGCCGGTACGGGTCGGACGGCCACCGCCCACCTCCCGTACCGGCGCCCGCCCCGGCGTCTCAGCGCCGCCCGAGCCGCCGCGCTCCCGAGGGCCCGAGCTGGTAACTGAGGTCGTAGTAAGCGAAGAGCTTCGGCTCCTCCTCCGCGACGAGTTCGCCGTCGGTGTCGATCGACGGCGCGTCCTTGACCCGCTTCTTGTCGTAACGCACCTTGAGCGCCCCGGGCTTGACCGTCGCACCGTCGAGCGGCACGAAGTTCAGCCTCCGCTTGGTGGGCAGCCCGGTCACGACGGTCGCGAAGGCGGGCAGATCGGTGGTGGTGTCGACGTAAACGGCCTCCAGGCTGCCGATCTTGTGCCCCTCGGCGTCCACCACGTCATGGCCGCGCCAGTCCCGGATGTCCTCGGCTTCGAACAATGCCCTGCCTCCTCGTACGGTCCGTCAGGCCCCCTCACCGGCCGCTTGCCCCCGCCCGGCCCGGCCACACGCGAGGCTACCGGCCGGTCGGGGCGCCGAGCCGCAACAACGCGGACGGACGCCGCGTCAGCGGGTGCGCCCCCGCGCCGGGTTGGAGCGCGGTACCGCCGATGCGCCAGACTGGACGCATGCCTGGGCAGACTCCGTACGCGCGCAGCACCTTCGTGGGCCGGGAGCGCGAGCGTTCCTCGCTGCTCGACGCGCTGCGCACGCGCCGCCTCGTGAGCCTCACCGGGCCCGGCGGCATCGGCAAGACGCGGCTCGCGCGGGAGGTGAGCGCCGAGGCCGCCGGCAAGTTCGCGCACGGGACGCACTGGGCGGACCTCGGTCCGGTGCGCGACGCGGAGCAGCTCCTCACGGAGGTGGCACGCGCGGTGGGGCTCGCCGACCAGTCCCCGCGCCCGCGGGCCGAGGCGCTCTGCGCCTACCTGGCCCGGCAGCGCTGCCTGCTCGTACTCGACTCCGGCGAGCAGGTGTGGGAGGCGGTGCGGGACCTGGCCGGGGACCTCCTGACGGCCTGTCCGGGGCTGACGGTGCTGCTCGGCTCGCGGCGTCCGCTCGAACTCGTGGAGGAGTACGTGTACCCGCTCGGGCCGCTGCCCGAGGACGGGCCCGAGGCGTTCGCCCTCTTCGCCGAGGGCGTGGCGGCGGTGCGGCCCGGCGGGCTCGGGCCCGGGGAGCGGGCGGTGGCCGCGCGGATCTGCGCGCGACTGGAAGGCATCCCGCTGGCCCTGGAGCTGGCCGCGGCACGGGCGGCGCGGCTGCCGCTCGACGAGCTGGCCGCGCGCCTGGAGTCACGGCTCGACACCCTCGTGGCCGAGCGGCACGACAGTCCCCCCGACGACGCCCTTTCCGCCGAGCGGCCCGGCGGCGCCCCCGACCGGCACCGCACCCTGCGGACCACGATCGGCTGGAGCCACGAGCTGTGCCTCCCGGCGGACCGGCTGCTCTGGGCGCGTCTCACGGTCTTCCGCGGACCCTTCGACCTCCAGGCCGCGCGCGAGGTGTGCGCCGGGGGGCCGCTCACGCGGGCGGACGTCACGGCGGGGCTCGACCGGCTCCTCGCCTGCTCGGTGCTGCGCGGGCACGGGCGCGGCTGGTCGATGCTCGACACGCTCGCCGAGTACGGCGGTCAGTGGCTGGAGCGGCTCGGCACGGACGAGCACGAGGCGCTGGCGGCGCGGCACGCCGCCTATTTCGCGCGCCTCGTGCGCCTCGCGGACGAGGAGTGGCTCGGGCCCCGGCAGATCACGTGGTTCCGCTGGGCGCGCGAGGCGTACGGCGAAGTGAGCGCGGCGCTCACGTACTTGACGGAGCACCGCCCCGACGAGGCGCTGGACGTCGCGGGGCGGCTCGTCTTCTTCTGGGCCTGCTGCGGGCGGCTGCACGAGATGCGCTCCCTTCTGGTGTCGGCGCTGAAGAACCCGTCCGCCACCGGGCCGCACCGCACGCGCGCGCTGTGGGCGCTCGGGGTCGCGTACGCCCTGCACGGCGAGTACACGGCGGCCGAGGAGGTGAGCGCGCGGGGCGCCGAGACGGCCGAACGGGAGCGGGACCGGGAGGGGATGCTGGGCGCGGCGTACGCGAGCGGCCTCACGGCGCTGCTCACGGGCGAGCCAGCGCGGGCGCTCGCGCTCGCCGAGGCCGGGCTCGACGCGGCGCCCGGGCCCGACGCGGGCTCCCCGGGCAGGCTGCGCTGTCTGCTCGTACGGGTCTTCGCGTACACGGCGCTCGGGGAGCGGGAGCGGGCGCGCGCGGAGGCGGAGCGGCTGCGGGCGCGCTGCCTGGCGCTCGGGGAGCGCTGGGCGCTGTCGTACTTCGACTACCAGCTCGCGCTCGTCCACCTCGGCGAGGGCAGGGCCCAGCCGGCGCTCCGGTACGCGCGGGCCGCGCTGGAGAGCAAGCGGGCGATCGAGGACTCCTTCGGCACGGCGCTCTGCCTCGATCTGCTCGCCGCGACGCTGAGCGCGGCGGGGCAGGCGCAGCGGGCGGCCCGGATGTCGGGGATCGCCGAGAGCTTCTGGGCGACGACGGGACACCCGCAGCGCGGCACCCCCGAGCTGGCCCCCGTGCGCGAGCGGTACGAGGCGCTCGCGCGGCGGACGCTCGGTGACGAGCGCTGGAAACTCGCGTACCGCGCCGGACGGCGGACGGACGCGCGGGAGGCGCTGTACTCGTGGCTGGACGGCCCGGGCTGAACGCACGGGAAGAGGAACGGGAAGGGGCGGTGGCCCGGTACGGGACGCATTCCCGTACCGGGCCACCGCCCTCGGACTCTGCACCGGCTCATCGCTCACCCCCGCGGGTACGGGTTCTTGGTGCTTCGTGGGACTCGCGTGCCCCCGCGCGTCCGGGGAAAACAGGTGTCGCCCGAATGGCCGGGAAATGGAGAATGCGCCCATGCGCTCCACGCCGCCCGGACACTCCCCCGCTCCCCCGTCCTTCGCCCTCGTCCCGCTCGCCGTCCGGCACGCCCCCGCGATGGCCGCCGTGCTCGCCGACCCGGCCCTGTACCGGTTCACGGGCGGGGAGCCGCCGCGGGCCGCCGAGTTGGAGCGCCGCTACGCGCGGCAGCTCGCCGGTCCCGGCGAGGCCGGGGTCACATGGGTCAACTTCCTTGTGCGGGTGGAGGAGTGCGGCGATTTCGCCGGCTACGTGCAGGCGACGGTGACGCGCGGCGCGGAGGCGGAGGTGGCGTGGGTCGTGGGCACGGCGTGGCAGGGGCGCGGGCTCGCGAAGGCGGCGGCGCGGGCTCTCGCCGTACGGCTCGCGGACGCGGGGGTGCGGCGGCTGGTGGCGTACGTCCACCCGGAGCACGCCGCGTCGGAGGCCGTCGCGCGGGCCCTCGGCCTGCGTCCGGACGGTCCCTGGCAGGACGGCGAACGGCGGTGGGCGGGCCCCGCCCCTGGTCAGTCCCGCACGTAGCGCAGCTCCCTGAGCACCGGCCCGCCCCACGGGCCGTAGTCGTCGGGCCGCGCGGTGCCCTCGGCGCGGTAGCCGAAGCGCTCGTAGAAGCGGCGGGCGCGGTGGTTTCCTTCGAGCACCCACAGCGCGACGGGCCCGGCGAGGCGCGCGTGCGCCTCCTCGACGAGGAGGCGTCCCACGCCCGTGCCGACACGCTCGGGGGCGGCGTAGAGCGTGAACAGCTCGCCCGCCGGGCCCCCTCCCGGCCGCGGCAGCCCGTAGGAGGCCCAGCCGAGCAGTGCGCCGTCGGTGCCGAGCGCGAGCAGGTCGGTGACCTGCCCCCGGCTCTCGCGGAACCGTCCCGCGCGGGCGCGGGCGTCGGCGGCCGGGTCCATCGCGTCGAGGTACGCGGCCGGTACGAGCCCCGCGTAGGCGGTGGCCCACGCGCGGGCGCGCAGGCGCATGACGCGCGGGAGATCGGCCTCGGTCATCTCGGTCACGTCCACGTGCATCGGCTCCCCCGCGCGCTTCACCGCCCCGCACGCTACCGCTAGCCGCCCATGTCCCGCAGCCACAGGTCGTCCGGTTCCTCGCGGCGGATCAGGAGGCGGGAGGCGCCCTCGCGGACGGCGATGAGCGGGGGGCGGCCGTGGAGGTTGTAGGCGGAGGCCATCGAGAGCTGGTAGGCGCCGGCGATGGGGGTGGCGACGAGGTCGCCCGGCCGGATGTCGGCGGGGAGCGGCACCTCGGGGGCGAGGACGTCGCCCGCCTCGCAGTGGCGCCCGACGAGGTCGACGGGCCGCGGGGCGGCAGTGGAGACGCGGCCGACGAGGCGGGGGACGCACGGGGCGCCGTACAGGGCCGGGCGCGGGTTGTCACCCATGCCGCCGTCGACGGCGACGAAGACGCGGTGCCCGGTCCGCTTGACCGCGAGGACGCGGTAGACGGCGACGCCCGCGCGCGCGACGAGCGCGCGGCCGGGTTCGAGGAGTAGCCGGGGCTCCGGCAGCCCGGCGGCCCGGCAGGATTCGGCCAGTTCGGCGCGGAGCCGCCGGGCGAGGTCCGTGAGGTCGAGGCCCCGCTCGCCTGGGCGCTGGGCGACCGCGTGGCCCCCGCCGAGGTCGATCTCGGGGAGCACGACCCCGTAGGTCTCGGCGATCCGCGCGCGCAGCCCGAGCAGCCGCCGCTGCGCCGCGAGGTACGGCTTCACCTCGGCGATCTGCGAGCCGAGGTGGCAGTGCAGCCCGGTGAGTTCGAGGCGCTCGGTGGCGAGGACGCGGGCGACGGCGTGCTGCGCGCTGCCGTCGGTGAGCGAGAGGCCGAACTTCTGGTCCTCGTCGCCGGTACGGACCTTGTCGTGGTGTCCCGCGCTGATGCCGGGGACGACGCGCACGAGGACGCGCTGGCGCTCGCCGGGGGGCACGAGCGCGGCGAGGCGGGTGATCTCGCCCGCGTTGTCGAGCACGATCCCGCCGACGCCGAGACGCAGCGCCGAGGCGAGGTCGCGGGGGCTCTTGGCGTTGCCGTGCAGGAGGACCCGGTCGGCGGGGAAGCCCGCGGCGACGGCGAGTTCGAGTTCTCCGGCCGAGCACGCGTCGAGGCCGAGGCCCTCCTCGGCGAGCCAGCGCACGAGGGCGCGGCACAGGAACGCCTTCGCGGCGTAGTGGACCCCGGCGTCGGGGAAGGCGGCGCGGTAGGCGCGGGCCTGGGCGCGTACCTGCTCCTCGTCGAGTACGTAGAGCGGCGTGCCGTACCGCTCGGCGGCGACGGTGAGCGGTACGCCGCCCACGCGGACGTCGCCGTGGGCCGCGAGGCGCGCGGAGGCGGGCCACAGCGCGAGGTCCGCCTCGGTGCTGGTGAGGAGGCTCACGCGGCACCCCCGGTGCGGCGCGCGGTGCCGGGGAGGAGGACGAGGCCCGGGTCGAGGGTGAGCGTGGTGATGCCGAGCGGGGCGACGAGGGCGCGCAGGGCGGCGGGGCTCAGGACGGTCCACGCCTGCGACGTGCCGAGGGCGGCGTGCAGCGCCCGTACGGTCGTGAAGGCCACGGCGGTACGGGTGCCGTGCGGGGTGCGGCACAGGCGTGGCGACTGCCCGTGCGGGCCCTGGGTGACGGGGACGTGGCAGCGGCGCGGGAGGCGATCGGGGTGGGGCGGGAGCGGCGGGACGAGGGCGAGGCCGCCCGCGCGCGGAACCGGTTCCCGTCCCACCGTGCGCGGGGCGGGTTCCGGTTCGGGGTCGGGTTCCTCGGGCGCGGGGGCGGGGCGTGCGGGGGCGGGACGGCGGGCGGGCATGGTGTGCTCCGGTGGTTCGGTGGTGCGGTTCCCGCGGGGCGCGGGGACGTCCTGCCGGGAACGTATGTCCCTACCGGACCGCGGTGGAGGGCCCTGACGGGGTCTTGATCCCGGTGGGGCGGGCGCTGACGGGACCTTGACGGCCCTTGACCGGTGCGGGTCGGCGGGGCCCTGGCCGGTTCTCGACCCCTGGCCAAAGGTGGCTGATCGCGTAGGGGTGCCGGTCTAGCCGCCGGGCATATGCTGGCACGCCACGAGGAGGGACGAGAGATGCCCGCGGAGACCGCGATCCTCCTGGTCGACGACCATCCGGACACGCTGTTCGCCCTGGAGAGCGTGCTCGCGCCGCTCGGGCGGCGTGTGCTGCGGGCCCACAGCGGCGAAGAGGCGCTGAAGTGCGTGCTGCGGGGCGGGATCGGCCTCGTCCTGCTCGACGTGGTGATGCCGGGGACCGGTGGCCTGGAGGTGGCCCGGTACATGCGGGGCGTGGACCGGGCGCAGGACATCCCGGTCGTCCTCGTCACCGGTCTGGGCCGGGAACGGGCCCTCGCCGAGCGGGCGCGCGAGCTGGGAGCGGCGGATCTGCTGACGAAGCCGGTCGACCCGTGGACGCTCTGCACGAAGGCGGAGTACCTGCTGGAGCGGTACGAGCGGGTGGTGGAACTCCGCGAGCGGGTCAGCGAGTTGCGGGCCGAACTGGAGAGGACGGCGGCGCGGGACGCCTGAGGCGAACCAGGACGGGCCGCCCGCCGGGGTCCCGCTGTGCCCCCTGTTCCGCCTCGCGGAAGGAGCGTCACAGCGGAACCGCGAGGCAGGTATCAGGCCGGGGTGATCGTCTTCTCGATCGCCGCGACGACCTCCGCGGACTCCGGCTCGGTGGGCGGGGCGAAGCGGGCGACGACGGCGCCGTCCGGGCCGATGAGGAACTTCTCGAAGTTCCAGCGGATGTCGCCGCTGTGGCCCTCCGCGTCGGCGACGTCGACGAGTTCGAGGTAGAGCGGGTGCCGGTCCTCGCCGTTCACCTCGATCTTCTCGGTCATCGGGAAGGTGACGCCGTAGGTGGCGGAGCAGAACTCGGCGATCTCGTCGGCGCTGCCGGGCTCCTGGCCCATGAACTGGTTGCAGGGCACGCCGAGCACCGTGAAGCCCCGGTCGCGGTACGTCTCGTGGAGCCGTTCGAGGCCCTCGTACTGCGGCGTCAGCCCGCAGCGCGAGGCGACGTTGACGACCAGGACGGTCTTGCCCCGGTACTGGTCGAGCTGGGCGGGTCCGCCCTGGAGGGCGCTGATTTCCACATCGTGCACAGTCATGCCCGCATCGTACGACCGGCCGCGCGGCAGTCGGCGGGCCCTGCCCGGCGCCTTGGCGCACCCCGCACGCGCCGCGGTTCCCGCGCGCCCGTTCCCGCGCCCCGTACGGCACCGCGCCGCCCGCTCCGCACGTTCGCCGGCTCACCCGAACGGGCGACCCCCGTGTCCACGTCCCGCGGCGACGCGCGGGCCGCGCGAGCGCGCGTGCCCGGCCCGCCGGTGCCATGGTGGGAAGAACGTCACTCCGAGGGAGGCCGCGGTGCGTTGTCTGGTGACCGGAGCGAGCGGGTACATCGGCGGCCGGCTCGTGCCGGAACTGCTCGAAGCGGGGCACAGCGTCCGCGCGCTGGCCCGTACACCCGAGAAACTGCGTGACTACCCCTGGACGGACCGGGTCGAGATCGTCAAGGGGGACGTCACGGACCCGGAGTCGCTGCGGGCCGCGATGGACGGCATGGAGGTCGGCTACTACCTCGTGCACGCCCTCGCGTCCGGGCCGGACTTCGAGGAGACGGACCGCGCGGCGGCGCGCAACTTCTCCGAGGCGGCGCACGCGGCGGGGCTGCGGCGCCTCGTCTATCTCGGCGGCCTCACCCCGGCCGGGGTTCCGGAGGAGGAGTTGTCCCCCCACCTGCGTTCGCGGGCCGAGGTGGGGCACATCCTGCGCGCGGGCCCGACGCCCACGGCGGTGCTGCGGGCGGCCGTCGTGATCGGTTCCGGTTCGGCTTCCTTCGAGATGCTGCGCTACCTGACCGAACGGCTGCCGGTCATGGTGACGCCGAGCTGGGTGAGCACCAGGATTCAGCCGATCGGGGTGCGGGACGTGCTGCGGTACCTCGTGGGCGCGGCCGAACTGCCCGAGGACGTCGACAGGGACTTCGACATCGGCGGGCCGGACATCATGACGTACCGGGACATGATGGAGCGGTACGCGGAGGTCGCGGGGCTGCGCAAGCGCGTCATCGTGCCGGTCCCCGTGCTCACGCCGCGCCTGTCCTCGCACTGGATCGGCCTCGTCACACCGGTGCCGCGCGGTCTCGCGCGGCCACTGGCCGAGTCGCTGCGGTACGAGGTGGTCTGCGCGGAGCACGACATCGCCCGGTACGTCCCCGACGGGCCGGGCCTGCCCGTGCCCTTCGACCAGACCCTGCGGCTCGCGCTCCAGCGGGTGCGCGAGGCCGACGTGGCGACGCGCTGGTCCTCCGCCTCCGTGCCGGGCGCCCCGAGCGATCCGCTGCCGACCGACCCGGCGTGGTCGGGCGGCTCGCTCTACACCGACGAGCGGCAGCGCGCGGCGGGCGCCCCCGAGTCCGCGTTGTGGCAGGTCATCGAGGGGATCGGTGGCGAGAACGGCTGGTACTCCTTCCCGCTCGCCTGGGCGGTACGGGGCTGGCTCGACCGGCTCCAGGGCGGCGTGGGGCTGCGCAGGGGGCGCCGGGACGCGCGGCGGCTGCGCGTCGGGGACTCGCTCGACTTCTGGCGGGTCGAGGAGATCGAGCCCGGGAAACTGCTGCGCCTGCGCGCCGAGATGCGGATGCCGGGGCTCGGCTGGCTGGAACTGCGCGCCGACCCGGCCGAGGACGGCGATCCGGACAGGTCCGTGTACCGGCAGCGGGCGGTCTTCCACCCGCGGGGGCTCGCGGGCCAGGTGTACTGGTGGAGCGTGTCGCCCTTCCACGCGGTGATCTTCGGCGGGATGGCGCGGAACATCGGGCGGGCGGCGGAGCGGATGACGCGCGGCGAGCCCGTGTCCGGGCAGGCCGGGAAGTCGGTGCGGGCGCTGCTGGGGATGCTACGGCCCCGGCAAGCGGGAGGCTGACGCCTCTCGGCCGCTCCGCGACGGGGTGCCGTGCCGTCGGTCAGGCCGGCGGCGGGTTCTTGCGGAGGCGGGCGCGCTCGACGCGGCCCGGGTTCCTGACCCGGAGGCCGCCCATGCCCGCCTCCCCCGTGAGCCGCAACAGGGGCGCGCCCCTCCCCTCGCCCGGTGTCGTACGGTCACGCACGCCGCCCATGCCCGGGTCGACCCCGCCCGCCTCGACCCGCCAGGCCTCCGGCACCACGATCCGGACGCCGGCCATCTCGCCGTGCACCTCGACGAGGATCTCGGCGAGCCGCGTCCGTACCCGCGTGAAGTCGAGGACCACCCCGCCCATGCCCCCGCGCACCACGAGCCGGGCGGGCACCGCCCACTCACCCGAACGGCGGACCCCGTGCATGCCGCCGCGCAGCTCCAGCGGTTCACCGGCGGGTGTCGCGGGCGGCGGGACGAGCCCCGAGGCGGCGGGCAGGTCCGCGAGCAACGGTCGCAGCTGCCCGTACGTCCGCGCGCTGAGCGCGGCGCCCAGGCGCTCGTCCAGCTCCTCGAAGTCGATCCGGCCCTCGGCCGCGGCCTCCCTGAGCCGCTCGGCGACCGCGTCCCGGTCCGCGTCGGAGGCGCGCTGCCCGTCCTCGTAGGGGAATTCCCCGGGGGAACGGCCGGGAAGCGGTGAAGAGCTCATGACCGGCGATCATAGGCGGCCGCCGATCGGGAACACCAGGGAGCGCGCACCCCGCCCTCCCGGCCCCTTCCGGGCTGCGTGGCAGGGCGGGCAGTGCCACCCTGGCCAACAAGGACCGACCACGTGGGAGCCCCTTGTGCGAGACACCTTCGAGCTGAACCCGGACACCCTGGCCGAGCTGCGCGCCCCGCGCCCGTACCCGGCGGTGTCACTGCTGCTGCCCACGCACCCCGCGTCGCCGGACGGCGCCGAGGACGCGATCCGGCTGCGCAACCTCGTGAGCGAGGCGAAGAAGCGGCTCGCGGACGACCCGGGTGTGGACAAGGCGGCGCTCCAGGCCGTCGAGGCGCGGATCGACGAGGCCGCGGCCTCGGTGGACTCCTCGGAGATCACCGACGGGACCCTCCTGCTCGCCTCGGCGAACGACTGGGAGGTGTGGAAGCTCCCCGTCACGCCGTCCGAGCGCGTCGTCGTCGCGGACACGTACCTGACCCGGAACCTCGTCTCCTCGTGGCTGCACGAGCGTCCGTACTGGGTCCTCGTCCTCTCCGAGGAGGGCAGCAGGCTGTGGCACGGGGCAGGCGAGTCGCTCACCGAGGTGACCGGTTTCGGTTTCCCCGCGAAGCCCGAGCTGCCCGACCACGAGGACGCCGAGCCGGGCGCGAACTTCGGCCTCCAGCCGTCCCCCTACCGCGAGGAGCGGCTGCGCCAGTACCTGCGCGACGTGGACGACAAGCTCGCCGAGGCGCTGCGCACGGGCAAGGGCCCCGTGCACCTCGTGGGCACGGCGAACCAGATCAACACGCTCGTCGAGCGAAGCCGCAGCAGGGAGCGCGTCGGTGAGCGCGTCGAGCGGGCCGGGGCGGACAAGCTGACCGGGCACGTCCTGCTCGACGTCATCCGCCCGGCGCGCGAGAAGTACACGGCCGAGCAGCAGCGCGCGGCGCTCGACCGGCTCGGTGAGGGGATCGGGCAGCGGCGGTTCGCCGCGGGCACGGACGAGATCTGGCAGAACGTGCAGGAGGGCCGCGTCCACCTGCTCCTCGTGGAGGACGGTTTCCAGGTCTCGGCGATCCCGGAGGCCACCCACCTGCGCCCCGCGGCCTCTGCCGAGGACCCGGACGTGGAGGACGACATCGTCGACACCCTCGTCGAGACGGCGCTCGGGACAGGTGCCGATGTCGTCTTCGTCCCGGACGACGCGCTCGCGGAGCACGGCAGGATCGCCGCGGTGCTGCGCTACTGAGACGGCGTTCGGGTACGAGAAGGGGCGCGCGGTCCTCGTGGCCGCGCGCCCCTTTCGGCCGTGCCCCTGTCGTTTCTCCCCCGCCGCCTCTCAGCGATGGCGGCGGGCGCCGAGGCGCGAGGAGGCGCCACCGAGGTGGGCGGCGAGGAGGGCGAGACCGACGAAGCCGAGCGCGGTCGGCGCGTACCACGTCTCGGTGTTCGTGTCGGTGGCGAGCAGCAGGTAGGCGACCACGAAGAAGGCCGCGGCGACGTAGGCGAGCACGGTGTCTCCCGGGGGAGTGCGGCGGGCCGCGCGGGCCCGTGGTCCCGGCGGGACCGGTGTGCGAGTGCCCCCTCGCGGGCGGCGCACGCCTGGACGCGGACGGTGTTCGCTGTGAGCGCGTCCCCCGTTTCCGCGCGGCCGGCGGGGGCAACCGGGCCGCATGACTAGCGAATCGACGACGCGGCGCGCGCACCAGAAGGCCGAGCGCGCGGCAGACAGCAAAGCGGTGGACCGCGCCGCACGTGCCGGGTTCGTCGCCCGGGGGATCATCTACCTGCTGATCGGCGTCATCGCGATCAGGCTGGCCTTCCACCCCGGGGACGGAAAGCAGGCGGACCGTTCCGGGGCGCTCGCGGAGATCGCCGAGAAGCCCTTCGGCCTCTTCCTGCTGTGGGCGCTCGGCATCGCCACGGCGGGCATGGCGCTGTGGCGGCTGTCGGAGGCCGTGTTCGGCCGCTCGGGCCCGGACGGCGACAAGGCCGGCAAGCGGCTCATATCCGCGGGGCGGGCGGTCTTCTACGGTTTCGTCTCCTACTCCGTCCTGTCGTTCGCGATGGGCAGCGGCGGCGGGGGCTCCTCCGACAAGAAGTCGAAGGACGTGACCGCGACCGCGCTCGGCTGGCCGGGCGGCCGGTGGATCGTGGCCGTGGCCGGGGCGGTCGTGGTCGGGATCGGCGTGGGCCTCGTCGTCCGTGCCGTCCTGCGGAAGTTCCGCAAGCACCTCAAGACGGGCGAGATGAGCCGTCGCACGGAGCGCGTCGTGGACGTGCTCGGGATCGCGGGGAACCTGTCGCGCGGCATCCTCTTCGGCACGGCGGGCGTCTTCGCCATCGTCGCGGCGATCCAGTTCGAGCCGAAGAAGGCGAAGGGCATGGACGACACGCTGCGCTCCTTCACGGAGACTCCGGCGGGTCCGTGGCTGCTCGTCGTGATCGCGATCGGGCTGCTCGGCTTCGGCGCCTTCTCGGTGGCGAGTGCCCGGTACCGGGAGACGTGAGCACCTGCCGGTGTGCGCTCCGCACACCGGTGTGAAGTGGCCCCGGCGGACCTGGGCCCGCGTGGAGCGGGCTCAGGCGCCGGGGCCTTTCGTCTGCCCGGTGGCCTCGCGCCCGGCCGGGGCTCCCTCCGGTGTGAACGGGTGGTGGAAGGTGAAGGCGTGCGGCGCGGGGCCGTGCGCGTCGAGGTGCTCCAGTCCGGCCACCCCGTCCCGCCAGCCGGGTATCGCGTCCTTCGCGACCCACCAGCACACGTGACCGGGGCGCCCCGTCCGCTCGAACCAGTCGGCGCGCCTGCTCAGCGCCTCGCGGTGCGCGCCGGTGTACACGGCCTCGAAGGCGGAGCGCGGATCGGTCCAGAGCGAGAGCGTGGCCGCCAGGGCGACGGTGTCCGCCGTCCGGCCCTTGTCGTACCAGGCCGGTACGGCGAACTCGCCCCAGGCGCCCCAGTCCGCGTCGAAGGGGTTGCCGTCGCCGCTCACCGGCTCGGCGCGTCCGAGGTACCCGGGGTGCCGGCCGACCGCGCCGTAGACGGGTTCCCCGCTGTCCTGGAAAGCCCGGGTGAGGGGCCCGGGATCGGCGAGTGGCGACTTCAGGACGCCGAAGGTGTACAACGCGGCACGGGGCATGCGTCTCTCCATGGTCGGGGGCGGCGCGGAGCCGGTGGCTCGGCCGGGGGGACTCCCGCGCGACGGTGGGCACTCGCACAGGGCCAGGTGAAGGTAGCCCCCTCCGCGAGCCCTGTCGACGTTGCGGTTTCCCCCTCCATGTGGCCTCGCGGCGCGGTCGTTCGCGGGGCGCGGGACGGACGGCTTTCCGTGCGGCGCGAGCTGCCGCATACGCGAAGCGCCCCCGCTGGTACGGCCGGTGAGGGGGCCGTACGAGCGGGGGCGCCGGGTTGCCACATGCCCCCGTGGTGGGGGGAACGGCTCGGTCGCCGCGGGGGCGGAAGGGCTCAGCGCTCCGACATCAGTCCGGCGCGCAGGGTGCCGAGGGTGCGGTTGAGCAGGCGCGAGACGTGCATCTGCGAGACGCCGAGGCGCTCGCCGATCTGGGCCTGCGTCAGCTCCTGGCCGAAGCGCAGTTCCAGGATCTGGCGGTCGCGCGGCTCCAGGCCGGCCAGGAGCGGGGCCAGCGCGTGGAGGTCCTCGACGAGCTCCATGCCCGGGTCCTCGGCGCCGATGAAGTCGGAGAGTACGGCCTCGCCCTCGCCGCTGTCCTCGCCGCCGATGGTCGCGTCGAGCGAGGAGGAGGAGTAGCCGTTGGACGCGATCTGGGCCTCGACGACCTGCTGCTCGCTGAGGTTCATGAGGGCCGCGAGCTCCGAGACCTTGGGGGCCCGGCCGAGGCGCGTGGAGAGTTCCTCATTGGCCTTCGCCAGCTCGACACGGGCCTCCTGGAGACGGCGCGGCACGTGCACGGCCCAGGTGGTGTCGCGGAAGAAACGCTTGATCTCGCCGACGATGTACGGCACCGCGAAGGTCGTGAACTCCACCTCGCGGCTCAGCTCGAAGCGGTCGATCGCCTTGATGAGGCCGATCGTGCCCACCTGCACGACGTCTTCCATGTCGTCGCCGCGGCTGCGGAAGCGGCGAGCCGCGAAGCGCACGAGGGACATGTTCATCTCGATGAGCGTGTTCCGCGCGTCCTGGAACTCCCGCGTCCCCTCCTCCAGCGCGTCGAGCCGGTCGAAGAAGAGCCGGGTCAGCTCCCGTGCGTCCCGGGGGGCCACCTTGTGCGGCTCCGCGATCTCGGGCAGGGCGGGGGCGGCTTCGGTCCGTTCTCCCGCTGTCGTGACGGTCCTTACCGCACCCATGAAAACCTCCTCGATCCTGCACCGCACCGCGCGGCGCGCTGCGGCCCGTGTACCCCGGCTTCCGGCCGTCATACTCAGCCGTTCGCGTAATTTTTTCGGGCGGCTTCCGCCGCCCCGCTCACGGGGCCCGGACTCCGGTGTCCACGACTCCTGTCTACCCGTACGGACCGGGCCGCGTACAGCCGGGGGCCCTTTCCGGCCGCCCAGCCCGCGGAGCGGCACCGCGCGGAACACCCGAAATGCCCGTACAAGAACGGAAATACCCGGACACCTTGCACTGATCGCGCGCGGTGTCCGGGTCCGGGTTCCCGGGTTTCCGGGTCGCCGGGTCTTCGGCTTTCCGGGTCTCCGGTTTCCGCTGTCTTGGCCGGTCGGCTCAGGTGGCCGAACCCAGGTCCTCGGCCTCGGCCTGGCGGACGAGCTCCTCCTCCTTGTTCGCACTCGCGCTGTGGTGCGCGGCGTCGGCGGCCTGGGCGCGCTCGGCGTCGGCGAGGAGGCGGTGGCCCGTGGAGAGGATCACGATGCCGAGGACGACGACCCCGGCGCCGACGTAGAAGGGGACGTGCAGGTTCCAGTGGTCGGCGAGCTTGCCGGCGAAGTACGGGGCGAGGCCGCCGCCGATGAAGCGGACGAAGCCGTACGAGGCGGAGGCCGTGGGCCGGTCGACCGGCGAGACGGTCATGACGGCCTGAGTCGTGACGGTGTTGTTGATGCCGATGAAGCAGCCGGTGACGATGACGGCCACGATGAGGGTCGTACGGTGCTCGGTGTTGAGGCCGATGACGAGGACGTCGGCGGCGAAGAGCGTCAGGTTGAGGTAGAGCGCCTTCGCGACGCCCAGCTTCGCCTGGAGCCAGGGCGCGCCGAAGACCGAGAAGAAGGCGACGAGCAGACCCCAGCCGGTGAAGACGTACCCGAGCTGGTGGGTGTCCAGCTCCATGGGGTAGGGCGCGTAGCCGAGGACGGTGAAGAAGCCCCAGTTGTAGCAGAGCGCCATGAGGCCCATCGTGAGCAGGCCGCGGTGGCGCAGGGCCTTCAGCGGGTCGAGGACGGACGCCTTGCGCGCGGGCTTGGGTGTGGGCTGGACGAGGACGATCGTCGCGATGAGCGCGATGGCCATGAGCACGGCGACACCGAAGAAGGGGCCGCGCCAGCTGATGGCGCCGAGTTCGCCGCCGAGGAGGGGGCCTATCGCGATGCCGATGCCGAGAGCGGTCTCGTACAGGATGATGGCGCCCGCGAATCCGCCGCTCGCGGAGCCGACGATGACGGCGAGCGAGGTCGCGATGAAGAGCGCGTTCCCGAGGCCCCAGCCGGCCCGGAAGCCGACGATGCCGTTGATGCTGCCGCTCGCGCCCGCGAGGGCGCTGAAGACGACGATGACGACGAGTCCGGCGACGAGGGTCCGCTTGGCCCCGATCCGGCTGGAGACGAAGCCGGAGAAGAGCATCGCGACGGCCGTCACCACGAGGTAGCTCGTGAAGAGCAGCGAGACCTGGCTCGGCGTCGCTTTGAGGCTGGTGGAGAGGGCGGGGAGGATCGGGTCGACGAGACCGATCCCCATGAAGGAGATGACGCAGGCGAACGCGACGGCCCAGACGGCCTTCGGTTGCTTGAACGGGCTTGCCGGCTTCGGTCCTGATGCGGACAAGGTGTGCTCCAGGTAGGGACGTTCGGCCGCTCCGGCGCGGGCGGGTCCCGGCGGGGCGGCGGGGCGGAGCGCACGGCCACGGGCAGGGCGTGGCCGTGCGGTGGTGCGACCGCGCCGGCCTGGGGAGCCGGGCGGTGTGGTGCGACCGCGCGGCACGGCGGCCGGGCGGAAGTCGGGGTGGGCGCGGGTCAGTCGGTGGGGGGAGCGGCACGCCCCGCGCCGCGTCCGGGCGGGGTGGGCCACTGGGTGCGGACGGCGGTGTCGAGCAGCGTCTCCAGGGCGGGTCTGGCGTCCCTGGCGGCCCGCAGGAGCGTGAGGCGCTCCTCGGCCGGGAGGGTGGCGAGGAGCTGGTGGAGGCGTTCGGCGCGGGCCTCCCGCCGTTCCCGTACGACGTCGCGCCCCGCGTCCGTGATGGAGACGAGGACGGCGCGGCCGTCGTCGGGGCAGCGCACGCGGCGTACCAGCCCCTGTTTCTCCAGGCGCTGGACGAGCTGGGTCATGGAGGGCTGGGAGACACCGCCGTCGCTCGCGAGCACGGTGAGCCGCGTCGGTCCCGTACGGGAGAGCCGGCCCAGCGTCATCGCGGCCGTGAAGCTGATGTCATGCACCGTCAGGTGCCGTACGGACAGCGCCGTGAGCCCTTCCAGGAGGGCGGTGACATCGTCCTGACCGAGGGGGATCTCATCCACGAGGCCATATGTATCACGCACCTATATACGGGTCCATGAATTATGCAACCATCCGGGAAAGAGTGAGGCACCTCACAGGGGTGCGGGGAATGCGGGCGCGGGGGAAACGCGGGCGCTACGCACCGCTCGCGCGCGTGCCGTCCTCGCGGCGCCTGCGCCCGAGGAGGGAGCCGAGGCCGTGCCGGGTGGCGGCGAGGACGACGCGGTCCTCCGGGCGCAGTACGTAGCCGGGGTGCAGGTCCCAGACGAGGCCGCCGCCGCCCTGACCCCCGGGCGAGGCGAGGTCGGCGGCGCGTTCGGCCGGACCGCTCGTGTCCAGCGCGATGACGCGCCAGGAGCCCGGGCGGAACGCCTCCGCGACCGTACGGCCCTCCAGTTCGGCCCGCCCTTCCACGTCGAGCGCGGCGAAGAGCAGGACCCGGCGCTCGACGGGGATCGCGCCGAGCACCTGGCGCCCCATCATCGCCCCGGCGAAGGCGGGCGCGGCGAGCGAGGAGACGCTGCGGCTGCGGGTGAGGGCACCGGGGTGCGCGGCGCGCAGGGTGCGGTAGACGGCGGTCGCGAAGTCGTCGTCGAAGAGCCGCAGCGAGACGCGCAGGAGCGGGTGGAGGGAGCGCGCGTACAGCGCCGCCTCCAGGTTCGTCGCGTCCACGCTCGTCACGGCGAGCAGTGCCGAGGCGCGGCCGATCTTCGCGGCCTCCAGGACGCCCTCGTCGGTGACGTCGCCGATGACGCACGGCACCTTGAGCCGGCGGGCGAGCGGGATGCCGCGCGCCTCGGGGTCCTCCTCGACGCACACGACGGGCACGTTCATCTCGTGCAGCCTGGCGAGCACCCGCGTACCGATCTTGCCGAGCCCGAGGAGCACGACGTGCCCCGCGAGACCGCGCGGCGGGCGGCGCAGTGTGGAGGCGGAGCGGAAGGTGCCGAAGGCTTCGAGGGTCGCGGCGACGAGCACGGGCAGGATGAGCAGGCCGATGAGCCCGTTGAGGAGTTGCAGGAGCTGGCGGGCCTTGCCCTGCTCGATGGGGTCGTTGATCGCGAAGAGGTCGAGGAGCGTCACGTACGCGGCGTGCAGGGGGTGTTCGCCCGTGACCACCATCGAGGCGCCGGTCAGGACGAGCACGGCGAGCCCGAGGCCCGCGATCGACCAGCGCAGCCGCGCCGAGAAGAGCGAGCCGAGCGGTACCCGCCAGCCGGTGAAGCGGCCCGCCGCCGCGGTGATGCCGGGGCGGCCGATCTGTTCCAGGACGACCGTCTCGCGACCGGCGGCGGCGGCCACCTCGCGATCGTCGGGCAGCAGGCGCGGTGCGTCGGCGCTGCTGTCCGAGCCCTCGGCGCCGCCCGGGTCGCCGACCGTCGCGGAGAGCAGCGCGAGGGTGGCGAGGCCGGGGGCCGCGACCTCGCCCCGGCCGGGCGGGCGGCGTTCGACCGCGCGCAGCAGGATGCCGTCGGCCTCGATGACCTTGCTGGTCCCTGCGACGGCGGAGGCGGCGAGCGCGGGCGCGGCAGTCGCCGCGTCGGAGAGCACGGTGACGCTCGCGACGCCCTCGTCGAGCCCGGCGAGCACGGCCGCCTGGTCGAGCAGGTGCTCCAGTTGCTGGCCCAGGCGCCGGTTGTAGAGCCGGATGACGAGGCGCAGTCGCGGGTTCAGCCGCCGGGCGCGCAGCGCGGCGTGGATGTTGACCTCGTCCTCCTCGTGGACGAGCGCGAGCGCCGTCGCGGTCGCGACGCCCGCGGCCGTGAGCGCCGCGTCGTCGAGCCGCGCCGCCTCGACGACCTCCACTCCTCCGCCGCGCGGCGGCGCGGGCTCGTGCGGTGTGTCGGCGGCGCGTCCCCGTACGAACCCGAAGCGGTCGAAGAACGCGGAGGCGCGCCCCAGCGCCCGCCCCGAGAACGCCGCCCCCGTCGCGAGTCCCTCGGGCGCGGGCGGCTCGATGAGCGTGACCCGCTCCTGGTACACCTCGGCGAGTTCGGCGGCGATCCGGGGCGCGAGCGCGTCGTCCCCGGCCACCACCATGCCGGGCTCGGGCGGCGGCGCGGAGGCGGACTGGGACGGGAAGGTGAGAGCGGGCACGGGCACAGCCTGCCGTACGGGGGCGGGCGGCCCAAGAGGTGAGGGGAGGTCAGGACCCCTCTGCCCTGACGGTCTGCGGGATTCTGACGGCCCGCGGGGTTCTGGCGGCCCGCGGGGTTCTGACGGCCCGCGGGATTCTGACGGCCCGCGGAGTTCTGACGGCCCGCGGAGTCCGGCGGTTCAGGCCCGGACGTCCACCAGGGTGCGGCCCCTGACCTGGCCCGCGAGGATTCGGGGCGCCAGGGGGATCACGTCGGCGAGCGGCACCGTTTCGGTGATGGTGTCGAGGTGGGCCGGGTCGAGTTCGGTGGCGAGTGCCGTCCAGGCGCGGCGGCGGGACTCCATCGGGGCGTACACCGAGTCGATGCCCTGGAGGCGGACCCCGCGCAGGATGAAGGGGGCCACCGAGCCGGGCAGGTCGAGTCCCTGGGCGAGGCCGCAGGCGGTGACCGTGCCGCCGTACCGGGTCGCGGCGAGCACGTTGGCGAGGGTGTGGCTGCCGACGCTGTCGACGGCGGCCGCCCAGCGCTCGGAGGCGAGCGGCTTGCCGGGCGCGGAGAGCGTGGCGCGGTCGATCAGCTCGGCGGCGCCGAGCCCGCGCAGGTAGTCGCCGTGCTCGGGGCGGCCCGTCGAGGCGAGGACGCGGTAGCCGCGTGCGGCGAGGAGGCTGATCGCGACGGAGCCGACACCACCGGCCGCACCCGTGACGAGCACGTCGCCGTCGCCGGGCGCGACCCCCGCGTCCGCCAGCGCGAGGACGCTGAGCATCGCGGTGTACCCGGCCGTGCCGATCGCGGCGGCCTGGCGGGTGCTCAGCTCCTCGGGCAGGAGGACGAGTTCGTCGGCGCCGACGCGGGCCCGCTCGGCGAAACCGCCGTCCTTGCTCTCGCCCCGGCCGAAGCCGTTGAGGACGACCCGGTCGCCCGGCGCGAACCGCGGGTCGGCGGAGTCCGTGACCGTACCCGCCAGGTCGATGCCGGGTGTGAGCGGGAAGGTGCGCACGATGCCCTTGCCCGCGAGCGCGAGGCCGTCCTTGTAGTTGACCGTCGAGTACTCGACGTCGACGGTCACCTCGCCCGGCGGCAACCGCTCGTCCTCCAGGATCTCCACGGCGGCGCGGCGGCCCTGCTCGTCCTCGGTGACACGGATGGCGCGGAACGACATGTGCGCTGCTCCCTGCTGGTCGCGGTACGGATGTTGCCTGTACGGGCCAGTCTGCTCCCTCGTGCCGCGGAACTCCCGTCAGGGCTCCACGAGGAGTGCCCCCCCCCGGCGACGAGCCTGAGGATCTCCTCCTCGCGCGGCGTGAGCGTGCTGCCCCCGGCGGGGTCCCGGATGGCGCGAGCTCCCGGCCATGGGAGAGGCTTCCGGGGAGGGGCGGCCAGTGCTCGCGGCGGAAGGGCCGCGTCAGGTGTGGGCGCGGCCCGGGGACGGAATCCCATGGGTACGTGCCGCCGAGGGGTGCGGGCCGCAGGGGCCCGACGAAAGCGGGGACCCGGGCGGCACGGAGGGAGAGACGGGCGATGGATCGTCAGGACGAGACACTGCGGACGCTGGAGCGCGGGCTGCGCGCGCAGGACCCGCGCCTGGAGCGGGCGCTGCGCACCGGACGGCTGCCCCGGGCCTCGCGCCCCTGGGCGGTACTGCTGCTCGTCCTCGCCCTCGCAACCCTGTGCGGCGGCCTGATCGCCGGGCACGGGGTGGTGCTCGCCTCCGGGCTCGTCGCCGCGGGCGTCGCCGCGCAACTGCTCGACCCGCACCCGGGCGCTCGTGGCCGCCGGGACGGGGGCGCCTTCACCCGCCCCCGCCTCACGCCGGGCCGCGCCCCCCACTCCCGGCCCTGAGCGCGCGGCCTCCCGTACCGGGGACAGGCTTCCGCCTCGCGCGAGTCCCTCCGGAGCGGCAAAATTCCCATCAGCCGATATGCGAACTTCGAGACGTTATACACCGATCCTTCCCCTTTGCCGTACGTTAAAGTACTGGTCAAATAAGCATGCCGGTCACGCCTTTCGAGCGTTCCGGCGCGTCGAGCGGCCTGCTCACCGGGCCGCCTTCGCAGGTCTGGGAGGGGGTGGTCCCGTGGAGCACGACCGGCACACCCGCCCTCGCGCACTGCCGCTTCAACCCGGCCCCGGCGCGGCGCTCCGCCCTCCCTCTCGCGGCAGGGCCATCGGAGTGCGCCCCCGCGAAGCCGTCCCGCATAGCGCCTGACCCGGCACCCCCGCGCGGTACGGCACGTGCGCCCGCGGGCTCCGGCCCGCACGCGGACGCACCCCGCACGTGGACGCACCCCTCACCCCTCCCGCGAGACCCCGTCCAGCCCCGCGAAGCCCACGGGCGAACCGCCGTCCGGTCCGCCCCGGAGCTCCCGTACCGCTGGACCTCGGCCTCGCACGACCTCACCCCGCACGACAACCGCCCGCTCCACCCCGCACGATCCCCAACCGGCCGGGGGAGACCGCTCCCCCGCCTCCCCACCGTCCTCTCCGGGCTCCCCGCCCCGTGCGGCCGCTCGCTCCGGCGCACCTCCGCACACCTGACGGGGCCCGGTTCCGTCCCCTACCCACGCACGGGTGTTCTGCGCGCGCAGCAGGGATGACACGGTATGGGCTGTCACGGTCCCCCGTGGCGCCCGTCCCCCCGCACACACCTGCACGCAGCCGCGCGCAAGCGACACGCCGTACGGAGTCCTCGATGGAGCCCACCGCTCACTTCACCAAGACCGCTCTCCCCGGGATCGGGGCGCGCTACGACCTGGACACGCAGTCCGGCCGCCACCTGTCGGTCGTCGTGCACCAGGACGGCCGCCGTGTCCTCGGCCTCCACGACCCGGAGGACGAGGACAGCTGCCGCGACGCCGCCCAGCTCGACCCCGGCGAGTCGCTCGCGCTCGCCGGGCTGCTCAAGCCCGACCCGGTGCGCTATCTGCGCCAGCACGTGGAGATCGACCTCGTCACCGAGCACATCCCGGTGACGAAGCGCTCCCCCTTCGCCGGACGGGTGCTCGGCGCGACGCAGGCACGTACGAAGACCGGGGCCTCGATCGTCGCCGTCCTGCGGCGCACCGACGCGGTTCCTTCCCCGACCCCGGATTTCCGCTTCGCGATCGGCGACGTACTGGTCGTCGTCGGGACCCGTGAGGGAGTGGACGCCGTGGCCGAACTGATCGCTGGAGGATGACCCCTCGTGCACGACACGACGACTGAACTGCTGATAGAGCTGGGCGCGATCATTCTCGGCCTCGGCATACTCGGCCGCCTGGCCGGGCGGATCGGCTTCTCCCCCATCCCTCTCTATCTCCTCGCGGGCCTGGCCTTCGGCAAGGGAGGTTTCCTGCCGCTCAACGCCAGTGAGGAGTTCGTCGCCACCGGTGCCGAGATCGGGGTGATCCTGCTGCTGCTCCTGCTCGGCCTGGAGTACAGCGCCTCCGAACTCGTCACCAATCTCAAGAAGCAGTACCCCTCGGGCATCGTGGACTTCGTCCTGAACGCCCTGCCGGGGTTCCTGTGCGCGCTGGTCCTCGGCTGGGGCCTCGTGGCCGCCGTGGCCCTGGCCGGGGTCACCTGGATCTCGTCCTCGGGGGTCATCGCGAAGGTCCTCGGGGACCTGGGCCGGCTCGGCAACCGCGAGACGCCCGTGATCCTCGGCGTGCTCGTCATCGAGGACCTCGCGATGGCGGTCTACCTGCCGATTCTCACCGCGCTGCTCGCCGGGCTGAGCCTCGGCGGCGCGAGCCTGACGCTCGTCATCTCGCTGGGCACCGTGGGCCTCGTGCTCTACCTCGCGCTGCGCCACGGCCGTCTCATCAGCCGGGCCGTCTCCTCGGACAACCCCGAGATGCTGCTCCTGGTCGTGCTCGGCCTCACCGTCCTCGTCGCGGGCGTCGCCGCCGAGCTCCAGGTCTCCGCCGCCGTCGGCGCCTTCCTCGTCGGCATCGCGCTCTCGGGCGAGGTCGCCGAGGGCGCGCACAACCTGCTCGCTCCGCTGCGCGACCTGTTCGCCGCCGTCTTCTTCGTCTTCTTCGGCCTCTCCACCAACCCGGCGGACATCCCGCCGGTCTTCCTCACCGCGCTGCTCCTCGCGGTCGTCACCGTCCTCACCAAGATCGCCACGGGCTGGTACGCGGCCCGGCGCGCCGGGGTGCAGCGGGCCGGGCGCTGGCGGGCGGGCGGCACGCTCGTGGCGCGCGGCGAGTTCTCCATCGTCATCGCGGGCCTCGCGGTCGGCACGGCGCCGGAGATCGGGCCGCTGGCGACCGCGTACGTGCTGATTCTCGTCATCCTCGGACCGCTCACCGCGCGCTGGACCGAGCCGCTCGCGCGCCGCTTCCTGTACCGGGACGACGCCGCCAAGGACCGTCCCGTGCCGGTCGAGCCGCCCGGGGCGCGGGCCGTCGACAATCCGGGCAGTACCGCGGCCGCGAGCTGAGGGGCGGGTGAACATGCAGCCCAGAGAGATCCCGGAGTTGTACACGGAGGGCTTCCGCGAGACGCTCACCGAGGTCGCGAAGACCGGGCGGAAGCTGCGGCGCGAGGAGATCGAGGCGCGGCGCACACTCGGCGAGCAGGCCGCGGAGGCCGGGTACGGCCTGCGTTCGCTCGTCAACGGGCTCCTCGCCGCCGCGCGCAGCAACTGGCCGGCTCCGCCGGGGGCCTCGGCGCCCGAGGTGCTCGCCGCCGTGGAACAGGCGGTGGACGCGAGCGCCGAGGGCTACGAGCGGGCCCAGCGGCTCGCGGTGCGCCACGAGGAGGCGGCGCGCCGGGAGTTCATCGACGACCTGCTGCACGGGCGCGGCAACCCGGGCCGCATGGCCGAGCGCGCCGAGCGCTTCGGGCTGCGGCTCGCACACGCGCACGTCGTCGCCGTGGCACGCGGCGCGGAGGCGTACGACGACGGGCATCCCGTCACCCGCGAGGTGCAGGACGCGGTCTTCGCGCGTTTCGGGGACCGCAGGACGCTCCTCACCACGAAGGACGAGCTGCTGATCTGCGTCGCGCCGAGCGGGCAGGAGGAGATCGCGCGGTTCTTCGCGAAGCAGGCGTACGTACGGGGCAAGGAGTGCCGCGCGGCGGTCGGCCGCCCGCACACCGGTCCCGGCGGGGTCGTGCGCAGTTACGAGGAGGCGCTCGAAGTGCTGCGGGTCGGCGAGCGGATGGAGCTGCCGGAACCGGTGCTGCACGCGGAGGACCTGCTCGTCTTCCCCGTGCTCACGCGCGACCGGCAGGCGATGTACGACCTCATGGACACCGTGCTCGGGCCGCTGGAGGAGGCGCGCGGCGGTGCGGGGCCGCTCCTCGCGACGCTGCGCGAGTACTTCGAGGCCGGGTGCGTCTCGGCGGAGGCGGCCCGGCGCCTCAACCTGAGCGTCCGGGCCCTCACGTACCGCCTGGAGCGCATCCGCACCCTCACCGGGCTCGACCTCTCCGACTCCCTGGACCGCTACTCGCTGCACACGGCGGTCATCGGCGCGCGCCTCTTCGGCTGGCCGCGCGGCGCGCGGACGGAGCAGGCGACCGGCTGAGGACCGGAGGCACCCCGAGGGAGCGGCCGGGCGGCACGGAGCGGGGGACGCCACGCCGTACCGAGCTGGGACGCGCGGCCGTCCCTGACGGCCCCTCAACCCCCGCCTTCGGGGCGGTCGAAGGGGCCTGCCTGCGCCTTTATGCTCTACGGGACCGCAGCGGCGTCACACGGAGTGCGCGCCGCGTCCCGGAAGTCCCAGGAGGATGTGCGCGATGGTGTTCAAGCGGCTGCTCGGTGCGCTCGGCGCGGGCGGGCCCTCGGTCGACACGGTGCTCGCGGGCGAGCCCGTGCTGCCGGGCGGCACGCTCACGGGAGAGGTGCGGCTCGGCGGCGGCGAGACGCGGGCGCGGGTCGAGGACATCACCCTGGAACTCCTCGCGCGCGTCGAGGCGGAGAGCGAGGAGGGCGAGCACGAGGGCGGGATCGTCTTCGGGCGCCACCGCGTCGGCGGGAACTTCACACTCGAGGCGGGCGAGCAGCGGGTCCTGCCCTTCGCGCTCGGGGTGCCGTGGGAGACGCCCACGACGGAGCTGTACGGGCAGTCGCTCGGCATCGTCCTCGGGGTGCGTACCGAGGTGGCGCTGGGCGGGGCGCGCGACAAGGGCGATCTCGATCCCCTCGTGGTGACCGCGCTCCCGGTGCAGGAGGCGGTGCTCGACGCCTTCGGGCGGCTCGGCTGGGGCTTCCGCTCGGCGGACCTGGAGCTGGGCCGGATCGGCGGTACGGGGCAGCGGCTGCCCTTCTACCAGGAGATCGAGCTGACCCCGCCGCCCGCGCTCGCGCACGCCGTCAACGAGGTCGAGGTCACCTTCCTCGCCTCGGAGACCGGCGCCGAAGTGGTCCTGGAGGCGGACAAGCGGGGCGGTCTGCTCGGCGGCGGCCACGACGCGCTGACCCGGTTCACCATCGCGCACGCGGACGTGCCGGGCCTCGACTGGACGAGCGAGGTCGACGGCTGGGTCACCCACCTGCTGGAGCACAGCTCGGCGTACGGCGACCACGGCTCGTACTACAACCACACGGACCCCTACGGCGGCGGTCGCACGAGCCACCACGAGAGCCACGGGAGCCACGGGGCCGGGGGCGCGGTGCTCGCGGGGGCCGCCGGCCTCGCGGTGGGCGCGGCGGGCGGTTTCGCCGCGGCCGAGGTGATCGACGAGGTGGGCGACTGGTTCGAGGGGGACGACGAGGGCGGGAGCGAGGACGAGGACGGCGGCGAGGAGTGAACGCGGCCCGGCGGCGCGGACCGGAGGCGGGCGCACGGCCCTCCTCCTCTGGTTCCACACTGCTGTAGATTCTGGCCCGGGCGCCGTTCCACGCAGGTCCGGCGTACCGCCCGAAGCCCCCTTCCCCGAGGAGCGCACCCGGTGTTCGGACTCAGTGAGCTGGCGATCCTCCTCCTCGTCGTGATCGTGGTACTCGGTGTGAAGCGGCTCCCGGGGCTCGTGCGCTCGGCGGGCCGGGCCGGCCGCATCCTCAGGAGCGAGGCACGGGCGACCACGGACGCGCCCCTCACCGACCCCGCCGACCCCAGGGTCATCAAGGCCCGGCCCGGGGACTGGACCCGCGAGCGCGACGAGCCCGCCGCCTGAGGGAGCCCCCCGGCGCTGCCTACACTTGTGCGGCCGGAGGGGAGCCCGGCGCGGGACCGGCGGAACGGAGAGCGGTGTGAGCGGGGACCGGAGCGGCTTCGCGGACGATCCGCCGGCGGAGGCACTCGACACGGCGGCGACGGTCTTCGGACTGCTCGCCTCCCCGGCCCGGCTGCACCTGGTCTGGGCCCTCGCGGGCGGCGAGAGCGACGTGACGCGGCTCGCGCAGCGGCTCGGCGGAGCCCTGCCCGCCATCAGTCAGCACCTGACGAAGCTCAAGCTCGGCGGTCTCGTCGGCTCGCGCCGCGAGGGCCGCCGCCAGGTGTACTACCTGCGCGATCCGCGGATCGTCGAGCTGGTCGCCGCGCTGCTCGCCCCCGGGAGCGAGGCCCCCGCCGTACCCGAGCGGTCCCTCGGTGCCTGAGACCGCCACGCCCCTGCACGTCCTGCGCCGCCTGGACTCCTCGCCGCGCGGCCTCACCGAGGAACAGGCGGCGCTGCGCGCGGCGCGGTGCGGGCCGAACCTGCCGCCCTCGCCCGCGCTCACGCCGTGGTGGCGGCTCGCGCGGGAGGGACTCGCCGATCCCTTCACGGCGGTGCTCCTCGCCCTCTCACCGGTCTCGGCGCTCGTCGGCGCGTGGGGCACCGCGGCCGTCACCGCGCTGCTCGTCGGCCTCAGCCTCTTCCTGCGCGCCCTCGGGCGGCGCAGGGCCGAGCGCGCCTCGGCGGCGCTCGGCGCGCTCCTCGGGGACACGGCGGCGGTACGGCGCAGGGCGCGCGCGGACGCGGAGCCGCGGGTGCGGGACGTGCCGGTGGCGGAGCTCGTGCCGGGGGACGTCGTGCTGCTCGGTCCGGGCGACCGCGTCCCGGCGGACCTGTGGCTGCTGCGGACGCGGGGACTGCGGCTGCGTCAGGCGGCGCTGAGCGGTGAGTCCGACGCGGTCACGCGGCGGGCCGGGGACCCCGGCGGCGCGCTGCTGGGCTCGACGGTCGCGAGCGGCACGGCGACCGGGCTCGTGACGGCGACAGGGACGCGGACACGCCTGCTCGGTGCCTGGGACGGGCCGCCGCGTCCCGCGAGCGCGTTCGCCGCCTCGGTGCGCGGCGTCGCCTGGACGCTCGTACGGTTCATGCTCCTCGTCCCGCCGCTCGTGCTGTGCGCGGACGCGGTGGCGCAGGGGCAGGAAGCGCAGACGCTGCCGTTCGCCGTCGCCGTCGCCGTGGGCCTGACGCCGGAGATGCTGCCGGTGGTGGCGACGCTCGCGCCCGCGCGGGCGGCGCTGCGGCTCGCGGCGGAGCACGGCGTGATCGTCAGCCGGCCCTCGGCGCTGCACGACCTGGGCGCGGTGGAGGTGCTGTGCGTCGACAAGACGGGGACGCTGACGGCCGACGAGCCGTGCGCGCACGCGAGTCTCGACGCGCGCGGGGCGCCCGACCCGGAGCCCTTGCGGCTCGCGGCGGTCGCGGCGGCGTGGACGCTGGAGCTGGGCGAGGTGCCGCGTCCCGCGCCGCTCGACGAGGCGCTGCTCGCCGCCGCGGACGCGGTGGGGATCGATCCGCTCGGGCCCGAGGGGCTCGCCGCGCTGCCCTTCGACGCGGAACGGCGCCGGGCGAGCGTGCTCCTGGCCGAGCCGGGGCTGCCGGGCGCGTGCGTGCTGGTGGTGAAGGGCGCGGTGGACGCCGTCCTCGAACGGTGCGCGTTCGGGCCCGGGGAACGGACGCGGGCCGAGGCGCTCGCGGGGCGGCTCGCGGCGGACGGGCTGCGGGTGCTCGCGGTGGCGAGCGCGCGGCGCGCCGCGCGGCTCGGGCGGAGGTACACGCACGCCGACGAGCGGGGCCTCTCGCTCGCCGGGTTCGTGACGTTCAGGGACCCCCCGGTGCCCGGGGTGGCGCGGGCGCTGCGCGAGCTGACCGCGCTCGGTGTCGAGGTACGGGTCCTCACGGGCGACCAGCCGGGCACGGCGGCGCGGGCCTGCCGGGACCTGGGACTCGACCCGGGCGAGGTCGTCGACATGCGCGCGCTCGCCGCACTGCCGGAACCGGAGCGGGCGGCACGCGCGGCACGCGGACGGGTCTTCGCGCGGTGCGCGCCGCAGGACAAGGCGTGGCTCGTGGCGCGGGCGCGGACGGCGGGCCGGGTCACGGGTTTCCTCGGCGACGGCTGGAACGACGTGCCCGCGCTGCGCGCCGCCGACGTGGGACTGTGCCCGCCGGGCGCGGTGGCGCTCGCGCGCGAGCACGCCGACCTCGTCCTCGGCGGCAAGGACCTGGGCGCGGCGGCGCACGCGGTACGGGCCGGGCGGAGCGGTACGGCGACGGTCCTCGCGTACCTGCGCGCCGCGCTCTCGTCGAACCTCGGCAACGTCGTGGCGATGCTCGTCGCGGGGCTGCTCCTGCCGTTCCTGCCGATGCTGCCCGCGCAGGTCCTGGTGCAGAACCTGTGCTTCGACGTGGCACAGACCGCGTACGTACGGCGCGGGGCCGCCGCGCGCCCATCGGCAGGGCCGCTGACCCTGCGCACCCGGGCGCTCGTGCGGCAGATCCTCGGGTACGGGGTGCTCAACGCGGGGGTCGACGTGCTGACCTTCGCGGTGCTCGCGTGGGGCGCGGGAGGCTCCGGGGGTCTGACGGGGGCACGGTGGGAGGCGCTGTTCCACGCGGGGTGGTTCACCGAGAACCTGCTGACGCAGGCGCTCGTGCTCCTCATGCTGCGGCCGGGGGCGGGGCGGGTGCCGAAGGCGTTGGGGGCGGCGGTGGCGGGCCTCGTCGCGGTGGCGGTGGCGCTGCCGGCGAGCCCGGCGGGCGCCGCTCTGGGAATGGTGGCGCTGCCGTGGCGGGTGTGGGCGGGGGTGGCGGTGCTGATGCTCGCGTACGGGGGCGCGCTGCGGTGGGTACGGGGACGGGTCGAGGCCGGGCGGGAGCCTGCCCCGTCCGCGTGAGGCCCCTCCACGTAAGGCCGCGTCCCCGTAAGGCGTCCCGTCCGCGTAAGGCCCGTCCGCGCCGGGCGGCCCGCGGTCAGCCGTACGAGAGGTCCTCGCAGGGGTTCTCGTCGGCCGAGCGGGCGTCGGAGCCGACGGGTTTCGTGGGAGCGGAGGACTGGGGCGCCGTGGGGGCCGAGGCGGGATCGTCGGCGTAGGTGCGGCCGAGGGTGACGGTGATGCCGGGCGTGTCGCTCTCGGTGAGGCTCGCGCCGGGGAACCAGCGGGCGGTGGTCGTGGCCGACTTCTCCTCCCCCGGTCCGTAGCCGATGGTCGTGGTGGTGGCGGTGAGGTCGTCGGCGTTGCCCGTCGAAGCGACCGTGAAGCCGCCGGTGCCGAGGATGCCCGCGGCCTTCGCGGCGAGTCCCGGCACGGTGGTGCCGTTGCGGATCGCGACGGTGATCCCGGCGCCCGTGACGGGCTCGCCGCTCTTGTCCGCGCCCTTCTCGCCGTTCTTCGTCTCGGCGGACTTCGGCTTCTTCTCCGCGCCGGCGAGCGGCTTGTCGGCCTTGAGCGCGGCCCAGAGCCGGTCGGTGTCGGGCTGGACGATCGCGACGCGCTCGCCCTCGTACCGCCAGGGGACGGTGACGAACTTGGTGTTGTGCAGGTCGACGTTCTTGAGCGAGAGGGCGAAGGAGAGCATCTTGTCGGCGGAACCGAGGCCGTGGTCGACGGTCATCGAGCCGGTCGCCGCCTCGGCGAGGGGCAGGAGCTTGGTGGGCGTGAGGCCCTTCTCCTTCACCTTCTTCAGGAGCGCCGACACGAAGGCCTGCTGGCGCTTGATGCGGCCGATGTCGGAGCCGTCGCCGACCCCGTGCCGCAGCCGCACGTAGTCGAGTGCGCGCTGCCCCGAGACCTTCTGGAGCCCTTCGTGGAAGACGAGGTCGCCGCGCGTGGGCCGCTTGGGGCTCAGGTCGCGCTGGTAGATGTCGTTGGGCAGGCAGACGGGGACGCCGCCGACGACCGAGGTCAGCTCCGAGAACCCGTTGAAGTCGACGACGACGGTGTGGTCGACGCGGAGCCCGGTGAGCTTCTCCACGGTGTTCTGCGTGCAGGCGGGGTTGCCCTTCTCGGTCTGGCCCACGGTGAACGCCGCGTTGAACATCGTGTTGGGCTGGGGCTCGCTCCAGCTTCCGTCGGGCAGGCGGCAGCGGGGGATCTCGACGAGCGTGTCCCGGGGGACGGAGACGGCGACGGCGTGCCGGTGGTCGGCGTAGACGTGGAGCAGGAAGGCGGTGTCGGAGCGGCCGATGTCGCCCTCGCCGCCGCCGAGTTCCTTGTTCTTGCCGGAGCGTGTGTCGGAGCCGATGACGAGGATGTTCTCGCCGGGCCCGGTGTCGTCGGGCCGTTCCTTGGCCACCCCGTCCTGGCTGAACGTGCCGATGTCACCGCTGAGTTTGAGCCACACCCAGCCGAAGCCGCCGCAGGCGAGGACGGCGAAGGCGGCGAGCACGCCGAGCCCCTTGAGGAGCCGCGAGCGGCCCTTCGCGCGGGACCGCCGGGCCTCGGACCGCCGTCCTCCCGGCCGGGGGGACGCTCCGCCCTGCGCCGGTTCCTTGCGAGTCATGCACGTACCCCTCAGTGGCTCGTTCCCCACGGTCGGCCGGCCCCCTGACCGGCTCCACCCACGGCTGTACAGTTGCGCAATGTAGCAAGTTTCCCGGGGGGCCCGCGCTGCCCGGCCCCCGGCTCTCCCCGACCCCGAACGAGGCGATCATGATCCGCAACGGACTCGAACCCTGGCACCTCCTCATTCTTCTTGTCGTGGTCGTCGTGCTCTTCGGTTCCCGCAAACTGCCCGACACCGCGAGAGCGCTGGGCAGGTCACTGCGCATCCTGAAGAGCGAGACGAGGGCGCTGCGCGCGGAGCACGGGTCCCCCGAGGCGGAAGGAGACCCGCACCCCGCGCGCGAGGCCGGCTGACGCTCCGGATCTCAATAGCCGCGCGTGACCCACTCGTCCAGGTGCGGGGCCTCGGCGCCGATCGTCGTACTCTCCCCGTGCCCGGGGCGCACCTCGGTCCCCGACGGCAGTCCGAGGAGCTTCCAGCGGATCGACTCGATGATGGTCGGGAAGTCGCTGAAGGAACGGCCCGTGGCGCCGGGGCCGCCCGCGAAGAGCGTGTCCCCGGTGAAGACCGTGCCGAGCGCGGGAGCGTACAGGCACACCGCGCCGGGCGAGTGGCCCGGCGTGTGCAGCACCGTCAGCTCCGTACCGGCGACACCGAGGACCTGACCGTCCGCCAGTTCGCCGTCCGGCAGTATCCCCGGGTGCGTGAGCTTCCAGAGCGGCACGTCCTCCGGGTGCAGCAGCACGGAGGCGTCGGTGACCTCGGCGAGCGCGGGCGCCGCGTCGATGTGGTCGTCGTGCGCGTGGGTGCACACGATCGCGACGACGTGCCGGTCCCCGACCGCGCGGACGATCGCCTCGGCGTCGTGCGCCGCGTCGATGACGAGGACCTCGTTGTCGTCGCCGACGAGCCAGACGTTGTTGTCGACGTCCCAGGTGTCCCCGTCGAGCGAGAAGGTGCCCGAGGTGACGACGTGTTCGATCCGTACGGCCATCAGAGGATCACCACCGAGCGGAGCACGTCGCCGTCGTGCATCCTTGTGAACGCCTGCTCGACCTGGTCCAGCGCGATCGTCTCGGTGACGAAGGCGTCGAGGTCGAGACGGCCCTGGCGGTAGAGGTCGATGAGCATCGGGAAGTCCCGCGAGGGCAGGCAGTCGCCGTACCACGAGGACTTGAGCGCGCCGCCGCGCCCGAAGACGTCGATGAGCGGCAGGTCGATGCGCATCTCGGGGGTCGGGACGCCCACGAGGACGACGGTGCCCGCGAGGTCGCGGGCGTAGAAGGCCTGCTCGTACGTCTCGGGACGGCCGACCGCCTCGATGACGACGTCGGCGCCGAAGCCGCCGGTCAGCTCCCGGATCGCCTCGACCGGGTCGGTCGTGCGCGAGTTGACCGTGTGGGTCGCGCCGAGCTTGCGGGCGGTCTCCAGCTTGCGGTCCTCGACGTCCACGGCGATGATCTTCGACGCCCCGGCGAGACGGGCCCCCATCACGGCCGCGTCGCCGACGCCGCCGCAGCCGATCACGGCGACCGAGTCGCCGCGCGTGACCCCGCCCGTGTTGATGGCCGCGCCGATGCCCGCCATGACACCGCAGCCCAGGAGCCCGGCGGCGGCCGGGGACGCCTCGGGGTCGACCTTGGTGCACTGCCCGGCGGCGACGAGGGTCTTCTCGGCGAAGGCCCCGATGCCGAGCGCCGGGGTCAGCTCGGTGCCGTCCTCCAGCGTCATGCGCTGCTTCGCGTTGTGCGTGTCGAAGCAGTACTGCGGCTCGCCGCGCTCGCAGGCCCGGCACTCGCCGCACACCGCACGCCAGTTGAGGATCACGAAGTCGCCGGGGGCGACCTCGGTGACGCCCTCGCCGACCGATTCGACGATCCCGGACGCCTCGTGGCCGAGCAGGAAGGGGAACTCGTCGTTGACCCCGCCCTCCCGGTAGTGGAGGTCGGTATGACAGACCCCGCACGCCTGGACGCGTACGACCGCCTCGCCGGGCCCGGGGTCGGGGACGGTGATCGTGGCGATCTCGACCGCAGCCCCCTTCGCCCGCGCGATGACGCCCTGAACCTGCTGTGGCATGAATGCCGCCTCTCTCGTTCTGACCTGTCCGACCCGCTCGGTGCCCGCATGGAATGCGGAAGGTCCGCGACAGGGGCGATTCTCCCCCAGCAGTCCCTGCCCACCGCCGAGGGGGAGACTCCCGGCGGGTCCGCGCCGCGCCCGCTACCCTGTGGATTTTCGCCGGAAGGGGGAGCCGTGCGCGTCGGCAGGGCGAGGGAAGCGGCCCACGACTGGGTGGCACGGCACGGGCGCGCGCTGCCCGGCTTCGCGGGGGCGTACTTCAGCGGCTCGACGGTGGGGCTCGACGCGGCGGCGGAGCTCTCGCCCTACGCGGACATCGACCTCGTCCTCGTACTCGACACGCCGCGCCCGCCGCCGAAGCCGGGCAAGTTCCGGCACCTGGGGGCACTCCTGGAGGTCACGTACGAGCCGTGGGCGGCGCTCGCCTCGGCGCACACGGTGCTCGGCGACTACCACCTGGCGCCGCCGCTGGCCCGTCCGGACACCCTGATCGCCGACCCGGACGGACGGCTCGCGGCGCTCGTCGCCGACGTCGCCCGCGGCTTCGCCCGCCCGGAGCACGTCCTGCGCCGCTGCGCGCACGCGGCGGGGAGGGTGCGGGGCGGGCTCGCGGCGATTGCGGCGGACGCGCCCTGGCACGAACAGGTCACGGCGTGGCTCTTCCCGAGTGGGGTCACCGCGCACGTGCCGCTCGTCGCCGCGCTGCGCAACCCGACGATCCGGCTGCGCTACCCGGCCGTCCGCGAAGTCCTCGTCCCCGGCCCGGACGAGGGGCTGTACGAGGACCTGCTCGGCGCGCTCGGCTGCGCCCACCTGGACCGGGCCCGCGTCACCGCGCACCTGGCCGTGCTCACGGAGACGTTCGACGCGACGTCCGCGGTCCCGGTGCGCACGCCGTTCCCCTACGCGGCCGACCTACGGCCCGAGGCCAGGCCCGTCGCCGTGGACGGGAGCGCGGATCTCGTGGCGCGGGGGCTGCACCGCGAGGCGGTGTTCTGGATCGTCGCGACGCTCGCGCGCTGCCACACCGTCCTGGCCGCGGACGCCCCGGCGACCCACCGCCGCCTGCTGCCCGGCTTCCGCGACGTGCTCGCCGACCTGGGCCTGCACGGGTACGCGGACCTGCGGGCACGCGGGGAGCGGACGGCCACCGCGCTCCTTTCGCGCGTGGAGAAGACGGCGGCCCGGCTCGTGCGCGAGGGGGCGCCAACGCCCCGTAGCGCACGTGAGATGTGACTGTCACACACATCACTCGTTTGACGGAGTGCACCACGCCCCATGCCCCGTCACTCGAAAGGCGCCCCCATGCCGACGCGTTCGCGGCCCTCCCCCACCGCCGGGGAACGGATCGACCTCGACCTCGCCGAAGCCGCCCTCGTCGAGCGGTACGCACGTCTGGTACGGCTCACCTACCTCGTCCTGCCCACCTCGCTCACCCGGCACCGCAGGGTCCTCACCGCGCACGGCATCGTGCAGCGGGCCCTGCCGGGCACGGGGACGCGGCTGCTGCGCCCCGCGCCGCGCCGGGTCCCCGCCCCGCGCGGGGCCCACGAACGGCCCGGGTACGCCTGGGTGCGCGAGCAGGTCCTGCGGGAGGCGCTGCGCCACGAGCGGCGCCCCTCCTGGTGGCCGCACCGTCTGCCCCCGCCGCGCGCGCTGCGCCCCGGGCTGCCCACCGTGATCGGGCTGCGGCTCTTCCCGCGCGCGGGCGGCACGGAGGAGGTCGCGCTCGACCAGGCGCTCGGGCAGGCGGACGGCGCGACGCGCGCGGCCTTCGTCCTCGCCACGCTCGACGAACTGCCCTCCGAGGGAGTCGACGACGTCCTCGTGCGCCTCGGGGTCCCCGACCCCGCACGGGCCCGGGAGCGCGCCGCTCGGCTCGCCGACGCGGCGCGGGGCGCGGCCGAGACCCTGGTGCGCTCCGACGAGTTCGACCCCTCCTCCGTACGGACGCGCCCGACCGACCTGCTCCGCCGCAGGCACCGGGTGCGGCTCGGGCTGCTCGCGGGGACCGCCGCCGTCGTCACGGGCACGGTCCTCGGGCTCGTCGGCTCGGGGGCCACGCCCCTGACGGGGCCGGCGCCCGTGCCGCACGGCAGCGGGGCGCTCGATCCGGAGCGGGTCGTGGCCCGGACCCGTACCGCCTGGGACGACACCTCGCGCGTCGACTTCACCGCGTGGCCCACGCGCGGTGCCCGCGCCAAGGACACCGAGTTGCTCGCGAAGGCCCTCAACGCCTGGGCGCGCGCGGGCGGCGCGCTCGGCGAGGACGGGCGGACCGGTCGCGCGGCGGGCATCGCCTTCGCCCGGACCCCGGGGACGCCCGCGGGCGCGCCGACCGGCTCGCCGAAGCTGCTGTTCGCGGGGGACGTGGAGGGCGACGCGGTCGTCCTCTTCCACGACGGCGACCGTGTCGCGCGCTACACGGAGCCCGCCGCGGGGAACGGCGCGGGGAATGGCACCGCGTTCGAGGTGGCGCGGGTGGACGACGCGGACGTGACGACGGCCGCCGCGCTCGTCCTGCACCGCTCGAAGGCGGGCGCGCGCTGGCTCACGGCGCCCTGGATCGATGAGTCCGCGACCCGGGATTTGCTGCGCCCCGACACCCCGGCCCGCGCCCTGGGCGTGTCGAAGGACGGAATCACCTCTCCCCTGCCGGAGCCGCCCGCCGGGGGCGGCTGCGGCAGCTGGCCGGTCGCGCAGTTCCGTTCCTCGGCGCGGATCGTCGAGAAGCACTCCTTCCTCCTCACCGACCTCGGCGCCCTCTCCCCCGTGCACCTCACCTACACGCCGCCGCCCGGCGCTGGTGCCCCGGCCAGGCAGCCGCGCGAGGCCACGGGCTCCGAGGCGCTCGTGACGTGGGCGCGGCTCGGCTGCCGCCTCGCAGGCCTGCGCGGTCAGGGCGTACGGGCCGTCAACACGTGGGACTTCGCGGCGCAGCGGCTCCCCGAGGGCGGCGGCGAGGCGGTGTGGGCGTGCACGCGCGCCGACACGTGGGCGGGGCGCGGCGAGGTGTTCCTCTCGCTGCGCACCCCGGCGGCGCGCCCGGCGGCCCCCGTCGACGTCGTGGCTCGCGCCGCGGACACGGCGGCGTGCAGCCGTTTCGGGCAGCACGTCGTGGCCGGCGCGCGCTGGAAGTCCCCGCGGGGCCACTGGTACGCGCTCGGCGCGGGCAGCCGCCGGGTCTCCGCGCTCACGACGAGCGGCGCCGTCTCGGGCACCCACGCGGGGACGACGTTCGCCGTGCGGGCGCCGGAGGACGGGGCCGTACGGGTGCGGGCGCGGCTGGAGAACGGGGAGTCCCTGGACGAGGTGGGGCGCTGAAGGGGCCCGGCCTCGAAGGGCTCCCCGGTCGGCCCCGCTTCGGGGGGCGAGGCCGAGGCGGGGCGGGGACACTGTGGCGATGAGCCACGACGAGCGTGACAGGGACCGTCTGGAGCGGCACGAGGCCGAGACGCTGGGCGCCGCCCTCGCGGCGGAGCGGCGCAGGGCGCGCGGGGCGCTCGCGGCGCGGGCCAGGGACGCCGACGACCTGGCCCGGCTGCTCGACGCGCTGGGGCTGCGCCCCGAGGAGGGGCGCCGAGAGCCGGAGTGAGGGTGCCCGCGAGGTGCGGGGCGAGCGCTCGGTGGTGCGGCTCTCGCCTCGCGGGCGCCCCGGCCTCCCGGAAGGTCAGGAGTCCCCGTCGGGCCGCCCGGCGAAGTACGTCGCGATCATGTCCTGGCCGCCGTGCCCCTCGTCGCGGGCGCGGGCGAAGCGGGCCGCCGTGGCGTCGAGGAGGTCGAGACGGGCGCCGCTCGACCGGGTGGCCTCCAGGATGAGACGGGTGTCCTTCAGCGCCGTGGAGAGCGCGAAGCTGGGGTCGAGTTCGCCCTTCAGGAGCGCGTCCGCCTTCATCTGGAGGTAGGGGCTGTCGAGCGCTCCGCCCGTGACCGTGTCGAGGAAGAGGCGGGGGTCCACGCCGAGCGCGTCGGCCACGTTGAGGGACTCGGCGACGGAGCTGACGAGGTTGACGAGCCAGGAGTTCACGACGAGCTTGAGGCGGGTCGCGTCGCCCGGCTCGCTCCCCGCCCACACCGTGCGCTGCCCGATGGCGTCGAGTACGGGCGCGACGGCGGGCCGTGCCGCCTCGTCACCCGAGACGAGGACGATCAGCGTGCCCTGTTCGGCGGGCTCCCTCGTGCCCGACACGGGGCTGTCGAGGTAGACGAGGCCGTGTGCCGCGGCCTTCTCGGCGAGCGTCGCCGTGGCCGCGAGGCCCACCGTGGACGCCTGGAGCCAGGGCTGTCCGGCACGCAGTCCCTCCGCCGCCTGCTCCATGACGGAGGCGACCGCCGTGCCGTCGTTGAGGGAGGTGAGGACGACATCGGCGCCGCGCACGGCGGCGGCGGGATCGGCGGCGAGTTCCGCCCCTTCCTCGGCGAGCGGTCGCGCCTTGTTCGCGCTGCGGTTCCACACGCGCACGGTGAGACCCTCGCGGAGCAGGCTGCGGGCCATTCCCGTGCCCATGATGCCGGTGCCGAGGACGGCGACGAGGGGTGAATCGGACATGAGGGGTTCCTCCCTGGCTCGGAGCGGTGCGGGCCCGCGGGGCGGGCCGGACGCGTGGGGCGGTCCGGGCAGCCCGCTGACCGGGACGGAGCCGTTGCCGCCTCCGTCCCCCTCCACCCTGGCACCACCCGGCCGGTTCCGCCCCGCCGGACGGGTGCCCGGGGTGGCGCCGCCGGTGCGCGCGACGGCTGATCAGGGGGCGTTGTCAGTGGGGTGGTGCACGCTGGGGGCGGGCGTGCGGCACGGGGCCGGCGCCGTGAGAACGGGGAGCGTGTCGTGACGGTACGGGACAGGGCGGACGAGCGCCGGGTGCGGGCGGCGCGGGCCTGCCTGCGGCTGCGGCAGGCGACGCGGGCGGTCCTCGCCGACCCGCGTACGGCGCCCGCCGCCGCGGCGCTGCTCGCGGGACCGATGGCGGAGGCGGACGCCGCGCTGCGGGCCGCCGGGCTCGCGGGGAACGAGGCCGAGCTGTGCGCGCTGCTCGGGGTGCGGGTGTGAGTGCGGTGCGGCGCTGTGCCTGGGCTCAGGGCACTTCGGAGGCGATGACGGAGTACCACGACCGCGAGTGGGGCCGTCCGGCCCACGACGACGGCTATCTCTTCGAGATGCTGGTCCTGGAGGGCGCGCAGGCCGGGCTCTCCTGGTCGACGGTGCTCGCGAAGCGGGAGAACTACCGGCGGCTGCTCGACGGTTTCGACGTCAAGGCGGTCGCGGAGTACGGGCCGGGGAAGCTGGAGGCGCTGCTCGGGGACGCCGGGATCGTGCGGCACCGGCTCAAGGTGGCCTCGCTGCCGCGCAACGCGCGGGCGTTCCTCGCGGTGGCCGAGGAGTTCGGCTCCTTCGACGCGTACCTGTGGTCGTGGGTGGACGGACGGCCCGTGGTGCGGCACCGGGCGCGCGGCGCCCTGCCACCGGCCCGTACGGACCTCTCCGACCGGCTCGCGAAGGACCTCAGGAAGCGGGGCTTCTCCTTCGTCGGGACGACGATCACGTACGCGTTCCTCCAGGCGACCGGGGTCGTGGACGACCACGCGGGAGACTGCTTCGTGGTGCGGGAGCCGAGCGGGGACTGAGCGCGTCGGGCGCGTCGGCGTATCCCTGCGACTCACCGTTGACCGGTCCCCTCCTCGTACGGCCCACCCCGCTCGCTACCGGTGAATATCGCACCTAACGTGATATTTCGGAGCGTCGAAGGGCTGAAGACCATGAAACACCGATCCGATGGCCCGGCCGACCAAGGCGGCGGGGATTCGAGCGGAGGGCGGGGCGGAGGGGCCGGGGGGCAGGGGAACGGGGGGCGGCGCGCGCAGCGCGAGGCGAAGCACGAGGTCGTCAGGAACCGGGCCCAGCAGCATCGCTGGTGGGTGCTCGCGGTCATCGGGACCGCTCAGCTCATGGTGGTCCTGGACGCGACCATCGTGAACATCGCGCTGCCTTCCGCGCAGAAGGACCTCGGCTTCAGCAACGGCAACCGGCAGTGGATCATCACCGCCTACGCCCTCGCCTTCGGTTCACTGCTGCTGCTCGGCGGGCGGTTCGCCGACCTCATCGGACGCAAGATCGTCTTCCTGACGGGGCTCATCGGTTTCGCCGCCGCCTCGGCCGTGGGGGGTGCCGCGCAGAGCTTCGAGATGCTGGTCGTCGCGCGCGCCGCGCAGGGCGTCTTCGGCGCGATGCTCGCGCCCGCCGCGCTCTCACTGCTGACCACGACGTTCACCGACGCGAAGGAGCGGGCGAAGGCGTTCGGCATCTACGGGGCCATCGCGGGCGCGGGCGGCGCGGTGGGGCTGCTCCTCGGGGGAATCCTCACCGAGTACCTGGACTGGCGCTGGTGCCTGTACGTGAACCTGCTCTTCGCGGTGCTCGCGCTCGTGGGCGCGGCGCGGCTGATCTCGGGCGGGCGCCCCGCGGAGCAGCCCGGCCTCGACCTGCCGGGCGCGGTGCTCGCGACCGGTGGCCTCTTCTGCATCGTCTACGGCTTCTCGAACGCGGAGCGGCACCACTGGGGCTCGTCCCAGACCTGGGGCTTCCTCGTGGGCGGCGCCGTGCTCCTGCTGCTTTTCGTCCTGCGCGAGCGGCGCACCGCGCACCCGCTGCTGCCGCTGCGCGTGGTCATGCACCGGCAGCGCGGGGCCTCGTACCTGGCGATCTTCCTCGCGGGCGCGGGCCTCTTCGGGGTGTTCCTCTTCCTGACGTACTACCTGCAGCAGATCCTCGGCTACTCGCCCATCAAGACGGGGCTCGCCTTCCTCCCGATGGTCGGCGTGATGATCGTGATGTCCGTCGTGGTGACGAACGCGGTGCTGCCGCGGACGGGGCCGAAACCGCTCGTCCCGCCGGGGATGCTCTTCGCGGCCGGGGGCATGGCGTGGCTCACGGGGCTCGATCTGCACAGTTCGTACGCGGCCCACATCCTGGCGCCGCTGCTGCTCACCGGTTTCGGCGTGGGCCTCATCTTCGCCCCGGCGTTCAACATGGCGACGGCGGGCGTGCGCCCGCAGGACGCGGGGGTCGCCTCCGCGATGGTCAACACGTGCCAGCAGGTGGGCGGCTCGGTGGGGACCTCGCTGCTCAACACGCTCGCGACGACGGCGGCGACGAACTACGTGGTGGGCAAGCGGCCCACGAAGCTCGTGCTCGCGCAGGCGCAGTTGCACAGCTTCACGGTGGCGTTCTGGTGGTCGTCGGCGATCTTCGCGCTCGGCGTGGTCCTGACGGGGCTGATCTACCGCTGGGGCCGCCCGGCGACGGGCGATCAGTCGATCGCCACCTGAGGCGCCCTACGGGTACGGGGCCGACGGCGAAGGTGCCGAGCGGCCCCGTACCCCTACCTGCGCGGAGGGGACCCTCGGCTTCAGGCCCCGAAGCTCTCCGCGAGCGGCCCGACGGCCGCCTTCCACTCGTGCACGGTGATGTTCTCGACGAGGCCCTGGAGCCGGAAGGGGTCCTGCTCCGTGTGGGCGAGGGCCTCTTCGGCCGAGTCGGCGCGGAGGATGAGCAGTCCGCCCTCGCCCGCCGGGTTGCTGAGCGGCCCCGAGACGAGGAGGAGCCCGCGGTCGGCGAGCGCGCCCAGGTAGGCGCGGTGGGCGGGGCGGTGGGTGTCGCGGGGGGCCTCGCTGCCCGCGGGGTAGGCGTAGACGACGGCGAAGAGTGCCATCGGGGCACGTCCTTTCGGGGTTCAGGTGCGCCGGGCGGCGGCCGGCGCCTCGCGGCGGTGGTGCCGCGCCATGATTTCAGCCCCGCGCGTTCGCCCTGCGCGCGGGGCGAGCACGGGTACGGGCGCGACGCCGTGCGGCGCGGCGCGGGCCCGTACCCGTCTCAACCGAACGGGGTGCCGCTCAGTTCCGGCGCAGCGCCACGAAGCGGCGGCCACCGGCCTCCCACTGCCCGGCGCCCGTCCACGCGCCCGTCTCCTCCGCGTGGCGCAGCAGCGCGGTGCTGCCGAGGCGGGCCCAGGGGAAGGGCGTGCCGTGGGCGCCGCGGCCGTCGCCGACGCGGACGCTGAGGCGTTCGTCGAGCGCGTGCGCCGCGGTCTCGACGAGGAGGGTGCCACCGGGGCGGACGAGTTCGGCGATGCGGCGCAGGAGCCGGGGCGGGTCGCCCCCGATGCCGATGTTGCCGTCCACGAGGAGTGCGGTGTGCCAGCCGCCGGTGCCGGGCAGCGGCGCGAAGACGGAGCGGCACAGCGCGCTCCCGCCCGCCCGCACGGCGCGGGCGACGGCGTGCGGGTTCGCGTCGATGCCGAGGGCGGTGAGGCGGCGTTCGGCGAGTGCGACGAGGAAGCGTCCGGGGCCGCAGCCGATGTCGAGGACGCTGTCGCGGCAGCGGTCGATGACGGTGCGGTCTGCCGCGTCGGGAGCGGCGCACCAGCGCTCGATGTCGAGCGGGTGCCGGGTGCCGTCCTCGCGGTGCAGGTAGAGCGGGCCGCGCCCGGAGCGCAGCGCCGCGCTCCAGGGGTCGCAGCGGCTCCAGGCGTGCTCCTCGCGAAAGTCCTGCGCCTCCGTCGCGACGGACTCGGGCGCGACGGGGTCGGGCGCGACAGGCTCGGGCGCGATCGGCTTGGGCTCGGAGGCGGTGGGCGCGGGCGCGGTGGACTGGATCGCGGCGGGCTGGGGTGCGGCGGGCTCGGGGCGGGTGTGCGGGACGCGCGGCGGGGCGCTCATGAGTGACTCCCCGTGGTCGTACAGGACGTCAGGAGGCCCTCGGGCAGGGCATCGACGGCGGCGGCGAAGCGCGAGTGCGGGGCGAGGGCCGCGACGCTCAGCGCGTCGGGGGCGGTGTCGACGTCGGTGAGGGTGGGAAGGGTGCCGGTGCGCAGTCCGGCGGCGTGCAGGCGCGCGTGCTGGCGGGCGCCGGTGTCGGGGCGGGACATGGGAACGCCCCGCAGGAGTGCGGCGCGTGGGACGGGGAGCGCGGACGGGGCGGCGAGCCCGAGCGCCCAGAAACCGCCGTCGCTCGCGGGCCCGAGCCACGCCTCGTGGTGCGCGAAGGCGTCCGGGGCGAGGACGGGGGCGAGCGCGGCGGCGTCCACCTGGGGGGTGTCCATGCCGAGCAGGAGCACGGGTCCCTCGCAGGCGCCGAAGACGGCGGCGAGGCGGACGTCGAGCGTGCCGGGCACCTGCGGGATCACCTCGAAGCCGGGCGGGAGCCACGGTCCCGGCCGGCCTTCGAGGGCGAGGACGCGGCGGCACGCGGGAAGCGCGGCGAGGGTCGCGAGCGTGTCGTGCAGCGCGGCGCGCGCGAGGCCGGCCGCCTGGGCGGGCGTGCAGGGCGGGCACAGTCGCGTCTTGACGCGCCCCGCCAGCGGTTCCTTCGCGATGACGGCGAGTGTGAGGTCCGAGGGGACGGGGCGGGCGGCGGGTACGGCGGCGTTCACCGGGCCTCCGTTCCGGCGGCGGCGAGCACGCGGCGCATGTCGTGCACGGCCTGCCACGTACCGCGCCACGTCCCCGTGACCTTCGACGCGCCGGTACGCGGCAGGTACGGGACGTCGCGCTCCTCGACCCGCCAGCCGGCCTCGGCCGCGCGCACGACCATCTGGAGCGGGTAGCCGCTGCGCCGGTCGCTCAGCGCGAGTTCGCGCAGGGCGGTGCGGCGGGCGAGGCGCAGGGGCCCGAGGTCGTGGAGGTCGAGTCCCGTGCGGCGGCGCAGGCTGTGGGCGAGCGCGGCGTTGCCGAGCCTGGCGTGCAGGGGCCAGCTGCCGCGCGCGGGCCTGCGGCGGCCCAGGACGAGATCGGCGGCTCCCGAGGAGACGCGTGCGGCGAAGGCGGGCAGGAGGCCGGGGTCGAGGGAGGCGTCGCAGTCGCAGAAGGCGACGAGGTCCGCGGTCGCCGCTTCGAGTCCGGCGTGGCAGGCGGCGCCGAAGCCGCGCCGCGACTCGGTGACGACGTGCGCGCCGTGCGCGGCGGCGATCTCGGCGGAGCCGTCGTCGGAGCCGTTGTCGACGACGACGGCGCGCCAGCCCTCGGGGACGCGGCCGAGCACCCAGGGCAGCGCGGCGGCCTCGTTGAGGCAGGGCAGGACGAGATCGACGGGGGCGGGCGGGGTGGCCCGGGGAGCGGCGAGCGGAGTGGGGGTGGGGTGGTTCATGGGCACACCGTACGAAGACAATTGCCACGAATCAGGCAGCGCGGCCCTGCGAAACGCGGAGCGGAGGAAGGTGGGGCGGCGTCGGGGGCAGCCCCACCCGCCTTGCGCGACGCCTCAGCCCCCGGCCGCCGCGCTCGTCGGCTCGCGCATCGGTTCCCTGGCGAACTCCGCGATTCCCTCTGCGAAGGGGACTTCGGCGCGCCAGCCCAGCTCGCGCGTCAGGCGCGCGGAGTCGGCGGTGATGTGCCGTACGTCGCCGAGGCGGTACTCGCCCGTGACGAGCGGCGCGGGTCCGCCGCAGGCGGTGGCGAGGGTGCGGGCCATGGCGAGCAGGGTGCGCGGGGTGCCGCTGCCCGTGTTGTACGCGGTGAGGCCGCCCGGGGGCGTGGCGGACGCGGTGAGCGCTTCGAGCGCGCGGACGTTGGCCGCCGCGACGTCCCGTACGTGCACGAAGTCCCGCCGCTGCGCCCCGTCCTCGAAGACGCGGGGTGCCTCGCCGCGCGCGAGCGCGGAGCGGAAGAAGGAGGCGACACCCGCGTACGGGGTGTCGCGGGGCATCCCGGGACCGTAGACGTTGTGGTAGCGCAGGGCGACCGCGCTGCCGCCGGTGGCACGGGCCCACGCGGCGGTGAGGTGTTCCTGCGCGAGCTTCGTCGCCGCGTAGACGTTGCGGGGGTCGGCGGGCGCGTCCTCGGGGACGAGGCCGGGCGCGAGGGCCGCGCCGCACGTGGGGCAGCGGGGCTCGAAGAGGCCGGCGCGCAGGTCTGCCTCGGCGCGCGGTCCGGGGCGTACGAGTCCGTGCGCCGCGCAGGTGTAGCGGCCCTCGCCGTAGACGACCATCGAGCCCGCGAGCACGAGCGCGCGGATGCCCGCGCGGGCGGCGGCGGCGAGGAGGACGGCGGTGCCGAGGTCGTTGCAGCCGACGTAGTCGGCGGCGTCGGCGACGCCGTTGCCGAGGCCGACCATGGCGGCCTGGTGGCTGATCGCGTCGATGCCGCGCAGGGCCTCGGCGACGGCGGCGGCATCGCGCACGTCGGCGTGGACGAGCCCGGCGGCGCGGGGTGGCGGGACGGTACGGCCGTGGGGGTGGACGGCGGGGAGCAGGGCGTCGAGGACGAGGGCCTCGTGGCCGCGGTCCGCGAGAGCGGCCACGAGGTGACGTCCGATGAAACCGGCTCCGCCGGTGACGAGTACGCGCATGTGCGGGGACCCTAGGGGCCACCCGGCGGGGGCGGGACGGGACGCGCCGGAGGGATACGGACGAGGTACTCGGGTGCGGGAGCCCCCGGCGGCCCCGGCCCGGCCCCTCAGCCCGTCAGGGCCGCCGCGATGTCCCGCAGGAAGTGGGCGGTGGCTCGCGGGGCGGGGGCCAGTTCCGGGTTCCAGGGGGTGACCGGGCGGCCGCTCGTCAAACGGGTCCAGCCGGGGACGCCGGCGAGGTCCCCCGGGGGGACGGCGTTGCCGCGCGCGTCGGCGAGGACGAGGTCGGCACCGAGTCCCGCCGCGTACTCCCAGTCGGTGGTGAGCCAGTTGAGGCCGGGCCCGGGCCCTGGATCGACGAGGTCGACGCCCAGTTCGGCGAGTTGGCGCAGTTCGGGCCAGGTGCCGGGGCGCGCGAGGTGCACCTGTGCGGTCCCCGCGGCCGACAGGACGAGGACGCGCGGGGCGCCGGTGCGGGCGGCGGCGGTACGTACCGCCGCACGGGCCTGCGCCAGGTCGTCCCCCGCCGCCGGGTCCGCCGGGGCGCCGAGCGCCTCGGCCAGGGCGGCGAAGCGGGCGACGAGACTCGTGAGCGGGGTGCCGCCCGCGACCGAGAGCGCGAGGACGGGCACGCCGAGGCCCGAGGCGACGCCCTCGTCGACGGCGTAGGCGAAGTGGTCGTCGTAGGTGACGTCGACGACGAGTTCGGGCGCGACGGCGCCGAGGGCCTCCTCGTCGAGCGTCTTGCCCGCACCGAGGTAGGGCACGTCCGAGGGGAGGCCGCCCGCCTTGACGGGATCGACCTGCTCGCCGTCATGGCCCGAGCCGAAGATGCCGGCCGGGGTGAGCCCGTACTCGTGGAGCGCGGCTCCGGCACGTACGTAGGCGACGACGCGTTCGGGCCGCCGCGCCGCGCGGACCACGCTCCCGCGGTCGTCCGTGAACTCCCACGCGGTCGATGACATCCGCTCCACCCCCTCCAGGGCCCGCTCGGGCCTGGGACCGTCCATCGGTCCCGGGTCCCAGCCTGAGCCTCCGAAGGGGTGCCGGACAAGGGCGCACCGGTCCCGGAGAAAGAAAACCGGGGCCGGATGGTTGTCCGGAACTCGCCTGTTGCCAGCGGCAGTTGACACGATCTTCAGGACACCGCGCTCACCGCAGGTCGAAGACGAGTCGTGCCGTGACCTTCCCGGAGAGCACCTCGTCGATCGCGAGGTTGACGTCCTCCAGGCGGCGCGTCTCGCGGATGACGCGGGTGCGGCCGAGCCGGTGGAGGCGGAAGACCTCGGCGAGGTCCTGACGGGTGCCGACGATCGAGCCGACGACGCTCTTGCCGCTCAGCACGGTCTCGAAGACGGGCAGTTCGAGACTCCCCTCGGCGGGGAGTGCGACCAGGACGAGGGTGCCGCCGCGCCGCAGAGCGGTGTAGGCGGCGCGGAAGGAGTCGTTGTCGACGGCGGTGGAGATCGCGACATCGGCGCCGCCGAGCCGTGCGACCTCCTCGGCGACGTCCTGGCCGCGGGCGTCGATGACGTGGTCGGCGCCGAGTTCGCGGGCGAGGGCGAGCTTCTCGTCGGTGATGTCGACGGCGATGGTCTCGCCGCCGAAGATCCGCGCGTACTGGAGCGCGAGGTGTCCGAGGCCGCCGATCCCGGAGACGAGAACGCGCTGTCCGGGCCGGGTCCCGCCGACCTTGACGGCCTTGTACGTGGTGACTCCGGCACAGGTCAGGGGCGCGGCGTCGAGCGGGTCGATGCCCTCGGGGACCGCGACCACGTAGTCGGCGTCGGCGATCGCGTACTCGCTGTGCGTGCCGTCGACCGAGTAGCCGGTGTTCTGCTGCTGGAGGCACAGCGTCTCCCAGCCCGAGACGCAGTGGTCGCAGTGGCCGCAGGCGGTGCCGAGCCACGGCACCGCGACGCGGTCGCCGACCGAGAGGTGCCCCGCCTCGGGGCCGGTGGCCTCGACGATGCCGATGCCCTCGTGTCCCGGGACGAAAGGCGGCGAGGGCTTGACGGGCCAGTCGCCGCGCGCCGCGTGGATGTCGGTGTGGCAGAGCCCGGAGGTCTCCATGCGCACGAGTGCCTGACGGCCGGTGGGCTCGGGGATCGCGCGGTCCTCGATGGCGAGGGGCTCGGTGAAGCCGGGGACGACGACTGCCTTCATGCGGACCTCCGTGGGCTGCGGCGGGAGCGGGTCGCCGCCGAGGTGGGGGCCGGGGGCCGCGCCCTCGCGGGCGGCACCCGCGAGGGCGTGCGGCAGGTGCGGCAGGTGCGGGGTGTGCGGCGCGTGCCGCACGGCGAGCCGGGCGAGCGCGAGGGCGCGCAGGGCCAGGGCGAGGGCGCGGGCGCCGCGCGGGACGACGCGGCGTGCCGCGCGGCGCCTGCCGGGGCCCGCGCGCGGTGCCGCCCGGCCGGTGCTCAGCGGGCGCCGCCGCCCTCGCCGCCGTACCGCTTCTCGAACTTGGCGACCTGGCCCTCGCTGTCGACGACCCGCGCCTTGCCGGTGTAGAAGGGGTGGCTCTCGGAGGAGATCTCGACGTCGACGACGGGGTAGGTCTCGCCGTCGTCCCACTCGACCGTCTCGCCGCTGGTCGCGGTGGAGCGGGTGAGGAAGGCGTACCCCGCGGCCCGGTCGCGGAAGACGACGGGGTGGTAGTCGGGCTGCTTGTCCTTCTGCATCGCTGGGCTCCTTACGGGGAAGGCCGTCGGGGTTCGGGGGCGGGAGGGTGGCCCGGGACGCGCGGGCCGCCCGCAACGGCCGCCTCAGGGAAGGTTGTTGATGTCCTCGTCGATGGGGAGGTCGTTCTCGTCGTCCTCCACGACGTGCACGGCGGCCTCCTCGGCGGAGGCGGCGGCACCGTCGATGCCGACGTCCGAGGCGACCAGGTCCTTCTCGGTGTCGGGCCCGAGGCCCTCGTCCGGCGCGACGAGACGCCCGGAGCGGTCCTCGCCCACCTCGTCGTCGCGCAGTTCCCCGTCCGTGTCGAGCGCGTCGCCGAGGCCGTCGCCCTGCGGGTCGCCGATATCGGGCACTTCCTCGGACAGGCGCTGGTCGAGCGACTCGCCCTCCTCGCTCTCGGCGAGCGTGGTGCCGTCGTTGTCGGCGGCAAGGGGACGTTCGGGGGGTGAGTAGCCCTCGTCGAGCGGGTCCTTCACGTCCGGGTCGAGGAGGGTGTCGTCGTAGTCGAGCTGGGCGAAGTCGTCGTCGTCCCGCTCCTCGGAGCCGTCCGGCTGGTAGACGTCGTCGCCACGGCCCGTGTCATCGCTGTCCACGAGTGATTCCTCCCGGTCATCGGTGCACGCCGAGCGGCGCCTCCCGGCCCAGCGTGGGGCGCCGCGTGGACGCGGGCCACCGCGCGTGGGCCGAACGGGTGAGGCCGCGCAGCGCTCGTACGGGAGCCCCCGTACCCCGCCCACGGCCGCGCACGCACGCCGGCCGTGGTGTGCGTGCGCGGGTACGGAGCGTCACGCACGACACTCCGCCCGCCGGGCGGGAAAGCGCGGCCGGTGACGGCGGGGCGGTGTGCGCGAGAAGAGGCTCGCGCGCCCGGCCCGGCCGTCCCGTACGCCGTTGATCCACCCGCTCGGCCAAGGGGGCGCTCCCGTGGCAAAAGCGGACGGCGCGCGGCGTGCGGAGCCGGAAAGAGCGCGGGAACACGAGCCGATGCTCTAGCGTTCACCTCTGTGGGAGGCGAGGCGCGAATCCCCCCCTCGCTGCCCCTCCCACCGCGGCCCCTGCCGGTCCCCCCGTCCGGCAGGGGTCGCCCTCTGCCCGCGGCCGCCGCTCAGGCCCCGAAGTCACGGACCTTGAGTTTCGCCCTCCGGCCGTCGGGGTGGTGCCACACGATGCCCTCGTACGGGCGTGCCGTGACCCACGCCCGCAGACCGGCGAAGTCGCGGGGCGCGCCCGCGAAGTCGGCCGCGACCTCCGGGGCCGCCCAGCCGTGCCGCAGCAGTGTGTGGCGCGCGACACCCTCGGGGTTCCCGTTGATCCTGGGCCCGACCAGCTCGTACGTACCCGGGACGAAGTCCTCGTCGCTCGCGAGCGCCTCCGTGTGGAAGCGCAGGAACGTCGAGCCGCCCATGGGCTCCCAGCCCATCGCCTTGCCCGTGACGGGGTCGGTGCTGATCGCGAGGTAACCGGGCGGCGTGGCCCGCTCGGGCCGCACCTCCCTGCGGGCCCACCACTCCCCCGCCTCGTCGCGCAGGACGCAGGTGCCGTCGTACTTGCGGGTGGCGACGCCCTCGCCCGCCATGACCCACGCGCACTCCGGCGCGACCTCGGGCAGCAGCCGCTTGCGGTCCTCCGGATCACGGAGGAAGAGGGTCGGGATCTTGCGCACGAGGGACTCCCGCGGGACGGTCGGGCGCACGGTATCGCCCCGGCACGGGCCCATCCCGTGCCGGGGCGATGCTGTCAGCCGGGGCGCGCGCCCCGCCACGGAGTTTCCGGGGCCGGGCCGGGGCCGACGCCCGGTGAGCGTGCGCGCGACGGCGCGTCAGCGGATCGGCACCCCCGCGAGCGTGCGCGCGATGACGAGCCGCTGGATCTCGCTCGTGCCTTCGAAGATGGTGTAGATCGCGCTGTCCCGGTGCATCCGCTCCACCGGGTACTCGCGCGTGTAGCCGTTGCCGCCGAAGATCTGGATCGCCTGCGCCGTGACCTGCTTCGCCGTCTCGCTCGCGAAGAGCTTGGACATCGAGCCCTCCGCCGACGTGAAGGGCTTGCCCGTCGTGGCCATCCAGGAGGCACGCCAGACGAGGAGCCGCGCGGCGTCGATACGGGTGCGCATGTCGGCGAGCTGGAAGGCGACGCCCTGGTTGTCGATGATGGGGCGGCCGAACTGGGTGCGGGTCTTCGCGTACTCCAGCGCCTCCTCGTACGCGGCGCGGGCGGTGCCCACCGCCATCGCGCCGACCGCCGGGCGGGAGGCCTCGAAGGTCGCCATCGCCGCGTTCTTGATCCGCTCGCCGCCCTGCGCCTTCGCCCGCTCGCGGGCGCGGGCGAGGCGCTGGTCGAGCTTCTCCTTGCCGCCGAGCAGGCAGTGCCCGGGCACGCGCACGTCTTCGAGGACGACCTCGGCGGTGTGCGAGGCGCGGATGCCGTGCTTCTTGAACTTCTGGCCCTGGGAGAGGCCCTTCGTGCCGGGCGGGACGATGAAGGAGGCGTGCCCCTTGGAGCCCAGCCCGGGGTCGACGACCGCGACGACGACGTGCACGTTGGCTATCCCGCCGTTGGTCGCCCACGTCTTGGTGCCGTTCAGCACCCACTCGTCCTTCGCCTCGTCGTAGACCGCGCGGGTGCGCATCCCCGCGACGTCCGAGCCCGCGTCGGGCTCCGAGGAACAGAAGGCCGCGACCTTGACGTCGTCGGGGGTCCCGTACATCTGCGGCACCCACGTGCCGATCTGCTCCTCGGTGCCGTTGGCGAGCACGCCGACCGCGGCGAGGCCCGTACCGACGATCGAGAGGCCGATGCCCGCGTCGCCCCAGAACAGCTCCTCCATCGTCATCGGGATGCCGAGCCCGGTCGGGTCGAAGAACTGCTGGGCGTAGAAGTCCAGCGAGTAGATGCCGAGTTTGGCCGCCTCCTGGATGACCGGCCAGGGCGTCTCCTCGCGCTCGTCCCACTCGGCGGCCGCGGGCCGGACGACATCGGCGGCGAAGCCGTGCAGCCAGTCGCGGATCTCCCGCTGTTCCTCGTTGAGATCCATCGTGAACTCGGCCATGACCGGCCCCTCCCGCGTGGCGAATGCTGTTACCTCAAGTAACCCGAGTCTGTTACCGGCTGGTAGAGCATGTCAACCGCCTCCCTCGCCCCCGACGGGCCGCACGCGCGGGTGTTACGTTGCGCGGTGCGCGGGGCCGTCACGCCTGGTCCGGCGCGCGAAGACGGCACGCAGAAGGCACGGGCGGGGAGATTCGTTGTGGAGAGCACGGGCACGAAGGGCCGTGCCGCGCGGCAGCGTACGGCACAGCAGCGGACGGCGGCGCTGCGCCGGCGCGAACTCCTGGAGGCGGCCGACCGCGTGGTGCTGCGCGAGGGGCCCGGCGCCTCGATGAACGCGATCGCCGCCGAGGCGGGGATCACCAAGCCGATCCTCTACCGGCACTTCGGCGACAAGGGCGGCCTGTACCGCGCGCTCGCGACCCGGCACACCGACGCCCTGCTCGCCTCGCTGCGCCAGGCGCTCGACGCACCGGCCGCGACCCGCAGGGAGCGGGTGCGCCGCACGCTCGACACCTACCTCACGGCGATCGAGGCCAGGCCGCAGGTCTACCGCTTCCTCATGCACCCCGCCGAGGACGCCCCCACGCCCGAGGGCGCGGGCTTCGACGTCGGCCGCCACTCCGCTCCCCTCCTGCGCCGCCTCGGCGAGGAACTGGCCGAGGTCATCGCCGAACGCGTCGACCCGGGTCCCGGCGGCACCCGCAGGGCCCGCGCCTGGGGCCACGGCATCGTCGGCATGATGCACGCGGCGGGCGACTGGTGGCTCGCCGAACGCCCCTGCGCGCGCGAGGAACTGGTGGAGGACCTGACGGAGCTGCTGTGGGGCATGCTGGGCGAGGTCCCCGACCGGGGCGAGGACGGCGCGCGCTTCTGAATCCCCCCGCACGACGCACGCGCACGGGGCGCGTGGGCACGGGGCGCGTAGGCACGGGGCGCGCGGGCACGGGTGACCCGCCGTCGGCGTCCGCGCTCCGCGGCCACTCGGGCGCCGGACCCTGCGGCGCTACAGCCCCGCCGCCTTCCCCCACCCCGTGCGGCCCGCCTCGCGCAGGACCTTGCGGTGGCGGCGCGCGTCGAGGCGGTCGACGTAGAGGCCGCCCTCCAGGTGGTCGTACTCGTGCTGGAGGCAGCGGGCGAAGAAGCCCGTGCCCTCGACGCGGCGGCGCGCCCCGTCCGCCGTACGGCCCTCGACGACCGCGCGGTCGAAGCGCGGGGTCCCCGCTTCGAGGCCCGGCAGCGACAGGCAGCCCTCCGGGCCGCGCACCACAGGGCCGTCGACCTCGACGAGGCGCGGGTTGACGAGGTGTCCGAGGTGGCGGCGGTCCTCGTCGTCGGGGCAGTCGTAGACGAAGACCCGTACGTCCTCGCCGATCTGCGGGGCCGCCAGCCCCACCCCCCGAGCGGCGTACATCGTCGCGAAGAGGTCCTCGACGAGCTTTTCCAGCCACGGACCGAAGTCTCCCGTCTCGCGCGCGGGAGTGGTGAGCACAGGGGCGCCGTAGAGGCTGAGGGGCCGGACCTGTCCGGAACTGCCCGGGATGGGACGTCGTCGCATGACCGGACAGCCTACGGCTCCGCGCTTTTCCCCAGGCAAGGCGCGGTGTGCGGTTCTGGCCGCGCGGGGGATCTCGGTAGGCTGCACCCGATGAATGCCTCCCCGCCAGTGTGCGGCGCGCGGGAGGAGCACCGCACCACAGCGCGGGCCGGAGTGGCCCGGGGACGGTCGCGGGCGCCGGACGCGGCGGAAGCGAAGGAGGAGCGAGGACGATGACAGCCAACTCGGAGCCGCTGTCGGCACGGGCCAAACTGGCCGTGACGGCGGGCAAGGCCGCCGCGGCGGTGTCCCGAGCGGCGGGGCGCGGCAGCGGGTCGGTGATCGGCGGCAAGGTGGCTCTCCGGCTTGAGCCGGACCTGCTCGCGCGGCTCGCGACGCACCTCGATGTCGTACTGGTCTCCGCGACCAACGGCAAGACCACCACGACCCGGCTCATCGCCGAGGCCCTGCGCGCCGCGGGCCCCGTGGTCTCCAACGCGCTCGGTGCCAACATGCCCGCCGGCATCACCTCCGCGCTCGCCGGGGGTTCCGACGCGCGCTACGGCGTGATCGAGGTCGACGAGAAGTACCTCGCCGGCGTCGCGCGGGACGTCGAGCCCAAGGCGATCGCGCTGCTCAACCTCTCGCGCGACCAGCTCGACCGCGCCGCCGAGACCCGCATGCTCGCCGAGCGCTGGCGCGAGGGGCTCGCGGGCAGCAAGGCCGTCGTCGTCGCCAACGCGGACGACCCGCTCGTCGTGTGGGCGGCCTCCTCGTCGCCGCACGTCATCTGGGTGGCGGCCGGGCAGGAGTGGAAGGACGACGCCTGGTCGTGCCCCTCCTGCGGCGGCGTCATGCAGCGCCCAGGCGACGACTGGTTCTGCGGCGAGTGCGGTTTCCGCCGCCCCGCAGCGAGCTGGGCGCTCTCCGGGGAGCACGTCCTCGACCCGCACGGCTCGGCCTGGCCGATCCACCTCCAGCTCCCGGGGCGCGCCAACCGCGCCAACGCCGCGACCTCCGCCGCCGTCGCCGCGGTCTTCGGGGTGCCGCCGCAGGTCGCCCTGGAGCGCATGTGGCAGGTGCAGGCGGTCGCCGGTCGCTACGACACGGTGCAGTTCGAGGGCCGTGACCTGCGACTGCTGCTCGCGAAGAACCCGGCCGGCTGGCTGGAGACCTTCTCGCTCATCGATCCGCCTCCCACCCCCGTGCTCCTGTCGGTCAACGCGCGCGGCGCGGACGGCACCGACACCTCCTGGCTCTGGGACGTGGACTACACACGGCTCGCCGGGCATCCCATCTTCGTCATCGGGGACCGCAAGCTCGACCTCGCGGTCCGCCTCGAAGTGGCCAATCTCGACTTCCGGGTCTGCGAATCCGTGGACGAGGCGGTGCGCATGGCCCCGCCGGGGCGTATCGAGGCGATCGCCAACTACACGGCGTTCCAGGACTTGCGCCGACGCGTGGGGAATTGACCGGACCAGTGAGAAGGGACAGGGATATGAGCGACAACAGTCTTCGTCTGGTCTGGATCTACCCGGACCTGCTGAGCACGTACGGGGACCAGGGCAACGCCCTCGTCGTCGAGCGGCGGGCGCGGCAGCGCGGTCTCGGCGTCACGCGCGTCGACGTGCGCAGTGACCAGCCGGTGCCGACCTCGGGCGACATCTACCTCATCGGCGGCGGCGAGGACCGGCCGCAGCGGCTCGCGGCCGAGCGGCTGCGCCGCGACGGCGGGCTCCAGCGCGCGGTGGGCAACGGGGCGATCGTCTTCTCGGTGTGCGCCGGGTACCAGATCCTCGGGCACGAGTTCGTCAACGACCTCGGGCAGCGGGAGCCGGGTCTCGGGCTGCTCGACGTGGTCTCGGTACGGGGCGAGGGCGAGCGGTGTGTGGGCGACGTGCTCGCCGACATCGACCCGCGGCTCGGTCTTCCGCCGCTGACCGGCTTCGAGAACCACCAGGGTGTGACCCACCTCGGCCCGACCGCGCGGCCCTTCGCGCGGACCCGGCTCGGCAAGGGCAACGGGACCGGGGACGGGACCGAGGGCGCCTTCAACGACACGGTGTTCGGGACGTACATGCACGGGCCCGTGATGGCGCGGAACCCGCAGATCGCGGACCTGCTGCTGAAGCTGGCGCTGGACGTCAACGCGCTGCCTCCGGTGGACGACCGGTGGTATGACGCGTTGCGGGACGAGCGGATCGCGGCGGCGACACGGCCGGAGTAGCGCACGTGCGTGCGGGGTTTCTGGGGCTCCGCCCCAGACCCCGCTCCTCAAACGCCGGAGGGGCTTGATGTGGTGCGCCTGGAGGGGGCCCGCCGGGGTCTGTCCACCACGCGGACCGGAGTGGGCCGTCTGATCCACCGCGATTAGGGTGCTGAGCACCGACCGGACGTCGTGGTCCGGTGTCGAATCCAGGTTGCGAAGGTGTTTCAGGCCCATGCGCATTGGCGTGCTGACGTCCGGTGGGGACTGCCCGGGGCTCAATGCGGTCATCCGCTCCGTCGTCCACCGGGCGGGCTCCCTCGGTGACGAGGTGATCGGATTCCACGACGGCTGGCGCGGGCTCCTGGAGTGCGACTGGCGGCCCCTCGACCACGACGCCGTCGCCGGCATCCTCGCGCAGGGCGGGACCGTGCTCGGTTCCTCGCGGGTGCGGCCCGCGCACCTGCGCGACGGCGTGGAACGGGCGCGGGCGCACCTCGCGGACCTCGGCCTCGACGCGGTCGTGCCGATCGGCGGCGAGGGCACCCTCAAGGCCGCGAAACTGCTCTCGGACGCCGGGCTGCCCATCGTCGGCGTGCCCAAGACGATCGACAACGACATCGCGGCGACGGACGTCACCTTCGGTTTCGACACGGCGGTCGGGGTCGCGACGGACGCGCTCGACCGGCTCAAGACGACCGCCGAATCGCACCAGCGGGTCCTCATCGTGGAGGTCATGGGCCGGCACACCGGCTGGATAGCGCTGCACTCCGGGATGGCGGCGGGCGCGCACGCGGTGCTCGTGCCCGAGCGGCCCTTCGACGTCGCCGAGGTCGCCGAGCGGGTCGGGGCGCGCTTCGACGCGGGCAAGCGCTTCGCGATCGTCGTCGTCGCGGAGGGCGCGAAGCCGCTGCCGGGCACGATGAAGTACGAGGACGGCGAGCGCGACGTCTACGGGCACGAGCGCTTCTCGGGCGTCGCCCGTCAGCTGTCCCTGGAGCTGGAGGACCGGCTCGGCAAGGAGGCCCGCCCCGTGATCCTCGGGCACGTGCAGCGCGGCGGGACCCCGACCGCGTACGACAGGGTCCTCGCCACGCGCTTCGGGCGCGAGGCGGTCGAGGCCGTGCACCGGGGCGAGTTCGGGCGGATGACGGCGCTGCGCGGCACGGAGATCACCATGGTGCCGCTCGCCGACGCGGTCGCGACGCTCAAGACGGTGCCCGCGGCGCGGTACGAGGAGTGCGAGACCGTGGTCTGAGCGCGGCCTGAGCCGTACCGGCGCGCCGGCGACCGGGCTGGGCGACCCGCGCGCGGGAGCGTGGGTCGCCCGTCCTAGTCTGGTGCGGACAACCGGTACGAAATCAGGAGTCTGCGGATGGATCACAGCGGGCACGGCATGATGTCCGATCTGCCGCCGTTCACGCTGGGGCGAGGACTCGAACCCTCCCTGGACGTGTTCTTCCTCGTCGCCTGCCTGCTGGGGCTCGTGCTCTACGGCTGGGGCGTGGCGCGGCTGCGGCGGCGCGGCGATTCCTGGTCCTGGGGGCGGACGATCCCGTTCGTGCTCGGGGTGCTGACGGTCATGCTCGTGATGTGTACGAAGCTGAACGACTACGGCATGGTCATGTTCAGCGTGCACATGGTGCAGCACATGGTGATCAGCATGCTGTCGCCGATCCTGATCCTGATGGGCGCCCCCACGACGCTCGCGCTGCGCGCGCTGCCGGTCGCGGGGCGGGGTCGCAAGGGACCGCGCGAGTGGCTGCTGTGGCTCCTGCACAGCCGGTACATGCGGGTCGTCACGCATCCGCTCTTCACCATCCCGCTGTTCATCGCGAGCCTCTACGCGCTGTACTTCACGCCGCTCTTCGACTTCCTCATGGAGTCGAGCGTCGGGCACCTGGCGATGATGGTGCACTTCCTCGCGGTCGGCATCGTGTTCTTCTGGCCGATCATGGGCGTGGACCCGGGGCCGCACCGCCCCGGCTACCTCATGCGGATGCTGGAGCTCTTCGCGGGCATGCCCTTCCACGCCTTCTTCGGGATCGCGCTCATGATGGCGTCCACGACGATGGTCGACACCTTCGACAACCCGCCCGCCTCGCTAGGCCTCGATCCGCTCTCCGACCAGACCGCGGCGGGCGGCATCGCCTGGGCGTTCAGCGAGGTCCCCTCGGTCGTCGTCCTCCTCGTCCTCCTCGTGCAGTGGTACGGCTCCGAACAGCGCCAGGCCCGCCGCAAGGACCGTGCGGCGGACCGCGACGGGGACGCGGAGCTGAACGCGTACAACGACTACCTGGCGTCGCTGCGCACCAGGGGCTGACGAGGCCCGCAGGGCCGATCAGCGTCGGCTGAGCCGAAGGGACCGGCTCGGGCGCTCCCGGAGGCGAAGCCGACGCAATAGAGAGGTGGCGTGAGTGCGGCCGTTCGGGTGAGGATGGTGGGACGGGTCTCGTCCCCGGGGCCCGGTGGCCGGAGAGGCGGACTCGGTATGCCTGGCACCACGAAGACCATGGGCGTGTTCACCATCGGCGGGCTGGTGGTGGTCACCGCGTACACCGTGGCCCTCGGCAGCAACGGCTGGCTGTGGTTCGGCTGGGTCGTCCTCGGTCTTCTCACGCTCGCGATGACGATGACCCAGGACTGAGACTCGGCGGACTCGACGCGTACGGCGCTTCACGACAGGTGAGGGGCGGCTCCCGGACCGGGGCCGCCCCTCGCTCGTGTACGAGCCCTTCTCCTGTGCGGGCCGCGTCGGCGTCCCGTACCGCGATCCCCGTTCAGAAACGGAAGACGTCCCCCGTCTCCTCGCCGAGCACGCACGTGTTCGCGTACGTGCGGTGCCAGGCCGTGGAGCGGCCGAGGTAGCTGCCCGTGACGCTCACCGTGACCGGCTGGTACCGCTTGACGCAGTTGCGGGGCTCGCCGCGGAGCTGGTCGAGGCGGCCGCCGACGGTGGCGAGCGCGGCGCAGGCCCCGGCGGCGTGCGGGTGGGTGCCGCTCGCGGGGCGTGTGGCGCAGTCCAGCGTGACGCCCTTGATCCACGTGGCGTCCTCGGCGGAGACGCTCAGGAAGAGGCCGCGTGCGGACCCGTCCTCGGTGAGCCGGGCCCCGGGGTCGCCGGGCGCCGGTGTGTCGCGGGGCGTGTCGCGCTCGGTGGACTCGGCGCTGCCGGGGGCGGGGCGTTGCAGGGTGGGGCGGTCGGCCGGGGGCGGGGGCGGCGCGGCCTGAGCGGTCGGCAGCAGCGCCGTACCGGCCAGGAGCGCCACCGCGAGGGTGGTGACGAGACGCATGAAGGACTCCTCGTGCGGACGGTGGTTCCGCGCCCGCACGGGCGGGCGCCCGCGCTCACCCCTCCCCGGCCGCCGGGCACGGGCGACGGGGCTCCCGGTGCGGGCACGCGCACGGGTGAGGGCGCGCGGCCGTACGGCGGAGCGTGCGCAGGCGTGCCGGGCGACCCCGGCGCGCTCCGTCCGCCGGGCAACCCGGTGGCCCTCCAGCCCCTCTGTACGGGTGGAAGAACAGCGTGCGGTGGCGGAGCTGTACGCGGGCAGCGCTCGAAGCGGCGAGGAAGGCACGTCATGGACGACAGCGGGTTCTGGCCGCTGCGCGCGGTCACGGGGGTGCTGCTGCTGAGCGGGGGGCTGCTCGGCACCGCGGCGGCGGTGCGCGCGGCGGTGCGGCAGCGGCGGCTGCCCGGGGGCCGGGCGCTCGCCCGGGTCGTGGACACGCTGCTCGTCGGGCCCCCGGCGGGGTCCTGGCACCACGGCCCCGAGCGGCAGGCGCTCCTGGAGTTCCGTACGCCCGAGGGACGGCTCGTCCGGCTGCGGGACACCTCGGGCGAGGTGCGGCTGAGGGGTGATCTCGTGGTGGTGCGGCATCCTCCGGGCGAGCCGGAGCGCGCGGTGTGCCCGCCGCCCGGCGAGAGCGCGGACCCGGTGCCCGTCGTGCTCGGGCTGGTGGTGTGCGCGGTGTGCACGGGGGTGGGCGCGCTGCTCGTGGGCCGGGCGCTCCTCGCGGGGTGAGCGGGGCGGCGGGCCGGGGGCGTGCGGACGCGAGGGCGTGCGGGCGCGGGGGCGTGCGGGCGCGGGGCCGGTCCGTACGGGTCGGGCCGGCGGGACGCGTACCGGCTCGTGCCCCCACACGTACCGGGCCTGCCGCTTCTCCCGTCGCCCCCGTCCGCGTCAGCCTCCCGTCACCCTGGCCTCTCCCCCGCCGCCCTCCGGGTCCCAGCCGAGGGCGACGAGGCCGCGGTGGATGGCCTCTCGGCGGGCCTCGTCGATGGCGTCCATCTTGAGGTCGGCGCGGGCGCGCTGGTCGACGGCGAGGGCGAGGTCGGCGTCGAGGTGGCCGGTCTCGCGCCAGGCACGCAGCCGCGTGTCCTCGGCGTTGCGGTAGCCGAGCGTCTCCTCGTACTCGTGCGTGCCCTCGGTGGCGGCGCTCAGCTGGCCCTCCCACTCCGAGAGCCTGCGCGAGAGATGGACGTCGACGGCCTCGCGGGCGAGGTCGGCATCGGAGGAACCGCGTCCCCCCTGTGGCGTTTCGCTCATTCTCGTACCGTATTACGCCCCCACCGAGGCGCAAACGGTCAGCTGTCGACGCCGCTCGATCCGAATCCCTTCGCTGTGTAGGCGCACTCGGTGTAGGTGTACCCGCCCCGCACCTTCACCGTGTCGGTGGCGGGGGAACCGCTGAGGGTGCTGCCGCTCCTCGGCTTGTGCAGGAAGTACGTCGTGCCCGCGGGGAGCCTCAGGGTCTTGCTCGGGTACTTCTTGCCGGACGGGCAGGGCTTGAAGGAGGGGCTGAGGGTGTCGGCCCACTCGTAGCGCTCGCAGCCCCCGCAGGCGTCGAGGCGGAAGCTGCCGGTGACCGGGCCGGTGTAGAGCACTTCGACGGCCTCGGGGCTGTCGTTGCGGACGGTCACGCTGATGGAGCCGCCGGACGAGGTCGTCGGCTTGACCTTTCCCGCGGCGGGGAGTTCGTCGGCGACCTGCGCGGCGATGACGTACTTGCGGGCGAGCGGGGCCCGGCCGTCCTTGCCGTAGTGGGCCGTGAAGTCGCGCATGCGCGTCTGCGTGGCCGCGTAGTCCTTGTCGTGGTAGGCGGCGAGCGCGCAGTTCCACGTCTTCGTGGGCAGGCCTCCCTTCGCCCGGTCCGCCTGGCGGCCGAGGGCGGTCACCGTGGCGGCGGGCGCGCCGTCGGCCTTGGCGACGGAGGTGGCCTGGCCGGCGAGCGTCTTGAGGGACTCGGTGGCCTCGCACGGCGACGCGCCGCCCTTGTCCCGCAGCGAGAAGCTGACGTGTTTCTCCACCTCGGGCGCGACCTTGCCCGCCTCGGGGCTGTCGGGGTAGTCCTCCAGGAGGGCGGTGAGGTGGTACTCGGCGGTGGAGGAGTCAGCGGTGCCGAGCCCTGTGATGCCGCAGCCGTAGAGCGAGGTCGCCAGCCGCGGTTCGGGCCAGGCCACGAGCTCCTTCGGGACGCGGCCGGTGCCCATCGTGTCCGGCACGGTGAGCAGGTGGCGCAGGGGATCGACGGCCGCGCAGTAGTCGCGCTTGTCGAAGGGCGCGCCGACCGTGCGGTAGTACGTGCGCAGCCGGGCCGGGACCTTGTGCGCCGCCGCCGAGTCGGGGTGGTCACGGCTCAGGTCGCGGTACGTCGTGAGCGCCGTGGAGAACGCCGACTCGTGGCCCGCGTAGCCGGAGGTCCTGTAGCGGGCCACGGTGCGGTCGGCCTCGCCGAGCCGGTCGAGCAGTTGCTTCTCCAGGCGCGCGTGCTGGGCGCGGTCGCGGGCCGCGTCGTACTGGGAGCCCGCGAGGACGGGCGCGGCGAGCAGGACGAGGGCGAGACCGAGGACGGGCACGGTCGGCACGCGGCGCGCGGTGCGCAGTCCGCGCGCCGCCGCGTGGGCGGCGAGCAGCACGAGGACCACGAGCCAGCCGACGACGAGGGCGGGCGGCACGCCGTCGGGGTCGGCGGGCAGGGCCACGAAGGCGAGGACGCCCGTGCTCGCGAGGGCCACGGCGAAGCCGCCCCAGGAGCGCAACAGGGCGTGCCCGAGGCCGAGTCCGCTCAGGTCGAGCAGGGCGAGGCCGAGGGCGCGCGGGATATCGCGCGGACCCTGCGGGGCGGCGGGCCCGCCGGGGGGTGGGGCCGGCGCGGTGGGCGGACCGGGCGGGTGGAGGGGCGGCGGGGGGAAGTGGGCGGGGCCGCCGGACTGGGCGGGGATCGCGGCTTGGGTGGGGTCGCCGGAGCGGGGTGGGGTCCCGGGCTGGGTGGGGAATCCGGGCTCGGTCGGGCTGTAGGGGGCGCCGAAGCCGGTGGCCGGCCGTGGGTCCCGCGACGGGCGCGGCGGTGTGTCTCGCTCAGTCTCCCGGGGCGGGCCGAAGCCTTCGGGCGGTGGGCCGAACGCGCCGTCCGGCCCGGGCGCGAAGCCTCCGCCGCCCGAGGTTCTCGCGTCCTCCGGCTCTCCGGGCGCGCCCTGCTGAGGACCTGTCATGTACTCCCCCTGTCGTGCGTGCGGCACCCGTGTCCCGACCCCCCGGGTCAACGCCGGGCGCCTACGCATGGTTTACCACCGCGCACCCGTCCGTGAACATCGGGGCCCGTGCCGCTCGCGCGCCTTCGCGGCGGCCCCGCGCGAACGGCCAGGCATGACCGGCCCGTTCCGGGAAACCCGTCCGCTGACGGCGACCGCACACGGCGGGGCCTCCTACGAGAAGGGGTACGCATGAGCGGGTACGGAGCGGGACGGACGCGCGGGACGACGAGCGGTCTGGCGATAGCGTCGCTCGTCCTCGGCATCGTGGGACTCTTCTTCTTCTCCATCCTCTTGGGCCTGCTGGCCCTCGTCTTCGGTTACGTCGCGCTGCGCGGCACGGGCCGCCCCGGCATGGCCAAGGCGGGTCTCGTCCTCGGGGCGGTGGACCTGGTCCTCGGCATCATCCTCATGGCGACCAACGGTTTCGGTCTCTACGTGGGGGCCTGACCTCGGGGCGTGTGCTCACGCGTCCCGCCGACCCAGCGCCTGCGCCGCCTCGTCCAGGAGGCGGCGCAGGCGCAGTGCGTCGGGGGCGAGCGCGCTGACGAGGACGGCCGGCCCGTCGAGCGGCAGCAGCGCGGAGCCGTGCGCGAGGGGGCGCGCGTCCCGCTCTCGCTCCTCGAATTCCGGAGCAACGAGGAGGAGTTGACCGATCGCGCGGAGTCCCGCCGTGCCCGCGGGGCCGTCCCAGCCCGGCGGTGCGCCCGTACCGAGACAGGTCTCCTGGTCCAGGAGCGGGCGTCCGGCGAGGCAGACGGTGAGGCGCGAGGTGATCCGGCCCGGCGACTCGCCGCTGCGGCCCAGTACCTGTTCCTCGCGCAGGGTGAGCCGCGCGCCTTCGGCGAGCGTGACGCGGGTGTGCTGCGCGAGGTCGCTCCCCGCGACGGCGACGACGGGTTCGGGCAGCCACTCCAGGTGTCCGTCCCCCGCCGCCTCCAGGTCCACGGTGTACGTGGAACGGGGCGTGGACTGCCCCGGCAGGGCGAGCGTCGCCGCGACGGAGCCGACGCGCAGCCGCGCCCCGTGGCCCGCGTGCGCCCGTACCTCGTACGCGTCCCCGCCGAGCGGGCCGCCCATCGCGCCGACGAGCACGACGTGCGCGGCTCCCGGGGCGCCCCGCGTGCGGCGCACCGCGAGCGGGCCCTCGCCGCTCAGCACCGGCAGCGCGGTGCCGCCCCGCCCGTCCGCGCGCGCCTCGATCTGTACCCGGGCACGGGCCCCGGCCGCGGCCGTCGTCATCCGCGCGCCCGCCACGCGCGGTGCCGCGCCCGCACCCACTCCGCGACCGGGCCCACGCCCTCGGGCCCGCGCAAGGACTGGAGGAGGACGGGGAGTTCGCCGCGCGCGTGCGCCGCGTCCTTCGCCATCCGGCCGAGGTCGGAGCCGACGTAGGGGGCCAGGTCCGTCTTGTTGACGATCAGGAGGTCCGCCGTCGTGACGCCCGGGCCGCCCTTGCGCGGGATGTCGTCGCCGCCCGCGACATCGATGACGAAGATCTGCGCGTCCACGAGGCCGCGCGAGAAGGTCGCCGTGAGGTTGTCGCCGCCGGACTCGACGAGGATGACGTCGAGCGGTCCCGTCGCCGCCTCCAGTTCCTCGACCGCCTCCAGGTTCGCCGAGATGTCGTCCCTGATCGCGGTGTGCGGGCAGGCGCCCGTCTCGACGGCGGTGATGCGCTCGGGCGGCAACACTCCTTCCTTCAGCAGGAATTCGGCGTCCTCGCGGGTGTAGATGTCGTTGGTGACGACGGCGAGGGACAGTTCGGCGCGCAGGGTGCGGCACAGCGCGGCGACGGTCGCGGTCTTGCCCGAGCCGACCGGGCCGCCGAGGCCGAGCCGCAGCGCGCGGCGGCGGCCGTCGGGCAGGTGGGCGTCGGCGCTGAGCGCGGGCGGTGCGTCGTGGGAGTGGTCGAGGTGCACGGGGCGGCTCCAGCGGTCCTAGGTGGTGAACAGCTTGTGCGGGCGGCGGGCGTGGTGTTCGGCGGCGAGGTCGAGCAGCGGGGCCGCGCGGGCGGGGAGTGTGTCGGGGCCCTCGGTGCGGGCGCGGGCCGCGTGCGCGAGGGCCTCGGCGGCCAGCGTGTCGAGTACGGGGGCGAGTCGGGCGAGGACGCGGGTGGCGTCGAGCGGGTCGAGGCTGAGCAGGCGGACGGTCGCGCTCGCGGGAGCCCCGACGCTCTCGTAGAGGCTCGCGGCGGCGGCTTCGGCGGGGCCGAGCCCGGCGGCGCGCGCGGTGAGGCCGAGCACGACGGGCTGGTGGAGGCCGCGCGGGTGGTGCGCGGCGACGGCGTCGAGTACGGGGTCGGGCCAGGCGGCGCGGGCGGCGCGCAGGAGCTGGCGGCCGAGCCTGCGGGCCGCCGCGCGCAGGGCCGGGGAGGGGGTGCGGGCGTCGGCGGCGCGGTCGAGTGCGAGCGGGTCGAGCCCGGCGGCAGCGGCGGCGGCGAGCGAGGCGGCGACGAGGCCGGTGGTGTGCGCGCGGCCGAGGCAGTACGCGTACAGGTCCTCCGGGCCCTTGATCCGCCCGGCGGCGACGGCCTCCTCGGCGCCGCCGGAGTGCGCGTGGCCCCCGGCGGGGAGCCTGCCGTCGGCGAGGACGAGCAGCGCGGAGGGGACGGGCACGGACGGCACCTTTCTCGCGGGGGATCGTGCGGGCGGGGCTGGCGTGCGGGGCGCGGGGCCCGCGTCCGGGGCAGGGCTGGCGGGTGCGGGGCGGGCTCGCGTGCGGGGCGGGGCGATCAGAACAGGAAGTACCGCTGTGCCATGGGCAGTTCAGAGACCGGTTCCGGTTCGACGAGTTCCCCGTCGATCGTCACGGCGAAGCTGTCGGGCGCGACCTCGACGCGGGGCAGCGCGTCGTTGAGCCGCATGTCCGCCTTGCCGAGGCCGCGGGTCGAGCGGATAGCGGTGAATTTCCGTCGCAGACCGAGGCGTTCGGGAAGAGCGTCGTCAAGTGCGGCCTGGGTGACGAAGTTGAGTGAGAGCCCGGCGGGTGCGGCGCCCATGGCACCGAACATGGGGCGGGGCAGGACGGGTTGGGGCGTGGGGATGGAGGCGTTGGCGTCGCCCATCTGGGCCCAGGCGATCTGCCCGCCCTTGAGGACGAGTTGGGGTTTCACGCCGAAGAACGCCGGGTCCCACAGCACGAGATCGGCGAGCTTGCCCGGCTCGACGGAGCCGACCTCGGCGTCGAGGCCCTGCGCGAGCGCCGCGTTGATCGTGTACTTCGCCACGTACCGCCGCGCGCGCAGGTTGTCGGCGCGCCCGTCGCCCGGGAGGCTGCCGCGCCGCCGCTTCATGACGTGCGCGGTCTGCCACGTCCGCAGGACGACCTCGCCGACGCGGCCCATGGCCTGGGAGTCCGAGGACATGATCGAGATGGCGCCGAGGTCGTGGAGGATGTCCTCGGCGGCGATCGTCGAGGGGCGGATGCGGGACTCGGCGAAGGCGAGGTCCTCGGGGACCGCCGGGTTGAGGTGGTGGCACACCATGAGCATGTCGAGGTGTTCCTCGACGGTGTTGACGGTGTGCGGGCGGGTCGGGTTGGTGGAGCTGGGCAGGATGTGCGGGAGCGAGACGGCCGTGATCATGTCGGGCGCGTGGCCGCCGCCCGCCCCCTCGACGTGGAAGGCGTGCAGGGTGCGCCCGCGTACGGCGGCGAAGGTGTCACCGACGAAACCGGCCTCGTTGAGCGTGTCGGTGTGGATGGCGAGCTGCGCGCCGGACTCCTCGCACACGTCGAGGCAGGCGTCGATGACGGCGGGGGTCGCGCCCCAGTCCTCGTGGATCTTGAACCCGACGGCTCCCGCGCGCAGTTGGTCGCGCATCGAGGCGTACGAGGTGGTGTTGCCCTTGCCGAGGAAGCCGAGGTTGACCGGACTGTGCTCCAGGGCCTCGAACATGCGGGCCAGGTGCCAGGAACCCGGTGTGATGGTGGTGGCCTTCGTGCCCTCGGCCGGGCCCGTACCGCCGCCGACCATCGTGGTGATGCCCGAGCCGATCGCCTCGTCCACGAGCCCCGGCGAGATGAAGTGCACGTGGGTGTCGATGCCGCCGGCGGTGAGGATCTTCCCGTTGCCCGCGATGATCTCCGTCTCGGGGCCGATGACGAGGTCCGGGTGCACGCCGTCCATCGTGTCGGGGTTCCCGGCCTTGCCGAGCGCGACGACACGGCCGTCCCTGATCCCCACGTCGGCCTTGACGACGCCCCAGTGGTCGAGGACGACGGCGCCCGTGACGACGGTGTCGGGGGTGCCGTCCGCGCGGCTCGCGCGGGACTGGCCCATCGACTCGCGGATGACCTTGCCGCCGCCGAAGACCGCCTCCTCGCCCGCGCGCCCGGGGCCGCCGCAGCGGTCCTCCTCGATCTCGACGAGGAGGTCGGTGTCGGCGAGACGGATACGGTCCCCGGTCGTGGGCCCGTAGAGGTCGGCGTACGCGGGCCGCGCGAGCGCGTGGGCGCGGGGGCTCGGCTCAGGTGTCGTCACGGATGGCTCCCTCGTCCTGGACGGCGGTGGGGGTACGGGCGTCGAGCGGGCCCGCCGTCTCGCCGCGCAGGCCCGCGACGAAGCGGGCGCCCGCGAGCGGGACGAGCGCGACCTCGGCGGGGATGCCGGGCTCGAAGCGGACGGCCGTCCCGGCGGGGATGTGCAGCCGCTTGCCGTGCGCGGCCGCACGGTCGAAATCGAGGCCCGGGTTCGCCTCGGCGAAGTGGTAGTGCGAGCCGACCTGGACGGGCCGGTCGGCGCGGTTGAGGACGGTCACCACGGTGACCTCACGGCCCTCGTTGTAGGCGACGGGCTCCTCGGCGTACAGGATCTCTCCGGGAATCACGCGGGGCCTCCCCCTGGGGACGACGGGCTCGGACGACGGACTCGGGCGACCGGCTCGGGCGACCGGCTCGGACGGCCGGCTCGGACGGCCGCCCGGTGGTTCAGACGATCGGCTCGTGGACGGTGACGAGCTTGGTGCCGTCGGGGAAGGTCGCCTCGACCTGCACCTCGCGGATCAGCTCGGGGATGCCGTCCATGACATCGGCGCGCGTGAGCACTTCGCGTCCCGAGACCATGAGTTCGGCGACCGTACGGCCGTCGCGCGCCCCTTCGAGCAGGTGCGAGGTGATGAGGGCGACGGCTTCGGGGTGGTTGAGCCTGAGCCCCCGCTCCCGCCGCCTGCGCGCCACGTCGGCGGCCACATGGATCAGCAGCCGTTCCTGCTCGTGCGGGGTGAGTTGCACGCGCGTTCCACCTTCCACTCGTCCTGCCGGGGCTTGCCCCGGCGTGGCGAAGCCGAGGCTAACCGCGAACGGTTTCAGGCGCGTTAAGCGAGGCGACGGGCGCGGGGGCCGGGAGGTGCGCGGTCGCGGCGGGGGCGGTCGGGTCCGTATACGGGCGGGGTGCTCGGCCTGCCTTCGGTGGCGTTCACGTCGAGCGGTGCCGGTCGCGGTTTCCGGGGCCGCGTCCTGACCAGGGCCAAGCTGAGCGAACCGCCCTGGCACGCGGTCCGGGCGACGGGCCTGCTCCTCGCGGGCGTTTTCGCGCGCGTCCTCGCCTCCGTGCACTCCGCGCCCACCGCCGAGGGCTTCACCAAGGTCTCGGCACGGTACGCGGATCAGCCCGCCCGTACTCGGCTGGTGGCGCCAGGAGGGCGGGCGCGCCCTCGCCTTCGCGAGCGACGCGCACGAACCGGCGCACCTCGCGCGTCGCTTCGGGGAGGCCGTACGCGTGGCGGGCCGGGCGCGCTTCCGACTCGGGCGGAACCCGTACGGCTTCTGGGTGCGCAGCGGAGGGGGCGCGGGCGTCAGTGCGGCTGCCCCGGTGGGCGGTGTTCGGCCGCGATGCCGAAGCGGAAGGGGTCCGCGGGGGGTGGGGGTTCGGGCAGTGAGGTGACGCTGCCGAGGGAGGCGGCGGGCCGCGCCACTTCGGCGGCCTCCTGGGCGTCGAGGGCCGCGAGGCGGTCGAGGTCGGCCGCCGAGACGAGGGCGGCGAGGGGTTTGCCGTGGCGGGTGACGACGACGCGTTCCTCGCCGTAGACGACCCGGTTGATCAGGTCGGCCAGCTCGGCGCGGGCTCGCGTCACCGGGATCTCGTAAACCATGGCATCCACCTTAAATCGCGCGACCGCTCTCGCTGTCGGCGTAATCCGTGCGTCCTTGTTGCGCGAGGCCCCGCAGCTGACACAGACTCACGTACGTTCTGTACAGAATTTACAGGACGTACATTTTGAACGCAGCCCAGGAGGCACTGCCTTGCCGTCCATCGACCGGTCCCCCTTCGCCCGCCACGTCCTCCCCGAGTTCACCGAGCTCACCAGCTACGGGACCCGCACTCTTGACCCGTACTCCCGGCTCCTGGAAGGTCGGATCGTGTTCCTCGGCACGCCGCTCGACGACACGGCGGCGGCGGATCTGGTGGTACAGCTCATGCACCTGGAGTACACGGCCCCCGACCAGGACATCTCCCTCTATCTCAACTGCCCGGGCGGCAGCTTCACCGCGCTGACCGCCGTGTACGACACCATGCGGCACCTGGCGTGCGACGTCGCGACGTACTGCCTCGGGCAGGCCGTCTCCGTGGGCGCGGTCCTGCTCGCCTCCGGGGCTCCCGGCAAACGTGCGGCCCTGCCGGGGGCGCGGATCGTGCTGCGACAGCCCGAGCTGCCCGAGGCGATGCGAGGGCAGCCGAGCGATCTGGCGGTGTGGGCCGAGGAGTTGGCGCGCGAACGCCGCACGACGGAACGGCTCCTCGCGCAGCACACCGGACGAACGCGGGAGCGGGTGCACGAGGACATGGAACGCGATCTCGTCCTGACGGCGGCGGAGGCACAGGCGTACGGGATCGTCGACGCCCTCGCCGACCGGCGCGCCCCGCACTCCGGGACCAGGTGAGCGCGTGCTGCCGCCCGAACTCCCGCCGCTGCCCGCGCTGACCCGCGCCGAGGGCGAACTCGTCGACCACTACCTCGCCACCGCCGAGCTGCTCGGGCGGGTCAATCCCGCGCGCGGCGACGACACGTACGCCGCCCTGCGCGCCGCCCAGGCGCTCGTCACCGAGGTGACGCGACTGCGGGACGCGCTGGCGCTGATGCACGCGCGCGGCGAGACCGAGCTGCACCGGGCCACGCTGGAGCGGGCCTTGCGCGTCCTGGACGGCGAACGCCGGGCGGGGCGCGTCGCGGTGCCGCCCGCCGGGGCGGCCGACGCGGGCAACGGGAGCGCGGGAGACGGCGGGCGGGAACGCTGAGCGGGGCCGGAACGCTGAGCGGACGGGCACACTGAGCAGCCGCGCGCCCGCTGGGCGGCCGGTAGCGCCGCGCGGCCGTTGGCGCCGCGCGGCCGTTGGCGCCGCGCGGGCGCGCCCGCGCGGGCCGTTCGCGGTGCACGCGGGGCGTGAAGTCCGCGCCGGACGGCGCATAACCCTTCGTAACCCTTCACATGCATGCGCTCCGCGACCATTCGTGTCCGTAGCGCGACGCGCGACGGCCGAACGGAGGACCCCCCAATGACGTACGCCCGAGTCGGCGCCACGTCGCCCGCGGTTGCCCCCGCGGTCCGCGATCCGCCCCGCGCGCAGGGCGTCAGCGCTGGTCGACGGCTCGTCCCGCCCAAATGGCCCCGCACCTGACGGACTTTCGCCACCCAATCGCCATACGGGTGACTAAGCTCACATAAGCCGGTTTTCATTCGGTATCCGGCGGTGTCGTGCGTCAAGATCGCTCCCGACGACAAGCCCCCGCCGCCGCGGCGGGGCGGTCCGGGCGGACGCCGAGTCCCGTCCGCCGCCCGGACGCCAGGTCGACACGGAGTGGATCGGCGGGAGTGGAGGACCCGAGCACGGCGGTCCGGGCCCGGAAACGGGCGCCGGTCCTTGGGGTGAAGCCGCGTGAGCGGCCGGGCATCTTCGCCAGTCCGAACCCGACAGGTCATCCTTCACAGGCGGTTGACGAAGGGTTACGCATGCTGGTGCGCAATCGAGTTCCCGTCCTGCTCTCCCGGACCGGCGCGGTATCGGTCCTCACCCTCGCCGCCGTGGGCGGCACCGTCCTCGTCCCCGGCGCCTCCGGAGAGGCCTCGGCGGCGGTCCGGATCTCCGCGAAGGCGCTCAAGGTCGCGGCGTCCAAGAAGGGCGCCCCCTACCGCTGGGGCGCGACGGGCCCGCATCGCTTCGACTGCTCGGGCCTGACGCTCTATTCGTTCAAGAAGGCGGGCAAGTCCCTGCCCCGTACCGCGCAGGCGCAGTACAACCGGACCCGGCACGTCTCGGCCGGGAAGCGCACCAAGGGCGACCTGGTGTTCTTCCGCTCCGGCGGCGGCGTCTACCACGTGGGCATCTACGCCGGGAAGAACAAGATCTGGCACGCCCCCAAGACGGGAGACGTGGTCAAGCTCGAAAAGATCTGGTCGAAGCGGGTCTCGTACGGACGCGTGCGGTAAGCGGCGGGCGCGCGCGGGTTCATGAGCCTGAGGCCTTGAGCCCCCGGCTCGTGGGGCGGGCTCGTGGCGGGGGCTCAGCCCTCCGGCACGGCAGCCGCGCGCGCCGGTCGCCAGGGCAGCGCGACCAGGACCGTCTTGCCGCCCTGCGGCGTCGGGACCACCGAGAGCCTGCCGCCGTTCTCCGCCGCGAGGAAGCGGATGATCGCGAGACCGCGCCCGTTGTCCTGCTGGACGGCGGCGGGGAGGCGGCGCGGGGGGCGCGGGTGGGAGTCGGTCACGCCGACGCGCAGGAGTTCGTCACGGTCGAGCGAGACGGTGACGGTGAAGAACGGGGATCGTCCGCCCGTGTGCAGGACGGCGTTGGTGACGAGTTCGGAGACGATCAGGCGCACCGCGTCGGCCAAGTCGTCCCGCGCGGGCAGTCCCCACTCCGCGAGGAGCGTGCCGACGAACGCGCGCGCCTCGGGGACCGAGGCGGCGTCGCTCGGCAGCGTGACGGAGGCTTCCTGGTGATCGGCCATGACAACCTGCCCCTTTCCACCGGGCGTCCGCACGGCGCACCGGGTCGGTGGTTCGCGACAGCCTGCCACCAGCACGGGGCGCGTTCCGGAGACTGTGCGCCACTGTCGCCCGAAGCGGTGAAGCCTGCTACGGCAGAGCGGATTCCACGGCGCGGGGAGGCGCGCCCGAAGTACGAGGAGGGGCGTCCGAGTACGGGACGGAGCGGCCCGGAGCACGGAAGCCGGAGCGGCCCGGAGCGCGGGACGGGAGCGGCGCGGGGGGCGGGGCGGAGCCGTCCGCATCGCGAAACCCCGGTGCCCCGCGCACGTACCGCCTGGTTGGCTCCGCGCATGACCTCACCTGCCGAGCCGCGCATACGTCACGCCGTGCCCGCCGACATCGCCCCTGTCCTCGCCTTCTGGCGCGAGGCCGCCGAGGGGACGAGCATCAGCGACGACCCCGCCGGGGTCCGCCGCCTCCTCGACCGCGACCCCGAGGCGCTGCTGCTCGCCGAGCGCGACGGCACACTCGTCGGCACGGTGATCGCGGGCTTCGACGGCTGGCGCTGCTCCGCGTACCGCCTCGCCGTCCATCCCGCCTACCGCCGCCAGGGCATCGCGACGGCCCTCCTCGACGCGATGGAGGAGCGTTTCGCCGCGCTGGGCGGTCGCCGCGTCGACGCGATGGTCCTGGAGGAGAACACGCGCGCGCACGGTGCGTGGGGCGCGGCGGGGTACGTACGCGAGGAGCGGTGGCGACGCTGGGTGAAGCCGGTGTGACGGGACCGTCGGACCGGGTGTGACGGGCCGACGTGACGGGGTACCGGGACCGGGCCGGCGTGACGGGTGGTGGCCTCAGCCGCGGGCCCGCCGCCCCCGCTCCGCCCGCCCACTGCGCAGCCGCATCGCCCGCCACAGCGCTGCCGCACCCGGGCTGCTCACCGGAGGCCGCTCGTGCGGGGCGAGGCAGCAGGCGTCGTGCGCGATCCACGCCTCGCCGTAGTCCCCGGTGGTGTCCTCCCGGCCAGGCGCCCCCCTGCGAGGTGGAAGACCTCGGTGTCGGCGAAGTGCCAGGCGGGGAGGGGCTTGGGCACGAGGGCGATCCAGCCCTGTTCGGGCGGCTCCTCGCCCGGCGCGAGTACCCGTACGGGATCAGACGTGGCGTGTGCGCGGTAGACGTCGCCCTCGTCGCGCACGACGCGGCGCACCGTACGGAACGCGCAGCCGGGACACCGCACCAGGACCCCGTAGCCCCACGCCGGCAGCGGCCCTGCGCCATCAGGTCCACGCCCTGCCCCCTCCCCGCGGCCCCCGGGCGCGAGCCGCGCGTGGTTCCGGGCGGAGGAACGCGCGGAGCCGGAAGAGGACACGCCCCTCCCCTCCCCTCCCCTTTGCTCATCCTTTACTCTTGCGTGACCGGCCCTTTTCGATCCGCGAATCGTGGCCCTCCACCACTTCCGAAAGGTGTGAGCGTCCGCCCATGGGCGAGCCTCCCAGTCCGCGCCCCCGCGCGATCCCCGTCTCCGTCTCCGTCCTCGTCTCCGGAGGAATGCGGTGACGGAACTCCTCCTTCTCGGCCTCGCCGTTCTCCTCGCTCTCGTCTGCGGCGTCTTCGTGGCTGCCGAGTTCTCCCTCACGACCGTCGAGCGCGGGGCGCTGGAGGCCGCCGTGCGGCGGGGCGAGCGCGGGGCCCGGCACGCGCTCGCGGCCGTGCGACGGCTCACCTTCCAGCTCTCCGGCGCGCAGCTCGGGATCACCGTGACCAACCTGGTCATCGGGATGCTCGCCGAGCCCTCCGTCGCCGCCCTGCTCGCCGCGCCGCTCGGCGCGCTCGGGCTGCCCGCCGGAGCCGTCACGGCGCTCGCGCTCGTGCTCGGCACGGTGCTCTCGACCGCGTTGCTCATGGTCGTCGGCGAACTCGTGCCGAAGAACTGGGCGATCTCCGCGCCGGAGCGCGTCGCGCGCGCCGTCGCCGGTCCGCTGCGGCTCTTCTCCTTCCTGCTCCGCCCGTTGATCAAGCACCTCGACACGACCGCGAACCGCGCCGTGCGCCGCCTCGGGCTGGAGCCGGCCGAGGAGATCGCGTCGGCGCGCGGGCCGGGGGAACTCGCGGCCCTCGCCCGGCACTCGGCCCGCGCGGGCACGCTCCCCGCGGGGACCGCCGAGCTGTTCGTGCGCACGCTCGGCCTCGGCGCGCTCACGGCGGGCGCCGTCATGACGCCCCGCGTCGACGTCGTCGCCGTCGCGGCCGGCGAGCCCGCCGAGCGCGTCCTCACGGCGGCCCGCCGCACCGGCCTCTCGCGCTTCCCCGTGCACCGGGGCGACGGGCTCGACGAGGTGTGCGGCACCGTGCACGTCAAGGACGTCCTGGCGCTCCCGGCCGCCGCGCGCGCGACGACACCGGTCCGCGCCCTGCTCGCGGCGCCCGTCCTCGTCCCCGCGACCCTGCCGGTCGACCGGCTGCTCGACCGGCTCAGCGGTGCCGGGGCGATGGCCCTCGTGATCGACGAGTACGGCGGCACGGCCGGGCTCGTCACCCTGGAGGACGTCGTCGAGGAGGTCGTCGGCGACGTGCGCGACGAGCACGACCCGCGCGAACGGCCCGCGCTCGTACGGGCCGGGAGCGAGGACGGGCGCGCGGTGTGGGCCGCCGAGGGCTCGCTGCGCCTCGACCGGCTCGCGGGGCTCGGTCCCGTCCTCCCCGAGGGTCCGTACGAGACCCTGGGCGGCCTCGTCGCCGCCGAGTTGGGGCGCGTCCCGCGCGCCGGGGACACCGTGCGCGTCGCCGGGTGGGAGCTGCGGGTCGACAGCGCCGACGGGCGTCGCGCCGGGCGCGTACGTCTCCTCGCACAGGGCCCGGACGCGCGGACGAAGGAGCTGAGCCGGTGATCGCGTCGCAACTGCTCATCGCTCTCGCCACGCTCCTGGCGAACGCCTTCTTCGTGGGCGCCGAGTTCGCGCTCATCTCCGTGCGGCGCGCGCAGGTGGAGCCGCGCGCGGAGGCCGGGGACAGGCGGGCGCGCCGTGTGCTGTGGGGCCTGGAGCACGTCTCCGGGCTCATGGCGGCGGCGCAGCTCGGCATCACACTGTGCACGCTGGTGCTCGGAATCGTCGCCGAACCGGCGATCGCACACCTCCTGGAACCGGGCTTCGACGCCGTGGGCCTGCCGCACGGGCTCGTACACCCGGCCGCGTTCCTCGTGGCGCTCGCGCTCGCGACGTACCTGCACATGCTGCTCGGCGAGATGATCCCGAAGAACGTGGCGCTCGCCGACCCCGTGCGCGCGGCGCTGTGGCTCGGTCCGCCGCTCGTGGCCCTCACGCGGGCGCTCGGACCGGTGATCGCCGGGGTGAACGCGGTGGCGAACGGGGTGCTGCGGCTGCTGCGCGTCGAGCCGAGGGACGAGGTGACGGCGGCGTTCTCGGACGAGGAGCTGGCGCGTCTCGTGGGCGACGCGCACGCGGCGGGGCTGCTCGACGCGCGCTCCGGGCGGCGGCTGCGGGACGCGCTGGCGCTCGGCCGCAGGCCCGTACGGGACGTGGCGATCCCGCCGGACCGCCTCGTGACGGCCCCGCTCGGGACGACCCCCGACGGGCTCGTGGCGCTCGCCGCCGTATCCGGGTACTCGCGCTTCCCCGTCGCGGACGCGGACGGGCGGCCCCTGGGCTACCTGCACGTCAAGGACGCGCTCGGCCCGCGCCCCGCCGACCTCCCCTTCGCCCCGCGCGAGCTGCGGCCCCTCCCCCGCCTCGCGGCCAAGACCCCGCTCGACGAGGCGCTGACCGCGCTGCGCGCCGAGGGCGCCCACCTCGCGGCGGTCACCGCCCCGGGCGAGGGGCTCGTGGGCCTCGTCACGCTGGAGGACGTCCTGCGGGAGCTGATCGGCGGGGGGACGGAGGCGGTGGCGATGTGAGCGGCGCGCGGAGGCGGCCGGTACGGGCGGTAGCGGCCCGAGCGGCGGAACGGGGGGTGAGCCCTGCCGCCGCCGGGCTCGCCCCGTCCCCGTACCGGCCGGTACGATCGCACTCGCCATGTCGATCAATGCCACCTACACCAGCCTGGTCGCCGTCGGGGACAGCTTCACCGAGGGCATGTCGGACCAGTTGCCCGACGGGTCCTACCGGGGGTGGGCGGACCTGCTCGCCGCCCGCCTCGCGACCCGTACACCCGGATTCCGGTACGCCAACCTCGCCGTGCGCGGCAAGCTCATCGAGCAGATCGTGCGCGAACAGGTCGGTCCCGCCGCGAAGATGGGCGCCGACGTCGTGACCCTCGTCGGCGGGCTCAACGACACCCTGCGCCCCAAGTGCGACATGGGCAGGGTGCGGGGGCTGCTCGAAGAGGCCGTCGAGACCCTGGCGCCGAGCTGCGAGCAACTCGTGCTCATGCGCAGCCCGGGCCGGCAGGGCCCGGTCTTCGACCGCTTCCGGCCGCGCATGGAGGCCCTGTTCACGTGCATCGACGAACTGGCCGCCCGGCACGGGGCGTTGGTCATCGATCTCTACGGCTCGGCGGCGCTCGGCGACCAGCGGATGTGGGGCGTCGACCGCCTGCACCTGACCGACGAGGGGCACCGCAGGGTCGCGGAGGCGGTCTGGCAGGGGCTCGGCCTGGCGGCCGAGGACGACTGGACCAGCCCGCTGCCCGCCCCCGTACCTCCCTCGTGGTTCCGGCGCCGGGTCGCGGACGCGAGCTTCACGCGGGCGCACCTGCTCCCCTGGATCGGCCGCCGCCTGACCGGCCGCTCCTCGGGCGACGGCCGCTCGGGGGCGCACTTCAGCCTCGAACACGGCGAGGGCTTCTGGATCACTCCCTCCGACTCCACGGACCCCGGCCCCGTGACGGGCTGGCGCCGCACGGACTCCTGACCGGTCGGCGGGCCGCGGAGGCGGAGAGCGGCGCGCCCCGCGTTTGGAGCTTCCTCCGAAGACGACCGGCGCGCCTACCTGCGGGAACCGCCAAGTAGACTGCGACCTCGTGACTGCGAAGCCCCGTATCCCCAACGTCCTGGCAGGCCGCTACGCCTCCCCCGAGCTGGCCGAGCTCTGGTCGCCCGAGCAGAAGGTGAAGCTGGAGCGCCGGCTGTGGATCGCCGTGCTGCGCGCCCAGCGCGACCTCGGCATCGAGGTGCCCGAGGGGGTGGTCGAGGACTACGAGCGCGTCCTCGACACCGTGGACCTCACCTCGATCGCGGAGCGCGAGAAAGTCACCCGGCACGACGTGAAGGCCCGCATCGAGGAGTTCAACGCCCTCGCCGGGCACGAGCACGTGCACAAGGGCATGACCTCGCGCGATCTCACCGAGAACGTCGAGCAGCTCCAGACGCGGCTCTCGCTCGAACTCATCAGGGACCGCGCGGTCGCTGTCCTCGCGCGGCTCGGCAAGCTCGCCGGTGAGTACGGCGAGCTGGTCATGGCCGGGCGCTCGCACAACGTCGCCGCGCAGGCCACGACGCTCGGCAAGCGCTTCGCCACGGGCGCCGACGAGCTCTTCGTCGCCTACGGGCGGGTCGAGGAACTGCTGCGCCGCTACCCGCTGCGCGGCATCAAGGGCCCGGTCGGCACCGCGCAGGACATGCTCGACCTGCTCGGCGGCGACGGCGAGAAGCTCGCGGAGCTGGAGCGCCGGATCGCCGCACACCTCGGCTTCGGCGAGGTCTTCACCTCGGTCGGCCAGGTCTACCCCCGCTCGCTCGACTACGAGGTCGTCACGAGCCTCGTGCAGCTCGCCGCCGCGCCCTCCTCGCTCGCCAAGACGATCCGTCTCATGGCGGGCAACGAGCTGGTCACCGAGGGCTTCAAGCCCGGGCAGGTCGGCTCCTCCGCGATGCCGCACAAGATGAACACCCGCTCCTGCGAGCGCGTCAACGGCCTCATGGTGATCCTGCGCGGCTACGCCTCGATGACGGGTGAGCTGGCGGGCGACCAGTGGAACGAGGGCGACGTCTCGTGCTCGGTGGTACGGCGCGTCGCGCTGCCCGACGCGTTCTTCGCGCTCGACGGCCTCCTGGAGACCTTCCTCACCGTGCTCGACGAGTTCGGCGCCTTCCCCGCCGTCGTCGCGCGCGAACTCGACCGCTACCTGCCCTTCCTCGCCACGACCAAGGTCCTCATGGGCGCGGTGCGCGGCGGCGTCGGGCGCGAGGTGGCGCACGAGGCGATCAAGGAGAACGCGGTCGCGACGGCCCTGGAGATGCGCGAGAAGGGCGCCGCGCGCAACGACCTGCTCGACAAGCTCGCGGCCGACGAGCGCCTGCCGCTCGACCGTGACCAGCTCGCGGCCCTCATGGGCGACCCGCTCTCCTTCACGGGCGCGGCCCGCGACCAGGTCGCCGCCGTCGTCGCGCGCGTCGAGGCCGTCGTCGCCGAGCGGCCCGAGGCCGCCGGCTACGCCCCGGGCGCGATCCTCTGAACCGCCCTGCCCCACGCTCACCGTCCGCCCTCCGGGCCGGGCGGTGAGCGCCGTGCGTTTCACCCCCGAAGAGCTGGAGGCGGCGCGGGACAAGCTGCTCCCCGATGTCGTGGCCCCCGGCCTGCGCGTGCTCTTCTGCGGGATCAACCCCGGTCTCCTGTCGGCCGCGAGCGGCCACCACTTCGCCCGCCCGGGCAACCGCTTCTGGCCCGCGCTGCACCTCTCCGGGTTCACGCCGCGTCGCCTGCGCCCGGACGAACAGGGCGAGTTGCTGTCGTACGGGCTCGGGATCAGCAATGTCGTCCAGCGGGCTACGGCGCGGGCGGGGGAGCTGAGTGCGCAGGAGTTCCGCGCGGGCGGTGCGGCGCTCGCCGCGAAGGTGGCCGGGCTCGGGCCCGCGTGGCTCGCTGTCGTCGGGATCACCGCGTACCGCGCGGCCTTCGACGCGCCGAAGGCCGTGATCGGGCCGCAGCAGGAGCGGGTGGGCGGGGCGCGGGTGTGGGCGCTGCCCAACCCGAGCGGGCTCAACGCGCACTGGTCGCTCGCGGCGATGGCGGAGGAGTTCGGTCGGCTGCGGGAGGCGGCGGAGCTGGCGTAGGCCCTGTCGTCGAATTCCCGTCTGCCGAACGCTCTCCCTCAGGGCGGGTCCTCCGTCGTCGTGAAGGCGATGAGGGCGAGGGGGAGTCCGGGGCCGTGGTGGGCGGTGCCGATTCCCGTCCAGCGGTCCGCGCGGCGCCACAGGTGGAGGTCGGGGACGGTGCGGACGAGGAGGTCCCAGGGGGCGGGGAGCCTTTCGTCCGCCGCCCTGAGCGCGGCGCCGGTGAGGGCGAAGCGGTCGGGCGGGCCCCAGCCCCGCACCGTCAGGAGCAGCGACAGGGCCTCACGTTCAGATTCGAACTGGTCTTCGAACTCCGCCGTCGCGGTGTCCGCCGCGTTCCCCGCCGGCGCGAGGAGCAGCGTGATGAGGTGGTGGTTCGGGCCCGAACTCTCGTACCCCGCAAGTGAGTCGGCGTCCGGGAACGGCAGGGCGCACAGGGACTCGATGGTGTCCAGGTGCTGGGCCGTACCGCTCATGCGTTCCAGTAAACCGGGCCGCCGCCCGCCCCCGTACGGCGCCCCCCGGCGACGGCCTCAGACGTCGCGCGCACGCAGCCGCCACCAGCCCGCGCCGACCGCGAGCGCCGTCCACAGCGCGAGTACCCCGAGTCCCGTCCAGGGGCCGAGCGGCCCGTCCGCCGGTGCGGCGCGCAGGACGAGTTGCCCCGCCGTCGCGGGCAGGAAGCGGGCGGCACCGCCCGCCGTGACACCGACGACGAACGGCACGAGGAAGAGCACCGCGATGGTGAGCGACAGCGTCGCGACGCCGTGCCGCAGCCACGTCGCGACGCCGGTCGCGAGCAGGCCCACGAGCGTGAGGTAGAGGGCGCAGCCGATGACGGCGCGCCAGGCGGTGGCGTCCGCGGGACCGACCTCGGGGTCGCCCGTGGCGAGCCGCGCGCAGAGGATGGTGAGGACGCCGGCGAGAAGACCGGCGAGCAGCAGGTGCGCGGCGGTGGCGAGGAGTCGCGCGGCGTAGGCGCGGCCTCGCCGGGGCACGGCGAGGAGCACGTGGGCCCCGCCGTCGCCCGCGAGTTGTCCCGTCACCACGAGGGTGCCGAGGACGAGCGCGGTGAGCTGGCCGAACATCACCCCGAAGAACGCGTTGTACAACGGGTCCGCGTCGCTGCCGCCGTTCGCGAAGGCGAAAGTCGTCACGGCGGTCAGGAGGGGCACGAGGGCGAGCGTGAGGACGAGCGAGCGCAGCGTACGGATGCGCAGCCGCTCGGCGCGCACGGCGGCGGCGAGGGGCGAAAGGGCGGGCGGGGCCGCGGTCGGCGGGGTCGTCATGAGGGGCTCCTGGGTGGTGGGTGGTACGGGGACGGGGCGGGCGAGCCGCGGGCGGATGCGCGGGCGTCAGCCCTTGGCCGGGGTGGCCGGGCGGCCGCGGTGCGCGCCGGTGCCCTCGGTGAGCGCGAGGTAGGCGTCCTCCAGCCCGGCGTCCTCCGCGCGCAGTTCCAGGACGCCGAGCCCCTCGGCCGCCGCGACCGCGCCGACGTCGTCGGGCCGCGCTCCCGGCACGCTCCACACCCCTTCCTCACCGGGCAGCACCTGGTGGCCGCGCGTGCGCAGCGCTTCGGCGAGGCGTTCGCCGTCGGTGCTGCGGAAGCGGACGACGCGAGCGGTGCGGTCCGCGAGGAAGGCGCCGAGGGGCTGGTCGGCCAGCAGCACACCACCGCCGATGACGAGGAGGTGGTCGGCGTACCGCGCGGTCTCGTGCATGAGGTGGCTGGAGACGAGCGCGGTGCCGCCCGCGTCGGCGTGCGCGCGGAGCAGTCCGCGCAGCCACGTCATGCCCTCGGCGTCGAGGCCGTTGGCGGGTTCGTCGAGGACGAGCACCTCGGGGTCGCCGAGGAGCGCCGCGGCGATGCCGAGGCGCTGGCGCATACCGAGCGAGTACGTGCCGACGCGCCGCCCGGCGACGTCGGTGAGGCCGACCCGGTCGAGCACCTCGTCCGCGCGGGCCGCGGGGATGCCGTTGCTCGCGGCCTGGACCCGCAGGTGGTCGCGTGCGGAGCGGCGGGGGTGGGCGGCGTCGGCGTCCAGGAGGGCGCCGACGCGGCGGAGCGGCGTCGTGAGCGCGGGGTACGGGCGGCCGTCGACGAGAGCGGTGCCGGAGGTGGGGCGGGCGAGGCCGAGCAGCAGCCGCAGCGTGGTGGACTTGCCGGAGCCGTTGGGGCCGAGGAAGCCGGTGACCCGGCCGGGGGCGAGGGAGAAAGTGAGACCGTCCAGGACGCGGCTCCCGCCGTACTCCTTGGTGAGTTCGTGCACGTCGATCGCTGTCATGCCCCGAGCCTCGCGCCCGGCTCCCGTCGCCGCCTCCCCCGCCGAGGGGGACCCTCTCCCCCGTACGGGGGAGCCCTCCGGCGGGTGCGCGGGCGATGATGGCCGGGTGAACGCCACCGCCGTCCTCCTCGCGCCCCGGCGGCGCGCGCGCCCCGCCCGCGGGCTGCGCACCGCCGTGCGTCCGCTGGCGCGCTCCCTCACGTACACGAGGCTGCTGCACCTGCTGATCGTGAACGCGCTGCCGGCGCTGCTCATCTTCGTCGCGGGCGGTTTCGCCCCGGCGATGGCGGCGACGGCGCTGTGCCTGCTCGTGGCGGGTGCCGTGCCGGGCATGCGCGTGGTGGAGGGTGTGCAGGCACGCTTGCTCTTCCCGCGCGGCGAAGGGGCGGGGCACGTGGGCGAGCGGCCCTCGGCGGGGTGGGGGGAGCGGCTGCGCCTGATGGTGTGGCTGGAGGTGCGCCTGGTCCTCGGCTCCGGCGTGACGATGCTGTGCGTGTGGTTGCCGACGCTGGCGGAGATCTCGTGGGGCGGCGAGGTGCCCCCGGGCCTCGGCTTCCTGCCGCAGACGCGGGACTGGTGGGCGTGGCTCTCGCCGCTCCCCTTGCTCGCCTTGTACGGCGCGGTGCTGGGCGCCGGGGCGGTCATGGCGCGGCTCGCCGTGCCGCTCCTGGGCCCCTCACCGGCCGAGCGGCTCGCGGCCCTTGAGGCCCGTACCGAGGAACTTCTCGAACGCACCCGCCTGGCACGCGAGTTGCACGACTCGATCGGGCACGCGCTGACCGTCGCGGTGCTCCAGGCGGGGGCGGCACGCGCGGCGGGCGACGCGGCGTTCACGCAGCGGGCGCTCGGGGCGATCGAGGAGACGGGGCGGGCGGCGCTGGAGGATCTGGAGCGGGTGCTCGGGGTGCTGCGCGAGCCGGGCAGCGCGGCGCGCGGGCGACCGGGGCTCGACCGGGCGGAGCGGTTGTTCGCCTCGGCGCGGGCCGCGGGCGCGGAGGTGACGGTACGGGTCGACGGCGCGCTCGACGCGCTGCCGGGACCGGTCTCGCGCGAGGCGTACCGCATGACGCAGGAGGCCCTCACGAACGCGCTGCGGCACGCGGGCCCGGTCCCTGTCGAGGTGGTGTTCACCGTGGACACGCGGGCCCTGACCCTGGACTTCACCAATCCCCTGCCGCCGGACGCCAGGCCCTTCCCCGGCGGCGGTACCGGTCTGCGCGGCCTGCGCGAACGCGCGGCTGTCCTCGGCGGCTCGGCGACGGCGGGCGCGCGGGACGGGCGCTGGCGGCTCCGCGTGCGGCTGCCACTGGAAGCCCTCCGGGAGACGGGCAAATGACGCTGCGGGTGCTTCTCGTCGACGACGAACCACTGGTCCGCGCCGGGTTGCGGGCCGTGATCGGGGCGCAGCCGGACCTGGAGGTGTGCGGGGAGGCGGCGGACGGCGCGGCTGTCGTACCGCTCGTGCGCGCGCTGCGGCCCGATGTGGTGGCGATGGACGTGCGGATGCCGCTCATGGACGGGATCGAGGCGACGCGCGCGGTGCTCGCGATGGCGGGTCCGCCGCCGAAGATCCTCGTCGTGACGACCTTCGAGAACGACGCGTACGTGTACGAGGCGCTCCGGGCGGGCGCGGACGGCTTCCTGCTCAAACGGGCCCGCCCGGAGGAGATCGTGCACGCGGTACGGGTCGTCGCCGCCGGTGACTCGCTGCTCTTCCCCGCCGCCGTACGGCGGCTCGCGGGGCAGCACGGCGGGCGGCACGGCGGGCCCGCCCCCGTGCCGCTCGCGGGGGCCTCGCTCACGGGGCGCGAGGGCGAGGTCCTGCGGCTCATGGCGCGCGGCCTCTCGAACGCGGAGATCGCGGCGCGGCTCGTCGTCGGTACGGAGACGGTGAAGACGCATGTCAGCGCGGTTCTCGCGAAGCTCGGGGCGCGGGACCGCACGCAGGCGGTCGTTCTCGCGTACGACTCGGGGTTCGTGGCGCCGGGGAGCGCGGAGGAGGGCTGAAGGGGAGGGCCGGGGGCGGGCTCGCGGGCGGGCTCGCGGGCGGGCTCGCGGGCGGGCGGATACGTGGGATGAGCAGGCGGTTTCGGACAACGACGCCCGCATTGGTCCGTACCTTTACCGTCCTGGTACGGACCTTCCCCTCCCCCAGGTCACAAGGCCCGCACGGTCCTGCCTCCCCCGTCCCCGAGCGGGGCGCCGCCTTGTACGATCCGGCCACACAGGGTGCGAGCTGGAAGGACGTGACGTGGGGCGGCTGACCGGTGGCGATCCCTCTCTGCTGCGGCGGATCAACTCCGCCGTGGTACTCGACACGCTGCGCGGCGGGCAGCCTCGCACCCTCACCGAGATCGCGCGCCTCACCGGTCTGTCCCGGCCCACCGTCGAGGGCTCGGTGGACGACCTCACCGCGGCCGGGCTCGTGGTCGAGACGGCCGCCGACGCGGGCGCGCGCAAGCAGGGCCGCCCGGCCCGCCTGTACCGCTTCCGGGCCGAGGCGGGGCACCTCCTCGGCCTGGAGATCGGCCCGCACCGCGTCGCGGCGACCGTCTCCGACCTGGAGGGCCGCGAACTGGGCACGGCGGCGCGCGAGGTCGAGGAGTCGGCGGGCGCCGACGACCGGATCGAACGACTGCGCGTGACGGTGGGCGAGTTGCTGCGGCGGACGGGGGTCGCGCGCGACTCGCTGCGCGCCGTGGGGGTCGGGAGCCCGGGGATCGTCGAGGCGGACGGCACGATCCGCCTGGGGACCGCGCTGCCGCAGTGGACGGGGCTCAGGCTCGGGGAGCGGCTGCGGAGGTCGTTCCGCTGTCCCGTACTCGTCGAGAACGACGCGAACGCCGCAGCGCTCGCCGAGCACTGGAAGGGAGTCGCGCGCGGCAGCGACGACATCGTCGTGGTCCTGGCGGGGCTGAGCCCGGGCGCGGGCTCGCTCATCGGGGGGCGGCTGCACCGGGGCTTCGGCGGGGCCGCCGGGGAGATCGGCGCGCTGCACCTGCTCGGTCAGGAGGAGACACCGGAGACGCTGCTCTCGACGACGGGGCGCCCGCTCCACCCGCTCGACGAGCGGGCGGTGACCGAGGTGTTCGCGCTCGCCCGCGAGGGCGACGACCAGGCGAGAGCGGCGGTGGACCGGTTCCTCGCGAGGCTCGTGCACGACGTCGCGGCGCTCGTCCTCGCGCTCGATCCCGAACTCGTCGTGATCGGCGGCTGGGCGTCGGGGCTCGACGGCGTACTGGAGCCGCTGCGACAGCGGTTGGAGAAGTACTGCCTGCGGACACCGCGCGTCGAGCTCTCCGCGCTCGGCGAGGCGGCGATCACGACGGGGGCGCTGCGGCTCGCGCTCGACCACGTCGAGAAGGAACTCTTCGCCGTGGAGAGCACGGTGTCGGCGCGGGGATGAGCGGCCGGAGGGCGCGGTGGTACGGCTACGGGGCCGCGCCCGGTGTGCGCGGCCCCGTACCCGGACTGGCCGGAAGCGAGACCCGTACCGGCCGGAGGTGTGACCCGGACCGGCCGGAAGTGCGCCCCGTACCGCCCGCGGGCGAGTCCTGCCGCCGTGAAACTCCCGGAGCTCAGGAGGCGCGGCGCTCGGTGGCGATCTCGACGCCCGCTCCGTCGCTGCCGAAGGTGAGGCGGCAGGTGTCCGCGCGGTAGGTCGCGACGGAGACGGCGGCGGTGGCGCCCTCGGTGAAGAAGCGGGTCGTGACGAGGAGGACGGGGGAACCGGGGAGACGGTCGAGGCGACGGGCGTCCTCGGCCCCGGCGGAGCCGAGTTCCACGGCGCGGTCCTCGCCCCCGGAATCCAGGTGGCCCAGCTCGCGCAGCACGGCGCGGGCCCGCGCGGCGCCGCCGGGGGCGTCGATGGCGCTGAGCCCGGGCACGGAGGCGGCGGGAACGTAGAGGAGTTCGGTCGCGACGGGCAGGGCCTCGTCGAGGCGGACGCGGGTGAGGACGTGGACGGGCTCCTCGCCGCTGCCGAGGAGTTCGGCGACGGCGGCCGGCGGCAGGGCGCGGTGCGCGTCGCGGGCCTGCCAGGGGTCGCACGGGCCACCCGGCCAGTTCTCGCGGCTGCTGCCGACCTCGACGCCGACGCGCGGCGGGGCGACCGTGGTGCCGACGCCGCGGCGGCGCTGGAGGCGGCCCTCCAGCTCCAGTTGTTCGAGCGCCTGGCGGAGCGTGGCGCGGGCCACGCCGAAACGGGCGGCGAGTTCACGCTCGTTGGGCAGCACCTCGCCGACCGTGAACTCGTGGTCGAGCGCTTCCCCGATGACCGTCTTGAGATGCCGGTACTTGGGCTCCGGCACCGTGTGCAGCCTGGTCCCCACCCTGTCCTCCGCCTTCGCCGTGTGTCTCGTGCCGTGTGCCGTGCCCGTGCCGTGTCCCGCTCGGCCCACGCGCTTCGCCCGGTTCGCGGGCCGGGAGCTTTACGCGGGCTTCTTTATTAAAGGTTGTTGCACTATCCGACTCTGGCGAGAGTAGGCCCGCCCCCACCCTTGGTCAAGACCAATCATCGACGGCTCTCCCATGGGCGGGTCAGATCCCGGCAAAGGGTTCATCAGGTGTTCGCGAATGGCTCGTTCCGGGGGTTTCCGCGCCTCAGGAGAGCGGGAGTTCGCCCGTCTGAGAGAGTTCGGCGCGGGAGGTGGCGCGATGACGGAACCGGTCCTCGTGACGGCGCGGGGAAACAGCGCGAGCGGGAAGAGCACGCTCGCCGCGGGACTGCGGGAGCGGTACGGGCGGGGACTCGCCCTCGTGGCGCAGGACGTGCTGCGGCGCGAGGTGCTGCGGGAGCGGGACGTGCCGGGCGGGGCGAACATCGAACTCCTCGCGCTCACCGCGCGGCACGCCCTCGCGCACGGCTTCCACGTCGTGGTCGAGGGCATCATGGCGAGCGCGCGCTACGGCGCGATGCTGACCGAACTCCTCGCCGGGCACGGTGGCCCGACGGCGAGTTACTACCTGGACGTGCCCTTCGACGAGACGCTGCGCCGCCACGCGGGCAAGGCGATCGCGGACGTCGTCACGGAGGCGGACCTGCGGAGTTGGTACCTGCCGCGCGACCTGCTCCCGGGCGGCGTCGAGACGGTGCTCCCGGCCACGTGCGGGGCGGCGGAGGCGGCGGACCTGGTCTTCCGCGACTCGGGCCTCGCGGCGGCGCGGGAGGTGGCGCGGGGCGGCCCGAGTCGCGAGGGAGGGCGCGCGTCATCCTGACGGCTCCCGCGCCCGACGGCCGGACAGGGGCCCGGCGATCGGGGTGTCCCGCCGGGCCGCCCGTGCCCTTCCCGTGCTGGCTTTTCCGGGCGGGTTACGGGATTTTCCTTCTCCCGGGCTTTTTCCGTTGTCCCGGGGTCCGGCCTTCCGTCTCCCAGTCGGGGCGGCACGGCCGGAGTGCCGCACAGCGCGTGAAGGAGCAGCCAGATGCGGGAGACCGGTCACAGCGGGCCCGGGGCCGGGACGGTGCGTGCCGCCAGGGCCGGGGACGCGGCGGCACTCGACCGACTGCTCGCCGAGAGCCTGCCCCTCGTCTACAACGTCGTGGGCCGCGCGCTCAACGGGCACAGCGACGTCGACGACGTCGTGCAGGAGACGTTGCTCCGCGTCGTGCGCGCGCTGCCCCAGCTCCGGGACGAACACGCCTACCGCTCCTGGCTCATGGCGATCGCGGTACGGCGCATACGCGACCGCGAGCGGGCACTGCGCGCGGCCGGGCAGCACCTCGCCGACTGGGAGAGCGCCGCCGAAGTGCCCGACCCCGCCGCCGACTTCGTGGGTCTGACGGTGCTGCGGCTCGGACTGACCGACCAGCGCAGGGAGATCGCCGAGGCGACCCGCTGGCTCGACGGCGACGACCGCGCGCTGCTCGCGCTGTGGTGGCTGGAGGAGACCGGCGAGCTGGAACGCGCCGAACTGGCCGAGGCACTCGGCGTCTCGCGGCGCCACGCGGCGGTGCGCGTGCAGCGCATGAAGGAGCAGATGGAGACGGCCCGCACCGTCGTGCACGCGCTCGCGCTGCGCGGCGAGTGCGCGGAACTCGACGCGGTGCTCGGCGGCTGGGACGGGACGCCCTCGCCGCTGTGGCGCAAGCGGATCGCGCGCCACGTGCGCGGCTGCGCGCGCTGCGGCGACGGGCGGCGGCTCCTGCCGATGGACCGGCTCCTCGCGGGGCTGCCCCTGCTCCCGCTGCCCGCCGCGCACGCGCCGCACCTGCTCGGGTACGGGGCCACCGCCTCCGCTCCCCCGCACCTCCCCACCGGCCACCCCTCCCCCGCCGCCTCCGCGGCGGGCCCGCGCACCGCTCCGCTCTCCCCCCGGCGGGGCGGTGCGCACCGGGGCCCGCGGACGGCCGCGCGGCTGTTCCACAACCCGGTGGGGATCGGCGCCGCCGCCGCGGCCGTGGCCGCCGCCGTCGCGACGCCCTTCCTCCTGAGCGGCGGCGCGGAACCCGCGGGCGAGTCCGTCCGCGCGGCCCCCGCGCCACGCTCCGCGCCCGACACCCCCGTACCGTCGACGACTTCGCCCAGCCCCACGCCCACCCCCTCCCCCTCGGCGAAGCCCGCGCCCTCGCCCCGCACCACCGCGAAGAAGAGCCCTGCCCCCGCGAAGCGGGCGCTGCCGTCCCGCGCTCCCGAGACCGCCGTCGTCGCCTCGGCGCGCAAGGGGGTCGGGGTGTGGGACGCGCCCGGCGACGAGCGGGGGCTCGCCGCCTCGGGGGCGCGCTGGTACTACACGTGGTCGGCGAGCCCGCGCGGGATCGTGGACTCGGGCGCGCCCGGCTTCGTCCCGATGATCTGGGGCGAGAGGAACACGGACGACGCGACCCTCGCGACCGCGCGCGCGAACGGCCCGTACCTGCTCGGCTTCAACGAGCCGGACATGGGCGGCCAGGCGAACCTGTCCGTCGAACGGGCCCTCGACCTGTGGCCCGAGCTCATGGCCCACGGCAAGATCCTCGGCAGCCCGGCCGTGGCCTACGGCGGGGACACGCCCGGGGGCTGGCTCGACCGGTTCATGACGGGGGCGCGGGAGCGCGGCTACCGCGTCGACTTCGTCGCGGTGCACTGGTACGGGGGCGACTTCCGTACCGAGGCGGCGGTCCAGCAGCTGAGGACGTATCTGGAGGCGGTGCACCGCAGGTACGGAAAGCCGGTGTGGCTCACCGAGTTCGCGCTCACGGACTTCTCGCGGGGCGTCCGCTTCCCCTCCCCCGCCGACCAGGCGGCGTTCCTCACCGCCGCGACGAAGATGCTCGACACCCTGCCCTGGCTCCAGCGCTACGCCTGGTTCGGGCTCCCCTCCGCCGCCGGGGAGGCGAACACGGGGCTCTACCGCCCGGACGGCTCCTGGACGGAGGCGGGACAGGCGTTCCGCACGGCCAGGTGAGGAGGCGGCGCGCGCTCAGGCGGGCGGACCCGTCGCCTCGTCCGCCCGTGTCACCACCTCCGCCACGTCCGATCCCGCCCGCAGCAGTGCCAGCATGCGCGTGCCCAGGTGGTCGAGGCGGGCGGACAGGAGGCGGGCGGCCTCCTCGGTCCCGTCGAAACGGTCCAGGGCCGCGAGGAGTTCACGCACGCGCGGGATGCCGTGGCCCGCGGCGCGCAGGACGGCGACGACGCGGGCGGCCCGGATCGCGGGCTGGGGGTAGCGGCGGGCGCCGTGGGAGGTGACGCGGTCGGGGGTGAGCAGTCCCTCCTGTTCCCAGAAGCGGAGCGTGGAGGGGCGCACGCCGAGGGCGGCGGCGAGCTGGGTGATCGTCATGGCGTCGTCGTCAGGGTCCGTGCCCTCCGCGCGGAGGGCACGGACCGCTTCCAGGGCGCGCAGCGTCGCCTCGCGGGCGCGGGCGAGATCCGCGTGTGCCGCGCCGACGGCCGCCGCCGCCTCGGCGAACGGCGCGGTGCGGGCCTCGGTGAGGAGACGGCGGGCCGCGACGGGGCCGAGGGCGTGGGCGAGGTTCCGGTAGGCGCGCAGGGCGTGGATGTGGACCTCGGACCACTCGCGGTAGCCGTTCGCGGAGCGCGGCGCGGGCGGCAGCACACCGAGTCGTTCCAGGTCACGGACCTGCTGGAACGAGTAGCCGGAGCGGCGGACCAGTTCGGCGGTGCGCAGCGGCGCCGCGTCCTTCATCGGTGAACCCCACAGAAGCACTCGAAGGTCATGCTCGAACCATGAGTATCGAGCACATCCTCGCGGCCGTGCGCCTCCTCGACGGCGCCCTCGTCGTCGTACCGGGCCCCGACAGCGGCTTCCCGCCGCTCGCCCACGGCGACGCCTTCTTCTTCCACGCGCCGGACGGCCACGTCCCCGCCCACACCCAGCCCTACGGCACGGTCATCACCAAGGACTACCCGGGCGACACCTCCTCGCGCCTCGACGCCCCCGGGCGCCACCGCGTCAACGTGCACGCGGGCCGCCTCGCGACGCGCCGTCACGCTCCCGGCGACACCGCCGACCCCGCCGCCACCGACGTCTTCTTCCCGCACCCGCTCTACGGGGCGCAGGGCTGGCTCAGCGTCGTGAACCCCGGCCCCCGCACCACGGACACCCTCCTCGGGCTCCTCCGCACGGCCCACGAAGCGGCACGCGCCCGGCACGAGCGCCGCCCCGGACCGCGCTAGCCGACGCCTCACCCGGCCGCCGTGAACCGCCCGCGCCAGGAGAGCGGGGTCACGTCCGCCTCTTATTGAGTCCGACTCACTAAGCGGTACGGTGGTCGTATGAACGCCAAGGAGGACACTCCGGACCCGGACCGTACCGTCCGGCCGGTACGGCGTCGGCTCGGTGCGGACGAGCGCCGCGCCGCGCTCCTCGAAGCGGCCCACGCCGCCTTCCGCAGCCGGGCGTACACCGAGGTCTCGGTCGCCGAGATCGCGCACGCGGCCGGGGCCTCGGAAGCACTCGCGCACCGCTATTTCGGCAGCAAGTCCGGGCTGTACGCCGCGATGGTCACCGACGGACTGCGCGAACTGCTCGCGCGGGACGCGGCGTGCGACGCGGACCTCGGCCCGGGCACGGACGGCTGGGCCCGGCTGCGCGCGAGCCTGCGGGTCTACCTCGGCTTCATCGCCGAGGGCGCCAACGGCTGGGCCACGCTCCTGCGCGCCCCCGGCTCCGTACCGCCCGAAGCGCTCGCCGAGCGCGACCGGGGCAGGGCCGCCTTCCACGAGCGCGTGACCACGCGGCTCGGCCTCGACGCCGAGGACGCCGCCGTGCGCCTCGTCGTGGACGGCTACCTCGCCTACGTGGACAACGCCTGTCTGCGCTGGTGGGAGGCCGGCGGCCCGCAGGAGCTGCGGAGTCCGCTGGTCGAGAGCGCCGTCGGCGCGCTCGCCGGGGCACTGGCCGCGCTCGACGCCGTACCGCGTTCGTAGCACCACATTTCTTTCGCACACGTCAGGACAGGTGATCGGCATGCTCGCCGGACGACTTCACATCCCTTCCCGCACCTTCGCCGTCAAGGAGGTGCCCACGCCCGAGCCCGCCGCGGGTGAGGTGCTCGTCAAGGTCGAGGCCGCGGGGGTCTGCCTCTCGGACGCGCACCTCGTCGACGGCACGCTCACGCCGCTCTACCTCCCGGGCGACGAGGTCACGCTCGGGCACGAGGTGTCCGGGACCGTCGCCAAGCCCGGCGCGGGCGTGACCGGCTGGGAGCCGGGGCAGCGCGTGCTGCTCCAGGCCGGTGAGCACCGGGACGGCGCCGTGTGGACGCGCGGGGTCGACTACGACGGCGGCTGGGCCGAGTACGCGGTGGCCACCGCCGGGACGCTCCTCGCGATCCCCGACAACGTCTCCTTCGAACAGGCGGCGATCATCCCCGACGCGGTCTCCACCCCGTGGGCCGCGATCACGACGACCGGCGACGTGCGGCCCGCGCAGCCCGTGGGCGTGTGGGGCGTCGGCGGCCTCGGCGCGCACGGCGTCCAGCTCCTGCGCGCGATCGGCGCGGCACCCGTCATCGCCGTGGACCCCTCTGCCGAGGCCCGCGAGCGGGCGCTCGCCTTCGGCGCGGACCTCGCGCTCGACGCGGCCGACCCGGAGCTGCGGCAGAAGGTCCGCACCGCGACGCGGGGCGCCGGTCTCGCCGCCGCCTTCGACTTCGCGGGTGTCCCCGCCGTGCGCGAGCAGGCCATCACGTGCCTCGCGCCGGGCGGCCGCCTCGTCCTCGTGGGCCTCACCAACAAGCCCCTGACGATCCCGGACGGCACCGCCTTCAGCTACTTCCAGCAGCAGATCCTGGGCCACTACGGCTCCTCGGACGCCCACGTCGACCAGCTCGTGCGGCTCGCCGCGCTCGGCCGTCTCGACTTCGCGCGCTCGATCAGCGAGGTCCTGCCGCTGAGCGAGGCCCCGAAGGCTGTCGACCGCCTCCTCCACAAGACGGGCGGCCCGGCCCCGGTACGGCTGATCCTGAAGCCGTGACCCGCGCGGCGGTACGGGGGTGACGCGTGGGCCGGGCCGGTACGGAGTGCGGCGGGGCCCGGTGCGCGGGTGACGGCACGCACCGGGGGCGCCGGCTCACCGGAAGCGGGGACTGGGGAAGCGGCGTTCGGGGGGACGGCATCGCGCATCGCTTGCTCTCCTCGGGGCGGCCTGTCGGTAAGGGCCGCAGTGTGCCCGCCGCCGCCCCCATGGGCGCCGGGGCGTGCGGGGGAACGGCGGGTGAACTTCTTCCGGAGGGCTGCGCGGAGCGGTGGGTGTCAGGCCGTCAGGTGCCGTACGTGCACGTGCCCGTCGCGAGGGAAGGCGGGCGGGAAGGCCGGCAGGACGTGGCTGAAGGCGTAGCCGCTCTTCTCCGCGACGCGGCACGAGGCGGTGTTGTCCTCCTGGTGGAGCAGGCGCACTTCGGGCACGTCCGTCTCTTCGCGGAGGTGGGTGGTCAGCGCGCGCAGCGCCCGCGTCGCCACTCCGGCGCCCCGTGCGGCCGCGGCCGTCCAGTAGCCGACCTCGCAGGGGCCCGAGGCGGGGGTCTTGAGCACGAGGTGGCCGACCAGGCGCGGCGCCCTCCCCCGCCCCCGGGCCCGGATCGCGAAGCCCTGTCTCTCCCCCGCCGCGCGACCGCGCGTCTCGGTTGCCAGCCACTCCCCGGGCGTGCCCGGCAGCGGGAAGACGCGGGCCAGTTCGGTGAGATCGGCCCCGGTCCAGGGGCGCAGGCGGAGGGCTGTCGCGGTGGCGGTCGGGGGCACGTCGAACGGGGGCAGGAGGTCCATTCCCCGCAGGTTAACGGCGACCCCGCCCGAGGGGACCCCGGCCGAGGACCCCCCCGCCCGTCGGGGGGCGGTCCCTCGGCCACGGTGGCTGGTTCAGGGCCGGGGCAGACGGACGACCGTCTCCAGGTAGAAGGCGTCGATGCTCTGCACGGCGCGCTCGAAGTCGTCCAGGTTGACGGGCTTGGTGACGTAGGCGTTGGCGTGCTGGCGGTAGGCGCCGCTCACGTCGTCGGGCGCCGAGGAGGTGGTGAGCACCACGACCGGGATCGTGCGCAGTTCCTCGTCCTGCTTGATGACGGCGAGCAGTTCACGGCCGTTCATGCGCGGCATGTTGAGGTCGAGCACGATCAGGTCAGGACGCGTGTTGCCGCGATCGCGGAGGTAGTCGAGACCGGCGACGCCGTCGTGCACCTGTGTCAGGTTCCGGGCACCGCGGGCGAGGAGGGCGTCTTCGATCAGGAGTGCGTCGGCCTCGTCGTCCTCGACCAGCAGCACGTCATAAGGGCGGTCAGGGGCGATCATCATCGGGGTCTCCGGTGCTCGGGTCGGGGTCGGCGGTCGGGGTGGAGAGGCCGGGCCAGCGGCGCCGTGCCCCCTGCCGGGTGAGTCCGGAAGCCCGGCCGATCTGCGGGTATCCGGCTCCGGCGCGGGCGGCCTCGTGCGCCGTACCGGCCTCCAGGCGGAGGGCGGCCTGCTGGATGTGGGTGAGGAGGTGCAGGTGTGCCAGGGCGCGTGCCCGCTCCGGTGTCCGCTCCGCCTCGGGGGGTTCGTCCTCCGGCACGGGCACGAAGGCGAAGACCTCGGGCACGAGGTGTTCGACGAGGGCCGCGAGTTCCTCGGTGACCCGCGTTTCCAGTTCCGGTTCGGACATGCGCAAGGAGAAGTGAACGCCTGGCATGACCGCCACTCTACGGAAAGGGAACCGGGCGTGACAACAAGAGTTGTCGTGGCGCTACAGTACCTGCGCCGCGTTCGTTCCGAGCGGCCACACGGATGCCCGAGGAGTTTCCGCGATGACCGCACCCCCGCACCACGACGCCCCGTCCACCGGGCGGCCGTCGAGATGGACGACCCGGCAGTGGGTCCGGGTGGGCGGGGCGGTGGCGCTGGTCGTCCTGGCGCTCCTCGGCGGCGTCGGTGTCTGGGCCATGGGGCGGGCGTCCTCGCTCACCGGCACGCTGGTCGACGGGCACTCCCCCGCGCTGACGAACGCGGTCCGCCTGGAGGCCGCGCTCGTCAACCAGGAGACGGGCGTGCGCGGGTACGGCCTCACGGGCGAGCGCCGCTTCCTGGAGCCGTACGAGCGCGGCCTCGCGGACGAGAAGACCGCCGCCGCCCGGCTCCGCTCGCTGGTCGAGGGCGACGGGCGCAACCGCGCCGACCTCGACCGTGTCCTCGCCCGCACCCGCGCGTGGCAGGAGCGGATCGCCCGCCCCGTGGCCGCCGCTCCCGGCGGGGACCCGGTGCCGCTCGCCGCGGCGCGCGCCGCCGAGGGCAAGTCCGCCTTCGACGCGGTGCGCCGGGCGCTCACGACCCAGCAGGACCACCTGCGGGCGGCGCGCGCCGACGCGGTCGAGGAGCTGCGGGCCGCCGAGCGGCTGCGCGACGGCGTCTTCCTCGCGATCGGGGTGCTCCTCGTGCTGCTCGCCCTCGCCGTGTTCGAGGGGCTGCGGCGCGGTGTGACGGACCCGCTCGACCGGCTCAGCGCGGACACCGGGCGGGTCACACGGGGCGATTTCGCCCACCGCATCAGGGTCTCGGGCCCCGCCGACCTGCGTCGCCTCGGCTCGGACGTCGAGTCGATGCGCCACCGGCTGGCCGCCGAGCTGGCCACGAGCGAACAGCGGCGCCTGCTCCTGGACGAGCAGACCGCCGATCTCAGGCGCTCCAACGAGGAGCTGGAGCAGTTCGCCTACATCGCCTCGCACGACCTCCAGGAACCGCTCCGGAAGGTCTCCAGCTTCACGCAGTTGCTCCAGCGCCGTTACGCGGGCGAACTCGACGCCCGCGCCGATCAGTACATCGCCTTCGCGGTGGACGGCGCCAACCGGATGCAGGTCCTCATCAACGACCTGCTCGCCTTCTCGCGTATCGGGCGCCTGACCGACAAGCACGAGCCCGTCGACCTCGACGCCCTGGTCGGCCGGACCCTCGACACGCTCGGGATGGCGATCGACGAGGCCGGGGCCCGGGTCACGCGAGACGCGCTGCCCGCCGTCACGGGGGACCCGACGCAACTCGGGATGCTCTGGCAGAACCTGCTCTCGAACGCCGTGAAGTTCCGCTCCCCCGACCGCACGCCCGAGATCCGCGTGGGCGTCGCGCCCGAGGGGGACGCGTGGCGGTTCACCGTCGCTGACAACGGGATCGGCATCGAACCGGAGTACGCGGAACGCGTCTTCGTCATCTTCCAGCGTCTGCACACCAAGGACACCTATCCGGGCAGCGGCATCGGTCTCGCGATCTGCAAGAAGGTCGTGGAGTACCACGGCGGGACCATCGCCCTCGCCCCGGCCGAGGGACCCGGGACCCGGATCACGTTCACGCTGCCGCGCCGGGCCGTGGACGGCACGGACGCGGCCGCCGCGGAGGCCGTCCCCGGCGCCGCCGTGCCCGGCCCCGCCCGGCCCGCGGCGCCGGTCCCGGACGGCTCCGCCTCCTGACGGCGGGCGGGCCCGTCCCGGACCCCGTCCGCCGCACCAGGCTCCTCAGGGGGCGCACGGGGCGCGCGTTCCGCGCATTCACGCGCCGCCCCCGCCTCGTCCCGTTCCGGCCAATGCGTGGCTATCGCGCACGCGCGGGCACCCGCTCCGGTGAACTGATCGGTACCGGGCGGGAGCCGCCCCGGTCACACGAAGCCAGGGGAGTTCCGGGTGCCGCTTCGCACGAAGATATTGCTGGTGCACGAGATCCCGCTCTGGCGGGTCGCGCTGCGGGCCCTGCTCACGGCCGACACGGATCTGCACGTGGAGACGGCGGGTCCCGGCGAGGTGGGACGGGCGGCCGATACCTGCCCTCCCGACGTCTACGTCCTCGACCTCGACTGTCCGGGTTCCCTGGGCCTGCTCACCGAGATAGAGACCCTCCGCTCCTCCCGCGCGGCGGAGGACGCGGGCTCGCTCGTCATCCTGACGAAGGGCGAGCGGCCCGGCGACCTGCGCCGCGCCTTCCACGCGGGCGCGGGCGGGTACGTGGACAAGTACGGCGAGACGGGGGACCTCGCCGCCGTGGTGCGCAAGGTCGCCGCCGGGGGGCGGCACCTGGACGAGACGCTGGCCTTCGGCCTGCTCCGGGTCGCCGAGTCCCCCTTGTCGGACCGGGAGCTACGCGTCCTCGGGCTCGCCGCCGAGGGCGAGTCGGTGGCCGGGATAGCGGGGCGCCTGCACCTCGCGGCCGGCACGGTCCGCAACTACCTCGCGGCGGCGATCCGCAAGACCGGCGCGCGCAACCGGCTGGACGCCATCCGGCTCGCCAAGGAGGCCGGCTGGCTGTGAGGCGGGGGGTGCGGTCGCGCCCGTCAGCTCACGGAAGAGGGCCGAGCGGGCGGCCAGTTCCCCCGGCGTGCCGCAGTCGGTGCGGGCGCCGTCGAGGAGCAGTACCCGGGTGGCGCGCGCGGCGGTCGCCGGGCGGTGCGCGACCAGCACGAGGGTCGTACGGGGTCTCGCGGCGAGCGCGCGCTCGGCGCGCAGTTCGGCCAGAGGGTCCAGGTGGCTCGTGGCCTCGTCGAGCACGAGGAGCGGGGCGGGCGAGAGCCAGGCGCGGGCGAGCGCGACGAGCTGGCGCTCACCGGGCGAGAGCCGGCCCGCCCGCACCGGTACGTCCCAGCCCCCCACGGCCCGCAGCACCGCTTCGAGCCCGACGGCCCGCGCCGCGGCCGCGAGCGCCGAGTCGTCCGCGTCCGGGCGCAGGTAGGCGACGGCCTCGCGGAGCGTGCCCTCGGGCAGGTACGCCTGCTGGGGGGCGAGGGTGCGGAAGAGCCCGGGATCGGTGTCGCCGGGCGGGCGACCGTGCCAGAGGACCTGTCCGGCGGTGGGGACGCGGACCCCCGCGGCGAGCGCGGCGAGCGTCGACTTGCCCGCTCCGCTCGGGCCGATGACGGCGAGCCGTTCCCCGGGGCCGAGGGCGAGGTCGAGGCGGTCGAGCACCGGGCGGGCGCCCGGCCCGTACGCGTACGAGACCCCGCGCAGTTCGAGGAGGGGCCCCGGGCGGGGGCGGGCGGGCGCGCGGCGCTGTGGGGCGGGCAGCGGCGGGGGCGGGACCGCGAAGCGGTCGAGGACGACGAGGAGACGCCCCCCGGCGGTGCCGAGCGCCGTCATGAGCGACTGGAGCGCGGGGAGCAGGGCTTGCGAAAGGTACGCGAGCGCCCCGACCAGTTCCCCCGGGGTGAGGCCGCGGCGCAGCAGCCAGGGGGCTGTCACGAGGAGCAGCAGGGGAGGTACGCGACCGGCGAGCGCGAGCGCGAGGACGCGTACCGCCGACCAGCGGGCGAGGGAGCGTGCGGCCGCCGCCTGGACGGCGGCGACGCGCGCGGCGTGCGCGGCGACGAGGTGGCCGCCGCCCGTCGCGGCGAGATCGCGCAGTCCGGAGGCGGCGTGCCCGGCGAGCGCCGCGTACTCCTCGTCCGCGCCCAGGAGGGCACGCTGCCGGGCCGCGGTGGGCACGAGGGTGAGGAGGAAGAGCACGAGCCCGAGGACGAGGGGCGGGAGCAGGACGAGGAGCAACGGCGGGGCGAGCGCGGCGAGTCCGGCGAGTGCCCCGGCCGTCGTGAAGACGAAGGACCGCAGGGACAGGACGAGACCGGCCCAGCCGTCCCTGGCGATCTCGCTCTGATGGGTCACGCGCGAGACGGCGGCGGTACGGGCGCGCTCGGGCAGCTCTCCGCGCAGCGCCGCGCCGAGGGCTCCGGAGACCGCGCGCCGCACGAGTCCGTCGCGCAGCGGCTCCACGAGTGCGGCGAGCCCGCGGAAGACGCCGCTCTGCGCGGGTCCCGCCGGGAGGGCGGCGAGGGCGGCGCACCCCAGCCACGCGAGTCCGGTCCCCGTACGCCCGGCGAGGAACCCGGCGTCGAGCGCGCGGGCGAGGGCGTACCCGCTCGCGAAGGTCTGGGCGGACTCGACGAGCGACCAGCCCGCGAGGTGGAGGAGGTCCCGGCGCCGTTGCTTGAGGTAGGGACGCGCGGCGCGGCCGACGCGGGCCCACGGGCCCCCGGGCCTCAGCACGCGGGTCCGCCGTGGTCGCCGGTCCGCGCGGGCGGTGCACCCGTATCCGGGTCGCCGGTCCGTGCGGGCGGTCCGCCCGCGAAGACCTCGCGGTAGGCGGGGTCGTGCCACAGCTCGGCGTGCGGGCCGCAGCCGCGGACCCGTCCGGCGTCGAGCCACAGGACGCGGTCGGCGCGGGCCGCGACGGCGGCGCGGTGGGTGACGTGCAGCCGCGTGACGGGGAGGCGGGCCACGTACCGGTGGACCTCGCGCTCGGTCAGCGTGTCGAGTGCCGAGGTCGCGTCGTCCAGGACGAGAAGACGGCCCTGGTGGGCGAAGGCGCGGGCGAGGCCGAGGCGTTGGTGTTCGCCTCCGCTGAGCGGAGCCGCGTCGACGGGGGTCGCGTACCCGTGGGGCAGGGCCTGGACGAAAGCGTGGGCCGCGGCGGCCCGGGCACCGGCGCGCACCGTGTCGCCGTCGGCTCGTGCGGCGCCGAAGGCGAGCGCGTCCGCGATCGTGTCGCCGAAGAGCACGGGCCGTTCGAAGGCGTACGCGGCGGCGCGACGCAGGGCTTCGGGGGCGAGGTCGCGCAGGTCGGCGCCGTCGAGGAGCACCCGTCCCGCGCTGGGGGCGACGAGTCCCCCGGCGAGCGCCACCAACTGCGACTTGCCCGTGCCCGAGCGCCCCACGACCGCGAGGTACTCGCCCGCGGCGACGTCGAGATCGATGCCGCGCAGCACGTCGGCGTCCTCGCGGCGCAGGCCCACGCCGCGCAGCGCGAGGGCCCCGCCGCCGGGCGGCAGCGGCGCGCTCCCGGAGGGCGGGGCGGGGAGGGCGAGCAGCGGTGCGAGCCGTCCGGCGGCCGCCCGGCCCCGCGCGAGGGCGCCGAGAGCGCCCGTGACCGTGCCGATGCCCACGGCGAGGGCCGTGTAACGGGTGACGGTGACGAGCGCGCCGATGTCGAGTGCCCCGGCGGCGAGCCGCAGCCCGGCCACGGTGAGGACGAGAACGGTGAGCAGTGGGAGCAGGACGCCCGCGCGCCCGGCGGCCCGCCCGTACAGCAGCCAGGTGGTGCGCCCGTGCGCGGCGAGCTCGGCGAGCGGCGCGGTGACGCGGGCGAACTCGCGGCGCGCGGTGCCCGCGGCCCGTACCGTCTCGGCACCCTCCAGGACCTCGGTGAGGCGTGAGGCGAGGACCGCCTGCGTGTGCTGGTAGCGGGCGCCCGCTTCCGCGGTGCCGGTCGTGAAGACCCGCAGCAGCGCGGCGACGGCGGGGAACCCGGCGAGGAGGGCCAGCCCGGTCCACGGATCTGTGAGGAGGACGCCCGCGAGGCCGCCGAGCGGCAGCAGGACCGCGGGGACGGCGCTCGCGAGGGTGACGGGCACGGTCGCGGCTTCGGCGGTGTTCGCGGTGAGGCGGGTCGCGAGGTCACCGGGGCGCGGCAGGTCCGGGTCGTCGGGCGCGGCCATGAGAACGCGGCCCAGGAGAAGGGCGCGCAGGCCGGTGGTGCGGGTGGCGCTCGCCGCGCCGCCGAGCGCGGCGACGGCCGCGTCGAGCAGGACCTCGGCGGCGGTGAGCGCGAGGCACCACCGGATGCCGGTCCACGGCACGGGGCCGCCGGCGACGAGCCGTGACAGCGTCGAGCCGAGCAGCGCGGGCAGGGCGAGGGCGGCGAGTGCCGCGCCGAGGGAGCAGAGCAGGACGGCGACGGGGGCGGCGGCGCGGAGTGTGAGCGGGAGCGCGGTGGGCGGGCCGGGCGACCGTTCGCCGGGTCGGGTGGGTGACACGCGGTGTCCCTCCTGGACGGTGGGCGGCGCGCGGGAAAACGGGCGGAGTTCCCCCGGAGGGTCCGCGGCGCGGTACGGCGACGGGGCACCGGCCGCCAGGCGGCCGGTGCCCCGTGCCTCACTCCGGGCGGGGCTGCGTCACGGGGTGCAGAGGGTGACGCTCAGGGAGCTGTACTCGCAGATGAGGAGGCTCACCTGGCTGCCGGTGGCGATGTCCTGGAAGCCCTCTTCCTCGGGGGTCTCCATCACCTGAAGGTCGAGCAGTGCCATGGCACGGTTCCTTTCGGAACGGGGTCGGGCGACGGCAAGGAGCGGTCCGCCGTCCGGCCGGTGGAGTGATCACCTGGTGGTGGCTCCGGCCCCCGGGCGGGGGCCGTCTGTGGGCCGCGGTGGCGGCAGGTAGGGCAGCGTGAACCGGGCGGGTTCCGGTGCGTACGCGCTGCCGAGGGCGAGCAGGCAGCCCGCTGTCCCGGTGGCGAGGTCCATCGAGAGCCGAAGGAGTTGTTCGCCGGGGAAGGCGAGGCCGTCCGCGTAGGGCAGGGCCTGGTGGGTCAGGAGCGCGCGGTGCCGCTCGATGACGCGGCGCCGCTCGGGCGGATCGCCCGCCGGGGTGCGGGCGAGGTGCAGGACGAGCCCCGCGACGCCGCGGAAGAGACCGGGCTGGATGTAGAAGCGGGAGGTCGCCGCGCGGCGCAGCGGTGCGCGGTGGGCGGCGAGCGGGTCGCCCGGCCGGTGGACGAGGTAGTCGTCGAGGACCATCGCGAGGCCCGCGCTGCCCCCGCCGAGGTACGGCATGGTGCGTTTGCCCTCGACCACGAGCAGGGCGTCGTCGGCCCCGGGCCGACAGTGCGCGAGGTCCAGGCGCAGTGCGGTGGCGGCGAGGTCGAGAGCCGCGGTGTCGCCCGTCTCCTCGTACCGGCGGATGAGCAGGAGCGCGGCTCCGGAGGCGCCGTGGAGCAGTCCGGCCCGGCTGCCCGCCGGTCTCTTCTCCCGGGCCGCCGCCTCGCGCACCGAGTGGGCGACGGCTTCGGCGCAGCGCGCGGCGGCGGCGCGCAGCGGCGCTGCCTGCGCGCTGTCCGCGCGGGCGGCGAGAGTGCCGAGGACGAGGGCGATGCCGGCCTGTCCGCCGTGCAGTGTGGGAGGCAGGGCGTGCAGGGGTTCCCGGGCGACGAGGGCGGCGAGGTCGAGGGCTTCCTGGGGGTGGCCGAGGCGGTCGAGGGTCCAGGCGATCCCGGCCAGTCCGTCGTAGAGGCCGCAGGGGGTGCCCGAGGCGGGTGCCTTCGTCCGCGCGAGCAGCCACTCCTCCGCCTCCGGACATCGCTCGCCCGCCGCGTCGAGGGCGTGCAGCACGCCCGCCGTGCCGTGGCCGAGGCTCGCGCCACCGGCGGGGGAGGCGAACTGCGCGATGTCCCCGGGGAAGCAGCGGTCGCCGCGTTCGGGGGTGCGGGAGGCGAGCAGCGCGCGGACGAGGAGGTCGCGGGCACGCGGCCAGGAGGTGAGGGACACCGCGTCCGGCGACGGCGCGGGCTCCCGGTCGCCGGGGTCCGGCGCTCCCTCGATCTCCCGTACGGCCGTGTCGAGCGAGGCGCGCGGTACGGGGAAGGTCTCCGCGACCGCGTCGGCGAGGCGCGTGGCGTGGCCGCGGTCCAGGCCGAAGAGCGTCGTGAGGGGGAGGTGGAGGGCGAGGCGCAGGCAGGCGAGGGCGTAGGTGTCCACGGCCTGTCCGGTGCGGTCCCGGGGGGCGGCGAAGGCGGGGTTGGCGACGGTGGGCCGGACCGCGTCGGCCGCGCGGGAGGCTGCCTCGAAGTCGAGCAGAACGACGCGCTGTTCGTCCTCGCTCACCATGACGTTGCTCATGTGCAGATCGCCCATGACCACCCCGCGCCCGTGGACGGCGGCGACGGCTTCGGTGACCAGGCGGTGCATCCGCTCGGCCCACGCGGCGTGTTCGGCGAGCGCCGCCTCGCCGGGTGCGGAGCGCGAGAGCGGGAAACGGCGGGCGAAGAGCGTGTTGAGCGTCGTACCGGGCACGAAGTCCATGACGAGGAAGCGGTGTTCGCCCACGGCCAGGTGCTCGTGCACGGCGGGCACGCAGTCGAGCCCGGCGAGGGCGCGCAGCATGTCCTCCTCGTGCGCCAGGCGGGTCACGGCGTCGGTGCCGTCGGCGGCGAGCCCGGCGTGGGGGCGCGCCTCCTTGAGGACGAGGCGCCGGCCCGTGCGCGGGTCCTTGGCGCGGTACACGCCGCCGCCGTTGGAGAAGTGCAGCGCGCCCTCGATGTCGTACGGGATGCCGTCGGCGCCCGCCGCGGTACGCGCCGCGAGGTGCGGGGCGAGGAAGGGGGGCGGGGTGACCCAGGCGGGCACGGTGAAGACGGGGCCGCGCGGATCGGGGACGAGGGTGCCTTCGGGGTCGGCGACGGCGGGCACGGGGAGCCCGTCGGGTCCGGGGCAGAAGCGCGGCGCGAAGGCCCCGTAGCGCACGTGCACGGGTCCCGGGCCGATTCTCAGGTCGCTCAGGATGTACGGCCCGGGCTCGCCGTCGAGCGCGGCGGCGAGGTCCCGGCACAGGGGCTCGAAGTCCTCGGGTGACGGCGGGTAGAGGGTGAGGAACTTGCCGCTGCCCGCGCGGTCCGCGTACTTCCCGTTGCGCAGGAGCAGCAGCGTGGGGGTGGGCACGAACTTGAACGGGACGCGGCGGGCGAAGCAGAGCCGGGCCGTTCTCGCGAGGACTCGGGGCGCCGCCTCCAGGCTCGCGGAGACGTGGATCTTCCAGCCCTGCGGCGGCACGTGCGCACCGGCGGGGGCCAGCGAGCGCCAGTCACCACGCCGCGCCTCCTCCCAGCCGGGCGGTACGGTGCCGAGCGCGGCGGCGTAGTCCTCGGCGCCCTGCTGTGCCGGGGGACCGGCCTGCGCGTGGTGCGTCGCGTCGTAGAAGAGAGGATGCGCGGCGGCGTACGCGGCGTACTCGGGGTTCACGCGGCCTCCCTCGGTGCGGTGCGGGACCACCGGAAGCGGCGGCGCGATCGAGATTCGCACGCCGGGCCCCCGCTGAGGCAGTGCCCGTTGTCACCACTGCGGGCCCGGTCCCGCACGGCCGCGACGTGCGCCCCGCACCTGCCTCGCGAGCGCGGCGGCGGGCGGCGGGCGCGCGAAAAGCACGTGCCGCGCGGACCGTGCGCTCACTCCTCGTCCGCCACCAGCAGCCGGTCCACCGCCCGCCCGAAGACCGCCGCCGCGGCGCGCCGGGTCAGGGGGTCGGCCGCGCGCGGGAGTCCGCGCAGGCTGATGTCCTCCGTCCAGCGGACGCGGCAGCCCGCCGCGTGGGGCAGGACCTCGACGAGGGCCCAGCCCGTGAAGACGCGGCCGCGCTTGTCGAGACGGCACGTGCCGGGGGTGTCCGCCGCCGGGGGCCGCCACACGGTGACCTCCATGGGGTCGTCGAAGCCGAGGCGGCCGATACGGGTCCTGGCGACGAAGACCGTGCCGAGCCCGCCGCCGGGCGGCCCGCTCCCTACCCGTACCGCCGTGAGCGGGGCGACGCGCCCGTGCCGGCGCCAGTCGGTGAGCAGGTCCCAGGCGCGGGCCGCCGGGAGCGTACTGCCGCGCTCGATCACGAAGAGAGCCAAGGGATTCCTTTCCCGTCATTACCGGATGCAACGGACCAGATCCGCGCGTTCCGGATCGGAACGATACTTAACCGATCAGTCACAAAGCGTTCGTTGTCGCGCAACACCCGTGCCCAAGGCTGAGCGCATGAATGCTGAGACCTCTGTGCACAAGGCGGCCCCGCGCCCCCGCCACTGGCGCCGCGAACTCGTCGAGCTGGCCGCGCTCTTCACCGCCGTCGCCGTCGCCGACGCGGTCGCCAACACCGTCGCGCACGGACCCGGGGGGCCCGAGCTGCTGATCACCTCGGCGGTACTGCTCGCCGCGACGGCCGGTTTCCACGTGTGGTGGTCACGGCGCCATGGACACGCTCCTCCCCCGCTCGATACCGGTAGCGGTGCGGATACAGGCACCGGTACGGATACAGGCACCGGTGCGGATACCGGTGCCGCCGCTGAGCCGGTCGCCCGGGAGCACGGTGGAGGGACCGTCCTGTGGCGGATGCGCACCACCGTGCGCGACGAGCCCGGCTCGCTCGCCGCGCTGTGCGGGGCGCTCGCGCGGCACCGCGTCGACATCCTCAGTCTCCAGACCCACCCGCTCGCCGAGGGCACCGTCGACGAGTTCTCGCTGCGCGCCCCCGCGAGCCTGGAGGCGAGCGCGCTGACCCGCGCCGTCGCCGCGGCGGGCGGCAGCGGCACGTGGATCGAGCGGGCCGACGCCCACGACCTCGTGGACCCGCCCGCGCGCATCCTCCACCTCGCCACGCGCACCGCGCTCGACCCGGCCGAACTCCCCCTCGCGCTGCGCGAGCTGCTCGGCCGCTGCGCGATCCGCTCGTTGCCCGCCGGGAAGGCGGCGCAGGGGGCGGAGGGCATTCACGACGGCGAGGGCGGTCCCGGCACCGTCCTGCGGCTGCACACCCCCGAAGGAGACGTCGTCACCGCCGAACGGGCCTACCTGCCCTTCACGCCGACCGAGTTCGCGCGCGCCCGCGCGCTCCTCGCCCTCGACGCGCGGCTCGGCCCCCGGCTCCCCGGCGGCGCCGAGGTGTACACGCTGCCGCGTGGCGAGGCCGTCACGGTCGAACGGGCCGGCCAGGGGGACCTGGACGAGGCGAAGGAGCTCCACGCCCGCTGCTCCCCCGCGACTCTCGCCCGCCGCTACCACGGCCCGGTGCGCGACGCGGACCGCTACCTCGCGCACCTGCTCAGCCCCCGGCACGGCCGCACCCTCGCGGCGCGGACCGCCTCCGGGCGGCTCGTCGCGCTCGGGCACCTGCTGTGGGACGGCGAGGAGACGGAGGTCGCGCTGCTCGTGGAGGACGCCTGGCAGCGCAAGGGCGTCGGCTCGCGGCTCCTCGAACGGCTCGTCGCGATGGCCGCCGAAGCGGAGGCCGACAGCGTGTACGCGGTGACGCAGGCCTCCAACACCGGCATGGTCGCGGCGATGCGCGGCCTCGGGCTGCCGCTGGACTACCAGATCGAGGAGGGCACCCTCGTGATCACGGCACGCCTCGCCGGGTACGTACCAGACGCGGTGAAGTACGAACGGGCACGGGGCTCGGTGGGCGAGCGGCGCGGGAACGCCTGAGCCGCGCGCGTACGAATCGGGCCCGGGGCACCTGCGCCCCGGGCCCGATTGCGCCCGGGAAGGGCCGCTTTCGCCCCGCACCTTTCGGCAACCCGTCCGGAAAGCGGACGCCCCGGGGCCGCCACCCGGATGACACCGCCCGCCGTCAGGTACCAAGATGAGCGCATGCCAGAGACGAAGACCCCGCTCCCCCGCGAGGTCGCCGACGCGTACGTCGACGACCTCGTCGCACTCGACCCGATCACCGGTACGTACCTCGGTGTCGCCGAGAGCGCCACGCGGCTGCCCGACTTCTCCCCCACCGGGGCCGAGGCGTTCGCCGCGCTCGCCCGTACCACCCTGGACCGGCTCGCCGAGGCCGAGCGGGCGCCGGGCGCCGACAGCGACATCGAGCGGCGCTGCGCCCGCCTGCTCCGCGAGCGCCTCACCGCCGAACTCGCCGTCCACGAGGCGGGCGAGCACCTGCGCACCGTCGGCAACATGAACACCCCCGCCCACCCCGTACGGGACATCTTCACGCTGATGCCGACCGCGACCGAGGAGGACTGGCGCGCGATCGCCGCGCGCCTGCGCGCCGTCCCCGCGGCGCTGGAGGGCTATCAGGAGTCGCTCGCACTCGGCCTGGAGCGCGACCTGCCCGCGCAGCCCGAGCCGACCGCGACCTTCGTCGAGCAGCTCACCGAGTGGGCGGGCGAGGGCCGCGGCTGGTTCGAGGACTTCGCCGCCGCCGGGCCCGAGGCGCTGCGCGCCGAGCTGGACGAGGCCGCGCGCGGCGCCACGGCCGCCGTCGTCGCGCTGCGGGACTGGGTCCGCGACGAGTACGCGCCCGAAATCGCCGACGCCCCGGCCGTCGTGGGCCGCGAGCGCTACGCGCGCTGGGCCCGGAGCTTCAACGGCGCCGACCTGGACCTCGACGAGGCGTACGCCTACGGCTGGTCCGAGTTCCACCGGCTGCTCGCCGAGATGCGCACCGAGGCCGAGAAGGTGCTGGCAGGGGCGGAGACGCCGTGGGTCGCGCTCGCGCACCTCGACGAGCACGGCACCCGTATCGAGGGCGTCGAAGAGGCCCGTCAGTGGCTCCAGGGCCTCATGGACGAGGCGATCGAGCAGCTGGACGGCACGCACTTCGAGCTGGCCGACCGGGTCCGCAAGGTCGAGGCGTGCATCGCCCCCGCCGGGAGCGCGGCGGCCCCGTACTACACGGAACCCTCCGAGGACTTCTCGCGCCCGGGGCGCACGTGGCTGCCCACGATGGGCGAGACGAGCTTCCCCGTCTACGACCTGACGTCGACCTGGTACCACGAGGGCGTCCCCGGCCACCACCTCCAGCTCGCGCAGTGGACACACGTCGCCGACAGCCTCTCGCGCTACCAGGCGGGCATCGGCATGGTCTCCGCGAACGTCGAGGGCTGGGCGCTGTACGCCGAGCGCCTCATGGACGAGCTGGGCTACCTCGACACGCCCGAGAAGCGCCTCGGCTACCTCGACGCGCAGATGATGCGCGCGGTCCGCGTCATCATCGACATCGGCATGCACCTGGAGCTGGAGATCCCGGCCGACTCGCCCTTCCACCCGGGCGAGCGCTGGACCCCGGCCCTCGCGCACGAGTTCTTCGCCGCGCACAGCAGCCGCCCGGCAGCCTTCGTCGCGAGCGAGATGATCCGCTACCTCTCGATGCCGGGCCAGGCCATCGGCTACAAGCTCGGCGAGCGCGCCTGGCTGACGGGCCGCGCCAACGCGCAGAAGGCGCACGGCGATTCCTTCGACGCGAAGAAGTGGCACATGGCCGCGCTCTCGCAGGGCTCGCTGGGTCTCGACGACTTGGTGGAGGAGCTTTCGCGGCTCTGATCGGCCGACGGGGGCGGGGAGGGGGGGGGGACCCGCCCGGTGCCCCCCCCCCCCCCCCACACCAACACCCCCCCGACCCACCCCCACACCAACCCCCCCCCGCCGGGCCGCACACGCTGCCCCCCCTCCGCCCCCCGCACCACGCGGGACGCGGC